>NZ_JAPDIR010000002.1 GCF_029870595.1 Sphingomonas sp. CBMAI 2297
CGTCGCTCGGCGGTGCGGGCGGCGCGGGCGTGGTTTGCGGAGCGGTCTGCGGCATGTCCTGCGCGATGGCGGTGCCGCTCATCGCCAGGGCCGATGCCAGGAGCATGAACTTCATCGAAACTTCCTCTCTGTCACCCCCACCTTCCTGGCAAAAAACGCATGTGCCGGGCGCAACGTTGCGCGCCCGGCACATTCGGTCCCGTAAAAAGGGGCGGTCGGCGCTATTGGCGCTGACGGCACCCGTCGAACTGGCCGCGCTTGCACATCGGATACACTGCCTTGGGTGCCGGCGGCGGGAAGGCCTGGGTCGGCGTCTGCGTGCTGGGCACGAAGACCACCTGGGCTCCCGGCGGCGGCGTGGAGCCGGTGCTGAACAGCGGCCCGGCCGGGGCATAGCCGCCCAGCTTGCTGGCATCGTTGTTGGTCGGGGAATCGGCCTTCTGGGCCGAAGTTTGCGCGTGCGCGGCGCCAGCAACGAGAGTCAGCGCGGCGGCCAGGGCAAGAAGTTTCATGGGATGCGTCTCCTGAAACCGGGCGAGATCGTTACGCCCGTGCCTGCAACGCGAGGAAACGCGGTTGGTTTCGTTAAATTGTGGTCATGTGCGCAGGGGTAGCCATTGTTGCGGGCAAGGTAGAGCCCGGCGAGCCAGTCGGCGTCCAGATTCCCCTCCCTGCAAGGGAGGGGAGCTGGAGAGGGCATGCGTTTGCCTGGATGTCGATACGGCTCAATTCCCCGCGTCGAGCGCATATCCCGCCGAGCGCACGGTGCGGATGATGTCCGGCCGGTTGCCCTTGTTGATCGCCTTGCGCAGCCGGCGGATATGGACGTCCACCGTGCGGCTCTCGATGTCGCTGTCATGCCCCCATACCGCGTCGAGCAGCCGCTCGCGCGAGAAGACCCAGCCCGGATGCTCGAGGAAATGCTTCAGCAGGCGGAACTCGGTCGGCCCCAGCTGCACCACTTCGCCCGAGCGGCGGACCTTGTGGCCCACCGTGTCCATCTCGATGTCCGAATAGGTCAGCGCCTCACCGGCCAGGGCCGGGCGGACGCGCCGCAGCACCGCGCCCACCCGGGCGACCAGCTCGCGCGGAGAGAAGGGCTTGGTGACGTAATCGTCCGCCCCGGTCTCCAGCCCGCGCACGCGATCCTCCTCCTCGCCGCGCGCGGTGAGCATGATGATCGGCACGTTCGCCGTCTCCGGCATGCGGCGCAGGCGCCGGCACACCTCGATCCCGCTCAGCCCCTCGACCATCCAGTCGAGCAGCACGATGTCCGGCGTCGCCTCCTTGGCGAGCAGCAGCGCCTCTTCTCCGTCGGGCGTGTGCTTCACCTCATAGTCTTCGCGCTTGAAGTGATAGGCGACCAGTTCCGCGATCGCGGCGTCGTCCTCGACGAGAAGCATCTTCACTCGGGCCATATATTCCCCGTTTCCCCGCTCAGTTCGCTTGGGCCTCGCCGGTCTCGCGCTCGGCCATGTAATCGCCTGTCGCCGCGAAATAGACCATTTCGGCCACGTTGGTGGCGTGATCGCCGATCCTCTCCAGGTTCTTCGCCACGAACAGCAGGTGCGCCACCTGGCTGATCGTCCTCGAATTCTCGACCATGTAGGTCACCAGCGTGCGGAAGATCGAATCGTAGAAATCGTCGAGCGCGGTGTCGCGCGCGCAGATCCGAACCGCCGCCTGGGCATCGCGCGCCGAATAGGCGTCGAGCACGTCGTGCACCATGTCCGCCGCCAGCTGCCCCATCGCGGGCAGGATCGAGACGACGTCGATCCGCTCCTCGCCTGCCTCGCCATGGATCATCGGCACGCGCTTGGCGATGTTCTTGGCATAGTCGCCGATCCGCTCGATCACGGCGGCGATCTTCAGCGCGGCGATGATCTCGCGCAGATCGTCCGCCATCGGCGCACGCAGCGCGATCACGCGGACGACGAGCTTTTCCAGCTCGGCCTCGATCGCGTCGATCTGCTTGTCCTTCTGGCGCACTTCATTGGCGAGCGCGGTGTCGCCCCGCTGGAGCGCCAGCATCGCGTCCTCGATCGCCTGCTCGGCCAGGCCGCCCATCTGCGAGATGAGCGCGCGCAGCTGCCCGATGTCCTGATCGAACGCCTTGACGGTATGTTCGTGGCTGCTCGCCATGGGCCTACTCCTAGCCGTAACGGCCGGTAATGTAATCCTTCGTCCGCTCCTGCTTCGGTGCGGTGAAGATATTGTCCGTGTCGCCATACTCGACCAGCTGGCCGAGATGGAAGAAGGCGGTCTTCTGGCTGACGCGCGCCGCCTGCTGCATGTTGTGCGTGACGATCACGATCGCATAGCGCCCGCGCAGCTCGTGGATCAGCTCCTCGATCTTGGCGGTGGCGATCGGATCGAGCGCCGAGCAGGGCTCGTCCATCAGGATCACCTCGGGGTCGACCGCGATGGCACGGGCGATGCACAGCCGCTGCTGCTGGCCGCCCGACAGCGCCGTGCCGCTGTCCGACAGCCTGTCCTTCACTTCGTCCCACAGGCCGGCGCGGCGCAGCGACCCTTCGACGATCCCGTCCAGCGCGACCTTGGAGGCGGCCAGGCCGTGGATGCGCGGGCCGTAGGCGACATTCTCGTAGATCGACTTGGGGAAGGGATTGGGCTTCTGGAACACCATGCCCACCCGGGCGCGCAGCTGCACCACGTCCATGGCCGCGGAATAGATGTCCTCGCCGTCCAGCATGATGTCGCCGGTCACCCTGGCCGAGGCGATGGTGTCGTTCATCCGGTTGAGCGTGCGCAGGAAAGTCGACTTGCCGCAGCCCGACGGGCCGATGAACGCCGTCACATGGTCCATGTCGACATCGATCGAGACGTCGCGGATCGCCTGCTTGTCGCCGTAGAAGACGTTCACGCCCCGCGCCGACATCTTGTGCCCGGTCGCCGTTGCAGTGGGAAGGGAAGGGGCGTCGGTCATTACCAGCGGGTCTCGAACTTGTTGCGAAGATAGATGGCGAGCCCGTTCATGGCGAGCAGGAACACCAGCAGCACGATGATCGCCGCGCTGGTCTTCTCCACGAAGCCGCGGCTCACTTCGTCCGACCACAGGAAGATCTGCACGGGCAGCACGGTGGCGGGATCGGTGAAGCCCTGGGGGGCGGTCACGATGAAGGCGCGCATGCCGATCAGCAGCAGCGGCGCGGTCTCGCCCAGCGCGCGGGCCATGCCGATGATCGTGCCGGTCAGGATGCCGGGCATGGCGAGCGGGAGGACATGGTGGAACACCACCTGGATCCGGCTCGCGCCGATACCGAGCGCGGCGTCGCGGATCGACGGGGGCACGCCCTTGATCGCGTTGCGGCTGGCGATGACGATGACGGGCATGATCATCAGCGCGAGCGTCAGCCCGCCGACCACCGCCGCCGAGCGCGGCAGCAGCGGGCCGAAGCTGTGCCCGCCGATCTGCCAGGTGCCCAGGAACACCGCGAGCCCGAGCAGGCCGAAGATGATCGAGGGCACTGCCGCCAGATTGTTGATCGAGACTTCGATCAGGTCGGTCCAGCGGTTCTTCGGCGCATATTCCTCGAGATAGATCGCCGCCAGCACGCCTACCGGGAAGGCGATCAGGAAGGTCACCAGCATGGTGAGCAGCGAGCCCTTGAGCGCGCCCCAGATGCCCACCGCCACCGGATCGTTCGAATTGCTCGCGGTGAAGAAGCCCCAATTGAAGCCGGTACGCAGCTTGCCGGCGCTCCGCAGCCGGCTGGCATCGGCCCGCGCCGCCGCCGTGCCTTCGCCGCGCGCGCCCATTTCGAGCGCGGTCGAGGCGGGCACCCAGATGGTCTTCCGGCCGCCCAGGATCGAGGGATCGGCCTTGATCGCATCGCGCACCGTGAGCCAGGCGCTGTTCGCTGCGAGCGAATGGTCGCCGCCGCTCTCCGCCGCGATCTCCACCTTGTCCTGCAGCCCGGCGCCCGACAGCGCCAGGTCGGCGCCCGGCGTCGAGAGATGCGCGCGGTCGACCATCATCCCCATCTTCGGGAAGTCGAGGTCGAGCGCCACTTCGCTGCGGGTGAAGCCGCGCGCGCCGTTCGCCACCATGGTGAGGATCAGAAAGGCCAGGAACGCGGCGGACAGGATCACCGCCAGCATCCCGAACAGGCGGAAGCGCCGCTCGGCGGCATAGCGGCGGCGGATGCGCTTCTGCATCGCCGCGCTCTTCCAGTCGGTCGGCGTCCGCTCGGGCACGGGGGCGGGGGCGGCGCGCTTATTCATAGGCTTCGCGATACTTCTTCACGACGCGCAGCGCGACGATGTTGAGCAGCAGGGTGATCACGAACAGCGTCAGGCCCAGCGCGAAGGCGGCCAGCGTCTTGGGGCTGTCGAACTCGCTCTCGCCGGTCAGCAGGTCGACGATCTGCTTGGTGACGGTGGTGGCGCTCTCGAACGGGTTGAGCGTGATGTTGGCCGCGCCCGAAGCGGCCATCACCACGATCATCGTCTCGCCGATCGCGCGGGAAACGGCGAGCAGCACGCCCGCCACCACGCCGGGCAGCGCCGCGGGGAGCAGCACGCGCGAGATCGTCTCGGAATTGGTCGCGCCCATCGCCAGGCTGCCGTCGCGCATCGCGGTGGGCACGGCGGCGATCGAATCGTCCGCCAGCGAGGAGACGAAGGGAATGATCATCACGCCCATCACCAGGCCGGCGGCCAGCGCGCTCTCGGCCGAGGCGAAGGGCATGCCCAGATGCACCGCCAGGTCGCGCACCGCCGGCGCCACGGTCAGCGCGGCGAAATAGCCATAGACCACCGTCGGCACGCCGGCGAGGATCTCGAGCATCGGCTTCATCCAGCGGCGCACGCGCGGGGCGGCATATTGGGTCAGGTAGATCGCGCTCATCAGGCCGAAGGGGATGGCGACCAGCATCGCGATCACCGCGCCGATGAAGAAGGTGCCCCAGAACAGCGGCACCGCGCCCAGCGACTTGCCCGGGCTGTTCGGATCGATCAGCTGCGGGCTCCAATGGGTGCCGAACAGGAAATCCTGCGGTGGCACCATCGCGAAGAAGCGGATCGATTCCCAGAACAGCGACAGGAAGATGCCGATCGTCGTCAGGATCGCGATCAGCGAGGCGACGAGCAGGATCAGCATCAGCCCGCGCTCCACCTTGGTGCGGGCGCGGAAGGCCGGGCTGATCCGGCTGAAGGCGAAGGCGCCCCCGGCAAAGGCCAGCAGGATGGCGATCGCCGTGCCGGTCCAGCCGTAAAAGGCGATCGCCTCGCGCATCGGCGCCACCAGCGCATCGGCGGTGGGATCGAAGGTCGAGTCGGCCCGGCCCAGCGCCACGTCGCGCGCCTCGCCCAGGATCGTGTCGCGCTCGAACGCGAAATCGGAGAGCTGGCTGGCTGCCGGCGCCTTGAGCACCTGGTCCTTGATCAGCGCGGGGCTGAGCGCCGTCCAGGCCGCGACGAACAGCAGCGCGGGCAGCACCGTCCACATCGCCACGTACCAGCCATGCTGCGAGGGCAGCGAATGCAGCCGCTTCTGTCCGCCGCGATCGAACCGCACGGCGCGCGCGCGCGCGGTCAGCCAGCCGATCAGGCCAAGGCCGACCACCACGAACAGGAGCGCGAAGACATTCACCAGGACGTCAGCTCGGTACGGGATTCAGGAAGGAAAGCGATGATGTCCTCGTTTCAGTGCAGCTGGGAGGGGTCGAGCGCAATCCCCTTCTCGATGATCTCGGCCGAATGCTCCTGCACCTCGCTCGGCGCCGCGATCAGCCCGCGCTTGGTCAGTTCGCCCTTCGGCTTCCACATCGTGGCATAGAGGTTCAGGAAATCCTGCATCCCGCGCACCGCCTTGATGTGGCGCTGCTTCACATAGATGTAGAGCGGGCGGCCGCCCGGATATTTGCCGGTAACGATCTCGTTGTTGGTCGGCTCCACGCCCTCGATCGGCGTGCCGTGCAGCCGGTCGATATTCTCCTCGAGATAGGAATAGCCGAAGATGCCCAGCGCATTGGGGTTCTGGCTCAGGCCCTGGACGATCAGATTGTCGTTCTCGCCCTTGTCGACATAGGGGCCGTCGTCGCGGATGCGCAGGCATGCGTCCTGGAACTTGGCCGGGTCGTGCCCTTCCTTGAGCGCCTTGGCCTCGGGATAGGCCTCCAGGCAACCCGGCTCGAGCATCAGCTCGGTGAAGGCATCGCGCGTGCCGCTGGTCGAGGGCGGGCCCATCACATAGATCGGGATCGCCGGCAGCGCGGGATTGACGTCCTTCCAGGTCTTGGCGGTGTTGGGCTTGCCCATCGGGTTGGCCGCCAGCGCGAGATACAGGTCCTTGCGGCTGAGCTTCAGCCGGGGGCCGGCATTGCTTTCGGCCAGCACCACGCCGTCCAGCCCGATCTGCACTTCCAGAATATCGCCGACATTGTTCTTCTGGCAGGTGTCGTATTCGGTGCGCTTCATCCGGCGCGATGCGTTGGCGATGTCGGGATACTGCGATCCCACGCCTTCGCAAAAGGCGCGGAAGCCCGCGCCCGAGCCGATCGATTCGATCACCGGGGCCGCGCGGCGCTTGTCCTGGTTGACAAAGGCCTCGGCCACCGCGGTGGTGAAGGGGAAGACGGTCGAGCTGCCCACGGCGCGGATCGGGCGGGTCGTCCCGCTGTCGCAAGCCGAGAGAGCCACTGCGGAAAGCGCGAAAAGCACAAGTCTGCCAAGCATCGCCGTCTCCTGTCCCTGGGATTTAAGAATCACGGGGCACGCGCCCGGACGGCCGCCCCCATCGGGGCCCTTCGGCCCCTAGCGTGACAGGTTCATGACAATCGGTGGACGGGGAGCAGCACGGTCACCGTCGAGCCCTTGCCCACGGTGCTGGCGATGTCGAACCGCCCGCGGTGCCGCTCGACGATGTGCTTGACGATGGCGAGGCCCAGCCCGGTGCCGCCCAGGGTGCGGCTGCGTCCCGAATCGACGCGGTAGAAGCGCTCCGTCAGGCGGGGCAGATGCTCGGGCGCGATGCCCTCGCCCTGGTCGGTCACGGTCAACCGCACCATCGAATCGCCCTCGGGCGTGAGGCTGACGAGGATCGGCGTGCCCTCGCGGCCATATTTCATCGCGTTGCCGATCACGTTGTGGAGCAGCTGGCTGAGCTGCGAGGCGTCGCCGCGCACCGGCTCGGTCTCGGCGATCTCGGTGACCACGTCCGCCGCGCGCGGCGCGCCGGAGAGCTCCAGGCACACTTCGTCGATCAGCTCGTCCATCGCCACCGGATTGTCGGGCGCGCGATATTTCTCCGCCTCGATCCGGCTGAGCGAGATCAGGTCGTCGATCAGCCGCTGCATGCGGCGCGCCTCGTCGTGCATGATCTTCAGGAAGCGCTTGCGGATGCCGGGCTCCTCGCTCGCGCCGTCCTCCAGCGTCTCGACATAGCCGAGCAGCGAGGCGAGGGGGGTGCGCAGCTCGTGGCTGGCATTGGCGACGAAATCGACACGGATGCGCTCGCTCGCATAGCTGCCGGTGCGGTCGATCAGGTGGACGATGCGGCGGCCGTCGCCCAGCGCGGTCACCCGCATCTCCCAGCGCTGGTCGCGCGTGCCCAGGCCGACCAGATGGATGGGGGCCGAGGAATCATGATCGTTCGGGTTCATCAGCCGTTCGGCGGCGGCCGGGTGGCGGATGGCGATGCGCACGTCCTCGCCCAGGATATGCTGGCCAAGCAGGGTGCGCGCGGGCGGATTGGCCGCGATCACGCGCCGGTCGGCGATCAGCAGCACCGGCTCGGCGATCGCGTCGAGCACCTCCGCGATGCCCGGGCCCTCGGCAGCCGCGGGCGCGGTGTCGAGCGGGCCCATCGGATCGCCGCCCGCCGTCGCCACCAGCACGGCGGCGACGCCGCATACCAGCATGACGAGGCTTACCTGCACGTCGCCGTTGAGCAGCAGCCCCGCGAGCGCGCCCGCGGCGGCGATGCCGAGCGCCACGAGCGCCTTTATACCAGGAGAATAGGGCATTCAGCGCCTTACTAGGGGCGGCGCGCGCGTTCGTCATCCCGCAACTGAGGGCGCTTCCGCGAAAGCGGAGGCGCGGCTGTCCCACAATTTACGATTGCGAAAGAGGGCGGAGCGCAGGACAATGCGTCATGGCAGACGAAGATCCGGCTCCCAAGGCTAGTCGCCGCGCGCTGATGCTGGGCGCCGCGAGCGCATCGGCGATCGTCTCGATCCGGCCGGCGCTGGCGCAGACCAGCGCCTCGGTGATGCATTGCGAGATCCCGGTGCCGGATCCCGGCCGCGCGGGCCAATATGTCGCCGCCGACGGCAAGCTCGTTCCCGCCGGCACTCCCGGCGCCTTTCCGGCGGCCGGCACGCCGTTCAAGGCCGAGGACGTCAAGCGCGCGCTGAACGGCGGCACGCTGCCCGGCACCACCTACGAGCAGAGCCGCGCCTATACCAACTATATCCGCCGCCTCCAGTCGGGCACCAGCGGCTTCACCTGCTTCGCCTCGCTGCAGATGCCGCGCGGCTGAGGCCCATGTTCGCGCAGCGACGCGGCGGCGCGACGAAGAAGATTCTGTTCGCGCAGAGGCGCGGAGAACGCAGAGGGGTTTTGCTCACGGCTAGCCCCAGCGCCGCGGCAGCGGCAGGAATTCTGGAAACGTCGCAATGGAGGGCACCGCTGGCGCGGCGCGAGGCACCTCTGCGCTCTCTGCGCCTCTGCGCGAACCACCCCTTCCTTCTTCGCGCCTTCGCGCCTTCGCGTGAAACAAAATGACGGCCTACCGCGCCGCGCCGCCGGAGACCCTGCGCATCGTCCCCCTGGACGCGCTCACGCTGATCTATCACCGCGCCTCTGGCATCACCCATGTCGTCGACGCGCCCGTTCCCGAGATGCTCGAGGCGCTCGCCGCCGACGAACTCACCGTCGACCAGCTGCTCGCCCGTCTGGCCGAGCGCTATGACCTGCTCGACGCCGATCCCGCCGCGCTGGCCATGCGCCTCGACGAACTGGTCCAGGCAGGCCTGGTGGAGCGGCTGTGAGGCACGCCACCCGCCTCGCCATCGGCCCCGCCGGCTTCCGCATCGGCAGCGACTGGCGGGCGCCGATCGCGCAGCTGGAGGATCTGTACCGCGACTATCCCCGGCCCGACATTCCCGACTTCAACGTCCACCTCTTCGCCGCGCGGCCCTGGCGGAAGTTCCTCCGCCCGGCGGTCCATATCGGCGGCGACTACAGCATTCCGGACGCCGCGCCGCTGCCGCTGGCCCAGGGGCTGCTCGCCGCCGAAATGGGGATGAACCTCCAGATGGCGCTCGCCCAGCGCCGCTTCCTGCTGCTGCATGCGTCCGCGGTCGAGCGGGACGGCAGGGCGGTGCTGATGACCGGCATCTCGGGCGCGGGCAAATCCACGCTCGCGGCGCTGCTGATGGCGCGCGGCTGGCGGCTGATGGGCGACGAGTTCGTGCTGATCGACCCCGCCACCGGCCTGGCCCATGGCTTTCCCCGGCCGATCAGCCTCAAGAACCAGGCGATCGCGGTCGCCCGCGCCGCGCTGCCCGGGGGGCGGTTCGGGCCGCTGCTCGCCGGCACGCCCAAGGGCGATATCCGCCATCTCGTTCCCGATGCCCGCGCGATCGCCGCGATGGCCGTGCCCGCCGAGCCGGCCCTGCTCCTCTTCCCGCGCTTCGGCTTCGCGGCCGCCGAACGGCCGGTGCCGCCCAGCGAGGCGTTCGTCCGGCTGACCCAGGCTTCGACCAACTATGTCCACCTCGCCGAGCGCGGCTTCGAGGCGCTCACCCGGCTCGTGCAGGCCATTCCGGCGCGCGCGATCGACTATCCGGACACCGAAAGCGGCATCGCCCTGGTCGAGGCGCTGGCATGAGCCCCGGCTGGCGCCTGGCCCATGTGCTGCGCGATCCCGGCACCGCGCTCGGCTTCTCCGCGCGGGAATGGACCGAGCTCTTCGCCGTGGCCCGCGCCGAGCAGATGGCGGGCACGCTCGCGCACCGGCTGAACGGCCTGGCGCTTCCGGCCGGGGTCCAGCGCCTGGTCGACGACGCGATCGCCTCGGCCGGGCAAGTCCGCCTGGCGGCGCTCTGGGAGGCGGAGATGGCCCGGCGGGCGCTGGCGCCGCTCGGCATGCCGGTGGTGCTGCTCAAGGGCACCGCCTTCGCCGCCGCCGGGCTCTCGCCCTCGGTGGGGCGCAACATCGGCGATCTGGACATATTGGTCCCCCGCGGCCGGATCGGCGAGGCCGAGGCCGCCCTGCTCGCCGCCGGTTGGGAATGGGTGAAGCCCGATCCCTATGACGACGCCTATTATCGCCGCTGGATGCACGAGCTGCCCCCGCTCATCCACCGCGAGCGCGACCGGATGATCGACGTCCACCACACGATCCTGCCCCTGACGGCCAGGATCGCCCCCGATGCCGAGGCGCTGCTGGCCGCCAGCGAGCCGCTCTGCAACGGCCTGTCCGTCCTTTCCGGCCCGGATCGCCTGCTCCATGCCGCCGCGCACCTGCTGGCGGACGGCGATCTCGCCGGCGGGATGCGCAATTTGTGGGACATCCACTGCATGTTCGCGTCCGAGGCGCCCGCCGGCCTGCCGGAGCGCGCCCGCCACCATGGCCTGGCCCGTGCGCTGGCCCGCGCCGCCCGCCTGTCGCATGCCCTGTACGGCACCGAGGTGCCCGCGGAATGGCGGGGCCTGGGCGCGCTCGATCGCCTCTACCTCCGCCGCCTCACGGCCCGGGACGGCTGGGGCCGCCAGACCCGCAGGCTCACCCGGCTGGTCTTCTATGTCCGCAGCCACTGGCTGCGCATGCCGCCCCTGTTGCTGGCCCGGCACCTCTGGACCAAATATCGCAAGGGCTATCGGCCGGTCGGCTGAAGGTGTTGAAACAAAAGGGGAACGAATTCTTGCCTTGCGGGATGCTCGCGGCTATCCTGCGCGGGCATTCGAGCAGGAGAGATCGCCATGTTCCGCAAGGTCGCGTTCACCATGTATCCGGTCGTCGACCTCGCGCGGGCGCGCGGCTTCTACGAGGAGACGCTCGGCCTGCCGCCCAGCCGGGCGCCGGAGGGGATTCCGTGGATCGAATTCGACCTGCCGGGTGGCGGCTGCCTCGCGCTGACCAACGTCACCGGCGACAGGCCGGCATCCGATGCCGGCGGCACGATCGCCTTCGAGGTCGAGGATCTCGATGCGCTCTGCGCGGAGCTGGAAGCGAAGGGCGTCGTCTTCAAGAGCGACCTGATCCACTCGCCCGTCTGCCGCATGCGGGTGATCGCGGACAGCGAAGGCAATGCCATCCTGCTCCACCAGCTGAAGGAGCGGGACTAGTTCTGCCGGCGTCGTTCCCGCGCAGGCGGGAATGACGGTTGAAGGTCAGGCCGGAAGCGCGACTCCCAGCCGCTCCAGCGCCGGCATCAGCTGGGCATAGCTGTCGATCACCGCGTCGGCGCCGAGTTCCTCCACCGGCTGGGAGAGGAAGCCGAAGCTGACGGCGATGCTCGGCACCCCGGCATTCCTCGCGGCCAGCGTGTCGAAGATCGAATCGCCGACGAATGCCGCGCGACCGCCGCCGCAGCGCCGGATCATCTCGCGGATGGGCAGGGCGGACGGCTTGGCGTTGCCGCTGCCCATCGTGTCGCCGCCGATGATCGTGGCGAACCGCGCGCGCAGCCCCAGCTCCCCGATCAGCTTCACCGCCAGATCCTCGCGCTTGTTGGTCACGATCGCCAGCGTCGCGCCGCGGGCCGCCAGCGCGTCCAGCGCCTCGATCATGCCCGGAAAGGGGCGCGAATGGTCGGTGAGATGGTCGCGATACCAGTCGAGCAGCGCCGGGAGGAGCCAGGCCATCTCGGCTTCGTCACAACCGCCCGACGCTTCCAGCGCCTGCTCCAGCATGTGCTTGCCGCCGCGCCCCACCATCGTCATCACCGCCGCCTTGTCGAGCAGCGGCCGCCCGGCCAGGCCAAGCGCATGGTTGGTGGCGCCCAGCAGGTCCATGCTGGTGTCGATCAGGGTGCCGTCCAGGTCGAAGCCGACGATGTCGAAGGGGAAATCAGCCATCGCGGTGCTGCCTGCCAGCGGGGCTATGGAATTGGCAAGTGTAACGTGGCAGGGGACGCAGGGTGTGTACCCGGTCCCCGCAACCGCCGTGACGGAGCGGATTTTGGCGCAAGGGTAGGAGCGAGGAGGGAGCGATGCCTTTGCATCGTGACCGACGAGCGACGCCGCCATGCGCCAAAATCCGCCCGCCCCGAAGGGGTCGCCCTGGGAAGGCCGCCGGACGGCGTCAGGATCGCTTGTGCGTAGCGCCGCTACGCGACTGCGCGACCTTCCTTGCCGGCGGCCTTCCCAGGGCGATCACGGCCGTTGCGGGGACCGGGTACACACCCTAACGGAGGACAAATGACCGCACCGATCGCAGCAATCATCCTCGCGGCCGGCAAGGGCACGCGGATGAAGTCGGACACCCACAAGGTGCTCCATCCCATTGCCGGGCGGCCGATGCTGCTCCACCTGATCGACAGCGTGAAGGCGCTCGGCGCGGAGCGCGAGGTGGTGGTGGTCGGCGCAGGCCGCGAGCAGGTCGAGGCGGCGGTCCATCCGCTTGGCGTCGAGACCGTGGAACAGGCCGAGCAGCTCGGCACCGGCCATGCCGTGCGCATGGCGGAGGGCGCGCTGGCCGGCTTCCAGGGCGACGTGCTGATCCTCTATGGCGACGTGCCGCTCGTCACGACCGGGACGATGCGCCGGATGATCGAGGCGCTCCACGGCGATGGCGGCCCCAGCGTGGTGGTGCTCGGCTTCCGGCCCGCCGATCCCGGCGCCTATGGCCGGGTGATCGTCGGCCCCGACGGCCGGCTCGACAAGATCGTCGAGTATAAGGACGCCACGCCCGAGGAGCGGGCAGTGACGCTGTGCAATTCCGGCCTGATGGCGGTGCGCTCGTCCGATCTGTTCCGCCTGCTCGCCCGGTTGGGCAACGACAATGCGGCGGGCGAATATTACCTCACCGATCTGGTCGAGCTGGCCCGCCAGGACGGCCGGTTCTCGGTGGGCATCGAAACCGACGCGATCGAGGTGGCGGGAGTGAACAGCCGTGGCGAACTCGCCCTGCTCGAGCAGGAATGGCAGCAGCGCCGCCGCGCCCGCGCGATGGTCGAGGGTGCCACCCTGGTCGCGCCGGAGACGGTGTGGTTCGCCTATGACACCCAGGTCGGCCGTGACGTCACGATCGAGCCGCACGTGGTGTTCGGCCCCGGCGTCGCGGTGGCGGACCGCGTCGCCATCCATGCCTTCAGCCATATCGAGGGCGCCGAGATCCTGTCCGGCGCCGATATCGGGCCCTATGCCCGTCTGCGCCCCGGCGCGCGGATCGAGCAGGGCGCCAAGGTCGGCAATTTCGTCGAGATCAAGAAGGCAGTGATCGGCCCCGGCGCCAAGGCGAACCATCTGAGCTATATCGGCGATGCCACGGTAGGGGCCGGGGCGAATATCGGCGCCGGCACCATCACCTGCAATTATGACGGATTTTTAAAGTACCGGACAGTGATCGGAAACGGCGCCTTTGTAGGTAGCAACAGCGCCCTGGTCGCGCCCGTCACCATCGGCGACGGCGCGATCGTGGGGGCCGGTTCGGTGGTGACTCGCGACGTGGAAGGCGATGCGCTCGGGATCACCCGGGCCGAGCAGCAGGTGAAGCCGGGCTGGGCGCGGAAATTCCGCGAGGCAATGAAGGCGAAGAAGGAGGCGGCGAAGAAGTGATGCGTATGCGAACCCTGTTCTCGATGCTTGCATTGACCGTCGCCGCGCCCGTCGTCGCGCAGACCGCCGCGCCGATGAGCCCCGGCCAGGCGATCGAGGCCGTGGCGGCCTCGAAGACCGGAGAGGTCGAGGGCGTGTTCGAGTTCGTCGTCGCCTCGGCCGGCGCGGGCGGCTTCAGCGTCTATCTGAACTCGGCGGCCAATTATCGCGACGCGGGCAACCTCACCATCGAGCTGCATTCGGCGGCGATCGCCGCGCTGAAGCAGAAGCTCGGCGGCTATCCCGAGGACGTGCTCACCGGCAAGCGGGTGCGCGTGAAGGGCATTGCCCGCCGCGTGCCGGTCGGCTCGCATTTCCAGACGCGCATCGCGGTCGATAGCGTCGCCCAGATCGAAATCCTCGGCTGATCGCCGGGCCCAGAGCAGGAACACCCAGAGCATGTGCGGAATCGTCGGAATCGTCGGCAAGGAGGAAGTCGCGGAGCGGCTGTTCGACGGTCTCAAGCGCCTCGAATATCGCGGATACGATTCGGCCGGCATCGCCACGGACGTGGACGGCCGGATCGAGCGGCGCCGCGCCTCGGGCAAGCTGGTCAATCTCGGCAAGGAACTCGCGGCCAATCCGCTGCCCGGCACCACCGGCATCGCGCACACCCGCTGGGCGACGCATGGCGGCCCGACCACGAACAACGCCCACCCGCACGCGACCGGCGAGCTGGCGCTGGTCCACAACGGCATCATCGAGAATTTCAAGCCGCTGCGCGACGAGCTGATCGCCCGCGGCCGCAAGTTCGAGAGCGAGACCGACACCGAAGTCGTTGCGCATCTCGTCAGCGAGAAGGTCGAGGCTGGCATGGCTCCCGCCGAGGCAGTCGCCGAAGTGCTGCCGCGCCTCCACGGCGCCTTCGCGCTCGCCATCCTGTTCCGCCAGCATCCGGACCTGCTGATCGGCGCGCGCCTCGGTTCGCCGCTGGTCGTCGGTTATGGCGACGGCGAGACCTATCTCGGCTCGGACGCGCTGGCGCTCGCCCCGCTCACGCAGCGCATCGCCTATCTCGACGAGGGCGACTGGGTCGTCATCACCCATGACGGCGCCCAGATCTTCGACCGGGACAATAATCCCGTCGAGCGGCCGATCACCATCTCGGGCGTCACCGGCGATCTCGTCTCCAAGGGCAACCACCGGCACTATATGCTCAAGGAGATCTACGAGCAGCCGATCGTCGTCGCCCAGACGCTGCGCGCCTATCTCCAGCGGATGGAGGAGCGGGTCACGCTGCCGATCCCCGATTTCGACCTGTCGGCGATCAAGCGCGTCACCATCGTCGCCTGCGGCACCAGCTTCTATGCCGGCATGGTCGCCAAATACTGGTTCGAGCAGTTCGCCCGCGTGCCGGTCGACCTCGATGTGGCGAGCGAGTTCCGTTACCGCGCGCCGGTGATGGAAGAGGGCGGGCTGATGATCGTGATCAGCCAGTCGGGCGAGACGGCGGACACGCTCGCGGCGCTGCGCCATGCTCGCGCCGAGGGCCAGACGATCGCCGCGGTGGTCAATGTCCCCACCAGCTCGATGGCGCGCGAGGCGGATCTGCTGCTGCCGACGCATGCCGGGCCGGAGATCGGCGTCGCCTCGACCAAGGCCTTTACCTGCCAGCTCGCGGTGCTCGCCGCGCTCGCCGCCAATCTCGCGAAGGCGAAGGGCAAGCTCACCGAGGCCGAGGAGAAGGCGATCGTCAAGCACCTCGCCGAAGCGCCGGCCGCGCTCAACGGCGCGCTCGCCTATGACGAGGCGATCCAGGCGATGGCCGGCATCGTCGCGGCGGCGCGCGACGTGCTCTATCTGGGGCGCGGCACCGATTATCCGCTGGCGCTCGAGGGTGCGCTGAAGCTCAAGGAAATCAGCTATATCCATGCCGAGGGCTATGCCGCCGGCGAGATGAAGCACGGCCCGATCGCGCTGATCGACGATGCCGTGCCGGTGATCGTGATCGCCCCCTCGGGTCCGCTCTTCGAGAAGACCGTGTCGAACATGCAGGAAGTGCAGGCGCGCGGCGGCAAGGTGATCCTGATCTCGGACTATGACGGCATCGAAGCGGCGGGCGAGGGCACGGTGGCGACGATCACGATGCCCAAGGTCCATCCGCTGATCGCGCCGCTCGTCTATGCGGTGCCGGTGCAGCTGCTCGCCTATCATGTGGCGGTGGCCAAGGGCACGGATGTCGATCAGCCGCGCAACCTGGCGAAGTCGGTCACTGTCGAATAGACGGCTTCAGGGCCGCCAGAACATGGCGACATGGGTGCCGGCGACCTCGCCGGCATCGGCAAAGCCCAGCCGCCGGTAGAGTGCATGCGCGCGCGTATTCGTGCGGGCGACGCTCAGGCGCAGGCCGGCGGCGCCTGCATCGCGCGCGGCGCCTTGCAGCCAGCCGATCAGCGCGCTGCCGATCCCGCCGGCCTGGGCCCTTGCGTCGAGCAGGATGTCGATCAGCACCCATTCCGGGCCGCCGCGATCGAAGTAGAAGCGGCCGATCGGCGCGTCCCGGCGGGTCACCAGCCGGAAATCGCCCTTGCGATGGTGCTTCACGAAATGCGCGTGCTGGAGCGCGAACTGCTCGTCGAGAAAGTCGCGCTTCTGCGCGGGGGACCAGGGCGCGAGGAGCAGCTCGGCCATGCGCGAGGCGGCATGCAGATCGGCGAGCAGCGGCAGGTCGGCCGCGCGTGCGGGCGGTAGCGCCATGTCCAGCATGCGCAGCGCCTCCGGCAGCATCGGCAGCGGTCGCGGGGTGGGGAAGGCTAGCATGCGATCGGCCTTTAGCATGGCATGGTATCGGCTTTTGCCCCGAAATGGCGTGGACCGGCTTCACGCGCCGCCGCGGACCCGGCAGGATAGGTTTTTAATAGCCGAAGCGGTCATTCGTTCGGCGGGAGGGGGAAGACTATCCTATGAGAATGCTGGCACCGGAAGATTTCGAGCCCTGGGTCGGTCGCAAGGTCCGCCTCAGCACCCTGCCCAACCCGGTGGAGATCACGCTGGCTCGCATCGAGCGCAGGCCGGCCCTGATCGGCATCGACACGCGCGTGCCCTTCTCGCTCTTCTTCGAAGCGCCGCTTGAGGTCTATCTCATGGATGCCTCGTACGAGATGGATTGCGGCAAGGGCGGCCCGCACGAAATCCTGATCAGCCAGCTGGTCCCTTCGGCCACCACGCGCCACTATCAGGCGGTCTTTTCTTGACCGGCGGGCCGGGTTCGTGACCTGGCCCATGAAAAGCCCGGCCGCGCCGCTGCCGGTGCAGCGCGCGCGGTCGGGGCCTTTATCGAGCTCCGGCTCAGTTCCGCGACGGGAAGACACCCGTCAGCGCGATGTTGGTCTGGATGCCGAGATAGGGCTGCATGACCGGAACCGGCTGGCTGCCGCCGCTATTGGCGACGGTCACGGTGCCGGTGCCGCCGCCACCGCCGGTGATGTTCAGGCCGCCCAGGTTGACCGGCGTGGTGCCCGACTGGCCGGCCGGCACATAGAAGGTCGGCGTGACGCTGCCCGAGGAATCATTGGCGACGCCGAGGAACGAGCCGGCGCTCGGTGCGGCGGTCTCCGCGTTGAGTGCGCCGGTCATCGCCTGGAGCGTGCCGGATACCGTGCCGCCGCCGGTGGGCGTGAAGGTGGCGAGGTGGTTGTGGATCGGCATCTGCAGGATACTGAGCACTTCGCTGTTCACGCCGCCGAGTTCGCCCAGGGTGATCGGGGTGAGCCCGGGGCCGTTGCCCTGGCCGATAAAGACGCGGCCCCGCGAGTCAGGAAGGCCGAAAGTGCTCTGGCCATTGCCGCCATAGACGGTGCCGAGCAGCGAGAACAGCGCGGTATTCTGCTGGATCGACATGATCTGGCCCTGGCACGGTGCCCAGCCGCGCGGCGCGAAGTTGAAGCCGACCTGCATGATTTGGCCGATATATGGTTCCGACATTCTGCCCCTCCCAATTTGAAGCGGGCCGGACGGTAACTCAAAAATCGGAACGCGTCCCGTCCACATTGCCAAATCGGACCAAAATCATTTGTGGCACCGAATTGGTGTAATAATTGAGGATTGCGCCCCCGCCCACATCTCAAGTCAGGACAGCGGATAAGATTGCATGTTTATGAAATCATATGCATAACATGACGGGTTTTTTACGATTCCATCTCATTTTAGCGAGTTGTAGCGCGTAAATGGGGATGTAGCGGCCAAGTGGGGATGCTTGCCGTTTCGTCGTGAATCGATTGCAAGAACGCGCCGGATCTGCATCCGGCGCGTGAAAGCTGGGGTCGGGGGATATGAAGCAGCTTTTCACGCCAAAGGCGGCCCATGTGGGGAACATGGTGCGTGCCGGGTCCGGAGGGCGCACGGCATTCCGGCCCTTCAGGTGGCAATGGCTCGCGGCCCTGATCGGATTGCTCCCCGATATCGCTTCGCTGTCGAATGGCCTTTGGCGCAAGGCGCATGCCCTGGTGCTGGCGCTGTCGACTGCCCTGATCCTGTTGTCGCCGGCCGCCGTCCGGGCCGCCGATGGCGATGGCTGCAACTACCTCAGGAACAATCCCGCCAATTATGACGGGGGCGCCTATGTCATCACCAGCGGCCCCGTCACGAACCCGGCACCTCCCGGCAATCAGACGGGCATCGTCAATTACGCGGCGGGAACCGTTCTGTATTACAGCTACACGGTCTCGGATCCTTCGATCACCGCGAGGTTGACCTATTCGGGCCTGAGCGGGCTCGGCATCGACATCGTGCCCAGCACGTCGGCGGCGAGTGGCAACGGATCCTTCACCCTGCCGGTGGATTCCCGCGCCGTAACGCCCTCCGGCACGATTCCGGGCAGCGGCCCCGGCGGCACTGTGACCTGGACCGTCTATTGCGGCGTCCGGGCCAACCAGGCGATCGCGTCGGCCACGGGCGTCGTGGGCACGGCGATGAACTTCACGCCGGTCACCGCGTCCTTCGGCCAGGGGACCTACAGCTATGCGCTGAGCGGCGGCACGCTTCCGAGCGGCCTTTCGTTCAACACCGGCACCGGCGCCATCACCGGAACGCCGACCGCCACGATTGCCGCCACGACCTTCACCGTCACCGTGAGCCATCAGGGGACGGGCACGTCGTCCAAGACTTTCTCGCTGACCGTCAACCCGCCGCTGCCCACCGTCAGTGGCGTCTCGCCGACCGCCGGCCCGATCGGGGGCAATACCACGGTGACGATCACCGGCACCGGCTTCTCGATCGCGAACAACACGGGGGCGGTGCTGTTCGGCGCGAATCCCGCGACCTATACGATCGACAGCAACACCCAGATCACCGCGACTTCGCCGGCCGGCAGCGCGGGCACGGTGGACATCACCGTCACCAATCCGGGCGGCACCAGCCTGACCAGCGCGGCGGACCGCTTCACCTATGTCGCCGCACCGACGGTTACGGCGGTTTCGCCCATAGCCGGCCCGACTGGCGGTAATACCACGGTGACGATCACCGGCACCGGCTTCTCGGCGGCGAACCCGACAGGGGCAGTGAAGTTCGGCGCCGCGCTTGCGACCTATACGATCAACAGCGACACGCAGATCACCGCGACGTCGCCGGCAAATGCCGCGAGCACGTACGACGTCACGGTCACCACGCCTGGCGGCACCAGCGCGATCAGCGCCGCGGACCAGTTCACCTATGTGGCGGCACCGACGGTCACGTCGATCTCGCCGACCGCCGGCCCGACCAGCGGCGGCACCACGGTGACGATCACCGGCACCGGCTTCTCGGCGGCGAACCCGACGGGAGCAGTGAAGTTCGGCGCGACGCTCGCGGCCTACACGATCAACAGCAACACCCAGATTACTGTGAACAACAGTCCAGCGAGCCTGGCCGGCACCTATGACGTCACGGTCGCCACGCCGGGCGGCACCAGCGCGACCAGCGCGGCCGATCAATATACCTATATTGCCGCGCCGGTCGCCAGCTCGTTCACCGCGTCCGCGGTCGCCTATAACGGCACCGGGCTGACCTTCAGCATTGCCGGCCATGCGACGAACAGCCCGACCAATTTCGCGGTGGGTTCGGCGACCACGGCCCAGGGCGGCTCGGTCTCGGTCAATGCCGCCGGGCTCGTCACCTATGACGCGCCCGCCGGTTTCCGGGGTAATGACAGCTTCACCTTCACTGCGACCAATCTGGGCGGCACCTCGGCCCCGGCCACGGTCACGGTGCCGGTGAGCAACCCGACACTGGTATCGACCCTTGCCGGCAGCGGCACGCGCGGCATCGCGCTGTCGGGCGTGCAGATCAACACGAGCGGCGGCAGGGCGACCTATAGCTGCTCCACGACCCTGGCATCCGGGGCGCTGCCCCTGGGCACGCAGCTCAACGGCGATTGCACCGTCACCGGCACGCCGGCGGCGAGCGGCAACTTCACCTTCACCGCCAATGTGACGGACAGCTCGCTCGGCACCGGCCCCTTCACCCAGCCGACCGGCTCGCTCACGCTGAGCATCGCGGCACCCACGGTCACCCTGTCCCCGGCCGCCGGCGCGCTGCCGGGCGCCACGGTCGGCACCAGCTATTCGCAGAGCTTCACCGGCGGCGGCGGCACGACGGGCTACACCTTTGCCCGCACCAGCGGCGCATTGCCGACGGGCCTGACGCTGAGCGCTGCCGGCGTCATCACCGGCACGCCAACTGCCACCGGCACGTCCAATTTCGACGTCACCGTCACCGACGGCTCGTCGGCGGGAAGCGGCGGCCCCTATACCGCGACGCAGTCCTACAGCATCACCGTGGTCTCGGGCAGCCAGACGATCAGCTTCGCGGCGCTGCCCAATGCTTCGCTCTCGGCTTCGCCGCTGACATTGTCGGCCACCGCGACCTCCGGCCTGACGGTCAGCTTCGCCTCGACCACCACGAGCGTCTGCACCGTCTCCGGCACCACGCTCACGCTCCTCCAGACGGGCAATTGCGCGATCACGGCGAGCCAGGCCGGCGACGCCAACTGGGCCGCGGCGACCGACGTCTCGCGCAGCTTCACCGTGACTCCGGCCAATCTGGTGCTCGCCACCGGCTCCGCTTCGGGCCTGATCGTCGGCGGGAGCTACAGCCAGGCCAATACGGCCTCGGGCGGCCTCACGCCCTATACCTACAGCCTGAATGCGGGCGCCTTCGTGCCGGGCACGACGCTCGGCTCCGACGGCACCGTCAGCGGCAGCCCGACGGTCGCGGGATCGTTCAGCTACCAGATCAAGGTGACCGACGGCCAGGGCACGCCGGTCACCACGATCGGCTCGATCGTCACGGTCACGATTGCCAAGGGCAACCAGACGATCACCTTCGCCTCGACCGCGCCGACCGGCGCGACGGTGGGCGGCGCGACCTATGCCGTGAGCGCGACGACGAACGCGCCGCTCGTCGTGGCCTTCAGCTCGGCGACGCCGGCGGTCTGCACGATTAGCGGCAACACCGTGTCGATGGTCGGCACGGGCACCTGCACGATCAACGCCAACCAAGCGGGCGATACCAACTGGAACCCGGCGGCGCAGGTGCAGCAGAGCTTCACCATCGGCGCGGCGGGTGCCGTCACCACTTCGCTCAGCTTCTCCACGGCCTCGCTGGGCGTCGGCTCGACGGGGACGCTGACGATCACCTTCGGCAACCCCAACAGTTCGGCTACGCCGAACATCGCGCCGCTGCTCAGCGGCAGCGCGCTGCTCAGCCGCGTGAGCGGCGCGCCGGGCGGGACCTGTGGCGCCAGCGGCGCGGATTCGGGGGCGAACTACCAGTTCAACGTCTTCTCCGTCCCCTCGGGCAACTGCACGGTCACGCTGACCTATGCCGGCATCACCCCAGGCTCGGTCTCGGGCCTCGTGCTCGGGGCGTTCACGCCCAGCGGCTATCCGACCACCGGCTCGGCCAGTAGCGGCAGCATCGCCGTGGTGCCGACGGTGACCGGCGTCTCGCCGCCTTCGGGCCCGGTCAGCCAGGTGGTGACTGTCAGCGGCACCGGCTTCAGCACGACGCCGGGCAACAACACCGTGACCTTCGGTGCGGCGGGCAACGGCACGGTAACCGCGGCGAGCGCGACTTCGCTCACCGTCACCACGCCGGCAGTCGGCTCGGGCGCGGCCAACCTGACGGTCACCGTCAACGGCCAGACCAGCACGAATTCCGTGGCCTATACCTTCATCGACAAGCCGATCGCGGCGAACAAGCCCGGCGTGGTGATACCCTATGGCAGCACCGGCACGCCGATCGACCTGTCGGCCTCGATCACCGGCGGTCCGCACAGCAGCGTCGCGATCGGCACGGCGGCTTCGCACGGCACGACCAGCATTGCCGGCGATGTGGTGACCTATACGCCGACGGCCGGCTATTTCGGCACGGACAGCTTCACCTATACGGCGACGGGTGCCGGCGGCACTTCGAACGTCGCGACGGTGAGCCTGACGGTGGCGACGCCGACGGCACCGACGGTCGCCGACAAGAATGCCGCGATTCCCTATAACAGCACCGGCACGGCCATCGATCTCGCGCCGTCGATCAGCGGCGTCTATTCGACGGTCGCGGTCGCCACCGGGCCGCAGCACGGCACGGTGACCATCGCGGGTACCGTGGTCACCTATACGCCGACCACCAACTATTATGGCGCGGACAGCTTCACCTATACGGCGACCGGCCCGGGCGGCACCTCGGCGCCGGCGACGGTGACCCTGGCGGTGGCGACGCCGCCGGCACCGGTCGCGGCGAACAAGAGCGGCGTCGGCGTGCCCTATGCGAGCACGGGCACGGCGATCGACCTGTCGACCTCGGTCACGGGCGTCCATTCGAGCATCGCGATCGGCACGGCGCCGGCCCACGGCACGGTGACGATCGCGGGCGACGTGGTGACCTACACGCCGAACCCGGCGACCTATTACGGTGCGGACAGCTTCACCTTCACGGCGACTGGCCCCGGCGGCACTTCGGCCCCGGCGACGGTAAGCCTGACGGTGGCGACGCCGGCCGCGCCGACCGTGACCGACAAGAGTGGCGTGGCGGTGCCCTATGCGAGCACGGGCACGGCGATCGACCTCTCGGCCTCGGTCACGGGCGTCCATTCGAGCATCGCGGTTGCCACCGGTCCAGCCCATGGCACGGTGACGATCGCGGGCGATGTGGTGACCTATACGCCTGCGGCGACCTATTATGGGGCGGACAGCTTCACCTTCACGGCGACCGGCCCCGGCGGCACTTCGGCCCCGGCGACGGTGAGCCTGACGGTGGCGACGCCGGCCGCGCCGGTCGCCGCCAACAAGAGCGGCGTGGCGGTGCCCTATGCGAGCACCGGCACGGCGATCGACCTGTCGGCCTCGGTCACGGGCGTCCATTCGAGCATCGCGGTTGCCAGCGGTCCGGCGCACGGCACGGTGACCATCGCGGGCGACGTGGTGACCTACACGCCGAACCCGGCGACCTATTACGGGGCGGACAGCTTCACCTTCACGGCGACGGGCCCCGGCGGCACTTCGGCCCCGGCGACGGTGACTCTGACGGTGGCGACGCCGGCCGCGCCGGTCGCCGCCAACAAGAGCGGCGTGGCGGTGCCCTATGCGAGCACCGGCACGGCGATCGACCTGTCGACCTCGGTTACGGGCGTCCATTCGAGCATCGCGATCGGCACGGCGCCGGCGCACGGCACGGTGACGATCGCGGGCGATGTGGTGACCTACACGCCGAACCCGGCGACCTATTACGGGGCGGACAGCTTCACCTTCACGGCGACGGGCCCCGGCGGCACCTCGGCGCCGGCAACGGTGAGCCTGACGGTGGCGACACCGCCGGCACCGACCGTCGCCAACAAGAGCGGCGTGGCGGTGCCCTATGCAAGCACGGGCACGGCGATCGACCTGTCGACCTCGGTCACGGGCGTCCATTCGAGCATCGCGATCGGCACGGCGCCCGCGCACGGCACGGTGACCATTGCGGGCGACGTGGTGACCTACACGCCGAACCCGGCGACCTATTACGGTGCGGACAGCTTCACCTTCACGGCGACCGGCCCCGGCGGCACTTCGGCGCCGGCGACGGTGAGCCTGACGGTGGCGACGCCGGCCGCGCCGGTCGCCGCCAACAAGAGCGGCGTGGCTATCGGCTATAACAGCAGCGGCACGCCCATCGACCTGGCACCCTCGGTCACCGGCGTGCACAACATGCTCACCGTCGTCACGGCGCCGGCCCATGGCACGACCGCGGTCAATGGCGACGTGGTCACCTATACGCCCACCAGCGGCTATTTCGGCGCGGACAGCTTCACCTATACCGTCAGCGGCCCCGGCGGCACCTCCGCCGCGGCGACGGTGAGCCTGACGGTGGCGACGCCGCCGCCGCCGAATGCGGGGCCGGGGACCTCCACGGTCGCGGGCAGCACCACGACGGCGGGGACCAGTGTCCAGATCAACCTCTCCGCGCTGGTGACGGGCGTTTATGACTCGATCCAGCTCGCCAGCCAGCCGGCGCACGGCACGGTCACGCTGAGCGGCGGGGCCGGGCCCAGCCTGACCCCGGTCGCGGCGGCGCCGACCTCGCCCTATATCGCGACCTATACGCCGGCCGCGAATTTCGCCGGCGCCGACAGCTTCACTTATGTGGCGGTCGGTCCGGGCGGTGCCTCGGCACCGGGCACGGTGACGATCACCGTGGTCGGCCAGGTACCGGTCGCGGCACCCAAGACCGCGACGGCGGGCGACGGCCAGATGGTCTCGGTGATGCTCACCGACGGGGCGGCGCGCGGGCCGTTCACCGGCGCGAACGTGGTGAGCATATCGCCGGCCAATTCGGCCACCACCGCGATCGTGGCGACTGGCAACGGCACCTATCGCCTCGACGTGACACCGAATAATCGCTTCGGCGGGCAGATCGTGGTCGCCTATACGCTGAGCAACGTCTTCGGCGCCTCGGCTCCGTCGACGGTCACGCTCACCGTCCAGGCGCGTCCGGATCCGCGCAACGATCCGGATATCGCCGCGATCAGCGACGCGCAGGCCGAGACGACCCGCCGCTTCGCCCGGGCGCAGGTGTCCAACTTCATGCGGCGCGCCGAGCAGCTCCACAATGGCGGCGGCAGCGCCGGCCTTGCGATGGGCGTGACGCTGGCTTCGCGTGACGGCTCGGCACCGATGCAGCGCCCCGACGACAAGAATTGGGGCCTGGCGATCACCGAGCGGATGCGCGTCTCGGGCGAGGATCCGGCGATCGGCCGGGTCGTCAATAATCCGCAGTCGCCGCTCTCGCGTGGCGATCAGCTCGGCTCCGGCCGGACAATCGCGGGCACGGGTGGCGCCGGCACGGGCGGTGCCGGTGGCGCGGATGGCGCGGCGGGCGACGAGCGTGCCGCACCGGGCAAGGGCGCGGTGGACGAGGACGGCAACCGTCGGATCGGTTCGCTCGCCATCTGGGCGGGCGGCGCGATCGACATCGGCACGCGCGACAGGCGCACCGACCGCAGCAAGATCACCGCCACCACCGCGGGGCTCAGCGCCGGTGCCGACATCAAGCTCTCCGAGGGCGTGCTGGTCGGCCTGGGTGGCGGCTATGGCAATGATCTGAGCCGGATCGGCACCGCGGCGCAGGTGCGCGGCACGAGCACGATCTATGCTGCCTATGCGAGCGTCCAGCCCGCCAGCGGCACCTTCATCGACGGCATGATCGGCCGCGGCCAGCTCGACTTCACCACCCGGCGCATTGCCCAGGCGGTGAATGCGACGGCGCGTGGCAGTCGCGATGGAAGCTACACCATCGCGGCGATCTCGCTCGGGATCGATCGGGCCGAAGGGCCGCTGCAATGGTCGATCTATGGCCGCGGCGAGTATATGGACGCCGATCTCGATGCCTATGCGGAGAGCGGCGCCGGGCGCTACAATCTGCGCTTCGATGCCCGTCAGGTCCGCTCCATCACCGGCACGCTCGGCGGCCGCCTGCAATATCGCCAGAAGACGGGCTTCGGTTCGATCACCCCGCGCCTGCGCGTGGAGTGGAACCACGAGTTCGCCAATGTCGATGCCCAGTGGCTCGACTATGCCGATATCCCGGGTGCGGCGATCTATGCGCTGGCGGGCAATGGCTGGCGGCGCGAGCAGCTCCAGCTGAGCTTCGGCACCCGCTTCGACATCCTCTCCAGCGGCTGGTCGTTCGACTTCGAGACCGGGTTGCGCGCGGCTCAGGGCGAGAAGGCCGGCACGTTGCAGCTCCGCCTGTCGAAGCGCTGGTAGGGATAGGAGCCCGGGCCGGCCGGCGCCGTCCCGGGCCTGCTCCCAGTCGAGCCTATACCGCCGAGGCGGTGAGCAACGGGTTCCGGCCCGGGGCTTGCCCAGGGTGAGAACTCAAACAAGCCTCTGAAACTACACCCGTCATCCCCGCGCGGGCGGGGATCCAGGGTAGTAGGGGATGATCGAAGCAATCCCGCGGGTGCTTGCCGGAAACGGCAAAGCAAGCCGCGCGCCCCTTGCTCCTGGCCCTGGATCCCCGCCTGCGCGGGGATGACGGGGAAGGGATGGTGGGGATGACGATTGAAGGAGCATGAGTCCCCAACCTAGGCCCGCAACCGGGCGAGTGCGTCGGCCAGCTGGGCTTCGCGATAGGGTTTCTCGATCATCGGCACGTTCGTGCCGAACCCCTCCGGCGGCGCGCCATAGCCGCTGGCGAAGGCGAAGGGCACGCCGCGCGCGCGCAATGCCTCCGCAATCGGCGTGCTGCGTTCGCCGCCAAGGTTGATGTCGAGGATCGCGACGTCGAAGCCGCCACCTTCGGCCAGCGCCATCCCGTCGGCCAGCCTGCTCGCGGGGCCGATGATCTCGCACCCCAGCGCCGCGAGCAGATCCTCGAGATACATGGCGACCACCGGCTCGTCCTCGACGACGAGCACGCGCAGCCCCGGCAGCCCGCTCACGCGGCACCTTCGGGCAGCGGCGCGTCGACGATGCAGACCAGGCCGCCGGGGCGGAACTCGATATGTACCGTGCCGCCGAGCTCGGCGGCGAGGCCGCGTTCGATCATCCGCGTGCCGAAGCCGCGCCGTATCGGCGCCACGACCGGCGGGCCGCCCGCTTCCTCCCAGCGCAGCGCGAGCCTGGCCGGAGCGCCGTCCCTATCCTCGCACCGCCAGCGAATCGTGATCCGCCCCTCCGGCCGTGACAGGGCGCCATGCTTCACGGCATTGGTCGCCAGCTCGTGGATGGCCAGCGCAAGGCTGATCGCCGTCTTGGGCTGGATCGGCAAGTCCGGCCCATCGAGCGCGAAGCGGCTCGGCTCGCCATGCGGGCGCAGGGCATCCTCGATGATCCGGCGCATCGAGACCGGCCCCCAATGCTCGCGCGTCAGCAGATTGTGCGCCTCGGAAAGCGCGGCCAGCCGGCCTTCGAACGCGGCGCGGGCCTGGTGCGGCGGCACGTCGTCCTTGAAGCTCTGCTGGGCGATGCCCTGGACGATCGCCAGCGTGTTCTTCACGCGGTGGTTGAGCTCGTCGACCAGCAGGCGGAGATGCGCCTCGGCGCGCTTCGCCTCGGTCATATCGCGCCCGATGGCATGCAGCGCCACCGGGCGGCCCTGGGCGTCGAGGTTGAGCCGCGAATTGACTTCCCAGATCAGCTCGCGTCCGTCGCGGGCGCGCAGCTTCAGCGTCAGCCGGGTCGAGCCGCCATGCTGCAGCTTGCGGTTGAACGCGTCCATGCTGATCGCGAACTGGTCCGCGTCCATGAAGTCGCGGATCGAGCGGCCGAGGATCTCGTCCTCGCGATAGCCGATCGCCTCCACCACCGCCGGGTTCACCGAGGTCACCCGATTGTCGAGCGTGGTGGTGATCAGGAAGTCGTTGGCCTGTTCGAAGATCGTGCGGAAGCGCGTCTCGCTTTCGCGCAGCTCCTGCTCGGCGCGCCTGCGATCGGTGACGTCGAACGAGACGCCGACGAAGCGGCTCGGCCGGCCGTCGTCATAGTCGATCCGGCTGCCATGGCTCTGCAGCCAGCGCTCGGCACCGTCATCGGCGCGCAGGATGCGATAGGTGATCGCATAGGGCGCGCCCTCGGCGAAGCAGCGCAACGCGGCGTCGCGCACCATGATCCGGTCGTCGGGATGCACGCGGGCGATCCATTCGTCGAAGCTGCCGCGCGGATCGGGCCGGCGCGGCATGCCGAGCAGGTCGAAGCGGTTGGGCGACCAGGCGCCGTCCATCGTCTCGAGGTCCAGCTCCCAGGTGGCCATGCCGGCCGCCTCGGTAGCGAGGCGCAGCCGCTCCTCGCTCTTGCGCAGCGCGTCCTCGTCGGCGCGCCGCTGGGTGACGTCCAGCGTCACCGAAAGCACGCCGAAGGGCTCGCCCGTCGGCCGGCGGATCACCGCGACCGAATTGTTCACCCAGACCACGCCGCCGTCCTGGCGGACATAGCGCTTCTCATGGGTATAGGGCGTGCCGTCCCGCACCACCTTCTCGAACAGCGGCAGGTTGCGGGCGAGGTCGTCCGGATGCGTGATCTGCTGCATCGTCATGCCGCCCATCAGCGCATCGCGGCTCCAGCCGGCGATCTCGCAGAAGCGATCATTGACCAGCGTGAAGCGGCCCTCGATGTTCACCTGGGCGAAGCCGGCGGTGGTCTGGCTGATGAACGCCGAGAGCTGCGCCTCGCGCTCGCGCAGCGCGAGTTCGGCCGTCTTGGCCTCGGTCACGTCATGGGCGACGCCGATGAAGCCGATATGGCGCCCCCGCGCGTCCCGGCGCGGCTGCGAGGTGGAGTGGAGCCAGCGCCATTCGCCATGGACGTTGCGATAGCGCCCCTCGAGCTCGAAGGTGCCGAGGCTAGCCTCGCCCGCGACCGATTGCGCGAGCAATTGCGCGGCATCGTCCGGATGGATGATCCGCCGCCAGTCGAAATCGAGCGCCTCTTCATAGGAGACGCCGAGGAAGGCGACATAGGCGCGATTGACGAAGCTGCGCCTGCGATCCAGCCGAGTCACCCATACGGCGACGGGGGCGCTGTCCGCGATCATGCGGAACTCGTCCTCGCCCACCGGAAGCGGCTCGGCCGGCGTGTCGGTCATCGGGGCTCGATGGAAAGCATCAGCAATTTCCTAGCCTTGCGCCAAGGTAAATCAACGCTTGCTACCGGCGCATCGCCAGCACCGCCCGTGCGCGCTTCAGGTGCGGCATGTCGAGCATCTCGCCGTCCAGGCCGATCGTGCCCGCGCCCGGCGACGCCGCGAAGGCCGCGACGATCCGTTCGGCGCGATCGATCTCCGCGGGGGAGGGCGAGAAGGCGCGGTTGATCACCGGCACCTGATCGGGATGGATGGCGAGCATCCCGCGGAAACCCGCGCGGCGCGCCTTGGTTGCAACCTTTTCCAGCCCGTCGAGATCGCGGAAATCGCCATGGATCGTCTCGATCGGCGTCACGGCCGCGGCGGCGGCCCCGGCCAGGGCGAGGGCGCGGAAGACCTGGTAGGGAAAGTCATATTCGCCGGTCTCGTCGCGATTATGGGTCGCGCCCAGTGCGGTGGCGCTGTCCTCGGCACCCCAGGTGAGCGCGGCGAGGCGCGGACAGCCGGCATAATCGCCCAGGCCGAAGATGGCCGGCGCGGTTTCCGTCGCCACCACGATCGTGCGGATCCCGCCCGGGGGCAGGCCGTGCGCGGCCTCCAGCGCGGTGAGATAGTGATGGAGCAGCTCCGCCTCGGCGCGGGTCGCCTTGGGCAGCATGATCCCGTCGGGCGCGCCGGGCACGATCGCGGCGAGGTCGAGCAGCGCGTGCGGCGTGTCGAGCGGGTTGATCCGCACCCATTGCGGCTGCGCGCGCGCGGCGGTCTTCAGATGCCCGGCGACCAGCGCGCGGGCAGCGGGCTTGTTGGCCTCGGCCACTGCATCCTCGAGGTCGAGCAGCACCAGGTCGGCTTCGCTCGCGCCTGCCTTGGCGAGCTTGCGCTCGGAATCGCCCGGCGCGAACAGCAAAGATCGGGCGGCCAGCGGGTCGGTCATGCATCCTCCTATCGTGGAGGACTAGCTATCGCGCGCGGACCGGCGGGTAAACCGCGCGCCGTTCTTAACCCTGGCTGGCGGTTTTCCCTCTGTGCGGGGGCCGGATTTTACCCCTCCTTAACGCTGTCCGCTTACCTCGTTTGGGAATGAGCGAGGGGATTTCGAACGTGCGCATTCTGATCGTGGACGACGAACCGGCGATGCACGAATCATATCGCCAGGTGTTCGGGCCCCGCAAAGGCGGCAATGCCAGCGCCCTGAACGCGATGGCGGCCGAACTGTTCGGCGACGACGATGCCGTGCCCGAGCCGGCCGACGACGCGATCGATTTCCAGTGCGCGCATTTCAACCAGGGTCTCGACGCGGTCGAGGCGATCAAGGATTCGCTGGAAACCGGCAAGCGCTTCTCGGTCGCCTTCATCGACGTGCGCATGCCCCCGGGGATCGACGGCAAGGAAACCGCGCGCCGCATCCGCGCGCTCGATCCCGACATCAATCTCGTCATCGTCACCGGCTATTCGGATTTCTCGCCCCTCGACATCAGCCGCGCCGCGGGCCCGGTCGACAAGATCTTCTACATCGCCAAGCCCTTCCAGGCCGAAGAGGTGATCCAGACCGCCACCGCGCTCGCCCATCGCTGGGAAGCGGACGCCAAGCTGCGCAACGCGATCGCCCTGCTCGAGGAACAGAAGCTCGAGCTCGCCGCCAATGAATCGCGCGCCGTGCACATGGCGAACCATGATTCGCTCACCGACGCGCCCAACCGGCTCGCCTTCCTCCACATGCTCGGCAAGGCAGTGAAGGGCGAGCAATGCTTCGCCATGGCGATGATGGACCTCGACCGGTTCAAGATCGTCAACGACACGCTCGGCCATCTCGCGGGCGACGAGCTGATCCGCATGGTCTGCGAGATCCTGCGCCAGCAGGTGCCCGCCAACGGCTTCGTCGCGCGCCTGGGCGGCGACGAGTTCGCGATGCTCTACCCGGTCACCGGCGAGGACGAGGCGACGATGATCGCCGAGCGCATGCTCAAGGCCGTATCGATCAGCTTCAAGGTGTTCGGCCATTCGGTCCAGGGCGGTGCCTCGGTCGGCCTGATGGTCGTCCAGCCGCGCACAATCCACGACCCGATCGACGTGATGCGCCGGGCCGATCTCGCGCTCAACGAGGCCAAGCATAATGGCCGCGGCATCGTCCGCCTGTTCGACGAAGTGATGGACGAATCGATCCGCTTCCGCCGCCAGATCGAGGGCGGTCTCTCCGAAGCGATCGCCAAGGGCGAGCTGAAGCTGGTCTTCCAGCCGATCGTCGGGCGCGACGCGCTGGAGATCACCGGCTTCGAGGCGCTGATCCGCTGGTGCAGCCCGGAATATGGCATGGTCTCGCCCGGCATGTTCATCCCGATCGCCGAGGAATCGAACCTGATCCACGAACTGGGCGACTGGGTGATCGACCAGGCGGTGGAGACGCTCAAGACCTGGCCCGGCCAATATGTCTCGGTGAACTTCTCGCCGCGCCAGTTCCGCCGCCACAATTTCGTCGGCCATGTGATGGAGCGGGTGGCCAATGCCGGCGTCGAGCCCGGGCGCTTCCAGATCGAGATCACCGAGACCGCGATCTTCGACGATGTCGAGCGCGCCGCCGATACGCTGTTCAAGCTCCGCCAGATGGGCTTCCGCATCGCGCTCGACGATTTCGGTACCGGCTATTCCAGCCTTTACAACATCCGCCGCTTCGCGCTGGACTGCTTGAAGATCGACCGCAGCTTCGTCGACGGCATGGGCCGCGAGCGCGAGAGCGCGGCGATCGTCCATTCGATCATCCATCTCGGCCGGGCGCTGGGCATGGAAGTGGTGGCCGAGGGCGTCGAGACCGAGACGCAGCTCCAATCGCTTCGCGTCGCCGGCTGCAGCCACCTCCAGGGCTATTATCTCGCGCGCCCGATGGACGCCGAGGATGCGCTGGTGCTCGCGCAGAGGGGATATATCGGCGACGCGGAGGCCGTCGAGGTCGAGCTGGGCAACGGGACGCGCGGCTGATGCCCCGCGCAAGGCGCCTCAAGGCGCCGGCCTCGCTCGGCGCGAAACTGGTCCTGATCCTCACCGGCGTCGGCGTCATCGGCGCCGCCGCGCTGACGCTGATGCTCGCCACCGTCATCACGCCGAGCTTCAACCGGCTCGAGCGCGACGCGGTCGACGCGCATGTCGCGCGCACCCAGGCGGTCGTCCACGATGTCTCGGCCAAGGTCGAGAACGCCGTGCGCGACTATGGCGACTGGAACTCGTCCTACGACTATATGGCGCATCCGACCAAGGCGTTCGAGGACGAGAGCTTCTCCACGCTGGCCATGGTCAATCTCGACGTCAACGGCATGGCCTATGTCCGGCCCGATCGCGAAATCGTGATCGCGCGCTGGCTCGACCTCGAGAAGCAGGCCGATGTGCCCGCGATGCGCGCGCGCCTCGCCCAGGCCATCGCCCGGTTCGATTTCGCGCGGATGCTGCATGGACAGAGCTCGGCCGGATTCTTCATTCGCCTGGGAGACACGCTGGCCGCGATCGGCATCGCGCAGGTGCGCAGGAGCGACGGCAGCGGCACGCCGCGCGGCTATGTGCTGATGGCCCGCGCCGTCACCGCGGCGCAGCTCAGTACCCTGCTCCAGCTCGAGGCCGCCCTCGCCCTCGACCATCCTGTCGCCGCGATCACCAAGGCCCCGGGCGCTACCCGGACCCGCATCGCCGTGCCGATCCCGGGGCCGGACGGCCGCCCGGTCGCCACGGCCACCTATAGCGTGCCGCGCGACCTCTCGACGCTCGGCACGCGGATGCTCGTGCTCGCCGTGGTCGGGTCGTCGATCCTGCTGGCGATCGTGCTGCTGGTGCTGCGCCGGATGATCGCGCGCCTCGTCCTCGCGCCGCTGAAGCGCGTCGAGCGCCACATGGGCGTGGTCCGCGCCTCGGGCACGCTCGGACTGCTGACGGACAGGCCGCGCGACGACGAGATCGGCAGCCTGGTCACCAGCTTCAACTCGATGCTCCGGCAGCTCAAGGACCTGCGCGAGCAGCTCGAGGTGCAGAGCTTCACCCTGGGTCGCAGCGAGAGCGCGGTGGCGGTGATGCACAATGTCCGCAATGCGCTGAACCCGATCAGCACCGTGCTCAGCCAGGGGCTGGGCAGCGGCGCGCCGATGGACCGGGCATTGCTCGATCGCGCGCTCGGCGAGCTGGCGAGCGAGGAGCTTCCCGCGGTGCGCCGGCAGAAGCTCGTCGCCTTCCTTGCCGCCGCGATCGAAAGCGTCGAGCAGGAGCGGGCCGATCGTCGCGCGCAGATCGCGATCGGCCGCGAGGCGCTGCACCATGTGCTGGAGATCATCGGCCAGCAGCAGGAGGCGGCGCACGAGCGCCCGCCGCTCGATGCCTGCGACATCACCGATATCGTCGCCCAGAACGCCACCATCGCGCGCTATTCGGGCGAGAATTCGATTGCCTTCAGCTTCCCGTCCAAGCCGCACTGGGTGATGGCCAACCGCGTGATCCTCAGCCAGGTCGTCGGCAATCTCTTCGCCAATGCTGCGGAGGCCATCGCCGCGACCGGGCGCGGCAGCGGCTCGATCTCGGTGACGATCCGGGACAAGGGCGACAGCACCGAGATCCATATCCGCGACGATGGCGAGGGATTCGACCCCGCTACGGCGCCGACGCTCTTCCAGCGCGGCTTCTCCACTCGGGCGCACAAATCGGGCGGCCTGGGCCTCCACTGGTGCGCCAATTCGATGCTGACGATGGAAGGCAAGCTCGACCTGGTGAGCGACGGCAAGGGAACCGGGGCCAAGGCGATCCTGACGCTGGGCACGGCGCGGCTGGTGCAGCCGAACGGGATTGCGGCGTAATTCCACTTTCCCTCTCCCCTTGTGGGAGAGGGAGGGAGCCGACGAAGTCGGCGGAAGGGTGAGGGGGAGTGAGCCTCCGTCCCCCCTCATCCTTCCCACTCGCTTCGCGAGCGGGCCCCTTCCTTCTCCCACAAGGGGAGAAGGAGTTTAGTTACCGCCCCACGGCCTTCCGCGTCCCCGCCACTTCGTCCTTGCGGCGCAGATAGGGTGCGACGAGGTTGCGTGCCCGGAACCATTCCTGCCGGTCCGGGTCGAGGCTGTCGAAATTGCCGATCACCCGGCGGCATTCGGGCGCGCGGCACTGGCAGATCATGTGCCAGTTCGATTCCCGGAGCGTCGTCGAATAGTCCCAGGCGATTTCCTCGCCCGGCTGGATCGCGCGCACCGCGACCAGGAACACGCCCGTATCGGTGAAACGCAGGCCGGCATTGGGGTCGCAGCTGTGATTGACCAGATCGTCGATCCGGCCGGACGGGCCCATATAATGGTCCGGCGTCACCTGCACGAAGCGGTCGCCCCGGCCGCGCATCAGGCTGGGGATCTGGTCGGCGCGGAAACGCCGGCCGGTGAACTCGATCAGCACATCGCCCTCGGCAAAGGCGCTCGCGGCGAACACGGCCTTGCCCAGATGGTTCTCGCCCACCTTGAACAGATTGTTCGAAGGCCGGTAGCGATCGAGCCAGCGCAGCCCGCCGCGGCGCGTGCCGAAGGCGCGCAGCGGGTTGATCGTCGCCAGGCCGATCAGGAACCATATGCTGGCATGGCAGAGGAGCTCGACGATGACATAGGCGAGCTCGGCCACCCCCGGCTGGGTCGCGCGCACCGCGACGAGCAGCGTGGCGAGATCGCCGAAGGTCCACAGGCCCCAGGCCGGCGAGCGCTCGCGGTTGCGATCGGTCCACACGCTTGCCCAGGTCGGCCAGAAGCTCACCGGGACGGCGAGCACCACCAGCATGTGCGCCCAGAAAGCCTCGCGGAAGACGAGCCACAGCATCAGCGCGCTCAGGCTGGCCGCGATGCAGAAGGTCTCGGTGGGCGAGGGCGGGGCCCAGGACGAGCGCCGCCAGATGCCGATCGTCACCAGGATGCAGGCGATCGAGGAGAGCGCGAACACCCAGCCTTGCGGCGCGCCCGGATTCACCGCGGCATAGGTCAGCGCCTCGAGCGAAGTCGCCGCGCTCCAGATCAGCCATGACGCGCGGTTCGGCTCCACCAGCTCGCGACGCAGCCCGATCAGATAGGTCGCATAGCCCGCGAAGCTGAAGCCGATCGCCAGCAGGAACCAGATATCGGCGGTCAAATTACGCTCCCTCCCAAACGGAGCGTTTACCATGTCCCGGATTCGTCGTCTACGCGCGACTCGCGGTGACTCCGCGAGTCGCGGGGAATCGCGAAGAGTCACTTACGGGGCGAATCTCACAAGAACCCCCTCCTTTCCAGGGAGGGGAATCTACGCGCCGCAGTCCCGCACCGCCTCGAGCACGATCGGCGCCCATTCGCGGCGGCAGATCAGCAGGTCGGGGATGCTCGTGCTGGCCTGGTTGTAGACGATCGGCGAACCGTCGATCCGCGAGGCATGGAGCCCCGCGGCGAGCGCCACCGCCACCGGCGCGCAATTGTCCCATTGATGCTGGCCGCCCGAATGGAGGTAGATCTCGGCCTCGCCGCGCACCACCGCCATTGCCTTGGCACCGGCCGAGCCCATGCCGATATGCACCGCGCCGATCCGCTCGCCCACGCCGGCGCAGAGCTGGCTTGGCCGGCTGCGGCTCACCAGCATGCGCGGCGGCAATTCACCCTCGGGCAGCGCGGGCGGGCAGTCGCTGGAGAGCGTGCAGCCGAGCCGGGGCAGGGCGACGGCGCCTACCGCCGCCCGGCCATCCACGGCCAGCGCGACATGCACCGCCCAATCCTCGCGCCGTTCCGCGAACTCGCGCGTGCCGTCGAGCGGATCGACGATCCACACGCGCCGTGCCGACAGCCGGGCCGGATCGTCGGCGGATTCCTCGGAAAGGATCGCGTCGCCGGGCCTCGCCGCGCGCAGCCGGTCGAGGATGAGGATATTGGCCTCGCGGTCGCCGCGATCCCCGCCCGCGCATTCGTCCTGGATGCGCAGCAGCAGCGCACCCGCTTCGTCGGCGATCGCCCGGGCGAGTTCCGCGTCGGTCAAATCACCGGACTCCAGGTGCCCATGATCGCTTCCACGATCCGCTCGGCGGCGGCTTCGGGCGTCTCCCTGGTCGTGTCCACCCGGATCTCCGGATTCTGTGGCGCCTCATAGGGGCTCGAGATGCCGGTGAAATTGGCGATCTGGCCGGCGCGCGCCTTCTTGTAGAGCCCCTTCACGTCGCGCGCCTCGGCAACCGCCAGCGGCGTGTCGACGAAGATCTCGAAGAACTCGCCCTCGGGCAGCAGCTTGCGGACCAGCTCGCGCTCGGCGCGGAAGGGCGAGATGAAGGCAGTGAGCACGATCAGCCCCGCATCGGTCATCAGCCGGGCGACTTCGCCGACGCGGCGGATATTCTCGATCCGGTCGGCATCGGTGAAGCCCAGATCCCGGTTGAGCCCGTGGCGGATATTGTCGCCGTCGAGCAGAAAACTGTGCTTGCCGAGCGCGTGGAGGCGCTTCTCCACCATGTTGGCGATGGTCGACTTGCCCGAGCCGGAGAGCCCGGTGAACCAGAGCAGCCGCGGCGCCTGGTGCTTCTGCCGGGCATGGGCCTCGCGGTTGATCTCCACCGCCTGCCAATGCACGTTCTGCGCGCGGCGCAGCGCGAAGTTGAGCATGCCCGCGGCCACGGTGGCGTTGGTCGCCTTGTCGATCAGGATGAAGCCGCCCAGATCCTTGCTCTCGGCATAGGGCTCGAAGACGATGCCGCGATCGGTATAGACCTCGGCCACGCCGATATCGTTGAGCCCCAGCGTCTTCACGCTAAGCTCGGCCATGGTGTTGACGCACACGGCATGGCGCGGCGGCTGGACGGTGGCGCTGACCATCTGGGTGCCGAGCTTGAGCCAATAGGCGCGGCCGGGGAGCATCTCGGCCTGATCCATCCATACGATGGTGGCCTGGAACTGGTCGGCCACCTGGGGCGGCGCATCGGCGGCGGCGATCACGTCGCCGCGCGAGCAGTCGACTTCGTCGGCCAGCGTGATGGTCACGCTCTCGCCCGCCACCGCCCCGGCCCGATCCCCGCCGAGCGCGACGATCCGCGCGACGCTGCTGGTCTGGCCCGAGGGCAGGATGCGCACCTTGTCGCCTGGGCTTATGCTGCCCGACGCGATCATGCCGGCGAACCCCCGGAAGTCGAGATTGGGGCGGTTCACCCATTGCACGGGCAGGCGGAAGGGCCGTGCGGCGTCCGCATCGGCATCGATCTGGACGCTCTCCAGATGCTCGAGCAGCGCCGGCCCCGCATGCCAGGGCGTGTTCGCGCTCGGGCCGGTGATGTTGTCGCCCTTGAAGCCCGAGATCGGGATCGGCGTGAAGCCGGCGATGCCGATGCTGTCGGCAAATCCGCGATAGTCCTCGACGATCGCGTCATAGACGGCCTGATCATAGCCGATCAGGTCCATCTTGTTCACCGCCAGCACGATGTGGCGGATGCCGAGCAGGTGGCAGAGGTACGAGTGCCGCCGCGTCTGGGTGAGCACGCCCTTGCGCGCGTCGATCAGGATCACGGCGAGATCGGCGGTCGACGCGCCGGTCACCATGTTGCGGGTATATTGCTCGTGGCCAGGCGTGTCGGCGACGATGAACTTGCGCTTTTCGGTCGCGAAGAAGCGATAGGCGACGTCGATGGTGATGCCCTGCTCGCGCTCGGCGGCGAGGCCGTCGACGAGCAGCGCGAAATCGATCTCCTGCCCTTGCGTGCCCAGCCGCTTGCTGTCGGCCTCGAGGCTGGCGAGCTGGTCCTCGAAGATCATCTTCGAATCATAGAGCAGCCGCCCGATGAGCGTGGACTTGCCATCGTCCACGCTGCCGCAGGTGATGAAGCGCAGCAGCGACTTGTTCTGATGGAGCCGGAGATAGGCGGAGATGTCGGACGCGATGAGCGCGTCGGGGCGGTAGGAGGTCATGCGTGTTCCCCGAGCCCGTCATCCCCGCGCGGGCGGGGATCCAGAGTCACGGGCGACACGGCAGAGAAACCCTGGATTCCTGCCTGCGCGGGGATGACGGGGAAAGGGGCGAGGGCGCCGGAAAAAGGGGCGAGAATGCGGGAAGAAGCGCGGGCCATCAGAAATACCCCTCCTGCTTCTTCTTCTCCATGCTTGCCGCCTGGTCATGGTCGATCGCGCGGCCCTGGCGCTCCGAGGTCGTGGTCAGCAGCATCTCCCGGATCACGGCCTCCAACGTATCCGCCTCGCTCTCCACCGCGCCGGTCAGCGGATAGCAGCCGAGGGTGCGGAAACGCACCGAACGGGTGACCGGCACCTCGCCCGGGTTCAGCCGGAAGCGATCGTCGTCGACCATCAGGATCAGCCCGTCGCGCTCCACCGTCGGCCGCGGCGCGGCGAAATAGAGCGGGACGATCTCGATCCCCTCGGCGAGGATATATTGCCAGATGTCGAGCTCGGTCCAGTTGGAGAGCGGGAAGACGCGGATGCTCTCGCCCTTGTGCTTGCGGGCATTGTAGAGGTGCCACAGCTCGGGCCGCTGGTTCTTGGGATCCCAGCGGTGCGACGCGGTGCGGAAGCTGAACACGCGCTCCTTGGCGCGGCTCTTCTCCTCGTCGCGCCGCGCGCCGCCGAACGCCGCGTCGAAGCCATATTGGTCGAGCGCCTGCTTCAGTCCCTCGGTCTTCCACATGTCGGTATGGCGGCCGCCATGATCGAACGGGTTGATTCCCTGCGCCTCAGCCTCGGGATTCTTGTGGACGATCAGTTCCATGCCCGCGTCGCGCGCCGCCTTGTCGCGCAGATCGTACATCGCGCGGAACTTCCAGGTCGTATCGACATGGAGGAGCGGGAAGGGCGGGGGCGCCGGATAGAATGCCTTGCGCGCGAGGTGCAGCATCACCGCGCTGTCCTTGCCGATCGAATAGAGCATCACCGGACGCTCCGCCTCGGCGACGACTTCGCGCAGGATGTGGATGCTCTCGGCCTCGAGCCGCTGGAGATGCGTCAGCCGCGCGGGCGAAATCCCCCGGGTCGCGCCGATCGCCTGTGTCTCCGTCATGTTCCCGGAATGCAGCATGGCGGGCGATTTAGGAAGCCGCCCGGGAACGCGCGATCTAGTTTATGTTTAGGGCGGGATACCGGACGGCCTCGCCGGAAATCCAGCTCTCCAGCACCGTCAGCTCCGCGTCCACCAGCACCAGGTCCGCCCGGAATCCGGGGGCGATCCGGCCCAGCTGCCCGCCCAGCCCCAGGAATGCGGCGGGGGTCGCCGCGGCCATGCGGGCGGCGACGTCCAGCCCGACCCGGCCCTGCGCCATCATCCCCTTGACCGCGCCCGCCATGGTGAGCGTCGAGCCCGCCAGCGTGTCGTCGGCCCCGAGCAGCCGGTCGCCGTCGCGGTGGATTTCGCGGCCATGGATCAGGAACACCGTCTCGTCGCTCCCTACGCTCGGCATCGCGTCGGTCACCAGCATCAGCCGCTCGGGCCCCTTTGCCCGCAGCGCCACGCGGAGCGTCGCCGGATGCAGGTGATGGCCGTCGGCGATGATCCCGGCATAGACGTCGGGATCCTCGAGCGCCGCGCCCACCATGCCCGGCGCGCGGTTGAGCAGCGGGGACATGGCGTTGAAGACATGGGTGAAGCCGGTCAGCCCATTGTCGATCGCGTCGCGCACCGTCTCGTAGCGGGCATCCGAATGTCCGGCGGAGACGATCACGCCCGCCGCGGCCAGCCGGGCGATCTGCCCGGGAGTCGCGACTTCGGGCGCCAGCGTCACCAGCGTCTTGCCGCGGCGGCCCGATTCCAGCAGCGCGAGGAATTCGTCGCGCAGCGGCTGGATCTTGCTCTCGCTATGGATGCCCCGGCGCACCGGGTTGAGGAACGGCCCCTCGATATGGATGCCGAGCACGCCGGGGACGCCCGCCGCGATCGCGGCGTCCACGGCGCGGATGCCGGCCTCAACCACGGACAGATCGTCGCTGATCAGGGTCGGCAGCAGGCCGGTGGTGCCGAAGCGCCGGTGCGTCTCGGCGATCACCCGGATCGTCTCCACGCTCGGATCGTCGTTGAACAGCCGGCCGCCGCCGCCATTGACCTGCACGTCGACGAAGCCGGGGAGCAGCGTCGCTCCGCCCAGATCGACGGTTTCCGCGCCGGCGGGCGGCGCAGGGAGGATCGCCGCGATCCGGTCGCCCTCGATCACCAGGCAGGCATCGTCGCGCCAGCCCTCGGCCAGCAGCATGCGCCCGTTGACGAGCGCTCTCACGGCAGCACGTCCAGCACGGCGCCCAGGCTGCCCCGTGCCGCCGCCAGCCGCGCCTCGGCCTCCGCCGGGGCCAGGCCGCGCGCGATCAGCACCGCGCGCTTGATGTCGCGCCCGCCCGCATCGAGCGCCGTCTCGGCCGCGGGGCCGTCCACGTCCGCCAGCGCGCCGACCATGCGGATCGCACGGGCGCGCAGCTTGGCGTTCGAGACCTGCATGTTGACCATCAGTCCCTCATGAACGAGCCCCAGGCGCAACATGATCCCGGTGGAGAGGAGATTCAGCGCGACTTTCTGCGCGGTGCCCGCCTTCATCCGGGTGGAGCCCGCCACCACTTCGCTGCCGGTATCGGCGAGGATCGCGTGCTCCGCCGCGGCCAGGACCGGGGTGCCGGCATTGTTGGCGAGAGCGATCGTCAGCGCGCCGGCGCCGCGCGCCGCCTCGAGCGCGGCCACCACATAGGGCGTGCGCCCGCTCGCCGCGACGCCGATCAGCACGTCGTTCGCGCCGATCTCCTCGGCGACGACGGCTGCCAGCGCGGCCTCGCGGCTGTCCTCCGCGCCCTCCTGGGTCCGGGTCAGCGCCGCCGGCCCGCCCGCGATCAGGAAGGCGAGGCGCTCGACCGGCCAGTTGAAGGTGGGCGTGAGCTCCACGCCGTCCTGCACGCCGATCCGGCCGGAGGTGCCCGCCCCGGCATAGGCGATGCGCCCGCCATGCCGCAGCCGCTCGGCGGCCGCGTCGATCGCCGCCGCCATCGCGCCGGCCTGGCTTTTCAGCGCTGCGATCGCCGCGAGCTGGGACTCGAGCATCGCCTCCACTGCCGCCTCGGTGGGCCAGCGGTCGATCTCGCGGTAACGGGGGTCTGCGGCTTCAGTCGGCATCGGACTTCCGGGTCGGGAGGGCAGTGGAGGGCAGGCCGGCGAGCAGCAACGCCCCGTCGAGCGGATCGGAGACCGCGTCGACGAGCCGCGCCACGGTGCGTGCGCGCAGCCAGGGCTTCATCCGCATCGCCAGCCCCCCGGCGAGCGCGCAGCGAACGGCCCCGCGCGCGAAGATCGTCTCGATGAATCGTTCGATGTGCAGCGCCGCGTCCTCCACGATCGAGCGGGCGATCGCGTCGTTGTTCTCGGCATAGTCCATCACCAGCGGGGCGAAGGCGGCATAGTCCTTCGGTGTCGCGGCATCCATCCAGGCGACCGCGCGGGCCGTGTCGTGCCCGAAGCCGGCAGTGACGGCGTGGCTGAGCGGCGTCACTTCGCTGCGCCCGTCGAGCGCGCGGAGCGCATGGCGCATCGCACTGAGGCCCAGCGCGGCACCGCTGCCCTCGTCGGAAATCGGAAAGCCATAGCCGCCGATCGTGAAGCTGGTGGTGCCCACCCGCACCTCGGCCACGCTGCCCGTGCCGATGATCAGGGTCGCACCCTCGACGCCGGCATGCGCGCCGAGATTGGCGATCGCCGCGTCGGTGACGAACTCGATCGCGGCGAAGGGAAAGGGGAGGGCGGCGAGCTGCTCGCGCATTCCGGGGCGCGATATCCCGGCGATGCCCATGCCGGCCCGGATCGTCGAAACCTCGTCCTCGCCGAGTCCCGCCGCCGCGATCGCCTGGCCGGCGACGTCGCGCAGCACCGCGTGGAGCCGCTCGATGCCGATCCGCGTATTGGCCGGGCCGCTCTCGCCGGTGCCGAGGATGGTTCCGCGCTCGTCCGTCAGCCGGCTGCGGCAATGGCTGCCGCCCGCATCTATCCCGAGGAAATAGGCCATGCTCGCTCCCTACAGCAGCCGGCGCGCATTTTGCCATGCCGAACCGCCCGGAGGGCCATAATCCGCGGATATGGCCGTTGTCGGTCAGATCAGGCCCTTGCGCACCGCGATCACCGCCGCGTGGATCTTGTTCGACGCCGAGAGCTTGCGCGTGGCGTTGACCAGGTGGAACTCCACCGTCCGCTGGCTGCGGCCCATGATCGTCGCGGTTTCCCAGGCGGTCTTGCCCAGGCTCACCCAGCGCAGGCATTCGATCTCGCGCTCGCTCAGCGCCGCGCCGGCGGCCCCGATCGCCGCGGCGGGATCGGGAATGTCCGGATCGCTGCGCGTCGCGGGGCGGGTGAAGGCGCGGGCGGCGGCGATCAGCGCGAAGTCGGTATTGTCGGTGATGCATCCCACCGCTTTGTGATGGCCGGATCCGGAGTCGAGCAACAGGCAGGCGACCGAGCGGATCCAGCGCGTCTGCCCGTCGGGCCGGATCAATCGGAAATCGACATGATAGCGCAGGTCGCGCGCGATCAGCTCCACGACCATGGCCAGGTCTATGGTGGTGGCCAGTTCCTCGTCTTCGGGGTGAATGAAGGGCCGGAAATCGGCAAGGCTGCGCACCATGTTGGGCTGCAGCCCGGTAATCTGATACCAGCGCGCGTCGCAGACGAGCAGATCGGCATCGATGTCATAGTCCCATAGCCCTACCTCAAGGGCCCTCAGGCGCAGTTCAAAGTCTTCGTCGGGGCGGGGCTCGGCGCTTTCCCCAGATGTCATAACCCTCCAACCACAATCTTATCGTGTTCCGTCGGAGAACGTTTCCCAGACGTCACGGTTCCTGTGTGGCCCTCGGCCAGCCCGGGGGCAAGGGTGATGGGAGACCCTCAGCGGCTCGCCGGAAACACGTAAATTTACGAGTTTTCCCTCCTGTCCGCGGGGCGCAGGCTTCGCCCGAGACCAGTGAGACGAATGACCATGCCAGCGAATGCGAAGCGCAAGGACCCCGATCTCGAACAGGATGCCGTCCCGGGCGGCCGGGTGACGCTGCGCGACGTGGCGATGCTTTCCGGCGAGGAGCTGGTGCTGCGCTTCGGCGGTTCCGCCGCGCAGCAGCTGGTGGACCTGATCGTCGCCGCGATCCGCAAGGGCGATGACGACGAAGTGGCCGCGATCGACGGCCGGCTCCAGGAAGTGGAGCGGGCGTTACGGGGCTAGGCAGGGGATCTGGCCTTCCCGGCGTGCTCCCACGGGCCGGGAAGGCTAGAAACGCGCTTCCTCATAGACGCGGCGGATATCGCCCTGCCAGTCGCCGTCGAAGCGGTCGAGCAGCACCTGGGCCGGCACCTTGCCGGTGCGCACCACTTCGCGCAGCGGATCGAGGAAGCCGGATTCATTGTCGCCCGAGGCGTTGAGCCGGGCGCGGGCGTTGAGGCCGGCGGCGGCGATGTCGAGCACTTCGCCGGCAATGTCCCTCAGCTTGCCGCCACCGGGCAGCGGCGCGTCGAGCGCCAGCTTCGGCACCGAGCTGCGCAGCGTCTCGCGCGCCTCCATCGACCAGTCCTTCACCAGCTCCCATGCCGCATCGAGCGCACCCTGATCGTAGAGCAGGCCGACCCAGAGCGCGGGGAGGGCGCAGATCCGCCCCCAGCGCCCGCCATCGGCGCCGCGCATCTCGAGAAAGGTCTTGAGGCGGACCTCGGGAAAGGCAGTGGAGAGATGGTCCGCCCAATCGTCCATCGTCGGCTTGTGGCCGGGATAGGCGGGCAGTTCGCCCTTCAGGAAGTCGCGGAAGCTCTGCCCGGCCGCGTCGATATATTTGCCGTCGCGGTAGACGAAGTACATCGGCACATCGAGCGCGTATTCGGCATAGCGTTCATAGCCGAAACCCGGTTCGAACACGAAGGGCAGCATGCCCGTTCGCGCCGGATCGGTGTCCGACCAGATATGGCTGCGATAGCTCAGATAGCCGTTGGGCTTGCCTTCGGTGAAGGGCGAGTTGGCGAACAATGCCGTCGCCAGCGGCTGCAGCGCCAGGCCGACGCGGAACTTCTGCACCATGTCCGCTTCGGAGGCATAGTCCAGGTTCACCTGGATCGTGCAGGTGCGCAGCATCATGTCGAGGCCGAGATTGCCCACCCGAGGCATGTGCCGCAGCATGATGCCATAGCGGCCCTTGGGCATGATCGGCAGCTCGGCGCGCGTCTTGTCGGGCCACATGCCCAGGCCGAGAAAGTTGAGGCCAAGCTTGTCGCCGACCTGCTTCACCTGCTCCAGGTGTCGCCCGGTCTCGCCGCAGGTCTCGTGGAGATTCTCGAGCGGCGCGCCCGAAAGCTCCAGCTGGCCGGCCGGCTCCAGGCTCACCGTGCCGTCCGGCCCCGAGAGCGCGATGACGTTGCCGCCTTCCAGCACCGGCTTCCAGCCGAACTGGGTCAGCTCGCCCAGCAGGTCGCGGATGCCGCCCTGCTCGTCATAGCTGGGAGCGTGGAAGTCCCGGGTCGCGAACACGAACTTCTCGTGCTCGGTGCCGATGCGCCAGCGTTCCTTCGGCTTTTCGCCCCGGGCGAAATACTCGATCAGCTGGGCGCGATCCTCGATCGGGGCCGACACCTTGTTGCTTTCGGTCTTGGTGCTCATGCGAAGGTCTCGACGGGAGGGATAGGGCGGCGGTGGCGCAGCACCGGCACGCGGGAACGGACATCCTCGACACGGGCCTGGTCGATCTCGACCGAGCCGAGGCCGGCCGCCTCGCCCATGTCGAGCACCACTTCGCCCCAGGGATCGATCGCCAGCGAATGGCCATAGGTGGCGCGGCCATCGGCGTGCAGGCCGGTCTGCGCCGCGGCGATCACATAGGCGCCGGCCTCGATCGCGCGGGCGCGCAGCAGCACGTGCCAATGCGCCTGGCCGGTGGGACGGGTGAAGGCGGCGGGGACGGCGAGGACGGTGGCGCCGGCATCGCTGAGCGCGCGGAACAGGTCCGGGAAGCGCATGTCGTAGCAGATGGCGAGGCCCAGCCTGCCGATCGGCGTGTCGACCACGATCGCGCGCTCGCCCCGGCAATAGGTGTTGGACTCCCGCCAGCTCTCGCCGGTGGCGAGGTCGACATCGAACAGGTGCAGCTTGTCGTAATGCGCCCGGATCGCGCCGGTGCCGTCGATGACGAAGCCGCGGTTCAGGAATTTCTCGCCTTCACCCTTCAGGGCCAGCGAGCCGAGATGCACCCAGATGCCGTGCTTCGCCGCCGCCTCGCGCGTCGCGGCGAGGACGGGATCCTCCGCCTCGGCCACCACATGGGCGCGCGCACGCTCGCGATCGCCGTCGAGCAGGCCGGACATTTCGGGCGTGAACAGCATCGCGCTGCCCGCCGCCGCCGCCCGCGCGATACCATCGGTGACGGTACGGGCGTTGGCGGCCGGATCGATCCCGCTCGTCATCTGCAGCAGGCTGGCCTTCATCGCTTCCTCCCCCTCCGGGCCGGGATCAGTCGTGCTTCGGCTTGCCGACGCCGACCAGCTTGAGGCCGGCACGCGCCGCCTCCGCGGGCGGATAGATGTTGCGCAGGTCGACGAGCAGCGGCGCCTTGAGCATCGTCTTGATGCGACCGAGATCAAGCGCGCGGAACGCATCCCACTCCGTCACGATCACCAGCGCGTCCGCGCCGTCCGCCGCGGCATAGGCGCTCTCGCTGAACTCGACGTTCGGCAGCAGCGGGCGCGCCTGCTCGAAGCCTTCGGGGTCATAGGCCTTCACCGTGGCGCCGGCATCCTGCAGCGCCGCGACGATCGACAGGCTGGGCGCGTCGCGCATGTCGTCGGTATTGGGCTTGAAGGTGAGGCCCAATATGCCCACGGTCTTGCCGCGCACGTCGCCGCCCATCGCCTTGATCACCTTGCGGCCCATGGCGCGCTTGCGCGCGTCGTTCACCTGCACGGTGGCCTCGACGATGCGCAGCGGAGTCTCGTTGTCGCCCGCCGTCTTGAGCAGCGCCAGCGTATCCTTGGGGAAGCAGGAGCCGCCATAGCCGGGGCCGGCATGGAGGAACTTGCTGCCGATCCGGTTGTCGAGCCCGATGCCGCGCGCCACTTCCTGCACGTCGGCGCCCACTTCCTCGCACAGGTCGGCGATCTCGTTGATGAAGGTGATCTTCACCGCCAGGAACGCGTTGGCCGCATATTTGGTCAGCTCGCTGGTGCGGCGGCTGGTGAACAGGATCGGCGCGCTCTGGTTGAGCGAGAGCGGGCGGTAGATCGCGCGCATCACTTCGCGGGCTTCCTCGTCGTCGGTGCCGACGACCACGCGGTCGGGCCGCTTGAAATCCTCGATCGCCGCGCCTTCGCGCAGGAATTCGGGGTTGGAGACGACCTTCGCGCCGGTGCCCGACGCCACTTCGCGCATGATCCGCTCCACTTCGTCGCCGGTGCCGACCGGCACGGTCGACTTGGTGACGATCACCGCCGGCCCGGTCAGGTTCTCGGCGATCTCGCGCGCGGCGGCGAAGACATAGCTCAGGTCGGCATGGCCGTCGCCGCGGCGGCTCGGCGTGCCGACCGCGATGAACACCGCATCGGCCCCCTTGACGCCTTCGGCCAGGTCGGTGGTGAAGGAGAGGCGGCCGGCCTTCACGTTCGAGGCGACCAGCGCGTCGAGGCCCGGCTCGTAGATCGGCATCACGCCCTGATCGAGCAGCTCGATCTTGCGCGCATCCTTGTCGACGCAGACCACTTCATGGCCGAAGTCCGAGAAACAGGCACCGGAAACCAGGCCGACATAGCCCGTGCCGATCATCGCTATGCGCAACGTGGATCCCCTTGGGAAGAAAGTCTGTTGCGCAGATAGCGACGCCAGCGCCGGGGGCAAGGGGGCGGGGGGCGACGCTCTCCGGCGCGGCCGGCAAGAAAAATGCGGACAAGGAAACGGGCAATAAAAAAGGCGGCTCGCGGCCGCCCTTTCAGTTGTCGTCCGGGCCGGTCAGCACGGCCTCAACTGAGGTCGCTCCACTGCCGGCCCGGATGAACGTTCCTCAGAACGGGCGGATTTCGTTACCGCCGCCGTCACGGAACATCAGGCTGAAAAACGCGAACATTCATAGTCTCCCATCGGTGCGCACTTGTGCGCGATTCAGATGGTTAAAGGCTTCTTAACAATGAATCAATCCGGATTTCTGCGGAGTTGGCTTCGCAAAAACTGCTTCGAACGCGTGATTTAACCGTTCCTTCAAGGGTCGGGGCCTAGGCATGGCGGGCATGTCGGCACGCAGAGAGCCCTTGGCGACCTTGGTCGGTGCTTCCACGAGCGCCGTCGCGATCACCGCGGAACGCGCGGGAATCGCGAGGGAATTCGTGCAGGTGCACAGCGCGCGCGCCGGCAGTGCGGATGCCGGTGCCCGTGGGCGGGGCGGCAAGCGCGAACTGCACCGGGCAAGTAACGATCGCCATGTCGAGGGGCGCTTCTGGAGCGTTCTGGGCCTGTGCGAGATCGGGAATTTCGCGTCGCTGCGCCGTCATCTGGGCCGCGCCCGCGCCGATTCGCTGGTGCTGGACGTGGCGCGGCGAATCTCCGGCCTGGTGCCGGACGTCCGCATCGCCGCCGCCGGCCGCTCGGTGATCGAGATCTGCTTCGAGCGGGAAACGCCCGAGGCCGCCGCCGACGATATCGATCGGATCCGCAAGGGTTTCCAGCGCACGCTCGACCTCGATGGCGAGCCGCATCATCTCCAGATGCATTTCGGCGTCGCCGCCGCGCCCTCGGTCGAGGATGACGAGGTGCTGCTCGCCGAAGCCGCCGAATCCGCGCTCGAGCAGGCACGGGCGGACGGCCGGGTGGTGATGCTCGACCTGTCGCGCGCGGACCTGGCCTTCGACAAGCTCACCCTGATGCGCGAGCTGCCGCGCGCGATCGCCAATGGCGAGATGTTCCTGCAATATCAGCCCAAGGTCCATGTCCGCCGGCAGGAGATCGCCAGCGCCGAGGCGCTGGTCCGCTGGCAGCATCCCACGCGCGGCCTGATCCTGCCGGGCGATTTCATCTCGGTCGCGGAGCAGGCGGGCGAGATCTCGACGCTCACGCTGTGGACGCTGCGCCAGGTGATCGAGGACCAGCGCAAGCTGCGCGCCGACGGCTTCGACATGCTGCTCTTCGTCAATATCTCGGGCCAGCTCCTCGCCGATCCCGGCTTCGTCAACGAAGTGTGCGAGATGCTGGCGAACACCGATGCGAAGCTCGGCTTCGAGATCACCGAGACCGCGGTGATCCGCGATCCGGAGAGCGCGATCCGCCATCTCCAGTTCTTCGCCGACAGCGGCGTGACGCTCGCGATCGACGATTACGGCGCCGGGCTCTCCTCGCTCGCCTATCTGAAGAAGCTGCCCGCGCGCGAACTCAAGATCGACAAGATGTTCGTGATGCAGCTCACCAGCAGCAACCGCGATCCGCTGATCGTGCGCTCGACGATCGATCTCGCCCATGCGCTCGAGATGGAAGTCACCGCCGAAGGAGTGGAGACGCCGTCCGCGCTCGCGCTGCTCAGCGTGATGGGCTGCGACATGGTGCAGGGCTTCCTGATCTCGCGCCCGCTCGGGCTCGATGCGTTCCGCAAGTTCCTGGCGGACGATGGCCATCTCGACAATGCGAACGGCCATCCGGCATCGTTCGTCCGGCCCGAGAGCTTCTGGAAGCGCGCGTGATGCGCGCGCTGCTGCGTTCCGTCCTTGCCCTTGCCGCGCTGCTCGCGGCCGCGCCGGCGCTTGCCCAGGCGCAACCCCGTTCCGATTTCCCGCCGGCGATCGAGGCCCAGATCCGGGCCGCCAAGGAAAGCATGATGTCCGATCAGGCGGAGGCGCTCCGCCACGCCGCCGCGATCGACGGGCTGGCGCTCGGCCTGCGGGACGAGCGGCGACGGATGCTGGCGCTGGCCACCGCGCGCTGGCTGGCCGCCGAGGCGCATATCCGCAACGAGGAGCCCGCCAAGGCCGCGCCGCTGCTGACCGACGGGCTGAACCTGATCCGCTCGATCCCGGAGCCGATCAAGCTGCGCGGCGACCTGATGATGTCGCAGGGCGCCTTCTTCATGGCGCGCGACCAGGCGGTGCAGGCGCTGGAAAGCTATCAGAACGCCTTCCGCATCTTCGGCGAAGTGAAGGAGCCGCGCAGCCAGGCGATCGCGCTGCAGAACATCGGCGGGCTCTACAGCGTCGCCAATGACGATGCGCGCGCCGAGGAATATTTCCACCAGGCCGCGGTGCTGTTCACCGATGATCCGGTGCTTTCGCTCTCGCTCCACAACAGCCGCGGCAATGTGCTCGCCAAGCTCGGCCGGGACGCGGAGGCGAGCAAGGAATATGAGGCGGCGATCGTCGTCGCGCGCGGCATGAACAAGCCGCTGCTCGAGGCGCGCCTGCTCAGCAACCTCGCGCGCAGCCAGGTGGCGCTGAAACGCTATGACGACGCCAACCGCACGATCACGCGCGGGTTCGAGCTCATCCGCGGCGCCGATGCCGATGTGCTGCGGCGGCACCTGCTCGCCACCGCGGCCGCCCTGGCTTCCGAGCGGGGGAATATCGGGGAGGCGCTGCGGTTCATCCACGGCACGTTCGACGGCATGGACCTGGGGAAGACCACGGTCGAATTCCGCAGCGACCATTTCTATGCCTATCAGATATTCAGCAAGGCGGAGAATGCGCGAGAGGCGCTGGTGCACCTTCAGGCAATGAAGCGCCTCGACGATGAATCCACCAAGGTGGCCGCGACCGCCGGCGCGGCGCTGATGGCGGCGAAGTTCGACTGGGCGAAGCAGCAGAACCAGATCCTGCTGCTCCAGACCCGGGAAGCCGAGGGGCGGGCCCGCTATCTCCAGACGCTGTTCCTGCTGATCGGCGCCGCGACGGTGATCGTCATGGCCGCGCTCGGCTGGGGCCTCGTCACGGTTCGCCGCAGCCGCAACAAGGTGCGCGCCGCCAACATCGTGCTGGGCGAGACCAATGTGGCGCTGGAAAAGGCGCTCAAGGCCAAGACCGAGTTCCTCGCGACCACCAGCCACGAGATCCGCACCCCGCTGAACGGCATCCTGGGCATGACCCAGGTCATGCTCTCGGATCCGAAGCTCGAGGCGCAGACCCGCGAGCGGATCGGCATCGTCCATGGCGCCGGCATCACCATGCGCGCGCTGGTCGACGACATTCTCGACGTCGCCAAGATGGAGACGGGCAATCTGAGCGTCGAGGCGGCGCCCATGGACCTGCCCGCCACGCTGAGGGACGTCACCCGCCTCTGGGAGGAGCAGGCGCGCGGCAAGGGGCTCGGCTTCCGGCTCGAGCTCAGCCATGCGCCGCACTGGATCGTCAGCGACGCCACCCGCCTGCGCCAGATGGTGTTCAACCTGCTCTCCAACGCGATCAAGTTCACCGAGAAGGGCAGCGTCACGCTGCGCGCGGTGGCCGAGGGCGAAGGCGATGCCCGGCGGCTCAGGCTGGCCGTCGAGGATACCGGCATCGGCATCCCCCGCGAGAAATTCGAGGAGATCTTCGAGAGCTTCCGCCAGGTCGACACCAGCACCACGCGCCGGTTCGGGGGCACCGGCCTGGGCCTCGCCATCTGCCGCAACCTCGCCCGCGCGCTGGGCGGCGACATCATGGTGGAGAGCGAGGACGGCAAGGGCTCGCGCTTCATCCTCGACCTGCCGCTCGTCCCGGCCGAGGCGCCCGCGGCGGCCGTGGCGGACGAAGGCGCGGCGGGGCTCGACCTGGTCGTGCTCGACCGGAATCCCATCGCCCGCTCGATGCTGCGCACCCTGTTGGAGCCGCGCGTCGCCCGGCTGCGCTTCGCCGGCTCGGCGGCCGAGGCCCTGCCGATGCTCGAGGCCGGCGGTGTCAGCCATCTCCTTGCCGATGAGGGGACGCTCAAGGCCGAGGCGGATGGCCCCGCCGCGGTGCTCGCGAAGCTGCGCGCGGTGGCCCCGGACGCGGCGCTCGCCGTGCTCTGGCTCAAGCCCGATGCGGAGACCGCTGCTGAGCTGATTGCAGCAAGTGGCAGCAAAATAATCGAAAAACCTATTACCGGCGTCGGCCTGATCGATGCTATCATTCCGTCAGCGGAAGAAAATTCCGGCAAGAGGGAGGGGGACCCGCTTGTATCTCGGGCGGCTTAGGGCGATAGCACACCGGACATGAAAAAAACGGTCGCGCGCATCTCGGGGAAACCGGTCGCCACGGGCGGACGGGCATGAATATCCTCTTCATCGAGGACGATCCGATGAACCGTCGGGTCGTGAAGGACATGCTCGACGTCGCGGGGGCGACCATGGCGGAGGCAAGCTGGGCCGAAGAGGGCCTGGCGATGCTCGACGCGGAATCGTTCGACGTCGTGCTCGTCGATCTGCGCATGCCCGGCATGGACGGGTTCGAGACGATCCGCCGCATTCGCGCGCGGGGCGACGCGAAGGGGGAATTGCCGATCATCGTCGTCACCGCCGATACCGCGGTGGACCTGCGCGAGCGCTGCCTCGCGATCGGGGCCGACGATGTGCTGTTCAAGCCGGTGGCGATGGACGCGCTGTTCGATTCGATCGGCCGGGTGCTCGCGATCCGCGGCGGCGGGGGCATGATCCTTTAGGTGAGAACCCAAGCAAGCTCTTGAAACTACGCCCGTCATCCCCGCCCGCGCGGGGATGACGGCTATCGGGCGCTCCTTGTCCCAAGGGGATAAACGCCTTTGTCGATCGAGTTGGCGCGCCAGCGCCGCCGCCCGCCGGCGGAGGCTCAGGTCGGCAGCCGCACGCGCACTCGCCCGCCGATTCCGCCCAGGCGATTCTCCAGCGTCACGGTGCCGCCATGCGCCTCGGCGACCGAGCGGACGATGGCGAGCCCCAGCCCCGTGCCGCCGGTCTCGCGGCTGCGCGAGGTCTCGCCGCGCACGAAGGGCGCGAACAGCGCCTCGGCCCGTGCCAGGTCGAAGCCGGGTCCGTCGTCCTCCACCAGCACGTCCACCGTGGCTTCGCCCAGGCTCCAGTGCAGCCGCGCGCGCTCGCCATAGCGCACCGCATTCTCGATGAGGTTGGCGAACAGCCGCCGCAGCGCCGCCGAATTGCCGCGCACCACCGCGCGCGGCCCCGGCTCGACGCTGACCGGCTTGCCCGCCGCGGCAAGGTCGTCGACCAGGCTCTCGATCAGGCTGCCCAGGTCGAGCCTCGCATGCGACGCGCCATCCCGCCCGTCGCGCGTGAAGGCCAGCGCGGCCTTCAGCATCGCGCGCATCTCCTCGATGTCCGCCTCGGCGCGCAGCCTCGCCGCGTCGGGAAGCTGCTCGACCCAGAAGGCGATCCTCGACAGGGGCGTGCCCAGGTCATGGGCGATCGCGCCCAGCATCGCGCTGCGGTTCTCGGCCTCGAGCAGGATCCGCTCCTGCATCGAATCGAGCGCGATGGCGAGTTCGTGCACTTCGCGCGGGCCCCGTTGCGGAATCGGCTGGCGTGCGCCCAGGCGCACCCGGGTCGCTGCGCCCGCCAGGTCGCGGATCGGCCGCGAGATGCGGCGCGCCACTGCCCAGGCGAGGAGGGAAAGCACCAGCAGCGTGCCGAGCATCCCCAGCAGCCGGGCGAGGTGCCAGCGCGTGAAGGTCGGGCGGTACACGCTGGATGCGACGATCCAGCCATTCCCGTTCTCCATCGCCACGGTGAAGCTGCCGCGCATGTCCTGCTCGGGATCGCGCGCCGGGAGCTGGTAGAGCCCGTGGATGCGTTCGGCCGGCACCTCCATCAGCCGGGCGATCGCCGCGTCGCGCGCGGGGGAGGGGCGCTCGTCCTGGCGGCCGAACTTGTCCTCGTTGGTCCGGGTCACCGTCATCCGGGCGCGGGCGGTGGGCGGCACGATGCCGGTGCGCAGCGCCTCGGCGACGCGGGCCAGCGGCAGCGGCCCCGGCCCGGGCGGCGGGCCGTTGAACATGATCGTGAACTGCGTCGTCGTCGCGATCAGGGCGGCGGCGATGACGAGCAGGACGATGGGAACCGTGATCGAACGCCGGGTCACGGGATCACTTGGCCGTGACTTCGGCGACGAACATATAGCCTTCGTTGCGAATGGTGCGGATCAGGTCCTCGGAGCCCGGGCGCGCGAGCTTCTTGCGCAGGCGGCTCATCTGCACGTCGATCGCGCGGTCGAAATGCTCGGCATTGGGACCGCGCGAGAAGTCGAGCAGCATGTCGCGGGTGAGCACCCGGCGGGGCCGCTCCACCAGGGCGAGCAGCAGCCGGAACTCGCCGTCGGACAGGTTGATGATCACGTCGTCCGGATCCCAGAGCTGGCGCGCCACCGGGTCCAGCCGCCAGCCGGCGAAGCGCAGAAAGGCGCGGGTGGGCACCGCCGCCGGCGCGGCCCGGTCGCCATGGCTGCGGCGCAGCACCGAGCGGATCCGCGCCAGCAGTTCGCGCGGATTGGCCGGCTTGGGCACATAGTCGTCCGCGCCCATCTCCAGCCCGACGATCCGGTCGATATCCTCGCCGATCACGGAATGGAGGATCACCGCGGGGCCGGTCTCGCGGTCCATCGAGCGCAGGATGGCGAGCCCGTCCTCGCCCGGCATCATCACGTCGAGGACGATCAGCGCATAATCGTGCCGGGTCGCGAGCGCGCGCATCTCGGTCGCGCCCGAAGCCGTGTCGACCACATAGCCATGCTGCGACAGGAAAGCCGCGGTCAGCTCGCGGATACCGGGATCGTCGTCGACGATCAGCAGGCGGGTCTCGAGGTCCAAGGCTAATGCGTCTTGCAGCATCCACTGGTGATCGGGGGCGAGCCTAACGCTGGTATTGCAGGGCTGCAATGCGCCGAAACATATGGATGCAGCGAGAGGGAAAGGCCGTCATCCCCGCTCCTGCTCGTCATTCCTGCTCCTGCCCCGTCATCTCCGCGCAGGGTCATCCCCGCGCAGGCGGGGATCCTGGAGTCGCCAGCGCGCGCTCCATCGCCCTGGACTCCCGCCTGCAAGGGGATGATGGCAAAATCATGCTAATGATTAGCAATAGCTATCAATCCTCGAGGATCCGCGAATGTTTCGCGGTATCGCGCATGCTCAGATAGGTGACCAGCGACACGCCGATCATCGCGGTGACATACACGTAGAAGCCGCGCTCCCAGCCCGCGTCCTTGAACCACAGGGCGACATATTCCGCCGTCCCGCCGAACAGCGCATTGGCGACGGCATAGGGCAGGGCGACGCCGAGGGTGCGGATATGCGCGGGAAAGAGCTCCGCCTTCACCACGGCGTTGATCGAGGTGTAGCCGGTCACGATCGCCAGCGCGCCCAGCATGATCAGGAAGGCGAGCATGGGGCTGTGCACGCTCTCCAGCGTGGTGAAGATCGGCCAGGTGAGCAGCACGCCGAGCACGCCGAAGCCGATCATCAGCGGCTTGCGCCCGATCCGGTCGGACAGCGCGCCGGCCAGCGGCTGGATCAGCATGAAGCCGAACAGGGCGGCGGCGTTGATCTGCGAGGCGGTGGCCCGGTCGAAGCCCGAGGTATTGACCAGGAATTTCTGCAGGTAGATCGAATAGGCGTAGAAGGCGAGCGTGCCGCCCGCGGTGAGCAGCATCACCAGCCCGGCCTCGCGCGGATGGTGCCGGAACAGCGCGAACATGCTCGACTGGCCGCCGCCGCGCTTCTCGAAGCTCTCGGTCTCGGCCAGCCGGCGCCGCAGCCAGAAGACGATCACCGCCAGCACCCCGCCGATCAGGAAGGGGATGCGCCAGCCCCAGGCGTCGAGAGCGGCCTCGCTCAATATGGATTGCAGCACCAGCAGCACCAGCAGCGCCACCAGCTGGCCGGAGATCAGGGTGACGTACTGGAAGCTCGACCAGAAGCCGCGATGCCGCTTGCCGGCCATTTCGGAGAGATAGGTGGCGCTCGCGCCATATTCGCCGCCCACCGAGATGCCCTGCATCAGCCGGGCGAGCACCAGCAGCGCGGGCGCGGCGACGCCGATCGTCGCATAGCCGGGAGTGACCGCGATCAGCAGCGATCCGGCGCACATCAGCGTCACCGAAAGGGTGAGCCCGGCCTTGCGGCCATAGCGGTCGCCGTAAATGCCCATCAGCCAGCCGCCTACCGGCCGCATCAGGAAGCCGACCGCGAACACCGCCGCGGCGTTGAGCAGCTGCGCGGTCTGGTCGCCCTTGGGGAAGAAGTGCGGCGCGAAATAGAGCGTGAAGGCCGAATAGGCATACCAGTCATACCATTCGACCAGATTGCCGGCCGATCCCCCCAGGATCGAGCGCAGGCGGTGTCGCGGCGGCGGCGTGGCGGTGTCGGCTGCTGTCATCGCGTCACTATGCCGTCAGGAATCGCGCTTGTCTTTGGCCGCGATATCGGCTGAGTGTCGCCGCGAATTTGGAGAGGGGTCTTTCGTAAAATGCGTGCCATCCTGCTCGTCGGCGCCCTCGCCCTTGCCGGTTGCCAGTCCGCCGCGGAGCGCGAAGCCGCCGCCACGGGCGAGTTCGAGGTGCGCAACGCCTCGATGAAGGAAGTCGCGGGCCTGTCCAAGGCCGCGCACTCCAAGATGCTGATGCAGCCGGGCACCTGGGATTCGGGCATGCAGGTGATTTCCGCCGAGTTCGCCGACGGGCCGGACAAGGCGGACCAGCTGGCGGCGGTGAGGAAGCAGGAGCGCCACGCCGTGAAGTGCCAGACGGCGAGCGACCTCAAGCCGCTCGACATCGAGAATCTCGAAAAGGTCGCCGGCACCTGCACTTTCCCGCGCTTCGTGCAGAAGGGCGGCAGGCTCGACGTCGAGATCCAGTGCACCCAGGCGAGCGGGGCGAAGACCACGCTCCTCTATGCCGGCACCATGGGCAAGCAGGCCTATGACGTGACGGTCGACCAGAAGAGCGGCGAGAAGGGCCAGCCCGGCTATGCCGCGATCCGGCTGCGCGTCTATGGCAAGCGGCTCGGGCTCTGCCAGGGCCAGCCGGCCGCCTGAGCGGCTCGCCGCATCATTACGGGGCTGGAGCCTGTTCGCGCTTGAAAAATCGGAATTGCGCTGTTAGGTGGCCGCCACGACGCCGCAACCCCGCGTTCCGGCGAACCCTTTTCTATTGAATTGAAGACCGGAGCACTGACGGGTTTATGCAGATCATCGTTCGCGACAACAACGTCGACCAAGCGCTGCGCGCGCTCAAGAAGAAGCTGCAGCGTGAGGGCGTCTATCGCGAGATGAAGCTTCGCCGTCACTACGAGAAGCCCAGCGAGAAGCGCGCCCGCGAGCGTGCCGCCGCGGTCCGCCGCGCGCGCAAGCTCGAGCGCAAGCGCATGGAGCGCGACAGCGCCCGTTGATTTCGCGACAGGGCATTGCACGCGCCGCGTGCGATGCCGTCGTGACTTTTCTGACTTTCGGGTAGCCGGCTACCTGTGCCTGGAGCTCATCGCATGTCCGTGACCGCCGTTCCGCTCCAGCCCGTCAAGCGCAGCTACAAGGTCTGGCTCTGGGCCGGGCTGGTGCTGGCGATCGCCGTCGCGGTGGCGCTGGCCTGGACCGGCACGCGCGCGCCCGTCGCCGTCAAGGGCGACGACACCCAGTTCCTTGCCTGGAACAAGGGGCAGCTCGGCGTGCGGACCACCGAGTCGGGGCTCCAGTATCAGGTGCTCAAGGAAGGCACCGGTCCGAAGGCGCAGGAAGGCGACGGGGTTTCCGTCTGGACCGTCGGCACGCTGCGCGACGGCACCATCTTCCAGCCGGCGGGCGAGATCCGGCTGCCGGTGGGCGGCGCGATCCCCGGCTTCGACGAAGCGCTCAAGATGATGAGCAAGGATTCGAAGCTGCGCGTCTGGATCCCGGCCAATCTCGCTTATGAGAAGGCGGGTACCCAGCATCCGCTCTACGGCAAGCTCCTGCAGTTCGATCTCGAGATCAAGCAGATCATCCCGGCGGCCGAGCTGCGCCAGATGATGCTCCAGCAGCAGATGATGCAGCAGCAGGGCGGCGCTCCGGGCGGCGCACAACCGGATGGGCCCGGGGCAGGGGGCGAGGTCCGCTGACTTTCGGCCCGGCTGGGCAAGTGGATCGGCTCGGCATCGTCCGATATCCGGGCGGCAGGCGTCGGGCGAACGGGTTGCGGATAGACGCGTGCCGCCATGAGTGCTGAAGGCCGGACCGTGGCCCGTAGTGGCGAGCCCGCTGCGGTACTTCCCTATCGTGCTGAAGTGGATGGCCTGCGCGCGGTGGCGCTGCTGTCGGTCATGGCGTTTCACGCCGGGGTTCCTGGCTTTTCCGGCGGTTTTACCGGCGTCGATATCTTCTTCGTGATCAGCGGCTATCTGATCGGATCCATCATCTGGCGCGAGACCGCGCTAGGCACTTTTCGCCTGTCGCAATTCTACGCGCGGCGCATCCTGCGCATCTTCCCGGCATTGCTGGTCGTCCTGACCTGTTGCTCGCTGTTGGCGATGCTGGTGGTGGATCTCGATGTGGTGGCGTCCTTTGGGGCGCAAATGCTCGCTTCTCTGTGTTTCGCTGCAAATATCTATCTCTGGCGCCAGCCCCAAGGTTATTTCGCGGCGCCCGAGGGCCCCAATCCCCTGGTGCATCTCTGGAGCCTTGGGGTCGAAGAGCAGTTCTATATCCTCTTTCCACTGGCGTTGCTGTTGCTGCGCAGGATGGGTGATCGCGTCGCGGTTGCCTCAATGGCACTCGTGGCGATCGCCTCCTTCGCGTTGTCGACGCATTTGAGCGGAACCCATCCGGGCGCGAACTTCTACCTTCTGCCCAGCCGAAGCTGGGAACTGCTTGTCGGTGGGCTGCTCGCCATCGGCGAGCCGGCGTTGCGCGATAGGATGCGGGCGCGGCGTGCGCTTGCCGAAGCAGCGGGATTGCTCGGAGTTGTGCTGCTCGTCTTGCCTGTCTTCCTTTACGATGCGACGACGCCTTTCCCCGGCTGGGCCGCGTTGCCCACCATCGCCGGCACGGCGCTGATCATCGGCTGCTCGGTTCCGGGCACGATCGTCGGGGGCATGCTTGCCACGCGGCCATTGGTGGCGATCGGCCTGATTTCCTATTCCGTCTACCTATGGCATCAGCCGCTGCTTGCCTTTGCCCGGTTGCTGTCGATTGACCATGTCGGCCTGTCACCCTCGCTGGGCCTTCTCGGTGTATCGTTTCTATTGGGTGCCATGAGTTGGCGGTGGATCGAGAGGCCTTTCCGGCGTGGTCGCGTAAGTGCCGCCGGCTTCGTGGGTTTGGCGGCCTATGCCCTTGTCCTCGCGGCGGGCGCGGCCGCGCTGTGGTTCAGCGGGGGGCTTCCGCAACGCTTCTCCGCAGAGCAGCGGGCGCTGGCAGGTGGGTTGGCGCGGGCCAACATCGCCCGGCAGGTTGAATGTTCCCTCGCTCCCGGCGCGGCCCGTAGGCTGGATACGGCCTGTACGATAGGAGATCCGGCAGGCCCGGCAGCAATGGCGATCCTGGGCGATTCACATGCTATCGCCTTGGCGCCGGCTTTCTCCGAAGGGTTGTGGGCAAGGCACGAGCGTGCAGTGCTGTTCACGCGCGCCGGTTGCGCGCCGATCTTGCCCGTGGCGGGACTCGATGCCCTTCATCGCCAATGCGCCGCCTTCCACGCTGGGGCGATTGAGCGGGTCTTGCAAGATGCCAGCATCCAGACTGTGGTGCTTGCGGCGCGGTGGGCCTATGATCTTGAGCGTACCGGTTTCGACAACGGCGAAGGCGGTGTGGAGGCAAGCTGGGAGGTGGCCACGCTTCCTGCGGCGCGTTCGCATATCCTTGAGGGCTATTCCGTGGCGGTGCGCCGGCTTCTCAAGGGAGGCAAGCGCGTCATCTTGATCTATCCGGTGCCCGAAGCGGGATGGAATGTTCCGATAACCCTCGCCAGGATGCGCATGCTAGGCGTGAAGCGCGCGGACGGGCTTACGACCAGCAGGGCCGGGTTCCTGCGCCGTCAGGCGCCGATCTTTGAGGCGTTTGACGCGCTGGGCGATGTACCTGGCCTGATCCGTGTCCGCCCGGATCGCGCACTATGTGGCGTGGACCGTTGCACGCTCACCCGTGCCGGGGCACCGCTGTACTTCGATGATGACCATCTCACGCCGGAAGGTGCCTCGATGCTCTGGATCGCAGCTTCTCTCGCAGCGCCGGATACCCGGCGATGATCCAAGGCCTCGGGCCGGTCTGCTGGTGCTGCTTTGAGATCGGGGCGATGAACTTTACCCAGCGCAGCTGCCATTGCCGGAGCCGGGCGGCAAGTGCTGTCCTTCACGGTAATCGCGCAAGAGCATCGCCGAAATCATGCCGGGAGCGAAGCGACTAGAATCATGTCAGGGCTGTGGCAGGATGAAGCATGTCAGAGCCGTGGCGGGATGCGTTGCCGATGGAGCGTTCGCACCATCGGTTGAGTCGAAGAATTGGTTCAGTGTCCTTGAACTGAAATGATGCGCTGCAACGACTGTTGTTGCGATATTTTATTTTGTATTTTCAATGGTATAATCCATTATCCTTGGCATGCTGCGCTGCCGTAGTGCGCACTTGTAAACGAATGGCGTCACTGTTAGGTCCGCGGCCTCAACGACGACAGGAGGGCGACCCTTCGAGGTCCCGTTCATGATGGACGGCAGTTGCCGGTATTGCCCAACGGAATGGCCGAGGCTGAGACGGCGGTTCCTGCAATGGCGGTGTGGCCGACGCTAGATCGGGGTGGGGTCTTCCTTGCAGGAAATGAGGTTCGGATGAAGGGGATCATATTGGCCGGCGGTAGCGGTACTCGCCTCTATCCGGCTACGCTGGCGGTTTCGAAGCAAGCGCTTCCCATATTCGACAAGCCGATGATTTACTATCCGCTGTCCACGCTCATGCTGGCCGGGCTGCGTGATATCCTCATCATTTCCACGCCTCGCGATCTTCCGGTCTTCGAAGGCATGCTCGGAGACGGGGCGGCCTTTGGAATCAATTTGCAATATGCCGTGCAGCCGGAGCCCAACGGGCTCGCCGAGGCTTTTATCATCGGTGCCGATTTTCTTAAGAGTGACGCCGGAGCGCTGATCCTTGGCGACAATATATATCACGGTGCCGGCTTGGCGGAGAAATGCCGAGCGTCGGCCGCCGCTGCAAGCCAGGGCGGAGCAGTGGTCTTCGCGTATCAGGTGGAGGATCCCGAGCGCTATGGGGTTGCCACCTTCGATCCGGCCACTGGTCGTGCGACCAGCATTGAGGAGAAGCCGGCTAAGCCGCGCTCCAATTGGGCAATTACCGGCCTCTATTTCTATGATCGCGACGTGACGGATATCGCGCGCTCGATCCGCCCGTCGCCGCGTGGTGAACTCGAGATTACCGACATCAATCTCCATTATATGCATCGTGGCGATCTCAGCGTGTCGCAACTCGGTCGCGGCTATGCTTGGCTTGATACGGGCACCCATGAGAGCCTGCACGAGGCAGGCTCCTTCGTTCGGGCGATCGAGCATCGAACCGGCGTGAAGATCGGTTGCCCGGAAGAGATCGGGTTCAACCTCGGCTATATTGATGCGGAAGCGGTCCTGGCGCGCGCAGCGATGATGGGAAAAACCGACTATGCGGCTTTCCTGCGTCGCGTGGTGGATGAAGCCAGGTGATCGCGTTCAACCGACTGGCCATCCCTGATCTCATAGAGATCGTGCCGCCGCGCTTCTCGGACGATCGTGGTTTTTTCTCGGAGGTTTTCCGGCGTGATCTGCTCGCGTGCCAGGGGATCGAGGTCGACTGGTTCCAGGACAATCTGAGCGTATCTGCGCGTCCGGGAACTATGCGTGGACTGCATTTCCAAGTGGCGCCCTTCGCGCAGGATAAGCTCATCCGTGTCTCGCGGGGCGCGATCTACGATGTTGCGGTCGATATCCGCGAAGGATCGCCGACCTATGGTGCCTGGGTCGGGTGTGAGATCTCGGCGGAGAAATGGAACCAGTTGTTCGTACCTAAGGGCTTCGCGCACGGATTTATGACCCTGGTTCCGGATACCGAGGTTTTCTACAAGGTCAGCGCGCCCTATTCGGCGGCGCACGAGGGAGCGATCCGCTGGGACGATGCGGACGTTGGCATCCGCTGGCCCGATGCCGGTGAGGTTACGATGTCGCCCAAAGATGCCGTGGCCCCCGCATTCCGCGACCATGTACCGACATTCTCGCTCTAGGAGTGCTGATGCGCACGATATTAGTTACCGGCGGTGCCGGCTTCATTGGGTCCGCCGTGTGCCGGCACTTGGTGCGGGGTGGCGTCAGGGTCGTCAATCTCGACAAGCTCACCTATGCGGGCAACCCAGTTTCCCTGAAGGCGATTGAGAACGCGCCCAATTATCGCCTCGTAGAAGGCGATATCGCGGATGTTCCGTTGGTGCTTGATCTGCTGCGCGCCGAGCAGGTCGATGCGATTATGCATCTTGCGGCGGAGAGTCACGTCGATCGATCGATCGATGGGCCTGGTGCCTTTGTGGAAACCAATGTTGTCGGAACCTTCCGGCTGCTCAGCGCTGCCCTGGAATATTGGCGCGAGCTCGATACGCAGCGCCGAGCCACGTTCCGCTTCCATCACATCTCGACTGACGAAGTCTTCGGCGACCTGCCTTTCGACAGCGGGGTCTTTACCGAGGAGACGGCCTATGCCCCGTCCTCGCCTTATTCGGCGTCCAAGGCAGCGTCCGACCATTTCGTGAGGGCTTGGCACGAAACCTACGGCCTGCCGGTGGTCATATCGAACTGCTCGAACAACTATGGCCCGTTCCATTTTCCAGAGAAGCTGATCCCCCTGACGATCCTGAATGCGCTTGAGGGCAAGCCGCTCCCGGTATATGGGCGCGGTGAGAATGTCCGCGACTGGCTTTTCGTGGAGGACCACGCGCGCGCGCTTGAGTTGGTGGTGACCCGGGGCGCGGTGGGAGAGAGCTATAATGTCGGTGGCCGCGAGGAAAGGACCAACCTCCAAGTGGTCGAGGCGATCTGCGATGCCCTCGATGCGCGTGTGCCACTCGCGGACGGCAGCTCGCGACGCCGCCTGATTACCTTCGTGTCGGATCGCCCCGGCCATGATCGGCGATATGCGATCGACCCGTCGAAGATCGAGACGGATCTCGGGTGGTCGGCGCAGGAAAGCTTTGAGACCGGCCTGGCCAGGACGGTGGATTGGTATCTCGAGAACCGCTGGTGGTGGAACCCGATCCGGTCGGGCACCTATGCCGGCGAACGGCTTGGAGGCGGCTGATGCGCATCCTGGTGACAGGACGCGATGGCCAGGTCGCGCGCGCCTTGGCAGCGCGATCGGCTGGGCATGAGCTCCTGTTCCTGGGGCGGCCGGAACTCGATCTTGCTCGGCCCGAGGCAATTCACGAGGCAGTCGCGCGCCTGACGCCCGATCTCGTGTTCAGCGTGGCTGCCTACACCGCGGTCGATCGGGCGGAGGTGGAGCCGGCTGTTGCCGAGAAGGTGAACGCCGCGGGTCCCGGGGCTCTCGCTCGCGCCGCCGCCGCCATGGGGGCGCCGATTGTGCACCTGTCCACTGACTATGTCTTCGACGGCACGCTCGACCGTCCCTATCGAGAAGAGGATGTGGTCGGACCTATCGGGGCGTACGGCGCCACGAAGCTCCGCGGTGAGCAAGCTGTTCGGGAATCCGGTGCCGAATGGCTGATTCTGCGAACTGCCTGGGTATACAGCCCGTTCGGCGGCAATTTCGTGCGTACCATGCTTCGCCTGGCCGAAGAGCGCGCCGAATTGTCGGTGGTCAGCGATCAGATCGGCTGCCCGACTTCGGCATTCGATATCGCGGATGCGTTGCTGCAGGTGGCGGGGCAATGGAGCGGTGACGGAGCGGCCTGGCGGTCGGGTCTCTATCATTTCGCCGGCAGCGAGGCATGTAGCTGGGCGGATTTCGCGCGTCGGATATTCTCCTTGAGCGGCGAGATGGGCGGGCCTGCAGCGCATGTGCGTGATATTCCCGCATCGGAGTGGCCGACACGCGCCCGGCGGCCGGCCAATTCACGGCTCGATTCCGCACATTTCGCCGAAGTGTTCGGATTTCGCGCGCAGGGGTTCGACGATGGGCTCCGTCCGGTGATTGCTGCGATCCTTGAGCAGGTGCCGTGCACGGTGGTTGGTATTGAGGGTTGAAGATGCCAGATGGCGAGTGCATTGAGAATATTGCCATTCCGGCGGTTTTTCGGGTCGTGCCTTCGCGCTTGAGGTTGGGGGCGTTGGAGTTTTTCGGGCCTTTGCAGGGTGGAAAATCTTTGGTGGGACGGGTGGCTAGGCACGCATTTCTACCTCGGCCGGCGACGGTGCGCGCGACGCGACTGCCGAAGGGCGGCATCGCGTGAAGTCCAATGCGCTCGTTGCCGAGGATGCGCCGGCGCGGCCGCGCTTCGCATCGCATTTTGCGCGCATTCGCACGCAATTGGGGGTTGGGCTGATCCTGGCCATCATCGTGCCGGCTGTGCTGCGCTATCTGATGACCGGGCTCGAGCCAAGCGTCCAGCCCGAGCAGAATAGCCTGATCGGCTCGGTGATTTCGATTGTTCTGGGTTATTTTGTTCAGCGTCGACTGGGTGTCTTTCCGGGGTTTTCTTCGGTCGGCTACATCATTCCTAGCTTCTCGGCTGCGTTCGCTTTGGTCGTGCTGTGTTTTTTCAACCTGCGCTTAGACTATAGCCGCGTGCCCTTCATCATAAATTATCTATCGAGCCTGTTTTGGTTCACAATTATCTTCATTCTCGCCTATCGCGCGAAGACCTATCGTCTCGCCGTGGTCCCTGGCGGCGATGCGGAGCAGGTGCTCGGGCTTGAGGGAGTCGAGTGGATCATGCTGAAGGCACCGGTCGCACCGCAGCCCGGCTGGGATGGGGTGGTCGCAGATCTGCGTGCTGATCCCGCGGACGAGTGGGAACGCATGATCGCGGATGCGGCGCTTGCCGGCGTACCGGTCTATGGCGTGAAGCAGACGATCGAGCAGCTGACCGGGCGCAGCGAGATCGAGCATCTCTCAGAGAATACGCTGGGGTCGCTCAATCCCAACCAGGCCTATTTCAAGATCAAGCAGAGCATCGACTGGCTAGCTGCCGTGGCGGCGTTGCTTGTCTTGGCACCCGTGCTGCTGATCGTGTCGTTGCTCATCAAGCTCGACACCCCCGGGCCGGTTTTCTTCCGTCAGGAGCGGGTGGGCTTTCGCGGCAAGAGCATCCGCGTTTTCAAGTTCCGCACGATGAATCATGTGGTGCGCGCCAAGGCCGAAGTGTCTGCGCGCGATGCGGCGATCACGCAGGAGAATGATTCGAGGATCACGCGGGTCGGACGTTTCCTTCGCCGTACGCGGATCGACGAGCTGCCGCAGATCCTGAACATTCTCCGTGGCGAAATGAGCTGGATCGGTCCGCGTCCAGAAGCAAAGCCGCTTGCCGAATGGTATGAGGCGGAGCTTCCCTTCTATCATTATCGCCACATCGTTCGCCCCGGCATCACCGGCTGGGCGCAGGTCCGGCAGGGCCATGTGGCGGACGTGACCGAAGTGCGCGGCAAGCTCTATTATGACTTCTACTATATCAAGAACTTCTCCTTCTGGCTCGATGTGCTCATCGTCCTGCTGACTTTTCGGATCGTGGTGTCGGGCCACGGGGCGAAATAGGCGATGGCGACCGGTGAAGAAGGGGGGCGCCCGCGCCTGGAGGCTTTCGTGCATGCCAGTGCGATCGCTCCGGGAGAACGGATCGGCGCCGGCACTCGTGTCTGGCAATATGTCGTGATACTCGATGGTGCGTCGGTCGGGCGCGACTGCAACATCTGTGCGCACGTCTTCATCGAGAACGATGTTACCATCGGTGACCGGGTGACGATCAAGTCGGGGGTGCAGCTCTGGGACGGTTTGGACGTGTCGGATGATGTGTTCATCGGCCCGAATGTGACGTTCACCAACGATCGCCACCCGCGTTCCGGTAATCGCGACTTCACGATCGAGCGTACTCGTCTTGGCAAGGGGTGCAGCATCGGCGGCGGGGCGGTCATCCTGCCCGGACTAGTAATTGGGGAAGGGGCCATGGTAGGCGCCGGCGCTGTCGTCACACGTGACGTCGCACCGGGCACTACCGTGGTCGGAAACCCTGCGAGGCCGATATGAAACCGCTTCTCGATTGCTGCGAGATGATCGACCTGCCGCGGATCCACGATCCGCGCGGCAATCTGACCTTCATCGAGGGTGAGCGCCATATCCCGTTCGCCATAGAGCGCGTCTATTATCTCTACGATGTGCCGGGCGGTTCCGAGCGGGGAGGGCACGCGCATCGCGGCCTTCAGCAGCTTATGATCGCCATGTCAGGTAGCTTCGACGTAGTGCTTGATGACGGGATCTCCCGCCGCCGCGTGCATCTCAACCGCTCCTATCGCGGGCTCTATATCTGCCCGATGATCTGGCGGGAGCTCGACAATTTTTCCTCCGGCTCCGTTTGCATGGTTCTCGCCTCGCAGCGCTATGACGAAGCCGATTATCACCGCGATTACGAAACCTATCTGGTAGACCGAAAGCGCATCGGATGACTGTTCCGTTTCTCGATCTGAAGGCTGCGACGGCGGAACTCTCCGAGCCGATTCACGCTGCGGTACGGCGCGTGGTCGATTCCGGCTGGTATATTCTCGGGCCGGAGGTCGAGGCCTTCGAGGCGGAATTCGCGGCCTATTGCGGCGCTGAGCATTGCGTTGGCGTGGCGAATGGACTGGATGCGCTCAAGCTCTCGCTGCTTGTGTTTGGCGTGAGGCCGGGGGACGAGGTAATTGTCCCTTCCAACACCTTCATCGCGACAAATCTCGCGGTGAGCCAGATCGGCGCAATCCCGATCCCGGTCGAGCCCGACGAGGCGACCTGCAACATCGATCCCGCGCGCATCGAAGCCAAGATCTCGCCGCGCACCAAGGCGATCCTCCCCGTGCACCTCTATGGGCTGCCGGCCGATCTAGACAGCGTCCATGAAGTCGCCGCGCGGCACGGCATCCCGGTGATCGAGGACGCGGCCCAGGCGCATGGCGCACGTTATAAGGGCAAGCGGATCGGCGCTCACTCGCGGGCGGTGGCCTGGAGCTTCTATCCGGGCAAGAATCTGGGCGGGCTGGGCGATGCGGGCGCGATCACCACCTCGGACAAGGAGGTCGCGGATCGGCTGCGTATGCTGCGCAACTATGGATCCTCGGTGAAATATCGCAATGACCTGGTCGGCTATAACAGTCGCCTCGATCCGATCCAGGCTGCGGTGCTTCGTGTGAAGCTCGATCATCTGGAGGAATGGAACGGTCGCCGCCAGGCCATCGCTGCCTCGTATCGTGCGCGGCTCGCCGGTTCGGGGCTGACCTTGCCGGCGGAGACCAATTGGGGTGAGAGTTCCTGGCACTTGTTCGTCGTGCGCCATGCTCAGCGCGACTGGCTTGTTCGCGCGCTTGCTGAGCGCGGCGTCGAGGCGCTGATCCATTATCCGGTCCCGCCGCACAAGCAGCAGGCCTATGCCGGCGAAGCCTGGACATTCGAGGAGCAGCCGATCGCGTCGCGCATGGCCGATGAGGTGCTGAGCCTGCCGATCGGGCCGCAGCTCAGTGCCGCGCAGGCCGAAAGCGTGATCGAGGCGGTCAACGCGGCTCTGGCCGAAGACCCCGCGCAGCGCCGATGACCAGCGCCGTCCTTGGCACCCGATCCCCCGCGGAACAGGATGTGCAGGTGAAGCGCCCGTCGAGGATCGGCATCACGCTCCTCGCCTTCTTCCTCACCATCGCTTCGCTCCAGCAATTTCCTCAGATGGGCGAGAACAGCTGGATCCGGCCGCTCGTGTCGGTCTGCGAAGCCGCGACCTTTTGTGTCCTGCTCTGGCTCACGCCCAAGGTGCCGGGGCTGGTGCGCTGGACGAGCTATGCGGCCGCTCTGGTCTTGGTGCGCTTTCTCTACGGCTGGCTGATCGCGAACCTGCAGTACGAGACCGACATCCTGGGTGCGCTGCAAGAAGCGCGCTTCGGTTTCTTCATCGTCGGTGCGCCGGCCGCCTATGTCTTTCTGCGCACCGCATCGATCGAGACGATCGACCGGCTCGTGCGGACATATATTGTTTTCATGCTTCTCCTCGATGCCTATGTCACCGTTGCCTATGTCGGCAGCGGTGCGTTGAAGCTGGCCGATCGCTCGTTCGATCGTTTCGTGCTCTCGATTGTCGGGCCGCTGGTGGCGATGTGGGTGAAGGGCCTCGTTCTCCAGCGCCAGGGCCGAGAACCCGGCTTCGCCGATTATGCCGTGCTCGGCGTATTCATGCTCCATATCGGGCTGCTGACCACGAGCCGTTCGGAGACGGTATTGCTTGGCAGCATCCTCGCGCAGTGGATATATGCGCGGGTGCCGATCCTGCGATGGCCGCTCGTCGGTGCGATGGTCATCGTCGTCTATTTCGTCGTCGGAAGCATCTTTCAGCAAGGTCAGCAGGTGGCCGGTCGCGATTATGCGCTCGCCGTGCACTATGCGCAGGAAGCGTTTCCCTTCGGCGTCGGTTTCGTACCCGAAGCGGCGCAGAAGGCGCAGCTCGGCCGTGCGTCCAATTTCTTCACGTCCGATTATGGTCCCTTGGTGCTGATCTACCGCTACGGCGCGCTCGGCGTGGTCGTGGCATTCGGCCTGATCGTGTTCTGGCTACGCTTCGCGCTCAAGGCATTGTACCTACCCGGCACGATCCTGGTGGCTTTCGCCACCCTGGTTTACTTGGCGATCGTTCCAGTGCTGGACTATGGCAGCCTCAACGGGGGGATCATGCTTGGCGCGATGGCCGCGGTTGCTTCCGTCGCGAGTTCGAGTCGAAAAGCCGCACGGCGGCAGATGGCGACGTCGTCGCCGACGCAGCCAAGCTGAGAGGCGCGGAGGATCCTGCATGACCGAGGTCGATTTCCTGAGCCTGGAAAGTTGCGTATCACTGCCGCGAGGGTTTCTCGTGACGGTGAATATGCAGCATCTCTACGAAAGCCGGCGCTCGCCGGAGTTGGCTGCCACCCTCCATGATCCGAATGCTCGCCTTTGCCTTGACGGACGGGGGGCATGGAAGCTTTGTGAGCGTGCGTTCGGCCGCAGCTTGCCCCTGGTGGCGGGCAATCGTATCGTCGGCGTCTGGCTGGAGCGGTCCGCCGGCAAGCGGGTGCTGGTGATCGGTTCGACGGCAAAGGTGATGGCGGCGATCCGGACCCGATATCCCGCTGTCGATTTCATCCAGGACGATTCCGTTTTCGCGATTGGGCGTCAAGCCGATGCCGAGGCGGTCGCGCGGAGGATCACAGGCAAATATGGCGCGGGCTATAGTTCGATCATGATTGCACTTGGCGTACCCAAGCAGGAGATTCTCGCGCAGGCGCTTGCGCGGTCCTCCTATCCGGATACGCCGATCCTGTGCATCGGTGGCAGCTTCGAGATGCTCGCCGGGCTGCTGCCGCGCTCGCCGGAACTGGTCCAGCGGATCGGCATGGAGGGGCTTTGGCGGTTGGTGCTCGAGCCCACTGCGAAGCGCTGGGAGCGGCTTTTCAGGAGCTATGCCGAATTTGGGCGGCTGATGCTGAGGCCGGGCGAGCTCGCTTCCCTATTGCGAGCGCCTGCGCGATGAGCGCGTTCCCGAATCGCGAAGCCGGTGCCCCGCGCGTGAGCATCGTGATCGTCTGCTACAACCAGCTCGAGTTCTTCGATGAGGCGATCCAGGGTTGCCTTGCCCAGGCTGAGACTTTTTCCGACCTGGAGATCGTCATAGCCGATGACGGATCGACCGACGGCACCACCGATGCCGCCCGCCAATGGGCGGAGCGCCATCCCGACATCATCCGCCTGGCCCTATCGGATACCAATGGCGGGATCGCTGCGAACATGACTGCTGGCCTGAAGGCTGCGCGGGGCGAATTCGTCGCCTGGCTTGGCGGCGATGACGTGATGCTGCCGGGCAAGATCGTCCGCCAGGTCGAGATGCTCGACCGGCAACCCGAAGTGTCGGGGTGCTACCATGATGCGGAAGTCTTCGAATGGCCGTCGGGGGAAGTGCTTGGCCTGTTTTCGCGCCTATATGGAGGTCGGGCATTCAAGATCGATCGGGTCGATGCACGCCGCATGCTCGACCCTCGGGTCCAGATGCTGCCCTCCACGCTGCTAGTGCGGCGTGATCGCATGCCTGCGGGTTTCGATCCGCGCTTTCGCTTCCACAATGATTATCTCTTCGATTTCGAAACGATTGCTTTCGGGGGCCCCTATGTGCGGCTCGATGGCTGCTTCGTGCGCTATCGGAAGCATCAACGCAGCATCGGCAAGGACAAGCAGGTCGTGAGCACGCTGATCGAGGAGAATCTGATGGTGCTGGGAGCGATCACGGCGCGCTATCCGCGCTACGCCTCTGCGATCAGGCGCCGTGAAGTCTATTATCTTCTTCTCGAGGCACTGAAGGCGCATCGGCGTGGTGATCATGCGCGTGGCGCTGAGCTGACGCGTGCGGTCTGGGCGAAGGGCGCCTGGGGTAAGGCAATCGCCCTCAAATTGCTGCGCCGGCCCCTGTCATATCTCGCCGATCCTCGTTATCGGCGCCTGGCGCTCGAACTGCGGTCGCGTTTCGGATGACGAAAGCCACGCTTTGCCCGATTTGCGCATCGTCGGCGCAGCTGCTCGCCGCGGGCGTTGAGGATTATTATTTTAGATCGCCGGGCAGCTGGGACTACCTCCAGTGCGGCGATGAGCACTGCGGCGTGGCCTTCCCGTCGCCGCGCCCCGACGCCGAAGCGCTGCGCCAAGCCTATCGAACCTATTATACACATCAAGGCTCGGACGGTTCCGCAGCGGCGATCGAGATGCTCGCGCCGTTGGCGCAGCGGCTGCGAAATCCCGTTGACGACGCAGGACCGGGTTTGCCGTTGCTCGGATGGATCGCCGAACAGTCGATCTGGGATGGGTCGGGGGCCCTGCCGGCACAGCGCGGGGAAACCATCGTCGATATCGGGGCAGGCGATGGAGGGCGGCTGTCGCGCCTGCGCCGAGAGGGGTGGGAGCACGCAATCGGCATCGAGCCCGATCCGTCGGCGGTTGAGATGGGGCAGAAGCAGCAGATTGATTTGCGATTGGGTACTGCTGAAGCGCTACCGCTTGCTGATGGCTCCGCTGCCGCCGCGATGCTTCATCATGTCATCGAACATGTCGATAATCCCGCGAGGGCCATGGCGGAGGCCTATCGAATATTGCGGCCGGGCGGGAAACTGCTGGTGGTGACGCCGAACATCGAAAGTGCGACCCGCGTCGAGTGGGGGAAATATTGGCGCGGGTTCGAAGCACCGCGGCACCTGGTGATTTTTACCGCACGTGCGCTGGGAAAGCTGGCCCGTAATGCAGGTTTCGAAGTACAGTTGGTGCGGACCTCCGGGCGCAGCGCGGCCTGGATGGGGCAAGTCAGCGCCGGCGGGGCAGGCAAGCCCGCGGCGCATGCAGCTAAGCTCGCACGTCTTTTTGCGGCCGATGGTCAGTATCGCGCGCAACAGCTTGCGATCGCCAAGGGGCGCGAGATCGGCGATGAGATCATCCTGCTTGCCCGCAGGCCGCTTGACCGATGATCCTAGGCCATGATCCGGACGCGGGAAGCGATTGCCTCCTGCTGGTGACCTATTACACGCGCTCGCGCGCGGAACTCGGCGCGCTGCTGGGGGATTTCCAAGCGAATGCCGGTATCCGCTTCAAGCGTGTCCTTGTCATCGACAATGGCGGGCATCTTGACGAGGAAGCGGGCGACGGAGGCGAGGATTGGCTGCGGATCGTGCGTGGTTCCAACGCGTTTCAGGAATTCTCGGGCTGGCTCGAAGGACTTCGGCTGCTTTCGGGGGGGGGGCGGCTGACGCTACTCAACGACAGCTATGGGCGCAATTGGACCATCAGCACGGCATCTCGACCGATCGTTCGCGCGATGTACGCGGATGCACGGCGTGGCAAGATCGCTGGCTGGCTGGACAATTTCTCCCACTTCGCCCCCCCCCGCTTCAGCCGGTGTCCGAACAGCAGGATCGTCGTGCTGCCATTGGCATTGGCGGGTACGCTGGCGGATTCGCTGGAAGCGGCGATTGGCCGGGCCCGGAAGCTTGTCGAGGAAGGGGAGCCGTTGTTCGACCCCCATTCGCAGGCAAGGCTGGCGCGTTGGATCGAATCGCAGGACGGCAGGTGGAATCTCGCGGACATGAGCGGACGCTTGCAGCGCATCTTCGTGGAGCATCATCTGTTCGACGACGTGCCTCGGCGATCGCTGTCGCTGCGCCCGCGTTCCTATGCCGGCAGTCTTGCCTATGCGCTGCTGCGCCGCCTGGCGCGTGAGCGCCGGTGAGGTCGGTAACCCTGCTTATCGCGTCGGGCGTGCTGTGGCTCGGGCTCGTCCAGCTATCAGGCAGGCTCGGCATTCCGCCGCAGATCATCTCGTTGCTGCGCAGCGGCTATATCGGCACGTTTTCAATCTTCCTGCTGCTGGAGTTGCGGCGGGGAGACGGGCTGTCGGCGTTGCGTCCAAGGGGCTTGTATCTCTATCTGGCGCCTCTTCTTTCGCTGTTCATTCTGGCCTTTTATTCTGCGGATCTGGTGCTGACTCCGCGACTGCTCGCGCTGGTTGCGGTCTTCTATGCCTGCCAGTTCATGCTGCTCTACCTGCGTAGCGCGATGGGGCAGATACGCTCGGCGGTGTGGGACCTTGTGCCGCCTTTCATTCTCCTGGTTCTGTGCGCTGGCACGTTCACCTTGGCCGTGGGCGCTGTAGCGACTGCGGGCTTTCTCTACTGGCTGCTGTCCCGGCCGATCGACGGCGGCGACCGTTCGGACGCCGTGGACTCGGTGATCATGCAATTGCCTTCGATTTGCATTGCTCCGGTCGTTTTGATCGCGCTTCGCGACATATTCGACGCCCAGCACGCCATCCCCAGGGAGCATGTTGAATCCTTCGGCCTGATCGTGAACGGTGTTGGCGCGGCAGTGTGGACCGCGATCGTCATGCGCGCCTCGAACATCTTGCGGCCGAGCGCGCTTGGGTTGTGGGTCGCCAGCACGGCGGCAGCGGCGCTCTTGCCATTCTTCCCGGTCGGGATAGTCGCGTCTGCGCTGGCGATCTGCGTGGCGGAGGGGTTTCGAGGCGCGAACTGGCTCGGTCTCACCTATCTGCTCAGCCATCTCGGGCGTTGGCGCGGTTTCGGGGTCAATCTTTTCGCCACGATGCTCCCGCTCTGTGCGCTCTGGATCGGCACGCATCATCTGCCGGTGCAGTATCTCATGCTGGTTTATGCCGTATTCCTAGCGCCGGTCCCGCTGCTCACTATCTGGCTGGGGCGCCCCGTGGTTCGGCCAGTAGCTACGGCAGGCTAGGAGCCAATCGGGAGCGCCGGCAGCCGTACCGCACGCAGTCGCCCCTGTCGATCCTTGAAGCGCAGGATCAATCCGGAGCCAGTGGAGTCGATCTCGATGGCGACCTGGCCGGGGCGGAGCATTCTGGCCGGTGCCTTCAACGGCTCCGCACCCAAGATCACGCTGCCGCCAGTGAGCGCCAACGCGCTGTCCTTGCCATGGGTGAATTCGAGAAATGGGACGTCGCCCACTGCGCTGAGCGCCGCATCGATTTGCACACGCCCGCTACGCCAAGCCATTCTCTCCGTCATCATGGTGTTGATGCCATTCGCGACTGTGCCGACGAGCGTGAATAGTTGCGCCATATCCGGATCGAAGGTCACATCGCTTCCCTCGACGAGAATGGCTCCGTCGCCCGCGCCATGATTGCGGACGCCGATGCCGAAGGCGGGAGCGGACGGCGCGCCACTGAACTCGCGGATTGCGCCGCCGCTGTCTTCCATGACTATGTAGTCGCGGCCCGGATCAGGAGATACGACCCGCGGGCCGATCACGGACAAGTGCCGGCAGCGTTTGAAATGGAAGGGTGAGCCGGTGCCTTCGCTCCCGCAGCCGATCAGCTGCAGCGCCTCGCAGCTTCCCGCACCATTGGCGTCGCCTTCAACGAAGAAATTGGCTACCCCACTGTCCTGGCCGGCGCAATTTACCAGGCTGGAATAGCTTAACTGGCCGATATGGAAGCCATATCGTTTCGATCGCAGCGCCCAGCAGGCGCGGAAGTTCGTCGAAGTCCCGCCATCGCCCTTCGCGGCAAATGTATGGAAGCCGACTTCATTGTCCACCGCATAGATGTTGTCGAAGGTTGCCCAGATCGGCAGCCCCGCCGACAGGCCGATCGTGCCGCCGCGCAGGATCAGGGCCGAAGCGCGCACGCCGCCTCCATAAGTTCGTAGGCAGGAACGGCCGCTACCCCCGGCGTCGAGTGTCATATTCTCGACCCAGCCATTTCCCGATGTGTTGCGTGCCGCCTTGTCGCGATCCAACATCGCGTCGAACAGGAACTCGTCCGCGCCACCGGAGGTCACGGCGCGGATAACGGTGCCGTCCCGGCTCTCGCCGCGAAATACGGTGTCTCGCAGGCCAACGCTGCTCACCCGATAGCAGCCATCTGGTACGAAAATGGTCGCGCTGAGCCGAGAGCCGTCGTTACGCGCGGCTGCCGCCATCGCCGCATCTTGAAAATATTTGGCAAGATCGGAGTGCTGCGTGCCGGCGGCGATCGCCGGATGTAGCGAAGCTGGGATGAAATCGAGCAGGTTCACCGGGCCTCGATCAAGGTCGCTGCGGGCCTTCTCCGATTGCGGCATCGCTATCGATGCCGTTCCCGCTATCGGCGCCGCCAGCAGCGTCCGAAGGGCCACGCGGCGGGCGCTATTCAAGATTGCCATGCCCCTACTTGCGACATCTCATCTTGATGGTAAAGCGATTGAAGGGGCCGATTTTTCGGCATTGCGGCGTTCGGTTGCGGGGAACTTAAACAAATGTCCTTTCCCAGCAGGTTGCGCCCCGACTATCTTGCGGCTGCGGCGCTTTTCCTTTTGCTGGTTACGATCGCTGCCTTGTTTGGTGGCGCGAGCCGGATGGACGTGCCGGTCGTCACCATAGTGCGCATCGCGGCGATCATCGCAGGTGCCTTTGCGGTCGTCTTCGTCCCCTTCGAGGGCTATCGCGTTGCGCGTGGACCGCTGCTCCTGCTCGGTGCGCTCATCGCCTATATGCTGCTTCAGATTCTGCCGCTGCCTCCCTTTGTCTGGCGGCACCTGCCTGGACATGAACCGATTGCCGCAGTCGCCGACGCGATCGGGACTGGGCAGTCGTGGCTGGCGATCTCCATCTCACCGCTGCGTACTTGGAATAGCTTGTGTGCGGCACTCGTGCCGGCCGGGACTCTGCTCGTGCTTTGCGCGCTTGCCCGCAGCCAGCGTGAGATCCCGCTCTGGACGCTTATCGGGGTTGGCCTTGTGAGCGGGGTGCTCGGGTTGATGCAGATCGTCAGCCCGGCGGGCAGCCCGCTCTATCTATATGAGATTACCAATGAGAATTCGGCGGTCGGTTTCTTCGCCAATCGCAATCACCAGGCGGTGCTGCTGGTTTCGCTTTTCCCCATGCTTGGCGCATTCGTGACTATGCCGCAGAATGCAAGGGCCCGCCTGCCCCGCGAAATGCTTGCCATGATGGCGGCGCTGTTCCTGATCCCGCTCGTCCTGGTGACGGGATCGCGCGCCGGCCTGTTGTTGATGCCGATCGGCATTCTGGCGGGGCTTCTGATCGCGCTTCCTCGAATCCGGGATTTGCCCAGAAAGTACTTCCTGATCGGCGGGGCAGCCGCCGTGGTCGCGGTCGCCGCGCTGATTGTGGCCGTGGTCCTGCAGTCTCGTGCGCAGGCCCTCACTCGACTGTTGGCCAGCCATGGCACTGGCGAACTACGCTACGAGGTTCTGCATCCGGTTTGGAACATGGCGGTGTTGTTCATGCCTTTCGGTACGGGCTTCGGCACGTTCGATCCGGCTTTCCGCATGGCGGAGCCCTATGAGTTGCTCAGGCTGAGCTACCTCAACCATGCGCACTGCGATCTTCTCGAGTTGATCAGCGACGGCGGCGTGCCGGCGATCGTGATCCTGCTGGGTTTTGCATTCTGGTGGAGCAGGGCTGCGTTTGGAGCTTGGCGGGCTGCGAGCACGCGGTCTGCGGTGGTCCTCGCGCGAACGGGCAGCGTTGTTTCCGGTCTCTTCATGCTGGCGAGCCTGACCGATTACCCGTTGCGTACGCCTCTTGCCGCGCTCGTTTTCGCGGTTGCGGTTTACTGGATGTCGGCGCGGCGCGAGGTGGAAGCTCCATTGCGCGGCTGAGCAGCGCCGGACAAGCGGATCAGCAGATAAGGCGTCTTTCCGGCAGGAACCTGGAATTCCTGTTCCGCGCCGGGCGGGTTATGGTCACCCGCGATATACAAAAGAGCATCTTGCCCGTTCATGGTCGCATGGATGCGCTGGACCGCGCGCACTATTAGGGCCCGATTGAGCTTCTGTCCGGGATCGCCGGGGAGGGCACTGAGCATCGTCGTCGCATAGGGCCGGGCAAGCGATGTCGCGGCGACAGGTGCGTGCGCAGTCAGCGACATCATGTAGACGAACTGGCGCCCCGGGCGCGCGAGGAGATTGACAGCATTGTCTACGACGGCGTCGTCGCAGGCGCCGTTAAAGGCGCCTGCGCACTCGGCAAGAGCGGACAAGTCTGGCTTGAAGTAGCTCCTCTGGAAGCCGAGGCCGGGATAAATGATGTCGCGCGAGTAGAAAAAGCCATCGTAACCATGGAAGGCGGTGGTCGCATATCCGGCCGTGGCGAAGCGTCGCGGGAGGCAGTTGCGGTTGAGCTTCTCCGGGTGTGCGAAGTCCAGCGCCATGCCGCAAAGCTCGCGGACCTCGGCGGGCAAGGTAGATCCGTGGAAGGCATTATATCCGAGTTCAATCTGGGATACGCTGGGCATGGCGGCTAGCGCATCGCGGATATGCGCCAGATCGGCCGGTCGCTCGCCCCAGGATTCGACTAGAATGATCAGGATCTTCGCAGGCGCTGCTTCAGGTCTTGCGGAGAGCGCGTCGTATAGCCGGTGCGTTACCGGAGCCGCATCCTGGCCCAAGACAGACCGAAAGGCGCGTGGACCGTCACTTATCGACACTTGGAGGGCGCGGACGATGGGGATGCGGATCCAGGCAAGATGCTCTTTGCCCCAAGGCAGCGCCTTGACGCCGATCACGAATAGATAGGCGCAGGTGCCGATCGCCAGCAGTTGGAGTCGTCGCTTCGGGCTGGGAATGGGCAGAAACAGAAAGATGGCAAAAAACAGAATGGCGCCAATGATGGCCAGCCCATGTCCGGTTAGGGCAATCTCGAACAGGAGATGGGCATAGAAGCCATAGCTCTCGAAGAAGATGTTCCATTCGAGCAGGAGCATCGCGCCGCATGCGGTGATCCAGGCAAGGCGCCAGAACGGCCGTGCCAATTTCGGCAGAAAAAGCTCTATCGGAATCATCAAGAGCGTATCGGCGACTAGCTTGGGTTGCCGGTAGACCATGCTCCACGCCAGGCTGGGCAGGACTAGGTAAAGTACAAGGCCCGTCAATTCGATCGTCGTCCTGCTCTCGCGAATCCGTTGCCCAAGCGCCGAAACCGGCTTGCGCAGGTTGGAAGACCATTCCGAACGCAGACCGCTCGCCCAGCGGTTCATCGCACGGTGCTCCCGCGGCTGGGGGCCATGTTACAAGATGCGTCGGTGAGCATGTATCCGGCGGCCACGCGAAGCCTCTTCGCATCGGCGCAAGACTGGAGCGGGTGAACCAGAACAGTGGCGAAATCTCGCGCATCACCAAGCTCGCCGACCCGCTCGATCGGCATCGTAACGATACGCGCGTGGATACGGCTGAGATTCGGCAAGAGGTGTGGCCGGTATCGGCGTGCGCGATAAAGCGTCACGATCGGCGCGGGCAGGTGAGTTCCAACTGCATGCTGTGCAAACCAACGCACATCCTCCGGGCTATATAGTTGGAAAATGATACGCTCCTCGAGTGGGGTGCCGCGCACGCGCCGCATAACATCGGCAGCGGATCGAGCGAAATCCGATTTCAGATCCAGCACGATGAAGAAGGGCTGCTTTTCAGCGGCCGACAGCAACTCCTCAAGGGGCCAGTCATCCTGGCGGGCGCCGCCGGGGCCGTGAAAGCAATGAAGTTTCCCGTCGGGGCCATAGGAGAGGTCGACTTCGATGATATGATAGCCTGCGGCGAGTGCGGCCGCGAGTGCGGCCGGCTTGTTCTCATCCGGCTTTCCCCAACTGCCCATGGCATGCGCAATGCGCACCGGCTGCCGAGCCCAGGCGGTCGAATGTCCTTCCGGGAGCTGCGGGGCGGCGCTCCAATCCTCCGCCCCCCATAGCTGCGCATAGGCATCCGTCAGCCGGTATCCGAACATCGTAGCGTCCGCTTCCCTTACGAGCTGGCGGGCCGCAGGCGTGATCGCGATCAGTCCGGCGGTCGCGGCAAACAACAGCGCCGCAAGGTTTCGAATCGTCAGAAGGTTGCGCAAGAAGGGGAACCACGAAGGTGCTCAATGCGTCCTCCATCGCACCATCTCGGCAACTCTCAAAACGGATTGTTGCGCCGCACCGGATGATCGGTTCGTCTGAACCAGGGGAAAAGCTGATCGAGGCGCTTTACGGGTGCATCCCCGGCGTCTAAGCACGGCCTCGCTACGAGTAGCCGGGGATCTTCAAAGCGTGTTAAAGTTGTTTGTCACCACGGCCTGCGCTTTGGCGCTGGCGGCCTGCGTCGACCATCGCGTGTATGGCAGTGATCCTGCAATCAAGCTGAGTGATCAACAAGGACTTCCGGCGCCTCAGGATGCGGACCTTTATGGCAGCGCGCGTCCCTATCTGATCGGACCGTTTGACAAACTGACCATCAAGGTATTCGGCGTTCAGGACATGGATATGCGTATCCAGGCCGATGCGAGCGGCCGGATTTCCTTCCCGCTCGCCGGCGTGATCCAGGCATCGGGCCAGACGCCGGATCAAGTGGCGAAGGCCATTGAGGGCCGGTTGCGCGGCTATGTCCGCAACCCCCAGGTCAGCGTGAATCTCGAGGAGACGGTCAGCCAAGTATTCACCGTTGACGGTGAGGTTCGCGAGCCTGGCCTGTACCCGGTCGTTGGTCGCATGACGCTGCTCCGCGCGATCGCGACGGCGAAGGGCACCGGCGAATATGCGCGGCTCGATGATGTCATCGTGTTTCGTACCGTTGGCGGGCAACGTATGGCTGGCATTTACAATTTGAGGGCTATCCGTTTGGGCAACTATGCCGATCCGGAAATCTATCCGGGCGATATTGTTGTCGTGGGCGACTCCAAGGCACGGCGCATCTTCAAGGACGTGCTGCTGGCTACCCCGGCAATTCTAACGCCGCTGATCTACATTCTCGCACGCTGAGGCTTGCGCCTCCGCCTGATGGAAATCTCGATGTCCCAGTCTTTCGACCTTAAACAGAAATCTCTTGTTTCGGAGTCCGCCGACACCGCCCCGTCTGTTGGCGTTCAGGCAAGGGGCGAGCGTATGCCGCTCCTCGTGAGCGCTTGGTTCACTGCTCTCCGGCGCAAGTGGATCATATTGCCGATCGTCATGGGCTCGCTGGTGCTGGGCCTGATCGTGACGATGCTCGCCACTCCGAAATTTACCGCAACGACGCGTGTGGAGATCTCCAAGGCCAAGGCCAATGTCACCAAGGTCGGCGAGCTGGACGAAGACAGCAAGATCACCGACATCACTTTCTATCAGACACAATATGCGTTGCTGCGCGCTCGCAGCCTTGCGGAACGGGTGACGCGTTCGCTCAAGCTTGTCGACGATCCTCGCTTCTATGAAGGTTTCGGTCTGGCGCGCGGTGGCGCTGCGGTATCGGACGGGCCGATGCAGCGCCTTACGCCCGTGCAGCGCGAACAGGAATTCGAGAAGATCGTCGGCACGTTGCTTGCGGGCGTCTCGATCCTTCCGGTGCGGGATTCCAGCTTGGTTGATGTACGCTTCACCGCGCCCGACCCTGCTTATTCGGCGCAGATCTCGAACGAGTGGGTGAAGCAGTTCATCCAGTCGAATATCGAGCAGCGCTTCGCCGCGACCAGCGATGCGCGCGCTTTCCTCGAAACTCGCCTCGAACAGCTCCGTCGCCGGTTGGAACAGTCGGAGCGCGATTTGGTCAACTACTCGGCGGAACAGGAAATTGTGCCGTTGAGCACGACTGTGGGGGCGGACGGGAAGACCCGTTCTGATCGCACCTTGGTCGGCGACAAGCTCGAGGCGCTGAACACGGCTCTGTCGGCGGCGACCGCCGACCGCATCTTGGCGCAGAGCCGCCTTGGCCGCGGCGGGGACATTACCACGCCGAGCTCGCAACAGAACACCGCGCTGGTCGCGCTGCGCTCGCGTCGCGCCGAGGTGGCGGCCGAGCGCTCGAAGCTGCTCGCGCAGTTCGAGCCGGGTTATCCTCAGGTTCAGGCGCTGACCTCGCAGTTGGCATCGCTCGACCGCGAGATCGAAGCTGAGCGCGGTCGCACATCCACTGGGGTCAACCGTGAGTATGACGAAGCGGTTTCGCGCGAGACGCGCCTGCGCGCCCTGGTGGATCAGCTGAAGAGCCAGCTCAACGATCAGCAGCGCCGGGGGATTCAGTTCAACATCTACCAGCGTGAAGTCGATACCAACCGCGAACTGTATAACGCCCTCCTGCAGCGCTATAAGGAAATCGGCGTTGCCGGCGTTGGCTCCAATAACGTGTTCGTCGTCGATCCGGCGAAGTTGCCGCGCAGTCCGTCGAGCCCCAATCTGCTCCTGAATCTGCTGCTGGCCGGTTTCCTGGGCATAATAGTCGCGGGCGCGGTTACTTTTGGCCTCGAGCAGATCGACGAGCGCATCACGGATCCTGGCGATGTCGCCAATTTGATCGACGTGCCGCTCCTTGGTGCGATCCCGGTCGCGCGAGACGTGCAGCCGCTCCAGGATCTGGACGACGTCAAGTCGATCACCTCGGATGCCTATCTCACCGCGGTCACCGGCCTACGCTTCTCGACGGATCATGGGATACCGCGTTCGATAATGGTGACCAGCACCCGGGCCGCCGAAGGCAAGAGCACGAGCGCTTCGGCGATCGCGCGCATCATCGCCCGCACGGGCCGTACCGTGGTGCTGATCGATGGCGACATGCGCTCGCCGTCGCTCCACTATGCCTTCGGGCTTCAGAATGAGCGCGGCCTCAGCAATTACCTGGCAGGCGAATCCGATGTGAAGCCGCTGCTGTTGAAGAGCGATCGGGATGACGTGACGCTGTTGCCCAGCGGTCCTCAGCCGCCGAATGCGGCGGAGCTTCTGAGCGGCGGGCGTATGCGGTTGCTGATCGATACGCTGCTGACGGAATATGATCAGGTGGTGGTCGATATGCCGCCGGTGCTTGGCCTCGCCGACGTGCCGCTGATGGCACAGACCGTTGAAGGTGTGGTCTATGTGGTCGCCGCGCGGGAAGCTTCGCGTCGAGTCATCAAGACCGCACTTGGGCGTTTGCTCGCAGCGCGGGCGCGGATTCTGGGCGTCGTCTTCACCAAGCTGGAGGCGCAGACCCGGAACTATGGCTATGGCTATGAATATAGTTACGGTAACAAAAAGTAGCTGAGGGCAGATGGCATCGTCGAGTCATAGCGGATTTGCCAGGGCGGGGCTGCCGGCGCCGATCATACGGCGAATGTTCGTTGTGGTTCCGCTGGCGCTCCTGATGGCGTTGCTTGCTGGCGCTGTCAGTCTTTCCTGCGGTTTCTCGGCGAAGGCGCCACAACTGGCGGTTCGCTTGTGGCCATGGAACTCGATTTCGGTCTCCACGCTCGGGGCAAAGGCTTTCCTGCGCCAAGATTACGACTCGGCTGGCGCATTGTCTCTCGATGCGCTGCGCGTCGAACCCGCGAATGTCATCGCCATCCGCACTCGCGGGTTGGCGATCGAGGGGCAGGGTAAGCAGGCGGATCAGCTAATGCACCTGGCTGAGCGCTTGAGCAGGCGCGATCTGTTTACCAATTTGTGGCTGATCGAGGATGCGAGCCGTCGTGGTGATATCCCCAAGGCGCTCTATTACTACGATATCACCTTGCGCACTTCATCGCAGAGCCCGCAGCTGCTCTTTCCGATCCTGGCCGGCGCAATTTCCGATCCCGATATTCTGCGCGTAGCCTATCCGATGTTCGCCAAGCGGCCGCCCTGGCTCGTGCCTTTTCTGGAGTACACGGCCTCCGCGGGGACCGCTGATCCAGCGCTTGTCGATATTGTCGGGCGGTTGGCGCGAATGCCTGAGGCGCTGCCCTTGCAGATCCGCAGATTCGTTGTCCAGAAGCTTGCCGAGCGCGGCAAGCTGGACTCCGCGCTTGCGCTGTATCGGGAATGGAGCGGAGCAATGGAGCTTTCCGGAGGGGAGCTCGATCGCTCCGGCCAGTGGCCGCCTTTCGATTGGTCTTTCATCGATGGTGCGGGCTTCGGCGCAAGTGCCAATTCGGGCGGAGGCTTGTCCTATTATGGGGGGAGTTCGGGCGGTAAGGTCGCGGAGCGCCTGCTCCATATGACGCCGGGGGCAGCGGAGCTGGTGAGTGTCACGAGCTATGTTGAGCGTCCGGCGGGCGAGGGAGCGCGGTGGATGGTCTCCTGCGCTAGTGGGCAGCCGCTGGGGGCGATAGCGCTAGGGACGGTGGCCAAGGATCGCTTGCGTTTCACCGTCCCGGACACCGAGGGATGCCGCTATCAGTTCCTTACCCTTTTTCTCTCGGGCATGGACACTGCTGACACGAGTTATTCAGGTCAGGTGCGGGGTATTGAGGTGCATCACCTAGCCGCGCAGTAGCGCGTAGGCCCGTGGCATGAGGCTCTATCGGCTAGTGTGAGGGCGGCCGGGGGTTTGCATCGTTTCCGGCCATTGTCGTGGTGCTAGCCGGTTTGGAGAAGCCAGCGCTCGCTGCCTTCGATGCCCATGGCGGTAAGTTTACCGCTCATATAGGCTCCCGTATCGATGCCGATGCGGTGAGGACCGAATTCCACGTCATCGGAGATCGTGTGGCCGTGGACGATCATTTTCTCCAGGCGCGTTTGATGGCGGAGAAACTCATTGCGGATCCAGCGCAAATCGCTGGGGCGCTGGCGCGTCAACGGCTCATTTGGGCGGACGCCGGCGTGTACGAAGGCGTAGTCGCCTAGAACTATCAGATCTTCAAAGCGGTTCATGAAGTCGATGTGGCTGCGCGGCACCGCGCGTGCGAGCAGGTTGGCAAGCGCCGGATAGTCGCTTTTGCGATACTCCTCTTCCGAAATGCCATAGCTGAGCGCGGTCTCTCGACCGCCTATCCGATTGAACAGCGCGAGGGCAGTCAGATCGCCGTCAAGCGACTTGAGGAATACCTCTTCGTGATTGCCAAGCAGAAACCGCGTCGGGCGCTGGGTTTCAAATTGCATGACGCGCTCGACTACCTGCGCCGATTCCGGGCCGCGGTCGATCAGGTCGCCAAGGAAGATAATCGTGCTGGGCATGCCATGGCGTTCGCGCTCGTCGCGGAAAATGCGTTCGATCAGCTCATCGAGCAAATCCAATCGCCCATGGATATCGCCGATCGCGTACACGCGTTCACCCGTGGGGCCATTTGCGGGCGCTGTCGTGTGCGCGCGGGTTTTTCCGAATAACTTGGAAAGCATGGTCTTTCGCCGTCCGAGAGCAAAGCAAGCCTCGATCCCGGGATAGATAGCCGCGCAGAAGCCCAGAAACAAAAGTGGCGGCCGTTAGGCCGCCACTTCGAAACTCTGCTTGCGCAGCCAGAAACTACGGGCTGTTGGGCTTGTCGTCGCTGTCGGCGAGGATCACCGCGCCGCCGATGATGGCGACGGTGGCGAGAACGCCGATCAGAACGGCCGGAGCCAGATCGCTCTTCTTCTTGCTGACGGTCGCGGTGCGGACACCCGACAGCGACAGCTTCGAAGCGCTCGTCGGAGCGGCCAGAACGGGGGCGGTCGCCATCGACGCGATAGCGGCGGCCGTAAGAAGCTTAGTGAACACTCTTTTTTCTCCCTCTTTCGAGCTCTGGTGCTCTCGTCACGCGGTCCTATGGCACAGGACCTGCGTAGTCGCAACACCTCAAACTTTGGCTACGGCGAGAAACTTCCCGTCGTGACCCATTGGCAACACCTTGGTCCGGTTTATCCGAACTCTGTAAACACCCGTTCGACCCGAACCAAGTGGTTACGGAGCCGTCCTTAACGCGCTGCACCAATATCGCCAAGGGGATTAATGAAGTCTCTCCGTCGAAATGGGCCTAATCCGTGATGGTTAGAGGGAGATTCTTGTGACAGTTTTGTTGCCATCCCCTGTTTCCGGGCAAGTTGCACTGCGGGAGCGGACGGGGATCGCGAATCCACCGAGGCTGCCGGCCTCCGGGCCGCCAGTTTGGCGATGCGCTCCGTCCATCGTAGGGGAGTTTCCCATGAGCTCTTCCTTCCACCAGTTCCGCCCGGCCATCCCGGGGCTCCCGCGCGACGTCCTGGCCGGCATCCTTGCCCTTCTCGCGTTTCCGATCTCGTCTGCACGCGCGGATGACACGGCGCTGTTCGAGGCGGTGCGTGCGGCGGACGTGCGCGTGGCCGGGATAGGTTGGAAGCTGGCCACCGCCAATGCGGCACTCTGCGATCGTATCGAAGCCGGCACGGGCCTGCAGCTCCACACGCTCGATCAGTTCGACGGTGCCGCGCGCGAATCGGCGAGAAATCATTTCCATTTCGCCACGCCCGTAGCGGTCGAGGGAGTGATTGCGGGCGGCCCCGGCGACCGGGCAGGCTTGCGGGCTGACGATTCGCTGGTGCGCGTCGGCACGGTCGACATCGCGGCGCTGCCGGGCAAGCCGGGCAGCACCGCCAAGCTGGTGGCCGCACAGCTCGCCATTGCAGCGCTTCCTGTCGATGCTCCGATCGCAGTTCAAGCGATACGGGAAGGTGCTCCGCTTCAGGTGACGATCCAGCCCGTACGGGCCTGTAAATCGCGCTTCGAGCTGGAGCTCGGTGGCGGTTTTGGCGCTTCTGCGGACGGGACGATGGTGCAGATCGGGTCGGGCTTTCTGTACGATTATCCCGACGACCAGCTGGCGGCGGTGATCGCGCACGAGTTCTCCCACAATATCCTGCGCCATCGTGACCGGCTGGAAGCGCGGGGCGTGGATTACGGGCTGCTTTCCGGCTTCGGCGCCAACGTGAAATATTTCCGTCAGACCGAGGTGCAGGCCGATATCCTGTCGGTCTACCTGCTTGCCAATGCCAATTATCCGGTGCGCGCGAGCATCGCGTTCTGGCGGCATTTTGGGCCGAGCAAGGCTGGCGGAATCCTGCGCAGCCGTTCGCATCCGGCGTGGCGCGATCGCGTGGCAACGCTCGAGGCGACGAGCGCCAAGGTCGAGACGCTGTCGGCCCGGCCGATCATGCCTCCCTTCCTGGCCGATCGCGAAAAGCCGCTGGACGGCGACTGGCAATCGATCCTGGTGCGCAGTCGCTAAGGTTCAACTCGCCAGCCGGAGGGGCTCGCCGGCGATGCCGCGCGGCTGGTCGGGCCAGATGCCCCGCGTGTCGTAGACCTGTTTGTCGGCGCGCTCGTCGAGGGGGACTGACTTGAATATGTCGTGATCGACCAGCACCACGAAAATCCCGCAGCTCTCGATCGCGCTGTCGACGTCGATCAGTTCGGCGCCAGTGCCCTCAAAGGCTGGGGGCAGGGCGCTTGCATAGGGTTCGACGATCTGGATGCGTTCGCCGAAGCGTTCGGCCAGCGACGCCGCGACCTTGAGTGCGGGGCTCTCGCGGAAATCGTCGATATTGGCCTTGAAGGCCAGGCCCAGACAGGCGACCCGGGCCGTCGGATTCGCCTCGATCATCGCTGCGGCATGCTCGATTACGAAGTCGGTCTTGCCGTCATTCACCTCGCGGGCGGTGCGGATCAGCGGCGTCTGCTCGGGGGCGGCACTGACCAGGAACCAGGGGTCGACCGCGATGCAGTGGCCGCCCACGCCCGGGCCCGGGGACAGGATGTTGACGCGCGGATGGCGGTTGGCGAGGCGGATCACTTCCCACACATCGACGCCCATCTTCTCGGCGACGAGGCTCAGCTCGTTGGCGAAGGCGATGTTGACGTCGCGAAAGGCGTTCTCGGTTAGCTTGGTCATCTCCGCGGCCTTGGCCGTGGTGGTGACGCAGGCGCCGCGGACGAAGCGGCGGTAGAATTGCAGCGCCTTGCGGGCGCAGCGCGGCGTGATCCCGCCGATGACGCGGTCATTGTCGATCAGCTCGACCAGGATGCGGCCGGGCAGCACGCGCTCGGGGCAATAGGCGATGGCGATATCGGCGCTGCCGGTGCAGTGGCCGGGAATCCTGAGGTCCGGGCGGAGCTGGGCGAGCAGCTCGGCAACCTTCTCGGTGGTGCCCACCGGCGATGTCGATTCGAGGATCACCACGTCGCCGGCCTTGAGCGTGATCGCGACATTGGTCGCGGCCTTGAGCACATAGCCGATGTCCGGTGCGTGGTTCGCGTCGAAGGGGGTGGGAACGGCGATGACGAAGACATCGGCTAGCTCGATCCGCAGCGAGGCGCGCAGATTGCCGCGGGCGACGACACCCGAGACCAGGCCGTCCAGGTCGATTTCCTCGATATGGACCTTGCCCGAATTGACCGTGTCGACCACCGATTGATGGACGTCGACACCGAGTACCTTGGCGCCGGTGCGCGCGATCACCGCTGCGGTGGGAAGCCCGATATAGCCCAGGCCGAGAACACAGACCTTGAGCTCAGAATCCGAAACCATGTGCGACGATCCCCGCAATCCGCTCGGAAGCATGGCCGTCGCCGAACGGATTGTGGGCGCGGGCCATGGCCGAATAGGCCGATGGTACGTCCAGGAGGGTTGATATTTCGGAAACGATCCGCTCCGGGCTGGTGCCGACCAGCCTGGCGGTGCCTGCCGCTATGCCTTCGGGACGTTCGGTGGTCTCCCGCATCACCAGCACCGGCTTGCCGAGGGCAGGCGCTTCTTCCTGCACGCCGCCTGAATCGCTGAGCACGACGTCGCACAGCTCGAGTGCGCGGATGAAGTGCGGATAGTCGAGCGGCTCGATCCGGGCGACGTTGGGCCGGTCGCCCAGCACCTTGTCCATCGCCGCCACGACATTGGGGTTGGGGTGCATCGGGAAGAGGATCGCCGTGTCGTCCCGATCGGCGATGCGGCCCAGCGCCCGGGCGATATCCTCCATGCCGCCGCCGAAATTCTCGCGGCGATGCGTGGTGACGAGGGCGATGCGCTTGCCGGCGAAGCGGGCCGCGATCGGATCGAGGCCGGCCGCGAGCCCGGGGTCCGCAGCGATGCGGGCGCGGGTGGCGAGCAGCGCGTCGATCACCGTGTTGCCGGTGACGTGGATCGTCGCCGGATCGATATTCTCGCGACGCAGAGCCTCCGCCGCCGTCTCGGTGGGCGCGAAATGCTGGTCGGCGATGGGGGCGACGATGCGACGGTTCACTTCCTCGGGCCAGGGCTGGTAGATGTCGCCGGAACGCAACCCCGCCTCGACATGGCTGACCGGCACCTTGCGATAATAGGCGGCAAGTGCGCCGACCATCGCAGTGGCGGTATCGCCCTGGACGATCACGCGGTCGGGCCGCTCCGCGTCCATCACCTTGCCCAGTCCGGTGAGCAGCCGGGCGGTGAGCTGTTCGAGTGTCTGGCCGGGCTCCATCAGATTCAGGTCGACGTCAGGCGTGAGGCTGGCGATCGAGAGGACCTGATCGAGCAGCCCGCGATGCTGAGCCGTGACGCAGGTTCGCACCTCGATCCCGGGCATCGCGTGAAGGGCGCGGACGACGGGGAAGAGCTTGATGGCTTCGGGACGGGTGCCGAAGATCAGGAGAACGCGCTTGCTTGTTCCGGTCATGCTGCTCCCTTAGCCGCATCCTCTCACCATGTGGTTACGGTTACCGACATAATTGCGAAAACCAATGGCCGTCGTTATGGGCGCCCGATTGATCCGAAGAGGCGCTTCTCGAATGACCATCAAGCCGCTGCGCAAGGCCGTGTTTCCCGTGGGCGGTCTGGGTACCCGCTTCCTGCCCGCCACCAAGGCGCTGCCCAAGGAGATGCTGCCGGTCGTCGATCGCCCGCTGATCCAATATGCCGTCGACGAGGCGCTGGAGGCCGGCATCGAGCAGATGATCTTCGTGACCGGTCGCGGCAAGAGCGCGATCGAGGATCATTTCGACATCGCCTATGAGCTCGAGACGACCATGTCGGCGCGCGGCAAGTCGCTCGAGCTTCTCGATGCGACCCGGCTGAAGCCCGGCGCGGTCGCCTATGTCCGCCAGCAGGAGCCGATGGGCCTGGGGCACGCCGTCTGGTGCGCCCGCGACATCGTGGGGGACGAGCCCTTCGCCGTGCTGCTCGCCGACGACTTCATGATGGGCCGGCCCGGCTGCCTGAAGCAGATGGTCGATGCGTATAATCAGGTGGGCGGCAACCTGATCTGCGCCGAGATCGTCCCCGACGACCAGACCCATCGCTATGGCATCATCACGCCCGGCGCGCGGGATGGCGCGCTGACCGAGGTGAAGGGGCTGGTCGAGAAGCCGGCCCCGGGCACCGCGCCCTCGAACCTCTCGGTGATCGGCCGGTATATCCTGCAGCCCGAGGTGATGCGCCTGCTCGAGAAGCAGGAGAAGGGTGCCGGCGGCGAGATCCAGCTGACGGATGCGATGGCGCAGATGATCGGCGGCCAGCGTTTCCACGGCGTCACCTTCGACGGCGTGCGCTATGATTGCGGCGACAAGGCAGGCTTCATCCAGGCCAATATCGCCGTGGCGCTGGAACGCGAGGACATGGCGCCGGCAATCCGCGCGTTCGTGGCCAGCCGCTGCGCCGGCTGAGCCGAGGATCGCGCTTCCGCGCCGCGGTGACGGCGGGTGACGCCCTATGCCGCGGTCAGGCGGCCCGGGATCAAGCCCGGACCACCTTGTCCGAGGCGATGCCCGCCTTGCCGCAGGCGTTGCGCGTGTCGATCACCAGCTTCGCCGCATCGACCAGCGCGCCGTAATCGACCGCGTCGTGATCGGTGGCGATCAGCACCGCGTCATAATTCCCGATCTCCGCCGCGTCCCACGCCACGCCGTGGCGGAAGTTGAGCGTCGGATGCTCGCGGGTGTTGTCGATCTGGGCGACATGGGGATCGTGGAAGTCGGCGGTGGCGCCGCGTGCCTCGATCATCTCCATCAGGCGGAGCGACGGGCTCTCCCGGATATCCTCGACATTCTTCTTGTAGGCCACGCCCAGCACCAGGATGCGCGCGCCGCGCAGGCCCCGGCCGAAACGGGCATCCATCGTGTCGGCGAGGACGCGGACGACGTGCTGGGGCATGTCCGCGTTGATCTGTCCGGCGAGCTCGATGAACTTGGTGTGCTGGTTATACTCGCGCGCCTTCCAGGTGAGGTAGAAGGGGTCGATCGGGATGCAGTGCCCGCCCAGGCCCGGGCCGGGATAGAAGGGCATGAAGCCGAACGGCTTGGATTTCGCCGCGTCGATCACTTCCCACACGTCGATGTCCATCGCGGTGAAGATGAGCTTGAGCTCGTTGACCAGCGCGATGTTGACGGCGCGGAACACGTTCTCCGTGATCTTCACCGCCTCCGCCGTGGCGGCGGACGAGACCTGGATCGCCTGGGGGACGATGTGGCGATAGACCGAAAGCGCGAGCGCCGCGGACACGCCGTCGTCGGCGCCGACCACTTTCGGGATCTTGGTGGTCGAATAGGTCGGGTTGCCGGGGTCCTCGCGCTCGGGCGAATAGGCGAGGAAGAAGTCCTTGCCGGCGACGAGGCCGGTTTCCTCGAGGATCGGCTGCATCACCTCGGCGGTGGTGCCGGGATAGGTGGTCGATTCGAGGATCACGAGCTGGCCGCGGCGCAGCGTCTTCGCGATCGCGCGGGTGGTGCTCTCCACATATTTCAGGTCGGGCTCGAGATGGCGGGTGAGCGGCGTGGGGACGCAGATCAGCACCACGTCCGCTTCGTCCAGCCGGCCGAGATCGGCGGTGGCGCGCAGCTTCGCGTTCGCGACGAGCGGCGCGACGCGGGCGGCGTCGATATGCTTGATATAGCTCTCGCCGGCCTCGAGCGCGTCGATCTTGGCCTGGTCGACGTCGAAGGCGAGGACGGGGCAGCCGGCCTCACCAAAGGCCATGGCGAGCGGCAGGCCGACATAGCCCATGCCGATCACGCCGATGATCGCCGTGCCGCCTTCGATCCGCGCCTGAAGCTTGAGCCCGTGCGCGGGCCATTCGATGCTCATCGGGAAACCCCATAACGGTGGAAGTACGCTTGCGCGCCTTCATGCCGGAACAGGGGTTTCAGTTTCGATAATGCGCCAGATACCAATCGACAAAGGCGGGAATGCCCCGGCTCGGCGGCGTCGAGGGCGCATAGCCGGTAAGCGCCTTGAGCAGGGCCGAGCTGGCCTCGGTCGCCGGCACGTCGCCCTGCTGCATCGGCATGAAGTTCTTGATGGCTTCCCTGCCCAGCGCGCGCTCGATCTCGCCGATATAGTCCATCAGCTGGGTCTGCCGGCCCGCGCCGATGTTGACGGTGCGGAAGGGCGCGACCGGGGACAGGCTGTCGCCCTCGACCGGCACGGTGCCGGGAACGGCTTCGGTGAGCCTGACGATCGCTTCGGCCAGGTCGTCGACATAGGTGAAGTCGCGGACCATCTGGCCGTTGTTGTAGATGTCGATCGGCTCGCCGGCGAGGATGCCGCGCGTGAACTTGAACAGCGCCATGTCCGGCCGGCCCCAGGGGCCATAGACCGTGAAGAAGCGGAAGAAGGTCATCGGCGTCTTGTAGAGATGCGCGTAGCTATGCCCCATCAGCTCGGTCGCGCCCTTGGTGGCGGCGTAGAAGCTGAGCGGCGTGGCGGTACGCTGCGTCTCGGTGAACGGCATGTCGGTGTTCGCGCCATAGACCGAGCTGGTGGAGGCGGCGAGCAGGTGCTTGGTGGCATGGCGGCGGGCCAACTCGAGCACGTTGAACGTGCCGATCAGATTGGCCGCGACATAGCTTTCGGGCGCGTCGATCGAATAGCGCACGCCGGCCTGCGCGGCGAGATGGATCACCACGTCCGGCCGGAATTCGGCCCAGACATCGCCGAACGCCGCCATGTCGTCGATCGAGACCCGGGCGACGCGGAAATCGGGATGGTTCGACAGGATGTCGTTGCGCGCTTCCTTGAGCGCGGGGTCATAATAGTCGCTGAAATTGTCGACGCCGAGCACGGTCGCACCGCGCTGGAGCAGCTTGCTCGCGGTATGGAAGCCGATGAAGCCGGCCGAGCCGGTGACGAGGACGCGGGTCATGGGGCGGCAGGTGCCCGAAGCGGGATGGGAAGTCCAGTTTCCCGCATCGGGGGCGGCACGTCGCGGTTGCCGGCGGGCGGATCACTTCTTCCGGGATCGGAGCTCGAGAAACCTGCGCGCGAAGGGCTCGGGTCTCTCGGCCTTGAACGTGGCATCGCCAAAGCCGAGATCGATCTTGCCGCCGGCGCATATATATTTCGAGGCCAGGTGCAGGGGCGTTCCCGGTTTCACCGGGCCCCACTCCGACTCGCCGGACAGGTCGCCATTGGGGTTGCTGTAGTCGAGGTAGCGAAAGCGCCCGGCGGCACAGTCGAAGTCGAGATGCAGGCCGAATGCGCTGGTCTGGCTGACCGCGCGAAACATGCCCGACATGGTCTCGGGGCCAGCCTTGATGCTGGTGCGATCGACAAGGTAGAGCGTGTCGCCATCGCCATTGATGCCGATGGGTGCCCATTCCGATTCGATGGCGAACGTGCCGGGCGCGAGCAAGGCGGCAAGAATCAGGCTCATCAACATGGCGGCCTCCTTCGGAACATCTCGATTGAGGTTCCGATTGCCTCAGTTCCGACGGCGCTTCAATGGCGATCCATGGGCGCGGTGATCGCTGCCGATGGGGGAGGATCAGGGTTGGGTGCCCTGGCCTTCGCGACAAGCCGGGCAGCCGGGGTCCTTGGGCAAGGTCAGCGTCCGGAACCGAAAGGCGAGCGCATCGACCAGCAGCAGCTTGCCGGCCGGATCCTCGCCAAAGGGGGCGATGGCGCGGATCGTCTCCAGCGCGGCGAGGCTGCCCATCACGCCGGTAAGCGCGCCGAGCACCCCCTGCTCGGCACAGCTGATGCCGGGGCGCTCGGGATCATGGCCGACGAAGCAGCGATAGCAGGGCTTGTCCGCTTCCCAGCCGCGGAACACGCCGAGCTGCCCTTCGAATTCCGAGACGGCCGCGGAGACGAGCGGGACGCGGTGGCGGAGGCACGCATCGGCCACGGCGAGGCGGGTGGCGAAATTGTCGGTGCCATCGATCACCACGTCGTAATCGCGGACTTGCTCGGCGTTGCCCAGGTCTACCCGGTCCTGAACCGCGTAGACCTCGATATGGGGGTTGAGCGCATGCGCCCGCGCTTTGGCGGCGGCGACTTTGCGCTTGCCGAGATCCTTCGTGGCGAACAGCGTCTGGCGTTGCAGGTTCGAAAGCTCGACGCGATCGTCATCGACGATGAAGAGCGTGCCGATGCCGGCCGCCGCCAGATATTCGATCGCCGGCGAGCCGATCCCGCCCGCGCCGATCACCAGCACGCGCGCGGCCTTCAGGCGCAGCTGCCCGCCGCCGCCGATCTCGCGCAGCACGATGTGGCGGGCATAGCGTTCCAGCTCCGTGTCGGAGAGGTTCATTGCGGCAGGGTGAAGGTGAGGGTCGTGCTGTACCATTGCTCGCTCGCGCCGGGGCGCGGGAGCAGGTTGGCCCGGGCGAAGCCCGCGGCGAGGGCCGCGGCATATTGCTCGACCGAGGGGCAGGCGATCGCGCGCGGCACGGTGGTGCGGATCGCGCCATTCTCGTCGACCAGCACCGCGATCGAGACTTCGAGCGTGCCCGGCTTGGGCGTGGTGCATTTGCGCAGCTTCACTTCGCGCTGGACGAAGCCCTGCATGTCCGGCGTGAGCACCGGAGGCGTGCGCCAGGGCAGGGGCGGCAGCGCGTCCCAATCGATCGGCGCCGCCTGGAGCGCCGCGGCAAGGAGAAGCGATCCGATCACGTGCCCGTCGATCCGAAGCCCCCGATGCCGCGCGCCGTTTCGTCGAGCGTCGCCACTTCCTCGAGCGCCGCATGCTGGACCGGCGCGGGCACGAGCTGCGCGATCCGGTCGCCGCGCGCGACGGGGAACGGCGCGTCGCCGAGATTGGCGAGGATCACCTTGACCTCGCCGCGATAGTCGCTGTCGATCGTGCCGGGCGTGTTGAGGCAAGTGACGCCGTGCTTGAGCGCGAGGCCGGAGCGCGGCCGCACCTGCACTTCATAGCCCGGCGGAATCGCCATCGCGAAGCCGGTCGCCACCGCATGGCGGGCACCGGGGGCGAGCACCACCGCCTCGGCCGCGACCACGTCCATGCCGGCGGCGCCCGCCGTGGCATAGGCGGGGAGCGGCAGGCCCGCACCATGCGGCAGGCGTTGGAGCGCGATACGGATCGGAGCGGACATCAAGACTTTCCTGGAAGGGCGGCGGCGAGGCGCTGGAGCGCGGAGATCACCTCGGGATCGCCGAGCAGCTCATGGCCCTTGCCGGGGATGATGCGGAAATCGGTGGCGATCCCGCGCAGCGACAGCGCCTCGGCATAAAGGCGCGAGAAGCGGAGCGGCGTGGTCTTGTCGTCGGCCCCCACCAGCACCGCCGCGCGCAGGCTGGGCGGCATGCCGCCGACGAGCTTGACCGGGTCGAGGCTGTTGACCGGCGCGTCCCAGAGCGGCGTGGGCGCGACCGTCTTCATGTGCTTGCGCCATTCGGGCAGGGCACAGGGACAGGAGACCAGGACGACGCCGTCGACCAGATGCGGCCAGGTGGCGGCGAGGTCGGCCGCGATCGCCGCGCCGCCCGAATGGCCGACCAGCACGGTGCGGGCCTGGCCGTAGCGGTGCTGGAGATGGCGGATCGTCCCGGCCACGGCGGCGATGCGATCGGGCGTGTAGTTGTCGCCGGTCGTCTGGCCGCGCTCGCCCGGCGAGCGATGGCCCTGCGGGTCCTCATAGCCGGGGCGCAGCAGGGCGACCGCGATGCTGTTCGGCACCGCATCGGCGGCGGCGCGGGCAAAGGCATATTGATAGTCCGGCTTGGCGGCCGGCGCATCGCCGTGCAGGACGACGATCAGCGTGCGCACCTGGCGCGCCGGGACATTGCCGAAGCTCTGGGAATAGAGGCCCGTGCCCGGCGCGCCGGCGGGAGCGTCCAGGCGGGCGGCCGGCGTGCTGCAGGCGGCAAGGCCCGCGCCGAGCAGCAGCAACGCAAGGCTAGAGCGCATCGGCGATACGCTGCGCGAGCCGGCGGGCGACTTCGTCCTTGGGCAGTCTTTCCCAGTGTTCGACACCGTCGGCGGTGACGAGATGGATGGCATTGGCTTCACCGCCCATCACATCGCCCGAAACATCGTTGGCGACAATCCAGTCCGCGCCCTTGCGAGTGCGTTTCGCGGTGGCATGTTCGACGACCCGCTCCGTTTCCGCGGCGAATCCCACCACCAGCCCCGGCCGGCGCGGGCTGGTGGCGAGCATGGCGAGGATATCGGGGTTCTCGGAGAGCTGGAGGCTGGGCGGGGTGCTGCCTTCCTTCTTGATCTTCTGGGTGGCGGCATCGGCACGCCAGTCGCCCACCGCCGCGACCATCACCGCGGCATCGGCAGGCAGCGCCTGGGCGACGGCATTGGCCATGTCCTGCGCGGTCTCGACATCGATGCGGGAGACGCCCGGCGGCGTGGCGAGAGCAACCGGCCCGGAGACGAGCGTGACGCGCGCGCCCAGGGCAGCGAGCGCCCCGGCAATGGCATAGCCCTGCTTCCCCGACGAGCGGTTGGCGATGTAGCGCACCGGATCGATCGGCTCATGGGTGGGGCCGGCGGTGACGAGGATGTGCTTGCCGGCGAGCCCGCCGCCGGTGCCGCCGCCGAAATGGCGCTGGATCGCCGCCAGGATCGCCGCGGGCTCGGGCAGGCGGCCGGGGCCGTATTCGCCGCAGGCCATCGGGCCTTCGTCCGGCTCGAGCACCGTGACGCCGTCGCCGCGCAGGGTGGCGACGTTGCGGCGCGTGGCGGCGTGCTGCCACATCCGCACGTTCATCGCCGGGGCCGCGAGCACCGGCTTGTCGGTGGCGAGCAGCAGGGTGGTGGCGAGATCGTCGGCGATGCCGGCCGCCATCTTCGCCATCAGGTCGGCGGTGGCGGGCGCGACCACGACCAGGTCCGCCTCGCGGCTCAGCTGGATATGGCCCATCTCGGCCTCGTCCTTGAGGTCCCAGAGCGTCGTATGGACCTGGTTCTCGCTGAGCGCCGCAAGCGTCATCGGCGTGACGAAATGCTGCCCCCCGGCGGTGAGCACGCACTTCACTTCGATCCCGGCCCTGCGGCACAGGCGGATCAGCTCGCACGCCTTGTAGGCCGCGATGCCGCCGCCGACGATCAGGAGGATCTTCTTGGTCATGCGCGCCAAGCTCCCCGGCGGATGCGCCATGTCGTGAGGGCGCCGATCAGGCTCGCCCCGTACAGATAGAACGCTGGAAGCGTGAATCTCCAGATCGTCATCCCTTCGCGATCGAACGGATCAACTGCCAGAAACCCTTCGAGCAGCAGAACGACCGGCGTGACTGCGACAAGGCCGAGCTGCAGCCAGGCGGACAAGGGCTTGGCGCCACGACGTTCGGCAAAGCGGACGAGATAGACGAAGCCCAGCGCGACAGCCGCGGCGATGGCAGCATCCAGCATCACGAGCAGCAATATCATCGGCGCCCAGTCGGTAACGGTCAGGCCGGGCTCCGATTGCGGGCCGGACCAGGCATTCCATGCGAGGATGAATGTGGTACCGATCGCGAAGGGCACGAAGGCACCTGCCAACCATGCCTGCGCCCAGCTGCCGCCGCGGGTTGAAGCCATGCTGCTCATCGCGTCACCTTTGTCACGGTGATCCTACGCCTGTCGAGCGCCTGGCGGAACAGGTCGCGCAGCCCGTCGGGCGCGAAGGCGAGTCCGATCAGCGAGAGCGGCGCGACCATGAGGGCCCAATAGAAGGTGTCCGGCCGCGCGAACAGGGCGATCGCCAGCCCGAAGGCGGCGAGCGTGCCGGCGACGCGGCCTGCGGCCGGGTCCCTCCAGCCGATCCAGCCGAACAGCGACAGGGTGACGAGCAGCGCCGCGAGCGCCATCGGCAGGAGCCGGAGCGCGGTCGACAGCGCCATCGCCTTGGCGAAGAAGCCATAGCCGTGCAACCCCGCCCAGCCGGGCGAGGCCGGGTCGGTGCCGGTGGTGACCTGGCCCACCGCCCAGGCATGGAAGCCGAGCGCGACGGCGAGGCAGGCGATCGCCACGCCCCAGCCGATCGCCTCGCGCTTCTGGCCTTCCAGCCAGGCGGCGGCGAGCATGACCAGCGCGAACAGCGCGGCGGTCTCGCGGATCAGCATGGCGAGCAGCGCGATCGCCACTGCCTCGACCCAGCGGCCCGGCCGGCGGACGCCGAGCGAAAGGGCGACGAGCAGGCCCGCCCAGATCTCGTGGAACGCCCAGAGATCGGGCTGGACGAACGCCATCAGTCCGGCGGCGAGCAGGGCGAGGCCGATCGCCACGGGCGGCCAGCGCGTCATCCCGGCGCGCAGCCTGCTGCCCCAGACGGCGAATACCGCCGCGATGAGCAGATAGAGCAGGCCCATCGTCGCCAGGCGGGGAAGATGCGCCTGGACCATCGCCAGGCCCGGCAGGCGGAAGGTGACGAAGGGACGCAGCGGATAATTGCCGGCGCGCAGCGCGTCGGCGGCGACTTCGTAATAGCCGCCGCCATGGCGCACGCCCGCGACGATGCTTTCATAGAGCACCACGTCGCTCTGGTCGTCGGCGCGCTTCGCCGGGTCGCCGCTCACCGGCGGCGGGCCGACGGTGACCAGGGCGGTCAGCGACAGCAGTAGGAACAGGCCGAGCACCGCCAGCGCGATCCGGGCACGGGCGCGGCCGAGCGCGGCGAAGCGCGTCGGCTCGGCCAGCCAGCGGATCGCGGGCAGCTTCACGAGAGCAGGTACATCATGATCGCGGCGCCCACCGCGCCGGAAAGCACGGCCACTGCCGCATAGCGCCAGCCGCCGACCACGCGGATGCGCTCGATCTCCTTGAGCGGCGGCGCGGGCGGGGCGCCGCCCGGCGCGGGGAAGCGCCGCTCGATGTTGCGGATCAGCTCGGGCAGGCGGGCAAGGGTGCGGATGTCCTCGACCAGCCGATCGGCGATCTTGGCCTCGGGGCCCAGCTCGGTGCGGATCCATTCGCGCACGAACGGCGCCGAGACGTCCCACAGGTTGATGTCGGGATCGAGCGTGCGCGCCACGCCCTCGACCATCACCATCGTCTTCTGGAGGAGAAGGAGGTGCGGCTGGGTCTGCATGTCGAAGTCGCGGGTGATCGAGAACAGGCCGTCGAGCATCGCGCCCATCGACATGTCCTTGACCGGCAGGCCGCGCATCGGCTCGCCGACCGCACGCAGCGCCGTGGCGAACTCGGCGACATTGTGGTGCGGGGGCACATAGCCGGCCTCGAAATGGATCTCCGCGACGCGCTTGTAGTTGCCGGTGATCAGCCCGTAGAGGATCTCGGCCAGCCAGACCCGGGCGCGCCGGTCGATCCGGCCCATGATGCCGAAGTCGATCGCGGCGATGCGGCCGTCGGGGAGGGCGAAGAGATTCCCCTGGTGCATGTCGGCATGGAAGAAGCCCTCGGCGATCGCCTGGCGCAGAAAGGCGCGGATCAGCCGGCCGGCCAGGACGCTCGGGTCATGCCCCGCGGCGATGATCCGGTCGCGGTGGGAAAGCTTGATGCCGTCGATCCATTCGAGCGTCAGCACCTTGCCGGTGGTGCGCTGCCAGTCGATCTGCGGGACCATGAAATCGGGCTCGGCCTGCATGCCCTCGGCCAGTTCCGAGGCGGAGGCGGCCTCGCGGCGCAGATCGAGCTCGCGCGCGGTCCAGCGCTTGAAGGTCTCGATGACGAGGCGGGGACGCAGGCGCGATGCCTCGCCGCCCATGCTCTCGACCTGGGCGGCCGCCCATTCATAGGTGTCGATCGCCTTGGCGAACTCGGCCTCGATGCCCGGGCGCAGCACCTTCACCGCGACCTGGCGGCCATCGGTGGTGACGGCGCGGTGGACCTGCGCGATCGACGCCGCGCCGACCGGCGTCTCGTCGAACGCGGCGAAGAAGGTCTCGAGCGGGCGGCCGAAGCTGCCCTCGATCCGCTGGCGGATCACCGGGAAGGGCAGCGGCGGCAGCGCGTCCTGCAGGCGGAGCAGGTCATGGGCGGCCTCGTCGCCGACCAGGTCGGGGCGCGTGGCGAGCGTCTGGCCGAGCTTGATCGCGGCGGGGCCGATCGCCTGGAAGGCATCGGCATAATGCGGCACCCGGGGTACGCGCGCGCCGAAGCGGGCGATCCGGGCGATCCGGCGGACGGGCCTGGGCGTGTTGGGATCGCGCTCGATCCCGCGCAGCGCGCCGTGGCGCGCGAGGATGCGGCCCCATTTGAGCAGGCGCCAGAGATGGACGGCGGGTGCGGTCATCCGGAATTGCCGGAATGACGGAAATCGCTGAAGGGCACTGGCTTCAAATCTTCCAGCCCGAATGGATCGCGACCAGGCCGCCGAGCAGCGGCTCGACCTTGGTCTGGGTGAAGCCGGCCTCGCGGATCATCCGCTCGAACTCGGGCATGGGCGGGAAGCGGCGGATCGATTCGATCAGGTAGCGATAGCTGTCCGCATCGCCGGTGAGCAGCTGGCCGAGCTTGGGGACGAGATGGTGCGAATAGGCGTCGTACACTTCGGAGAAGCCCGGCCACTGGGTGGTGGAGAATTCCAGCACGAACAGCCGTCCGCCGCGCTTGAGCACGCGATGCGCCTCGCGGAGCGCCCTGGGGATGTCGGTCACGTTCCGGATGCCGAAGGCGATGGTATAGGCGTCGAAGAACTTGTCGGGCCATTGCAGCTGCTCGGCATTGGCCTCGCTCCACACCAGGCTCCCGGTGTCGGGCTCGCCCCCGCTGGCGATCCCGCGCTCGGCGGCGCGCTCGATGCCGACGGCGAGCATCTCGGGATTGATGTCCGCCACGGTGATCGACGCACCGGACTTGACCATGCGGAAGGCGATGTCGCCGGTGCCGCCGGCCATGTCGAGGATATGCTCGCCGGCGCGAGGCTTCACGCGGCGGACGAACTTGTCCTTCCACAGGCGGTGGAGGCCGCCCGACATGGCGTCGTTCATCAGGTCGTATTTCGAAGCGACGCTGGAGAAGACCTCGCCGACGCGGCGGGTCTTTTCCTCGGGGGCCACGTCCTCGTAGCCGAAGGAGACGGTGTCGGTCATGGGAGCGGCTCTAGCGAGCGTTTCCGCGCTCGTCATCGCCTTTAAACTCGTCGTCCCCGCGAAGGCGGGTATCCAGGTCGCGAGGGAAGCGCTCCGCCACCCTGGATACCCGCCTTCGCGGGGATGACGAATTGGGGGCGGGTAGGTTAGGGAACCCTCATGCCTGAACTCCCCGAAGTAGAGACCACCGTGCGCGGGCTGGAGCCCGTGCTGCAAGGCGAGACGATCACTCGCGTCACGCTGCACCGCGGCGACCTGCGCCGGCCGTTTCCCGAGGGGCTGGGCCAGCGGCTGACCGGCGCGGCCGTCACCGCGCTGGGGCGGCGCGCCAAATATGGGCTGATCGAGACGAATCGGGGCGACACGCTGATCTTCCATCTCGGCATGTCCGGGCGCTGGCGGATCGATCCCGGGGAGATCGGCAAGCACGACCATCTGGTGCTGGAGACGCAGCATCACCGGCTGGCGCTGAACGACCCGCGGCGATTCGGCTCGGTCGACCTGGTGCCGACGGCGGCGGTGGCGGCCTGGCCGCCCTTCGCCGCGCTCGGGCCGGAGCCCCTGGGGCCGGACTTCGACGCAGCCCATCTGGCGCGGGTGTTCAAGGACCGGATCGCGCCGGTAAAGGCGCTGCTGCTCGATCAGCGCACGGTGGCGGGGCTGGGCAATATCTATGTGTGCGAGGCGCTCCATATTGCCGGCATCGCGCCCATGCGCGAAGGCGGCTCGATCGCGAAGGCGCGGCTGGCGAAGCTGGCCGCCGCGATTCGGGAGGTGCTGGAAGGCGCGATCCGGGCCGGCGGCTCCACGATCCGCGACTATGCCAGGCCCGATGGCGAGCTGGGCTATTTCGCCAAGGAGTGGCGAGTCTATGGCCGGGAAGGGGAGCCGTGCAGTTGCGGCGGCCTGGTCGAGCGGCGGGTGGATTCGGGGCGCTCCACCTTCTGGTGCCCGAAATGCCAGTCGTAATGGTTGACCCGAATCGCCGGTGGCGCTAAGGGGCCCGTCTTTCCGGGCGTGGCGGCATGTTCCCCGCGCCCTAAACATTTCGAGCTAGGAACGAGACGGCATGGCGAATACGCCGCAAGCGAAGAAGCGTATCCGGCGCAATGCGCGCCGCGCGGAGATCAACGGCACGCGCGTGAGCCGTATCCGCACCTTCGTGAAGAAGGTCGAGTCGGCCCTCGAGGCCGGCGACAAGGCCGCGGCCGCTGCCGCGCTCGCCGCTGCGCAGCCGGAGATGGCGCGCGGCGTCGCCAAGGGCGTGCTCCACAAGAATACGGCCTCGCGCAAGTTCGCGCGTCTCAACAAGCGCGTCGAAGCGCTGGCGTAATCGTAATTTTTTCGTAATAAAACCCCGCGGAACCTCGGTTCCGCGGGGTTTTTGTCGTGTCTGACAAGGGTTTGCAGAACGAATCATGGTTGGTGCCATGGAACCCTGAGATTCGCGCGAGTCGCAGTGTCTTTGGTTTGCAATAATTCGCAGAAGCCAAGTTTTTCAGTAGTTTGTAAGGCGGCCCCCACGGTTTTCCGCGGGTTACGGCGAGTCAACAAAACTATTTCAGTATCTTTACACCCGACCCCCTTGATCGACTCAGAAAGGGGTTCCTAAAACAGACCTCCCAGGCGAGGTCTCGCCGGGGTATTTTGCGAAGCCCGTCACACAGGGACCGGGGATGTCCGGTGTCGAAGGGCCTCATGTCGGAGCGAATTAGCGCACGGGAAGCGGCTGCTTCCCGCGAAGGAGGGGTACGTCACGGTGACTCAGGTTCAGGCCTTGGAACGGGACGGGATGGAAGCTGCGGTTGCCAAGGCTTGGTCGCATGTGCGCGCGAACCTGCGTCGCTCTGCGGGCCAGCGTCTGTTCGACCAGTGGCTCAAGCCGGTCGTCCTGATCGAAGGCAGCAATGCCGAGATCGTGCGCCTGGGCCTGCCCTCGGCGTTCATGACCCAGTGGGTCAAGAATCACTATGCCGAGCGGCTGCTGCTCGAGTTCCGTGGCCAGATCCCGGCGGTGCGCAGCGTGTCGATCGAGACGCTGGCGGAAGAGCCGAAGCGCGTGTTGAGCACGGCGTCCGCTCCGGCGGCCGCCGATTCGGCGCCGGTCGCGGCGGCGACGGCCTCGCCGGCCGAGCGTCCGCAGTTCGATGTGCGCTTCACGTTCGAGCGCTTCGTGATCGACGCGACGAATCGCGTGGCGTGCAATGCCGCCAAGGCGATGGCGGAGCCGGGCGCGCCTCGGTTCAGCCCGCTCTATCTCCATGCCGGCACGGGCCAGGGCAAGACGCACCTGATGCACGCGATCGGCCATGCGTTCCTGGCCGCGAACCCGGAAGCGACCGCGATCTATGTGACTGCCGAGCGCTTCATGTTCGAGTTCGTCCAGGCGCTCCGCAACAAGGACACGCACGCCTTCAAGGCGCGGCTGCGCTCGGTCGATCTGTTGATGATCGACGACCTGCAGTTCATTGGCGGCAAGGACGCCACGCAGCAGGAATTTTTCCACACCGTCAACGAGTTCATGTCCTCGGGCAAGCGGCTGGTGATCGCTGCCGATCGCGCGCCGCAGGCCCTGGAAGGCTTCGAGCCGCGCCTGGCCGGTCGCCTGGCCTCGGGCCTGGTGGCGGACATCAAGCCGGCGGAGCTGGAACTGCGCCGCGCGATCGTCGGCCGCAAGCTGCAGGACATGCCGGCGGTGACGATGCCGCACGAAGTGATGGACCTGCTGGCCGCGCGGATCACCACCAATGTCCGCGAGCTCGAGGGCGCGCTCAATCGCCTCGTCGCCTATGCGCAGCTGAACGGCGAGGTGATCACGATCGACTTCGCCACCAATGTGCTCGGCGAAGTGCTGCGCTCGGCTCAGCGCCGCATCACGATCGACGAGATCCAGCGCGCGGTCTCGGCGCATTTCGAGGTGAAGCAGATCGACCTGATCTCCGAGCGCCGCGCCGTGGCGATCGCCCGGCCGCGCCAGATCGCGATGTATCTCGCCAAGCGCCTGACCACGCGATCGCTGCCCGAGATTGGGCGGAAGTTCGGCAATCGTGACCATTCGACCGTGATCCACGCGGTGAAGCGTATCGAGGAGCTGCGCGGCAAGGACGTGGAGATCGATACCGCGGTGCGCACCCTGATGCGTACCCTGGAAGGCTAAGGAGCTGTATTCCTGCCCCTTTCAGGGGTGGGCGGGGTGGAGGAGCTGAGAGCGGGGCAACGCAGATCGGTCACGCCTCCACCCTGATCGACAGAAAGGCCGGGCCCCGGAAACGGGCTCGGCCTTTTTGTCTAGACATAACCGGGATACGATTCCCCTCCGGCCATTCGCGGCCAGTGCGTCCTACCAGCAGATGGTCTGGCCGATCCGCGGATCATAGACGCAGCCGCCATTGCCGCTTTCGAGCATGGGGCAATAATCGCTGTAATAGCTCACGCAGTCGCCATAATTGGCGAAGCCGCGGGCGCGGTAGCTGGTGCAGGTGACCGATGGCGGATTGTCGCACTCGGCCACGCCCGGGCGGGCCTGGAGCGGCTGGGCCAGCACGGCCTGGAATCCGGCCGCGGCGGCGAGCGAGAGCGAAAAACCGATCTTCTTGCGCATGGGTGCCTCTCTTTGACGTGGGAAGCACAGGCTAGGCCGCCCTTCCGCCACCACCCAGCGAAGCTCCATCGGATATGGTGGTTTCGCGCCGCTCAGGGCACCAGCCGGAAATAATAGCTGTAGCTTCGCGTGGCGCCGCTGACGGTGACGTTGCCGATCGTCACGTCATAGATGGTGTTGGCGGCCAGTCCGGCGACTTTCCATTGCAGGCTGTTGGGCAGGCCATAGCCTTCATTGTCCCACGACACGTTCGACACGGCGAGCGCGGCGCCGCCCCGGGCGCGCACGGTGATCGTGGCGTTGGCGAAGCTGACCGCGGCGTTCGCCCCGAAGTTGGAGCTCTTGTTGGCGATCACGCCGAACGACAGCAGCGCCGCGGTGTCGAAATAGCGCGCCGGATATTCCTGGAACGGATAGGCGACATAGTCCGGCAGCGGACCGGCGGTATTCTGGGTGTTGTTGATCACCTTGATCGAGGCACCGTCCGCACGGTTGCTGCCCTGCCAGATGCCGGCGACCCGGCCATAGGCGATGGTCGAGAGGAACGGATAGAGCAGCCAGCGGCGATGGCCGATATTGTTCGCCACCACATTGTTGGTGTCGGTGAGCCAGCCGATCAGCAGATCCGCGTCCTGCGAATAGCGCAGGCCGCCCGTGCCCAGATAGATGTTGCTCTGCCCGGCGGCGGTGGCGCCGGCGCTGGTGTAGCAGTTCCAGCTCGCCGGCGGATTGTGGCTGAGCTGGCCGTTGGCGGCCATCATCAGCGCGGATTGCTGGGAGGCGGGCTCGTCGGCCGGGGCATAGGTGACCGCAGGCAGGTTGTGATGCGCGCGGATGTCGTTGAGCGTCGCGAGCACCCGCGCGCCGACCTCGGGCTTGAGCGTCCCGGCCTGGCAGGCCGCGATGTTGGGCGGGGTGCTGTAGAGCAGGGCGACCGAGCTCAGGAAATCCGAGCCGGTGGCGGGCTCGGTGCCCGTCGGGCTGGGCGTGGGCGCCGGCGTGGTGGGCGTGGGGGTCGATCCCGATGGGGGCGTCGGCGTGGGCGTGACGACCGTGCCGCCTTCCCCGCCCGAGCCGCCGCCGCCGCTGCACGCGGCCAGGGCGCTGCCGAGCAGCCACAGGGTAACCAGTTTACGCATCCGCACGCACTCCCGCCTGGCGGAACCCCAATGGCATGGCGCGGTTCCAGCCCCTCCCTGGAGCATAGCGCCGGGAAAAGGGCTGTCAGCACTTATCGGCGGACAGGTCGACCAGCGGGGCGATGCGAGCGCGAAGCGAGGCTTGCGGCGAATCGAGCGCCTCCCCCGGGGGAACGCCCAGCCCGGGGCCGGAATTCAATCAGCAAACCTCGTAATCCCCGCCTAGGCGGGGATCCGGCGTAACCCGGGGCCATCGAAGCAATCGTGCGCGGGCTTGCCGGAGATGGTGAGGCCAGCCGCATGACCCTTGCCCTTGGCCCCGGATCCCCGCCTGCGCGGGGATGACGGTTGAAGGAATAGCGGGGCGAAGGTTGAAGGAGCGGCGGGGATCATGGTTGATGGAGGATGAAGGTTGAGGGAACATGGTCCTCAAACCGGGTCGAGAGCCGATATCCTCTTTCGTCCCGGCCCTGAGCCAGGGTCCGGCTGCCTTGTCGACGGGAGCGAAAGCGGGATCCGGCGCAAGGCCGGCATGACGGCGGAAGATCGACTATTCGTTCGGGTCCGGACCCGGTGCCGCCATGGCACCCGCGGCGCGCGCGGGTGCCATGGATCGGGGATCAGACCTGCAGTCCGACCGCCTTTTGCGCCGCCTTGAGCGTTGGTTCGGCGAGCGTGCTGGCGCGCTCGGCGCCCCTGGCGAGCTGCGCGCCCACCGCGTCGCGGTCCGCCAGCAGCTGGTTCAGCCGCGCGCGCACCGGCCCCAGCACGGCGATGGCGAGGTCCGCCAGTGCCGGCTTGAACGCGCCGAACCCCTGGCCGGCAAACTCCGTCACCACCGACTGGGGATCGCGATCCGCCAGCGCGGCGAAGATCGTCACCAGGTTCTTCGCCTCGGGCCGCTCGGCCAGGGCGTCGAACGAATCGGGCAGCGGCTCGGGATCGGTCTTCGCCTTGCGGAGCTTCTGCGCGATCATGTCGTCATCGTCCGACAGGTTGATGCGCGACAGGTCCGAAGGGTCCGACTTGGACATCTTCGCGCTGCCGTCGCGCAGGCTCATGATCCGCGGGGCCGCCTTGGAGATGAACGGCTCGGGCAGCGGGAACAGCTCCACTTCGAAATCGGTGTTGAACTTGGCCGCGATGTCGCGGGCGAGCTCGAGATGCTGCTTCTGGTCCTCACCCACCGGCACGTGCGTCGCCTTGTAGACGAGCACGTCCGCCGCCTGGAGCACCGGATAGGCGAACAGGCCGACGCTGGCGCCCTCGCGGTTCTTGCCCGCCTTGTCCTTCCACTGGGTCATGCGGTTCAGCCAGCCCATCCGCGCGGTGCCGTTCAGGATCCAGCACAGCTCGGCATGCGCGGGAACGCGCGCCTGGTTGAACAGGATCGCGCGATCGTCGATGCCCGAGGCCATCAGCGTCGCGGCCATTTCGATCGTGCTGTTGGCAAGTTCCCGCGGCGAGATGTTGCCCGTCAGCGCATGGAGATCGGCGAGGAAGAACAGGCATTCTCCGCCATTCTTCTCCTGGATGTCCTGCATCGCCACCCATTGCTTGATCGCCCCGAGATAGTTGCCGAGGTGAAGATTGCCGGTGGTCTGGATGCCGGAAACGACGCGCATGATTCGATACTCCGCGCCCGGGCTGACCGTTCGGCCTTTGGACGGGCCGCGGGTCCGAGACGGCGGGGGCGCGGCCGCACAGCGATGTCAGGGACGGAGCGGGCTGTAGAGGGCGGGTTTGCCGCTGTCCAATGCCATGATGAGGAGCCGGCACGCCGCCGGGAACCGCGCTGCCGGCCACCGCGATCGGCGTGCCAGCGCATCCCCGCTATCCCTTAGACCGTCATCCCCGCGCAGGCGGGGATCCAGGGCCAAGGGCAAGGACGGCGACGCTCGCCTTGCCGTTTCCGGCAAGCATCCGCGTGATCGCTTCGATCGCTCCTTATTACCCTGGATCCCCGCCTGTGCCGGGAAGACGGCAATATCAGATACTTGCCCGAGGTCCTCGCCCTAGGTCCGGCGCCGCCGCACCAGCGCCTTGATGTCGGAGACCAGGAAGGCGCGGGTGACGAAGCAGGCGATGCCGTAGACGATGCAGCCCGCCCCCACGAGCACCACCAGCGCGCCGTAGCGCTCGACCATATGGCCGTTGAGCCAGGGATCGAGCAGATGGTCGAAGGCGAACAGCGCCCCGCCCATGATGACCGCCGCGATCGCCAGGCGGGGCAGGCGGCGCCTGAGCTGCGCGTCGGCGGTGAAATGGCCGCGCCGGTGCAGCGTGCGATAGAGCATGAAGGTGTTGACGCTCGACGCGATCGCCGTGGCGAGCGGCGGCCCGCTGGCGCCGATCAGCGGGATCAGCACCAGATTCAGCGCAATGTTCACGCCGACCGAGACGATCGCGTAGCGCACCGGCGTCTTCATGTCGTGCCGGGCGTAATAGCCGGGCGTGAGCACCTTCACGAGGACATAGGCGGGCAGGCCGACGGAGAAGCCCGCGAGCGCCAGCGCGCAGGCGCGCGTCGCCTCCGGGCCGAAATGGCCATATTGGAACAGGCCGCGCACGATCGGCTCGGCGGCGACGATCAGCGCCACCATCGCGGGCAGGGTGAGGAACAGCGCGAGCTCGATGCCGCGATTCTGCGTCTCCATCGCCTCCTCGTCCCTGCCGGCGCCGAGCAGGCGCGAGATGGTGGGAAGCAGGATGGTGCCCAGGCCGATGCCGATCATGCCGAGCGGCAGCTGGTTCAGCCGGTCGGCATAATAGATGTAGGAGAGCGAGCCCGCGGCGAGCAGGCCGCCGGCGAGCGCGCTCGAGATCAGCAGGTTGATCTGCGATGCGCCCGCGCCGGCGGCGGCGGGCAGGATCAGCTTCATCAGCCGCTTCACCTCGGGATCCAGCCGGGGAAGGCGGGGCTTGAGCGACACGCCCGAACGGCGGCAGGCCAGTGCCAGCCAGCCGAGCTGCAGCGCGCCGCCGACCGGCACCGCGATCGCCTGGGCCCGCGCCGTCTCGAACGGATCGCCGTTGAACACGGCGAGCGCCACTACCATCGCGACGTTGAGCAGGATCGGCGCCGCGGCGTTGACCCAGAATTTGTCGAGCGAATTGAGGATGCCGCCCAGCAGCGAGGCGAGGCTGATCAGCATCAGATAGGGAATGGTGATCCGGCTCAGCTCCACCGCGAAGGCGAAGCGATCGGGCGCGACGTCGTGGAAGCCGCCGGAGAGCAGCCAGGTGAGCGGCCAGGCGGCGGCCAGCATCACCCCGGTCATCACCGCGAGGGCGAGGAACAGCACCGACAGCGCGCGCTCGGCGAAATCGAGGCCCTGCGCAAGCTCGCCGGTCTCGCCCACTTTCCGATTGAACATCGGGATGAAGGCGGAATTGAACGCGCCCTCGGCGAAGAGGGCGCGGAACATGTTGGGCAGGCGGAAGGCGATGGTGAACGCGTCGGACGCGAAGCTCGCGCCGACATAGCGGGCCTGCAGCGAATCGCGCACCAGCGCGAGGACGCGGCTGGCCAGAGTGAGGCCGCCGACCGAGCCGAGGCTGCGGGCCAGCTTCATGCCGCCACCGTCATTTCGCCGATGGCCGATGGCCGATCCGGCGAGGAGCCGCGGAGAAGCGCCGCGGCATGCGTGGGGAGCGCGGGAGCCGGGCCCCCGCTTTCGCGGGGGTGACGATGACGGGGCATCGGGCCCAGCTCCCCGCCTGGCCGATCAGGCTTCGCCCGCGACTTCGCCGGTCAGGCCCGATTCGTTCATCGCGCGCTGCTGGATGTAGATGCCGCCGAAATCGATCGGCTCGAGCATCAGCGGCGGGAAGCCGCCGTCGCGCACCGCATCGGCCAGCACGCGGCGGGCGAACGGGAAGAGCAGGCGCGGCGCCTCGCCGAGCAGGAAGCCGTCGAGCGCCTCGCCCTCGGGCACGTTGCGGATGCCGAACAGGCCGGCATAGGACAGGTCGACGATGAAGGCGGCCTGGCTCTCGGCGGTGGCGCGCACCTCGATCTTGAGGACGACCTCATAGACTTCGTCGGCGATCTTGGCCGAACCGATGTTGAACTGCACGTCGATGGCCGGCGCGGTCGGGTTCTGGAAGATGGCCGGCGCGTTCGGATTCTCGAACGAGAGATCCTTCACATATTGCGACAGCAGGCCGGCGGCCGGGGCGGTATCGGCACCATTGGCAGCGGGCTCGCCGAATTCGGCGATCGTGTCGTTCTCGGCCATTTCGATGTACCTCTTTATTTCCGGATAGTTTGACGCTGTTTGCGCGTTGGATCGGTTGCGCGCCTAGCAGGCGGGCGCACGCGTTTCAATTGCCCCCGGATTCGACGCGCGGAACCGGAGATTTGAAACCGGCGGCGCTTGAGCCTATGTTAGCGGCGAAGCGTTTGGAGGCGTAGTGTACACGATAATCCTGTTCGCAATGGTGGCCGGTTTCCTGGCGCTCCGACTCTATGCCGTGCTCGGCAAGCGCACCGGCCATGAGCAGGCGTTGCCGAAGCCGAGCGAGGAGCGCGTGGCCGTGCCGCCCGCGGCCCGCACCATCGACCAGACTCCCGAGGTGCGCGAGATCGGCGCCCGGGTGATCGGCGCCGGCGCGGAAGCGGGCCTCAAGGCCGTGATCGCCGCCGATCCGAGCTTCGACGTCGCCCAGTTCCTCGACGGCGCGAAAAGTGCCTACAAGATGATCCTCGAGGCCTTCTGGAAGGGCGATGAGGATATGCTGGCCTGGCTGGTGGAGGACGATGTCCGCGCCGGCTTCGCCCAGGCGATCGCCGATCGCAAGGCGGCCGGCCATGTGCTGGAGAATCGCCTGGTCGCGATCGAGCGCGCGCTGATCTCCGACGTGGTGGTGGAGGGCAAGGCCGCTCGCATCACCGTGCGCTTCGACGCCGATATCGCGGCGGTGACGCGCGATGCCGATGGCAATGTGGTCGCCGGCTCGCTGAGCGATGCGGTGGAGACGCACGACATCTGGACCTTCGCGCGGAGCCTCCGCAGCGACGATCCCAACTGGAAGCTCGTCGAGACCGACGAAGCCTGAGGGGCCATTATGCGGATCTGGGGGGGAGTCGCGCTGGCGGCGCTGCTGGGCGCTTGCTCGGGCGGCGTGGTGCCGCATTCGGTGGAGCCGGGCTACACGCCGCCGCGGGAGCGCCCGCGGGAAACCGGCCGCGTTTCCGAACCGCACGGCAATCCCGCCGCGCGCCAGCCCGTTCCCGCGACGCCGCTCGCCGCCGTTCCGGCGCCGGCCGCGCCGGCCGGCACGCTGGTGGCCGCCTCGGCCGGGCTCCTCGCCGGCCCCGCCTTCGATTCGCTGCCGGTGAGCGACGCCGGGGCGGCGCGCGCGCTCGTTGCCTATCGGCTCAGCTGCCCCTCGCTGGTGCGCCGCGCCGATGCGAGCGGGCTCACCCAGGGGCGGGACTGGCAGCCTTCGTGCGATGCGGCGAAAAGCTGGGACGCGCGCGATGCGCGCGGCTTCTTCGCGCGCTGGTTCGAGACGGTGCAGGTCGCCGACGGCAAGGCGCAGGCGACCGGCTATTACGAGCCCGAGATCGCCGGATCGCGCCATCGCCGCCCGGGCTATGAGGTGCCGGTCTACGCCAAGCCCGACGACATCATCGACGTCGATCTCGGCCAGTTCTCCGCCGAGATGAAGGGCAGGCGAATCCGCGGCCGCGTCGCCGGCAAGGCCTTCATCCCCTATTATGACCGCCGGGAGATCGACCAGGGCGCGCTGGACGGGCGCGGGCTGGAGATCGCCTGGGCGGCCGATCCGATCGAGCTGTTCTTCCTCCAGATCCAGGGGTCCGGGCGGCTGCGCGGGCCGGACGGCCAGCTGATGCGGATCGGCTTCGCCGGCCAGAACGGCCGCGAATATGTCGGCATCGGCGCGCTGATGCGCGACCGCGGGCTGCTCAAGCCCGGCGGCGCCTCGATGCAGGGCATCATCGCCTATCTGCGCGACCACCCCGAAGAGGGGCGGGACATCATGTGGGAGAACAAGAGCTATGTGTTCTTCCAGGAATTGAAGGGCGCCGGGCCGAACGGCTCGCTCGGGCTGCCCGTGACGGGGCAGGTGAGCGCCGCGGTGGATCCCAAGTTCATCCCGCTCGGCGCGCCGGTGTTCCTCTCGATGGACCGCGCCGAGGCGAACGGCCTGTGGATCGCGCAGGATACCGGCGGGGCGATCAAGGGCCCCAACCGGGTCGATACCTTCTGGGGCGCGGGCGACGATGCGCGCGCGATCGCGGGCGGCATGAACGCGCGCGGCACCGCCTGGCTGCTGCTGCCGGCGGGCACGCTCAGCCGGCTGGGCGGCGGGCCGATCGCCACGGTGCCGGCCCCGCAACGCCAGCGGTGAGGCGCCTCGCGCCCGAGGAAGCGGCGCTGTGGAAACGCGTGATCGCCAGCGTGACGCCGCTCGAGAAGCGTGCCGCGCGGGCGGCCGTGACCGTCGAGGAGGAGCCCGTACCGGCCGCAGCCCAGCCCCTGCCGGCCAAGCGCAAGGGGCGGGTGCCGCCGCTACGCGCGGTGGCGGCACCGCCGCCCGCGCCGCCGCGCGGGCAGGCCGCCAACACGCTCGACGCCTCCTGGGACCGGCGCCTGTCGCGCGGGCTGGTCGCGCCGGATTCGACCGTCGACCTGCACGGCCACAGCCTCGCCTCGGCCTATGACCGGCTCGATTTCGGGCTGGAGGCGGCGATCGGGCGGAGCGACCGGGTGCTGCTGCTCGTCACCGGCAAGCCGCCGCGGCCGGAATCCGAGCGCCCGCATGCCCGCGGCGCGATCCGCGCGGCGGTGGGCGACTGGCTCGCCGCGTCGCGCCATTCCGATCGTATCGCTGCCGTAAGGACCGCGCATTCCCGCCACGGCGGGGCCGGTGCGCTCTACATCGTGCTCCGGCGTCCCCGGGAAAAATCTTAACTTCTCTCTGCGATGTGTCCGGGGATCGAGGCCGGCATCTGCCGGTCCGGCGACGGGTTGCTGGGGGGAAGAGCGAGCGCAGTGGAAGGATTTTCGCTCAAGAGCCGTGCGATAGCCTTTGCGATGTGCGCCGGTGCCGTGGCGTTCATCCTGGCGCTGGCCGCGGCCTCCACTCCCGGCATGATCACCGTCGAGACGGCGGGGCGCGCGCTGATCGCGGCGATCGTCTGCGGCGTGATGTGCTGGGCGTCGGCCGAGCGCAGCATCGCTTCCACCGCCGAGGCCATCGACGCCGCGATCGCCCGCCTCCAGGGCGCCGCCAATGGCGACCTGCAGAGCGGCATCCCGCCCCAGGTGCATGAATCGGTGCCGACGCTGGCGCGGGCGATGGACGGGCTGTTCCGCCAGCTCCACGCCAATCTCGAGAGCGTCCAGCGGCTGGCGATGTTCGATCCGGTGACGTCGCTGCCCAACCGCACCAATTTCCGCCGCACCGCCGAGCGCATGCTCGCGGACCTGGCGCCGGGCAACATCGCGGTACTCTATTTCATCGATCTCGACCGTTTCAAGCACGTCAACGACACGCTGGGCCATGCCACCGGCGATGCGCTGCTCGGCATGGTGGCCAATCGCCTGCGCGCCGTCGCGGACCGCTTCGCTGCCGAGGCCGATGCCCGCCCGCCGCTGATCGGCCGCCTGGCCGGCGACGAGTTCACCATGTTCTTCCCGGCGCTGCGCCATGTGCGCGACGCCGAGCGGATCGGGCGCGGCATCCTCTACGCTCTTTCCGAGCCGTTCGACCTGGCCGACCAGGAAGTGTCGATCGGCGCTTCCATCGGCATCGCGCTGCGCCCCGAGCACGGCACCACGCTGCACGACCTGATGCGCGCCGCCGATGCCGCCATGTACCATGCCAAGGCGATGGGCCGCGGCCGCGCCGAGCATTTCACCGAGATCCTCGCCGCCGAGATCGCCGAACGCGCCCGGTTGGAGAGCGATCTGCGCGAAGCGGTCGACAAGGACCAGTTCACGCTCGTCTACCAGCCCCAGGTCTCCGCCGCCGACGGCCGCATCGTCGCCGCCGAGGCGCTGCTGCGCTGGCGCCATCCGGACGGGCTCAAGATGCCGGGCACCTTCATCCAGCGCGCCGAGGAGACCGGCCTGATCGTCGAGATCGGCGAATGGGTGGTGGAAAGCGTCGCCGAGACGATCTCGCGCTGGGGGCGGCTGGGCATCCAGCAGCGGCTCGCGGTCAATATCAGCCCGCGCCAGCTCGACCATGCCAGCTTCTTCCGCAAGCTGCGCGAGGCGATGCTGGCGGCCAGGGCTCCGGCCAGCCTGCTCGAGCTCGAGATCACCGAGACGCTGGCGATGCATTGCTCGGGCGAAGTGCTCGACGCGATCGCCACGCTGCGGGCTGACGGGGCCACCATCGCCATCGACGATTTCGGCACCGGCTATTCGAACATCGCCCGGCTCCGCAAGCTGCCGATCGACCGCATCAAGCTCGACCGCAGCCTGATCGAGCAGGTCGCCGAGAGTGCCGAGGCACGTATCATCGCCCAGGCGGTGATCGGGCTGATCCACGGTCTGGGCTGCGAAGCCGTGGCCGAGGGGATCGAAAGCGAGGACCAGGCCACCGTGCTGCGCGTCATCGGCTGCGACGTGCTCCAGGGCTATGCCGTGGCGACTCCGATGGAGGAGAGCGCCTTCCTCGAATGGGCGCGGGGCATCGCGCCGCAGCGGGTTGCGGGGTAAGCGCTGGTTCCTCCCCCAGCTTGCTCGGGGAGAACTTATCGCATCACCCGGCGCAGCACCTCTTCATAGACGTCCGTCAGCGCGGCCAGGTCGGCCAGCGCCACTGCCTCGTCGAGCTTGTGCATCGTGGCGTTGAGCAGGCCGAACTCCACCACCGGGCACAGTTTCGAAAGGAAGCGCGCGTCCGACGTGCCGCCGGTGGTCGAAAGCTCCGGCACCACCCCCAGCCGCGCCTGGATCGCCCCGGCGACCAGCGCCGAAAGCGCGCCGGGCTCGGTGAGGAACGCCTCGCCATAGACGCGGCCTCTGACGATCCCCGCCGGGGCATGGCGCTGCACGATCTCCTCGATCCGGGCGATCAGGTCCGGGCCGTGCTGGCGGTCGTTGAAGCGGATGCTGATCCGCGCCCCGGCATGGCCGGGGATCACGTTGGTCGCCGGATTGCCCACGGCCATGTCGATGATCTCGATGTTCGAAGGCTGGAACCAGGCATTGCCCTGATCCAGCTCGATGGCGTCGATCTCGGCCAGGGCGCGGACGAGCCGGGGGACCGGATTGTCGGCCAGGTGAGGATAGGCGACATGGCCCTGCCTGCCGGGAATCGCGATGTCGATCACCGTCGAGCCGCGCCGGCCGATCTTGATCATGTCGCCCAGGCGGTGCTGGGACGTGGGCTCGCCGACCAGGCACATGTCCGGCATCAGGCCGCGCTCGGCCATCCGCTCGATGAGGCGGGGCGTGCCATAGGTGGCGGGGCCTTCCTCGTCGCCGGTGATGATCAGGCTGACCATCCCCTCGGGCGAACGCGCCGCGGCGGCGACGAAGGCGGCGATGGCGCCCTTCATGTCGACGGCGCCGCGACCGTAGAGAAGCTCGCCCCGGATCTCGGGCGTGAAGGCGTCGCTCGCCCAGCCCTGGCCGGGAGGCACCACGTCGAGATGGCCGGCAAAGGCGAAATGGCGGCCGGCGCCGGCCCGCACCGCGAGCAGGTTCTCGACCGGCCCCTCGGGCGCCTCGCCCTCGACGAAGCGCTCGACCCTGAAGCCGAGCGGCAGCAGCGCCGCTTCCAGCACGTCGAACACAGCGCCGCGCGCCGGGGTGATGCTCTCGGCGGCGATCAGCGCCTTGGTGAGTTCTACGGGATCGGGCAAGATGGTCTCCGGCATTGGTGGAGGTGGCATTGCCCAAGCTCGATCTCGATACAATCCCGCAGACCAACGCGACCGGCTATCCGCCCGAATTTGCCGGGCCGGTGCAGGGGCGCTGGTATCGCCGGCTCGCCCCGGCGAGCGGGATCACCGATTTCGGCTTCAGCCATGTGACGCTCGAGCCGGGGGCCTGGTCCGCCCAGCGGCACTGGCATGCCGGCGAGGACGAGTTCGTGGTGATGCTGGCGGGCGAGGCGGTGCTGGTCGACGATAGCGGCGAGACGCCGATGCGGCCGGGCGACATCGCCGCCTTTCCCAAGGGCGACGGCAACGGGCACGTCCTCCAGAACCGCGGCGACACCCCCTGCGTCTATATCGCGGTGGGCAGGCCCGCCGCGAGCGACTGCCATTATCCGGACATCGACATGCATCTGCCGGCGGGGCAGGGGTTCCGCCGGAAGGACGGCAGCGGGTTCTAGGGCCAAGGGCGGATTGCACGCAATCAAGCCCCGCGCGCTCCAGGGAGGGCTCGCCTGGTGGCCTCTTTGTCCCGCGCGACCCTGGATCCCTGCCTGCGCGGAGATGACGGGGTTTGCGGATTGAGCCGTGACCCTAGGCCGGATCCATCTCGAACTGCTGGATCACCCAATCCTCTTCCTGGGCCGCGGCGATCCAGTCCTGCATGAAGGGATGCTGGAGCACGGCGTTCATATAGGCGGGCGCAAAGCGTGCCACGGGCAGCGAATAGGTGACGAGCCGCGTCACCACCGGCGCGAACATGATGTCCACCGCACCGAACGCGCCGAACAGGAACTGCCCCTCGCCGCCATAGCGGGCACGGGCCTGGGCCCAGAGCTCCATGATCCGGCCGATATCCTCCAGCACATCGGCATCGGGCGCCTTGGGCGGATAGACCTTGCGCACGTTCATGCTGTGCTTGCGGCGCAGGGCGGCGAAGCTGGAATGCATCTCGGCCGCCATCGAGCGGGCCATGGCGCGCGCCGCCGGATCCTGGGGCCAGAAGCCGGTATTGCCGGTCTTGTCGTTGAGATATTCGATGATCGCCAGGCTGTCCCACACCACGGCATCGCCGTCCCACAGGATCGGGACCTTGCCCGAGGAAGGCGCGAACTCGTCGCCTTCGCGCCGCTTCTCCCACGCCTCGTCGTACAGCGGCACGACCACTTCCTCGAAGGGAAGGCCCGATTGCCTGCAGGCGAGCCAGCCGCGCAGCGACCAGGAAGAATAGGCCTTGTTGCCGATATAGAGCTTCATGAATCCCGGGATAGCGGCCGGGCAGGGGGGCTGGCAACCGCCACGAAATGTTGAATCCCTTGACCCCTCTCGCGAGTGCGCATGGGAGCAGGGTGAAGGCAGGCATGAACATATAGAGAACGTATGCGGGATTGCCACATGTAGGGAATGGATAAAATCAGGCGGCGAGCGATGTGCTGCCGCCGCGCGTCGGGCTGCCCGATCCGGCAATGGCCATCTATGTGTGCAACGACGATTTCGCCGGCGGCAAGGCGCTGAAGCCCCCGCCGATCTCCATGCCCACGATCGGGATGCGCCTTCGGGGAACTGAGGCTGGATCATGCATATGCATCATGTATACGCATGATGCATATGCATGATGATTCGCTCCCCTCCGTCTGCGCCTGCACGATGCTGCGCAAGGCCGCGCGCATTACCGGCCGCCTCTATGACTCGGCGCTGGCCGGGCACGGGATGACCACGGCGCAATTCGCGATCCTGCGGCATGTCGCGCGGGGCGAGCCGCTGGCGCTGAGCCGGCTGGCGGAGCAGCTCGAGATGGACCGCAGCTCGCTCTACCGCGCGCTTGCGCCGATCGAGAAGCGCGGCTGGGTGGGCGTGACCGCCGGGGCCGGGCGCAGCAAGCGGGCGTCGCTGAGCGCGGCGGGCAGGGAGGCGCTCCGCGCCGCCGAGCCCGACTGGGCGGCGATGCAGCGGCGCGTGGAGGCGGAGGCCGGCCCGGCGCTGTGGCGGGAGCTCAAGGCCGGGATCGAAGGCTTCACCCAAAGCCTCGAGCGGGCGGGAGGCCGGGCATGATCGCGCTGCTTTCCCGCCTGCCGGTGGGCGCACGCGGCTATGCCGGCATCGTCGCGGCGATCACCTTCGTCGCGCTGCTGGTCTCGGCCGGGCTGCGTTCCGCGCCGGGCGTGATGATGCTGCCGCTCGAGCAGCATTTCGGCTGGGACCGCGCGACCATCTCCGCCGCCGCGGCGATCGGCATCTTCCTCTACGGGCTGGTCGGCCCGTTCGCCGCCGCGCTGATGCTGTCGGTGGGGATCCGGCGGACGATGCTGGCCGGGCTGGCGCTGATGTCCGCGGCGACCTTTGCGAGCCTGTGGATGTCCGAGCCCTGGCAATATGTGCTGAGCTGGGGCGTGTTCTCGGGCGTGGGCAGCGGCGCGGTCGCCTCGGTGCTGGGCGCAGCGGTGGTCAATCGCTGGTTCGCGACGCGCCAGGGGCTGGTGATGGGCATGCTGACCGCGAGCACGGCGACCGGCGCGCTCGTCTTCCTGCCGATGCTCGCCTGGCTGGCCGAGGGCGGGGCGTGGCGGCCGGTGGCGCTGGCCGTGTCGATCGCCAGCGCCGCGGTGATCCCGCTGGTGCTGCTGTTCGTGCCCGAGCATCCGCAGCAGCTGGGCGTGCGCCGCTTCGGCGAGACCGAGGCAAGCACGCCGCCGCCGCCGCTCAAGCAGGCGGCGACGCCGGCACTGGCCTTCACCGCGCTGTTCCGCGCTTCGAGGAGCATGACCTTCTGGCTGTTGTTCGGGACCTTCTTCGTCTGCGGTCTCACCACCAACGGGCTGGTCGGCACCCATCTGATCGCCTTTTGCGGCGATCACGGCATCGCGCCGGTGCAGGCGGCGGGGCTGCTGAGCCTGATGGGGCTGTTCGACCTGATCGGCACCACGGCATCGGGCTGGCTGACCGATCGCTATGATCCGCGCAAGCTGCTGTTCGTCTATTACGGGCTGCGCGGGCTTTCGCTGCTGGCGCTGCCGTTCCTCGACTTCAGCGCCTCCAGTCTGCTCCTGTTCGCGATCTTCTACGGGCTCGACTGGATCGCCACCGTGCCGCCCACGGTGAAGCTCGCCAATGTCCATTTCGGCGAGCGCGATGCGCCGATCGTGTTCGGCTGGGTGATGGTGGGGCACCAGATCGGGGCGGCGACCGCGGCGTTCGGCGCGGGCGCGGTGCGCGCCTGGACGGGGACCTATACGCCGGCCTTCCTGGTGGCGGGCGCCTTCGGGCTGGTCGCGGCGGTGGCGATCCTGGCGGCGCGGGCGGAGAAGGCGCCCCGGGCGGCGCTGGCCTAGGCCGCTCGCAGCGTCTCGAGGAAGCTGCGCATCTCGCCGAGCAGGCGGCGGGCCTGGTTGACCAGCTCGTCGGTGGCGGCATCCATCTCGGCGGTGGTGCGGGCCGCCTCGTCGGTGGCATTCTCGGCGCCGGCCGCACCGGCCTGGAGATCGGCGGTGAGCGCGGCGGCGGTGCCGGCATAGGCCTGGATCGAGCGGATCACCTCGCCCTGGTGCCGCATCGCCTGGCCCACCGCCCCGCCGACCTCGCCGATCCGGTCGAAGCCGTCGCGCATCTCGCCGACGATGGTGGTGGTGGCATGGACCGCGCCGGTCATCCGGGTGAGCTGGGCGCGGATGTCGCCGGTGGCATGGGCCGTCTGGGCGGCCAGGCTCTTCACTTCCTGCGCGACGATCGCGAAGCCGCGGCCGGCCTCGCCGGCGCGGGCGGCCTCGATGCTGGCGTTGAGCGCGAGCAGATTGGTGCGCGCCGCGATCCCGGCGATCATGTCGGCGATGCTGCCGACGCTGGCGCTGTGCTCCACCAGCGTGGCGAAGCGGGCATCGGCCGAGCGGGACAGGCCGTAGAGATGGGCGGTAGTCTCGCTCTGGGCATCGAGGCTGGCTTCGACGGCGGTGAGCGAGCGGCCGAGATTGGCCGATTCCTCGAGCAGGGTGGCGGCGCCGGTGTCCGCGCGCACGGCGCGATCGGCGACGCCGCGGATCTCGTCGCGCGTGGCGGCGGCGGTGCCCACCAGGCTGCCGGCGGAGGCGCGGGTCTGTTCGGCGGCGGCCGCGAGCTCGCTGATCGCGGCGACGAACTGGTGCTCGAACCGGTCGGCGATGCGGGCAATCTCGGCGCGGCGATCCCGCTCGGCATCGAGCTGGGCGCGGTGGCGCGCCTCGGCGGCATGGGCCGCCTGTTGCAGCTCGTCGCGCTGGGCGGCAGCGCGCAGCAGGTCGCGCTCGCCGGCGGCACGGGCCAGCGCCTCGCCCTGGGCGAACTGCTCGCCGATCAGCACGGCCTGGCCCATCACGGTGCGGGCGAGCAGGGCGACGAAGACGGCGAGGAAGACGAACACGCCGGCAGGGATATTGGCGAAGACGGCGTAGAGCGCGCAGATCGCCACGGCGATGCCGAGCCATGCCAGGCTGGCGGGCGGCAGCGGGGCGTAGCGCAGCGCGCCGATCGCGACGACGCCGGCAATGGCGGTGGTGGTGACGATCAGTTCCTGGTCGGTCGCGCCCAGGCCGATCGTCAGCAGGAACAGGAACCAGCCGAGCGAGGAGGCGGCGGCCTCGATCACCGCGCCGCGGAGCGTTCCGGCGGGATCGTCGACCCGCCAGTCGCGCCGCTTGCCGTCGCGCCAGCGCACGAGGATCGCGGTGCCGATCGCGAGGTGCAGCGCCAGCGCGGCGATGTGCCAGGTCCAGAAGCCGCCGGCATGGATCATCAGGGCCAGCGCGATGCTGACGAAGACGCTGGCGGCATAGGAGAGCGGATAGCCGCGCTGGATGGCGATGGCGTGGGCGCGCATCAGCGGCGGCGGGAGGGCCGCCCATCTGTCCCAGATCGCCCGCCTGAGGGCGTGTCCGCTCACCTCTCCCATTCGGCCAGCGACTAGCCGAACATGGTTACCATGGCGTTTACAGGCGCAGATGGATGCCCCGGCGGTGGAGCGGGATCAGCAGCGCCAGCACGAGCAGCAGCGCCGCCAGCGCGAAGAGGAAGGAGGCGAGGAGGAGATTGCCGGGAAGGAGCGCGGCGAGCCCCTTCCACGCCCAGGCCTGGAATCCCGAGCGCATCGCGGCGAGCGAGAGCAGCAGCGAGAGCAGATAGCCGAGGATCGCGTTCATCCCCAGCACGTCGAGCGGCCATAGCGCCTTGCGGACCGTCTCGCTGCGCGCGGCGAGGATGCAGCCGACGAACAGCACCGCCGAAAGGCCCGAGGTGAGCAGCGCGAAGCTGCTGGTCCACAGCTTCTTGTTGAGCGGAAGCCAGGGCGCGAGCAGGAGGCCGAGCGCGGCGAGCGCGATGCCGGCGAGCAGGAGGCGCGGCACCGCGCGCGCGGGCGCCGCCTGCCAGAGCAGCGCGGCGAGCACGCCGAGCAGCACGTTGACCAGCGCGGGGAGCGTCGAGAGCAGGCCCTCGGGATCATAGACGATATTGCCCGCCGCATCGGTGCCGAGCCGGTACATATGATGCGTGGTGACCGCGATCCGGTCGACATAGCCGGCGAGGTTGCCCGCCGGGCTGAGATCCCCCGCGCCGTGCCCGGGGACGGGCACGAAGACCAGCAGCGCCCAATAGCCGAGCAGCAGCACGATGCTGGCGATGCCCAGCGCCCGGGCGCCCAGGCGTGCGCGCCCGTCCGCGTCCGTCCGGGCGGTGAGGATCGCCAGCGCGGCGGCGAGGCCGTAGCAGAGGCCGAGGCGGGGTAGCACGCCGAACACCCGGAAATCCGCCAGCCCGGGGCGCGCGAGCATCTGCCACGCCCAGCCGATCAGGATCAGCAGCAGCGCGCGCCGGACGACGCGGCCCCAGAGCCGGGCATCGACCCGGCGGGGGAAGGACAGGCCCAGCGCCACGCCCATCGCGCAGAGAAAGGCGGGGAAGACAAGGTCGGTAGGGGTGAAGCCGTGCCACTCGGCATGGTCGAGCGGCCACCAGACATGCGCCCAGCTGCCCGGCGTGTTGACGATGATCATGAAGGCCACCGTCAGCCCGCGGAACAGGTCGAGCCCGCCGAGCCGTGCGCCTGCCTGCGTTCTGCCTTCGCTCATCGCGTCCCTCCCGGCCGCACCATGGATCGGTTGCGCCGCCCGGTCAAAGCGCGGCGCTTGCGGCGGGAACGGGGTGTGTTAGTGATCTAGCACGATAATGTGGGAGGCGGGGATGGACGGAGTGAGGATCAGCCGGCGGGGCGTGCTCGCGACGGCGACGGTGGCGCCGGTCGCGGCGATGGCCAGGGCGGCACCGGCCAGGCTGAGCGTCGGCGACCGGCTGGCGCGCTTCGACCTGCTCAAGCCGGGCGTGCACAGCTATCTCCGCTCGGCCGAGAAGGACGGCGCCCATGTCGCGCGCGACATCTGGCGGCGGGAAGTGCGGTTCGAGACGGTCGACGGGGTGCAGACGCTGCGCGTCGTGCAGCGCTGGGACGGGACGGGCGCGAAGCCTTCGCTGGTCACGCGCGATTCGCTGTTCGAGCCCGGCACCTGGCGGCCCTCCAGCCATCTGCGCGTCACGACGGTGGAAGACAGGAAGACGGTGGAGGGTTTCCTGTTTGCCGCCGACCGGATCACCGGCCTGGCGGGCGTGGCGGACAATAGCCGCGCCGATTTCAGCGTCGCCTTTCCGGAGCCCATGTTCAATTTCGAGACCGACATGGAGATGCTCGGCACGCTGCCGCTGGCGCATGGCTATCAGGTGTCGATTCCCTTCTATCACCCGGCCGGCGGGCCGCCGGCGCGCTATCTGTGGACCGTGACCGGGGACGCGCAGCTGGCCGGGCCCGACGGGCGGCCGATCGACTGCTGGATCGTCGAATGCGACTATAACAGCGGCAAGGACCCGTCGCGCTTCTGGTACGCCAAGCGCACGCAGCAGTTCGTCAAGCTGGAGGCGAAGGCGCCGGACGGATCGCTGTTCCGCAAGACGCTGCTGTTCTGAGGTCCGGCGATCATGCCCATGGGCGGGCTCCGCACCCGGACCAGCTCTGACGTCTAGCGTCATCCCCGCAAAGGCGGGGATGACGCTGGGGTAGCCGACGCCCCAAGCGCAGCCAGTCAGGCCTTCACATACACCCAGGCCGTCGCGCCGCTGGCCAGCGGTGCCTCGACGCGGACATAGTTCTCGCTCTCGTACACGTCCGCCGCGGCGAGCTCTTCGGGCGTGAGGCGGAAGACCTTGCCGGGGATGGGCGGGGCATCGGCATCGGGAACCAGCGCCAGATGCACCTCGATGCCGCTGGCTTCCAGCACGTCCGGGTCGCGGATCGTGATCTCGATCTGCCGATAGCCGTGGAGGATGTCGTCGCTGCCCTCCAGCAGCCGGCCGAACTGGCGCAGCTGCACGCTCGCCAGCTGGAGCGTGCCATAGGAGAAGAGCAGCGCGCCCTCGCGCATCCAGCGCCGCTCTATCCGATCGCTTCGAGCACTGCGGCGCGCAGCTCGGGAATGCCCATGCCCTTCTCGCTCGACGTCGCGATGATGTCGGGATGCGCGGCGGGGCGCTTGCGGGCCTCGGCCTCGGTGCGCTCGCGCACTTCGGTCAGCTCGGTCGCCTTGATCTTGTCCGCCTTAGTGAGGACGATGCGGTAGCTCACCGCGGCGCCGTCGAGCATGTCGAGGATCTCGCGGTCGACTTCCTTGATCCCGTGGCGCGCGTCGATCAGCACGAGCCCGCGCTTCAGCGCCTGGCGGCCGCGCAGATAGTCGTTCACCAGATAGCGCCACTTGCGGACCATGTCCTTGGGCGCCTTGGCGAAGCCATAGCCGGGCATGTCGACCAGGCGGAAGCGCAGCGGCTGGCCCACGTCGAAGAAGTTCAGCTCCTGGGTGCGGCCGGGCGTGTTCGAAGTGCGCGCCAGGGCGTTGCGGCCGGTCAGCGCGTTGAGCAGCGACGACTTGCCCACGTTCGAGCGGCCCGCGAACGCGACCTCGGGCACTTCCTGGCCGGGCAGGAACTCCAGCGTCGGCGCGGACTTCAGGAACGTGACCGGGCCGGCGAAGGTCTTTCGCGCGGCCTCGATCATATCTTCGTCGAACCCGCTCACTTCGCCGGGGCTTCCTTCTTCGCCGGCTGCTTCAGCACCGGATGGCGCGAATAGAGCCACTGCTGCTGCAGGATGGTGATCACGTTGGAGGTGATCCAGTAGAGCTGCAGGCCCACCGCGAACGGCGCCATCAGGAACATCAGCATCCACGGCATGATCGCGAACACCTGCTTCTGGATCTCGTCCATCGGCGCCGGGTTGAACTTCATCTGGAAATACATCGAGACGCCCAGCAGCACCGGCACCACGCCGATCGCCAGGAACGAAGGCGGCGTGAAGTGGAGATAGCCGAACAGGTTGAGGATCATCGCGGGATCGGGCGCCGAAAGGTCCTTGATCCACAGCACGAAGCCCTGGTGGCGCATTTCGATCGTCAGCAGCAGCACCTTGTAGAGCGCGAACATGATCGGGATCTGCAGCAGGATCGGAAGGCAGCCCGCCAGCGGGTTTACCTTCTCTTCCTTGTAGAGCTTCATGATCTCCTGCTGCTGGCGCTGCTTGTCGTCCTTGTGGCGTTCCTGCAGCGCCTTCATCTTCGGCTGGATGACGCGCATGCGGGCCATCGATTCGAACTGCTTGTGCGCGATCGGGAAGAGCAGGCCGCGGATGGTGATCGTCAGCAGGATGATCGCCACGCCGAAATTGCCGACCAGGCGGAACAGCCAGTCGAGATAATAGAAGATCGGCTGCTCGATCACGCCGAACCAGCCCCAGTCGATCGCATAGCTGAACAGCTTGATGCCCAGCTTGTCCTGATAGGCTTCGAGCAGCTTCACTTCCTTCGCGCCGGCGAAGAAGCGGCTGGAATAGCTGGTCTGCTTGCCCGGCGCGATGGCGAGCGGCTGATCGAGTTGATAATCGGCCTGATAGGCCTTGCTCGGATTCTGGCGCTGGCCAAGCGTCACCGGCACCCGCTGATCGGGGATCAGCGAGGTCAGCCAGTAATGATCGGTAAAGCCTGCCCAGCCGCCGCTGGTCCTGTAGCTCTGCGCCGTGGTCTCCACGTCGCTCCAGCCCAGATAATGCGCCTTGTCGGCAGTCGCGGCGATCGGCCCGACACGGGCGGCCCATTGGCCGGCGTCCTTCGAGCGCTCGGCGCGCGAGACCGAGGCATAGGGCGTGACCGAGACCGGCGCCTGGCCGAGATTCGCGACCGTCTGGCGGATCGTGAACATATAGTCCTGGTCGACCGCGAGATCGATGCGGAAGACCTGGCCGGTGGCGGTCCTTGCCGTCAGCGTCACCGGCGTGGTCGGCGTCAGCTTGGTGCCGCTCGCCTGCCACACGGTATTCGCATTGGGCGCCTGCACGCCCGAGCCCGACCAGCCGAACTCGGCGAAATAGGCGCCTTGCGCGCCATTGGGCGAGAGCAGGTGGATCGGCGGCGAGTTCTTCGCGGTGGTCTCGTCATATTTGACGAGGACGAGATCGTCGATCCGCGCGCCCTTGAGGTTGATCGAGCCCTTGAGCGAAGGCGTTTCGATCGCGACGCGCGGCGATTCGGCCAGCACGACGGCGCGGTCGCGCAGCGCGGCGGGCGAATCGGCGCTGTTCGGGATCGCCTTGGGCTGGGCGGGGGCAGCCTGCTGCTGCTGCTGCTGCTGCGGGAAGAACCAGTGCATGACGGCGGGCCACGCGAACAGCAGGAGCGCCGCGATCACCGCGAACAGCAGGAAATTCTTCTGATCGTCCTTCACGTAACCGATTCCCCGGAAAAACTTATGGCACTGGGTCGTAGCCGTGCCCGCCCCATGGGTGGCAGCGGGCGATCCGCCGGATGGCGAGCCAGCTGCCTTTGACAGCCCCATAGCGGCGAAGCGCCTCGATTGCATAGGCCGAACAGCTGGGCTGGTAGCGGCAGCTGGGCGGAAGCACGGCCGAAGGGCCGATCTGCCAGGCGCGGGCGAGCAGGATCAGGAGTTTGGCGAGCACAGCCATGCTCCCAATTCGTCATCTCCGCGAAGGCGGGGATGACGGGAATAGAGTGAATGGCGCGAAGGGAGGTGGAAGCTCACCGCCGCACCTTCCCCAGGGCCTTGACCAGCTCGGCCCGCAGCTCGGCGAACGGACGCTCGATGCCGCCGTTGCGGCCGATGAGCACATGATCGGCGCCGGGCAGGCCGGCTTCGGGCAGCACTTCGCGGACGAGGGCGCGAAACCGGCGCTTCATCCGGTTGCGGATCACCGCGTTGCCGACCTTTTTGGATACGGTAATGCCGACCCGCATGACCGGATCGGCATCGTTGCGCGCATGGACGATCAGGACAAAGCCGGGCATGGGGGCCCGCTTGCCCGCGTTCGCCGCGAGATAGTCCTTGCGCTGCGTGAGCCGGGTAAGGCCCACCGCCGCACCGTCGGCGATTACGCCGACAGCTTGTTGCGGCCGCGGGCGCGGCGGGCACGGATCACGTTGCGGCCGCCCGGGGTCGCCATGCGGCTGCGGAAGCCGTGCCGGCGCGCACGCACCAGGTTGCTCGGCTGAAAGGTCCGCTTCATCGCTCATCCTCAAGTATCTAGAACGTAAAAGGGCCACCACAGGGGCGGCCGCGTGTCGGGTGCCCATAGTGGGATGGTCCGGCCGAGTCAACGCGTTCCGTTCCGCAAACCGGGCAGTTCGGCCTCCGCGCGTGCGATTTCCGCCTCCTTCCCGCGCAGGCGGCGCCTGCGGGCGCTGCGGCGGCGGAGCGCCATGTCGGCATAATGGCCGAATCGCGGCCAGCGCCGCTTGGCGCGGCAGAACGCCCTTTGCGCCCAGGCCGAGTTCCGCAGCACCAGGACCAGCCCCGCGGCGAAGACGAAGATCCCGCCCGGGCCGGGGAGGATGCCGACCAGCGGCGAGACGGCGATCACCAGCACCCCGGTGACGAACAGGGCGGTGCGGACGATCGGGCTGCGTGCGGCTGCCATGGCGGCAAGGTGGGGATCGTGTATTGCCTGTGCAAGACACGCTGGCCGTGGTTCATCGCCGCTTAGCCTTGTTTCGTCGCCTTCCGGTCGCCCCCGGTCGCGCCCGCGTCGCTCGCCCCGGGGGTGGGCCGGCATAGGCGCGGCCATGACCCGCTCTCCCTGCCTGCTCGTCCCGATGCTGTTCCTTGCCGCCTGTGGCGGCGGCGGGAGCGATGGCGGCATCGTCACGCCGGTGCCCACGCCCACGCCTTCGCCGAGCCCGTCTCCCTCGCCGACTCCCACGCCGAGCCCCACCTCCGCGGTGACGGTGCAGGTCGGGCCCGCGACCTTCTCGCTGCCCACCCAGGCGACTCGCCATTTCGGCTGCACCGTCGCCGGCGCGACCGACACGCGCTGCACCTGGTCGGTGCGGGAAGCGAATGGCGGGGCGATGTCGGCCGACGGCATCTATGCCGCGCCGTCCGCCCCGGGCACCTACCACGTCGTGGCGACGAGCGTGGCGGATCCCGCCAGCTCCGCCACGGCGGCGGTGACGGTGACGGTTCCGGTCACCGACAAGCCTTGGGTGACCGGCTATTATCTCGGCTATTTCTGGGACTATATCTATCCGCCCGAGGCGGTGGACATGAGCACGCTCACCCATTTGCTGTTCGCGCGCGTGGCGCCGGGCAGCGGCACGCTGGGCGGCCAACCGGGCCAGGTGGTGAAGGGCGCCGGCACCGGGCACGACCCGGGGCTCTCGCCCGACGGCGTGAACAGCGTCGAGGATTATCTCGTCAAGAAAGCGCATGCGGCGGGCAAGAAGGCGGTGCTGATGCTCGGCGGCGAGGGCGATGGCGACGGCTTCCTGCGCTCCGCGACCAATGCCGTCCGCCCTGCCTTCGTGCGCAATCTGGTCAACTATCTGGTCACGCACGACTATGACGGCATCGATGTCGACTGGGAGGACAGGCTCGAGGGCAGCGCGCCCCTCGGCGTCAGCGCCGCGGAGGCGCAGCGGCGCGCGATCGCGCTGATCACCGAGCTGCGCGCCGAGGCGAACACGCGGCCGCGCTACCAGGGCGGCCGCAACTTCCTGATCACCTTCCCGGGCTATCTGGTCTCGATCAACGACCTGCCGCGGGACGGCCCGCGCGCGGGCATGGTCGAGCAGTGGCAGGCGGACATCGCCAACCTGGTCGATCAGTATAATCTGATGAGCTATGGCATCGGCAGCGCCTGGAACCAGGCCGACTGGTATTCCTGGTTCAGCAGCCCGATCTACGGCGCCCAGCCACACACGCCGCGCGACCTCGACACCAGCATCGCGGCCTATGTGAAGACGGGCGTGCCGCGCGGCAGGATCGGCATCGGCATCGGCTTCTACGGCATCTTCTACGGCCCGAGCATCACCGGGCCGCGGCAGGACACCACGCACAACAACATCTTCGAGGTGCAGGATCGTCCGCTGCGCTATTCGGAGCTGGCGCGGATGGGCTATTTCAGCCGGGGCACCTACACCTGGGACGAGCTCTCCAAGGTCGGCTATCGCAGCTATCCCGGCGGCTTCTCGCCGGCGGGCTCGGGGATCAATCCGGCGGGCTTTCTGAGCTATGAGGACGAGCTGTCGATCGCGGCCAAGGGCATCTATGTCCGCCAGACCGGCCTGGGCGGCACGATCATCTGGGCGATCAACTATGACCATATGCCCGACGGCAGCAGCCCGTTGCTGGGCGCGGTGAAGCGCAACTTCCTGACCGCCACGCCCTGACCGCCACGCCCTGGCCGCCGCGCCTCGGCCGCCGGCCCCCGATCGATTGGTCCGTTCCGGGGGCATCCCGGCGCGCATCGGCCGCCGCCGCCGCTATCGTCCGGTTCCGGTTGGGGGGAACGGGCTTGGTCGCGAGCGTATCGACGGTTGCCTATCTGGGACTCGAGGCGCGCGCGGTGGAGGTGCAGTGCAACCTCGTCGCCGGGCTGCCCAAGTTCGTGGTGGTCGGCCTGCCCGACAAGGCGGTGGCGGAAAGCCGGGAGCGCGTCCGCGCCGCCATGGCCGCGATCGGGCTGGCGCTGCCGCCCAAGCACATCATCCTCAACCTCTCGCCCGCCGACCTGCCCAAGGAAGGCTCGCATTTCGACCTGGCGGTGGCGCTGGCGCTGCTGGCGGCGATGGGCGTGGTCGATGCCGAGACGCTGTCCGGCTATGTCGTCGTCGGCGAGCTGGCGCTGGACGGGCGGATCGCGCCGAGCCCCGGCGTGCTGCTCGCCGCGCTCCACGCCGCCGAGACGGGCAAGGGGCTGGTCTGCCCCGCCGCCCAGGGGCCGGAGGCGAGCTGGGCCGGGCGCGTGGACGTGATCGCCGCGCCCGACCTCATCGCGCTGCTCAATCATTTCAAGGGCAGCCAGCTGCTGCCCGCGCCCATGGCCGGCACCGTCGACCTGCCCGTGCCGGGCCCCGATCTCGCCCAGGTGAAGGGGCAGGAGACGGCGCGGCGCGCGCTCGAGATCGCGGCGGCGGGCGGGCACAATCTGCTGATGTGCGGCCCGCCGGGGGCGGGCAAGTCGCTGCTCGCTTCCTGCCTGCCGGGCATCCTGCCGCCGCTCGACGCCGGCGAGGCGCTGGAAGTGTCGATGGTCGCCTCGGTGGCGGGGACGCTGCAGGGCGGCCGGCTGACGCGCACGCGGCCCTTTCGCAGCCCGCACCATTCGGCCTCGATGGCGGCGCTCACCGGCGGCGGGCTCAGGGTGAAGCCGGGCGAAGTGAGCCTGGCGCATCTCGGCGTGCTGTTCCTCGACGAGCTGCCCGAATTCCAGCGGGCGGTGCTCGATTCGCTGCGCCAGCCGATCGAGGCCGGCGTGGTGAGCGTGGCGCGGGCCAATGCGCACGTCACCTTTCCGGCGCGCGTCCAGCTGGTCGCGGCGATGAACCCGTGCCGGTGCGGGCATCTGGGCGACCCCGCGCTTGCCTGCGCGCGGGCGCCGCGCTGCGCGGCGGACTATCAGGCCAGGGTCTCGGGCCCGCTGCTCGACCGGATCGACCTGCACGTCGAGGTCCAGCCGGTGACCGCCGCGGACCTGGTGCTCGCCCGGCCGGCCGAGGGTTCGGCGGCAGTGGCGGAGCGGGTGGCCGGGGCGCGGGCGGTGCAGTCGGCGCGCTACCGCGACACTCCCGCGCGCACCAATGCCGAGGCGGACGGCGATCTGCTCGCCGACCATGCGACGCCCGACGAGGCCGGGCGCACGCTGCTGGCGCAGGCGGCCGAGGCGATGCGGCTCTCGGCGCGGGGCTATACCCGGGTGCTTCGGGTGGCCCGCACGATCGCGGACCTGGCGGGAGCGGAAGGGGTGGGGCGCCTGCATGTCGCCGAGGCGCTGAGCTATCGGCGTCGTTCGCCAGCAAACTGATTTTACGGCAGCTTGTTTCTCATTGCGCGCGATAGATACGCTCTCCGGCCTCGCGCAGCTTGCGCAAGGCCTCGCCACTGCCCGGATCGATATAAGCAGGTTCCGGGGGCGATCCGGCCGCGCAGCGCGGCGGCGGCCCTTCCTCGTCGAATCGAAGGGCATTGTATCCCCCGAGCGTGTTCCGCCTGAGCCACCAGCGTCGGCTGCCGAGATCCCTTCGGTATGACATGTGCAGCATGGCCAGCGTCTCCAGCCGGCCCCGCGGCACATCGCCGCTCTCGGTCCGCCTGACGTCAAGATCCAGGAACCACGGCCATGTCATGATGATGCAGTCGGAACCGCAATCCGGGACGATACTCGGTATCTGGCTGTGGATTCGAGCCTTGACGACCGCATCGTAGCAGGCCGGCGAAGCCCGGGTTTGCGCGTTCGCGAAAGCACCTGAGGCACTTGCCAGAAAGAGCGGGAGGATGGCGATGGATCGTATCGCTGCCGTCATGCCGGAAAACTGGACCTTGCCGGGCGGCGGCTCAAGAACAATCTGCTCTTTGCGCACCCATGCGCATCCGCCACGCCTCGCCCGCACGGTCGCGGACCGGGGCGAAAGGGGGTGGAGCCCGCATGTCGGCCAGGCGCCGGGCAGGCGGCGTCGTTCGCCGGGCAATTGACCCGATTGTATCCCGGCCGATCTTGTGCCCAGATGCCGGCGTCCCGTCCGGGATGCTTTCAGAGGGGAAATGCATGCGTTGGATGATTATGCCGCTCAGGCGCTATTTCGATTTCTCGGGCCGTTCGCGGCGGCTCGAATATTGGATGTTCGCGCTGTTCTTGATGCTGGCGGTGACCGCCTGGGCGGTCGTCTTCTTCCTGCTCGGCGACGTGACCGGCGACGGCATCTATGCGACCCGGCAGATGAACGGCGCGGAGATCACCTGGGTGGTGCTGGGGATTCTCCTGTATCTCGCCATCCTGATCCCGGCGGTGGCCGTGCAGGTGCGCCGCTTCCACGACCAGGACAAGACGGGCTGGCTGTGCCTGCTCAACTTCATTCCCTATATCGGCGGGCTGATCGTGCTGGTCTTCATGCTGCTGCCCGGCACGAAGGGCGAGAACCGCTTCGGCGACGATCCCAAGGACCCGTTCGGCGTCGAGCAGGCGGCCGACGTCTTCAGCTAGGGCATTTGCGCATGGCGAGCGCCCGGCGGAGCGCTCGCCGCATCGCATCTTAGCATCTGGAAATCCCGCAAGCGCTTTTCTATAGGGTCCGAAGTCGATCCATGGCCCCGTGCCAATCGGCATGCGGGTGTGGCGGAATGGTAGACGCAGCGGACTCAAAATCCGCCGTTGGCAACAACATGTCGGTTCGAGTCCGACCACCCGTACCATCGAGATTCCGGAATGGCCCCGAAGGGGCGGCCGACGTGCCGCGCCTGGGTTGAGCGCCCAAGCAAGTATCTGATCTGTCACCGTCATCCCGGCCTTGCACCGGGATGACGATGGCGGAATATGCGCCGGCAACCTAGCGCGTATAGGCCCTGCGCAGCTGGGCCAGCCTGGCCGGGCTGAGGCCGAGCGCGTCGTTCAGATAGCCGGCGACGCCGCCGCGATGCCGGTCCATCACTGCGAACACCGCTTCGATATAGTCGCGATCGGCCGCCATATAGGCCTTGAGCACGTCCGCCGGCAGCTTGCGCCAGGCCTGCGAGGCCTGGTCGTCCGCCCGCACCACCTTGCGCGGATCGAAATATCTGTTGGTGAGCAGATAGTCCTGGATCACCGTCTCGCGCGGCACGTCGAGCGCGGTGAGAACCAGCGCGGCCGCCACCCCGGTGCGGTCCTTGCCCGCGGTGCAGTTGAACGCCAGCGGCACCCGCCCGGCCAGGAGCTCGCCGAACATGCGGCGATACTGGCCGTTGAACTGCTTCAGCAGCTGCGGATAGGTCGCGGTCATCGTCGCCCGGGCCTCGGCCACGGTGGGCAGGCGATCGGCCCGGGGCGCGAGCGCGCTGGTGTCCATCACATAGTCGTCGGCGAGCACGCGCGGCGGCTTGCCGGCCGGCCAGACCACCGGCTCGGTGCTGCGCTCGCCGGTGCTGCGGAAGTCGCAGACGGTGCGGATCCCGCGTCCGGCGAGATAGTCGAAATCCGCGCGCGTCAGGAAATGCATCGAGCCCGAGCGATAGAGCATGCCCCAGCGCACCGTGCGGCCGGTGCGGGTGCGATAGCCGCCGAGATCGCGGAAATTCTGCCCGCCCTGGAGCGGGAGCAGCCGCGCATTCTCGCCCTGCGCCGCCGGGGCCTGTTGCTGGAGGGCATTGGCCGCGAGCGGCACCGCGGCGGCGGCGAGCGCCGCGAGGCCGATCACGCGGACGGAAATGGGGATACGCATGTCGGATTCTCCTTAGAAGCGGACGGTGCCGGTGAGGCCGTAGGTGCGCGGATCGTTGAAGATCCCATAGGTGCCGAGCGCCGCGCTGGTGTTGCGCAGGTACAGATACTGCCTGTCGAGCAGGTTGCGGGCCCAGAGCGAGAGCTCGAGGCGCGCGGCGCCCTCGTCCAGCGCGATGTCCGTCAGCGCCAGGCGGCCGTTGACGATGAACGAGGGGTCGCTCTTCGTCGGATCGCTGGTCGAGCTGTATTGGCTCGAGGCATAGTTGCCGTCGAGATGCGCGACGAGCGTCGCCGCGCCCATCGGCAGGCGATAGTCGATCGATCCGCTCGCCGAATTCTTCGGGGCGAAGATCGGATAGACCGGCACCAGCGGATTGCCGGCGACGAACGGGTTCGGCGCTTCGGGCAGGCGGATGTGCTGGCGGGTATAGGTGCCCGACAAGGTGAGGTTGGCGACGGGCATCACCGTCAGTTCCGCCTCGAAGCCGGAGATCCGGCCCTTGCCGGCGGTATTGGTCGTCTCCAGCGTGCCGCGGTTCGAGCCGGGGATCACCGCGTTGAAGTCGATCTGCACGTCCTTGTAGGTGCCGGTATAGGCGGCGAGGTTCAGCCGGGCATGATTGTCGAGGAAGCTGGCCTTCACGCCGCCCTCGAACTCCGAGACCGCCTCCGGGCCGAAGCCGCGATAGGTGAGCGAGCGCGAATTGGCGCCGGCCGACTTATAGCCCGTGCTCCATTTGCCGTAGAGCATCACGCCGTCGGCGACGTCGAGCGACAGGTTGACCAGCGGATCGAAGCGATCCGAGGTGACCCGCATCGGCACCACCGCGCTGACGCCATTCACCACCGGCAGCGCGCCGTTGACCTTGTCGAGCTCGCCGGTCTTCTTGTCGTGCGAATAGCGGCCGCCGAGCGTGAGGTGCAGCCGGTCGCCGAGCAATGCCGGGGTATAGGTGAACTGGCCGAACACCGCCGCGCTGTTTGTCCGGGCGATGCTGGCGCGATCGGGGAAGCGCGTGGCCGAGACCGGCGCGGGCAGCACGCTATAGTCGGTGCCGTCCGCGTTGAACTTGAGCGTGTTGGGCGCGAAGGCGTTATCGCCGACATGCTCGCTGTAGTAAAAGGCGCCGGCCACGAAGCTGAGGCGCGGCAGCTCGCCGAGCAGCTGCACTTCCTGGCTGAACTGGCGCTGCCCGAAATTGGCGATGCTGTAGCGCGCGAAATTGCCGTTGGGCGCGAAGACCGAGAGGATCGCGGAGCCGTTGTCATACTGGCTCTGGGTCAATGTGCGGTAGCTGGTGATCGAGCGGGCGCGGATGCCGTCGCCCAGCTTCCAGTCGAGATGGAGCGACATGCCGGTGGTGTCGCCGACGCTGGGCTGGAGCGGCACGCCGACATTGCCGGCCTTGGCGCGTTCGGGCTGGAGCTTGACGATCGGCGCGAGCGGCAGGCTGCCCTTGCGGAGCAGCTGGAGATAATAAGGCGAGCTCTCGTCGTGCGAGACGTCGAACTGCCAGAGCGCGCTGAACTTGTCGCTCGGCTCCCACAGCGCGGCGACGTGCGCGCCGCGGCGGTCATGGCTGTTGAAGTCGAGCTGGCCCGCCATCGGGTTGTCGATCGTGCCGCCGCGCTTCTGGATCACGCCGTCGAACTTCAGGCTGATATTGCCCGCGCGCGGCAGGTCGAGGTGCAGCGCGGTCTCGTAGCCGCCGAAATTGGCGATGCCGGCCGAGGCATTGAGATGGAACTCGCCGCTCGGCTTCCTGGTGACGATGCTGATCGCGCCGCCTTCGGTATTGCGGCCGAACAGCGTGCCCTGCGGGCCCTTGAGCACTTCGATGCGCTCGATGTCGTACAGGGCGGTGCCCAGGCCCTGGGCGCGGCCGAGATAGATGCCGTCGATATAGACGCCGACGCCCTGCTCGCGGGCCGGCTGGTTGGCGTCGCCCAGGAAGCCCACGCCGCGAATGCCGATCACCAGCGCCGAGGTGCGCGAGAAGAAGGGGGCGACGCGCAGGCCCGGGACCGAGCCGTCGGCCAGATCGGCAAGGGTCTGGACATGCCGGTTCTCCAGCGCCGCGCTGTTCAGCACCGCGATCGAGATCGGCGTCTTCTGGAGATTGGTCTCGCGCCGCTGGGCGGTGACGACGATCTCGCCAAGGCCGCCGCTCTGATCCTGTTCGTCGGCCGCGACGATGCTGGCCGTGTCGGCCTGCTGGGCGAGGGCGGGCGGGGCGAGGAGCAGTGCCGACGCGGCGGCTCCGGACAGGGCTGACAGGCGCAACCGGTGCTTGACGTTCAGTTCCATGATGACCCCCAAAGGCTGATGACGAGCGGCCAACTAGAACGATTGTATGTATCTTCTGTGACGCTTGTATGGAGTGGCCCATTCCGGCATTGGCATGGGCGCGAAATGGGGGAGAAGTGGATGTCCGGTCGGAGTATCGCGGCTGTCGGCAAGGCGAGTGGAAGCGCCGAGAAATGGATCGCCGCAGTGCTAAGTGCCTGGGAAGTGAGCGGTCAGGCTGCGGTGTCCGCGCGCGGTCTGGCGCAGGTGACGGGGTTGCCGGCGTCGTCCATTTATCACCATTTTGGTGATCTCGAACGTTTGTATGTGTGCGCGCACGAACATGCCCAGGCACTGGCGGCGGAGTGGTGCGGCGCGCGGCTGGACCAGCTTGCCGATGTGCCGGCGGGCGCCGATTCGCTGCCGGCGCTGCTTGCCGCGCTGATCGACGACTGGTGCGAGGGGCAGCGCGGGCTGGCCTTTGCCTGGCGCGAATGCCAGCTGCTGGTCGCGCGCGATCCGCGCTACGGCCCGGCCGCGCAGCGCTGGCGCACGCTCTGGGCGGGGTTCTGGCGCCATGTCTGCGACCGGCTGGGCATTCCCGGCACCGCGACGATCACCGAACGGCTGTTCGACGGCGAGAGCTTCCTGCACATGATGCGCTGGCGCCGCTCGGTGGACCGCGCCGCGCTGGACGAGCTGTGCCGCGGCTGGGGCAATTGGCTGGGCGGCAGCCTGGCCGGGCCGGGGCCCTGGCGGGACATGGCGCGCGGCTGCGCCCAGCGTTCGGCGCGATTGCCCGAGGCGCGCGACGAGACTGCCGAACGCATTGCCGAGGCGGCGGCGGCGATCGTCGCGCGGGGCGGCGTGGCCGGGGTGACGCATCGCGCGGTGGCGGCGGAGGCGGGGCTGACGCTCGGCGTGGTCTCGCACAAGTTCCGCACGAGCGCCGAGCTGCTCGGATCGGCTTTCGAAGTCATCTATCGCCGCAACGTGCCGGCCGGCGAGCTCGAGGCCGAGCTTGCGGCGGCGACCGATGGCGACGGCCGGACCATGCTCGACAGGCTCGGCGAGCGGCCGGGCGCGGAAGAGTTCCGCCTGGCCACGTCCGAGCTGATGATGGCGGCGATGCGGGATCCGGCGCTGGCGCCCTTCGCCGCGCAGCTGCGCTATCTGCGCGGGCGCACCTCGCGATTGTTCCTGCAGGCGATGATCGGCCGCGACCGCCCGATCGGGCCGCTGGACGCGGCGATCTTCTCGAGCTTCGCGATCGGCCAGGGCAATGCGCATCGCGGGCTGTCCGATGGCGAGCGCCAGGCGGCGAGCCTGGCCGAGACCGAAGCGCTGCTCGCCGTTCTGCGCGGCGGCTGACGGTCGCATATTTGTCATCCCGCTCGGCCAGAGGGGGCGGCGTGAGCGGGGATATCGGATCGAGTCGAACCGAGCGGCTGAGCCGGGTGGACCTGTTCGTCTTCTCCTCCCCGGTCATCCTGTTCCAGGCGATCGAGCTGGCCTGGCGGACCTATCTCCCCGCCTTCTTCGCCACGACGCTGGCGCTGCCGATCGCGGCGGTGGGCATGCTGCTGCTCGCCGCGCGGCTGTTCGACGGGCTGATCGATCCGTGCATCGGCTGGGCGAGCGACCGGTTCCCGACGCGCTTCGGCCTGCGCCGGCCATGGATGGCGCTGGGGGCGCCGCTGGTCGGCCTGGGCGCGCTCGGGCTGTTCTGGGCGGTGCCCGGCACCGGCATCGCGACGCTCGCCGCCTGGAGCCTGGTCTTCCACCTCGGCTACACGCTGATCGCCACGCCGCATGGCGGCTGGGGGCTGGAGCTGTCGCGCGATGCGCATGAGCGCGTGCGGGTGATGGGGGCCAAGGTGTGGGTGGCGATGGCGGGGATGATCGTCACCCTGGTGCTGCCGAGCCTGCTCGAGCGCGGCTTCGGGCTGGGGCGGGCGGCGCAGGTGGGAGCGCTGGGCGCGGCGATCGTGCTGCTCGCGCCGATCACGGTGGCGCTGGTCCTCCGGCGGATCCGCGAGCCGGACGCGCCCTCGATCGCGCGTGTCGCCAATCCCTTCGCCCTATTCGCCGGCATGCTGCGCACGCGCGAGATGCGGCGCATCCTGATGCTCTACGGGCTGGTCGGCATGGCCGATGCCGCCGCGGCCGGCACGTTCCTGTTCTTCGTCGAGCAGGCGCTGGCGCTGCCCGGCTGGGGAAGCACGCTGATGCTCGTCCAGGCCGTGGTGCCGCTCGTCCTGCTGCCCTTCTGGGCGCGGATGAGCCGGCGCTTCGGCAAGCGGCGGGTGCTGCTGGCCGGCTATGGCTGGCAGGCGCTGGTGGCGCCGCTGGCGCTGCTGCTGCCCATGGGCGGGCTGGCGGCGCTCGTCCTCTGGCTGATCGCGCGCAGCCTGGTCTTCGGAGTCGACTATATGTTGCTGCGCGCGATGGTGGGCGACATCACCCGGCGCGAAGTGGAGCAGGGGCAGCGCTGGGCGTCGAGCCGCTATGCGCTGTTCAACGTCACGCTCCGGCTGGCGATGGGGCTGGGCGTGGCCGCGGCGCTGGGGGCACTCGGCTGGGCCGGCTTCGCGCCGGGCGAGCCCGGGCAGGCCGATGCGCTGCTGGCGGTGCGCGCCGCCTATGCGCTGCCGCCGGCGGTCGCGGCGCTGGCCGCCTGCATCCTGCTGTTCCGCGGCGGCGAAGCGCGTGCGGTGGAACGGCGCGACGCGGCGCTGGCGGCCTGATCCCCCGAAAAGAAAGGGCCGCCGCATCGGATGATGCGACGGCCCTTCAGTGGTCGCGGAGGCGATCAGAGCTTCAGGCGCGCGCCGAACAGGATCGTGCGGCCGAAATGATTATACTCATAGTTCCGGTTCGCGGCGGTGTCGGTGTAGCGATCGCGATAGGCATCGGTGAGGTTGGTGCCCTCTACCGACAGCTCGATCCAGTCGGTGAGCTTGTAGCGGACCGAGGCATCGACATTGGTGATCGCGTTATAGCCTTCGAACACATTGCCCGTGCCCGATCCCGCATCGACATAGGGCCCGCGATAGCTGACCGAGGCGCGCGCGCTGAACTTCTTGTCCTCATAATAGAGCGTCGCGTTGAACGCCCGCTTCGACACGCCGTAGAGCGTCGACTTGAACGGCAGGTTCGGCAGCGCGATCGTGCCGGTGGCGCTGACCGCGGTTCCCGGTGCCGACTGCATATAGGTCGCGGTCGAATCGATGAAGGTCGCGTTCGCGATGCCGCCGAAGTTCTTGAGGAAGCCCGGCAGGAAGCGGAACGGCGCCTGGATCGCGATTTCGGCGCCCTTGAGCGAGGCGCCGGTGCCGTTGATCGTCGTCACCACCGTCCAGATCGGCATGGCGAGCCTGGCCGGATCCAGGAAGGCCGGCGAGGATGCCGCGAGCACATTGGCGGGAAGGCCGGTCGACAGGAAGGTCTGCTCGGTCAGGGTCCGGCTGACCGGGAAGCTCTTCACGTCCTTCTTGAACAGCGCCACCGAGAAGATCGACTGCGGCGCGAAATACCATTCGGCCGCAAGATCATAGGAGGTGGCGCGATAGGGATCGAGGTTCGGATTGCCGAAATTGACCCGATAGTTGAAACCGTCCGCCGAGCCGCCCGGCGTCAGGCTGCCCAGCGTCGGGCGCGTCATCACATCGGCGATGGCGGCGCGCAGGATGAGCTTCTCCGTCGGGAACAGGGCGAGGTTGGCCGCGGGCAGCCAGTCGCCATAGGTCCGCTTCAGCGTGACCGGCGTGGTGCCGTTGATGCCGGTCGCGGTCTGGGAGGTGGAGGCATAGCGGATGCCGGCGTTGAGCGCGTAGCGCAGTCCGAGCAGTTCTCCCTTGGCGTCGAACTGGAGATAGCCGCCCTTCACTTCCTCGATGACGGAGCGGTTGTTGCCGACGTCGAGCGCCAGCGCGCGATTGTAGAGTCCGGTATATCTGGCGGCCGCATCGATGTTCGCGACCACCCAGCTGGTGGTGGTGCCCGCCGGCTGGCCGGCATTGCCGAGATTGACCAGCTCGGTCAGCGCCGGGGTGGCCTGGAAACCATAGACCGCGGTCGGCCCGAAGGCCGAGCTGGGCGAGCAGGTGATCGTGCGCAGCACCAGGTCGAGCCCGCCATTGCCGCACACCGCGGTATCGCGCTGGAACGCCTTCACTTCGTAATCGAAGCGGCGATACATCGCGCCCGACTTGATCTGGAAGCCTTCGGTCACGTCCCATTCGGTGCGCAGCTGCGCGGTGCGGAACTTGTTGGTGACGTTCGACGGGCGGTCGCGGATCTCGGCGAGCTGGAAGTTCGCGGGATCGGTGACGCTGGTGCCGAAGGTGAGCACCGGGCGCTTCATGTCGGTATAGTCGTAGCGATAATTCTGCGCGTCGCGATCGTCGAGGATCAGCGTGGTCTCGACCGGGATGTCGGCGTTCGACCTGGAGAAGCCGCCGAGCAGAGTGAAGCGGAAGCTGTCGCCGAGATCCTGGTCCCAGGTGCCGCCGAGCTGGTAGAATTCGGTATCGGACTTGCGCAGATAATGTTCGGTACGAACCCAGGCATCGTTGATCGTCGCCGAGATCATGTTGTTGTTGGCGTCATAGACCGGGTTCACGATGTCCATCGCGCGCTCGTTCGAGCGGGCCAGCACTTCCAGCCACTTCTCCTCGCGGGTTTCCTTGAACCGCGAATAAAGACCGTCGATCGAGATCTTGGTGGCGTCGCTCGGCGCCCATTGAACGCTGCCGGTCACGCCGAGCCGCTCGCGATCATGCCCGACGATGCCGTAGCGCGGGATGCGCGGATGGAAGGCGAGGGCGGCCTTGGTGCAGGCGGCATTGCCCAGCCAGCCATTGCCGGAATTGGGCGTGGCGAAGCACGACGTGCCGTTGACTGAGTCGAACGCGGCCTGGGCCCAGCGCACCGAATTGTTGCCGAGCTCGACATTGTCGGTCTTCGAATAGGCGGCCGAAACCGAGGCGCCGAGCGTGCCGTCGGGCGACTTCCACGAGAGCAGGCCGGCCGCGCGCGGCCCCCAGTTCTTGGACAGGTCGTTATAGCTGCCCTGGATCGATCCGACGAAGGTGAAGCCGGCCTTGCCGGCAAGCGGATTGCCGGTGTTCAGGTCGACGACCGCGCCGAGCGAACCTTCGTCGAGCGATGCCTCGGCGGTCTTGTGGACGACCAGAGAGGTGAACAGTTCGGAAGCGAAGACATTGAAATCGAATGCCCGGTCGCGATTGGCCGAGGCGCCGTCGGTCGAGGTGGCGACCGTCTCGAGCCCGTTGAGGCGGACGCGAGTGAATTGCGCGCTGAGGCCGCGAACGGTGATCGCGCGGCCTTCGCCGGCGTCGCGCTGGATCGAGATGCCCGGAATGCGCTGGAGCGACTCCGCGAGATTCTGGTCGGGGAACTTGGCGATGTCCTCGGCGACAACCGCATCGACCGACGATACCGACTCGCGCTTCAGGTTGAGCGCCTTTTGGAGCGACTGGCGGAAACCGGTGACAACAATGGCGCCATCGGTGCCCTGGTCCTGTTCCTGCACGCCCGGGGCGGCGGGCGCCGCCTGCGTGTCCTGCGCCTCCTGCGCGAGCGCCGGGGTCACGATGCCGGTGCCGGCCATCACGGCAAGCAAAGCGCCGGCACACCACAGATTCCGCCTCAAAATCCCTTTACGCATCCCAATTCTCCCATGATCAGTGTTTCCGGGTCGCGCCGCCCGTGCGGCTCGCCCGGCATTCCGGCCGGCTTGCGCCAGCTCTCTGTGATTTCTCGGCCGGCTCTTGCCCGCCCTTATGCGATCATCGCGAAGCGCCTGCGCCCGTCGGCGAGCAGCTTGCGGTGAAATTTCCTGAGCGATTCCGGTCCGTTGCACTGCGCGACGGACCCCAGACGGGCCAGCCCGAGCCAAGTGAGCGCCTCCGCGGCGCGCATGGCGGGTTCAATGCAGATTCGCTCGATATCCTGCGCCATTGGCGCGAAATAAGCCGCCTCTCCCTGCAGTGTCGCGAGCTTGCTGCTCGTCTGTGCCAGCGTTTCTTGTCTGATATGGACACCGGTGTCAACCAATCCGCGGCCGATCCGGAACAGCAGCCAGTGCAAATGGCCGAGCAGCGCAGGGTCGTTGCCGGCAAAGGCGCCCTGGTCCGCCATCAGCTGTTCGGCATAGATCGCCCAGCCCTCGGCGAAGGTGGGGGCATATTCGATGCGCAGCGGATGCGGGTTCGCGGCCGCCTCGATGGGCAGCTGGATCATGTGCCCAGGCAGCAGCTCGTGATGGACGACAGCGGGCAACGTCCAGGAAGGACGGTCGCGGATGCGCGCCAGGTCGGGGAAATAGGCGCCCGCCATGCCGGGGGCGGGGATGGTGCGATAGCCCTGCTTGCCCTCGGCCTCTTCCTGCGGCGTCATCCTCAGCGCCGATACGTTCAGGCATTCGGGCGGCAACGGCCCGAACAGCGCGGGCAGGCGCGCGGGGACGGTGGCGAGCGCCGCGTTCATATCGGCCACCGCACGATTCCTGCCGGCATCGTCGTCGCTGTAGAGGAAGCGGGGATCCTTGAACGCGGCGCTGATCCGGGCGCCGACCGAACCCTGGGAATAGCCCAGGCGCCTGAGCACGGCATCGGCGCGGGCCGTGAGCGTTTCGGCCATGGCAAGCATCCGGCGATGCGCCTCGGCCGGGTCGATGGCGGCGCCATAGTGCCGCTCGAGCAGCAGCGCGAAATAGCGGGCGCCGCCGGGGAAGCGGCTGGTGCCGGGTTCCCGCGGCGCGCGGGGGGCGAGTTCCCCGAGCAGCCGGGCCTGGCCGGCGAGCGCCGCCGCGGCGGGCCCCGTCGCCTTGTCGGCGGCCGCGGCAATGCCGGAGCGGGTCTTTTCGAGCAGCGGTGCCGGCAGGATCACGCCGCGCCGGGCATCCGCTGCGATCCGCGCATTCTCGGCTTCGATATGATGGGGATCGGGTGCCTTGTCGCGCCAGGCGCCGGCATTGGGGGCGACGGCATAGGGCGAGCGGCCCAGCCGGCCCACGGGCAGGCTGCGGAGCAGCGCGGCGTCGACGGCGAGGCCGGCGCGCACCGTCTCCAGATCGATCCGGGCCGAGGGCGAGAGGGACAGGGGATCGAAGCCCCGCAGCCGCGCGAGCTTTGCGGTGGGCGTGTCGAGCTTCGCCAGGCCGTCGAGCGCGGCACGCAGGTCGGCGTCGCGGTTCGGCGCGGCAAGGGCGGCGCGGGGAAGCGCGGCGGCGCCGGCGGCGGCGAGGAACTGGCGGCGATGCATCGCGGTCCTCCGGTTCAGCGGGGCAGGGGCACCAGGTTGTTCCGCAGCGTCACTTCCGGAGCATCGCCCGGCAGCGCGACGCGGACGCGGGCGGCGCCCCGGGGCAGCGCGAGCCGCAGCGTGGCGGTCTTGGGCGCAAGATCGGTCGGCGCGGCGAGGGCGGGTATGGCGGCGGTCGCCAATGCCTTGCCGGCTTCGTCCTCGATCACGAGCGTGCCGCCCGGCACATCCTTTGCGCCCAGGCTGTGCACCGTGACCGCGATCCGGCCGCCTTTCACCACCAGGTCGTCGCTGCCGATGCCCAGGTCGGGCCGCGCGGCGACGTCCTCGCCCGCCGTCTTCAGCAGGAACTCGATCTCGGTCGTCGCATGCGGCGCGAAGGTGACGCGAGTCGCGGCGCTGCGTTCGAGGTGGAGCGGCGTGGTGGTGCCGTTCGTCACCATCTCCCATTCGCCGGCGGCCACGTTCCAGGTCGACATCTCGGCAGATTGCGGCGTGTCGCCGGTATTGTAGGCGATCACCTTGAAGCGCGTGGGCGTTGCGCCGGGCAGCAGGATCGCGGTCTTGAGCGCGCCTTCCGGGTCGTCGAAGCGCCAGCTCACCGTGTTGCCCGGCCAGGTCTGGTTGCGGCGCAGCGCGATGCCGCCCAGCCGCTCGCGCTGGAGGATCTCGTTGGGCTGGTCGACCCGGTCGGACCACCAATGGCCTTCGGTATACATATACTGGCGCTGCGACTTGTCCGCGATCGCCGCGGCGTGGAGCGATTCCAGATATCCGGTGTCGCCGCTCGCGTCCCAGGCGGCCCATTGCTCGAAGGCGCCGCCCTTCCGTGCCTTGTCGGCGAGCGTCTTGGCCCAGTCCGTGCCGGTGCCGAGCAGCTTGATCACATTCTCGTTGATGTCCTGCACCGAAGTGGGGCCGCTCTTGCCCACCCGGGCGAGAATCGGGGCAAGATATTTCCCGTCGCCGGTGAAGCGATATGCCGCCCAGGCCGCCTGGAGCGGCGTGGAGGCGCCGCCGCCATCGCCGGCGCGCTCGGCATCGGTGCGCCAGTTGATCTCGTTGGGCCAGCTCCAGTTGCCCCTGGCGTCCTGCTTGCCATGGGCGAGCAGGCCGTCGACGGTGCCGGTGATCAGGCCGCGCGCATCGGGATTGCCGTTGTAGAGCCCGATCAGCGTCGGTGCGTGGAGGACGACCCAGCTATAGGGCTTCTGCCACTCGAACGGTCCCTCGCGGTACATCTTCCGCGCGCCGTACCAGTTGCTGGCGAAGTGCAGATGGCCGGCGGGGTTGGGGAGGATGACGGTCTTGAGCGCCTTCACCGTCGCCATCAGCCGCTCGATCGCGCGCGGCTCGCCCCAGTTGAGGTAGAGCCGCTCGGCGTCCGAGTTCATGCCCTCCTCATACGCATGCAGCTCGTCGGTGGTGATATGGCCGAGGCCGTTCACCATCATGCCGTTCCGATACACCGCGTCCGAGAGCGCGCGGAGCGATGCGTTGATCTTGTCCGGATCGACGCCCATCAGCGCCAGGCCCGGCCATTGCTGGGTCAGGTCGGTATCGTCGGAGATGCCGCCGCCGAAATCGCCATAGGGAACCTGGCGATTGTCGATCCACCAGTTCACGAACTGGCGCGTGATCTTCAGATCCTCGAGCTGGCGGAAGGCCCAGAGCGGCACGCCGGCGGGCGCTTCGGGCTGCTTGAACGCGGGCAGGTTCTGGGCGCCGTAGCTGATGTCAGCCCAGTAGCGACGGCCCTCGACATGGTCGGGATCGACGCGGAGCAGGTCGCCGATATCGGCGAAGACGCGGGCATACAGGGCGGCGCGCTTCGAGGCGGTATGCTCCTCGACCAGGAAGCCCCAATTGTCCTTCACCTGGTTGAACCGGTCGGCGACGTGCTCGGGGAGCGCGGCGGCGCGGTCCTTGAACACCAGGCGGACGTTCATGCCGTCGAGCGATGCCGGGCCGAAATCGGCGGCGGCGGAAGCGATGGCGAGATAGAGGCTGTCATTGGTGAGGATGCGGTCGCGCAGGTCGAGCCAGAGCGTGCGCGCCTCGCCGGGGCGGACCGAGACGGACAGGTCGATCATGTCGCGGCCCGGCCAGATCGGGTCCTTCACCCTGATGTTGAGCGGGATCAGCCCGTCCTTGCCGGGCGCGACCTTGAGCGCGGGAAGGTCGATCGCGATGCCGTCGAGCCCGTCGCGGCTGTGCTCCCAGCCATAGTTCCAGGCGCGGGCGAGCGCGCGGCCGGGAAAGGCGTCGCCAAAGCCCGAGGGGATCAGGACATGGACGATCGGCATGGCGCCCTCGACATGCGCGGCGGCGCTGGTCGCGGCGGCGCTGCCCGCGCCGGCCGCTGCCGAACCGGCGCCGGGGGGCAGGGCGAGCACGGTGTTGCGCTCGTCGGCGGGATAGCGGCCGCGGATGAACTTGTTCAGCGGGGCGAGCGCGGCGAGATCGGCGGAGACCTGGGCATTCACCGTATAGCTGAGCTTGAAGCTGCCCTCGGGCTCGCTGGCGGCACCGACGTCATAGGCCCAGATCTCCTGGATCGGTTGCTCCTGCATCCCATTGGTGAAGCGGAGCGTGCCGCCCTGCGCGGTACCGAGGGACGTGACGCTGCGAACCACGCCCTGGGGGCGTTTCGCGAGGTTGCGGAAGCCGGCGCCGTCCGCGCTATAGTCGAGCGCGCCATAGGCGGCACCGCGGATCTCGACGCGGTTGAACTTCTCGGCGGCGGGGACGGTCAGCGTGTAGGTCTTGCCGCCTTCGACATAGACGTTCCAGTCGGGCAGCTCGAAATAATCGTCGCGGCCGGGGAGCTTCGAGCGATTATAGACGCCGGGCCAGGTCGTCTCGGCGATGCCGTCCACGCCCTTCCACATCCATTCCTTCAAGTCCTTCGCATCGGCGAACTCGACCTTGCGCACGCCGGTGACCTTGTCGGCGAGCACCGGCGGCGAGGCGGCGTCCCAGCCGAAGCGGTGGAGCCAGGCGGCGCGCTTGCCCGCCTTGTCGGCGGCCGGGGCGGGGGCGGGCTCGGCCTTGGCGGCGAGCGCGGCCACGCCGGCGGCGTCGAGCATGCGGTCATAGACGCGGATCTCGTCGAGATCGCTGCCGCGCATGAAATTGTAGCGGCTCTGCACCTGGTGCGGCGCCATCACGCGGCCGGCCATGCCGAACTGGTCGAGCCCGGTATCGAGATCGGCCTTCTGGTCCCGGCGGGCGACTTCCCTGCCGTCGACGAAGAGCCGCACGCCGACGCTTTCGTCCCAGGCAAAGGCGATGTGCCGCCAGGCATCGGGGGCGGGATTGGCAGGCAGCTTGAACGAGACGCGCACGCGCGACAGGTTCGCGTCGGTCACGAAGGCATCGAAGCCATGGCCGTTCCAGTCGATGCGCAGGAACGCCATGTCCCAGCTCGAATGATCGGCATAGCCGACGCGGAAGATCACGAAGGGCGCCTCGCCCACCGGCTCGCGCGGGCGCCAGAAGAAGGAGAGCGTGCCGCGCTGCGCCTGGATGTTGCCCGGTGCGTTCCAGGCGATGTAGCCGTCGTCCGCCCAGCGAAAGGCGCCGCCGATCGCGCCGTCGGGCACGCTGGTCACCCTGGTCTGGAAATTGGGGACCGCATCGCCGCCGGCCTTTTCCGCCGTGCCGTCCCGGTCGCCCGAGGCGCGGAAGAGCAGGCGATCGTCCGGGCTCTGGGCCGCGGCTGGGTTCGCGGCGAGCGCGAGCGCCCATGCCAGGGCGATGCCGGTGGAGGTGCGGATCATGACTTGCCTCTCTGAACGAACGGGACGGTCTGCGCCGTCTCTCCCGTCCAGCATGGCGACGCTTGACACCGGTGACAATATCTTTCTGGTTTCGGCGGCATGTCCGCTTGACGCGAAGGCCCCCGCGCGACAGCTTTCCGGTGACCGGTGTCAGAAAAAGTCGATGCGAAAACCGGGATACGCATTGGGGAGAGGGCGATGATCGCACGCCGCGACATATTGCACAATTTCGGCGCGGGGGCCGTGCTGGGGCTGACACCGCGACTTGCTTTCGCGGCCGAGCCCGATCCCTGGATGCGCGCCGCCGCGATCGCGCGGACCGTGAAGCCGCCGGTCTTCCCGGCGCGCGACTTCGACGTCACCCGGTTCGGGGCGAAGGGCGACGGCGCGACGCTCAACACCGAAGCGATCGCCGCCGCCATCGCGGCGTGCAGCGCGGCGGGCGGAGGCAGGGTGGTGGTGCCGGCCGGGCGCTTCCTGACCGGGGCGGTGCATCTGAAGTCCAACGTGAACCTGCACGTCACCCGCGACGCGACTTTGCTCTTCAGCACCGACCCCGCGCACTATCCGATCGTCTTCACTCGCTGGGAAGGCATCGAGTTGATGAACTATTCGCCGCTCGTCTATGCGCGCGGGCAGCGGAACATCGCGCTCACCGGCGCGGGCATCCTCGACGGGCAGGGCAGCGCCCGGCACTGGTGGGCATGGAAGGGGCCCTGGGGCGGCGCGGCCGACCATGGCTGGCGCGAGGGCATGCCGGACCAGCGCAAGGCGCGGGCGCGGCTGTTCCGGATGGCCGAAGACAAGGTGCCGGTGGAGAAGCGCGTGTTCGGCGACGGCGACTTCCTGCGCCCGGCCTTCGTCCAGCCCTATGCCTGCGAGAATGTGCTGATCGAGGGCGTGCGCCTGCGCGGCGCGCCCTTCTGGCAGGTGCATCCGGTGCTCTGCCGCAACCTGATCGTGCGCGGGCTCGATATCCTGGGGCACGGCCCGAACAATGACGGCTGCGATCCCGAATCGGTCGACGGCGCGCTGATCGAGGGCTGCACCTTCGACACCGGCGACGATTGCATCGCGATCAATTCCGGGCGCAACGCCGATGGCCGGCGCCTGGCCGCGCCCGCCCAGAACATCCTGATCCGCAACTGCCGGATGAAGGCCGGGCATGGCGGCGTGGTCGTCGGATCGCAGATCTCGGGCGGCGCGCGCTGGATCTTCGCCGAGGGCTGCGTGATGGATTCGCCGGACCTGTGGTACGCGATCCGCTTCAAGAACAACGCGCTGCGCGGCGGGCTGCTCGAGAATTTCCACTATCGCGACCTGGAGGTGGGCCAGGTCGGCCGCGCCGCGGTGACCTGCGACTTCAACTATGAGGAAGGTGCGAACGGACCGTTCGTGCCACGGCTGCGCAACGTCGTGATCGAGCGGCTGCGCGCGAAAAACGCGGTGCGGGTGCTCGACAGCCAGGGCCTGGCCGGCGCGCCGGTGACCGGGATCACCCTGCGCGACTGCAGCTTCGACGGCGTCACCCAGCCCAGCGTGATCCGGCATACCGAGGGACTGAGGCTGGAAAATGTGCGGGTGAACGGCGCGTTGGTCGATCATCTCGCCTGAGGTGCGTTGACGCGCCGACCTGACACCGGTAGCATCAGCGCGACACCTGCGGAACCGCGCAAAGTCGGACGCAGGACTTCGGAGAGGAGATCGCGCGCAAGTTACTCGACATGGCCCGGCACCGGTTCCGGCCTGTCTTCTCCCATAGCCCTGGACCGCAGGAGGCGAGCGGTTTCCGGGCAGGCGAAGCGGGGCGGGACGGCGATGTCGGGCGACGGCTTGCGCGTGCGCGGGCCGGACATGGCGGGCGGCCCTCACGCGACGGGAACATGGGGAATTTCAAGTTGATCGAAGGACGGGAACCGGCCGAGGCCATCGCCCAAGCATTTGTCGCGGCCCGACAGGCAGGAAATGCGCTGACCGACTATCCCGGCGAGCTGCCGGGTACGCTCGAGGAAGCCTATGGCATCCAGGAACGCGCGATCGCGCTGTTCGGCGACCGGATCGCGGGATGGAAAGTGGGCAAGATCCCCGCGCCGCTCGACGCGACCTATGGCACCAACCGGCTGACCGGCCCGATCTTCGCCGATTCGGTGGTGACCGCGGCCAATGGCGAAGTGCCGGAGATGCCGGTGTTCGAACGGGGCTTCGCGGCGGGCGAGGCCGAATATCTGCTCCGCCTGGGCGAACTCCCCGAGGATTTCGACCGGCCCTGGACCAATGCGGAAGTCGCCGAATATGTCGATGCCGTCCATGTCGGCATCGAGGTCGCCAGCTCGCCCTTCGCGGGAATCAACGCGCACGGACCGGCGGTGACGGTTTCCGACTTCGGCAACAACAACGGCCTGGTGGTCGGCGCGGAAATTCCGCGCGGCACGGATTTCCTCGAGTGGCCGGTAGCGCTAACAATCGAAAATGAAGTGGCCGGCGAGGCGACCGCGAGCACCATGCTCGACGGCCCGTTCGGCGCCGTCCGCTTCCTGTTCGAGCTTGCCGCCAACCGGCAGCTGCCGCTCGCGCCGGGCCAGTGGATCTCCACCGGCGCGGTCACGGGGGTCCACCCTGTTCGCGTCGGCGAGCTGGTGGAGGCGCGGTTCGCGAATGACTACAGCGTCCGGTGCCGTATCGTCGGCATCCACGACGCCTGAGAATTGAGTCGCGAAACGCGATCGAGAGAGACGAGGGAGAGGATGATGGCGAGTAAGGGAGAGGCGGCAGTCTCCGGCGCGGTTTCGCGCGTCGGGCGCTATCGCTGGGTGATCGTGGGGCTGCTCTTCGCGGCGACCGCGATCAACTATGTCGACCGGCAGATGATCGCGGTGCTGAAGCCCGACCTGTCGAAGGAGCTCGGCTGGACCGAGACCGACTATGCCAACATCGTCTTCTATTTCCAGGCCGCCTATGCGATCGGCTATCTCGCCTTCGGCAAGATCGTCGACGCGATCGGCGCGCGCTTCGGCTATGCCATCGCGGTGGTGATCTGGACGATCGCGCACGTCGCCCATGGCGGCGTGCACACCGTCATGCAGTTCACCCTGGCCCGCTTCGGCCTGGGCATCGGCGAATCGGGCAATTTCCCGGCCGGCGTGAAGACCGTCGCGGACTGGTTCCCGGCCAAGGAGCGCGCCTTTGCCGTGGGCCTGTTCAACGCCGGATCGAATGTCGGCGCGATCCTCACCCCGCTGCTGATCTGGGCGATGGTGCCGGCGTTCGGCTGGCGCATGACCTTCGTGATCACCGGCATCTTCGGCGTGATCTGGCTGGTCGCCTGGCTCGCCATCTTCCGCGACAAGCCGGCCGACCATCCCAAGGTGGGCGCGGCGGAGCTGGCCTATATCACCCAGGATCCGGCCGACCCCGAAGTGAAGGTGAAGAATCTGTGGGGCAAGCTGCTCCGCACCAGGGAGACCTGGGCCTTCGCGCTGGGCAAGTTCTTCATCGACCCGATCTGGTGGTTCTACCTGTTCTGGCTGCCGAGCTGGCTGGGCAAGGAATATGGCCTGAACCTGACCAGCTGGGATTCGCCGACCGCGGCGATCGCGCTGGGCGCGATCTACCTGATCTCCGATGTCGGCTCGGTGGCGGGCGGCTGGCTCTCGGGCAAGCTGATGAGCGCCGGCATGAGCGTGAACAAGGCGCGCAAGCTCACCATGCTGATCTCGGCCTGCTTCGTGCTGCCGGTGATGTTCACCACCTTCTACGGCAATCTCTGGCTCAGCGTGTTCGTGGTCGGCGTGGCCGCGGCGGCGCACCAGAGCTTCTCGGCGACGCTCTACACCATCCCCTCGGACACCGTGCCGCGCTTCGCGGTGGGCTCGGTGATCGGCATCGGCGGCACCGTCGGCGCCATCGGCGGCATGGTCTTCTCGAAATATGCGGGCTATGTGCTCGATGCGATCGGCAGCTATGCGCCGCTCTTCATCGTCGCCGGTGCGGCATATTTCCTGGCGCTGCTTTCGATTCACCTGCTTTCGCCGCGCCTGGCGCGCGTCGACGTCGCGTAACGGAAGGACTGGACGATGGCCCGGCCCCTGAAGCTCGATCCCGACCGGCTGTTCCCGGCCGAGGACCGCACGCGGGAGATTGCCCGCGTGCTCTATGCCGAAGTGGCCGGGCTGCCGATCATCAGCCCGCACGGGCACACCGATCCGACCTGGTTCTCGACCAACGCCAACTGGTCGAACGCCACCGAGCTGCTGCTCTCGCCGGATCACTATATCTATCGCATGCTCTATTCGCAGGGCGTGGCGCTCGACGCGCTGGGCGTGCCGAGCAAGGCGGGCATGCCGGCCACCGATCCGCGCGAGGCGTGGCGGACCTTTGCCGAGCACATCTATCTCTTCCGCGGCACCCCCTCGGCAATGTGGCTGGGCCATGTGTTCGGCGCAGTGTTCGGCTTCGACGTGGCGCTCGATGCTTCGACCGCCGATCATTATTACGACACGATCAACGCGAAGCTGGCGACCGACGCGTTCAAGCCGCGCGCGCTGTTCGACCGGTTCAACATCGGCTTCCTCGCCACCACCGAGGGGCCGCAGGACGATCTGTCGCCGCATCATGCGATCCGCGCCTCGGGCTGGGGCGGGCGCGTCGTCACCACCTATCGCCCCGATGCGGTGATCGATGTCGAGCATGAGCAGTTCGCCGGCGCGATGCGGGTCTTCGCCGAGAAGACCGGCGAGGACGTGTATAGCTGGGACGGCTATCTCGCCGCGCATCGCAAGCGCCGCGCCGATTTCCGCGCCGCCGGCGCCACCGCGACGGATCATGGCCATCCGACGGCGGCGACCGCGAACCTGGGCAGGGACGAGGCCGAGCGGCTGTTCCGCACGATCCTGTCCGACAGCTGGACGCCGCAGGACGCCGAGCTGTTCCGCGCCCAGATGCTGACCGAGATGGCGGCGATGAGCGCCGAGGACGGGATGGTGATGCAGATCCATCCGGGCAGCTTCCGCAACCATAATGGCGGGCTGTTCGAAAGCCATGGCCGCGACAAGGGCGCGGACATCCCGATGCGCACCGATTACGTCCATGCGCTGAAGCCGCTGCTCGACCGGTTCGGCACCTCGACCGACCTTTCGATCATCCTCTTCACGCTCGACGAGACCGTCTATGCCCGCGAGCTGGCGCCGCTGGCCGGCCATTATCCGTGCCTGAAGCTGGGCCCGAGCTGGTGGTTCCATGATTCGCCCGAGGGCATGCGCCGCTTCCGCGAGCAGGTGACCGAGACCGCCGGCTTCTACAACACCGTCGGCTTCAACGACGATACCCGCGCCTTCCTTTCGATCCCGGCGCGGCACGATGTCGCGCGGCGGATCGATTGCGGCTTCCTCGCGCGGCTGGTCGCCGAGGGGCGGCTGCTCGACTGGGAAGCCGCGGAGCTGGCCTATGAACTGACCAACGGGCTGGTGCGCGAAGCGTACAAGCTCGATCACCCCGCGCCGGCGCCCGTCGCCGCCGCTGCCTAACCTACGGAGCATTCATGTTCGACCGGACCTACTACGCCACGCACCCCGACATGATGGAGTGCGTCTCGAACGAGGAACTGCGCGACCGCTATCTGATCACCGACCTGTTCCGCGCCGGCGAGTGCGTGCTGAACTACACCCATGCCGATCGCATGGTGATCGGCGGCGTCGCGGTGGCCGGCGGCTCGGTGAAGCTGCCCGATCAGACCGAGCCGGCCTCGGCGGCGGGGCACCCGTTCCTCGAGCGCCGCGAGCTGGCGGTGGTCAATATCGGCGGCGTCGAAGGCACCGTGACGGTGGATGGCGAGAGCTTCGCGCTGGGCAACAAGGACTGCCTGTACGTGACGATGGGCGCCAGGGACGTGACCTTCTCGGGCGACGGCGCGCGCTTCTACCTGGTCTCGTGCCCGGCGCATAAGGGCTTCCAGACGCGCAAGCTCGGCATCGCCGACGCCAACCGCCTCGATCGCGGCACGCTGGAGGAATCGAACGAGCGCTCGATCTACCAGCTCGTCATCCCGGGCGTGTGCGACAGCGCGCAGCTGGTGATGGGCCTGACGGTGCTCAAGCCGGGCAGCGTGTGGAACACCATGCCGCCGCACATCCATGAGCGCCGCAGCGAGATCTATCTCTATTTCGAGCTCGACAATCTCGAGAAGGACCGCGTGTTCCACTACATGGGTCAGGAGGATGCGCTGCGGCACATCGTGGTCCAGAACGAGGAAGCGGTGATCAGCCCGCCCTGGTCGGTCCATATGGGTTCGGGGACCAAGGCCTATGCCTTCATCTGGGCGATGGCCGGCGAGAACCAGGACTATACCGACATGAACGTGCTGGACATCTGCCAGCTGGCGTAACCGTTGCTCCCCTCCCTGCAAGGGAGGGGCTGGGGGTGGGTGCCGAGCCGTGAGGCTCGGCCTGCCTCCGCTGACGTCGAACGCGACGCTGCGCGCCGCGTACCCACCCCCCGACCCCTCCCTTGCAGGGAGGGGAGTGAGAAGAGCCATGACCAATCCCTTCGATCTCTCCGGCAAGGTTGCCATAGTCACCGGCGCCAATACCGGCATCGGCCAGGGCATCGCGCTGGCGCTCGCCGCCGCGGGTGCCGACATCGCCGCCGTCGGCCGCACGCCGGCCGAGGAAACGGTGGAGAAGGTCCGCGCGCTCGGCCGCCGCGCCGAGATCGTCTCGGCCGACCTCTCGACCATCGCGCCTGTGGACAGGGTTGTGGACGAAGCTGTGGACAAGCTGGGCGGGCTCGACATTCTGGTCAACAATGCCGGCATCATCCGCCGCGCCGACAGCCTGGATTTCACCGAGGCGGACTGGGACGCGGTGATCGACACCAACCTCAAGTCGGTGTTCTTCCTGTGCCAGGCGGCGGCGCGGCACATGGTGGCGCAGGGCCGGGGCAAGATCATCAACATCGCCTCGATGCTCACCTTCCAGGGCGGCATCCGCGTGCCCAGCTACACCGCGTCCAAGTCCGGCATCGGCGGGCTGACCAAGCTGCTCGCCAACGAATGGGCGGCCAAGGGCATCAACGTGAACGCGATCGCGCCCGGCTATATCGCCACCAACAACACGGCGGCGCTCCAGGCGGACGCGGATCGCAACCGCTCGATCATGGAGCGCATCCCGGCCGGTCGCTGGGGCGATCCGGCGGACATGGGCGGCGCGGCGGTGTTCCTCGCCTCTGCGGCCGCGGATTATGTCCAGGGCCATATCCTGGCGGTCGACGGCGGGTGGCTGGCGCGATGAGCATTGCCTTTTTCGGCGAGCTGATGCTGCGGCTCTCGCCGCCGGGGCGCGAGCTGCTGCTCCAGACGCCGAAGCTCGAGGTGAATGTCGGCGGGGCCGAGGCGAACGTCGCCACGGGGCTGGCGTGCCTGGGTCATTCGGTGCGGATGATCTCCGCCGTGGCGGACAATCCGCTGGGCGGCGCGGTGATCGGCGAGCTGCGCCGGCGCGGCGTCGACACTTCGACCGTGGTGGCGGAGCCCGGGCGGCTCGGCCTGTATTTCCTGACCCCCGGCGCGGGGCTGCGCGCGTCCGAGGTCGTCTATGACCGGGCCTGGTCGGTGTTCGCCCTGCGCCCGGCCGAGGCCTGGGACTGGGACGCGCTGCTCGACGGGGCGACGCGGCTGCATCTGTCGGGCATCACTCCGGCGCTCGGCCACAACAGCGCCACCGCCGCGATCGCCGCGGCCGAAGCGGCGGCCGCGAGGGGCATCCCGGTCTCGTTCGACGGCAATTACCGCGCGAAGCTGTGGGAGAGCTGGGACAGCGATCCCAAGGCGGTGCTGACTCGGCTGATCGGCCATGCCGACCTGTTGTTCGGCAACCATCGCGACATCTCGCTGCTGCTCGGGCGGGAATTCTCGGGCGACGGCGCCGATCGCCGGCGCGAGGCGGCGGAGGCGGCGTTCGCGGCCTTTCCCAGGCTCCAGACGATCGCCAACACCGCGCGGCATGTCGACGATGCGGACAGCCACCGCGTCTCGGCGCGAGTCGATACGCGTGCCGGCGGCTACCAGACCGACGAAGTGCTGATCGCCGGGATCGTCGATCGCATCGGCGCGGGCGACGCGTTCGCCGCGGGCGTGCTGCACGGCCTGATCGAGAGCGGCGGCGATGCGAAGGCGGCGGCGCGGGCCGGCCTGGCGCTCACGGCGCTCAAGCATTCGCTGCCCGGCGACGCGAGCCTGTTCACGCGCGCCGACCTGGCGGCGTTCGACGAAGGCGGGCTCGACGTCCGCCGATGATCGACCGGAGGCGAAACATCGCCCCGGCATGGGTGAGGATGGCCGATGGGGGAGGATTTCGCCGGCACCGCCGAAGCGGCTCCGGAAGGGCGTGACGTAGCGCAGCTGCGCGCGGTCTATGGCATGGATGCGGGCTTCGAGCGCGAGCTGGCCGAGGCCTGGCGCTTCATCGCGCCGCACATAGCGGGCGTGGCGCGCGAGCTGCTGGAGCGGCGCGCGGGCGGCGCGGTGCCCGCCGCGCTGGTCGAGAGCCGCGTCGACTATGCCCGCGCCAAGCTTTCGCGCCCGATCGACCAGGCCTGGGTCGATCGCGTCGCCGCCGAGGCCGACCGCATCGCCGAGGACGGCCTGGAATTCTCCACCGTCGCCGCATCGATGCTCGTCGCCCAGATGCACATCCATGCCCTGTTCTTCGCGCTGAGCAGCGATCCCGGCCAGCTCGAGCGGCTGACCCGCGCGACGCAGAAGCTGGCGGTGATCGAGTTCGAGATCATCGCCAGCCGGCTGCGCCAGATCGCCCGTCTGCGCGCCCAGGCCGCCCGGCGGCGCGAGCTGGCCGAGGTTCGCGCCGAGCTTAGCGAATCGATCGCCAGCACCGCCCGGACGAGCCGCGAGATCGCCCGGTTCACCGAGCGCACCGCCGCCGAGCTGCTCGGGCTGCGCGCGCCGGCGGCGGAAGTGGCGTCGGCGGCGGACCAGGCGGCGATCGCGATGGGCGAGTCCGCGCGCGGCGCCGCGGCGCTCATCACCGCCTATGAGCGCGCCCGCGAGGATGCCTCCGCCGCGGCGGAAGTCGCCGGCAATGCCGATGCCATCGCGCTCAAGGGCAAGGAGAGCGCCGAGCGCCTCTCCGCCAACACGGCGCGGATCGAGAGCGTCGTCACGCTGATCTCCGGCATCGCGCATCAGACCAGGCTGCTCGCGCTGAACGCCAGCATCGAGGCGGCGCGCGCCGGCGACAGCGGGCGCGGCTTCGCGGTGGTCGCGCAGGAAGTGCGGACGCTGGCGGACCAGGCGGCGGACGCGACCGGCGGCGTCACCCGGACGATCCGCGAGGCACAGGCCGCGAGCGCCGCGATGGCCGAGACCAACCGCGCGATCCTGGGCGTCGTCACCGAGCTGCTGGCCCGCGTCCGCGCCGTGTCGGGCGCGATGGAGGCGCAGATGGCCACCGTGGCGGGCATCCTCGCCTCGATCGACGAGACCGCCGTCTCCTCGCGCGAGATCGCGGCGCTGATCGCGACGATCAGCCTGCAGGTGGGGCGGCTGGCCGGCGAGGCCGAGGAAGCCGGGCGCCAGGCGGCGCTGACCCGCGCGGCGCTCGGCCGGATCGAAGAGGCGACGGGACATATCATGACGGGAGCAGGGCAATGAGCGGGGTAACGCGGCGTTCGGTAGTGGCGGGCGGCATGGCGCTGGCGGCGGCGCCGCTGGTGGCCCGTGCGACTCCGGTGAGCATGGTGGTCGATGCGCCTGCGGGCCGCTTCCTCAGCATGGGCCATTCCGAAGACCAGGGCGGTCCCTGGGCATTTCTGGGGATCCGCTACGGCGTGGCCGATCGCTTCCGCGCCCCGCGCCGGGCCGCGCGCGTGACCGATTTCCGTGCCGATACGTTCGGCCCGATCTGCCCGCAGGGCAGGGGCGACCAGCGTGCTTCCGAGGACTGCCTGTTCCTCAACATCTGGACGCCCGCCCCCAGTGACACGGCGAAGCGCCCGGTGATGCTCTACATCCATGGCGGGGCCTATTCGAACGGCACCGTCACCGTGCCGCTGAACGATGGCGCGACGCTGGCGGCGGCCGAGGATGTGGTGGTTGTGACGGTGAACCACCGGCTCAACGCGCTCGGCTATCTCTATCTCGCCCGCTTCGATCCGCGCTTCGCCGACAGCGGCAATCTCGGTCAGCTCGACCTGATCCTGGCGCTGCAATGGGTGCGGGACAATATTGCGGCATTCGGCGGCGATCCCCGCCGGGTCTTCGTGTTCGGCCAGTCGGGCGGCGGCGCCAAGATCGCGACGCTGATGGGCATGCCGGCGGCCAGAGGGCTGTTCCATTCGGCGGCGACGATGAGCGGGCAGCAGGTGACCGCGTCGGGCCCGCTCAACGCGACGAAGCGGGCCCAGGCCTATCTCGCGCGGCTGGGCGTGCGGGAAGGCGACCTCCAGCCCCTGCTCGACATGCCGGTCGAGAAGCTGGTCGATGCGCTGGACGCGACCGACCCGATCCTGGGCGGCGGCGTCTATTTCGGGCCGGTGCTCGACATGAAGTGGCTCACCCGCCACCCCTTCTGGCCCGACGCCAATCCGCAGAGCCTGGCGATCCCGATGATCCTGGGCAACACGCATGACGAGACACGGGCCTTCATCGATCCCAATTCGGAGAAGGTGCGGGGGCTGACCTGGGACAATGTGGCCGCGCGCATGGCGCCCGAGCTGCGCATGGACCTGCTGCCCGAATGGGTGGTCGCCCAATATCGCGCGCGCTTCCCGGGCGACACGCCCGAGCAGCTCTTCTACCGCGCCACCACCGCCGGCCGGAGCTGGCCGGGCCAATGGCTCGAGGCGGATGCGCGGGCGGCGGCGGGGGCCAGGGCGACCTGGGTCTATCAGGTCGACTACCAGTCGCCGACCCGGCCCGAGCGCGGCGCGCCGCACACGATGGATATAGCGCTGGCCTTTGGCACGCTCGATGCGCCGGGATCCTATACCGGTACCGGGCCGGCGGCGCGGAAGCTGAGCGGGCAGGTGATGGGCGCCTTCGCTTCGCTCGCGCGCACCGGCCGGCCGGCGGCGGCGGGCCTGCCCGCCTGGGCGCCCTATACCTTGCCCGGCCGCGCGACGATGCTGTTCGACGCGCCCAGCCGCCTGGCCGGCGATCCGCGCAAATGGGAGCGCGAGCTATGGAGCAGGGTGCCGTACATCCAGCCGGGCAGTTGAGGCGATAGCTGACACCGGTGGCCAATCCGCGGCGCCGACCAAGCCGATAATATCGTATCGCTTTGTCCTGCAAGCCATTATGTTCGCGGGATGGAGAGAACCGGAAAGCCCACGATCAACGACGTCGCCCGTATCGCCGGCGTCTCGAAGAAAACCGTCAGCCGGGTGATCAATCGCTCGCCGCTGCTCAATGGAGACACGCGCGCGAAGGTCGAGCAGGTGATCAGCGAGCTGGGCTATGTCCCCAATGTCCAGGCGCGCGCGCTGGCGCTGCGCCGCAACTTCCTGATCGGCCTGATCCACGACAATCCCAACGCGCAGATGGTGATGAACGTGCAGGCGGGCATGCTCGAGGCAATGCGCGACACCGAGTTCGAGCTGATCGTCCGCCCGATCGACCGGGGCAGCTCGACGATGCTCGAGGATGTGCGCAACTTCCTCGAGCGCCAGCGGCTCTATGGCGTGATGTTCCTGCCGCCCGTCTCCGAGAACGAGATGGTGGCGGAGCTCTGCCGCGAGCTCGGCATCCGCTATGTCCGCATGGGATCGGCGACGCTGGACGCGTCCGAGCACATGGTCGCCTCGAACGATTGCGACGTGGTGACCGAGGCGGTGAACCACCTGATCTCGCTCGGCCATCGCCGCATCGGCCTGATCGCCGGCCCGCACGGCTTCCGCTCCGCGCGCGAGCGCCGCAAGGGCTTCGAGAACGCGCTGGAAGAGGCGGGGATCAAGCTGCCGCGCAGCCTGATCGCCGACGGCAACTACACGTTCGAGACCGGGCTGGCCGCCGCCGACCGGCTGCTCGACCTGTCGCCGCGCCCCACCGCGATCTTCGCCTCGAACGACGAGATGGCTGCCGCCACCCTCCACGCCGCGCGCCGCCGGGGCATGAGCGTGCCCGAGGACCTGTCGATCGTCGGCTTCGACGACACCGCCATCGCCTCGCACATCTGGCCGCCGCTCACCACGGTGCACTGGCCGATCATCTCGATGGCACGCTCGGCCGCGCTGAAGCTGCTGGCGGACTTTTTCGGCGACGACGGCAATGCCGTGGAGGAGCCGTCGCTCTTCCCCTCGACGCTGATCCACCGCGCCTCGGTCGCGCCGCCGCGCGAGGGCTAGGTTCAAGACCCCGCCCAATCGGCGAACCCGGCCATCCCCGCATATTCTCCACCGTCATCCCCGCTATCCCTTCCTCCATCCCCCGCTGTGCCTTCCTCGTCATCCCCGCGCAGGCGGGGATCCAGGGCCAACAGCAAGGCGTGCGAGGCTCGCCTTGCCGTTTCCGGCAAGCGCCCGCGTGATTGCTTCGATCATCCCGAGCTACCCTGGATCCCCGCCTGCGCGGGGATGACGGTGGAGAATATGCGGGGATGACTAGGAAGGCACAGCGGGGGATGGAGGAAGGGATAGTGGGGGTGACGGCGGAGAAGGTGCGGAAGGAGCCATTGCCCGCGGGCAACAGGCCAGCGCGCGGAACCGGCGCGCAAAACCTCCCCGAAAACCCACGCGGCACGGCGGCATTTCCCCGATGTTGCTGAAATGCCGCAATCGCCCGATTGTGACATTTTGTTCAATGACACCGGTTGACACGCGTGGATGGTAGCGCGATCAATAGGGTGAACAAGCGTGGCTGAATACGCTTGCGCCCAAGTGGACGAGAAGATCCGCAAGAGGGGCGTGGGAGGGGGCAAGTCGCGACATGGCTGGATCTTGCGGAGCGGCTCGCGTCGTTTTCCGCAATGCTGCGTCGCACCCTGATTCCAGGCTCCGCCGGGCGCATCGACTCATGCTTGTCGATGAGAAGACTTTGGGGGAGGAATTCATGCTTTCTATCGCTGACACCCTTGCCGCGCGCCGTTCGGCGCTGCGCGGCACGACGGCGCTGGGCGCGCTCGGCATGGCGCTGCTGATGGCAGCGCCGGCCTGGGCGCAGACCGCCGAGGCCGCCGCCGCGGTCGCCGCCACCGTCGCGCAGGACGATCCGCAGGCCGCGCCGCAGGACCAGACGGAAAGCGGCGACCTGATCGTTGTTACCGGTTTCCGCGCCTCGCTGGCCAGCTCGGTCAACATCAAGCGCAATTCGAACCAGATCGTCGACGCGATCACCGCCGAGGACATTGCCGACTTCCCGGACGCCAATCTGGCGGAATCGATCCAGCGCCTGCCCGGCGTCTCGATCGATCGCGACAATGGCGAGGGCCGCACGATCACTGTGCGCGGCCTGGGCGGCGACTTCCAGATGGTCCGCCTGAACGGTGCCGATGCCCAGAACATCTCGGGCGGCAACCAGTCCGATTCCGGCGCTAACCGTTCGCGCGGCTTCGATTTCAACACCTTCGCCTCCGAACTGTTCGGCGGCATCAAGGTGACCAAGTCGACCGCGGCGGAGAATGACGAAGGGTCGCTCGGCGCGATCATCGACCTCACCACCGGCCGCCCGCTCGCCTACAAGAAGAACCGCTTCGCCGCGGGCGCCGAGGCCGAGTATCGCGAGAACGGCAAGAAGTGGAACCCGCGCTTCACCGGCCTCGCCTCGGTGCGGGTGACGGACAATTTCGGCATCCTCGTCTCGGGCGCGTACCAGAAGCAGGAACAGCAGATCGACGCCTATCGCCGCAACATCGGCGTGTTCGAATATGCCTATCGCAACTCGCAGATCGCCGGCGTCACCCCGAACGTGTTCGGCTTCGCGCGCCCGAGCAACCAGGGCACCGGCGCCACCTTCGGCTCGGATCCGGCGGCCTATGCGCTGGTCACGCCGACCACGATCATCCCGGGCCTGCCCTCGGTCGGCCGCCAATATCTGGACTATGAGCGGATCGGCGCCACCGCGACGATGCAGTGGAAGCCGGGCCCGGGCACCGAGATCACGCTGGACGGCGTGTTCTCGCGCTACGACCAGAACAGCAACAACACCGGCATCACGCCGATCGGCCTCAACCGCAACGGCACCAATGCGCGCGTGGTGGGGACGGGCGCGAACGGGCTGCGCGCGATCGGCACCGCCAATGGCTATGCCGACCGTGTCGCGCTCTATGCGAACTGCGTGCCCAGCGCGATCATCGACTGCAATGGCGACCAGCCGGGCAACGGCGTGGGCCAGGCGCCGCTGGCCGGCTATTTCAACAGCCTCAACCCGAACAACCTCAATCCGTTCGACTATTACAACAACCCCGCCTCGCCGGGCTATGTCGCGACCGCCAACCAGATCGGCTATTACAACGAGCTGCTCGGCCGCCCGAACACCAAGATCCGCGAGGCGCATGTCAACAGCGCCGGCCAGGCCGATTATCTGGTCCTCGACGATGTGGACTGGCGCAGCTTCGCCGATACCCAGTTCGGCCGCACCGACTTCAAGCAGGTGACGCTGAACGTCCATCAGGAGCTCGCGCCGGGCTTCTATGCCGATGCGACCGGCGGCTGGTCGAAATCGCAGTTCCGCGCCTATGGCCTGCTCGCCGAGTTCAACGCGATCGACCAGGACGGCTATACCTTCGACGAGCGCGCCGGCGGCAAGATGCCGGTGTTCAAGCCCGGCTTCGACGTGGCGAACCCGAACAGCTGGACGCTGGTGAAGGGCCTGTCGACGATCCGCTACTTCACCAACACCGTGGACAATGAGTTCAAGGTGGCGCGGGTGAACTTCACCTATGAAGCGCTGCCCGAGATGTCGATCCGCTTCGGCGGGACCGCCAAGCAGTTCGCCTATTCGGGCGACCAGGGCCGCCGCAACCAGTCGATCGAGGCGATCAACCCGACGCTGGCCGAGGCGCGGCTCAACATCACCGATCTCGGCCAGACGATCGGCTTCGGCCAGGGGCTGAACGTGTCGCAGGGCACGCCGACCAGCTATTATGCGCCCGATATCAAGAAGTTCATCAATCAGTTCGGCATCAACTGCAACTGTGTGAACAAATGGGGCGATTTCCGCGCCGTGGTCGACGGGCGCCAGCGCTCCGGGGTGAGCGAGAACGACGTGTCGGCCTATTTCCAGGTCGACTACAACGTCAACCTGCTCGGCCGGCCGCTGCGCGGCAATATCGGCATGCGCGTCGCCAATACCCGGGTCTCGGGCTCGGGCAATGTCGGCGGCGCCGACGGCGTGGCGGGCCTCGGGGTGACCGCGAAGAACGAATATTGGGACTGGCTGCCCGCGATGAACGCGAACTGGGAAGTCGCCGACAATTTCCTCGTCCGCTTCGCCGCGTCCAAGGTGATGTCGCGGCCGCAGCTCGCCAGCCTGACGCCGGGCACCACGGCCTTCACCACCAGCCTGAACGCGAACGGCACGGCGCCGACGCTGACGGTGGGCAATCCCTATCTCAACCCGTTCCGCGCGACCAATCTCGACCTGAGCCTCGAGAAATATTTCGCGCATAACGGCCTGATCGCGGTGAACCTGTTCAGGAAGAACATCGACACCTTCCCGCAGCAGGTGGCGCTCGAGGCGCCGCTGTCGGCGGTGTTCGAGCCCGAGGTGTACCAGCAGGTGCTGACCTTCATCACCAACCCCGCGCTGCTCAGCTACACCACGGCCGGCGGCACCTGGGGCATCCGCCAGTTCAAGGATGCGCCCGGCGGCCATATCCAGGGCGTGGAAGTCAATCTGCAGACCGACTTCTTCTTCCTGCCCGGCTTCCTGAAGCATTTCGGCGTGATCGCGAACTACACGCACATCGATTCGAGCCTGAGCTATCTGACGGGCACGGCGCTGAGCACCAGCCAGACGGTGTCGGGCACCGCGGTGAACAGCTATGCCGAGGGGCCGTTCCTCAACACGTCGCCGGACGCGTTCAACGCGACGCTCTATTACGAGGACAGCAAGTTCTCGGCCCGCGTCTCGGGCGCGTGGCGGGCGCGCTACGTGAACCGTTTCCCGCTGGCGACGGGCACCTGCTCGGTAGGCACCACCACGGTCGGCGGCGGCCCCTGCAACTCGCCGGTGTTCGCGGACTTCGGCTATAACGAGAACCAGCTGAACATCGACTTCGCCATGTCCTATGCGGTGACCAAGTTCGCCAAGCTGTCGCTCGAGGGCCGCAACATGACCAACGCGCCGCAATATCGCACGATGTACGCGGCCAATCCGGTCAGCCAGACCTATGCCAGCACCGGGCGGATCATCACCGCCGGCCTGCGCATGAGCTTCTGATCCGCTAGGGGAGGGGGCGGCGATCCGCCCCCTTTCCGGCCGGCCGGCGCCGCGCGGTTCGCGCCTATCTCCCCGCCCTTTCGGGGAGGGGGCGCCGCTTCAAATTTCCACCTGGCTCCCCAGCTCGACCACGCGGTTGGTGGGGAGCTTGAAGAACTCCATCGCGCTCTCGGCGTTGCGGACCATCAGGGCGAACAGCTTCTCGCGCCAGATCGCCATGCCCGGCCGGGACGAAGCGATCAGCGTCTGCCGGGCGAGGAAATAGCTTGTCTCCATCGCCTTGAACTTGTCGCCCACGGCTTCGCCCAGCGCATGGAGCGCGGCGGGAATGTCGATCTCGTCCATGAAGCCGTAATGGAGGACGATCCGGTAGAATCCCTCGCCGAGCGGCTTCACTTCGGCACGGGCCGCGGGGGCGACATGCGGCACCTGCTCGATCGCCACGGTGAGGATCACCACGCGATCGTGCAGCACCTTGTTGTGCTTGAGGTTGTGGAGCAGCGCGGGCGGAATGTCGTCGGTGCTGGCAAGGAACACGGCGGTGCCCGGGACGCGCTGCACCGAATGGCCGGCGGACTGGATGAAGATCTGGATCGGCATCGCCCCTTCGTGCAGCCGCGCGCGGACCAGCCGGCGCCCGCTCGCCCAGGTGGTGAGCAGGATGAAGACGATCGCCGCCACCAGCAGCGGGAACCAGCCGCCATCGGGGATCTTGGTGACGTTCGAGGCGAAATAGAGCCCGTCGATGAGCAGGAAGCCGCCGGTGACCAGCCCGGCCACGACCGGCGGCCATTTCCACACCGCGAAGGTGAGCACGCCCAGCATGCAGGCGGTGATGAACATCGTGCCGGTTACCGCGATGCCATAGGCGGCGGCGAGATTGCTCGAGCTGCGGAAGCCGAGGACGAGCAGGATCACCATGATCAGCAGCAGCCAGTTGGTGAGCGGGACATAGATCTGCCCCGCCGCCTTGGCGCTGGTATGGCGGATGCGCAGGCGCGGAAGGAAGCCGAGCTGCACCGCCTGCTGCGTCACCGAAAAGGCGCCCGAGATCACCGCCTGGCTGGCGATCACCGTCGCCATGGTGGCGAGGATGACGAGGGGGAGGCGGGCCCATTCGGGCGCCAGCAGGAAGAACGGGTTCTCCACCGCGGCGGGGCTGCTCAGCAGCAGCGCCGACTGGCCGAGATAGTTGAGCATCAGGCAGGGGAAGGCGATGTAGAGCCAGGAGACCATGATCGCCTTGCGCCCGAAATGGCCCATATCGGCATAAAGCGCCTCGGCCCCGGTCACCGCCAGCACCACCGATCCCAGCGCCAGGAAGGCAAGCATGGGATCGAGCAGGAAGAAGTTGAGCGCGTACCAGGGATTGAGCGCCCAGAGGATGTCCGGGCTCCGCGCGATCCCGGACACGCCGAGCACCGCGATCACCGCGAAATAGAAGACCATCACCGGGCCGAACAGCCGGCCGACCCGCGCGGTGCCGCGCGACTGGATCATGAAGAGGCCGATCAGGATGGCGATGCTGATCGGCAGCACCAGCTGCGACAGCGAGTCCTCGACCGTGGCGAGCCCCTCCACCGCCGACAGCACCGACACCGCCGGCGTGATGATCGCGTCGCCATAGAAGAGCGCGGTGGCGATCACGCCCAGGATCGTCACCCAGGGCGTCCAGCGCGTCTCGCCCAGCTTGCGCGTGATCAGCGCCAGCAGCGCCAGGCTGCCGCCTTCGCCCTTGTTGTCCGCGCGCAGGATGATGACGACATATTTGAGCGTCACCACCAGCACCATCGTCCAGAAGACCAGCGAGAGCACGCCGAAGATATGCTCCCGGTCCACCGCCAGCGGATGATGGCCGATGAAGCTTTCCTTGAGCGAATAGAGCGGCGAGGTGCCGATATCGCCGAACACCACGCCGATGGCGCCGACGGCAAGCGTGCCGAGCCGATCCTGATGGCCGTGCGAGGGGCCGGTTTCGGCGGTCTGCGTCGCGTTCAAGGCGGGCCTTTCCCTGCCGGCTCCCCCTTCGGCGCCGTCGAGCCCGCCTAGTATTCAGAGGTTTCGGCCGCTGCCAACGATTTTATGGAATCTTTATGCGGGGGCCGAACTTCCCCGTGGAACCTTAACTGGCCGCCGCCCCACATCGCTGCTCACGACATCCTGTTCGGAGGTGCATCGTGGGTGCGTTTCTGCATCGTCTGGAAAGCGGCGCCGGAGGCTGGCCGGCACAGGCCGGGCTGCGGCTGGGCGGCGCGCTGCTGCTTGGCGGCTGCGCGCTGGCGGTGTCGGCGCTCGCCGTCTCGATCCACCATGCGCCGCTGCACAATGCCGATCCCGCCGAATTCGGCGAGGCCGTGCTTTCCGTCATCGCCTGGGCGCTGGGCTGGGCGCTGCTGATCGAGGGGCCGGGCCTGTTCCGGCTGATCCCCGTGCCGCCCGGGCACATCCGGTTCGACAATGGGCGCCATGATCGCCGCCAATAGGGGAACAAGACCATGAACGACCTGATCTGGCTGGGAGCGCTCGCCGGGCTCTTCCTGCTCACGCTCGCCTGCGTCCGCCTCTGCGACCAGGCTTGAGGAGAACGCTATGCCGCTGCCGCTCGCGCTCGCCGGGCTCACCGCCCTGGGCCTGCTCATCTACCTCGTGGCCGTGCTCGTCCGGCCCGAGCGCTTCTGATCGGACTTCATCATGACCGTGCAAGGCTGGACGCTGATCCTCGTCTTCCTGCTGCTCCTCGTCGCGCTCGCCAAGCCGATGGGGAGCTGGCTCTTCGCCATCTATGAAGGGCGGCGCACGCCGCTCCATGCCGTGCTCGGCCCGGTCGAGCGCGGCTTCTACAGGCTCGCCGGCGTCGATCCGCACGCCGAGCAGGGCTGGCGCCGCTATGCGCTGCACATGCTGGCGTTCCAGCTGGCGACCTTCGCCTTCACCTATTGCATCCTGCGCTTCCAGGACCTGCTGCCGCTCAATCCGCGCGGGCTGCCGGGCCAGTCGCCCGACCTCGCCTTCAACACGGCGGTGAGCTTCACCACCAACACCAACTGGCAGAGCTATTCGGGCGAGAGCCTGTCGATCCTCAGCCAGATGCTCGGCCTCACCATCCATAATTTCCTGTCGGCGGCGACCGGCATCGCCATCGCCTTTGCGCTGTTCCGCGGCTTCGCGCGGCGCCAGGCGAGCGGCATCGGCAATTTCTGGGCCGACATGACCCGGGTGACGCTCTACGTGCTGCTGCCCGCGTGCATCGTCTATGCGCTGTTCCTGATCGCCAGCGGCGTGCCGCAGACCTTCCTGTCCTCGGTCGACGCGACCACGCTGGAGGGCGCGCGCCAGACGATCCTGCTCGGGCCCGTCGCCTCGCAGGAAGCGATCAAGATGCTCGGCACCAATGGCGGCGGCTTCTTCAACGCCAATTCGGCGCATCCGTTCGAGAATCCGGGCGCGCTCACCAATTTCGTCCAGATGCTGTCGATCCTGCTGATCGGCGCCGGCCTGACCCACAGCTTCGGCCGGGCGGTGGGGAATCCGCGCCAGGGCTGGGCAATCCTCGCCGCGATGCTGGTCATGTTCGTCGCCGGCACCACCATGAGCTATTGGCAGGAAGCCGCGGGCAATCCGGCGCTCCATCATCTCGGCCTTGCCGGGGGCAGCATGGAGGGCAAGGAAGTCCGCTTCGGCATCGCCGCCAGCGCCCTGTTCAGCGTGGTGACCACCGCGGCCTCGTGCGGCGCGGTCAACGCGATGCACGACAGCCTGACGCCGCTCGGCGGCATGATCCCGCTGTTCAACATGCAGCTCGGCGAAGTCGTGATCGGCGGCGTCGGCGCGGGCATCTACGGCTTCCTGCTCTTCGCCATCCTCGCGGTGTTCGTCGCCGGGCTGATGGTGGGCCGCACGCCCGAATATGTCGGCAAGAAGATCGAGAGCCGCGAGGTCAAGCTCGCCGTCCTCGCCATCGCGGTGCTGCCGCTGATGATCCTGGGCGGCACCGCGCTGGCCTCGGCGCTGCCGGCGGGCCTGGCCGGGCCGCTCAACAAGGGGCCGCATGGCTTCACCGAGATCCTCTACGCCTTCACTTCGGCCACCGCGAACAATGGCTCGGCCTTTGGCGGCCTGAGCGCGAACACGCCCTTCTACAACGGCATGCTCGCCGTCGCGATGTGGGTGGGCCGCTTCTTCATCATCGTGCCCGCGCTCGCCATCGCCGGCAGCCTGGCCGCGAAGAAGGTGCATCCGGAGAGCGCGGGCTCGTTCCCGACCACCGGCCTGCTCTGGGTCGGCCTGCTCGTCGGCATCGTCCTGATCCTGGGCGGGCTCACCTTCCTGCCCAGCCTCGCGCTCGGTCCCATCGCCGATCATCTCGCGATGATCCACGGCCAGCTCTTCTGAGGTCCCTTGCCATGACGACCGCAACCCTGTTCACGCCCGCCCTGATCGGCCCTGCCATCGGCGACGCGTTCGCGAAGCTCGATCCGCGCCAGCTGGTGAAGAACCCCGTGCTCTTCACCACCGCGGTGGTCGCGCTGCTGCTCACCGTGCTGCTGTTCCTCGGCGGCACCAGCCTGTCCCTGTCCTTCCAGATCCAGCTGATCGTCTGGCTGTGGCTCACCGTGCTGTTCGGCACCTTTGCCGAGGCGCTGGCCGAGGGGCGGGGCCGCGCCCAGGCCGCGTCGCTGCGCGCCACCAAGTCGGAACTCAGCGCGCGGCTGCCCAGCGGCAGGGTCGTCCCGGCCTCGCAGCTGAAGAAGGGCGACATCGTCCTGGTCGAGACCGGCGACCTGATCCCGGCCGATGGCGAGGTGATCGAGGGCGTCGCCTCGGTCAACGAAAGCGCGATCACCGGCGAGAGCGCGCCGGTGATCCGCGAGGCGGGCGGCGACCGTTCGGCGGTGACCGCCGGCACCCGCGTGATCTCGGACCGGATCAAGGTGCGCGTCACCCAGGAGCCGGGCCAGGGTTTCCTCGACCGGATGATCGCGCTGGTGGAGGGGGCCGAGCGCCAGAAGACTCCGAACGAGATCGCGCTGACCATCCTGCTCGTCGGCCTGACGATTATCTTCCTGATCGCCGTCTCGACCATTCCGAGCTTCGCCGCCTATGCGGGCGGCCAGGTGCCGGTGGCGATCCTGGCGGCGCTGCTGATCACGCTGATCCCGACCACGATCGCGGCCTTGCTCTCGGCGATCGGCATCGCGGGGATGGACCGGCTGGTGCGCTTCAACGTGCTTGCCAAATCGGGCCGCGCGGTGGAGGCGGCGGGCGATATCGACGTGCTGCTGCTCGACAAGACCGGCACCATCACCATCGGCGACCGCGCCGCGAGCGAGTTCCGCCCGCTCGGCGGCGTCACCACCGACGAGCTGGCGCGCGCCGCCCTGCTCGCCAGCCTGGCCGACGAGACGCCCGAGGGCCGCTCGATCGTGGCGCTCGCCCAGGGCAGATATGCGGTGGAGATCCGCAGCCTGCCCAAGACCGCCGAGGTCATTCCCTTCACTGCCCAGACGCGCATCTCGGGCGTCCGCATCGGCACCACGCTGATCCAGAAGGGCGCGGTCGACGCGGTGCTGCGCGCCAATCCCGGCCTGGGCGAGACGGCGGCGGGCGGCGACCTGCGCCGCATCGCCGAGGAGATCGCGCGCCAGGGCCAGACGCCGCTGGCGGTGGCCGAGGATGGCCGGCTGTTCGGCGTGATCGCGCTCAAGGACGTGGTCAAGGCCGGGGTACGCGAGCGGTTCGGCGAGCTGCGCCGGATGGGCATCCGCACCGTGATGATCACCGGCGACAATCCGCTGACCGCCGCGGCGATCGCGGCCGAGGCCGGGGTGGATGATTTCCTCGCCGAAGCCACGCCGGAGGACAAGCTCGCGCTGATCCGCAAGGAGCAGCAGGGCGGCCGCCTGGTGGCGATGTGCGGCGACGGCACCAACGATGCGCCGGCGCTCGCCCAGTCCGATGTGGGCGTGGCGATGAATACCGGCACCCAGGCCGCGCGCGAGGCGGGCAACATGGTCGATCTCGACAGCGATCCGACCAAGCTCATCGAGATCGTCGGCCTGGGCAAGCAGCTGCTGATGACGCGCGGGGCGCTGACCACCTTCTCGGTCGCCAACGACATCGCGAAATATTTCGCGATCATCCCGGCGATGTTCGTCGCGCTCTATCCGTCGCTCGGCGTGCTCAACGTGATGGAGCTGGCGAGCCCGCAGAGCGCGATCCTCTCCGCGATCATCTTCAACGCGCTGATCATCCCGGCGCTGGTGCCGCTGGCGCTCAAGGGCGTGAAATATCGCCCGATCGGGGCGGGGCCGCTGCTGGCCCGCAACCTGGCGATCTACGGCCTGGGCGGCGTGCTGGCGCCGTTCGCGGGGATCAAGCTGATCGACCTGGTCGTGGCGGGGCTGGGGCTGGCGTGACGAGGCAGGCCCCTCCCGCGGAGAGGCTTCAGAAGGAAGAAGAAATGCTCAAGGATCTCACTACCGCTCTTCGTCCGGCGCTCGTCCTGACGATCCTGTTCGCCGCCCTGCTCGGGCTCGCCTATCCGGCGGCGCTCACCGGCATCGGCCAGCTCGCCTTCCCGCACCAGGCGAATGGCAGCCTGATCGTCGAGGACGGCCGGGTGCGCGGCTCCGAGCTGCTCGGCCAGGGTTTCGCCGGTCCCCGCTATTTCCACGGCCGGCCCTCGGCCGCCGGCACCAATGGCTATGACCCCACCGCTTCGTCCGGCTCCAACCTGGGGCCGACCGCGCAGGCGCTCGTCGATCGCGTCGCCAAGGACGTCGCCGCCAACCGTTCCGCACCAGGAAATTCGGTTCCCGCCGATCTGGTGACCACCTCCGCCTCGGGGCTTGACCCTGACATCAGCCCCGAGGCGGCCTTTTTCCAGGTGGCCCGCGTCGCCGGGGCGCGGGGGCTGAGCGCCGGCAAGGTGCGCGCGATCGTCGCCGGGCATGTCGAGCAGCCGCTGCTCGGCTTCCTGGGCGAGCCGCGCGTCAACGTGCTCGCGCTCAATCGCGATCTCGACAAGCAGGCGGCGCAGGGCGCAAAAGCCGCCGAGTGAGCGACGACGACCAGCGACCCGATCCCGACGCCCTGCTGCGCGCCGCCGCGCAGGAGGGCTTCGGCCGCCTGAAGGTATTCCTCGGCGCCGCCCCCGGGGTGGGCAAGACCTATGAGATGCTCACCGAGGCCGCGGCGCGGCGCAAGGCGGGCATCGACGTCGTCATCGGCGTGGTCGAGACGCATGGCCGCGTCGAGACCGAGGCGCTGGTCCAGGGGCTGGAGATCGTGCCGCGCCGTCCGGTCGCCTATCATGGCCGCACCATCGCCGAGATGGACATCGACGCCATCCTGGCCCGCGCGCCGCAGCTGGTGCTGGTCGACGAGCTTGCCCACACCAACGCGCCGGGCAGCCGGCACGACAAGCGCTACCAGGACATCGAGGAGCTGCTCGCGGCGGGGATAGATGTCTATTCCACCGTCAACATCCAGCATATCGAGAGCCTGAACGACGTCGTCGCCTCCTTCACCAAGGTGCGGGTGCGCGAGACCGTGCCGGACCGCGTGCTCGAGGCGGCGGACCTCGAGATCGTCGACCTGCCGCCCGACGAGCTGATCGAGCGGCTGCGCGAAGGCAAGGTCTATGTCCCCGAGGAAGCGACGCGAGCGCTGGGGCATTTCTTCTCCAAGTCGAACCTGACCGCCCTGCGCGAGCTGGCGTTGCGCCGCGCCGCCCAGGCGGTCGACGCGCAGATGCTCGACTATCTGCGCACCCATGCGCTGGCCGGCACCTGGGCGGCCAGCGAGCGGCTGGTGGTGGCGGTGAGCGAGCTGCCCGGCTCGGCCGAGCTGGTCCGCGCCGCCAAGCGCGTCGCCGACGGGCTGCGCGCGCCCTGGACGGCGGTGCACATCGAAACGCCGCGCACCGCCCGGCTCAGCGACGCGGAAAATGCCCAGATCGCCGCGACGCTCCATCTCGCCAGCCAGCTCGGCGGGCAGGTGGCGACGGTACCGGCGGAATCGGTGCTGGAGGGCCTCAAGCGCTTCACCGCCGAGGCGCGCGCCACCCAGCTCATCGTCGGCAAGTCGGCGCGCTCGCGCTGGTTCGAGCTGCGGCACGGCTCGGTGGTGGACCGGCTGGTGCGCGAGACGCCGGGCATCGCGGTGCACGTGCTGCCGATGCTCGAGGCGCCCGCGCCCGGCCGCCACCACCGCCCGCGCGGCCGCTGGGGTTCCCCGGCCGACTATATCGTCTCGCTCGGCCTGGTCGTCGCAGTCACGGTGCTGGGGGCGACGATCTTCTCGCTCGGCAACATCACCAATATCGGGCTGCTCTACCTGTTGCCGGTGATGGTCGCGGCGACGCGCTACGGCGTGCGCCCGGGCGTGGTGACCGGGCTGGTCTCGTCGCTCGCCTATAATTTCTTCTTCATCCCGCCAACCCGGACCTTCACCATCCAGGACCCGCAGAACATCATCACCGTGCTGGTGCTGATGGGGGTGGCGGTGGTCTCCAGCCAGCTCGCGGCGCGCGTGCGGGCACAGGCGGAGCTCGCCCAGCGCAGCGCCGCGCAGAACAGCACGCTGGCGGGCTTCGCGCGGCTGCTGACGGGGGTGAGCACGCAGGAGGATCTCGGCCAGACGCTCTGCGCCGAGGTCGCCCGGCTGCTCGACGTGAGCGCGGTGCTGCTGCTGCCCGAGCACGGCCAGCTCGGGCTGCGCGCGGCCTATCCGCCGGAGGACCGGCTCGAGATGATCGAGCAGGCGGCGGCGCAATGGTCGTTCGACCACAACAGCCCCGCCGGGCGCGGCTCGGACACGCTCACCGCTTCGGAATGGCTGTTCCATCCGCTCGCGGCGGGCGGGCGGGCGCTAGGAGTGTTGGGCGTGGCGCGGATCGATGCGGGCAATCCGCTGCGCTCGGACCAGCTGCCGCTGCTGCTCAGCCTGCTCGACCAGGCCGCGCTCGCCTTTGAGCGGATCGCGCTGGAGAGCGAGATGGCGATGGTGACCCAGCTGAAGGAGCGCGACCGGCTGCGCGCAGCGCTGCTCTCCTCGGTGAGCCACGACCTGCGCACGCCGCTCACCACCATCCTCGGCATGCTGGGCGAGATGCGGCCGGCGGGCGAGGGGCAGGAGGAGCAGCTGTCCGCCGCCCGCGCCGAGGCGGAACGGCTCAACCGCTTCGTCGCCAACCTGCTCGACATGGTGCGGATCGAAGCGGGCGCGCTCCACCAGTCGATCGAGCCGGTCGACCTGGCCGAGGCTGTCGCCGCCGCCGTGCACGACCTGCGGCGGGTGCTGGAAGATCATCCGGTGCGGCTCGACGTGCCGCCCGAGCTCCCCTTCGCCTCGGTCGATCCGCAGCTGTTCCACCATTGCCTGATCAACCTGATCGAGAATGCCGGAAAATATGGCGATCCGGGCTCGTCGATCACGCTCACCGCGCGCCGCCAGCCGGGCAGCATGACGCTGAGCGTGATGGACGAGGGCCCCGGCCTGCCGCCGGGCGACGAGGCGCGGATCTTTGAGACCTTCACCCGGATCGAGGGATCGGACCGCAAGGGAGGCACCGGGCTCGGCCTCGCCATCGTGAAGGGATTTGCCGAGGCGATGGGGCTGAGTGTCTCCGCGGCGAACCGCACCGACCGGGCCGGGGCGATCTTCACCATCCGCTTCCCGGAAGCCTTGCTACGGAAAGGAAATGCAGGCGAATGAGCCAGCAGGCGAAAATTCTGGTGGTGGACGACGAGCCGGCGATCCGCCGTCTGCTCGGCGCGGGGCTGGCGCGCGCGGGCTACCGCGTGGTCGAGGCGGCGAGCGCCCGCGACGCGCTGAGCGCCATGCAGATCGACAAGCCCGAGGCGGTGCTGCTCGATCTCGGCCTGCCCGATCGCGACGGGCTTGAGCTGGTGCCGCTGCTCAAGGCGGCGGGCGCGTCCGTGATCGTCGTCTCCGCGCGCGACGCGACCGAGCAGAAGGTCACCGCGCTCGACCTGGGCGCGGACGACTATGTGACCAAGCCATTCGATACCGAGGAAGTGCTCGCTCGCGTCCGCACCGCGCTGCGCCATCGCCTTTCGGTGGAGGCCGAGATGCCGGTGGTGCGGATCGATGCGATCGAGATCGACCTGGGCGCAAGGCTGGTCCGCAGGGCCGGCGAGGAGGTGCATCTGACGCCCAAGGAGTTCGGCTTTCTCGCCGAGCTCGCCAAGCATCCCGGGCGGGTGGTGACTCATGCCCAGCTGCTGCGCACCGTCTGGGGCCCGGGCCACGAGCATGACGTCGAATATCTCCGCGTCGCCGCGCGCGGCGTCCGCCGCAAGCTGGAGGGCGATGCGGCGGCTCCTTCGGTGATCCGCAACGAGCCGGGGGTGGGCTATCGCCTGATGGCCTGAGCCTGAAGCCGGGATCAGGGGCCCCAGGGCGCCTTTCGAGCCCTATTCCGGCACATAGACGAGATCGCCGCTGGGCAGGCGATAAGTAACGCCCGCCTTCACGCCGCCGCCATCGCCCATGCGATCGGATGCGGTATAGCGTTCGAGCTTCTCGCCGTCCTTGACCGTGATCGTCATGTCCTTCCTGCCCGGATTCTCGACCACCACCACCTGTCTGGACTGGAAGGGGTTGAGCGGGTTGCGCGCGATCAGCACCATCAGCACGGCGGTGATCACGAGGAACAGGTCGACCAGATTGACGACCGAGAGGATCGGATCGTCATTCTCATCGTCTTCGATGAAACGCATCAGGCGGCTCCCGTCTCGATCGCGCGCAGTTCCTCGAGGAGCCAGCGGCGGCGGATGGTATAGATGAAGAAGGTGATCGACGCGGCGACCAGCGCGAGGATCACCGAGGAGAAGGCCACCACGAGATTCTCGCCCACCGCCCGGTTGTTGTTGCTCCCGAGCGCGAGCAGCGCCGGGCCCATCGGGATCATCGTGGCGACCAGGCCCAGCATCGGCGCCGCGCGCGACACGATCCGCAGCCATTCGAGCCGGCGCAGCACGACGAGCTCGAGATCGTCGGCCGCGCAGCCGGTATGGCGCTGGTGCATGGCCAGCCGGCCAGCGCGCCGTCCCCGCAGCCGCTGCACGCTTTCCGCCGCGAATCCGCCAAGGCTGACGACCGCATAGGCGAGGGACGCGAGGATCAGCAGCATCACCGGAATGAGGAACAGGCGCGACAGGTCGTACAATGTCGCTTCGAGCATGGGCATCAGCGGATCCTTCAGGCTGGAACGGGGTGCCGGCGCATCCGCATTTCACGCGTGACGCCGGCGATGAAGAGCAGCAGGAGCGCCACCAGCAATCCCGCGACGGGGGCGGCGCGGATCGTGGGCGCCGGCCTTGGCCGGGTCTGCTCCAGGATCATCCCGCGCGGGGCCGGCGCGCGCGCGGCGGTGGCCCGGGAAGGGGCCGGGGCCGCCCGCGGAGCGGCTGGCGCGATGGTCCGCAGGCCGAAACCTCCCGCCGCCGCAGTGAAGGCACTGCTCCGCACGGCCGTGGCGAGAGCGGCGCGCTTCTCCTCCAGGGAGCGGCGGGTCTGCGCATCGGGCCGCCAATAGCCGCGCGACACCGCCTCGAGCATGCGCTCGACGATCTGGCGTTGCGCCGAGGGATGGGCCTGGGCGAAGAAGCGATCAAGGCCCAGCCGGCGCGTATCGCGCACATAGATATCGTGCATCGCCTGCCATTGGTCGGCGCGAACGCTGGCGGGATCGGTCACCTGCCAGCCCCAGAGGTTGTTGACGATGTCGAGCATCGCATTGGCGCCGGAATAGCCCTCCGCCTGCATCGCGCCGATCCATTGCGGATTGAGATAGCGAGCGCGCAGTTCGCTGGAGAGGAAGCTGGCGGCAGTGGTCACCTTGCCCTCGGTGTCGCGCAGATCGGCGACGTAGAGATCGGGCGCCTTGCCCGTCAGGCTGCGGATCGCGAGCGATAGCCCGCCGAGATGTTCGAACGGGTGATCGGTCGAGAGCAGGCCATGCACGTTCGACGATCGCGACATCACGGCGGCATCGACGCCGCGCAGCTGCTCGGCGAACAGATTGGCCTCTCCGGGCGCCATGCCCCATGCGCTTGCGCCATAGGCATATTGCAGGCGCGCCAGAAACGGGTCGGCGAGGTCCTTGTCGGCGTTCCAGTTCCGGTCCTTGGCGATCTGGCCGGGCAGGCCGGTGCCGTAGTCGCCGGGCGCATTGCTGAAGATGCGCAGCCGCGCCAGCGCCTGCGCCCGGTCGGCGGGGACGCCCCGCGCCACCAGCTTCGCGGCGAGCGCCCTCGCGTTCGCGGCGGGGCCGCTCCCCTCGTCGAGCGCGGCAATCTGCTCGATCCCTCCGGCCAGCAGCCGCATGAAGCCGTCGAACTGGTCGCGATAGACGCTGCTGGCCTGAACCACCGCGTCGATCCGCGGCCGGCCGAGTTCCGCCGCCGGCACCACTTCCAGCCGCTCGAGCCGGTCGCCACGCCCCCACACCGGACGCAGGCCCAGCGCGTGGAGGATTTGCCCCTCGATCACGCCCTGCTGGCGGATCGTCTCGCCCGAGAACATGACGAAAGCGAGTTTCTCCGGCGCCTTGCCGCCATGCCCGGTGCGATAGGCGGCAACGAGCTTGTCCAGCATCGTGCCGCCCTGGGCATAGGCGGCCCGGGTCGGAATCTTGTCGGCCTCGAACGCGTAGAGATTGCGGCCGCTCTCGACGTCCGGATTGCGCACCGGGTCGCCTCCCGCGCCGGGCCGCACGAAGCGGCCGGCAAGTCCCGCCAGCAACGCCTCGATCTCGCCGGTGTCCGCCAGCCTGGCGTCCAGCAGCATGGCGCGCTCGATCTGGCCGCGCAGCTTCGGGTCGGCAATGCCGGCGGGGCTTTCCCCATCGCGCAGATAGCGGACGAGCGTGCGATAGGGCCGGCCCTGCCGGATCGCGTCGAAGTCCTCCGCGAATGCCTCGACCGGATCCTGTCCAAGCGCCTCGAGATAGGCGGGGCCGAGCTGCTGCATCACGGTCGTCAGGCGATGTTCGGCCGATGCGGGTTCGCCGAAACTGTGCAGGCCAAGCGGTATCGCGGTGCGCGCGACCTGGTGCAGATGGTCGTGCAGGGCGGCATAATAGCCGGGGAAGTCGCGATCGATCGCCGCGGCATCCCAGCCGATGTCGCGATCCAGATGCGCCGCGGCGGCCTTGGCGCGGATCTCGCCGGCGACGCGATCGCGCACGCCGCCATTGTCGAGCTGCGCATATTGGTGGATCAGCGCATGGATGTCGCGAAGCTCCTCATAGAGGCCGGAGGGGCCGAAGGCGGGCGTCTGGTGGCTGATCGTCACAGCCCGGCCGCGCCGGCGCGCCTGGATCGCCTCGGCGACATTGTCCTGGATATAGGGATAGAAGACCGGCAGGTCGCCGATGAGCAGGAAGGGATAGTCGCCCGCCCAGAGCCCGCGATCCTTGCCCGGCGTCCATTCCTGGGTTCCGTGGGTGCCGAAATGGACGATCGCGTCGGCATGCCCGCGCACCCAGAGATAGGCGGCCAGATAGACATGATCGGGCGGCAGCTTCTGGTCGTGATAGCTTTTCACCGGATCGCCGCCGCGCGGCGGCTGCGGCAGGATCGCCAGCTTGCCGAGCATGAGCCGCGGAATGACGAATGCGCCGCCGCGCAGCCAGCGGCTCTGCTCGGGCGGACCCCAGCGCGCGACGATCTCCTCGCGGCGCTCGCGGGGCAGGGTGTCCAGCCAGGCCGTGTAGGTCGCCAGCGGCAGCGTGGCCGCGAGTCCGCGTTGCTGGAGCGCCGCCAGCGTCTCGGGCCGGTAATAGCCGGCCAGCATCGCCTGACCCTCGGCGATCAGCCGCGACTCCTCGGCGGGCGTCACCTCATAGCCCGCCGCCGCCATCGCCCGACCGACATTGGCGAGGCTCTTCGGCAGATTGAGGTTGGAGGCGGCGAGGTTCTTCTCGCCGACGGGATGGTTCCAGAAGAACAGCGCCACGCGCTTGTCGCGGGGGGCGATGGCGCGCAGCGCCGCGAGCCGCCGGAGCTTGGCCGCGAGCAGTTCGATCTGTTCGGGGATCGGAACGGCCGCGCCTTTCTCGACCGCGCCGATCACGAGCGGATCGGAGACGCCCCAGCCTTCGGGAATGGTCAGGAGCGTGGCGGCGGTCGAGGCCGGGATGCCGCCCGGTCCGGCGCGCCATTCGGCGACGGTCTGCCCGCGCGCGCTCAGTGCGAGAAGGACTGGAATATCGAGCGCCGCGAACTCCGCGGCACGCGCGGCTCCGTTCTGCATATGAGTCATGTTGACCAGCGCGATCGGATGCAGCTCCCCCACGGCCTTGGCGATCGCCTGCGGATCGGTATCGTCATACCAGAAGGGAGCCGCCAGCAGCCCCTTCTCGCCGAGCGCCGCGACGACCGCGTCGACGATTTCGGTCTGCATGTCGCGGATCATGCCGTCGGGGATGGCGATGGCGACCACCGGCCGGTCCGCCCAGCCCCGGGTCCCCGCCCAGGTCCGGAACGATTCCGCTCCGGCAAACGGGGCAGGCGCGGCCGGATGATAGAGACCGGCTGCGGCAAGCCGCGCGGGTGCGGGCAGGGCGCCGAGATCGCGCCCCGCGAGCGCCAGCGGAACAGCCTCGACGAAGCTGCGCAGATTGGCCGCGCCGCCGCCCGCATAATAGCCGATCAGCCGCCGCGCGACATCGGGCGCGAGACCGCCCGAGCGCGGCGGACCGCCCCCGATCGCGATCCAGGGGACGGCCAGCCGGTCGCCCAGGCCGCCGGCGGCCTTGTCCAGCGCGGCCATATCGCCGGGGCGGGGGCCGTCGAACACCAGCAGCCCGGCGCCACCGGTCAGCTCCGCCGGCGTGCCGCCGTCCTCGATCTGGCGCCATTCGATCCGGTACCCCCGCTCCGTGGCCCAGCCGGCCAGCCGCTCGAACTTGGCCGGCAGCGTGAAGCGCGTCGCGACGATCCTGACGACCGGCGGATGCCCCGGCACCTTCGTCGCATCCTGCGCGAAGGCCGTGCCGGCCAGGAGCGTCAGGACCAGGGCGAGAAGCAGCCGCATCGTCAGAAACTGGCGCCCAGGCCGATGAAGAACACGCGGCCCGGCTCGGCGAAGCTGTAGAGCGCGGAGGTCTCCGCCAGCCGCTTTCCGAAGATATTGTCGATCCCGGCCTTGAGGGTGAGCCGGCGGTTCAGCGCGTGGCTCGCATCGAGCGACCAGAGATCATAGGCGTTGAGCCGGACCGCATTGGTGGCGGTGCCCACGGTCTGGTAGACGGTCTGCTTGCCGATATAGCGGCCGCGCACGTTGAGCGCCGTGCCGGGCAGGGGTTCCCATGCCAGCCTGACCTTGACCGTGTCGTTCGGACGCTCGGCAAGCTCGCGATTGGCGGAGATGTCGCGCGGGTCGACATGGGTATAGCTGGCACCGAGCGTCAGCACGCGCGCCGGCCGAACTTCCGCCGACAGCTCGACTCCCTGCGTGCGGGCCCGGCTCACATTGACATAGGCGCGCCGCTCGCGCCCGCGAACGCCGCAAAATTCGACGCAGATCGTCTGCACCAGCCCGCGCAGATCGTTGCGGAACAGCGTGGCGCCGACATTCCAGTTCCGCCCCGCATAGCTGGCGCCGAATTCATAGGCGGTGCTGGTTTCCGGCTTGAGATCGGGATTGCCGGTGATGATGAAGCGCCCTCCGGCGGCGACCGTGATATAGCCGCGCGACAATTGCTTGAGGCTCGGCGCCTTGAACGCCTCGCCGAAGCCGCCGCGGAAGCGCAGCCCCTCGATCGGCGCGACGACCAGATAGGCGCGCGGCGAAACCTGCCAGCCATAGCCGGGATGGTGATCGAAGCGGCTGCCGGCGGTGAACGAAATGCCGTCGATGATATCCCATTCATCCTGGACGAAGAGCGCGTCGTGATCGATGCTCGCGAAGCCCGTGGCGTTGACCGTGGCGTCGCGCAGCGCCTCGCGCCGGTGCTCGCCGCCCAGGGTCAGGCGATTGCCCCGGAAGAGGTTGAGGAGCAGGCTCGCATCGGCGACCGTGTCGGTCACCTTGGTCGGCTGGGTCGGTGCCTGATTCCGGTCGCGTTCGTTGATCCGTTCGAGCGTCGAGCGATAGGCGCGGGCGCGCAGCTCGCCCCAGCGCCAGCGGCCGGTATAGCTGCCATGGGTCTGCGCCCGGGTGACGTGATCCTGATATTCATAATAGGTGGCCGGCGCCGAGGTCGTCACCGTATCGCGCGCGCGATCGTCGTTGATCGCGGCCTGACCGACTTCGAATCGCTGCCCCGCCACGGGCTCCCACCAGGCGATGATGCTGCCGCTCAGCGCGTTGCGCCCCTCGAGCTCGCTCTGCCGCGGGTCCGCCAGGCTCTGCGTGCGGTCGCGGTGGCGATATTCGCCCCAGGCGACCATGCCGAGCGTCCGGGTCAAGGGCCCGCCGACCAGCGCCGCCATCTGCGCGCTGTCGCCGCCCTTGCCGTCCCGGAAGCCGGCAAGGCCGAGCGCGCTCACCTCGATCCGTTCGGTGGGGCGGCGGGTGATGACGTTGATGACGCCGGCCAGCGCCTCCGAGCCATAGAGCGCGGACAATGGCCCGCGCACCACTTCGATACGGTCGATCGCGATGCTCGGCACCCAGCCGAGGTCGAAATCGACATGCGCCATATTGGCGGCGGCGTCGTTGATCCGGCGCCCGTCCACCAGGGTCAGCACATGCTCGTTCGACATGCCGCGGATCGAGATGCCGCGCCGGGTCATGCCGATACCGTTGATCGCCACGCCGGGCTCGTTCTCCAGCGCTTCGGCGAGATCCTGGACCGGGCGCCGCCGCAGCTCCGTGCCGGTCACCACCGACATGGTCGCGGGCGCGTCGGCGATCGGCTGCTCGTTGCGGGTGGCTGTGACCACGATCTCCGCGGCGTCGCGCCGCGGCTCGTTGCCGGTATTCGCGCGCGCCTCGTCTTCGGCCGCGTGTCCGACGCCGGCCATGACGAGTGCCGCGCCGGTGGCGGCGATTCTGGTGCAGAGATTCAAAGGACCATCCCCCCGGATGAAAGGCTCGATGCAAGAAGTGCGAATCGCGTAACATTATATCATATCGTGAACAAGGGGTGGCTCGGGCTTTTGGTCCGGAGCATTCGGATCGGGGCGATCAAGCCCATCTCGAATGCGGATCATCTTGATGCGCGGAGCCGTGGACAAAGGGAGCGGACCCTTGGCCAGTCGAGCTTTCAACGCGGCATTCCGGCTGTTCTGAAGGGCTTCCCGCCGAATCGCGAGGCCAGGGCTGGTGCCGAGTGCAGGGATCGAACCCGCGACCTTCGGTTTACAAAACCGCTGCTCTACCAGCTGAGCTAACCCGGCACCTGCCCGAAACCCGCAACGATCCGCAGGTCGCTCGCCCCTTGGTCGGCTTCGTCGGGGCGGTCAAGGACGAACTATGCCGGGCCGATGGGCGCGGGGCGAGTGACGATCCACAGCGCGCAGGCCGCCATCCCGGCCGCGACGCCAAGCGCCAGCGCGGCATGGGGGCGTACCGAGATCCAGAACAGCGCATAGCCCAGCGCGATCCCGGCACAGGCCGCGATCTTGCCGCGGCGCGGGATCGCCCCCTGCTCGCGCCATTGCCGGATCGGCGGCCCGACCTTGGGATGATCGAGCAGCCAGGCCTCGAGCCGGGCCGAGCCGCGGGCGAAGCAGCCGGCCGCCAGGATCAGGAAGATCGTGGTCGGCATCACGGGCAACAGCGCCCCGATCACGCCGAGCGCGACGAAGAAGAAGCCGAGCGCTACCCACAGGAAGCGCGCCGCGCGGCTGCCGAGGCGGGTCTCAGGCGGGATGACGGGTGACCCGGAAAGGGGCGGGGATCATCGGGCTCTCCTTGGCGCGAGGTGGCAGGGTGGCGCGCGCCGGGGCCGGCGTCCAGCCCCCGCGCGGGTCAGTGCCGGCTGGAATGGCGTTCCGCCATGTAGCGGCCGGGCGAGGTGCCCAGGGCCTTGCGGAACATCGTCACGAAGCTCGGCACGCTCTCATAGCCAAGGTCCCCCGCGACCTGCTGGATCGAAGCGCCGCCCGCCAGCCATTTGACCGCGAGCATCACCCCCAACTGCTGCCGCCAGCGGCCGAAGCTCATGCCGGTCTCGCGGTGGATCAGCCGCGCGAGGGTGCGCTCGCCCAGGCCGGCGCGGCGGGCCCAGCCGTCGAGCGTGCCGCGCTCGGCCGGGGCGGCCATCATCAGGTCGACTACCCGGCGCAGCCGGGCATCGGCGGGCATGGGGAGGTGGAGATCCTCGATCCCGGCGGCAGCGATCTCGTCGAGCAGGACCGCGACCAGCCGGGCATTGGGGCCGGTCTCCTCGTAGAGGACGGGCAGGACGGCGGCGCGGGCGAGCAGCTCGCGGAGCAGCGGGCTGACCGAGAGGGCACAGCAGCTGGCGGGCAGGCCTGCCGCCACGTCCGGGGCGATGAAGGCGTTATAGCCTTCCAGCGCGCCCGTCGCCTTGACCGAATGGAGAGCGCCGCCGGGGATCCAGATGGCGCTGCGCGGCGGGACGATCCACAGCCCCCCGTCCACCTCGCAGCTCAGCGCGCCGCGCTGGGCCAGGATGATCTGGCCCTTGGCGTGGTGATGCGGGGCGAGTTCGAAGCTGCCGAACGCTTCGGTGATGAAGCCATAGGTGACGACCGGGCGGGGCACGGCGTCCGGATCCATCCAGCCATTGTCGCTGCCGATCTCATTCAGAATGGGCATATCCGCCTCCGCCTTGATTGGCAGGATCTAATAATATTCTGTCCATGCTTCGCAATGACGACAATAATGCGAGCCATTATCAGTTGTTCGCGAACCCGTCGAGCCCGGAAAGGCGGCGCAAGTCGAGAGATTGGGCACGGAAGCCGGCATGCCGTCGCGGGCATGGGCCAGGCGAGGAGCCAGGCGGCGGCGCGGGGCGGGGAGACGTGGCAATGAATTCTGCATGAGGACCGTGTGATGCTGCCGATGGAATCGCCCGAACGCCCCGTGGCCAAGGCTCCCGGCCGGATTGGCCAGGCGCTCATCCGGCTGCTGATGAAGCGCGCGACCGTGACGGCCAGCGAACGGCTCGCCGACGGCTTCCGGCTGATCACCCTGGAAGGCCCGGCGCTGGAGGGCATCGCCTGGACGCCGGGACAGAAGATCCAGATCGCGATGGGATCGGCGTTCACCGCGCGGACCTATACGCCGATCGAATGGAACCCGGGGACCGGGCGCGCCTGCATCCTGGGCCATGTGCACGGCGACGGGCCGGGCAGTTCCTGGGTGCGCGACGTGGCGCCGGGCGCCATGTGCGACATCTTCGGGCCGCGCGGCTCGCTTGATGCCGGCCGGATGCACGGACCGCTGGCGGTGTTCGGCGACGAGACCTCGATCGGGCTTGCCCATGCGCTGGCCTATCAGACCCCGGGGCGCGTGGTTGCCGGCTATTTCGAGGTCGGCGACGTGGAGGGCAGCTGCCGGGTGGCCGAGCAGCTGGGGCTCGACCGGGTCGCGCTGTTCGCGAGAGCGGCGGACGATGCGCATGTCGGCGAGATGGAGCTGCGGCTCGCGACGCTGGCGGCCGGCGGCACCGGCTTCGTGCTGACCGGCAAGGCGGGCACCGTCCAGCGCCTGCGCCAGCGGCTGAAACGGCTGGCGGTACCGGCGAGCCGGATCGCGACCAAGGCCTATTGGGCGCCGGGCAAGACGGGGCTGGATTAGGGTCACGACTCGATCAGCAAACACCGTCACCCCGGCCTGGCGCCGGGGTCCCTCTTCTTCTTGCGCTGGCGAGATAGCGGGACCCCGGTGCAAGGCCGGGGTGACGAAGGAAGAATATTAGGCTCCACCCTAGCGCTCGAGCTTCTCCAGCTGCCGTTTCGCATTGGCGTTGTTCGCATCCAGCGCGAGCGATCGCCGATAGTTGCGGATCGCGGCTTTCCGGTTGCCGGCGCGGGCATGCGCCTCGCCCAGGCTGTCCCAGGCATTGGCGTCGGCCGGATAGAGCGCGGCGTTGCGCTCGAAGACGCGGAGCGCGTCGGCGACCTGGTTCTGGCGGAGCAGGCGATAGCCGAGCAGGTTGAGGACCGACGGGTCGTCCTTTCCGTTCCGCGTGCGATCATAATGGGCCAGCGCCGCATCCAGGCCGCGCCGGGCGGCGATGACGAGCAGCAGATCGCCTTCGCGCGGCTGGCGGGCCTGATACTGCCAGCCCTGGGCGTCGCCGACGACCTTCATGATGCGCTCATAGATGGACGAGAAGCTGTCCGAATTGCCGAGCAGGGCGATGCCCCAGCCCTTGTCGGCGTCCATGAACATCAGCGACTGGAACCCTTCGTTCGCACCATTGTGGCGGAACTGGCCGGGATGGCCGCCATAGCCGACACCGAAACCCAGCCCGATGCCACCGGGCTTGCCGGAATCGTCGGGGCAATGCGGCGTGAGCATCTCGCGCGTCATCGCCTGCGAGAGGACATGGTTGGCCTTGCCTTCGCGGGAGAGCGACACCTCGATGCCCAGGCGCGCGAGATCCTCGGCGGTGGTCCACAGCCCATCGGGGGCGAGTTCGGGATAGACGTGCCATTTGCCCGGAGTGATGGCGCCGTCCGGCCCGGTGCCGCTGGCGGCGCGCGCCGCCAGTTCCGGGGGCAGGGACTGGGCGAAGCTGCTGCTCGTCATGCCGGCCGGGCGCAGGACGCGCGCGGCCATGAAATCCTCGAACGGCTGGCCCGCGGCGTCGCGGATCATCAGGCCCTCTATCGTCACGCCGCCGCCCGAATAGATGCACTGGGTGCCGGGCTCCACGGTCACGCGGACCGCCGGGCTGTTGGCGGGCGGCTTGCCGTCGAGGATCTGCTCGATGCCCGGCACCGGCACGCCCTGGGCATAGCCGGCAAAGCCATGGACGTTCAGGCCCGCATTGTGGCTCATCAGCCGGCGCAGCGTGACCTTCCGCGTGGCGGCGAGCGGGCTCTCCGGCAGCTTCCAGCCCTTGAGCTGGGTGTTCACATCGGCATCGAGGGAGAGCTTGCCCCGCTCGACCAGCCACAATGCTCCCATCGCCGCGACCGGCTTGCTGATCGAGGCTGCCTGGAACAGCGTGGCTGGCGTGACCGGCGTGGTGCCGCCCGCCTCGGTCACGCCGAAGCTGGCCGAGAAGGCGATGCGATTGTCCTTCACCACCGCGATGCTCATGCCCGGCACGCGGAAGACCTGCATCAGCTCGGCCAGCGTCACGGCGAGCGGCGGCTCGCCGGGGCCCATGTCGATCGTGAGCATCACGGTTTCGGGCGCGAGCAGCGGGGCCTGCTGCGCGGGTGCCTGGGCCTGCGCCCGGGCGGGAGCGGCCGTTGCGAGATGCGCCAGGGCAAGGCTCGAAAGAAGGGCGGACGAAGCGATGGAGCGCAGGGCTCGGTCGATCATGTGCATCAGAAGCTCCCGCGGATCGTGAAGGTGAAGATCGGCCCGATCAACTGGTCGTTGCGTTGCCGGAACACCAGCGGGCTCGCATTGCGCCGCCCGGCATAGACCTGGCGATCATAATAGTGCCGGCCGTTGAGGACATTGCCCACCTGCGCGCGCACGGTGAGGCCGAACACGTCCTTGTGCTCGACAAAGACGTTGGTGAACCAGGGGCCTTCGTTCTCGCGGTTCACCTCGGTGAGATAATAATAAGCCGTATTGTGATTGAGGCCGGCCGTGACGCCCCAGGCGAAATCGCTGTTCGGCAGGTCGTGGCGGAAATCGAGCTCCGCCCAGCGATCCTGCGTCCCGCTGATCGGGCGCATCTCGCCGGTGAGCGGATCGCGGACGCGGGCGATCTCGAAGCCCAGCTTGGCGTCGAGCCGGGCGCCGGGCAGGCCCAGCGGCGCGAACTGGATCGTGCTGGTGCTCTCCAGCCCGAAGCGCGTCGCCCGCGGCAGATTGCCGACGCCTTCGCCGTCCGCGCCGATCGGCACGATATCGACGATGTCCTCGACGGCGTAATAATAAGCGCGCAGCCGGGTCTTGCCCGCGGCGCCCAGCGCGCGGCCGACCTCCATCTCCGCTTCCCAGCTCTGCGGGGGGACGAGTTCCGCGTTGCCGCTGTTCTGCCGCTCGGACTTGAGGTTGGGCTGGGCCATGAAGTCGTAGAAGCTGATCTGGCCAACCCGGCGGCGCAGCTTGAGACTGAGATCCCATTGCTCGTCCGGCCGCCAGCCGAGCGTGATGCTGCCCTTTGGTCGGAAGAAGCGGCGCGCGGGCAAGTCGCCATCGACACGCTCGAGCGTGCTGGACTCGCCGCCGCCGGCGACCTGGAGAGTAATCCCCGCGCCGAGCGGGCGGCTGAACGTCACCATGCCTTCGTGGCGGACTTCGCGCACGATCCCGCTGCCGCCGGGGAAGGGAACCGGCACGAACCGGCCTTGGGGATCGAGCCTGGCGAGCGCGCCGCGCTGGTCGAGGCCGTTGACCGCGCGCTCGAGCGAGAGCTGCCAGTCGCTTCCCCCCATCTTCCAGCCATATTCGGCACGGGCGATGGTTTCGGTGATGTACGAGTTGCGCTCGAAACGGGTGCCCTGGTCGGGCGCGCCGCTCGCGAAACTGTCGACCTGGGTGGAAATGAGCGGCTCATGGTCGAAATGGCGCAGGCCGATGATCTTGAACCGGCCGGGCCCGAGCGGGAATTCATAGTCCGCGTTGACGTCGTACATCCAGCCGTCGAGCCGGTTGCGGCGCAGGCGGGTGCCGTCATTGCCATCGGCCCGATAGCGCCGCTCGAAATCATAGACCGGCCCCCAATAGGGCGAATAGTTGAGGATGAGATGCCCCTTGGCGCCGCCCGGTCCGTCGAAGCCGAGCCTGAGCTTGGCGACGAGCGTGTCCGATTCCGAATGATATATCTCCTCGCGGCGCTCGATCAGCGTTCCGTCGGCGGCATGGAACAGCTCCGGCCCGCCCAGGCCGCCGCGCCCGGTCTGGTCCTCGAGCGAGAGCGTGTAGTCGATCCCGCGCGTCTTGCCCGTATAGCTGACATTGCCGCGGAACAGGTTGGGGCGCGAATAATGGGCTCGGAAATCCGGCCGCCATTCGAACTGGCCGCCTGCCTTGCGGGCCTGTTTGAGGATGATGTTGGCGACCTGGCCGGCCAGGCCGGCGATGCCGAGGGTTGAGGCATCGACGATCTCGATGCGCTCGACATTGCCGGCGACGATGCGCTGGAGCTCGGCGATCGCGCCGCCGGTCTTGTTGGCGATGCGTTCGCCGTTGATCAGCACATTCTCCGATGCCTGGCCGAGGCCGCGCTCCTGGTCCGCGCTGCGGATGGTGAAGCCGGGGACCCGGACGAGCATGTCATAGGCGGTCCGGGGGGCGAAGCGAGTGAAGTCCTCGGGAGCGAAGACCTGCTTGGCGCTGAGTGGGGGAGGGGTGGTCTGGGCGGCCGCGCTCATGGGGAAGAGCGCGGCGCCGGCGAGAAGCAGCGCAGCTGGACGCATCTGGGGAAGGCTTCGCGACGATCAGTTGCGCAGCGTGCGCAGCTGGACGAGCTGATCGGGCGTGGGCCTGGCGATTCCGATCTTGCGGGCGCGGCGCACATCCTCGGCGGTGACGCCGACCGCCTTCATCTCGACGAGCCGGTTCGCCGGCAGATCGACATAGCCGATCGCGGCGAGCTCGCGGACATAGGCGGGCGTGACGCCGATCGCCTTGAGCTGCACGGCCTGGTCGGCCGAAAGGTTGCGCAGCCCCGCGCCCGCCATCTCCGAGAGGAATTCGGGCGACACGCCGAGCGCCTTGAGCTCGATCAGATTCCTGCCGCTCAGCTTGCCCAGCCCGGCGCGCAGCATCTTGCCGGCATAGTCGGCATTGATGCCGAGCGCGGCGAAGGCGGTGAGGTCCTCGAGATTGTCGGGGCGGAAGCCCTGGCGGGCGAGGTCGGCAACATAGGCCGGGGTGACGCGGAGCGCGGAAAGGGCGATGAGCTGATTGATGGTCGGCTTGGGATAGTCGGCCTGGGCCAGCGCCTCGACCAGCGTGCGGTTGGCGCCGACCATCGTCAGGTCGAGCGATTCCCGGAAGCTCGGCTCGCCGATGCCGCGGCCGGCGAGATAGCGCGCGAACTCGGTGGCGGGAGTGAAGGTGCAGTTGCCGGTGGCGATCTGCTTGCCGGCGTCGCCCGCGCAGTCGAGGCGGCCGGGCTCCCGGGCGATGGCGAAGCGGACCGGGCCATCGGCTTCGAGCGCGCGGCTGTCGAGCCCGAGCTGCTCGTGGCTGAGATGGGTGTTCATGTTGCTGCGCGGGCCCATGGACAGGCGCAGCTCGAAGCGCGTGCCGCTGGCTTCGAGCTGGAGCTTGAAGCTGATCGGCGTGGACGCGGTGACCGGGTCGCGGGCACGATCGCCGGCAATGGCGGCGGTGGCGAGCAGGGTAACGGAGGCGATGACGGCAAGAACGCGGTTCATGGCATTTCTCCTAATGCAGCAGGCAAGCCGGGGGCGTCCGCCCCGGACGGGGCGTTGATGCTTCGGCAATGGGCAGGTGGAAGAGCGGACCCGTCAGTTGTCGGGATTGGGGTCCGGATCGGGATGCGGATTCGGGTTGGGCCGCGGATTGGGGTTGGGATTGGGACCGCGCCTGCGGCCGTTGCGCGTGAGGGCGAGCGTGTCGATCTCGACCGGCATGCCGGCGCTGCGCAGGCGGCGGACATCGTCGGCGCTCACGCCCATGCCGGCCAGCGCGACATAATCGTCCAGCTGGCCGCGAAAGCCGGCCGACACCAGGCTGCGGACATAGTCGGGGTTCACGCCCACCGCCCGGGCCGAGACGATATCGTCGAACGACCGGATGCGCAGGCCGGTGGACATCATCGCCTGGACATATTCGGGCGTGACGCCGACGGCGCGCATGCTGGTCGCGTCGTCGAGACTGATCGGGCCGAGCTGCGGCGCGGCGCGGCGGATCGCCTCGATATATTCGGGCGTGACGCCGACCGCGCGGGCACCGATGATCGCATTGAGCTCACGGTCGCGGCCGTTGTCGTTCCGGGCCTCGCGGTCCTGGCGGGGGTCGGGCGCGGCGGCGGCGGCCACCGGCGCAGGCGTGGCGGCGGCAACGGCAGGGGCATGTTCGGTAGCCGTCGGAGCCGGGGCCGCATGGGCGGCGGGCGACACGGTGGGGGCCGTGACCGGGTTTGCCGTCAGGCCGGTGTCGGCCTTGGTCTCCTGCACGGCCGTAGCGGCGTCGCGGCTCTCGGCGGCGCCGACGGTCAGCGCGGCGAGCGGCGCGGCCATCACCAGCATGCCGGCACCGAAGCCCGCGATCCATGAGCCCTGGGCACGGCCGCGCGGCAGCGTCGCGTCGAGCACGCGGCCGACCCGGCGCTTGAGGCTCCCCTTGCCGGGGGCGACGCCATGCGCGCCGAGCAACAGGCCCTTGCTCTCGTGCCGGGCGACCCGGACGAGCAGCTGGGCATAGTCGGGCGCATCGATGTTCGCGGCGAGCACAGCATCGTCGGCGGCTTCCTCGCGCAGCTGGTGCGCCTCACGCGCCAGCCGCCAGGCCAGCGGGTTGAACCAGTGGATCGCGGTGGCGACGCGGGCGAGCATCAGCTTGGCCCAGTCGAGCGCGGAGACGTGCGCCAGCTCGTGCGCGATGATCGCCTCGGCCTCGTCGGTGGCGGCGAGCGCATCGGCGCTGAGCAGGATGGTCGGGCGGGCGAGGCCCCAGGAAATGGGCGAGGGCAGCGCATCGCTCACCAGCAGCGCGGTGCCGCTCTTCATCCCCATGCGGCGCTGGGCATGGGCGAGCGCGCTCAGCCAGACCGGGTCGACGAGCACTTCGGCCCCGGCGCGCAGGCGGACGAGGCGAAGCAGCGCGACGATGGTGAGCAGCAGCAGCGCCAGCACGGGCAGCGCATAGGCATAGCGCTCCCAGCCCTGCGGCAGCGTGAGCCAGGGCTGCGCGGCGGCGGCCTCGGTGGCGGGCGTCGCCCTCGTCGTCGCCGGCGTGTCTGCCGTCCGCGGGGCGGCGGTGAAGCTCGCGGCCGGTTGCGGGGCGATCCGCGTGGCCGGAGCCTCGAACCGGCTCTGGACGAACTCGGGCATCGGCAGCCGCATCGACGGCAGCACCAGCGTGGCGAGCGGCAGGATCACCAGGCCGGCCAGGCCGAGATGCGCGATCAGCGAGCGCTCCGCCGCCGAACGGCCGCGGGTGAGGCGGAGCAGGATCAGGGTGGTGCCGGCGATCACCAGCGACTTGAGCACGAGGCCGAGCAACGCGGTCATGATCAGGCTCCCTTCTTGGCGCGCGCCGCGGCGATCATCGCCTCCAGCTCGTCCAGGTCGTTCTCGTCCAGCTTCTCGCTCATGCCGAGCAGCGCGCTGGCGGCATGGGTGGTCGAGCCGTTGAAGAAAGTGCGCACGACATGGCCGAGCGCATTGACGCTCGCCTTGCTCTCGGCCTCGACCGGCGAGAACAGATAGCCGCGATCGCTCTGCGTGCGCCGCACCGCGCCCTTCTGCTCGAGCCGGGTCAGCATGGCCCGGACCGCCGAGGCGGAGAGCTTGTCGGGCAGGGCGTCGCAGACATCGGATACCGCCATCGCTCCCCGCTCGTAGAGCAGGTCGACGATCTGGCGTTCGCGAGGCGGCAGATTGTTCAGCATGAGAATCCCTTTACGCTACATTTGTAGCCTACGCTACATTTGTAGTGCGCGCAAGCCCCATCGGCGGCGCGCGCGCGGTGCCCGGATATGCGATGGAATGGCGCCGCCGAGCGACCATTGCTGCCTGGAAACCTTCGCTTTTGCGCAAGGTTTCGTAGAATTGCATCCGCGCAGCGGGGACAGCGATGAACAAGCAGCACGACTATTACCAGGCCCGCGCCGCGCTCCAGCGTGAAATGGCGGCGGAGCTGACGGGCTCCGCTCGCGAACAGCATCTGACCCTGGCGGCGATGTACGAGGCGCTGGCCACCGAGCCGAAGCGCGGATCCGGAACCGGACTTCCGGCCGCGAAGGCGGCGGAGTCCGAAGCGAAGGAGGATGAGCGCGCCTATCTGCAGCGCCGCGCGCGCGAGGAGCGGGCACGCGCGGCGGACAGCGACGATCCCGGCGTACGGCGCATCCGCTTCGAGATGGCGGACGAATATCTCCGGCGGGCGGACGCGCTGAAGCCGCGCTGACATTGCATCGGGACACCCGGTTCCCATCTTGGCGGAGCAAGCCGACAAAGGACCGCCGATGCCCCGCCCGCTCAAGATCGATTTCGTCTCCGACGTTTCCTGCCCCTGGTGCATCATCGGCCTGAAGGGCCTGGAGGAAGCGCTGGCGCGGACCGGCGATGTCGTCGATGCGCGGATCCATTTCCAGCCGTTCGAGCTCAACCCCGGCATGGCGCCCGAAGGCGAGAATATCGGCGAGCACATCGCGCGGAAATACGGGTCCACGCCCGAGCAGTCGGCGGCGAACCGGGAAATGATCCGCGACCGTGCGGCGGCGCTCGGCTTCACGATGAACGGCTCGGCCGACAGCCGGATCTACAACACGTTCGACGCGCACCGGCTGCTTCACTGGGCGGCGATCGAGGGCCGCCAGGCGGCGTTGAAGCACGCGCTGTTCGAAGCCTATTTCACCGACCAGCAGGACCCGTCGAGCCATGACGTCCTGGTCGCCGCCGCGGAACGGGCCGGGCTGGACGGCGCGGCCGCGCGCGAAGTGCTCGCTTCGGGCCGCTATGCCGGCGAGGTCCGCCAGGCCGAGCAGCTCTGGCAGGGGCGGGGCATCCATTCGGTACCGGCGATCGTCATCGACGACAAATGGCTGATATCGGGCGGCCAGCCGCCCGAGGCCTTCGAGCAGGCGCTGCGCCAGATCGCGGCCGAGCCCGCCTAGGCACGCAGTTACGAGCCGGGCGCACCCGGCGGGTTCTGGCCGCGCGCGCGGAACTGCGCGGCGGTCATCCGCAGCCGCACGACGTCGCCGTCCAGCCAGGCCTCGCGGGCATAGATGCGCCGTTCCATGAACGGCCGCTCCTGCACGGTGAAGAAGCTGGCATTGGGCTCGTAGAAGCCGATGGGCGAGGGAATATGCGCCGTCTCCGCGACCAGCACGCCGTCCGACGCATAGACCTTCATGCCGGTGCGCAGCCTGAGCACGGCCGGCGCGGGCGGCGCCTTGGCGGCGGGCTGCGCGGGCCTGGTCGCCTGTTGCGGCGCTTCGTGCGGCGCCGCCGCGAGGCTGGAGAGGATGAGGAGGACGGCCTGCATGCAAATGCTCCCTCGAGAACGGCCCCGCCATGGGTGCCCTTTGGGAGACGCTGCTGGCCCGGGGGGGCGCGCGCATCGCCCCTGCGACGAAAGCGCGCCCGGCCGCGATCAACGGCCGCTCAGCGAACACCGAAGGTCCAGCCTTCGGTGCGCGCCAGCTCCGGGGTGAGGCCGGCGGGCGCCCAGAGTTCGGGCCGGCCGGCGACATGGCGCAGCCAGGCCGCGCTGAGCATCGCGTCGGTGGCGTGATCGTCGTAGCGGGCGATCGGCGCATGGGCCCGCGAGCCGAGCGCGGCCAGCATCTCGTCCAGCGTCGCGGCATCGCGGATCTTGGAAATGCCCTTGCGCATGCCCGCGGCCCGCGCGGCGAGCGCGGTGTAGATCTCGACCAGCACCGGGCCGTCTCCGGGCAGGGGATCGAAGGGCCAGATCGGCACCCGCCCGCGCAGCCGGTGCAGCACGCGCATGCCGGTGAGGCTCGACTTGCCGACCTGGGACGCGCCGACCAGGTTGAAGCAGCTATAGGGCGACAGGCGCATCGCCGCCTGGCCATGCTCGCACACCCGGAAGCGGCCGCGGCCGGGCGGGAACAGGTCGCCGCAATCGCCCATCCGGCGGAAATGGCGCCGCGCCTCGGGATGGTCGACGAAGCTGGTGGCGGCCAGATGCGGGTCTTCGGCGGAGAGTTGCTCCACCAACTGCCACAATGCGGGCCCGTCGGGCGGGGAGAGCGCCCAGCCGGGGAAATAGGCGCCCGCATCGGCCAGCGGGAAGGCGGGGGAGAGGTCCAGCCCGATCAGCGCCCGCGTGCCGCGATCCGCCAGCCCGCCCAGCCAGTCGGCAATGTCCTGCCGAGACCAGCCGCGCTCGACCAGTTCGGGCGCGCCGGTCCCCGACCTCGCATGGGCGACCGCCAGCCCCCGGGGCCGCTCGACCGCCTGGCCCGACCAGTCGATCGCGATGAAATCGGTGAAGGCGGGCACCTAGTTCCTCGGGGAGGAATGCAGCGCCCTCACGGCCGCTCCGCCATCCCCGCCGCGATGCGCTGGGGCTTTTTCGCGCGGTCCCACCAGGCGCGCTGGATGTAGAGCTCGATCCGCTCGCGGCTCCCGCTGCCGTAGCGCACCAGCAGCATCGGATAGTTGGCGTAATGGGCGGTCTGCCAGAAGGTGTCCGGATCGGTCTCGAACAATATCTCCTTCTCCGGGTTGGCGACCATCAGCGCGAAGCTGCCCGTTTCGCGCCCGGGCGACATGAAGCCCTTGCCGTTGATCTTGGGGCAAAGCGTGCCCCACCATTTCTCCATCACCACATCGGGCAGGGTGCGGGCATAGGCGGTGGCGTCTTCCCAGTCCTTCATTCGTCCGATCTCCCGCCGCCATCCCGCCGCTGCTCCCGCATCTCGTTCCACCAGGCGAGCCGCTCGGCGATGCGCTTCTCATGGCCGCGATCGGTGGGGGTATAGAAGGTCTGCGGCGCCATCTCCTCGGGCCAGTAGTCGTCGCCCGAGAAGCCGCCCTCGGCGTCATGGTCATAGGTATAGCCCTTGCCATAGCCGATGTCCTTCATCAGCCGGGTGGGGGCGTTGAGGATGTTCTGCGGCGGCATCAGCGAGCCGGTCTCCTTCGCCGCGCGCCATGCCGCCTTCTGCGCCACATAGGCCGCGTTCGATTTGGGCGCGGTGGCGACATAGAGACAGGCCTGGGCGATCGCCAGCTCGCCCTCGGGCGAGCCGAGGAACTCGTAGGTGTCCTTGGCCGCGAGGCACTGGACCAGCGCGTTGGGATCGGCCAGGCCGATATCCTCCACCGCCATGCGCACCAGCCGGCGCAGCACGAAGAGCGGCTCCTCGCCGGCGGTGAGCATGCGCGCGAGATAATAGAGCGCCGCCTGGGGGTCGCTGCCGCGCACCGATTTGTGCAGCGCGGAGATCAGGTTGTAATGCCCCTCGCGATCCTTGTCATAGACCGCGACGCGGCGCTGGAGGAAGCTCGACAGGCCGGCGGGGTCGAGCGGCTGCTCGAAATGGACGGCGAACAGCGTCTCGGCCTGGTTGAGCAGGAAGCGCCCGTCGCCGTCCGCGCTCGCCACCAGCGCGTCGCGCGCATCGGGGGTGAGGGGCAGGGGGCGCTCCTCGACGGCCTCGGCCCGATCGAGCAGGCGCGTCAGCGCGGCGGGATCGAGCCGGTGGAGGATCAGCACCTGGGCGCGGCTGAGCACCGCGGCGTTGAGCTCGAAGCTCGGATTCTCGGTGGTCGCGCCGACCAGGGTGACGGTGCCGTCCTCGACATAGGGCAGGAAGCCGTCCTGCTGCGAGCGGTTGAACCGGTGGATCTCGTCCACGAACAGGAGCGTGCGCCGGCCGATCCGGGCATATTCCTTCGCCTCGGCGAACACTTTCTTCAGGTCGGCGACGCCCGAGAAGACCGCGCTGATCGCCACGAAGCGCAAGCCCACCGCGTCGGCGAGCAGGCGGGCGATCGTGGTCTTGCCGGTGCCGGGCGGGCCCCAGAGGATGATCGACGAGAGCTTGCCCGCCGCCACCATCCGCCCGATCGCGCCCTCGGCCCCGGTCAGATGCTCCTGCCCCACGACATCCTCGAGCCGCTGCGGGCGCAGGCGATCGGCGAGCGGGCCGGCAGGGCTTTCGGAGGCGCGCGGCGCCTGTTCCTCGGTCGCGAAAAGATCAGCCATCGCCGGCACAGATAGGGCCGGCGGACCCGTTTTCCCACTGCGGATATCGGCACCGGAAGGTCGCAAAAGCCATGACCTCATCGCGCGCCGCGCCGTGCCCCACCGCCTTTCCGCGCAGGGCGCCGGCGGAGAAGGGGAGGTCGAGAAGCATGGCGAGAACAATACGGGAACAATGGCGAATGTCAATGTTGAGGCTTGTAAAGATCGGTTTAAGATATATCTTAGAGCCATCAAGAGTCGTACAGGAGATATTATGCGACATCATCATTGCGGCCATCGCGGCATGCATTTCGGCCGCCGTGGCGGCTTTGGCGGCGGCGCGCCGGACTTCATCATCGGATGGGGCATGGGGCGCGGCGGCTTTGGCGAGCGCGGCGAACGGGGCGGCCGCCGCCGCATGTTCGACGGCACCGAGCTGCGCCTCATCCTGCTCAAGCTGATCGAGGAGCAGCCGCGCCACGGCTATGACCTGATCCGCGAGATCGAGGAGCGTTCCGGCGGTGCCTATGCCCCCAGCCCGGGCGTGGTCTATCCGACCCTCACCATGCTCGACGACATGGGGCTGATCGAGGAAAGCAAGAGCGAAGGCGCCAAGAAGCAGTTCGCGATCACCGAGGCCGGCGCGGCGCATCTCGCCGAGCGGACCGAGGAAGTGGCGGCGCTGTTCGAGCGGCTCCAGCAGCTGGCGGGGCTGCGCGAGCGGTCCCATGGCGGGCCGATCCGCCGCGCGATGGGCAATCTGCGCGCCGTGCTGCAGGAACGTCTTGCGGGCGAAAGCGTCGATGCCGACATGCTGCACGGCGTCGCCGAGATCCTCGACGAGGCGGCGCGGAAGATCGAGCGGCTCTGAGCCCGGTGCCGCGCATTGAAATGCTGAGGCGGCGGCTCGGGATCGTGCCGCCGCCGATGGAGACGAAGCGCATGACGATGACTCTGTTTTCGGCCGAGACGCTGGCCCCCACCGAGCATGGCAGCCGCTACCTGCAGCAGCTGTGCAAGCACTGGCAGCACAATCTCCAGGTGGAGTTCACGCCGGAGAACGGCACGGTGATCTTCCCCAGGGACGCGCGCGGCGCGGACCATCCGGGCGACGCGGTGGTGACCTTCAACGTCGCCGAGACCGGGCTCGACATCCGGATCGACGCCAGCTCGTCCGAACAGCTCGAGGGGCTGAAGGGCGCGGTGGAGCGCCATCTCGACCGGTTCGCCTTTCGCGAGGACGGGCTGAAATATGATTGGAAATGAAGCCCGGGTCGAAAACCCGGGCAAGATCCGGGATTTCCCTCGCCATCCCGATTTCTTCCGTCATGCCGATTTCTTCCGTCATCCCCGCCTGCGCGGGGATGACGGGCATGGTTTCATAGGTTTGCCTGGATTTTCAGCGCTGGCGCACCGGTCTCTTCCGGCGGAACCGCCATCACGCCCATTGCCGGGCCGGCAAAGGGTTTATCCCGCCCGCTTCGCGATCGCCTCGAGATAGGCGTCGAGCACCTTCTGGTTGATCGCGTCCCATTGATAGGTTTCGGCGATCGCGTGCCCGGCCGCGCCCGCGGCCCGCCGCGCATCGTGATTCTCGCAATAATGCTGGATCGCATCGGCATAGCGGCTCACCGCGCCCTTGCCGGGATCGACCAGCAGGCCGCTCACATTCTCCTCGACCATGCCGACCGGGCCGACCGCATTGGCGGCGACCACCGCCACGCCGGCGGCCATCGCCTCCAGCGTGACGTTGCCGAAGCTCTCGGTGAGGGAGGGATTGAAGAACACGTCCATCGAGGCGACCGCGCGGCCGAGATCGTCGCCCGCCTGGAAGCCGGCGAACACGGCGTCGGGCACGCGCTCGGCGAACCATTGCTCCGCGGGGCCCTTGCCGATCACGAGCACGCGATGCTTCACGCCGCGCCGCTGCAGTTCGCCGACCACCTCGGCGAAGATGTCGAGTCCCTTTTCCAGCACCAGCCGGCCGAGGAAGCTCACCGCCACCTCGTCGTCCGCGATGCCGAGCGAGCGCCGCCATTCGAGGCTGCGGCGCCCCGGATTGAAGCGGTCGTGATTCACGCCGCGCGACCAGATCCGCATCGGCCGCTCGACGCCCCAGCCGCGCAGCAGCTCCTCCATGCCGCGCCCGGTGGGCAGCACGGTGTCGAATCGGTTGTAGAAGCGCGTGAGCGTCCAGATCAGCAACGGCGTGACGAAGCCGATATGGTAATAGGCGGGATAGGTCTCGAACCGGGTATGGACCGAGGCCACCGAGGCGATGTTGTTCCGCCGCGCCCAGGTGACCGCGCGGTGGCCGAGTATCTCGGGCGCGGAGACATGGACGAGATTGGGCGCGAAGGCTTCCAGATCCGGCAGCACCGCCTTGATGCCCTTGGCGAACTTGTACTCGTCGCGCCCGCCCGGCACGGGCAGCGCGGGCACGCTCACCAGGTCGCCCGTCGGCGGGAAAGCGGGCGTGTCGGTGGTCGGCGAATAGACGCGGACCTTCACGCCCTGGTCGAGCAGATAGCCGACGAGCAGGTTGAGCGCCTGGTTCGCGCCGTCGCGGACGTAGTTATAGTTGCCGCTGAACAGTGCGACGCGGAGCTCGGTGGGCTTCATGGCGCGCGCGATACCGTCCGCGAGCGCGAGGGGCAACCTTGGCGCATAGTTCTCCTTTCTGGAGACAGTGTGGAGAAACCGTCGATATCCTGTGTAGCGGCCCGTTCGCCGCTCTCCGCCGGCCCGCACGCGCGCGTTTGCGCTATTGTTCTCATCTTGTTCTCTCGCTACCTTCCCGGCCATGGCGAAACTCAAGAAGCGTTATGTCTGCCAGGCCTGTGGCTCGGTTTCCTCGCAATGGGCGGGTCAGTGCTGCGATTGCGGCGAGTGGAACCAGATGGTGGAGGATGCCGGGGCGGTAGTGACGCCGTTCCAGGCGCGCCACAACCTCCAATCGGGCGGGCGGGCGATCCAGCTGACCGGGCTCAACACCGATATCGCGCTGCCCGAGCGGACCTCGACCGGCATCGCCGAGTTCGACCGGGCGCTGGGCGGCGGCTTCGTCGAGGGATCGGCCACGCTGATCGGCGGCGATCCCGGCATCGGCAAGTCGACCCTGCTGCTCCAGGCGGCGGCGCGGATCGCTTCGCGCGGGCTGGCGGTCGCCTATGTCTCGGGCGAGGAGGCGGCGGACCAGGTGCGGCTGCGCGCGCGGCGGCTCGGCCTGGGCAAGGCGCCGGTGATGCTGGCCGCGGCGACTTCGGTGCGCGACATCCTGACCACGCTGGGCGAGGGGGCGCCGCCTGCGCTGCTGATCATCGATTCGATCCAGACGATGCATTCGGACCTGATCGAAGGCGCCCCGGGCACGGTGAGCCAGGTGCGCGCCGCATCGGGCGAGCTGATCCGCTTCGCCAAGGAACGCGGCACCGCGCTGGTGCTGGTCGGCCATGTCACCAAGGACGGCAGCATCGCCGGGCCGCGCGTGCTCGAGCACATGGTCGACACGGTGCTGGCGTTCGAGGGCGAGCGCAGCCACCAGTATCGCATCCTGCGCGCGGTGAAGAACCGCTTCGGCGGCACCGACGAGATCGGCGTGTTCGCGATGCAGACCGAGGGGCTGGAGGAAGTCTCCAATCCCTCGTCGCTGTTCCTCACCGCGCGCGACGAGAATGTGACCGGCACGGTGGTGTTCCCCGCGCTGGAGGGCACGCGGCCGGTGCTGATCGAAGTGCAGGCGCTCACCGTGCGGCTGGCGAGCGGCGCGACGCCGCGGCGCGCCGTGGTGGGCTGGGACAGCGGGCGGCTGGCGATGATCCTCGCGGTGCTGGAGGCGCGGTGCGGGCTGAGCTTCTCGACCTGCGAAGTCTATCTCAACATCGCCGGCGGCTACCGCGTGCAGGATCCGGCGGCGGACATGGCGGTGGCGGCGGCGCTCGTCTCGGCGCTGGCCGAGCGGCCGATCCCGGTGGATGCGGTGGTGTTCGGCGAGATCGCGCTGTCGGGCGAGGTGCGCCCGGTGGCGCATGGCGCGCTGCGCTGCCGCGAGGCGGCGAAGCTCGGCTTCGGCCGCGCGCTCGCCCCGGCCGTGCAGGCGAAGGACAAGGGCGGGCTGCAGCTGGCGGGGTTCAAGTCGCTCGGCCAGTTCGTCGATCACCTGCTGGGGCGCTGAGGCGCTACTCCGTCATTTGCCAAGGGGTTGCAATCGCTTGCCGGGCCATGGAACATCGTCTCGCGAACGGATTGGCGGGGCGATCGATGTTGCGAGAATTGGCCGTCGAATGGGCGCGCCCCGGGATGCTGGTGCCGACCTCCTGCGCCGTGGCGCTGATGGCGGCGATCCTGTGGGCCGGCGCCGAGCCCGTCCGCACGCCGCCGCCCTCGCTCGCCTTCGAGGGATTGCCGGTGAGCGGCAGCGCGGCGGATGCGCGGCGCGCCGGCTTCACCGAATGCGTCAAGATCGACGCGTTCCGCGCGCGCTGCCGCCGCAGCGGGCTGATGATGGCCGGCGAAGGGCCCTATGAAGCGGCCCTCGACCTGATCGGCAGCGACGGGCGCGGCGGCTTCGATCACCTGACCCTGTGGGCGAACGGGGGCCAGGAGGAAATCTACAAGTTGGTCGAGGCGTTGCAGCGCCGGGGCTGGATGCACTGCGAGACCGGCAACGAGCGCTGGGGCGACCAGGACATCTACACGCGCCAGGGCGTGCCGGTGCGCGTGTCGATGGACCTCAGCTATTACGGCAAGCGCCGGGCGCGGATCCTTCCCCCGTGGAACCAGCGGGAGCGAAGCTGCACGCCCTATCATTGATAGGGCTATCCTTTCCGTGGCTTACCCCCCACATTGCCGGAATGAAGCGAAGCACTGCCATTTCCATCGCCTCGGGCGTCGCGGTCGCCGCGATCGGCGGCCTCTTCCTCTATTCGCGCGCCACCCGCCCGCCGGTGATCAACAAGAAAGTGCCCGAGCCGGCAAGGCCGGTCGATCTCGCCCGCTATCTCGGCAAATGGTACGAGCTGGCGCGGCACGAGAACCGCTTCGAGAAGGGCCTGGACGCGGTGACCGCCGAATATGCGCTGCTCGAGGACGGCAAGATCAGCGTGACCAACAGCGGCACGCTCGATTGGCCGGAGGGCGATCGCAGCGTCTCGGAGGGCAAGGCCGTCGTCGCCGACGAGGCGACCAACGCCAAGCTCAAGGTCGCGTTCTTCGGCCCGCTCTACACCGGCGACTATTGGATCCTCGACCATGACGAGGACTATGCCTGGTCGATCGTCGGCGAGCCGAGCGGGCGCTATCTGTGGGTGCTGTGCCGCGATGCCGTCCCCTCCTCGGCGCTGGCGCAGGCGATCATGAAGCGAGTCGAGGAACTCGGCTATGACCGCTGGGCGCTGCGGATCACGCGGCAGGGCTGATTTCCTCTCCCGTTTCCCATCCATCCTCCGCTATAGGCCGTCCCCGGGAGGGACGTGTTCCAATGACTTTGACCGGGCTCGACATCATCGTGCTGCTCGCGATCGGCGGCGCCGCCGTGCTGGGCTTCCTGCGCGGCTTCGTAACCGAGGTGCTGGCGCTGGTCGCCTGGCTGCTGATCGTGCTCGCGCTCAAGCTGTTCCACACGCCGCTCGCCGCCGCGCTGGCCGGATTGGTCGGCACCGAGCAGGGCGGGGCGGTGCTGGCCTTCGTGATCCTGACCGGCGTCACCTATTTCGGCGGGCGGCTGCTCGCCCGGGCGATCGGCGCGCGCACCCGCGAGAGCTTTCTCGGGCCGGTCGACCGCGTGCTCGGCCTCGGCTTCGGCGCGCTCAAGGGCCTGATCCTGGTCAGCATCGGCTTCCTGCTGGTCGTGCTGCTGTTCGACACGGTGAGCGGCGGCCCGGCCAATCGCCCGCAATGGATCACCAAGTCGACCACCTATCCGCTGCTCAACGCCACCAGCGCCAGCATCGCCGATTTCGTCGATCGCCGCCGCAAGGGCGAGCCCGTGTTCGGGGACGAGCCAGGCAATGGCAGCGCCGCCGACAGGGCCAGGGCGAATTCCACCGATTAGGGGGGTCGCACTTCGCGCGCCGCTCCCCTAAGTCGGAAGCAGATGAACGCGCCGCTCTACAACACCGAAATCCTGCGCCTGGCGGCTTCCGTGCCGTTCGAGTCCCGGCTGGAAGGCGCGATGGCGTCTTGCGAGAAACGCTCCCCGGTCTGCGGGAGCCGCGTCACCGTCGATGTGAACCTGGATGATGCGGGACGCGTTGCCGCGATCGGCATGGTGGTGCGCGCCTGCGCGCTCGGCCAGGCATCGGCGGCGCTGATGGAGGCGCATGCCGTCGGCCGCTCGCCGGAGGAGCTCGAGGCGGCGCGCGACGGTCTCGCCGCCTGGCTTGCCGGCACGCGCGCCACCCCGCCCGACTGGCCCGGGCTCGACCTGTTCACGCCCGCGCTCGAACATCGCGGCCGCCATCCGGCGATCCGGCTCGCCTTCGAGGCGGTGGCGGAAGCCGCCCGAGCCGCCGTTTCCGGGGGGCGCGGCTGATGGAGCACGCCAACGAGGCTTCGCTGCTCGGCGAATATGTGCCGCTGCTCGGCTTCGCGCTGGTCTTCGTGCTGGTATTCCGCCGGTTCGGGCTGGGCGCCACGCTCGGCTATCTCGTCGCGGGCGCGATCGTGGGACCGCAGGTGCTCGGGCTGGTCGGCGATGCCGAGAGCAAGATGGGCATCGCCGAGCTCGGCATCGCGCTGCTGCTCTTCCTCGTCGGCCTGGAGCTGAGCCCGGCGCGGCTGTGGCGCATGCGGCGCGACATTTTCGGGCTCGGCCTGCTCCAGGTGACGATCTGCGGCCTGGTGATCGCGGGCATGGTGTGGCTGGCGACGGGCAGCTCGATCGGCGCGGCGCTGGCGCTCGGCCTGCCGCTCGCGCTCTCCTCCACGGCGCAGGTGCTGCCGATGCTGCAATCGGCGGGGCGCCTGCGCACGCCGTTCGGCGAGCGCGCCTTCGCGATCCTGCTGTTCCAGGACCTGTCGATCGTCCCGCTGATCACGATCGTCGCCGCGCTCTCGCGCAACCCGCACGACCAGAGCAGCACCCCCGGCTGGCTGCTCGGCGTCTATACGGTGGTGGCGATCATCGGCCTGATCCTGGCCGGCCGCTACCTGCTGCGCCCGCTGTTCCGGCTGATCGGCAATCTCGGCGAGCGCGAGATGTTCATCTTCGCCGGGCTGTTCACCGTGATCGCTGCCGCGGCGATCATGGAGGCGCTGGGGCTTTCCGCCGCGCTGGGCGCGTTCATCGCGGGCGTGATGCTGGCGGATTCGCCCTATCGCCACGAGCTGGAGGCGGATGTGGAGCCGTTCCGCTCGATCCTGCTCGGGCTGTTCTTCCTGGCCGTGGGCATGACGCTGAACCTGCACGCGATCGCCGAGCGGCCCTTCTTCGTCGTCGGCATGGCGCTGGCGCTGATCGCCGCCAAGGCCGCGCTGATCATGGGGCTGGGCCTGTTGTTCGGCGTGCCGCGGCGCCAGGCCTTCGCACTGGGCGTCCTGCTCAGCCAGGGCGGCGAGTTCGGCTTCGTGCTGTTCGCCCAGGCCCAGTCGGCGATGCTGATCGAGGGGGAGGCAGCGAGCATCTTCGGCGCGATCGTTACCCTGTCGATGGCCACCACGCCGTTCCTGATGATGGCGACCCGCAAGCTGCGGACCGAGCCGGCGCCGAGCGCGCAGGGCGTCGACACGCCGCAGCACGAAGGCGCCAATGCCGTGGTGGTAGGCTATGGCCGCTTCGGCCAGACGGTGGCGCAGATGCTGCTCGCGCAGGACATCCCGGTCACGCTGATCGACACCGATGTCGAGATGATCCAGACCGCCAGCGATTTCGGCATGAAGGTCTATTATGGCGACGGGCTGCGCATCGACCTGCTGCGCCAGGCCGGTGCGGCCGAGGCCGAGCTGGTGCTGTTCTGCAACGACGGCGACAAGATCGATACCGAGTTCCTCGAGGCGGTCCATCACGCCTTTCCCAAGGCGACGATCTTCGTGCGCGCCTATGACCGGCGCAGCGTGATCAAGATGAAGGGCGCGCCGGTGGGCGGCGTGGTACGCGAAGTGCTGGAGAGCGCGGTGATGATGGCGCGCCAGGCGATGCAGGCGGTGGGCGTCGACCAGATGGAGATCGACAAGACCGAGGCGGAATATCGCCGCCGCGACAGCGCCCGGCTGGACGTGCAGCGCGAGACCGGCGACCTGCGGGCCGGGATCGACGGCATGATCACTCATGCGAGCAGGGCGGCGGCGATCGAGATCGATCTCGAGTCCTCGGGATGAAGGGGCGGCCCTTCCGCGCGCGGATGGGGTTCGCGCTGGCCGGCATCCACGCCGGCTGGACGCGCGAGGCGAGCTTCCGCAGCCAGGCGCGGCTCGCGGCGGCGGCCTTGCTCGCGCTGCTTTTGCTCCGGCCGGCGCCCATCTGGTGGGGGCTAGTCGCGATCTGCTGCGCGATCGTGCTGGCATTGGAGCTGGTCAATTCGGCGATGGAGGCAGTGATCGACCTGCTCCATCCCGGCATCCATCCGTCGATCAAGGCCGCCAAGGACATGCTGGCGGGCGCGGTGCTCGTGATGAGCGTCGCGGCGCTCGTCGTGGCGGTGGCGATGGTGGCGGCGAACGGGCCGCATTTCCTGGAGGAGATCGGGCTGTGAGGATCGTGGCGGTGCTGGCGGCGCTTTCGGGCGCGGTGGCGGTGGCGGCGGGGGCGTTCGGCGCGCATGGCGCGAGCGGCGCGGCGGCCGAGTGGCTCCGGACCGGCGGGCATTATCAGCTGGTCCACGCGGTGGCGGCGCTGGTCGCCGTCCGGATGGGCGCGCGCATCCCGGCCTGGCTGTTCGTCGGCGGCGGCGCGCTGTTCGCGGGGACGCTCTACCTGATGGCGCTGGGTGGCCCCCGCTGGCTGGGCGCGGTGACGCCGCTGGGCGGCGCGGCGCTGATCGCGGGCTGGCTCTGCCTGGCGCTCGGCGCATGGAGGGCGCGCTGATGGCGTTGCCGCTGGTCCCGGCACCGGCCGCGGCCGATCCCGACGGCAAGCCAGGCCCGGCCCGCGGCTGGTTCAATATCGACTGGCGCCGGTGCGAGTCCGCGCGCTGCCCGGCGCCCGACACTGGCGAATAGGAAGGCTCGCCTGAACCCGAGCGACTTCATCCGGGCGCGGCTGCCCGTGCTGCCGGTGCCGGGCATTGCCGAGATCGTGCTGCACAAGGCCGTGCCGGCGAGCGGACTCGGCCGGCTGGCGGCGGCGGACGGGGATTTCGGCTCGCCCTATTGGGCCTATTACTGGCTGGGCGGCCTGGCGCTGGCGCGGTTCGTGCTCGACCGGCCGGAAGTCGTGGCCGGGCGGCGGGTGCTCGACCTGGGCTGCGGCTCGGGCCTGGTGGCGATCGCCGCGGCCAAGGCCGGCGCGGACCGGGTGCTGGCGGTGGACGTCGACCCCTATGCGCTGGCGGCCGTGGCGCTGAACGCGGCGGCGAACGGCGTCGTGGTAGAGGCGGTGCACGCCGACCTGACCGATGGTCCGGTGCCGGAGACGGACCTGATCCTCGCCGGGGACCTGTTCTACGATCCGGAGCCGGCGGCGCGGGTGGAGCCCTTCCTTGCGCGCTGCCGGGCGGCCGGGGTGGCGGTGCTGGTGGGCGATCCCCGCCGCGCGCCGCTGCCGCTGGACCGGCTGCGGGCGCTGGCGGAATATCGGTTCGCCGAGACGGACAGCGGCGTGATGCGAGTGACGGAGGTATTCGGTTTCGACTGAAACTCCCCTCCCTGGCAGGGAGGGGTGGGGGTGGGTGAATGCACGCGATGCGGTGCCGTCACATCTTTGGCTTCAGTATCGCCCGGACGCGACCCACCCCTGGCCCCTCCCTTCCAGGGAGGGGAATGATGGTCACTCCGCCCCGACGATCTTCGCCACGCCGGCGGCCGCATTCGGGTGATAGCCCGCCCTGGCGCTCTCATAGAATCGCCGTGCGATCGGCTTGCCCCAATCGCCCTGGGCCATCAGGTCCTTGTAGATCGGGTAGATCAGCAGGCCGCGGCCCACCCGCTTCACGAATTCCTCGATCCCCGGCAGCGCGGGCTCGTAGCGATTGGCGATCGCCAGCTCGGCCCAGGCCGAGCGGACATAGGCATTGTTCGAGGCGGACAGGCCGAGCGTCGCGTCGAGCTCGGCAAGGCGGGCGGGCGCCTGCTGGCGGGGAAGGCCGTTCAGGAAGCGCAGCCATTGCTGGGTCGCCCAGCCGGTGGGCTGCACCGCGGCCGCCGGGCCACCCGCGTTGAACGCGGCGAGCTTCGCGTCCACGGCGGCGAGCGTCGCCGACGTCACGTGCACGGCATTGCCGGGCAGCCCCGGCTGATAGGCCCAGCGATCGAGCTCCAGCTTCGCCTCGAGCGCCTTGTCGCCCTTGATCAGATTGGCGCGCAGGTCCGCCAGGAAGCCGGCGGTGGTCTGCGGCTGGAAGGCGTGGCGATCGAAATAGGCGCGCAGATAGGCGTCCCATTTCGCCCGGCCCACCGCCGCCTCGATCGTGCGCAGGAAGGTGGAGCCCTTGAAATAATCGAGCTGGCCGAAAGTCGCCCCCGGATCGCCATGGAGGCGCGTGGTGGCCGCATCGCTGCCGCCCGCATCCTTGATGTCGCGCTGCAGGCCGTCCCAGTCGAGATCGGCATACATGGCGGCGCGCTCCTTGCCATAGACCGCCTCCATGATCCGGTTCTCGAAATAGGTGGTGAAGCCCTCGTTGAGCCAGCTGTCCGACCAGGTCGCGTTGGTGACGAGGTTGCCCGACCAGCTGTGCGCCAGCTCGTGCGCGACGACATCGGTGTTCGAGCGGTCGCCGGTGATGATCGTCGGCGTCAGGAAGGTGAGAGTGGGGTTCTCCATGCCGCCATAGGGGAAGCTGGGCGGCAGCACGAGCATGTCGTAGCGGCCCCAGCGATAGGGGCCGTAGAGCGCCTGCGCCGCGTCGATCATCTTCTCGACATCGCCGACCTCATGCGCCGCGGCATCGAGCATCGAAGGCTCGGTCCACACGCCCGAGCGCTTGCCGGTGGCCTTGAAGGCGAGGTCGCCCACCGCCATCGCGACGAGATAGGGCGGCACCGGCTTGTCCATCCGGAAGCGGAAGCTGCGCTTGCCGTCCGGCGCGGCCTGGCCCTTTTCGCCGTCCAGCCGGTCGCCGCTCATCACCGCGACGAAGCCGGCGGGCACGGTGAGCGTGGCCGACCAGGTCTGGCGGATGCCGGGGCTGTCCTGGGTGGGGATCCAGCTGCGGTTGTTGATCGGCTGGCCTTGGCTGAACAGATAGGGCTTGCGCTTGCCGGCGGTGAGCTCCGGCGCGAGCCACTGGAGCGCCGATGCGCCCGGCCGCGTCTTGTAGCGGATCAGGATCCGCTTGTTGCCCTCGAGCTGCACGGTCAGCGCCGAGCCCAGCTCCTTGTCGCGCGGGCCGACCGTGAAGGGGAGCGGCTTGCCCTTGGGGCAGGTGACCGCGATCACATCGAGATCATCGACGTCCAGCACGATCTCCTTCGCGCCGGCGGCGGCGAGCACGTCGAGCGTCGCGACGCCGGCCAGCGTCCTGCTCGCGAAATCGACGTCGAGGTTCAGGTCGACATGCGTGACTCGCGCCACTTCGGGCACGGCATGGGTCCATGCGTCCTTCGCTTCGGGCGTGGTCAGGATCGGGGCGGGCTTGCCGGTCTGGGCGGCGGCGGGCGCGGCGATCACGATCGCGGCGGCGAGAGCGGGGAGGATGCGCATGCCGATGTGCTAGGCGGATCGGGCGGGAACGGCAACCGACGCGCTGCTCCCCGCTCTTCCAGGCGGGATGTCACTGGTCGAGCATGTCGCGTACCTTGGCCGCCAGATCGGTATAGGTGAAGGGCTTGGGCAGCAGCTGCACGCCGGGATCGAGCCGTCCGTGATGGACGATCGCGTTGCGGGCATAGCCGGTGGTGAAGAGGATCCGGAGATCCGGCCGCTTCGCATGCGCCTCGGCGGCGAGCACCGCGCCGGTCATGCCGCCGGGCAGCACGACATCGGTGAACAGCAGGTCGATCGCTTCCCGCTCGGCATCAAGCGCGGCGAGCGCGGCGGGGCCGTCGCCCGCCTCGATCACGCGGTAGCCAAGCTCGCGCAGCACCTCGACCGTATAGGCGCGGACATTCTCGTCGTCCTCGCATACCAGGATCGTCTCGTCGACATTGCCCTGCGGCGCCGGGGGAGCCGGGGCATGGGCCGCGGCGGCGTCGCGGGCGGTGCCGTGGACGCGGGGCAGGTAGATCTTCACGGTCGTGCCGTCCCCGCGCTCCGAATAGATGCGGACATGCCCGCCCGACTGCTTGATGAAGCCATAGACCATCGACAGGCCCAGGCCGGTGCCGCGCCCCACTTCCTTGGTGGTGAAGAAGGGCTCGAAGGCATGGGCGAGCGTTTCCTCGTCCATGCCGGTGCCGGTGTCGGACACGCAGATCAGCACATATTGGCCGGGCGTCACTTCCGCATCCTGCGCGGCATAATGGCTGTCGAGATGGGTATTTGCGGTCTCGATCGTCAGCTTGCCGCCCTGCGGCATCGCGTCGCGCGCGTTGACGGCCAGGTTGAGCAGCGCGTTCTCGAGCTGGTTCGCATCCACTTCCACCGGCCAGATGCGCGCCGCCTGCACGATTTCCACCTCCACCGTTTCCCCCAGGCTGCGGTGGAGCAGGTCCGACATGCCGACGATCAGCCGGTTCGGATCGGTCCGCTCGGGCGCGAGCGGCTGGCGGCGCGAGAATGCCAGCAGGCGCTGGGTCAGCACGGCGGCGCGCTGTGCCCCGTTCATCGCCGCGCCGGCCGCGCGCGCCAGCCTGGGCTGGTCGGGCGGCAGGTTGCGCTGGAGGATATCGAGATTGCCCGTGACGATCTGGAGCAGATTGTTGAAATCATGCGCGACGCCGCCGGTCAGCTGGCCCACCGTCTCCATCTTCTGGGAATGGCGCAGCGCCGCCTGGGCCGCCTCGAGCGCATCCGCCGCCTGGCGCTCGGCGGTGATGTCGCGCGCCACGCAATAGAGCAGGTCGCCCTCGGGCACCGCGGTCCAGCTGAACCAGTGATAGTCGCCGTCCTTGCCGCGGAAGCGGTTCTCGAAGCGCAGGGTGGTGGCGCCCTGCCGCAGCCCGGCCAGTTCCGCGCGGGTGCGCTTGCGGTCGTCGGGATGCTCCATCCATTCCGAGGTGCGGCCGACCAGCTCGTCGGTGTTCCAGCCGAGGATCTCGGTCCAGGCGGGGCTGACGTTGCGCCACACGCCATGGCTGTCCGCGATCAGGAACGGGTCGCGCGCCAGCGTCCATAGCCGGTTGCGATCGGCGATCGCCTCGCGCTCGGCGAGCACGCGGGCCGTGGTCTCGCTGACGATGCAGAGCACGCCGCCCACCGTTCCGTCATCGTCGAACACCGGCGAATAGCTGATGTCGAAATAAGTGGTCTCGCCGCGGCCCTGGTCGCGCTCGATATAGAAGGGGCGGTCCTTGGCCCAGAAGGTCTCGCCGGTGTCGCGCACCCCCTGGAGCAGCGGGCCGAGATCGTCCCACAGCTCGCCCCACCAGATCAGCGCCGACTGGCCGAGCGCGCGCGGGTGCTTGTCGCCGATCGTCGGCGCATAGGCCTCGTTGTAGAGCGCGCAGAATTCGGGGCCCCAGAACATCACGATCTCGGCGCGCGCCGGCAGCATCATGCGGAGCGAGGCGAGGAGCGCGTTCGACCAGCCGGCAGCGGGCCCCAGCGGCGATTCGTCGCCGATCGCGGCCGTCAGCCGGCCCAATTCTCCAAAGGCTGCAAGCGAGGTGGCTGGAGAGATCGCGGTGGCCATCCGTCCCCCGGAGAGTGTCTGTTTCGTTGCGCGGACGAAATCGCCGTCCGCCGCCAAGTCAACGCGGCAGGCGCCATTCGGCTCCCGAAAAGCTGGGGATGATGCTCCGGAAAAGCCGGGGGCGATTCAATGCGCGAAGGCGGCGAGGGCGGTGCGATAGCTGCGGCCGAGCGGAACGATGGCGCCGCAATTGAGCTGCACGGCGAGCCGCCCGCCCGCCTCGCGATAGATTTGCGAGACATGGCTGCGGTTCACCACCACCTGGCGATGCACGCGGACGAAGCCGAGTTCCGCGAAACGCCCGGCCAGCTCCGAAAGCGGCGCGCGCACAAGGTGCACCCGGCCATGCGCGAGGATCTCGCTATAGTTCCCCGCCGAGCGGATCTGCGCCACGTCGCAGGCGCGCACGCGCAGGAACGGCGCCTCGGGCAGGCTCAGCCATTGCTCGGCGCTTGGCTGGACGGGCAGCATCGGCGGCAGCGGCTCGGCGAACGGCGGGTCCGCCTCCTGCCGATCATGTCCATTGGCGAGGTGGCGCCTCCAGGCCATCAGCGACAGCCACGCCGTCGAGCCCAGCGCAATGGCGCGCGGCAGGAAATTGTCGACGGGCACTGGCGGCGGCCCGTTGGGCCCGCAGAGCTGATAGGGGGAAATGGCCATCGCGAAACGCGACGCGGCCAGTTCCGTAAGCATCACCGGCACGAAGGCGAACGCGCCGAGCAGCAGGGGCGACGAGCGTTTCGGCGTCTGCAATATCTCCTGCATCGGCTTGCGGCTGGCCCAGGCGATGGTGAGCATGGCGCCCCAGACCAGCAGCCGCGCCAGCCGCGCCTCGTCCGGATGCTCGGCGGCGAAGCTGCCCGTGTTCGCTTCCAGCCCGCCTATCCCATAGCCGAGCAGGAAGGCGAACAGCGCGAACGCCGTCGCCGCGCTCAACGGGATTCTGAGGTCCCAGATCGACTCGCGCGCCGTCATTTCCATGCGCGCACGATAGCTCGCGAACGCGCGCGCGCGAAATGCCGTTCGTCACGCCCGCGATCCATTCGTCCCAGCCGGCTCCACCCGCCGCCGCCGGCCCGGTCAATCGGGCCGGGTTGGGAAGAGGGTTCGTGTCATGCGTCATTCGATATTCTGCCTGCCGTTTCTCATGGTGCCCGCCGTCCATGCGCAGACCGCGCGGGCGCCGCAGCCGCCGGCGAACGGCGACGTGGTCAGCGCCGCCGACGATGCGTTCGGCCGGCGGATCGGGATCGAGGAAGTGGGGCTCTATTCGGAGAGCGAGGTGCGCGGGTTCGACCTGCAGGCCGCCGGCAACTACCGGATCGAGGATCATTATTACGTCCGCGTTTCCGGCATGCTCCAGCCGCTGAACGGCGGCACCGCGATCCGGGTCGGCGCCAATGGCCTGCGGACCGATTTCGCCGCTCCCTCCGGCGTGGTGCAATATACGATGCCTGGCGCCACGCCCGGTGCGCGCGCCTCGATCGAGGCTGGCTGGTGGGGCGGCTCGGGGCCGGTCGCGATGCTGCGCGGTTCGGTGGGCACCGCCGACGGGCGCTGGTCGATCGCGGGCGGCCTTCAGCTCACGCCCGCCCAGCAATATACCGACGGCACGACCGGCGACTTCACTGCCATCGGCCTCGTTCCGCGCTGGTCGCCGGCGCCCGGCGTGCGGATCACCGGCGTGTGGAGCCGCAACTGGTTCCCGCGCGAAGGCGACACCTATTATGCCAATCCGGCCGGCGCGCCGCGCGAAGTGAAGCGCTGGACCAATCGCACCCAGAGCTGGATGGACGCGCGCAACGAATCGGACCTGATCGGCGCCTTTGCCGATGTGGACGCGGGCAAGGGCTGGCGGTTCGGCGCCTCGCTGTTCTACAATGCGCTGCCCTATGACCATAGCGCCTACAGCGTGCTGCGCTTCACCGGCAATGGCCGCGAGGCGGTGGCGAGCGGGCTGCTGTTCGGTGCCGAGACGCGCCACACGGTCTCGGCCGAAGTGACCGCGGCCAAGCAGTTCGCCACCGGCAATCTCACGCACCGCATCATCGCCATGGCCCGGCGGCGGGATTCGATGGTGGAGAGCGATCCCGGCGTCCCCTTCGCGCTCGGCACCTTCGGCGATGTGAACAAGCCGCCCAGGATCGCCCGGCCCATGGTGGCGCTCGGCACGGTCCGGAAGCGCGACGATGTCGGGCAATGGACCGGCGGCCTCGGCTATCGCCTGTCGATCGGCACGCTGGCCGAGCTGCGCGTCGATGCGCAGCGCGTGGAATATGCCAAGCGCGTCCGGGGGCTCGACGGCACGGTGACCGAGCAGACGACGCGGCCCTGGCTCTATGGCGGGGCGCTGTCGGTGGGGATCACCTCACGGCTCACCGGCTTTGCCAGCTATGCGCGCGGGCTGGAGGAAGCCGGGGTCGCGCCCGCCAATGCCAGCAATCGCGGCGCGGTCCTCCCCGCCGCCATCTCGCGCCAGGCCGAGCTGGGCGTGAAATATGGCTTTGCCGGAGGCCCGACGCTGATCGCGGGCCTGTTCGACCTGTCCAAGCCGACGCCGGGGATCGATGCCACGGGCGCGTTCGACTTTGTCGGCACGGTGCGGCATCGCGGCGTGGAGCTGTCGCTGGCCGGGCCGATCACCCCGCGGCTGAACGCGGTGCTGGGCGCTACCTGGCTCGATGCCAGGATCGATGGCGAGCTGGTGGATCGCGGCGTGATCGGCGCCCGCCCGATCGGCCGGCCGCGCGTGACTGCGCTCGCCAATCTCACCTGGCGGGTGCCCGGCATGGAAGGGCTGACGGTGGACGGCGGCGTGAACGTCCGCGGCGCGCGCTATGCCGATCGCGAGAACAGCGTCGCGCTGCCCGGCTATGCGCTGTTCAACCTGGGGCTCCGCCAGGCCTTCGCGATCGGCGGCCATCCGGTGACGCTGCGCGCCCGCGTGACCAACCTGACCGACCGTTTCGCCTGGACCCCGGCCAATTCGGGGCTGATCACGCCGATCGCCCCGCGCACGCTGACCCTGACGCTGACGAGCGAGCTCTAGCGCGGCTGGGCATCCAGGAACGCCGCCACCTCGCCAAGGTCGACATTCTTGTCGAGGTACGTCCGCCCGATCCCGCGCGCGAGCAGGAAGGGCAGGGTGCCGGCGCTCATCTTCTTGTCGTGGAGCATGTGCTCCACGAGCCGCGCACCGGAGGCGGTGATCCCCGCCGCCTTCAGCCCATCCGGCAGGCCGACCGCGGCCAGGTGCGCGGCAACCCTTTCGGCGTCCTGGCCGGGGCAGATGCCCCTGGCGGCCGAGAAGCCGAAGGCGAGCGCCATGCCCGCCGCCACGCCCTCGCCGTGCAGCAGCCGGTCGGAGAAGCCGGCCTCGGCCTCCAGCGCATGGCCGAAGGTGTGGCCGAGGTTGAGCAGCGCGCGCATGCCGCTGGTCTCGCGCTCGTCGGCCGCGACGATCCGCGCCTTGGCCGCCACCGAATGGGCGATGGCATGCGTGCGCGCCGCCGGGTCGCCCGCCAGCAGCGCGGCGGCATTGGCCTCGCACCATTCGAAAAAGGCGAAATCGTCGATCAGCCCGTATTTCACCACTTCGGCATAGCCGGCGCGCAGGTCGCGGGCCGGCAGCGTGTCGAGCACTTCCGGGTCGATCAGCACCATGGCCGGCTGGTGGAAGGTGCCGACGAGGTTCTTGCCGGCGCGCGTGTTGATCGCGGTCTTGCCGCCCACCGAGCTGTCGACCTGGGCGAGCAGGGTGGTGGGGATCTGGACGAAGCCGCAGCCGCGCTTGAGGATGGAGGTGGCGAAGCCGACCAGGTCGCCGATCACGCCGCCGCCCAGCGCGATGACGTGATCGCCGCGCTCCACGCCCAGCGCGAGCAGCCGGTCGAGCAGCGCCTCCAGCTGGCCCCAGCTCTTGGTGCCTTCGCCGGGCGGCAGCACGATCGCCTCGCTCGTGCCCAGGCCCGCCTGCAGCGTGGCGAGATGCGGGAGGACATGCTCGTCGGTGACGATGATCCGGCGCCGGCCATTGTCGAACGGCGCGAGCGCATCTCCGGCGCGGGCGAGGAGCCCCGCCTCGATGCGGATGTCATAGCTGCGGTCGCCGAGCGCGACGGGGACGATTGTCACGGATTGAGGGCCTTCAGGATCGCGTCGACGGTGGTGTCGTGCGGCGCTGCTATGCTGGGCACCCGGATCGGCGCAAGCGCGTAATAGGGATTGCGGATCGCCGCGAGCTCGGTGAGCACCGCCTGGGGATCGCGACCGCGCAGCAGCGGGCGCGTGTCGCGCCGCCGCACCCGGTCCGCCAGCACCGCCGGCTCGGCGTCGAGCCATACCGCGATCGCATGCTCGAGAATCAGCGCGCGGGTGCTCTCGTTCATGAATGCGCCGCCGCCCGTGGCGATGACTTTGGGCGCCCCGTCGACCAGCCGGGCGATCACCCGCCGCTCCCCGTCGCGGAAATGCGCCTCGCCGAAACGCGCGAAGATGTCGGCCACGGTCATGCCGGCCGCCGCCTCGATCTCGTGGTCGGCGTCGACGAAGGGCAGGCGCATGCGCTGCGCCAGGCGCCGGCCGACCGTGGTCTTGCCCGCACCCATGAGGCCGATCAGGACGATGGCCTTGCCCGTCCACGCGGTATTCGCTGCCTGCGTTTGTAACATGTTCGGAGGGGCTATACAGCGAGGGCGGGTCTCGGGCAAAAGGCCCGCGAAGTCACAATTTCCGGACCCTTTTTCATGTCCCGCTTGATCGTTGCGCTGATCGTCATTCTCGTCGTCCTGGTCGGCGGCCTCTTCTTCCTCGCGGGCCGCGAGACGAAGAAGGAGCCGGTGCGCATGGAGAAGGTGGTCCCGCTTGACAATCTCGCGAATTAAGCGCCGCCACATCGCCTTCGGGGCGCTGTTGCTGGCCGGCGCGGCGGTGCCCGCGCTGGGGCAGCAGGACAAGCCCGAATCGCTGCTGCCGCCGGGCTTCGACGAGCCGGCGCCCACTCCGGCGCCGCGCCCCGCCCCCGCGCCGGCCGCAACGGCGCCCGCCGCGACGCCCCCCGGCGCGCCCGGCAGCGCGCCGATCCCGAGCGCGCCCGCGCCGGGCGGCGACACCGCGCTTTCCAATAGCAGCGCGGTCGAGGATGTGACGGCGACCGGTCCGGTCGACCTGTCGCGCTACGAGCTGCCCGAATTCGCGAAACATTCGCTGAACCGCGTCGGCGTGCTTGCCGCGGGCAACACGCCGTTCCCCGCCAGGGGCTTCGGCAATGCCGATGGCCGTACCCTGGCGGTGCTGATGCAGCGGCTGCGCGCGCCGGTGGCGTCGCGCTGGGCGTCGATCGCGCTCCGCCGCGCGCTGATGTCGCCGCTCGACACGCCGCGGCATGCCAATGGCGCCGATTTCGCCGCCGAGCGCGCCTGGCTGCTGCTGCGCATGGGCGAGGCCAATGCCGCGCGCGCGGTGGTGAACGACGTCGATGGCGACAATTACACGACGCGCCTGCTCCAGGTGGCGATGCAGGTCTCGCTCGCCACCGCCGATCCAGGCGGCATCTGCCCGATCGCCGAGCGCGGCAACCAATATATCCAGCAGCGCGGCTGGGCGCTTGCCCGGGCGATGTGCGCCGGGCTCGCCGGCAAGCCCAACGAGGCGGGCCAGTTGCTCGACGAGGCGCGCGGCGGCACGCCCGCCAGCGATATCGACAATCTGCTGGCCGAGAAGGTGCTCGGCACCGGCGCGCAGGGGCGCCGCGCGGTCACGCTCGAATGGGGCGGCATCACCCGGCTGACCGCCTGGCGCTGGGGCCTCGCCACCGCGACCGGCCAGGAAGTCCCCGCCTCGCTCTACGCCACCGCCGGCCCGCAGGTCCGCTATTGGCAGGCGCTCGCCCCGCAGCTTTCGCCCCGCCAGCGCGCCGCCGCTGCCGAGCTGGCCGCCACCGCCGGCGTCTTCTCCAGCGCCGGCCTTGTCGACCTCTACAGCGAGATCGCCGAGGGCGACGATGCCAGCACCACCGAGGGCGGCGTCGCCCGCGATCTGCGCATCGCCTATACCGACGGCGATGTCGGGGACCGGATCAAGGCGATTCGCACGCTCTGGGCCGAAGCGAGCACGCCGCGCACCCAATATGCCCGGCTGATCCTCACCGCGCGCGCGGCTTCCTGGATCCCGGCCGACGCCAAGGTGGAGGAGCCCGAGAAGCTGATCGCCTCGATGCTCTCCGCCGGCTATGAATCGAAGGCGATGGAATGGCGCCAGGTGGTGCCGCGCGGCAGCGTCGCCTGGGGCCTGCTCGCGCTCGGCGATCCCGGCGCGCAGGGCCCGGTCGCCTATGGTGATTTCGATGCGTTCAAGGATGCCGCCGGGCAGCGCCGCGCCCAGCTGGCCTTTGCCGGCCTTGCCGGCCTCGGCCGCTTCGAGAGCAGCGACGCGCGCCGCGGCGCCCAGGCGCTCGAGGTGCAGATCGGCGCGCAGAACGCCTGGACCCGCGCGATCGACGCCGCCGGCCGGCGCGGCGATTCGGCGATGGTGGCGCTGCTCGCCGCGGTCGGCATGCAGTCGCGCGTCTGGGACAATGTGACTCCCGAGGCGCTGTTCCACATCGTCGCGGCGATGCGCGCCGCGGGGATGGCCAGCTATGCGCGGATGATCGCCGTGGAGGCGGTCACGCGATCGGCTTGAGCGTCTCCGAAGACCGGGCGCTGATCGAGCGCTTCCTCGAGATGATGCGGGCGGAGGCGGGCGCCGCTGCCAATACCATCGCCGCCTATGGCACCGATCTGCGGCTCGCCTCCGAATTTCTCCGCGGCGGGCTGGGCGGGGCCGGGCGGCCGGAGCTGGAGCGGCTCGGTGCCGAGTGGCAGCCGCTCTCGCGCGCCACCGTCGCCCGCAAATCGGCGGCGCTGCGCCGTTTCTATGCATTCCTCGCCGATGAGAAGCTGCGCGCGGACGATCCCTCGGCCATGCTGCCGCGCCCCGGCACCGCGCGCGCATTGCCCAAGGTGCTCGGAGTGGAGGATGTCGACCGGATGTTCGCCGCGATCGATGCGCGCATCGCGCGGGTGCCGCCCGATCCGAACGACCTGCGGCTGCTGGCGCTGATCGAGCTGCTCTATGGCTCTGGCCTGCGCGCCACCGAGCTGGTGTCGCTGCCGCGCAACGCCGTGTCGCCCGACCGGCCCTATCTGATCCTGAAGGGCAAGGGCGGGCGGGAGCGGCTGGTGCCGATCTCGGACCGCGCCCGTGCCGCCGTCGCGGCGTGGCGCGGGCATGTCGCGGCGGACCGGCCCTTCCTCTTTCCCTCGGGCAAGGGGCATCTCTCGCGCATCCGGCTCTACCAGCTCGTCCGCGCGCTGGCCGGGGAGGCGGGCATCCCGCCCGACCGGGTGAGCCCCCATGTGCTCCGCCATGCCTTCGCCACCCATCTGCTGGAGGGCGGCGCCGATCTGCGCGCGCTGCAGGCGATGCTCGGCCATGCCGATATCGCGACGACCGAGATCTATACCCATGTCGACAGCCGCCGGCTGGTCGAGCTGGTCAACCAGCGGCATCCTTTGGGTGAAGCGCTGGGGAAGCGAGGCTAGCCGCCAGATTGAGAACCCAAGAAAAGTATTTGATTTTCTTTCGTCATTCCGGGCTTGAGCAGGGATCCCGCTTCTTCTTCCGTCCGTAGGGCAGCGGGACGCCGGCTCAAGGCAGGGGCGACGAAAGAAGAAGATGTGCCCTCGACCTAACCGCCATCCCGGCCTTGTGCCGGATGAGGGTTGGAGCGGCTTCCGCGCCTCACAACGGGATCGCTCAACCTACCCGCTCGTTGACGTAGCTTCGCGCCAAGGTTAGCCCGCGCAGCGATGACCACTTTCCTCGACTTCGAGAAGCCGATCGCCGAGCTTCAGACCCGCATCGACGAGCTGCGCCAGACCGCGGAGGGCGGCGCCGTCGATATCGATGCGGAGATCGCCCCGCTCCAGGCCAAGGCCGAGAAGCTCCTCAGGGATACCTATGCCAGGCTCACGCCCTGGCAGAAGACCCAGGTTGCCCGCCATCCCGAGCGCCCGCACTTCAAACATTATGTCGCCGGGCTGATCGAGGAGTTCATGCCGCTGGGCGGCGATCGCGCCTTTGCCGACGACAATGCGATCCAGGGCGGCCTGGGCCGGTTCCGCGGGCGCAGGGTGATGGTGATCGGCCATGAAAAGGGCGACGATACCGCCAGCCGGCTCAAGCATAATTTCGGCATGGGCAAGCCCGAGGGCTATCGCAAGGCCATTCGCCTGATGGCGCTCGCCGACAAATTCCATCTGCCGGTGATCACCCTGGTCGACACCTCGGGCGCCTTTCCCGGCGTGCAGGCCGAGGAGCGCGGCCAGGCCGAGGCGATCGCGCGCTCGACCGAAGCTTGCCTCAATCTCGGCGTGCCGCTGGTTGCATCGATCCTTGGCGAGGGCGGCTCGGGCGGGGCGATCGCGCTTGCCGCGGGCAACACCGTGCTGATGATGGAGCATGCGGTCTATTCGGTGATCTCGCCCGAGGGCTGCGCCTCGATCCTGTGGCGCACCGCCGACAAGGCGGCGGAGGCGGCGGAGGCGATGAAGGTCACCGCGCAGCACCTGAAGGAGCTGAAGGTGATCGACCGGATCGTCGGCGAGCCGCTGGGCGGTGCGCACCGCGAGCCCGGTGCGGCGATCCATGCGCTGGGGGATGCGATCGAGGAATCGCTGCGCAAGCTCGACGGCATGTCGCCCGAGAGCCTGCGCCAGGCGCGCCGCGCCAAGTTCCTGGCGATGGGCCGGATCTGACGCTAGCGGACCGGAGCGATATGCTCGGCGGCGGCCATGCTCGCCCCGATCATGCCCAGGCCCTGGATGACCGCGAGCACCGCGCAAAGCGCGAGGAACGCGACCACCGCCAGCTCGATCCGCGTCACCGCCTTTTTGGAGGAAAGCTGCTTCATTCCTTCCTTATAGGAGAGTCGGCTGTACGCCGGGTGAAGCGGCCCGTTCGCCGCGGTTCAGGAAAACTACTTGGATGCGCGCGAAGGTAGCGGCCTCGCACCGGTCAGGGTTCGCAAGCGCGAACGCGCGCCCGCGCCCGGACATGATCCGGGGGGGGCTTCCGGCAAGAAAAGGGCGGCGGAACCAAGGTCCCGCCGCCCGTTCTCGTTCGTTTCGTCGGAAGGCTTACGAGACCTTCATGCTCGCCGAAACGTTGGTGAAGGTCGACTTCAGCGAGTTGCCGAGGCCCTGCATGGCAGCAATCGCGGCGACGGCGATCAGAGCGGCGATCAGGCCGTACTCGATGGCGGTCGCGCCCTTCGAATTCTTCAGGAAGTTGCGGATCTTCTGCATAACCGGTCTCCAGTGTTCAAGGATTGCTTCATTCACCCGGCCTCACCGGAGACTCCGGTTCGGCAACTCGAAACTACGGTTGGGAAGTAAAGAAACGGCTAAGAGCGAGTGTTACGGCATCGTAACCAGAATCAGGACTGGGTGGCCGCCTGCACCTTGTTGGTGACGTTGCTCCACATGTCCGTGGTGGTGTTGGCGACGCTCATCAGGCTGGCCATCATTGCAATGACGATGAGCGCGAGGATGAAGCCATATTCCACTGCGGTCGCGGCGCGGCGGTCGTGCATCACATCGCGGATCGCTCGTACAAGGGCTCGCATTGTGGGCGCTTCTTCTCCAATGATGGCAACAATCTAGCCGAAGAGGCTTAACGAAAAGCTGATGATTGCTTCTGACATGTTGCTCGTCGTGGCGGCTGCCCTGATCGATGATCGCGGCCGGGTGCTCCTCCAGCAGCGCCCGCCGGGCAAGCCGATGGCCGGGCTCTGGGAGTTTCCGGGCGGCAAGATCGAGCCGGGCGAGCGCCCCGAAGCGGCGCTGGCCCGGGAGCTTCACGAGGAGCTGGGGATTGCGCTCGACCCGTCCGGCCTCGCGCCGCTCGCCTTTGCGAGCGAGCCGCTGGACGGGCGGCACCTGCTGTTGCTGCTCTACACCTGCCGGGCATGGGCGGGTGAGCCGGTCGCGCACCATGCGACGGCGCTGCGCTGGGTGACCCCGGCGGAGATGTCGGGGATGGCGATGCCGCCGGCGGACGTGCCACTGGTGGCGGCGCTGGCGGGGTGGCGTGGCTTCGCGGACGCGCCCGGGAAGGCCTAGCCGAACCACCGCGCCGCCGCGCGCTCCGCCTCGCCCGCGTCCGGCCCGCCTTCGCTCGCCCAGGCGACGACGCCGTCGGGGCGCACCAGCACCGCACTCAGGCCGAGCCGCACCTTCGCGTCGCATGCCACATAGTCGATCCGCCCGTCCCGGCGCGCCGCCACGGCGTGCAGCGGCGCATGGGCGTCGAAGTCGAGCAGCAGGCCCTTGCCCTCGCACAGCAGCGGGCCGGCCTGCCGTCCGTCGGCCAGCGCGAAGTCCGGCATGCTGCGGCCGGCCAGCGGATGGGTGCCGTCCAGCGCGTAGCGTAGCGAGACGCCCGATACGCGCTCGGCGAAATAAGTCGCGCCGTCGCGGGTCGCGGTCAGGTCGCGGACGATGGCCGCGAGCGCGCGAGTGCCGGGGCTGGGTCGCATGAGCGCCACTTGCGCGCGCGACCAGTCGAGCACCTTCGCGCCTGCCGGATGGCGTTCGGCCGCATAGCTGTCGAGCAGGCTGGCCGGCGCGGTGCCCCGGATCGTGGCGGCCAGCTTCCATCCCAGGTTCATCGCGTCGCCGATGCCGAGGTTGAGCCCTTGCCCGCCCAGCGGCGAGTGGATGTGCGCGGCATCGCCCGCGAGCAGCACGCGCCCCTTGCGATAGGCCGTCGCCTGATGGGCGCGGTCCGTCCAGGTCGTGGCGAGCCGGAGCGCGCGCAGCGTCACCTCCGTGCCGGTCACGCGGCGCAGCACCGCCTGAACATGTTCGGGCGTGATCGGCCGGGTCCGGTGAAAGGCGCCGCCGTCGAAATCGACCATCGCGATCGTGCCCGGCGGCGCATAGGTGAACATGCCGGCCGCGCTATAGTGCCGGCCGGGCGGGAGCGCGTCTGGATCGGCGAGCTCGACTTCGGCCGAATAGCCGGTGAACTCGGGATCGGTGCCGGCAAAATCGAAGCCGGCCGCCTTGCGCACAAGGCTGCGCCCGCCGTCGCAGCCGATCAGCCAGCGCGCGCGGAACGTCTCGCCGCCGGCATGGACCGCCACTTCGTCCCCGGACGAGACGAGGTCGTCGACGCCGCAGCCGCGCCGGATCGAGACGCCGATCGCGCTCGCCCGCGCCGCCAGCACGGTCTCGAACGACTCCAGCGTCACTGCCATGCCGGTGCTCGCGGGGCTCGGCAGGTGCCAGGGCCAGGCCGCGGGATCGACATCGTCCTGATAGAATTGGATGCCGGCGAAATGCCCCGCCGGCCGCCGGGGCTGCCGCGCCCAATGCGCGGCGACGGGGGAGGCGGCACCGGCGCGCTGCGCCGCGACGACATCGTCGAGCAGCCCGCGCCGGTAAAGCGCCTCGAGCGTCGGCGCCGACAGGCCGCGCATCCCGAAGGGGAGCCGCTTCAGCGGCGAATGCGGGTCTTCCGCCTGCTCCAGCACCAGGACGGACAGGCCGGCCAGGCGCAGCTCGCAGGCGAGGAACAGGCCAACGGGGCCGGCCCCGGCAATGACGGCATCGTGAAGTACGGTGTGGCGGTGTGGCATGAACTACTCCCAAGTCGATGGTTCGACCGGAGCGTTTCCCGTGCTGGAGACCCGCATGGACGAACCACGGAGCGCCCGGTGGCGTCCGATGTTCGTCGTGGGGATCCCGGGCGCGAGGCCAAAGACCAGAGCTTTCGTTACCGAAAGGACTTGGGCTTACCAGACCAAGCCTGCCTTTTCCGACGCGGCGCCTTTAGCGCCGTGGCTGCGAAACCGCAACCGCGCTCATTGCTTCACGCGCAGCGCCTCGGCCAGGCTCGTCGTCGCGCTGCCGCGTCGTGCCGGCCTGGGCTGCGATTCGTCCGGGGCCCAGCCGGTCAGGTAGACGATCTCGAAACGCTCCGCCGTCCGGCCGTCCGGATCGGCGCGTTCCGCAAAGGCCTCCGCGGCCTGGGCCAGCGTGCCGCGAGTGAGGGGCGGCGTGCCGGGCAGCAGGTTTGTCGCGGCCATGCCGCGCAGGTCGCGGAGCAGCGAGAACATGCTGCCATAGCGCACGGTCAGGGTCTCGACGTCCGCCACCGGCAGCGCGAAGCCGGCGCGGGTGAGCAGGTCACCGGCCGCGCGCACGTCGATCTGCGGGTGGAAGCGCGCGACCGGCCGCTCCGCCTCGGCCCTGAGGAAGGCGCCGCGCAGGGTCGCCAGCGTACCGGCGCCCAGGAACGCGCCCAGGAACAGTCCGTCGGGCCGCAGCGCCCGGCGCGCCAGGGCGAGCGCGCCCGGCACGTCGTTGATCTGGTCGAGCACGCCCGCGCTCACCACCAGGTCGAAGCTGGCCTCGGGAAAGGGGTGGCGATCCTCGTCGGCATGGACGCCGCCGGCCATCGCCGCGAAGCCGGCGCCGGCATCGATCCGGGTGATGCGCGCGCCCGGCAAGTCGAAGCCGCCGCCGAAGCTGCCCAGGTCGAGCACGTCGCCGAACGCGCGCTTCACCGCCGCCAGCCGGTCCTGGATCCCCTCGAGCATGTGCTCGCGCACGAACCCCTCGTAGCGGCGGGCGGCGCGGTCGCGGCGCTTGCGGCGCAGGGCGCGGTCGAAGATCTCGGCGGAATCGCTGGGTCCGTTTTGGGGCATGGCGCGCTTGTGCGCCGCCGCGCCGCCGGGGACAAGGCGGGCATGGCCCGGTTCGGCGACTATTGCGCATCCCTGCGCCGCATCGCGGACCTCGCGTTGCCGCCGCGTTGCCCGGGCTGCGGCACGATAACGCCGGCGGACCATCGCTTCTGCGCTACCTGCTGGGCCAGCCTGGATTTCCTCGGCCCGCCCTGGTGCGCGGCCTGCCATGCGCCCTTCGATCACGACCGGGGCGAGGGCGCGCGCTGCGCCGCGTGCATCGCCCAGCCGCCGCCGCATGACGGGATCCGCGCCGCGGTCGCCTATGGCGAGGTGGCGCGGGCGATCGCGCTCAAGCTCAAATATTCGGGACGGCTCGCCTGCGCCGCCACCATGGCACGCGCCATGGCCCGGCTGATGCCCGGCGAAGCCGAGCTGATCGTGCCGGTGCCGCTCCATCGCTGGCGGCTCTGGTCGCGCGGCTACAACCAGGCGGGGCTGATCGCCGCTTCGCTCGCGCGCGCGCACGGCCTGCCCGCCGCGCCCGATCTGCTGCGGCGGGTGAAGGCCACGCCGGTGCTGCGCGGCCTGGGTCCCCGTGCCCGCGCCAGGGCGGTCGCCGGTGCCTTCGCGCTCGCGCCGGACGCCGGCGCGCGCCTTTCCGGCAGGACGGTGGTGCTGGTCGACGATGTCCATACCAGCGGCGCCACCGCCAATGCCTGTGTGCGGGTGCTCAAGCGCGGCGGTGCGGCGCGCGTGATCCTTCTGTGCTGGGCGCGCGTTCTGATGGAAGGCGAGGGCGCGGATTGACAAGCGCCCGGCACGACCACAGGTGTATGCCGCAATGCCCAAGATCGAAATCTACACCAAGGCGTTCTGCCCCTATTGCTACCGCGCCAAGGCGCTGCTCGACGGCAAGCACGCGGAATATGAGGAGATCGACATCTCGATGGGCGGCCCGCGCCGTGCCGAGATGATCGACCGCGCCCATGGCCGCACCACCGTTCCGCAGATCTTCATCGCCGGCGCGCATATCGGCGGGTCCGACGACCTGGCGGCGCTCGATGCGCGCGGCGGGCTCGATCCGCTGCTCGCCGCGTGACGGGATCGGGCGGCTGTGATCGTCTTCGACCTCAAATGCGGCGCCGGCCATGTCTTCGAGGCGTGGTTCGGGTCGAGCGCGGCTTATGAAGGCCAGCGCGCCGCCGGGCTGGTCGCCTGTCCGATATGCGGCAGCGCGGAGGTGGCCAAGGCGGTGATGGCGCCCAATGTCGGCGCCAAGGGCAATCAGGCGCCGGCGCCCGTGCCGGCATCCGCCCCGGCCGTCCGGGGCGAGCCGGCACTCCCGCCGGAAATGCTCAAGGCCGCGATGGCCGCGCTGGCGGGCGCGCAGGCGAAGCTGCTCGAGGGCTCGCAATGGGTCGGCACCGCCTTTGCCGACCAGGCGCGCGCCATGCATCTGGGCGAGGCGCCCGCCGCGCCGATCCACGGCCAGACGAGCATGGCGGAGGCGAAGGCGCTGATCGACGAAGGCGTTCCCGTCGCGCCGCTGCCGCTGCCGGTGGTGCCGCCCGAGGCCTGCAATTGACCGGCCGCGCCCGGCCCGATACGACGCGCCTCCGAAACCCGTTTGTGCCCCGGTAGCTCAGCAGGACAGAGCAACGGTTTCCTAAACCCTCATGTGGGTGCCGGTGTTGGTCTCGGGAACGGCAGATTTCTGACGATTTTTGCTACTCCGAAGCTGCTGACCGCCGCTTGTGTGCCCTCTTTTGTGCCACCCCTGACATCGCCGCGGCGGCCTGCTCGGGCGTGAGGAAGGCCAAGTAGATCTCGGTGGTCTTGACGCTGCTGTGGCCCAGCTCGCGCTGCAGGTCGTAGATGCCGCCTCGGCCGTTGCGCAGATACTCCACGGCAAAGAGGTGTCGGAGCGCGTGGAAGTTGAAGCGGCGATAATCGATGCCGGCTTTTGCGGCTCGCTTGGCGGCGCGCACGGTGTAGTCGCCGAAATTCGACGCGACGTTGCGATAGCGCTGGGCAACAGGCTTTCCTTCGGGATTTTCCTCCAGATGCCAGAACACGAACGGACAGCGCAGATGGCGGGGCTGGCGCTTTACTATCTCGACAGCGCGGCGCGTGAGCGTGACCGTGCGCATCCGATTGCGCTTGCCGACGATCGTCGCGTGTCGGCCGACCAGGTCGAGCATGCCATGCTCCAGCCCGGCGATCTCTTCCTCGCGCATCCCGGTCTCGCGAGCGAACAGCATCATATCGCCGAACCGCGTGCTCTGGCGGCCGACCGTGTATTTGATGTCGGCGTCGGTGGGGAGCACGATCGGGTCGCGCCGCTCCTGCAGGCGCTTCCGCGAGTGGGCGCGGGCGGCATTGGTGTCGTCCTCTAGCCAGCCTTCCTCGATCGCCAGGTCAAGAACGCTGGCGATGGCGGTCAGGTCGCGGCGGATCGTGGCGTTAGTGACGCGAAGGGCCTTGCGGCCCTTCACCAGCTCGCGGATGCGCTCCGCATCGATCTCGTGCACCTCGCGGCCATCGAGCCAGGGCCGGCACTCGCGCAAGCTTGTCTTATAGCGCGAGACGGTCTTAGCGCTCTTGGTCTTGTTGCGGATCTCCTGCGACATGGCCTCGTCCCAGGCGACCACGGCGGATTCCCAGCCCATCGGGCCAGCGATGCCGAAATGCGTCTGGTTCTCGATCTCCTCGCGGCGAGCCCTCAGCCGCTTTTCCGCGACGCTGACAGAGCGCGTTCGTAGGCTTTCCCGGTATTCGATCCCCGCGACTTTGAAACGCGCCCAGTAGATTCCGTTCCGCTGGTAGAGGTTTTTCGGCATCTCTTCTTCGATCGATTTATCCGTGTCGACCAACGTTTGAGATCGGTCACCACGAAGAGCCAGCGGCCCGCCGGCTTCGAGGCGCCGGGAATCGCACCGCGAGATGCTAGATCTTGCAACGTCCTGTAGGAAAGCCCTGTTATCTCGTATGCGCCGGCGATGCCCACGCGGGTAGGTTCGCGCGCCACACTAAAACCCCAGCTGATAGGCAAAGCCGGTTAGAAAGCTGATTGCAATCCAGAACGCCGACCACGCAACGAGGAAGACGGTGGCCGCGAGCAGACGGCGAGGGGTCAATTGTCGATCCTTTCGCCGGTGATGCGCGCGTTCATCTCGAAGGCGCGTTCGGGGGTGACGGTGGTGCGGGTGGCGGGCGCCTGCGTCGTCGCGAGCAAGCGGCGTGCCTCCAGGCAGTTGGCGGACCAATCGGCGAGGCGGCGCTCCTTCCAGGCGCTGCTGATCGCCTGGCGAAGCGGCCTGGGCAGCGCGAACCAGTGCGGGCGACACATCAGCTTGCCGCAGCTGATTTCTTCCGCGCATTCGGGCGCGTGGCAGATGCTTTTCGGGCGGGTACGGGATTTCATGCCGCGATCCTCCTGGGTGCGCGGATCCCCAAGGCGCTGGCGCGCATGCGGATCGTGTCGAGGGAGCGATGGGGCAGCAGCCGACCGACGTGCTTGTATCCGCCGCGGGGATATTCCTCGCGAAGGATCTGCAGTTCGGCGGGCTGCCACCGCTTGTAATGGGCGCCGATCATCGCTGGCGGCTCCCGGCGATCGACACGATCACGGCGAGCACCAAAGGGATTGCGGCGACGATTGCGACCAGGCCGAGACCGAGGGCGCGGAACGGGCGGGGCCGGCGGGCGGGCTGGGGCGTACTCATAGCCCGAGCGCCAGCTTGTAGGTTTCGATGATGAATTCCGCCTCGTCGCGGTGGTGCTTCTCCATCTTCCGCATCGCGACGATCGCGCGCATGCCTTTCACGTCGAAGCCCGTCGATTTGGCCTCCGCGTAGACATCCTTGATGTCGTCCGCGATGCCCTGCTTCTCCTCTTCGAGGCGCTCGATCCGCTCGATGAGCAACTTCAGCTGCTCGCCGGCGACCTGCGTGTTCTCGTTCGCAACGATGGGGTCGGGGCGCGGGCGCGGCTTCTTCTTCCCCTTTGCCGGAGCCGTGTCGCCGATCATGGGGACATGGCGTGCGATGCCGTCGGCACCGCGCTGGGTGCGCATGGTCAAGCTGCTCATCGGGAAAGGGCCTCCCACCCAAGTTGGAACAGGGCGCGACCAGGCATCAGCAGGAAGCCGGCGACCGCGAACCAGATGGTCAGGCGGTCGAACAAGCGCGAAGCTGGCGGCGCGCAGGTCGCGCAACGGCAGCCCAGGGTGCGGATCGGCGCGCGCATCAGTCGTTGCCCCCGCAGCGCGTGCACAGGTTCGGTGCCGCCCATCCACAGCGCTGATCCGGCCAGCGCTCGCAGCAATCCCATTCCGAGCAGCCGCAGCCGCGGCAGATTTGGGGGTGACGATCGGCGGGCTCGGTGGCGAGCTGGCGATAGACGTTCGCGTCGATCGGGAAGGCGCGGCCGAGCAACGCGATCGACTTGAGATCGAGCGCGACGAGGCCGGGCGTCTCGAGCTGGCGGATCAGGCTGCGCACCTTGGCCTGGTCATCGGCCTTGACCGCGATCAGCGCCGCGACCCGGGCGATGTCCAGCTTCGACGCCTTGCGGCGCAGGGCGACATAGCCCGCCGGCGTGAGCGCCTGGCGCGTGGTGGTAACGGGGACATTTTTCGGCACGGCACGGCCGACAACGGGGGCAAGCATCATGCTGCGGCTCCTTTTCTTTCGGGAGGTGCGGACGATTTCCGCGAGGGATCGGGGTTGGCGAAAACCCAGCAATCGACCGTCCTGCCGGTGTGCCGGGAGTTGACCGCCTTCACGTCGATGAAGCGGCGGGATTTCGATGTTTTCAGGTGCCGTTTCAGCTCGTGCAGCGTGCAGGGCAGGCGGAGGCCCGCGGCGCTGCACCGCGTCTCGAATTGCACCAGGTTGATGGCGAACTGATCGGCCGCGCGGGCATGATCGATCGCGAAGGTGTTCGGCAGCGCCGAGCTGCGCGCCGTCTCCAGATCCTGGGCGAAGAAGTGGTCGAACTTCTCCCAGAACGCCGTGACATGCGGGTGATCGGCGCCGTTGAGCTGGTGACGCTCCACCAGCATGGCGAGGATCAGCCTATGCGCGGCGGCGACGTCGCGATCGTCCAGGTTGGTGACGACGATGCGCATGGCATCGAGCATCGCCGCGAGCTGGGCATGGTTCTTGGCGAAGCGATAGTCGCCGCAGCCGGGATGCTTCAGCATCGCCGCTTCGTGGCGGGCGAACCCCTCGCGATAGGCCGCGAGGATCTGCTCCTCGCGCCGGGCGATATGGACCGGGAAGCCGGATATGTCGGCGATCTGGGCGGCCTTCAGCCTGTCGGCCGCCGCCTTGCCCTCATCGGAGAAGCGGCCCTTGTCGAAGTGCACGCCCATGATGCGCTCGCGGATCGCGTCCGATCCCTCGACCACGGCGTTCTGCGCGATGACGACGGCACCGCGGAACGGCGGTTCGAACGTCTCCATGCCGCCATTGGCAATGGCGCGGGTGCGGACGGCGCGACCGTCATATGCGGTCTTCAGCTCGTCCCACTCGAAACGGCGGGAATGGTTCGTCTCCTGGCTGCGGTCGCCCTCGATCAGCACCACGGGCAGGTTCGCGACCTGGCCGAGGGTGCGCGCGATGCCGGCGGAGGTGGCCTTGGTCGGATCGAAACCTTCGTATCCGGGGCGGCCCACCAGGCGCCACAGGAAGGCGAGCAGGGTGGTCTTGCCGCTGCCCGGCACGCCGGTCATTTCGAGAAAGCCCAGGCTTTCCTGGAAAGAGCGGACCTGTTCGGCGAACAGGCTCAGCACCCAGAAGGCGAGCACGACCAGGCCCTTCGGCCCATATGCGATGGTGAGCGGGCGCGCCCAGGACAGGTCGAGCTTCTCGGCATCGTAGGAGATGCGCAGCATCCGCTCCGTGGTGCGCAGCTTCACCGATTGGCGACCGAGGACGAAATAATCCTCCTCGTTCTTCTCGATCACGCGCCCGCGGTGCACGGCGATATCGCCGAAAATGTAGGCGCTATGGTCGATGGAATAGCCGGTGAACTGCAGGGCCTCGACCGTGCGGATCGTGCGCCACTGTGTTCGCGCGATCTGGGTGAGCTGCTTCTGCGATCCGGTCCACAGCCCGCCGGGCGCGACCGAGGCGAGCCGCTTGGTGAACTCGCCGCTGGTGGTCATCGCACCGCCGGAAAAGGTGGCCTTGGTGCTGGGCTGCTTGGGAAAATCGACGCGGACGAAATAGGCGCCTTCCTCGATGCCGAAATCGCGCTGGAAATAGAGGACGCGGAAGACGCAATTCGCGATCTCCTCGACCTCCACGGCCGCCTCGGCGGCCCGGTCCCACTTTTCGTCCTTGCCGAGCGCGTCGAATTCCGGATCGCCGGCCATCTCTTCCAGCGCGGCGTTGATGCGGTCGAGCGAGAAGCTGGCCCAGAACAGGCGGCGTTCGAAGGTGAGCGAGAAGCTGGCGAACCGGTTGCGCCGGTAGATCAGCATCGCCTTGGCCTGGACATCCGGCGCGATCGTGACTTCGCCGTTCCAGCGATAGGTTTCGAGATCCTCGGGCTTGAGCCGGTCCTCGATCGCCAGGTCATTCCAGTCGAGCTTTTCGCCCTCGCCATCGGGGAAGCTCTGGGCGGCGCCGGCTTCCCAGCCGTCTTCGCGGGCGCGCTTCACATATTTGCGGGCGAACTCAGTGCCGGCCTTGCCGGGATCGAATGCGAAGATCAGCTTCGGGGTGGAAAGGTTGAGCTCGCCGCACTTCTGCCGGAGCGCGGCCAGCGCATCCTCCGGATAGTTGTTGGTCGACATGGTCGAGACGGCGACGATCTTGCCGGACTGGACCAGGGCGATCGTGTCGAAGATGCCTTCCGCGAGCCAGATTTCATCGGCCTGGGCCAGCGTCGTTAGGTCGTGCCCGGGATAGGTCCACCACTGGCCCCGATAGCCGACTCCATAGGAAAAATTGGCCTTCTGCTTCCCGAAGCGATGGGGCTGATCGATGATCCGCTCCCAATATCCGCCGCCGGGCATCGGGAAGCGCACGGTGGCGCTGCCGATGTTCAGCGCCGAATGGTGGAAATGTTCCTGGCTGTAGGAGCCGCGCAGGCCCATGAGATCGAAGCCGCGCTGGTGCGCCAGATAGGCATCGGCCGCCGCGTGCGGGTCTTTCTCGGTGCGAACGTACCGCTTCGACCAATCATCGAAGATGTCCGGGTACAACTCCTTGACCCGGCCTTCCCAGCCGCAGCGATCGAGCCGACCGCAGCGCAGCGTCCAGGGCTTATCGGCGACGGCATAGACTTCGCGCTTGCCGCAGCCGCCATGCTCTTTCGGGCACAACCCCTGGCGCAGATAGGTGCGCTGCTCCTTGAAGCCGAAATCGGCCTTCAGGCGGGCAGTCACTTCCTTGTGGAGATCGTCGCGCATGGAGAGGGCAGGTCTTTCGGGCAAGCGGAGGGCGCTCCCGGAAGCGGGATGCTTCCGGGTGGAGGTGGTCGGGCTGGGCCAGGGAGCCGGGTGGAAGAGCTAGCCGGTCAGGTGGCGGCCCCCTCGGCCGCCGGCGGCTGTTCGTCGTTGGCAGGCGTCGGGCCGGTATCGTTCGCCGGCACGCCCCACTTCTTGACGGGCAGGGTGACAGAAGGATTCGGGATCGCGCTCTGGCGAACGATGTGCGTCGCGGTGAGCTGGCCGACGAAGATGCAGCCGCATTCCTCGTCGTTGGTGCAGATCATCCGCAGCTCGCGCACGATCGGCGTCACCTCATTGTTGCTGCGCACGATCGCGCGGGATCCGCAGTGCGGGCAGTGGAGGCTGGGCAGCCTCGGGCGGGATTTTCGTTTGGCGGCCGTCATTGGGGTTCCCCCTTCGCTTCCCCGATCGGCCCAGCGCCGTTCGGCAGGAGTGCAGTGAGGTGCCGCGTGACGACCGCCATCGCTTCGCAGGCTTCCTCGTTCTCGGACAGCGCGACATAGATCGCGCGTGGATCTGGATTTCCCGGCCTGGTCACGGCGATGCTGGCTGCGACGGCTTCGCCGAACTCCCTGGCCGCGACCGCAATCGCCGCGGACAATGCGAGCTGGCAGGTGATCTGGCGGCCAAGCTCGATATCGAGCATCCGGGAATAGACTTCGTGCAGGGGCGTGCCGTCCCCGCCGGCGGCGACATAGGCGCTATCGAGCGTCACCGCCTGCATCAGCGTGGGATAGGCCTCTGCCGTCGGGTGCGACCATTTGCGCACCAGGCGCTCGCTGCGGGCCACGATACGGGCCATGTCGGGATAATCGACCAAGCCCGCGATCCTGGTGATCGCGCGAGGGAAGGTGAGGGGTTCGCGGGCGCGGGTCAAAACGGGATCGCTTCGTCGCAAGGGGTGCAGAACACGCGGACGGGGGCGACCGAGCCCGCATCGGACAAGCCCGCGCCGCACTCGCTGCAGCGCCGCTCGATTCTGGCTTGGGCGCTGATCCGGATATGGACATCCATCAGCGTGTTCAGGAGCATGTTGCGACACACTCGCCTGGTCAGCCGTTCCCGGAGATGGCGAAGTTCGTGCGCCAGGCGGGCTCGCTGCGCAAACAGCTCGTCCAGCGCCGTGGAAGGATTGGCGCCCTGGGCGGGAGAGATACCCAGGGCGCCGGTGCCCGCGCTGCGACCCGCGGGGTTATCGGTGATGGCGCTCATGCGCGGAGTCCTTCGAAGGAGATGTAGAGGCGTCCGCCGAAATCGATCAGGCTGACCTGCACGCCGCGCATGGGCGAAACCTCGCGCAGATCGACATGCTTGGTGCCGCGATCGTCAGCGACCTTGACCAGGTCATCGAGCGCCATGCGCAGGGCGGGGAGCGTCCGGACCTGGTGAGCCTTGATAGAGACCGGTTTTGGCGCGTTGCCGGTGAAGTCGAAGCCGGTGCTCATGCTTCACCTCGCGCTTTGGCGATGGCGGCGCGAACAGTTGCGAGGCAGGCCTCCGATCGAGCGAGGATTTCCTTCGCACCGGTGCTGTGCGGCCGGCGCTTGGTCTCGGTGCGATCACGCGCGACGCACGCTGTGCAGAGAACCTCTGCGTTCTCCAGCGCCTCCAGCAGCTCCGGCGCGGCGGCGATCAGGCGGGCGTTGGCGCGCATCTCCTCTGTCGGGTCATAACCAAAACTCGACACCGAGGGATTGAAGTGCATCCACGCCTTGTCGTGGCCCATCGTCACAGACAGCAGGCCATTGCCGCCATCGTCGTTTGCGGTCGACCACGGCCCCGGCGTATGCTCCACGGACATCATTTTGCCTTCGGGTGCGAAATGCCGCTCCGATCGCACGCGACGATCGGAGCGGCGGTGGATACGACGGCGTCATGGCAAGGGGGCACTGGGGCGACGCCGTCGCGTTCAAAGAGATCCGGCTGATCGTCGCTGCCGTCGCCGTCAGCGGCGGGCAGTGGGTACAGGTCCACCCGGAGTTGGTGGCGGCAAACGCCGGTCAGTTTCTCGGCGGCCAGGACCAATTCGCCAGGCAATGGGCGCTCGTGCTTCAGAAGGTAGGAAATGCGCTGCTGGGATGTGCCAACGCCCAAGGCGAAGGCCGATTGCGACGTGGCAATCCTTACCGCTTCTACGAAGGCGAGATATGCTTGGCGCGTGTTCATACAAGAGAATTACCTAAGACAGGTAATTACTACAAGAGTTTTTGTAGCGGCGCGCTACAAATTTTTTTGTAGGCCCTTGGGCATGAGCGTTTCTGAGGTTGCGGCTTGGGTGAAATCGGAGCGGGCTCGGCTGGGCTGGTCGGCTGCTGAACTCGCTGCGCGCGCGCGTCGCCACGCTGAAGCGGCGGGCTCCGAGACCGGCCTCAGTCAGCAATCGATCTCCGCATTTGAAAATGGCACGGCCAAGCGGATGCCTGCCTGGTTCCAGCATGTGCGGGCTGCTTTTGACGAGGCGAACGCGGGAACAAGTCTCGCCGCACCAGAGAACGCGAAAACGCTTCAGTTCGTTACGATGCGCGTCGCATTGCCTAGTGAAGCTGCGCTGACGAGGATGTTTGAGGGCCTGCTGCTGCCGCTCGATCACGAGCTTTCGCGGGCCGAACTCGCTCGAATCCTCGCTCAGCGTCTGCCAATCGGCCTCGCGCAAGTTCAAGCTCTGCTGCCGCAACTCGACCAGGACGGAGCGCGCGGAGCCGATGAAGCTCCTCCAGCTCCCGCCACAGGTGGTCGCGAGTCGCCGCGAGCACCGCGCACATGACGTCGCAACGTGGGCAGGACTGCTCGCATCCAGGAGTCAGCCGAAATACCGGTTCGCTCAACGACTCGTTCCGATTCGTGTTCTCGTTGTGTTCTAGCTCGCAGGAATTTTCCTACAGTGCCAAATGAATTCGCACCGCGGCGGTTCTTCGCCTTGCTCGCGCTGTTGTTGGCTGCCGGATGCGGTGCCTCCGAGCAGCCGAAACCCGTTGCCACGTCGGTGCCCAAAGCGGCCGTGAAGAACGATGGCTATTACGAGCCGATACTGAATCTGACGATCGATCTTGGGCAGGACACTCCAAGGGAGGGCGCCCTGCTGGAGCGTGCCGGCGCCGAGGTGTTAGCGGTGGGCAAGGCCATGACCGATGGGCACCCGCTGGTGCCGGGGAAGATCGACACCATCAACTTCACCATCCTCGGACCCGCCGGCGCTGAACCAACGGTGGGGCGGAAAATCGCCCATTTCTCGCTTGATGGGCAGCAACTCCGCCAGCTCGCGCATATGGGCGCGAACTCCGAGTCGGTGCTCGATGCCGCAAAAGGGTTCGGCTATTGGACGCCAGCGAACGACGATGTCGTGAAGTCCTATTGTAGCGCGCATCCCTCGGCGCAGGTCTGCAAGTCGCTCTAGGCGTTGTCTGCATTCATCGTATCCAGATCATGGCGCATGCGAGATGGACGAAGCCCACTCGGGTGAGGCGGCTGGCGCGCGAGCGCACGTATCATGGCCGAGGGCGACTATCGCAATCTACTCCACCGGAGCAGCTCGCGCCGAACATGACTTGAGGGTCGGGATATTGTCGTTTTCCAGACGTGATGGCGCTGTCCGATAAAGCTTTGTAACCAAGCTATGCCCTATCTCCGATGAAGTCTCCTCGAAATGCTACAAATTCATCCTGGATCTGCTCTCGAGGATATCGTTGCCTTCTGGATATTATGCGCCGCGGGCGGATATTGATCATGCGCTACATTGTCGACGTCGAATCTGAGATCACGTCCGACGACCGTACCATCGGCGCGGGTTACCCTGAACGTATAGGTTGTTGTCCACAATGCAGCGGCAACGCCTGGGGGCGTAGTGAGATTACGAATGACAGTGGTGCTCAATAGGCTGGAGGTGCTGGAAGAAGCGATATGCGTAAACTGATAATTAAGTTCAATCTTGAATTTTATCTTGTCGCCGATATCTAGCCCAGCCTTCACACCAGTGCTATGCGCGAAGGATTGTGCCTCGGTTACCGTAAATCCAACAGTGACCGATTTAGTTATGGTCTGCGGAGCGGTCGTTGTGTTGTCGTCAAATGCTATCAATGACCAATTTACGGATCGCTCGATAGTGCAGAACGGATCTTCGATCTTGTTTAGACTTGGTCGATCGGTTCGATCGAGCAATGCTGTGAAAGGTAAGACAACGCTACGATCTTTTACTGGTGAGATAGGATCGCGCGGCTCTCGACGACTCTTCAACATCGGCCTTTCCGGCATGTCGCGCTCGTCTACCACGATCGGGATTTGAATAACTCTCGCCAGACCAGCATCCGGCGGAAAATCATAACTGGCAACGCCGATGAATGTATCTGGCGCCAATATACCCATCTGCAGGTCTCTGGAGGAATCGCCGACTTCGACAGGCCATGCCGCAATGTCGTGCCTGCCCTTTGAGCCGGCATCTCGCCACGCCGGGCCAGAGGTAAAAACACCACTCGTTACCAAATCGGCACGGACGCACCAGATATCACTAAGACTTGGCTTCAAGTAACCCGATGCGGCAACGTCACCCAGCGCTACATATCCTTCCGGTGGAACTGGCCGCCAGACCGAGCAATTCGTCTTGGCTCCTGATCCGTGATCGTCCCAGACCCAGGAGTAATCGAGAGGAGCCGCCAACGCCACGTGGTCAGGCGCATTGGCAAGCAACATGGATGCACGGTTGAAGTTGATGTTCGCATGGCCGCCGACACAAACACTACCGAGCGGACGAAAATTGCCGTCGCTCTTGGGATGCCAGAATGTGCCATCCCAACGAGCGCCGCTTCCATGATCTGCATAACGCAGTTTATATTGCGATGTCAGGGTTATAAGGACGTCACCGTAACGTCGATATTTCATGGCGCTCTCTCCGTCGACGATTCTTTTCCCTGATGCGGTTGGCACCCATAGCGGTACTTGGAGTTTAGTTCAAATAGATACGAATGTGAAACGAAATTCCATGCGCGCTCGATGAGAGGTGGCTGGTGATCTGCCCCTTTTTGGGATGGACCGTCGAGTACGAGCGCCACAAGGCACTTGCTCAAGGCTCGTCTCCTTCGACGACCTTGAAGCAGAACTCACGCACAAACGGAATCCCTGAATGCAGACAACGCCTAGGGCGCCAACTCGAGCTGCACCTGGCTGGTGAAGCCGCCGTTGCCGTCTAGCTGGTGCTGCACCTCGGCGATCACCCAATTCGTGGCGTCGATCTCCGCCTTGAAGCCGGCAACGCCCGTCTTCTGCTCAGGGTACAGGTCCACGCGGCCGAGCGCGAGCGTGACGGACATCTTGCGCGGCGCGCGCTTCGATCGGCTTGCCTCGGCGGCAACCGCCTTCTTCGCCGCGGCCTCGCTCGCATAGGTGCGGGCCAACTTGCGCTCGGGGCCATCGCCGCTGCCCGCGGAGACGGTCTTCTTGGCGGCGCTCTTGCGATCGTGCCAATCTGCGGTGACTTTGCCGGCCCCCTCGCGCGCCTCGATGTCGAAGCTATGGCGATCCTGCTGCTGGCGATTGATGATCGCGGTCGGCAGATCCTTTCCCGATGCCGTCTTGCCCGTGCCGATCGGCGCGAAGACGAGATAGCCGCGCTTGATGGTGGCGAGCGCATCGTGTTCCTTGCCCAGGCGGCGCAGGAAGGCGACGTCGCTTTCCCGGCATTGCGACAGCGATTTGACGGTGATGGCCGCCAGTTTCGCTTCGATCCGCGGGGTGAGGGCGTTCCCGTTGGCGATCTCGCGAACTACCGTGCCCAAGGTGACATCGTGCCAGCTGCGGCTGCGGCGTGTGCCGATCTTGCTGGTGAAATCGACCGCACGGGCGCGGATCGTGACCGTGTCGGGCGGCCCGGAATGGTTCACGCTATCCACCTTGAACCGGCCCTTGTCGACCAGGCCGGCCCGCACGTCGGGGCCGTTGAGCCAGCCCAGCTCCAGGCTGATTTCCGCGCCTTCCTTCGGCAGCGCCAGCAGGCCATCGGTATCGTCCAGGGCGATATCGAGCTGGTCGGCTTCGCTGCCCCGCTTCTCGGTGAGGCGCAGGGAGACGAGGCGCGGGCGCATCTTGCCCGTCACGTCGTTCCCCGCGACCACGACGCGCCAATCCGGGTAGTTCACCCCCATCATCCGCTGGCTCCGGTGCTGTAGGCGCTGCCGGTTCCGGGCGCGCCGGCTTCCAACAGGTCGATCGCGAAGTCTATCATACGCGCGGTGCCATTGGGCGTGAAACGGCTCTGGCGTTCATCGATACCGGTGATGATGTAGGCGCCCCAGACAATGCCGGAGCCGTCCACCAGCGGCCATGCCTCCCCCTCTTCCGCCATCTCGCGCAGCTGATCGATCGAGGCGCGGCCCTTGCTGATCTCGGCGGGTGCGCTGCCCGACAGCGAAATGGTGTCGAGATCCGCGCCCAGGAACTGCAGGGCGTCCTTTGCGCCGACCACCGAATTGCGCGCGACGCGCCACGAGCTGCGGCGTTGCAGCTCGTCATAGGCGAGGGTGGGGATCGAGAAGACGAACATCCCCAGCGACATCAGCTTGCTGGTCATGCATCGGCTCCATCGCCGAAGTCGCGCATCGAGGAGCGCTCATTGGCGCGCCGATCGCGTTCCAGGCGCTCCAGCTCCTTGCGCACCGCCTCGGCGATATCGGTGGCGGATTGTCCATCCTTCGCGTGGATATGTATCTCGACCTTGGCGATCGAGAGGCCGGAGCCGGGGGGAGCATGGGCAGCCGCTGCCGGCGGGGGGGCGGCGGCGGCCATCGCCGGTGCGGCCGTCGCCACGGCACCCACGGCGAGCGCTGCCTTTATGCGCTGGGAAAGCTCGGTGATGCGCTGGACGGGCGCCTGCTGGTTCCGGATGATGCCCTGATCGAGTCCCTGCATCATGTAGCCGCCGAAGCCCATGAAGACGCGGGACGGGGAGTGAATGCCAAGCTTCTCCTTGAACCAGCTGGCGGCCGAGGATGCTGCGCCGACCACGGCATTCTTGAGCGTGCCCAGCATACCCGTGATGCCGCCAATCAGGCCGCGGATCAGGTCGGCGCCGACGGATGCGAGCTGGCCGGCCATCGTTCCGCGCAGCCATCCGAGCAGGGCGAGGAAGCCCGCGAGCAACAAGCTGGTCGGGTTGAAGCCGATGAACGCCGTGCCGAGGGCACTTACGCCATTCACGAACAAGGCCTTTACCGTCGCCCAGATGCCTGGAAGCCAGGCGACCAGCGCGGAAAAGGCGCGGATCATCAATCCCACCGGCGAGAAGTTCATGATCGCCGAAGCCATGAACTGCAGGCTCGCGAAGAAGGCGCGCTTGATGCCTTCCCAGAGCCCGGCGAACCAGGCGGAGATCGGCCCCCATTTCGCATAGATCAGGTAGCTGATCGCAATCAGCGCGCCGATACCTAGCACGACGGCAGCCACGATGCCGATCAACGGCAACATCGCAATGTTGAAGGCCCCTGCGACGAAGGTGAGCGCCGCGAATGGAGCCAGAAGGCCGGCGATGGCAAGCGAACCCCCGCCGATGATCACGAACAGCGCCGAGAGTCCGAGGGCGGTCAGGCCGATCGCGCGGGTGAGGGTGGGATGTCGCTTCGCCAGGCTGCCCAGCCACTTGGCCCAGTCCGCCGCCGCGCCGGTGATCTTCGACCAGGTTGGAAGGAGCTGGGTGCCGAAGTCAGTTGCCAGCGCGCGCCCCGCCACCGCTAGCCGCTGGGTGGATTCCGCCGCGTCCTGCATGCGTTGCGCGAAATCGGTGTCCGTGGTGCCAGGCGAATTCATCGCCTCCGTCCGGATGCGGCGATATTCCTCCATGTTGGCAATGATCGGGCGCAGGCCCTGCTGCACCTGGGAATCCTCGAACAGGAATCCGATCCTCGACATGTCGCCCTTCAGCGCCTTGTTCGTCAGCTCGGCGATTGCTTCGAGGGGCGTCTTGCCCTCCGCATAGGCCTTTTTCAGCGCCCGGGGCAGGTTGATGCCGAACTTGTCGAACGCCTTGATCGTCTGCGGCGAGCTGAGCTTCTGCAGGATGTTGGAGACATTGGTGGCGGCCGAGGACGCGTCGCCGGCGCCCTTGCGCGCGATCTGCAGGGCGGCGGCGAGATCCGCGACCGCGCCCACTCCCTTTTGCCCCAGCGCCTGATAGCCGGCGGTGAGGGCGGGGAAATACTGTGCCATGTCCTTCATCTCGAAGGCGCCGGCCTTGCCGGCGGCCGCCATGACATCGATGACGCGGCCGGTCTGCTCGATCGGCACCTTGAGATTGTCGCTCACCGCGAACGATGCCGATGCCAGGTCCGCCATCTCGGCCTTGTAGGCGGTGGCTGCGCGGCCGATCGGCGTGATCATCTTCATCGCGTCGCGCGGATCGAGGCCGAAGCCCGCCAGGGCGTCGACGCCAGCCTGCATCTCCTCGGGCAGGCGATTGGCCGCCTGGGCGGCGGCGAGCAGCGTCTGGCCGAGCTTGTCGCCGGCGGCGCGGCTGAGGTTCGCTTTCTGGGCGATATCCGTCATCGTGGACTGATATTTCGCCGCGGCGTCGATCGTGCCCAGCACCGGGCGTGCGATGGTCTGGCCGGTGGACACCGCGGCGAACCCGCCGGCGGCAAGCCCGGTCGCGCGGCCCTGCACCTGGTCGAACCGGCTGCGGGCCTCCGCGAATCGCCGCGCCCTGGCATCCACCTGTTGCAGGCGGCGCGACTGCTCCTGGATCTCGCGATTGGTGCGCTCCATGGCCGCGCGCAACTCGCGCTCGTGGTGGACCAGGTCGTTCGTGCCGACGCCGGCAGCGCGGAGACGATCGCGCATCCGCTGTAGCTCCGCGCTTTCCTGCTCGTGCTGCAGCTTCAGCGCGGCGGCCGCGCGCTTCGCCTGTTCGAACTCCCGCGTCAGCGCGCGGGATGGGTTTGCCGCCTCCCGCATCTGGCGGGCGAGCGACGCGACACGCTCGCGCGCCAATCCCATCTGTTCCCCGGTGCCCTGCAGGCCCGTCTTCAGCGAGCGGAACGATGCGATATCGGCCTGGGTGCGCTGCAGCTGCCGCAGGCGCTCGCGCGTTTCGTTGAGGGCGCGGCCCGTGCGGCTGCTGCTGGAGGCAATGTCACGGAGCGAGCGGGAGGCCCGATCTGCCGCTTCGAGGATCATGCGGATGCGTAAGTTGCGGTCCATAGCTTCAGTCCTTGATGCCGTTCATGGCCTTGAGGCGGTCGATTGCGAGGGCGCGCCAGCGCATCAGATCGGGGATGGACATCCCGTCGGAGGCGGAAGGCGGCCAGTGGAACACCGCCGCCAGGTCCGCCATCACCTCCTCTACGCGGTCGGGGAGGCCGGCTTCATCGCCTTCGGTAGCAAAAAATCCGCCACCTCGGTGCCGAACTGGGTGATATCCGCGGGATCGATGCCGCCCGCGGACCAATAGGCCTTGTGCAGCACGGGGATGGTGATGCGGGGCGCGAGCGTCTCCAACTGGCTCACATCCATCTGGTAGAGGCTGGAGATCTGCAGGCCGCGCAGCTCGGGCGCACCCGGCTTCCGCACCTTGATCTCGGTGCCTGCAGGGTGAACGACCTGGCCGTTCACCACGATCGCGGTGTCGAGGAAGAAGCTGCGAAAGACCGGGGTGCCATGGTTGGCGGTGGCGGCGGCAATGGCGGTGGTGGAAGAGTCGGTCATGGATGCACCTGTGAAGTCGAGGGGGAAGGGAGGGCCGCGCAGGGCGCGGGCGGCCCCGGAATCAGACGATGGCGTTGCGGATCTCTTCCAGGCGATCGACGCCGCCCACGCGGAAGATCATGTTGAGCAGGTCGATCTCGAGCTCCTCCACGCCGTTCCAATCGACGCGCAGATAGGTGAGGGCCGACTTCACCTTGAACTCGCCGGGTTCGCCGGCCTTCGCTTCGCCCATCTCGATCTCGGTATGGCGGCCGCGTACCGTGATCTCGACCGTATCGACATCGCCCGTCGAATCGTTCTGGTAGGCGCCGGCAAAGCGCAGGAAGACGCCCGAGGCGTTGGTAACCCCGAACTGGCGCAGCACGTCGCGCATCGGGCCGCCGGTGGAGAACTCCATCTCCAGTGCGTCCAGGCCCATATCGAGCTTCACCTTGCCGAACATGCCGCCGCCACGCCAATCCTGCGTTTCCAGCGCCAATTTGGGCAGGGTGACCGTGCCGATCTCGCCCAGGTAGCTGAGCCCTTCGTTGAAGAGGTTGAGATTCTTGAGGATGCGGGGAAAGCCCATGGCTTAGCTCCTTGATATCGTGCGGGAAGGGTGGGCGGATCAGCCAGCGGCACCGGCGGCGATCGAGAAGTTCGCCAGATAGGTGTCGGTGATGCGCTGGGTGAGCTGCAGGTTTTCGAGCGGCGGCACCGGCGTATATTCGTAGTCGATCGCCAGCTTGCCGGCCTTCAGTGTATCGGGCGTGTTCTTCGCCGGATCGTACCAGGCCTTGCCGCCGAGGAGCTGGCCCGCCGAGACCATTGCGCGGATCTTGCCGTTGATCGTCTCCACGATGTCCTTGACCAGGCTGGGACGGAGCGGCTTGTCGATCGCCCACATCATGCCGCTGCCGATCGTGTCGAGCAGCACCTGGGCGGTGCGGGTGGCGCTCTCGAAGACGAACAGCGGTTCATCGGAGCAGGTGCGGCTGCCCCAGGCGCGGAAACCGCCGCCAGCGCGGATCAGCGCGGTGATCTCCTTCGCGTTGAGCAGGTTCGCCTCGCAGCCGGAATCCTGGATGTCGAATTGGATATCCTTGGTGAGGCCGAGGACGCCCTGCACTTCGACATTGGAAATCGTCTTGTGCCAGCCCTGCTCGCGATCGATGCGCGCGCAGGCCGAGGATGCGCGCGGTGCCGAAGCTGGTGGCGTTCGCCGCGGCGACCTGGTCGAAGGCGATGAAGTCCGGATAGAGCAGCATCAGCTCGCGGGCCGAGAAGTTGGCGCGATAGGCGATGGCGGCGGCGGTATCGACGCCATTGGCAGCGGCATAGGCCATGCCGCGCAGCTTCTGGGCCACGACGATCAGCGCAGCGGTGACCGCCTGGGTATCGAGGCCAGGGGCGCCGAGGATGCGCGGCTTGACGCCGAGCTGGGCTTCGGCCGCGAGCAGCGCCTGCATGCCCGTCTTCACGCCGTCGACCGTGGCGCCGATCACGTTCGCATCGGTGCCGGCAGCATCGGCGCCGGTGGCAACGCGGACGACGACGACGGGGCAGGTGACCTGATCCGAGATGGCGGTGAGCACGCCGCGCAGCGTGCCGCCGGTGCCGGCGACGCCGATCGCGGCGCTCATGTCGTTGACCAGCACCGCCTTGTTGAGCGGAAAGGCGGCGTTGAGCGCGTTCAGCGCGGCGCCCACCGGCGCGGTGGCGGTGGCGACCAGGCCGATGACGGCGGTGGCGACCGTGACGAGGCTGCGCGCGCCCTCGTTCACTTCGGTGATGGTGATGCCATGCATGAACTGATCGGGCATGTGAGACTCCTTCAGGCGTAGACGGGGAGGCCGCTCTGCGATGCGAGCGGGATGGTGAGGCGGGTGCGGAGGTTGGGCTGCGCGGTGTCGGTGCGCTTCCCGTCCAGGACGATGTTGAACGCGCCCGGGCCGGTCTGCTCCAGGCTGACGCGGGTAAGCGTGATCCGCGGTTCCCAGCGCTGGATAGCCAGCGCGGTGGCCGCGTAGATGCGAAGGCGGCTCGCCGGGTTGGCCGGCTGATCGACCAGCTCGGCGAGCAGCGAGCCGAACTCCCGGCGCGCGACGCAGCTGCCCAGGGGCGTGCCGAGGATCTTGCCCACGGACTGCGCCAGGTGGGCCTCGCCGGCGAGCGATTTGCCGGTGCGGGCATCCATGCCGATCACTGCGGCGGCCCCGAGACGCCACCGCCGGCGGTGACGCCGGTGTGCTTGTGATCCTTCAGGCTCTTTCCGCCGCCGATCACGTCGGCCGAGCTGGTGATCTTGCCGGAGGCATCGAGCTTGCCGGTGAGGTTGATATCGCCTTCGACCTCGACATCAGCCGTGATCTTCAGGCCGCCGGGCGCTTCGAGCAGGGCGGTGCCTTCGCCGGCGAGCTGGATCTTGAGCGCGTGGGCCTCGGGATCGTAGGAGAACCGGCTGCCGTCCTTGAATTCGAGCAGCACGAGCGGTTCGCTGGATGGGGCGGGATGGGTGTCCGAGAAGATGCCGAGCACGGCGATGCCGCCTTCATCGTCGCCCTCCGGGCAGAGCAGCATGCACTGCTCGCCGACGCTGGGCGGTGACCACACGCGCAGCATCTGGCCGGCGCCGCCGGTGGCCCAGGGGATATCGCCGGTGACGTTGTCACCCACGCGGACGCGGCACGTGGCCGCGCCCAGGTCGATCCGTTCGATCGTGCCCAGCTGCAGGATGTTGCCGATGGTGCGGCGCGGATCGGCGAGAGCGCTCATGGTGCCGGACATTGCCGACCACGGTGCCGATCCGCGCGCGGGAGAAGCTGTAGAGACCGTCTCTACAAGAACGGGCCTATTCCGCCGGCGCCGTCTTCTTCTTCTTCCGGCCCTTCGACTCCTCGCCCGGTTCCTCCTCCTCGGCGGGCGGCGGGTTGGTGATCGCACCGGCGGCGATCTTCGCCGCGACGCCGGCGCCGACTTCCTCGACCCGGGCGGCGGTGGCGACCTGATCATAGGCGCCGGCCTCGTCGTGACAGGCGTTCACGTCCCTGGTGTGCGTGACGCCGGCATGATCATAGGTGACCGAGACGGTGCGGGTGTCGGCGCTATAGCCGTTGACCTTGATTTCCATGGTGGGCTCCTCGTTGAAACTCAGCGGCCGATCGCTCGCCACATCAGGGCATCGGCCTGGGAAAGGCTGCTCGCGGCGGCGGTCCATTGCAGATAGGCGAGGCCGTCGGTCGTGGTGGTCGAGCTGAACTGCGCGATCATGTCCTTGCGGTTGCTGGCGTCGAAGTTGCACGCGGTGGGGGTCAGGTTGATCGAGGCCTGGTCGGTGAACGGGATCGGATAGTGAATGCCGACCGTACCTTCGGGGAACGGGCCGATGATCATGCCCCATTGTTCGATCACGCCGTTCGGCCGCTTCTCCCAATAGCCATAGGCGTTGGAGCCGGCTCGGGTAGCATCGGTGAGCAAGGTGAAGTCCGAGGCGTGGCGGCCGTCGAGCAGATCCGCATCGAGGCCGGATCCGGCGCCATCGTTGCCGGCATCCCAGATCGTGTTCCCACCGCGCTGGAACCAGGATGCGGAGATCGCGATCGTGGATCCTACCTCATTCACCAGCGCCAGGGTGCTGCCCGTGTGCTGGATATAGCCCTGGCGCGTGGTGTTCGCGGCATCGAAGAAGCTGATGAACGGGGATGCGGCGCGGACGCGCAGGCCTTCGCTCGCCGTGCTCTGCACGGTGCCCAAGAAGGTGTCGCCGTTCCTGTTGACGGGGGTATAGCCCAGGCGCCCGACGATATCGGCATAATAGCTCCCGTGCTGGCCATCGAGCAGGTCGGCGTCGAGCCCGGATCCGGCGCCATCGTTCGCCGCGTCCCATACCAGGCTGCCCGCGCGCGTGATCGTGCCGGAGACATTCAGTGCGCCACCGATCGACGCGGTTGCGCCCTGGAGAACAAAGCGCACGACACCGCCCGGATCGTAGATCGACAGCCGGTTTCCCCCGTTCACCAGGTACCAACGCGTCGCGACGGTATTGGATTCGTCAAACAGCTCGATCGCATTCCCGCCCGTCGACTGCAGCCCGGTCGCGCTCACGCGACCGGTGAAGGTCGCACCGGCCAACAGGGCGAACTCCGAGCCCTGGCGCCCGTCCAGCAGATCCGCGTCGAGCCCGGAGCCGGCGCCGTCGTTCGCGATATGCCAGACCTGGTTGCCGTTCTGGGTGATGGCTCCGCCCGTGTTGAGACCGCTCGCCACGGCCAGATCGCCGGCGGTGGTCAGCCGCATCAGGATTGAGGCGCTGGTGTTCATCCATTCCCAGTTCGCATTGTTGATGAAGCGCGTGGGAGCGGAGCTGGAGACGGAAGCCCAGTTGTTCGAATAGAAGGTTCGGGCGGTGCTGTTGAACTGGATGTCGCCCGTGAAGTTGGCACCGCTGAGCAGCGCGAAGTCCGTGGCATGGCGACCGTCGAGCAGATCGGCATCGAGGCCGGATCCGGACCCGTCATTGCCGACATGCCATGGGGCAATGTTGCCCTGATCCCAGACCGTCCAGCCACCGCGTGTCAGCGCCGTCCCCGCAGCGATTGCGCCAGCAGCATTGAAGGAGGGCGCGGACACGCCGCCGGCAAAGGCTGCGCCAGAGAGAAGCGCGAAGTCCGTGGCGTGGCGGCCGTCGAGCAGATCCGCATCCAGTCCGGAGCCGGCGCCGTCGACCGCGACCAACCTGCCAAGGATCTCCGAGCCGGTGTAATAGACGGCATTCAGCGGCGTGTAGCCGAGCCGCGCGGTGATGTTGGTGTAGTAGCTGCCGTCTTGCCCATCGAGCAGGTCTGCGTCCAGTCCCGAGCCGGCGCCGTCGACGGTGAGCAGGCGCGCCAGGACGTTCGCCGCCGAGAAGGCCAGCGCCATCCCGCGCGGGGTGAGCGCCTTGATCGCGCTGGCCAACGCGAGCGCGTCCGCATCGGTGGCGAGCTTGACCACGCCGGCGGTGTCCGTGGTCGCCGGCGGATTGAGGAAATTCGCGTTGCCGAACTGGATCATGGCCGCGGCGATGTCCGCGAAGATCACGTCGATGGCGAGGAGGAAGATGGCCTGGGCGGACTTTTCGCCGATGACAGCCGGTTGGCCATAGGCGCCGAACAGGGTGCCGTCCGAAAGGTAGAACGCCACCGAGCGCACCGTGAACACGTCCGCGCTCTCGTCGCGCACGATGACGTGCATGGTGTCGGCCGCGACCGCGCTCCCGCTGATCGTGGCGATTCGCTTCACTTCGCCGGGCAGGGCGGTGGTTGCCGGCGTGGCCACGATCGGCGTGCCGGAGAAGCCGACCTGCTCGATCGTGACGGCATTGGTGCCGTTGTGCTTGGCGTTGACTAGGGCGGCGCGGCCTGCGTCGGTGACGATGAACTGAAACGGCATGCGGGTCTCCGGTCAGGCGGCGGGCGCGTCGAGCGACAGGCGGGCGAAGATGGCGGGGCGGGCGGCGGCGACGATGCCGACCTTGCGGGCGAAGCTGACGCCCTGGGTGTAAGTGAAGTGGGAGCGCACGGGCTTGGTGCGGCGGACCTCGGCGATCACCGCGTCTGCAAAGGCTGCGCTGGCCTCGGTGCCGCCGGCGCCCGACAGGGTGACGGCGAGGTTGAAGGTGTGGGGCTCGCCGCGTGGCGTGGTCTGCCACCACTCCCGCAGCGCGACGGCGCCGCCGAAGCTCTCGACCACGGCGCGAACCGATTCCGCTGTGCCCTTGCGGCGCTGAATCTCGATCGCGCGGCGGACGCGCGCGCGCTTCACCGGCTCGGGCCAATCGCTCGACCAGCTGTCGATCGAGAGCGCCCAGGCGAGATAGGGGAGCAAGTCGAGTGGGCAGTGGTCCGGCGAGACGAGTTGGCGGAGCGGGACCGGGAGATCGGCCAGGCGCGCCATCGCCGTCTCGATCGCGCGCTCGAGCTTCGTCGCGTTGGGGGGGAGGAGGCTCGCCGTCATTCGCCGACACCCGCATGGGTGACGTTGATGGCGGTGCACCAGCTCGCGCTTTTGCGGTCGATCACGATGTCCGCGGCCGGCAAGGTGAGCACGACGTTCTGCACGCCCTCGCAGTGGAGCGCGGCGAAGATGCCCGAGCGCGTGATGTCGAGCCCCAGGCGGTGCTGGCGGTCGCGATACTCGCCCGCGCGCCGTAGGGCCTCGGCAAGGACGATCGAGCCATCGGGACCTGCGAAGGTCGTGATCGCGGCCGTGATCGCATAGGGCACAATGTGCGCACCCTGGACGGTGACCGCGTCCGTGAGCGGGCGCCGGGTTTCGTCGGAAACGTGCTGATCGACCATGGCGAGGAGCGCGGGCGGTGCCGTGCCGTCGCCGGTTCGCGAGAGCACGGTTACGAGCACTTCGCCGGGGCTGGGGCTGATCGCGGATGCGTCGAGCACATCGCCCGACGCCGACATGGCATGGAAGATGTAGGCGCCCTCGGGCCCGGCGACGGAATATCCTTCGGGTGCCAGGACGAGCCGGCGGCGGAGATCATCGTCCTTTTCGCGGACAGGATCGATGCCGGCGGCGGGATCGCCAGGTGCGATCACCAGGCGCGTGACGCCCATCAGCGCGGCCAGATTGTCGAGATCTTCCTTTACCGCATAGGCCGGCATCACCGCCTTGGCAGCGTCGTTGACGCGGCCCCGCAGCAGAAATTCACGCATCGCGGCAACCTGAAGCAGGCGCATCGCCGGATCGGATTCGACCAGCGCGTCGAAATCATCGCCCATCAGCTCGACCAGGTTGGCGACCATCTCGCCCAGGATCTGCTCGTAGCTGAGCGCTTCGATCACGCTCGGCGCCGGGAGGCGCGAGAGATCGACCGCGGTGAAGGTGGCGGGAGTGTCGGCCATGCCGCCACTTCGGTGCGGCACGGGCTGGGCCGCTAGCCTGCAAACTTGTAGAGATGGTCTCTACAGGAGTGGACCATAGCGGAGGAGGAGAGGGTTTTGCCGGAAGAGCACCCGCTATACGATTTTCTCAATCAAGTAACCAACGAGATGGCTTCCGAATATCGGCGGATTGTTGCACGAGCTGCTCAAGATCCGGGAACCGCTGGTGACGAGGGTGAGGAGAACTGGGCCAGTTTGCTTCGTGACTGGATTCCGGCTGGCTATCATGTCAGGACAAAGGGCAGGTTGATTAGCGTAAACGGTAGGCTGTCGGACCAGATCGATGTTGTGGTCCTTAAGCCGAGTTATCCGCCTAAACTTCTTGAGAAGAAGCTCTGGCTAGCCGACGGTGTTGCGGCGGCGTTCGAATGTAAGACAACTTTGAACGCTAAACACCTAAAAGACGCAGCCGATCGAGGGCAAAAATTAAAGTCACTATTGCGTCGGCGCTTTGGAACTCCGCGTTCCGAGCTAACTAGTCCCTTAGTTTACGGCGTGCTTGCTCACTCCCACTCTTGGAAGGGCAAGAAATCGACACCTCTGGCTAACATCGAAGATACGCTGACAGCCGCCAGCGAGCCTGTGCCGCACCCGGCACTCCTGGTTGATTTGGTATGTGTCGCCGACCTCGCCACTTGGACCTGCCTCGTCGATACGACGCTACTATTTACTAGGGAAGGAGACGGCCGAAAATGGGACGAACGCGGTCCAAGATCGACATTTATGAGGCTTGCGACTGATAGACAGCCAGATCGCGAGCCGCCGACCCCAATTGGTGTGATGTTGATGTTTCTGTTCGAGAAAATGGCACGAGAAGATAGTAGTCTAAAGGAGATTGCGCGGTATTTTGTGAGAACGCAAACGTCCGTGGCCGTCGGGTATGGCAAATTCAGGGCTTGGAACCCAATGCTTCTAAGTCACGAATTGCACATGAAACTTTCGAAACAAAAATATTCGTCAGATCCGGACCCGGAATGGAAATTTAGTTTCTCGTGACCTCCAAATGAGCGAGCAACCAATCCAGCATCCGCTGCATTTCGACATCCGTTACCCCCAGCAGCTCGCGCCTTGGATAGCGGACCAGCGCGGCCTTTGCCGCGGGGCGGTCCCGACCGCCTTCCTGGTGAACGCCCGCGATTTCGGACGCCCTCCCACTGAAGCCAACCCATAGTTCACGATCTGTCGCGCCAGCGCGAAGGTTTCGGCCATTGCGCAGCTTCCGGAACATCGCCGCTCGCCGGATGCTGCCGGAGCGGCGAAACTTGCCGGCCCCTTTGTTCTGCTCGGCGGGTTCGACGGGCAACCAGCGATCGACCTTGTCCCAGAAGAAGCTACGGATGCCACCGGCCTCGACATCGAAGCCGGTGAGCAGGTTGCCCTCGTGTACCCAGCTTTTCATCAGCACCAGGCGCGGCTCGGCTGCACCGCGCGGATAGAGGAACTTGACCGCATAATTGCCGGGGCGCGGCGGTTTCTTCTGACGGCGTGGCGTGTAGGCGGAACCATCCGGGGCTTGTTGGCGGCCGATGCGCGCGGACTGCGACCTCTGCAGATCGCGCGACATGGCGCGAAGGATGCGGCGGCGCTCGCTCGGGCCGATCTGGCGGAGCAGCGCGCCGGCGATGCGTTCGATCTCGGCGAGATCGTCCGTCATGCGCCGGGCGGGGTTTCGGACTCGGCGACAATGTCGGCGCCAAGCTTGAGCTGACGGAGGAGAACGCAGCAAACGCCCGCAAATTCATCCGCCATGACCGGCTCGGGAAGTGCCACGGTGCTGAAGCCGCCCTCGGGATTGACCTGCACCTGCACGGTCTCGGTCAGATCGATGTAGATCGACACGTCGGCCGCCTTTTCATCCATCAGTTCCGCACCGAAGGTGAAGGGCTGCCGCTCCGGCTTCTGGAGGAGATCCGGCTGCGCCTCGGCGATCCAGGCGAGCACGGGCACCAGGAGCGCCGGCACGTCGCCGGCATAGTCCTGGACGACGACATTGAGCGTGTAGGCGCAGACGAAGCCCAGCGAGCCTGCCGAAGCGACGACGCGCCCTTTGTCGATGAAGAGGCTGAGGCGATCCGGGCTCGCCTTCAGATCGGGCACATGGGCGAGCAGCACCCGGCGCAGCTGATCGGGCTTGTTCACCGCGCGGCAGCCTCCCGCACTGCGCAGGCGCCGGGCGAGATCCAGTTGATCAGGCGCACCTGGCGATCGAACAGGTCGCGATATTCGATCGCCAATCCCTGCAGGGGCCCGCGCAGCGCCTTGGGGAGCACGGCGGCCGTATCAGTGGGGAAGGCGCGCGCGGGCTGCGGACAGGCGAGCAGGTCCGCCGGCGGCGTATCTTGCACCGGCACGGCGATCACCTCGGGCGAGACGTGCGCGATCGGACGGCTAGCGCAGCCCGCCAAGATCGTTGATGCCGGCAAAGTAATTGCCATCCACGCGATCATCGTCGCCAAGCTGCGCATCGAGCCTCTCCATTTTCGTGACTGCACGGCGCCGATCGGCGGCATTGGCCGCGGCGGTGCCGCTATCGGTGTTCGTTTTGGCCGCGCGGGCGGCCTGGGCATCCCCCAGCACCCGGGCGGTCGCGGCCTGGCTGCGCGCCCGGTAGGCGGCGAGATCCTGGACCGCTTCGCCACAGACCTGGCCGCGCGCCTTGGCGACCTTCCGCTTGCCTTTGGCGGTGTCGACCTCGACGATTGCCGCGTCGGTGGTGGTGCCGGCGAACGCGCAGACCTGCTTGCCCCAGCTCGCCCAGGCATCGCGATCGGCGGCGACGCGGCGGGCATGTGCATAGGTGCCAGCGGCGAGGGCGGCGAGCGAAAGAAGCAACAGCCACTCGCGCGCGCTGCCCACCCAGCGAAGGACGGAAAGGACCGACTTCATCAGAGCCCCCTCAAGCAGATCTCGCGCTCACGCTGCCGGCGAAGGGTGAGGCCCCGCACCGCTTTGCCGCCGGCGCGATCCCAGCGGAGCAGTTGATCGCAGCCGCTGCGCCACTCTCGGGCGCGCATCAGGCGGGCGAGCGAAGACCGGCAGACCGCATCGGTCCCGACATTGTAGGCGAGCGAGATCACAGCCCATCGCTGGTAATCTCGGCCCGCTTCGCGAAGCGTGGGGATACAGGCCATCACCGGTTCGGCATGCTCGACCAGCTGGCGCTCCAGTCGCCGCGAGCATCCCTCGGGCGTTTCGAAGAGGCCGGGCTTCACATCGGCGGTGTCGCCATCGCAGATCGTCAGCACGCCGACCATGTCCCGATAGGCCGCCAGGTGCTGCGAGCCAGCCTTGTGCTCGACCTGGAGCTGGCCGTCTGGTGCTACGCGTGCTTCGACGGTACGACCGCTTTCGTCACGCGGGATCGAAGTGCCCAGGCCGATGGCGGCGATGACTCCGACGATGGCGACTAGCGACTTTCGGGGAGGTGCGGGCGTTCTTTCGGTCACTTGCCGTCCTTTCGCGAGGGGAGGAAGCGGTCAGCCAGGCGCGCGGGAATGCCCGCGATCACGTCACTGGCGGCGGCGATGAACCGGGGCGTCGCCTCGAAAGCGACCATCCCGATCGTGAAGGCGATGGCCTGCATGACGAAGGGATCGGGGGCCGCGCGAAACCAGAGCGGCCAGAGGGCCGCGACGGCGCGGGTGATGAACCAGCTGACAATGATGCCCACGGCAAGCTGAACGAAGCGCTCGCCCCAGGTCAGGCCGCGCCGCCAGGCCATGCTGACGGCGGCGCCGATCGCGCCGGGCGCGAGGCCGGAGAGGAGCGTTAAGCAGGCCTCGTAAAATGCATGAAGCTTGGCTTCCATACTCAACTCCAGAGCTGGACGATTTCGCGGGTGGGGGCGGCGGGCGTGGCGATTGCGGGCACGATCACGGGGGTGCCGAGGGGCAGGACGGCGCCCAGATCGGCAAGGCCGGGATTGGCGGTCAGAACGGCGGCCAGGGCATCGGGGCCTAGCCCGCGTTCACGCCACAGCAGTTCGTCCAGCGTGTCGCCCTGGGCGGCAGTGAGCCTGTCTGCCATCAGATCAGCTCCACCGCTGTGCGGCCGACGCCGAGCATGTCGCGGATTGCGTGCAGGGCATCGCGCCGCAGATCGGGAATGACCGGGTCATTGTCATCGGCCTTGCGCTGGCCCGCACCGGTCAGATCGACATCGCGCTGGCGCTCGACCAGGCTCGCCTTCACCCAGGCGGAGATCGCGATCCGATAGAGCACGACCAGGCGGCTTTCGCCGTTGATCTGGGGCGAGGACACGGCAGCGAGGCTGGCGGCGCCAAGGTTCCGCAGCCGGAGCGGCTCGAGTTGCGGGTTTGCCCAGAGCATCGCCCGAACGATCGCGTCGGTTAGCTGATCGCCGGTGACCGCGTCGCGGATGCGCACTGCCTTTCGCAGATCCTCGGGATGGATGTCCGGGAACCAGCCATCGTTGACGATCGCGGCGCCGGAGGGCGGATCGGGCGGAGGCACGATCGAGGGGGCGCAGGCGAAGCCGCTCATTGGAGGTTGCCCGCGAGGATCGCCATGCCGGCGATGAAGGAGGCGATGCCGCCCCCGATCCCGGCGATCGACGCCATGTAAACCAGGCGGTTGTCTCGCGCCCAGGCCAGGACCATGCCGCCGGCAATCGCCAAGCCGGCGCCGATCGTCACCAGGGCGGCGGCGGCGAGCATGGCGAGGGCGACGGCGAGCGACATGGGCGATCCTAGAAAATCGGGGGTGGGGATCGGGACTGCGATGGCCCTCAGCCCGAAGGCCCTCCCATCGCGCGCGATCCGCCCCCGAGCGCCGGGGGGCGAGCTGGTTAGGCGCTGGCGGGCGCCTGGGATTCGGGAGGCGGCAGGAGCTTGGTCAGCTTCTTGATGCGATCGGAGACGCCGACGCGCTGATTCAGCGATCGGGCACGACCCAGAGTTTCCAGCGCGAGCCGCGCAAGCGGGGTGTTCACGATCGCATCCCCGTCCGCGTTCAGCGCGCCGCGCATCTGCTCGACGCCGATCGCCTTCTTGAGCTTTGCCCGGATCTCGTCGTGCATATCGAGATCGGCGGTGAGCATGTCGAGGTGCGCCAGGATCTCGAATTCGAACGCAGTGTTTGCCTGCTGGATTTTCAGGGCACCGGAAGCGATCTCCTCCACGATGAGATCGGGCGCCGAACGCTCGTACCTGGCGGGCAGCGGGAGGGCATGTTCCAGAACATGCTCGGCCAGGACCATCGCGCCTGCGAAATCCTCGGTATCGATGCGCCAGATCATGATCGTGGGCAGCACGTCTTCCTCGGCCGCGACGCCGGCGGCAACCAGGCCATCGACCCAGGCGGCATAGTGCGGGAGCAGTTCGCGCTTGGTCTCGATCTTCTTCTCGATCGACTTGATGTCGCGCAGGCGGCGCAGGTCGGCCTGCAGGCGCAGATTCATCTGGGCCGCGGCGCGCTCCGCTTCGGTGCCGGTCTCCGCCACGGACGCGACCGCGACCTGCTCGACGGCGGAGGCCTCGGCTAGGGCGCGGTCGCGGTGCGCGCGCGCCAGGCTGGGCGCGGCGCTGGCGCTGGCGGGCGCCGTCGTATCGGTGGCGAGCCCGCTCGCCTCGGAAGGTGCGGCCGCCTGGGTGATAAGTGCCGAGAAGCTGTCCCGGTGCTTGCGAGCGAGGCTCATTGCGGTTCCTTTGGGCGAGCGGGCTACAGGGGGATGGGCGGCGCCGGCGATCAGGCCGGCTTCTTGCCCATGACGATGTTCTCGACGAACGCGCAGAGGCCGTAATCCTCGACCACGTAGCTCTCGTTGACGCTCTCGTAGTTCTCGATCTGATCGAGGGCCGGTTCATCCTTGAGCATGCGGCGGCGGGTGCCCTCCTGCTCGTAGATCGACAGGTTATCGAGCCGCGTGATCAGCAGCTTGCCTGCCGGGAAGCCCGGCACGCGCACCGCCTGCAGGCCGCCGATCTTCTTGGTCGAGAGCAGCACGTCGCGCGCGAGCTGCTCGGTCGCCTTGTCGCCGGCTGCATTGACGATGTTGAAATATTTGTCGTGGACCAGGTCACGCCCGCAGATCACCACCAGTTCGGTGTCGTCGCGGTTCCATTCGTCCATCAGCTCGACCGCGTCCATGACGAGCGCGTCGAGATTGACGTAATCGACCTGGGTGCCGACGGTGCCTTCGCCGACATAGATGGCCTTGGTGGCATCGGGGGTGAGGCCACCATCGGCAAGGACGCGTGCCGCGGCGAAGGTGCGGATCTTGTGGAGCCAGCCCTTGTTCACGTCCTGGAGCAGCGGATTGGCGGCGCGATCGGTCTGGGCGGCCACCGAGGTGCCGTTCCAGCCGATCAGGATGCGATCCAGGCCCTGGCGCTTCAGGATCGCGTTGCGCACGAGCTGCTGGAATTCGGGCTTGTGTGCCCAGGCATCCAGCGTCGCATATTTGATGGCCGTGTCGAAGTTCGTCTGCTCGCAGCGATAGCGGCCCATGTCCGAAGTGTCGGTCGCCGGGGTGGGCGTGCGGCGATTGCCCGCGGCGGTGTTGGTGCGGCCCGCGATCGGGCGGGTGACGCCGACGCCGACCTTGTCGCCTTCCTGCTCGACGACGGTGATGATGTTGATGCGCGAGAGGAAGTCGCTCTGCAGCTGCTGGACCTCGACCATCTTCTGCTGGACCGCCGGGGCGACGGTGAAGCGATCGGTGGCGTTGGCGACGCCGCTGAGCAGCGCGATCTGCGAGCAATAGGCGAGGTAGAGGGTGCGGGTGGCGTTGCGCATCTTGGGCTCCTGGGCGGCGGATTGTGGTGAGTGGCGGGTGCTGGTGGCCGATCAGCAGTCGGTCAGCAGCCCGCCGTTGCCGCCGGTGGCGGGCGCGCGGCTGAAGGTGGCCGGCTGCTCGGTCTTTTCGAGCTGGGACCTGAGCGCGGCGAAGTCGCGCTGCAGAGAGGCCAGCCCTTCGTTGGCCGGCTTCACTGCTTCCGCGATCTGCTTGCCGACCTGCTCGCCGAACGCGACCGAGAAGCCCGCCAGGTCGATATTGTCGTTGGCCGGCTTGCCGGTGCCCCCGTCCTGTTCGACCGGCGGCTTCGGCTTCTCGCCCTCGGGCTTGAACTGGGCGAAGAAGCTGGCGAGGCCGGACTTGATGGACTCGGCCATCGTGGCGGCATCGGGCGCCTTGGCGTCGAATTCGATCTCGACCGCGTCGGCGCCGTGGCTGAACAGCGAGCCGGGCGCGCGGCTCGAAAACTTGAGGCGCTCGGTGCCGACGCTGGCCGGCTTGTCCGTGAAGGCCAGGCCGATCAGGCCGATCTTATCGGTGCCGGCGTAGCTGGGCGTCAGCTCGACCGAGGGGAAGGGCTTCTGATCCTTCTTGGCGAGCGTGACGAGCTGATCGTTGGCGTCGACCTGAGCATAGAGCGCGCGGCGCTTCTCCGCCTTTCCGGCGATCTCCAGCTCGACATCACGCGCCTCGACCGCGACTACGTCGCCATAGCCGTTGAAGGGCGGTTCGGGGCTGTAGCCCGAGATGTGCTCGATGTTGATGCGCGGCGTGTAAGTTTCGAGGTTGAAGGTCTCGACGCACTGGTTGACCATTTCCGGCGTGATCGTGCGGCCATCGCTAATCGTCTGGCCGGCGACGAAAACGCGGAACATCTTGCTCTTGGTGCCCATGGCGGTGCGGTCCCTCGGATCGGTTTCGGTGCTGGCGGCATCGCCGCGTTGACCGGGCCGAAAGGGGACGAAGGGGCGCCGCTTCTCAAGCGAACGGACTTGTAGAGACAGTCTCTACAGGATTGGCCGCACCATCGGCGGGGTGTGGGGTGGCTAGGTTCCGTGCCGATGGCCAAGCCTCCGCCCGATATCGACGCGCATCTGCCGGCGAACACCTTCCCGATCCCGATCACGGCGGATCGGTGGGCGCGCAGCCTGTATTGGGCGGGATGGGGCATCACCCAGATTGCCGACGAGCTGGGCAATCTGGGCTATCGCAACGACGAGACGGGCAAGGCCTATGCCCGCTCCACCGTGGAGGCATGGAAGCAGCGCCAGGGGTGGGACAAGGCCCGCCCGATCGACCGCGTCGAGCATACCGCCGAGATGCGGATCAACCAGCTGATCCTGAAAACGAACAAGACGGGCGCCGACTTCAAGGAAATCGACCTGCTGATGCGGCAGATCGTCGCCGCGGCACGCGTCCGGCGCTTCGAGGCGCCGGGCGGTCACGAAGGCGATCTGAACGAGAATGTCGGCAACCGGAACGCCGGCGAGCGGAAGAAGGCCAAGAAGAACCACTTCACCGCCGAGCAGGTCGAGCAGCTCGAGGCGATCTTCCTTGAGGAGTTGTTCGGCTATCAGGAGGGCTGGTGGGCCGCGAAGGACGAGCGGACCCGCATGATCCTGAAGTCGCGCCAGATCGGCGCGACCTGGTACTTCGCACGCGAAGCCCTGCTCGATGCGTTGCGCGGCGGCGGCAACCAGATCTTCCTGTCCGCCTCGAAGAACCAGGCGCATATTTTCCGCAACTATATCGTCCAGTTCGCCCAGCGCGTCGGCGTGAAGCTGCAGGGCGACCCGATCGTGATCACCGCGGACACCATGCCCGAGGGCGAGCCGGCGGCCGAACTGATCTTCCTGGGCACCAATGCCCGCACCGCCCAGGGCTATCACGGCAATTTCTATTTCGACGAATTCTTCTGGACCTATGGCTTTGAGGAGCTGAACAAGGTCGCCAGCGCCATGGCGATGCACAAGCGCTGGCGCCGCACCTATTTCTCGACCCCGTCCAGCGTCGCGCACCAGGCGCATCCCTATTGGACGGGCGAGCGCCGCAACCGGCGGGTGAAGAAGGACCAGCGCGTCACGATCGACGTCAGCCACGAGCGGCTGCGGACGGGCGTGCGGTGCGAGGACAATATCTGGCGCCAGATCGTTACGATCGAAGACGCCGCGGCGCGCGGCTGCGACCTGTTCGACATCGAGGAGTTGCGCGTCGAGTATGCGCCCGACGAGTTCGCGAACCTGCTGATGTGCCAGTTCGTGGACGACAGCCTCTCGGCCTTCAAGTTCAACGAGCTGCAGCGCGCGACCGTCGATGCGATGGTCGATTGGCGTGACGTGGATGTGCTCGCGCCCAGGCCGGTGGGCAATCGCCCGGTTTGGGCCGGCTATGATCCGCAGGAGAGCGAGGACGGCGACAATGCCGCGCTGGTGATCGCGCTGCCGCCGGAAGGGCCGGGCGAGAAATTCCGCCTGATCGAGCGCCACCAGCTGCGCGGCGCCGATTTCCAGGCGCAGGCCGAGTTCATCCGAGCACGGCTCAGCCGCTACAACTGCACCTATCTGGGGATCGATGCCAATGGCGTGGGCGCCGCGGTCTATCAGCTGCTGAGCGACATGCGCGGCGTGGTGAAGATCGAATATTCGCTCGAAGCCAAGGCCGCGATGGTGATGAAGGCGCAGCACACCTTCGCCCGCGGCCGCATCGAGTTCGACGCGGGCTGGATCGATGTCCAATCCAGCTTCCTTTCGATCAAGAAGGCGCTGACCAGCTCGGGCCGCGCCATGACGTTCAAGGCGAGCCGCAGCGAGGAGGTGGGCCATGCCGATCTCGCCTGGGCGGTGATGCACATCCTGATCAACGAACCCCTGGACGGCAAGGCGCGGCCGAAGACGCGCATGGAGATTATCGATGTCGAAGCGGAGCGCGGCAGCGCGGTGGATGCGGCGGGAGGAAGCGCTGGCGGCCTCACATGGAGCCATCGACGCGCGGGCGAGCGAGGAGCGCGGCGAGCTGGTATTCAGCTTCGGCGATCCCGAGCCGGTGCTGAACCGGCGCGAGATAATCGACATGTTCGAATGCGTGCACAATGGCCGCTGGTACGAGCCGCCGATCTCGGTGGACGGGCTCGCGCGGGCGTTCCGCGTGTCGCCGCATCACAGCTCCGCCATTCTGCTCAAGCGCAATCTGCTCGCAGCGACGTTCGTTTCCAGCTCGCAGCTTAGCGGCAGCGCCTTCGAGGCGCTCGCCCAGGATCTGCTCGTATTCGGCTATGGCTTCCTGGAAGAGAAGCTGAACCGCCTGGGCGGCACCCTGCGCTATGACCACAGCCTGGCCAAGTTCACCCGGGTCGGCCTAGAGCCTGGGCAGCATTTCTGGGTGCCGGGCTTCAAGATGGAGACCGAGTTCCGGCCTGGCAGTGTCGTCATGGTGCGGCAGCCGGACGTGAACCAGGAGATCTACGGCGTGCCGGAGTATCTGAGCGCGCTGCAGTCCGCGCTGCTGAACGAGGCCGCCACGCTATTCCGCCGGCGCTATTACCTGAATGGCAGCCATGCCGGGTACATCCTCTATGCCACCGGCGACATCGACAACAACGACGTGGACGGGCTGCGTGAGGCGCTCCGTAAGTCGAAGGGGCCGGGCAATTTCCGCAACCTGTTCGTCCATGCGCCGAACGGGAAGGAAGGCAGCCTGAAGGTGATCCCGATCACCGAGGTGGGGGCGAAGGATGAATTCCTTGGCATCAAGACGGCGACGCGCGACGACGTGCTGGCCGCGCACCGCGTGCCGCCCTCGCTGATCGGCATCGTTCCCGCCCAGGGCACGACGCCGGGCAACCCCCTGCAATCGGTGATGATGTTCCTCGCGCTGGAGATCATGGCGCTGCAGCGCCGCTTCGAGCAGGTGAATGAGGCCGTTGGCCATCCGCTTATCGCATTCGACAATAGCCAGCTGATGGACGCGCTGAAGGCGCTGACGGCGGCCTGACGGTTCCCCGCTCGGCCAGGCCGAGCGGGGGAGAACCGGGTGGCGGCCCGGATCACCGACGAGGATAGTCTCGCCACGACCAACTGGCCAGTCGGCCGTCCCGCACCCGGCATCACCGGGCGAGAATCCTAGAAGAGCGAGATTTCCTACATGACAAGTACCTGAGTCACGCTGGTGTTCTCGCCGGCGGCCTATTCTGTCGCCTCAAGAACTGGCGACGCATCGCTACCAGATACGACTGGCATGCCACAAACTACCTCGCTGCCGTCGCTCTCGTAGCCCTTATCTCTGTGTAGCTTAAATGAGTCCCCAACCTAATATTATCCCTTTGCGGCGATTATCTAGGTTTTCTCTTGCGCCACCATAGCTCAAAAGCGCCAAGACCCCAGCCGAAGGAAATGACATATATAGCCAGATCTTTACCTGATCCGCCTTTATTGAAGAATATTCCGGCGATGAAAACGGCCAAAATACTAAGACTGAATATGATCAGTAGATTTCGGATAATCGGCCCAGCCCGCATCTCAACCTCCTGCCGGACAAAACTGCGATCGTGCATACCTCACAGCAGCAGACGTTGCGAGCGCGACGCCGGCGGAGATGAGAAAAGCAGGGCCGGCCGCAATAAGCACTGCGCGTCCTCCGATCACCGATCCAATCCGGCCTCCAACGCTAGCCGCATAAGCCCAATTGGCGCCTCTAATTGCCGCTCCAGTGCCTATGCCGGTCAATGTTCCGATCACGGCATCAGCCACATTTCCAGTGGTGTCGGAGCAAAGCACGTCCTTTGCTCTAGACTTCCAAGTCGGAGGCGGCGGCGTTTCCTTTTGCGGCGCGCCGCCGCCACCGCCAATGCCGTTGGGATGCGCGCCAGGCGCCCGCTCATCCCTTCGATGATGATAACCCGCGGCCCCAGCCTGGCATGCCTGAGCACCACATCGGCGATCGACAGGATCTTGAACCCTGCGATCCAGGCATCCGCATCCAGCTCGGTCGCATGACTGCTGACAGTGCAGCCGCCGGCCTCAACGTACCAGGGTTCGCCGCAGGCGATCAGGCCGACGTTGCGGATTGCGAAGTCCCAGCGTTGCGCCAGCCAGTCCGTTGCCGCGATGGCCGAATCGATACTCCTACCCATTTATAAGAACATAATGTGAACATAAATGGAGAGTCGAGGCCTCGCCATTGGACGGGGTCGGGCCCTGCAGCTGGTACCCCAGCAAGGGCGCTTTTCCCCCCGCCTCGCCCGCCAGCTTTCTGTGTCCCCTTTGATGCATCCCGCAGCCCCTGAGGCTCTCCCTGAGGGGGAGGTGGCGGACGGATGATGCGATCTGATGCAGCTGGTGGGCCGAATTGCGAGTGTGGCGGCCCGGCCTATGTTCGCCGTTCGCTTCGCTTCGAGAGAGTAGGGCAGGCGGGAAAATCCCAATATCCCCAACCCAGGCCAGAATTCAGAACTAACTATCTGATATTAAGCCAATAAATTGTTGGCTTTCTATCCCAATGCAACCCCAATCTCTCCAACCATTTATCCCAATATCATTGATATTATTGAATAAAATTATTGGGGTCGGAAAGGCCAATGTCGTTGGGGTGAGGTTGGGAAAAATGTTGGGCCAATATCCGCAGAATTCTGCGGATATTGGGAATGTTGGGGTTCTCCCGCGTGCTACTCTAAAGGCTGGCGCAGGGCGCTATCAGAGGAAGCGCCATGCCTGATCCCGCGCTCGTCGCCGGAATGGGCCGGTATCTGGTTGACTGGTCAACGCTGGACGTGGACCAAGGCCGAAATCATTCCTATTCGGCTCAGGTGGTACTAGGGCCACGCAGATTTTTCGGTGGGGTCACGGCGTGCAGTTTAAGGGTGTTGACATCGCTGCTCCTGAGCATTTGGCCGCGGCCATAGGGTGGTCGGGCGAGCAGTTGATTGCACGTGAGATCAAAAGCCAGGCGGGACGGCCGATCCCTCTTCAGAACGCGCGTTTGGATGGTGAGAGCGCAATCGTTTTCTCGTGCTTCGAAGGACGAGCGAGCCGCGCAGATCTCGATGCGGTTTCACTCTATGGCTATCACGCGTCTTCGCACTGGGGGCTGGTGGCAGATAGCGAGGGCGTCCACGTGCTCAGCTCGCGGTGGCTACGGGACACCGACTGGTATCGCTTGGCGCCGATCGATGCCGCGGAGCAGAGAGCCAGCCTGCTCGATATTTTTGCGCCAGACGCTGTACGACTGGGCGAGCCGGCTCGACGCTTGCTTGAGGTCGAGCAGCCCACGGCCTTTCTCAAGGGCGTGGACGAGGCTTTGGTTGAGCGGCTCGATGCTTGGCGTGAGAAAGCCGTGCGCTACTCGCGGGGGACTGTATCTCGCATAGATGAACAGTTGCAGACACTCTATGCTCAGCTCTTTGTTCTTCGCACGGTTGAGGATCGTTCGCTCAATGACATTATTCCACCCATCCTCGAGGCCGCGATGGCTCCTGACGTGTTCGATCGGGAAAAGTGGGCTACGATTTTCAAGCGGGCGCAGAGCCAAATCGGAAGCGACTTATTCGCGGAAGATGCCACGGACGCGATCGAACCATTCATTCTAAGCGGGGTAATCCGCGACCTCTACTTCCCCAAGCGGGTGCCTGGCCAAGACGTCCGATATGACTTTTCGTGGATCAGTGCCGACGTGCTCGGATCGGCTTACGAAAAGTACCTCTCGACCGTGTTGCAGCCGGCGCCGCTGCCCGCGCAGACCGAACTCTTTGTCCAGCCTCAGCGCGGTGTTGAGCGTCTGAGTGTGCGAAAATCGGCTGGGGCATACTATACGCCACGGTTCCTCACGACTTATCTTGCCACTACCTGCTTGAACAAAACTTTCGCGGATCGCGAGCCCGGGAGCATTCCTAAGGTCATCGATTTCGCTTGTGGGTCCGGATCCTTTCTGGTTGCCGCAGTCGATCAAATGCTTGGCCATCTAAAGCGGCAAGATCCGAACCGACCTTGGGCGCGAGAGATTGTAGAAGGCGGCTATATCGTCGGCATCGACATCGATGCGAAGGCTGTGACCGCAGCTCGACTCCATCTGTGGCAGCGGTTGATTGAGGAGCCTCACGCCCTACCGCTACCGAATCTTTCCCATTTCATCCGCCAAGCCGACGGCCTCGATGCCGAGAATTGGGGAGACCTGGACGGTGAGTACGACGTTGTTCTAGGTAATCCGCCGTTCCTTGCGACAACCCTCGTTACAAATCGGGAAAAGCTGGAAGCGACATACACGACGGCCCGTGGTCGGTATGATTTCTCGTCATTGTTCGTGGAACGGGGTGTAAAAATCCTCGCGCCAGACGGCGTGCTTGGGCTCGTGATTCCCAATCGGCTCTTCATCAATAAAAGCGCGGAGCCGTTGAGGCAGGTTCTCACTTCACAGTGTCACTTGGATGTCGTTGTGGATTTTGGGTCCACGAAGCTGTTCGATGCTGATGCCTATGTCGGTTGCATAGTGGCAAGACGGTCGGCGGCGGCGAGCGACCGTTCGCCAGTGCGGGTCGTGAAAGTCAGCTCGCTTGAACCCGATTTCATGACCTCGGAGCTTCTCGAGGCCGAAAGGCAAGAGGGAGGCCTTGGAGGCTCCGAGTTGGTTTCATACGACGCACGGCAACCTGGCGCAGAACCCTGGCAGCTACTGTCCGTGCGGGAGCAGAGAACCAGAGTTCTGCTCGATGAAGCCTCGGTGCAGCTGGGTGACATTGCGACCGTGGCGCAGGGCATCAGGACCGGCGCGAACGACATTTTTGTGCTCGAGGTTGTCGAGGACGATGGTTCGTCGTTGGCGCGGGTTATCAACGGCCTGGGCGAACAATGGTTTGTAGAGCGCGATCTGCTTGAGCCGCTAGTGTTCGGAACTGAGCTGGTGCGGTTCACTGAGGTTCAGCCGGTTCGCAAGCTGCTGTACCCATATAGGGGTGGTCGCGCGGTCTCGGAGCTCGAGCTGCGTGAACGATATCCGAGAACCCAAGAATATCTGTGGGCGTACCGCGACATCCTGGCGGCCCGCTCCAGCCTCAAAGGTACCGGATCGGAGCACTATGAGCTTATCCGGCCACGGGACGAAAGCTGGCTACGTCGACCAAAACTCCTCATCCGTGACCTAGCGCCGGCGACGGCCTTTGCTGTCGACGTAAGTGGCGAAGCGTTCTTGGTGGGAGGAACTGCCGTGGCGCCGGCGGATCCGGATCATACGCTTCCGCTTTTGGCATATCTCAATAGCCCGCTCATCAGCCGTTTTGCCGAGCGGCAGGCTCCTACGTTCCGGGGGGACTTTTTTAAGTTCGAGCCCGGCGTTCTCAGCCGGATGCCCGTGCTCAACGCTGTGATTGAAGACGAAGAATTGATGCACCAGCTCGGCTTGCTAGCCCGAGAACGCCTTAGGGTCGACGGCTCCGGCGACGCCTGCATTGCCGTCGAGAAATCGATTGACGATCTGCTCGTGCGGGCGGCTCAAACCTCTGGCATAGACCTCTTCTAAATGGTGATGTTCGTCGTCGACGGCGCGGAGATTGATCTTCCCCGCAATTTGGCGCTGATCGATACGAATATTCTTGTCGCGCTGGCAGACCCCGACGACCAACATCACGCCTACGCACAGCAATTCATCGATGAGCAAGACGATTTTCAGCTTGCCGTAGCGCCGCCCGTCATCGGGGAGGCGTGCAGCTTGTTGATCGGTAAGCGTAAACGTCGAGATCGCGCGGAGTGGCTGTTGAACTGGCTGCTCAGTCCCGGAAGTGGAATACGGCTGCTCCCAGCGCCGCACGGATCGCCTGAGGCATCTGTCCAGAGGTACCTCGGCGCGGATTTGGAATGGATGACCCGCCACAAGCTCGATTATGTCGACGCCTATCTAATGCAAATGGCTCATCAGATTACGTCGAATTGCACCTTTCGCCCCGACCTGGTGATTGTGACGAATGATATGCGTGACTTTCTTCGCTGCTTTAACGGCGGCTACCGGTATCGAGTGCACGACGTTGCGACGGGCGACACGATCGACATGGACGCGTGAAACTCCGCGGTTTGTTGTGCCACTTTTTGTGACATCTCCCGTCGGTGCGAACTCTTCGGTTGCCATCGCCTACCGCCGCTAGGGCGCTCGCGCGCTAGGCACGGTGCGCAACATAGCGAGAACAGACTGTGCCCCCCGTTGTGCCGACGCAAACCGTAGCTGCCCGCGCGTTTCGCGTGTTGGAGATTGACCCGAAAGGCGCAGAAACCTAGGGGTTCTGCGGTGCGCCCCGGTAGCTCAGCAGGACAGAGCAACGGTTTCCTAAACCGCAGGTCGGGAGTTCGAGTCTCTCCCGGGGCACCATTTTTGTTGGAAGATCCTCGCATAAGCTCGGGCGCGCGTTCGCGCTTGCGAACCCTGGCGGGTTCGAGCTTGTTCCCTTCAGGCGCGCCATTTCTTGTTCTGGAACCTCGCATAAGCTCGGGCGGCCGTTCGGCCTTGCGAACCCTGGCGGGTTCGATGCCGCTCCCTTCGGGCGCGCCATCTTTGTTTGCCTCAAGTGCCGGTGTGTGCATCCGCCCGCTTGGCTATCCTCGCGTTTCGGCGGTTTCTGCGTCGGGCTGGGCTGGGCTGCGCGCTGGTCCGCTATTCCTCCGTGGTGCGGCCGGCAATGGGGGCTTTCGGGCAGCGCGCCCTTCCTACAGCGCCACGCCCAGCCCGCGCCCGATTGCCCGCACCCGGCCGATCAGCGGCGAGATCAGCCGGTCCGGATCCTTGGCCGGCAGGCTCACGCTCTCGGGCAGCACGCCCATCGCCTCGCGCAGCGTCACCGCGCCCTGGCGGAGCGCAGGGCGGGCGACCAGCCACCAGAGCCGGGCATGCTCGCCGTCCACTTCGATCCGCTCCTGCCGGGTGAGCGGCGTGCGGGCGACATGGTCGGCATGGAGGGTGGCGAGGATGCGCGACAGGCGGCTCAGCGTGCCGAGGTCCGACACCGGCTCGCGCGCCATGAAATAGCGCACCACGAGCTCGGCATTGGCCTGTACCGCATCGGGCTCGAACACGCCGGCATAGCGCCCGGCGAGCACGCGCGCGGCGCTGGCGGCCATCATCTCGGCATAGCGCTTCGAGGCGCCGCCGGGATGGCAGCGATAGAGGAGCTGAGCCTCGTCGAGCCGGGCGATCTGCCCGAAGCGCCCGAGCCGGTGATAGAGGTCGAAATCCTCGGCATAGCGCACCTGCGGGCGCTCGAACGGCTCGAGCAGCCGTGCGGCCTCCGCGCGGAACATGACGCTGGACCAGACCAGCGGGTTCTGGGTGAGGAGCAGCCAGTCGATGGTCGCCGGGGTGAGCGGGCGATCGCCGGGCCAGGGCGTGAGGCGGCCGTCCTCGAGCAGCTCGGCCGCGGTGGCGACGAGCACGGTGCCGGGATTTGCGTCGAGATGGGCGGCCTGCGCGGCGAAGCGGCCGGGCTTGCACAGATCGTCCTGGTCGAGGCCGGCGATGTAGCGCCCGCGCGCCGCGGCAAAGGCCTGGTTGCGGGCGAGGACGGGGCCGCCATTGGCCTCGGCATGGAGGATGGTGATGCGCGGATCGGTGAAGGTGGCGAGCAGGGTGCGGGTGTCGTCGGTCGAGCAGTCGTCGACGATCACCAGCTCCCAGTCGGTGAAGTCCTGCGCCAGCACGGAGTCGATCGTCGCGCCGATCCAGGGCGCGCCGTTATAGGCGGGCATGATGACCGAGACGGTGGGGGCGGGCAGGCCGTTCATGCGGCGAGGCTCACGCTCTCGCCGAGCAGCTGGTCGACGATCAGCTGGCCGACATCGTTCTGCCATTGCCACAGGCCGTTGGCCTTGCCCCTGAAGCTCTTCTCGCCACCCAGCCGCCCTTCGGGGACGAAACCGGCGGCGAGGCCGATGCCATAGGCGCCGGGGATCGGCTGGCCGTCCGCGTCGCTGACGCGGCAGAGCTGGTCGGCTAGGCGGGGGCGGCCCGGCGCATGGGCGGCGAGGGCGATGCGCTGGCCCGCCGCGTCGAGCAGGGGCAGCGCGTGCGGGCGATAGCCGAGCGCGGCGACGATCAGGTCGGCCTCGGCGAGGATGCGCGCGGCCTCGGCATCCGGGCCGGCGAGCCGGTGGAGCCGGACGCGCGGATCGGGGGTGCGGCCGCCGATGCGGAGCATGCGCAGCACCAGCTCGCGGGCTTCGAGGCGGAAGCCGGCCAGGCGATAGACGAAGCCCGAGAGCGGGCAGATGTCGTCGGGGCCGAAATCGGTGAAGCCGTCGGCATGGGCGGCCTCGGCATTGGGATACCAGGGGCGCAGCGCCTCGCGGTGGAGCAGGCTCAGGCTCTCGGCGCCGAACGGGATGTCGGATTTGAGGAGGAGGACGGCGGAGGCGATCGCGGAAGTGGAGGCGCCGACGATGGCGATGCGCGGGGCGCGGGTGTGGGCGATGCGGGCGTGCAGCCGCTCCATGCCGCCGGTGCGCAGCATGTCGTCGCACAGCATCAGCCGCTCGCCGGCCTGCGGGCCCAGCTGCGTGCCGGCGACCGTGGCGGCGGCGATGTCGCTGGCGGACTGATAGCCGCCGGTGGCGAGGACGATGTTCCGGGAGAGCAATGCGCGCTCCGCCCCGGTGGCGGTATCGCGGATGCGGGTCTGCCAGAGGCCCGCGGCGGTGCGGCGGCTGTCGAGCACTTCGTGGCCGGTGTGCACGCTGCCGCCGCTCTCGGCCAGGATCGCGCCGACGCGCTGGCCCATCGCCTCGAGGAAGGGACGGGTGCGGTGGAGGGGGACGCCGAGCTTGCCGGCATGGCGGGCGATCTCGCGGGCGGCGGGATGGTCGAGCAGCGCGGCGATGCCGGGTTCCGGATTGTCCTTCACCGCGCTGAGGAAGGTCTCGGCGGTGCTGTCCGAGGTGATGGCATAGTCGGGCAGCTGGCCGGCGCCAAGGCTCGGCCCCCGCTCGATCACGGCGAGGTCGGCGCCGAGTTCGCGCAGCTTGCCCTTCTTGCTCGCCGCGATGAGGAACGCGATGCCGGCCGGGCCGCCGCCGATCAGAACGGTGGAGAGGATTCCGGGCTGCGGGGCGGGGACGACGATGCGCGGCTTGCGGAGCGCGGCATGGAGGGCGCCGCAGATGGTGGCGACATCGGCCGCGGTCATGGCGTCGGTGACGGGAAGCGAGAGCATCCGGGCGGAGAGGTCGTCCGCGATCGGAGTCGGTCCGGTGATGCAGGCCTGGCGGAAATAGGGCTGCTCGCCGATATGCGGGCTGAAATAATGGCCGGAGCCGATGCCTTGCTCGGTCAGGCTGGCTATCACCGCGGCGCGATCGGCGCCGGCGGGGAGCAGCATCGGCATGAACTGGGCCACCTGGCGGGTGGCGTGGCCGTGCTGGAAGGTGACGGTGTCGCCCAGGGCGGCGCGATAGGCGCGGTCGAGCGCGGCGCGATGCTCGGCGACGGCGTCGATCTCGCCCAGCTTGGCGCGGGCCATCAGCCCGAGCAGTTCGGGCAGCTTGGCGTTGATGCCTTCCTGCGTGGCGGTGCGCGGGGCGCCGAAGCCGAAATTCTGCATGCGGCGCAGCACCTGGATCCGGTCCGGGTCGGCGCTGTAAATCAGCCCGCCCTCGGCGGTCGCGAAGGTTTTGGTGGCGTGCATCGAGAAGACGCAGGCGAAACGCGCCCCGGTGCCGAAGCCGCGGCCGGCGGCGTCGAGGCTGCCCAGCGAGGCGGCGGCATCGATCACGACGCCGACATCGTGGCAATCGGACAGGGCGCGGTAATAGTCGAGGTCGATGGCCGCGCCGAACGTGTCATAGGGGACGACCACGGCGACTTCCTCGCCATATCGGGCTAGCGCTTCTTCCAGCGCCGCGGCGGCAACGGCCCAGTCACGGCCATCGCTGTCGACCAGGATGGGCGTGAGCCCCGCCCAGATCACGGCATGGGCGGTGGCGGCGAACGTGAAGGCGGGGACCAGCGCGTAGCGGCCCGGGCGGCCGGCGCGCGCCTCGCGGACGGCGAGCAGCAGGCCGAGCGTGGCGTTGGAGACCGCCAGCGCAAAGCCCTCGCCGCCGAACAGCTGCGCCACGGCCCGCCGTTCGAAATCGCGGACGATGGGCCCGCCATTGCTGAAATAGCCGCTCGCTTCCAGCGCGCGCAGCTCCTCACTCATCTCGCTCAGCCGCGGCGGACGCGGTGCAATCAGCGGTAGTTTCAGCATTCCCCGACCCAGGCCCCACTTCAGCAATCGGGGGAGGATAGCTGCACGTCTCCTAAGATTGCGTAAGCCGCTTCAACGAAACCAGCTCGCGGTCCAGCGCCTGGAGAAAGGCCGAGCGGTCGGCGGGCGAGAAGGGGCGGGGCCCGCCGATCTGGTCGCCGCCGGCCCGCAGATCGGCCATGATCGCCCGGGTCGCGATCGCCGCGCCGATGGAGCTGGTGGTGAACGGCCTGCCGTTCGGAGCCAGCACCTTCGATCCCGCCTTGAGCGCGCGGTCCGCCAGCAGGATGTCGGCGGTGATCACCACCGTCTCCGCGCCGGCCTGCCCGGCGATCCAGTCGTCGGCGGCGTCGAAGCCGTCGCTCACCACCTGGCGGCTGACCAGCGGATGCTGGGGCACGCGCAGCCATGAATTGCTCACGATCACCACCGGCACCGCATGCCGCCAGGCGACCTTGTAGACCTCGTCCTTCACCGGGCAGGCATCGGCGTCGACGAGGATCCTCACCGGGGCGCGTGACCCCGGGGCGGCCCCTTGCGATGCGGCTTGGCCTGATAGGGACGGTTCGGGCCGTTGCGTTGCGGCCGGCCGCCCTGGACCGGTCCCTCGGACGGCTCGATGCGGACATCGTCGTCCCCCTCGGCGGAACGGCCCACGGCGTTGAGGAACTTGGCCGCGAGCGCGCGGGGGATCTGGAAGGCGGTCTCGTTCGGCCCGATCCGGATCGCGCCCACCTCGGCCTTGGTGATGTGGCCGCGGCGGCAGATCAGCGGCAGGATCCAGCGCGGATCGGCATTCTGGCGGCGGCCGATGTCCATGCGGAACCAGGCGACATCGTCGAAGCCCGGGCGATGCTGGCCGGCCTGGCGCTCCTCGCGCCGGTCCGAATGGCTGCGGTCGCTGAGCTCCTCGGGCGCGGGCAGCGCGGCCCGGTGGGCGCGCACCAGCGCGGCGGCCAGCTCCTCGGGGCTGCGCTCGGCGAGCAGGCGCTCGGCGATGGCGGCATCCTCCTCGTCGATCTCCACGGGCGCGAGCAGCGCGGCGATCAGCCGCTCGCGGTCCTGCGCGCGGATAGCCTCGGCGCTCGGCACCTCGACCCATTCGACCGGGATGCGCGCGCCCTTGAGCATCATCTCGACGCGGCGGCGGCGCGGATAGGGGACGATGAGCACCGCGGTGCCCTTCTTGCCGGCGCGGCCGGTGCGGCCCGAACGGTGCTGGAGCGTCTCGGCATCGCGCGGCAGCTCGACATGCACCACCAGCGTAAGCGTGGGCAGGTCGATGCCGCGCGCCGCCACGTCGGTGGCGACGCAGACCCGCGCACGCTGGTCGCGCAGCGCCTGGAGCGCGTGGTTGCGCTCGTTCTGGCTGTGCTCGCCCGACAGCGCCACCGCGGCGAAACCACGCTCGACCAGGCTGGCATGGAGGTGGCGGACATTGTCGCGGGTCGCGCAGAACAGGATCGCCGTCTCCGCTTCATGGAAGCGCAGCAGGTTGATCACCGCATGCTCGATGTCCGAGGGGCTGACGGTCATCGCCTGATAGCTGATGTCGCCATGCCCGCGATCCTCGCCGACGGTCGAGATGCGCAGCGCCTCCTTCTGGTAGCGCTTGGCGAGCGCCACGATCGGCTTGGGCATGGTCGCCGAGAAGAGCAGGGTGCGGCGCGTCTCGGGCGTGCCGTCGAGGATCGCCTCCAGGTCGTCGCGAAAGCCCATGTCGAGCATCTCGTCGGCTTCGTCGAGCACGACCGCGCGCAGCGCCGACAGGTCGAGCGCCCCGCGCTCGAGGTGATCGCGCAGCCGGCCCGGCGTGCCGACGACGACATGGGCGCCATAGCTCAGCTGGCGGCGTTCCTTGGACGCATCCATCCCGCCCACGCAGGTGGCGATGCGCGCGCCGGTGGGGCCGTAGAGCCAGATCAGCTCGCGGCTCACCTGGAGCGCCAGCTCGCGGGTGGGGGCGATGATCAGCGCATGCGGCTCGCGGGTCGGCTCGATGCGGCCGTCCTCGCCCAGCAGCTCGGGATGCATGGCGAGGCCGAAGGCCACGGTCTTGCCCGATCCCGTCTGGGCCGAGACGATGAGGTCGCGGCCTGCGGCCTCGGGGGCGATGACGGCGGCCTGCACGGCCGTGGGCGCGGCATAACCACGCGCTGCGAGCGCTTCGGCGAGAAGCGCGGGAAGATCGGCAAATGACATGAGGTCCCGCACATGGGCTCGCCGGGCCCGCATCGCAAGGGAAAAGAGGGTTGATCGCCGGCGGCGTCGCTTTGTGTCGTTCAACCGAGGGGTTGAGCAACTAAATGGCGGATCCGCCCGGATTTTCGTTGCGGCGCGCGAACCCCTCGCGGTGGAAATGTTGAATCCCTTGATACACGCGCGCCGGTGCGGGGCAGGAACAGGGGGGCTGGAGTCGGGTTGGTGCCGCATCTTCGAGGGTAGACCGGAAGATTTCCTACATTGCCAGTCCTTGCGGGCTCTCCCTTCCCGGAGGGGCGGGCGGGCATTGGCATTTGCCCCGCCGGGACAAGTACCCCTCCGTCATCCCCGCGCAGGCGGGGATCCAGGGCCAAAAGCGGGGCAGGCGCAGCAGCCCCTGCCCTCTCCGGAAAGCGTTCGCGCGATTGCTTCGATCGTCCCGGGCTACCCTGGATCCCCGCCTGCGCGGGGATGACGACGGAGGGAGGCGGGGATGACGGCTATGGGGCATTCCCTGCCTCAAGGGGATAGGTGCCGAGGGCATTCCGTGCCGCATATTTCGGATATCCGTCGCCCCGGCCGCTTGCCGGGGCGACGGACCATATGGCGCCTTTGCGGCGCCCTTGCTCCGAATGTCGATACGGCCGGGAAGGGCGGTCAGCCGATCAATGCCCGAACGCCGTCCGCCAGGCCGGTGGTGGGCCGGCCGATCAGCCGCGAGAGCTGGTGGCCGTCGTCGAACAGCGCGCCGCTCGCAATGTCGATGTCCCAGGCGGCGAGCAGATCGGCGAAGGGAGCGGGGACGCCCGCGCCGACGAGCGCCGTGGCATAATCGGCCTGGGGCAGGTTGCGATAGGGAATGTCGCGGCCGGCCTGGCGCGAGACTTCGGCGGCAAGCCCGGCAAGCGTGAAGGCGGTGTCGCCGGCCAGTTCATAGGTCTTGCCGTCATGGCCGGTGCCGAGCAGCACGGCGACCGCGGCATCGGCATAGTCCGCGCGGCTCGCGGCGGCGATGCGGCCTTCCCCGGCGGCGCCGATCAGCGCGCCATGCGCCAGCGCGCCCTGCACCGATGCGGCATAGTTTTCGAGATACCAGCCGTTGCGCAGGAAGATGTGCGGAATGCCGGAGGCGGCGATCGTCCGCTCGGTCTCGGCATGCTCGATGCCCAGGCTCAGCGGCGTCGTGTCGGCACGCAACAGGCTGGTATAGACGATGCGGCCGACGCCGGCTTCCCGGGCGGCCGCGACGATCGCGGCATGCTGCGGCCCGCGCTTGCCCACTTCGCTGGACGAGATGAGCAGCAGCGTGTCGATGCCGGCAAGCGCGGGGGCAAGGGCATCCGGGCGATCATAGTCGAAGGCGCGCGCCGCGATGCCGAGATCGGCGGCCTTTTCCGGGGTGCGGGCGAGCGCGACGATCTCGCGGGCGGGCAGCTTCTCCTTGAGCTTCCCGACGACGAGGCGGCCGAGCTGGCCGGTGGCTCCGGTGATGGCGATGGTCATGGATCCGTTCCTTCCTTGGGGACGGGCATCCAGATATGGGGGTTGCTTACTAATCGTAAGTACGTACATAAATGTAAGCATGGAAAAACCTGTCGAGCCCTTTTCGGCCCGCGTGCGGCGCGGTGACCTGATGTCGCCCGATTGCCCCTCTCGCGAGGTGCTGCGGCACGTCACCAGCCAATGGGGCGTGCTGATCCTGATCGCGCTGGAAGGCGGCACGCATCGCTTCAGCGAGCTTCGCCGCAAGGTGGGCGGCGTGAGCGAGCGGATGCTGGCGCAGACGCTGCAATGGCTGGAGGGCGACGGGCTGGTCGATCGCGTCGCCTATCCGGTGGTGCCGCCGCACGTCGAGTATAGCCTGACGCCGATGGGGCGCGAGGCGGCGGCGCGGGTGCGCGGCCTGGCCGACTGGATCGAGGCGAACATGCCCCGGATCGCGCAGCGGCGCGCGGCGCGGCTGGCGGCGGAATAGCCCTTGCGGCCGATGATGGGCGGCAGCGGCGAGGGCGCCGGGTGCGGGCGCCCTCGCGGCCGGATCAGAAGCTTGCCCAGTCGTTGGCGGGCGCTGCCGGCGCCGGCCTGGCCGGCGCGCCGCCGGTGCGCGGCTTCTGCTGCGTCCGGGGACGCGCGGGCAGGCCGGGGCGCGTTGGCGCGCCGACGTCGAACTTCGCCGCCTGCTCGCCGAGCGCGGCGACTTCGCCGGTGAGCTTGCGCGCGGCGGCGGAAGTTTCCTCGACCATCGCGGCATTCTGTTGGGTGCCCCGATCCATGTCGCCGATCGCGGTGCTGATCTGGGTGATGGCCGCCGCCTGGGCCTGATTGTCGCCCGCCATCTGGCCGAGCAGCGCATGGACCTCGCCGACGTCGCTCGAGATGTCGGCGAGCGCGCCGTCGACCTTGCGGACCATCCCGACGGCGGTGCCGATGTCGGCCTGGGTGGCGGTCAGCTGGTCGCGGGCGCGGCCGGCCTCTTCCTCGGCCCGCATCGCCAGGGCGGAGACCAGGTCGGCGACGACCGCGAAGCCGCGCCCCGCCTCGCCGGCCCGCCCCGCCTCCACCGCCGCGTTCATGGCGAGGACGCGCGTCTGGAACGCGATCTTGTCCAGCCCCTCGATCACGCCGTCGATACCCTTGGCGGACTCGCTGACCCGAGTCATCGCCTGCACCGCCTCGTCGGCGATCCCGCGGCCGCCGGCAACGGTGGCGATGGCGTCGTCGGCGCGCGTGACGGTACGGCCGGCGGCCTCGGCGGTGGCCTTGAGGCGCAGGTCCATCTGGGTGACTGCGGCCGAAGTCTCCTCCAGGCTGGCGGCATTGGCCTCGGTCCGGCGGGCGAGGTCCTCCGCGGCCTGGGCGATCTCGCCCGAGCCGGCCTGGATGGTCGCGGCGCTCTCCGTGACCGCGCCGATCAGCCCGCGCAACGCGGCGAGCGCGGCGTTGAAGTTGGTCTTGATCTCGCCATAGCCCGTGGGGAAGCCTTGGCCGATCTCGGCAGTGAGGTCGCCATGAGTGAGGCGCGCAAGGCTTGCACCGAGATGCGCGACGGCGACCGACTGTTCCTCCGCCTGGCGGGCCTGCTCGGCCGCATTGTCGCGGAAGATTTCCATCGCCTTGGTCATGCGGCCGACACAGTCCCGATAGTCGCCGAACTGGATCGGGCTGGCGAGGTCGCCGGCGGCGAGCGCCTCCATGCGGACCACGGTGGTGACATAGGGATCGGCGATCGCAGCGCGATAGCGCACGCATTGGATCGCGGCGCCGCCGATCAGCAGCGCGACGATCGGCGCCGCCACCAGGAGAGGCGCTACGAAGGCGACGAGCGCGACCAGCGCCATGACGCCGATCAGCGAGCCGAAGGCGATGTAGAGCTTGAGACGGATAGGCGCGATGGCCTGGAACCAGTGCATCGTGAATCCTCCTGGGCGGCCTCCGGAAGATACAGCCCGGAAAGCCAGTTGCTGGCCCGGCCCCACGGGAAGCGCGACCGGACAAGCCCTTTGTAGGAGACACATGGTGGAAACATTATTTTATCTGTGAAATTCGATTTGGGAAACGCCGTAGCATTTCCGACATATCCGATGGGATCATGCGTTCCGGGCGGGCCATGGGGAGGAATCATGCCCGCATGGCGGCTGGGATGGCGTTTATGCCGGCGCTGGGACCCTAAAGCGCGAGCCCCGCGGCACGGCCGCTCGCCCAGGCCCATTGGAAATTATAGCCGCCGAGCCAGCCGGTGACGTCCACCGCCTCGCCGATCGCGTAGAGGCCGGGCAGCTTGCGCGCTGCCATCGTCTGCGAGCTGAGTTCGGCGGTGCTGATCCCGCCCAGCGTGACTTCGGCCTTCGCAAAGCCTTCGGTGCCGCTGGGAGCGAAGCGCCAGTCGGCGAGGCGGCGGGCGGCATCCTCGAGCTTGCGATCGGGCGTGTTGGCGAGCTCGGCGGGCAAGGCGAGCTTCTCCGCCAGCGCATCGGCCAGGCGGGCGGGCAGCGCCTCGCCGAGCAGCTTGCGCAGCATCACCCGGGGACGCGCGCGCTTGGCGGCGAGCAGCCAGCCGGGTTCGGCATCGGGCAGGAAGTCGATGCCGATGCTCTCGCCGTGGCGCCAATAGCTCGAGACCTGGAGGATAGCGGGCCCGGACAGGCCGCGATGGGTGAACAGCGCGGCCTCGCGGAAACGTGCCTTGCCGGCGCTGGCGGTGACTTCGGTCGAGACGCCCGAAAGCTCGCGGAACAGCGCTTCCTCGCCGCTCAGCGTGAGCGGGACGAGGGCGGGGCGGGGCTCGACGACCTTGAGGCCGAAGCGGCGGGCGAAGTCATAGGCGAAGCCGGTCGCCCCCAGCTTGGGGATCGACGGCCCTCCGGTGGCGAGCACCAGCGCGGGCGCGGTGGCGACGCGTTTCCCGCAAGCGATTTGCCAGCGGGCATCGGCATGCTCGACTCGCGGCGCGTCGCCCAACCAGATCTCCACCTGGCCGCGCGCGCATTCGTCGAGCAGCATGTCGACGATCTGGCGCGCCGAGCCGTCGCAGAAGAGCTGGCCCAGCGTCTTCTCGTGCCAGGCGATGCGGTGGCGCTCGACCAGGTCGAGAAAGTCCTGCGCGGTGTAGCGGCCGAGCGCGGACTTCATGAAATGCGGGTTCTGCGAGAGATAGCGATCGGGCGTGGTGCCGATGTTGGTGAAGTTGCAGCGGCCGCCGCCGGAGATCAGGATCTTCTTGCCGGGCGCGTCGGCATGGTCGACGAGGAGCACGCGCCGGCCTCGCTGGCCGGCGGTGAGCGCACACATGAGCCCCGCGGCGCCGGCTCCCAGGATGATCGCATCGTACATCGCGGGGCCCCCTAGCAGCTGTTCGGCCCGCGGCAAGCGGCCGTGCGCCGCAAGCTAGTGCAGCTTGGCGATGCTGAGCCCGTCGAGCTTGGCCCGCTCCTTCACCGATTCCTCGCTGCGGGTGAGCGCCTTGGCGATGGCCTTCAGCGCCATGCCCTTCTTCGCCAGCGTGTGGAGCTTCTGGACCTCGTCGGGGCGCCAGGGCTGGCGGTGGCGTTCGAAACGTTCGGCCATTGGTATCTCCTGAAGCAAAAGGGCGGGCTCCCCCAGGGAACCCGCCCTTCGCATGTTCAGCGGCAGGGCCTCATGGCCCCGGCCGGCTTACTTGACGTGCTTCGCGATGTGCTTGTTCATCTCGAACATCGTCACCTTGTCGGTGCCGAAGATCGGACGCAGCGTGTCATCGGCGATGATCTCGCGCTTGTTCGCCGGGTTCTGCAGGTTGTTCTTCTTGATATAGTCCCACAGCTTGCTGACGACTTCGCTGCGCGGAAGGTCCGCGGAGCCCGTGATCTTGGCCAGCTCGGGCGAAGGGGTCACCGGCTTGGCGATACCGCCGCGTGCTTTGGTCTCGGCCATAAAGTCTTCTCCTGTTCCTGCCCTGGACGGGCTATGCCTTCGTGGGCGCCAGCGGCGTGTGCGAACCCTTCCGCCGCTTTTCGTGCCTACGATGTACCGCGGTGAGAGCATTCGTCCTCACCTGCAACCCTTTGATCGTGCCAAAACGCGTCTGTCTAGAGAGCAGATGCGCCGAGACGGGCCCGGAGAGCGATATTTCGGGGATAACTGGGGTTAAACGGCCGGTAGGAGTGGGGAAAATGCCGTGCTATCGTGCAATTTCACGGCGAAAGGGGAGAGCGGGATGCGCGGTCTGGTGCTCGGCGGGTTGCTGATTCTGGCGGGCTGCGGCGGCGGTGGAACCACCGGCACCAACTATTCCGACCCGCCGCCCATGGCCGAGATCGTCGCCACGCCGAGCCCAAGGGCGAGCGAGACGCCGGCGGAGGAAGCCGCCCCGGCCGCTGCCGCCAACGCCGCCGCTGCCACCGCGGACGAAGCGGCGAATAGCGATACTACGGCCGCCACAAACACAATGTGAGGTGGACAAGGCCGCGCGGGCTTGTCTAAGGGGAGCCCATCATGACGGCTCGCGCGCTTCTCGGACTGCGACTTATCCGCCCTTAGGGGCCGGACGCGCACGCGCACGCCCCTAAGGGCATTTCAAAGGTCTGAACCCAAGTCTCCAGCCGAGAGAGAGCTGTCATGCTGCGCGATCCGAGTATCAAATACCGTCCGTTCCCCCAGGTAAACCTGCCCGGCCGCCAATGGCCGAGCCGCACCATCACCAAGGCGCCCCGCTGGCTGTCGACCGACATGCGCGACGGCAACCAGGCGCTGATCGACCCGATGGACGCCGAGAAGAAGACTCGCTTCTTCGAGCTGCTCTGCAAGGTGGGCGTGAAGGAGATCGAAGTCGGCTTCCCCAGCGCCGGCGCCACCGAGTTCGACTTCATCTCGGGCCTGGTCCAGCAGGACAGGATCCCCGACGACGTGATCGTCCAGGTGCTCACCCAGTCGCGCCAGGACCTGATCGAGACCAGCTTCCAGTCGCTCAAGGGCGCCAGGAAGGCGATCGTCCACCTCTACAACGCCGTCTCGCCGGCATGGCGGCGTATCGTGTTCGGCATGAGCCGCGAGGAGATCAAGGCGATCGCCATCGCCGGCGCCAAGGTGCTGCGCGACGAAGCCGCCAAGCAGCCCGACACCGACTGGCATTTCGAATACAGCCCCGAGACCTTCTCCACCGCCGAGCTCGATTTCTCGGTCGAGGTCTGCGAGGCGGTGATGGACATATTGCGGCCGACCACCGACAAGCCGCTGATCCTCAACCTGCCGGCAACGGTCGAGGCGGCGACGCCCAATATCTATGCCGACCAGATCGAGTGGTTCTGCCGCAACATCCGCAGCCGCGAGACCGTGGTCATCAGCCTGCACACGCACAACGACCGCGGCACCGGCGTCGCCGCGTCGGAACTGGGCCTGCTGGCGGGCGCGGACCGGGTCGAGGGCTGCCTGTTCGGCAATGGCGAGCGCACCGGCAATGTCGATCTGGTGACGCTGGCGCTCAACATGTACACGCAAGGCGTTGATCCGGGACTGGATTTCTCGAACATCGACGAGGTGATCCAGACGGTCGAATATTGCAACCAGATCCCCGTCCACCCGCGCCACCCCTATGCCGGCGACCTGGTGTTCACGGCCTTTTCGGGCAGCCACCAGGACGCGATCAAGAAGGGCTTCGCGGCGCAGGAAGCGCGCAACGACGAATTCTGGGACGTGCCCTATCTGCCGATCGATCCCAAGGATCTGGGCCGTGACTATGAGGCGGTGATCCGGGTGAACTCGCAGTCCGGCAAGGGCGGCGTCGCCTGGGTGCTGGAGCAGGACAAGGGGCTGAAGCTGCCCAAGCGCATGCAGGCGGACTTCTCGCGCCACGTCCAGGCGCTGGCCGACGAGACCAGCCGCGAGCTCAATGCCGCGGATATCTGGGGCCGTTTCGAGCAGGCCTATCTGCCGGGCGAGAAGGACCGGTTCGCGCTGGTCGACTATGAGGAGACGGGCGCCGCGGGGCAGCGCGTGTTCGTCGGCCGCATCGCGGTGGACGGCGAGACGCGGTCGATCTCCGGTCGCGGCAACGGCCTGATCTCGGGCGTGATCGATGCGCTGGCGGGCACGACCGGGCCGGCGCTCGACGTGGTCGATTATAGCGAGCATGCGATCGGGCACGGCGCCGATGCACAGGCGGCCGCCTATGTCGAATGCCGTGCCGCCGATGGGCGGACCGTGTTCGGCGTGGGCATCGATGCGGACATCGCGACGGCTTCGGTGCGCGCGGTCCTCAGCGCAGCCAACCGGGTGTAGGCACGGGCGGCTGGCCTGCGCTGGGGACTCATATTTCCGCGCAGGTCATCCCGGCCATTCCCTCGTCGGTGATCCCGGCCATTCCCTCCCGTCCTCCCCGCGCAGGCGGGGATCCAGGGCCAGGGGCAAGGCGCGCGACGCTCACTTTGCCGTTTCCGGCAAGCCCCGCGTGATTGCTTCGATCATCCCATGCTATCCTGGATCCCCGCCTGCGCGGGGATGACGGCAGAAAATCAAATGCTTGCCTGGGTTCTCACCCTAGCCCGGATTGCGCTCCCGGGTCAGCTCGCAGCCGATGCGCGCATCGGGATAGATGTCGAGCTTCATCGAGCGGACGGTGACGCGAACCACGCGCGCGTCCGCCAATGCCAGCGCCGCGACTTGCTCGCAGAATGTCTCCTGCAGCTCGAAATGGCGCGATTCCGCGAGCTTGTGGATGCCGGTTCGCAGGAAGTCGTAATCGACCACCGCTTCGATCCGGTCTTCCGGGAGCGCGGGATAGCGGCAGGTCATCGCGACGTGCAGCGTCACCCGCTGGGGCGCGGCGCGCTCTTCGGGATGGATGCCCAGGCCCATCGCCACCTCGAGCCCGTCGAGCAGGATGGTGTATTCAGCCATGCGGACGCTCCCGCCCCTCGAACATCACGTCGCCGTCGCGCTGGAGGAAGCGCTGGCCGCAATCGACGAAGATGTTCTGGCCGGTGATGCTCCGGGCGGTGAGCAGATGCTCGACGGCAGCCGCGATGTCGGCGAGCGCGACGGGGCGCTGGAGCAGGTTCTGGCGGGCATGCTCCGCGAACTCCTCGGCCGTCTGGTCCAGGCTGGGCAGGGTGAGGCCCGGCGAGACCGCGTTCACCCGGATGCGCGGGGCCAGCCCGCGGGCGAGCAGCTCGGTGGCGGCGGCGAGCGCGGCCTTGCTGAGCGTGTAGGTGAGGAAGTCCGGATTGAGATTGGCCAGCTTCTGGTCGAGCAGGTTGACCACTGCGCCCTGATCGAGATCGTCCTGCGCCGCCAGCGCCGAAGCGAGCGCGACCGGGGCGCCGCAATTGACGCGCATGTGCCGGTCGAGCAGCGCGAAATCGGTGAGGGGCAGGGCGTCCCAGGCGAATTGGGAGGCGTTGTTGACCAGCCCCTCCACCGCGCCGCCCAGGCCCTGCCGGGCCGCCGCGATCAGCGCCGGGGCGGTCTCCGCCTCGGTCAGCTCGCCGCTCACCACGCAGGCGGTGCCGCCCTCGGCCTCGATCTGCGCGCGCAGCGCCTCGGCCTCGTCGGGGGCATGGTGATGGTGGATCGCCACGGCATGGCCGCGCAGCGCCAGCCGGCGGGCGATTGCCGCCCCGATCCGCCGCGCGCCGCCGGTGACGAGAACCCGCATCAATAGCCCATCAGCTTGAGCACTTCCTGGCGGCTGCGCTCGTCGTCGCGGAACACGCCCATCATCCGGCTGGTGACCATGCCGACGCCGGGCGTGCGCACGCCGCGCGCGGTCATGCAGCCATGCGTTGCCTCGATCACCACCGCCACGCCCTGCGGGCGCAGTCTTTCCCAGATGCAGTCCGCCACCTGCGCGGTGAGCCGTTCCTGCACCTGGAGCCGGCTGGCGAAGCCGTGCAGCACCCGGGCGAGCTTCGAGATGCCGACCACGCGGTCCTTGGGCAGATAGGCGATCGAGGCCTTGCCGGTGATCGGCGCCATGTGATGCTCGCAGTGCGACTGGAACGGGATGCCGTTCAGCAGCACGATGTCGTCATAGCCGCCCACTTCCTCGAACACGCGGTTCAGGTGATGCGCGGGGTCCTCGTCATAGCCCTGGCAATATTCCTTCCACGCGCGGGCGACGCGCTGCGGGGTGTCGAGCAGTCCTTCGCGCCCGGGATCGTCGCCGGCCCAGCGGATCAGCGTGCGGATCGCGTCCGAGACTTCGGCGGGGACCGGAATTTTGGCCGACGGCGCAACGATGTCGCCATCCTCGGGTCCCTCATGATCATGCACCATTTTCTTCTCTTCCTCGCGACTTCCGGGCTTTACGCTACGGCATCTGCGGTTCTTGCAGAAACCGGGTGTGGCTCAACTGTATCTCATCGAGAAAAACGGCGGGAAACTGCGGAGTTCCGGCCCTTATCCCCGTTGACGGGCTGAAAAATGCAGCGTTAGTTTCGCTGGCGATAAAAGCAACGCCGTGACCGGTAGCAGCCGGCCGGCGCCCAAGGAGGGGGATGCACCCGATGAAGAAGATCGACCTGCTCGCGGCGACTGCGCTCACGCTGTTCCTCGCGACGCCCGCCTTTGCCCAGCAGCAGACCGCGACGCCGGCCGCTGCGGACGACAGCCAGGAATATACCTCGGCCAACGAGATCGTCGTCACGGCGACCCGCCGTAACGAGACCGTGCAGGACGTGCCGATCGCGATCACCGCCATCGGCGCCGCCGAGCTGCAGAATGCGGGCGTGGACAATATTCGCGATCTCGAGCAGCTCGCGCCCTCGATCCAGAGCTCGACCGGCCAGTCCTCGGCCACGGGCACCACCATCTATCTGCGCGGCATCACCACGGGCGGCGACAATCCGGGCTTCGAGCCGGCGGTCGGCGTGTTCATCGACGGCGTGTTCCGCGCCCGTGCCGGCGTCGCCATCTCCGAACTGCCCGAGCTGGAGCGCGTCGAAGTGCTGCGCGGCCCGCAGGGCACGCTGTTCGGCCGCAACACCTCGGCCGGCGCGCTGAGCATCTACACCGCGATGCCGCAGTTCGAGACGCATGGCTATATCGAGGGCACCTACGGCAACTACAACGCCTATGGCGTCAAGGGCGCGATCACCGGCCCGGTGAGCGAAGGCCTCGCCCTGCGCCTCGACGGCACCTACCGGAAGCGTGACGGCTATATCAAGGACGCCAATAGCGACCGCCGCTTCAACGACATCGATCGCTGGGCGCTGCGCGGCCAGGCGCTGCTCGACAAGGGCGACGTGACCTTCCGCCTGATCGGCGATTATTACGAGACCAACGAAGTCTGCTGCGCCACCGTCTCGGTGGTGCGCGGCGGCCTTGCCCAGGTGATCAACGGCATCGCCGCGTCGCAGGGCCGGGTCGGCATCTACACCGGCCAGCCCAGCGATCGCATCCAGGCCGCGTCGCCCAATCGCAACTATGGCGAGAAGGTGAAGGACTGGGGCCTTTCGGGCGAGCTCAACTGGGACCTGGGCGACGTCAAGCTGACGTCGATCACCGCCTATCGCGACTGGCGCGCGCTCCGCAGCCAGGACATTGATTTCTCGGGCATCGATCGCGCCTATCGCGACGGCTACAAGACCCGCCTGAAGGACTTCACCCAGGAAGTCCGCCTCCAGGGCTCGGCCTTTGGCGGGGTGCTCGACTGGCTCGTCGGCGGCTTCTACCTGCATGAGCAGAACGACCTGACCGACACGGTGCGGGTGGGCAACGACGCCAATCTGTACGTCGATTCGGTGTTCAATGCGCTCGCCGGCCCGTCCTTCGGCGGCAAGGTGCAGTTCTACGGTTCGCTCGGCCCGACGGTGCCGACGCCGGGCGCGGTGTTCCTCAACCCGGCGGTGCCGAACTCGCTGGCGGCGCTCCAGGCCGTTTATGGCGCCACGCTCGCGCCGCTGGTCGGCTGCTTCCGCGCCCAGGCGGGCACGGCGCCGGGCAGCCTCTGCGTGATCCCGGGCTTCCCCTCGACGCCGATCCCCGGCCTCGCCGCGCTGGCCGCCTCGCCGCTGCCGGGCGCCGTTGCCGGGCAGGGCAACAACAACGACCAGTTCGGCGTGAAGACCGATGCCTTCGCGCTGTTCACCCACAATATCGTCAACATCACCGACAAGGTCTCGCTGACCCTTGGCGCGCGCTGGAACCATGAGCGCAAGGCGATGAACGCCTCGATCAACAACAACACCGGCAGCTGCACCTTCTTCAACCAGGTGCGCGCGGGCAATCCGGCGGCCACCGCCTATGCCAACCTGCTCAAGCAGCTCGGTATCTTCAACAACCTGTATCTGCTGAGCTGCAACCCGGCGATCAACACCGAGTTCAACGGCAACTACACCGACAGCTTCACCGACGACAAGATCACCGGCACCGTGAAGCTGGCCTACAAGCTCTCGAACCGGCTGCTGATCTACGGAAGCTATGATCACGGCTACAAGTCGGGCGGCTATAATCTCGACCAGGCGACCTTCGACTCGGTGCTGCTCGGCGGCAACGGCCCGCAGGGCCGCGACCTGCGCTTCGGGGCGGAGACCAACGACGCGTTCGAGATCGGCACCAAGTTCAGCCCGAACCGTGCCTTCTCGCTGAACATCGCCGCCTTCTACATGAACTTCTACAACCTGCAGTCGCTGGTGTTCTCGGGCAATAACTTCGTCGTCCAGAACGTTCCCAAGAGCGTTTCGAAGGGCGTCGAGATCGAATCGTCGATCCGGCCGTCCAAGAACCTGACCTTCCAGCTGGGCTACAGCTATATCGACGCCCAATATTCCAAGTCGAACAACTTCACCGGCACGCCGCTGCAGGGGCAGGAGGGCCGCCAGTTCCAGAACCAGCCGCGGCACACGGTGACCGGCTCGGTGACCTGGGAGCCGCAGATCACCAGCGGCCTGAAGGGCCTGATCCACATGGATGCCCGCTACAACAGCGAAGTCGACATCCCTTCGAGCAACCCCGATCCGGTGACCGGCCACACGGCGATCCGCAACGAGGGCTATGGGCTGATCAACGGCTCGATCGGCCTGCAGTCGAACGACGGGAAGATCCGTGGCGAGGTGTTCGTCGAGAACCTCACCAACACCTTCTACTTCATCTCGGGCTTCGCGGTGCCGGAGCAGACCGGCAACTATAACGGCTATCCGGGCTATCCGCGCTTCTATGGCGCGCGGCTGCGGTTCGGCTTCTAAATCGGGCCATCGGCCAGGGATGGGGCGCTCCGGGAGACCGGGGCGCCCTTTTCGTTGGGGGAGGGCGGACTTTATCTTTCCCCGGCGAAGGCCGGGGCCCAGACTTGGAGTCTGAGCGTGGAGCTACGGGGTTATGCCTACATCATGGCCAGCGGGCGAAACGGCACGCTGTATATCGGCGCGACCAGCGACCTCGCGAAGCGAGCCTGGGAGCATCGGAACGGAGTGGTCGAGGGCTTCACCAAGAAATATGGGTGCAAGCTGCTCGTCTGGTATCAGGCCTTCGAGAGCCTCGAAGCGGCACGACATCGCGAGAAACAGATGAAAGAGTGGAAACGCCTCTGGAAGCTGCGCGAGATCGAAACGATGAATCCAGATTGGGACGATCTCTACGATCGGATCGCCACGCCCTAGAATTCAAGCCTGGGCCCCGGCCTTCGCCGGGGAAAGAAGTAGCTCCGCCTTACTCTCCGAACAGCGCGTCGATCGGGCTCTTGGGCAGGAACCACAGCACCGCCACCAGCGCCGCGCAGGCCAGCCCCGCCCAGGGCGAGACGAAGGTGAGGGCGATGCCGCTCGCATAGATGGCGGAGGCCACCGCGCCCTTGCGCAGGGTGCGGTGGTGATAGGCCTGCGCCGCCGCGTCCTGCCGGCCGGTGCGCCGGATCACCGCCTGGAGCCACACATAGGCGAAGCTCGGCAGCATCATCACGCACATATAGACCAGCGCCGCGTCATGCGTAAAATGCTGCTCGCCCAGATAGGCGGTGGCGAAGGGCACCAGCGACAGCGTGAAGAGCAGGGCGATATTGGCCCAGAGCAGGTCGTTGGTGATCCGCGTGGCATGGGCGAACATGCGGTGGTGGTTCACCCAGTAGATCGCGACATAGGCATAGCTGAGCACATAGGCGGTGAAGACCGGCCATAGCGCCCAGAGATGCGCCAGCCCCGGTTCCTCGGGCGCCTTCATCTCGAGCACCATGATCGTGATGATGATCGCGATCACGCCGTCGGAAAAGGCTTCCACGCGATTGACGCCGCCCCGGCCTTCGTCGGTCTCGTTCAAGTCAGCCCCCGTTCCTCGCTGCGGTTGCGATGCTTATAGTCCGATATCGCGCCGCGGGAACCGTCCGGCGGGAAGGAACGACACGCCTCCGCCGGGCTTTGTCAGGCGTTTCCCCGCCTGTTGGCCGACCGGGCGCATGGGGCCCGGATGGGCGCTTGGCGGCCCGGGCGATCCCGCGGGCAATGTCCGGTGGCTGTCGCAGCGGCTGGCGCCGGGCCTCTGTCAAAGCCCGGCGCCGCACGCCCTCTCCTTAATTCTTTTCCTTGTCTACCAGCTTGTTGGCGCCGATCCACGGCATCATCGCGCGCAGTTCGCTGCCGACCTGCTCGATCGGGTGGCGCTTGGCGGCGATGCGGCTGGCCTTCAGCTCGGGCTGGCCGGCGCGGTTGTCGAGCACGAAGTCCTTGACGAAGCGGCCCGACTGGATGTCGGCCAGCACGCGCTTCATTTCCTTCTTGGTCTCTTCGGTGATGATGCGCGGGCCAGTCTTGATGTCGCCATACTCGGCGGTGTTCGAGATCGAGTAGCGCATGTTGGCGATGCCGCCCTCATACATCAGGTCGACGATCAGCTTGAGCTCGTGGAGGCATTCGAAATAGGCCATTTCCGGCGCATAGCCGGCCTCGACCAGCGTTTCGAACCCGGCCTGGACCAGCGCGGTGGCGCCGCCGCAGAGCACGGCCTGCTCGCCGAACAGGTCGGTCTCGCATTCCTCGCGGAAATTGGTCTCGATGATGCCCGAACGGCCGCCGCCCACGCCGGAGGCATAGGCAAGCGCGAGGTCATGCGCGTTGCCGCTGGCATCCTGGTGGATGGCGATCAGGCAGGGGACGCCGCCGCCGCGGACATATTCGCTGCGCACGGTGTGGCCCGGGCCCTTGGGCGCGATCATGATCACGTCGATATCCGCCGGGGCCTCGATCAGGCCGAAATGGATGTTGAGGCCATGGGCGAAGGCGAGGGCGGCACCGGGGCGCAGATTACCCTTGATGTCGTTCTCCCAGATCGCGGCCTGGTGCTCGTCGGGAGCGAGGATCATCAGGATATCGGCCCAGGCGGCGGCTTCCTTGTTCGGCAGCACCTTGAAGCCCGCGCCCTCCGCCTTCGCGGCCGAGGCCGAGCCGGGGCGCAGCGCGATGGCGACTTCCTTCACGCCGCTGTCGCGCAGGTTCTGCGCATGGGCATGGCCCTGCGAGCCATAGCCGAGGATGGCGATCTTCTTGCCCGAGATCAGGTTCAGATCGGCATCGCGATCGTAATAGACACGCATTGATATAGCCCTTTTTTGCTTTAGCCGGTGTTGGTCGGTTTATTTCGGCGGCCAGACGCCGTCGGACACGTACGAAAGCTCGTATTTGCCCTTGGCGGTATTGGCCGAGCATTCAACCTGGATCGGCCCCTTGTGGGGGTTGGTATAGGTGCATTGGCCCTTCGCCTTGATTTCGACGGGCGGGGAAGAAAGATCGGTCCCGGTCAGAATGACGGACCTGAGCGCTATGGTGGCGACATCGCCCCTGGCGGCGCTGTCCCTGCCGCGAAACGATATGCTGCCCTTGCCTTCCATGGTCGCGAGGAAGGTGGAATTGCCACTTGCGAACGCGATGTTGATCAGTTGCTTATCGCATTCGGGCGTCCGATCGCCCTCCGGGGTCGTCAAGCGGTTGCAGGCGCCATTCATCTTGAGGACCGATTGCCCCGCGAGCATGTCCTCAAAGCCGGGCGTTCCGGCCGGCGGGGCTGTCTGCGCGTTCACGCCGTTGCTCACGGCCAACAGGCCGATCGCTACCAGACCTCTCGTGATCATGCCGCCTCGGCCCCTCTCGCGATCGCGACGATCCCGGTGCGCGCCACCTCGACCAGGCCGAGGTCGCGCATCAGCTCGACGAACTTGTCCAGCTTCTCCGATCCGCCGGTGACTTCGAAGACGAAGCTCGCGGTCGTCGCGTCGACCACCCGGGCGCGATAGACTTCGGCCAGGCGCAGCGCCTCGATCCGGTGCTCGCCGGTGCCCGCCACCTTCACCAGCGCCAGCTCGCGCTCGACATGCGGGCCGAAGGCAGTGAGGTCGGTCACCTTGTGCACCGGCACCAGCCGTTCGAGCTGGGCGATGATCTGCTCCATCACCGGGGCCGACGCCTCGGTGACGATGGTGATGCGGCTGATCAGGTCGTCGTCGCTGATCTCCGACACGGTAAGCGAGGAGATGTTGTAGCCCCGCGCCGTGAACAGGCCGGCGATCCGGGCGAGGATGCCCGGCTCGTTGTCGACGATGACGGCGAGCGTGTGCCGCTCGGCTGCTTCTTCCTTGATATGCATGGGATCAGACCAGCGCCTTGGCTTCGTCGTCCATCTCGCCCGAGACTTCGGCCGATTGGAGCAGCATTTCGGTATGGGCGGCGCCCGACGGGATCATCGGGAAACAGTTGGCGAGCTTGGCCACCATGCAGTCCACCAGCACCGGCCCGTCATGCGCGAGCATCTCGGCGATGCCGGTGTCGAGCTGGTCGCGCGTCTCGATGCGGATGCCCTTCCAGCCATAGGCTTCGGCAAGCTTCACGAAATCGGGCAGCGCGTCGCTATAGCTCTCCGAATAGCGCGACTGATAGGTCAGCTGCTGCCACTGGCGGACCATGCCCATATATTCGTTGTTCAGGATGAAGATCTTGACCGGCAGGCGATATTGGGTCGCCGTCGCCAGCTCCTGGATGTTCATCTGGATCGAGGCTTCGCCGGCGATGTCGATCACCAGCGCGTCCGGATTGCCCAGCTGGGCGCCGATCGCGGCCGGCAGGCCATAGCCCATCGTCCCCAGGCCGCCCGAGGTCAGCCATTTGTTGGGATCCTCGAAGTCGAAATGCTGGGCGGCCCACATCTGGTGCTGGCCGACTTCGGTGGTGATGATCGGCGCCTTGTCCCGGGTCGCTTCCCACAGCGCCTTGATGGCGCGCTGGGGCATGATGACCTGGGGATCGGCTTCCTGGAAATCCAGGCAACGGGTCTGGCGCCAGCCCTGGATGCGGTTCCACCATTCGGTCAGGTCCGGACGGGGATGCTTGCGAAGCTGATACGCGTCGATCATCGCCTGGAGCGCCCGGCCGACGTCCGCCACGATGGGCAGGTCGACCCGGACGTTCTTGTTGATGCTCGACCGGTCGATATCGACATGGATCTTCGCGCTGTTCGGCGAAAAGGCATCCAGGCGGCCGGTGACGCGATCGTCGAAACGGGCACCCAGCGCGATGATCAGATCGGCCTTGTTCATCGCCATATTGGCTTCGTAGGTGCCGTGCATCCCCAGCATGCCCAGCCATTTTTCGTCCGAGGCGGGGAAGGCGCCGAGGCCCATCAGCGTCGAGGTGACCGGCGCGCCGGTGATCTCCGCGAGTTGGCGCAGCAGGCGCGCGGCCTCGGGGCCGGAATTGATGACTCCGCCGCCGGTATAGAAGATCGGCCGCTCGGCCGCGGCCAGCATGTCGACCGCCTTCTCGATCGCCGCCGCATCGGGCTCGACCTGGGGGCGATAGGTCTTGTGCGAGATCGGGGCGTTCTCGCCGCGCCGCGCGGTCGCGACCTGGACGTCCTTGGGAATGTCGATCACCACCGGGCCCGGCCGGCCCGAAGTGGCGATGTAGAAGGCCTCGCGGATCGTCGGCTCCAGCCGCGCGGGGTCCTTCACCAGATAATTATGCTTCGAGCAGTGGCGGGTGATGCCGACCGTGTCGGCCTCCTGGAAGGCATCGGTGCCGATCAGGCCGGTGGGGACCTGGCCGGTGATGACGACCATCGGGATCGAATCCATCAGCGCATCGGTGATGCCGGTGACCGCGTTGGTCGCGCCCGGGCCCGACGTGACGAGGACGACGCCCGGCTTGCCCGTGGCCCGGGCATAGCCCTCGGCCGCGTGCGTCGCCGCCTGCTCGTGGCGGACGAGAATATGCTTGATGCGATCCTGCTTGAAGATGGCATCGTAGATCGGGAGCACCGCGCCGCCGGGATAGCCGAACACGACTTCCACACCGAGATCGCACAGCGTCTCGATCAGGATGTCTGCTCCACTCTTCTCGGTCACATCGGCCTCCGTTGGTTGCAGTGCAAAACGCACCGCCGAAGGGCGCTGCTAGCTGCACGAAAACTACGCGTCAAGCCGCATTATAGTAATTTTGTTTCGAATTGCTCAATGAGTCTGTTCGTTTGTGTCTCGTTCGTGCGCTCCCACTCGGGCGGAGGCTGGCGGCGGAACCAGGTATATTGGCGCTTGGCATACTGGCGGGTGGCGAGCGAGCCGGCGAAATGCGCCTCGTCCATGTTGCTCTCGCCCGAGAGCGCCAGGCCGATCTCCCGCACCCCGATCGCGCGCAGCACCGGGGCGTCGTCCGGTATGTCGGTACGGGCGAGCAGCGCCTCGACCTCCTTCCGCGCCACCTGGACCATGTGGCGGAAGCGGCGATCGATCCGGTCGGCGAGCCAGGTCTTGTCGGGCAGCAGGATCAGCGCGGCGATGCGCACCTCGCCGCCGATGCCGCCGTGGCGCTCCGCCTGCCATGTGCCGAGCGACTTGCCGGTGGAGCGGACGACTTCGAGCGCGCGGGACACGCGGGCGGTGTCGGCGGGCTTGAGCCGGGCGGCGGTCTCGGGGTCGTGCCGGGACAGCTCGGCATGCGCGTCGGCGACTGCCATGGCGCGCACCGCGGCGCGGATTTCCGGATCGATCTCGGGCACCGGTGCGATGCCCTCGACCAGGGTGCGCAGATACATGCCGGTGCCGCCGACCAGGATGGGCAGGCGGCCCGCCGCATGCGCCTCGGCGATGGCGCAGCGCGCCTCGGCCGCCCAGCGCGCGGCGGAATAGGCTTCGGCGCCGTCGACATGGCCGAACAGGCGGTGCGGGGCGCGCTTCTCCTCCTCGGCCGACGGGCGGGCGGTGAGCACGCGGAGGTCGGCATAGACCTGCATCGAATCCGCGTTGATCACGACGCCGCCATGCTTTTCGGCCAGCGCGAGGGCGAGCGCGGACTTGCCGCTCGCGGTCGGCCCTGCGATGAGCGCCACCAAAGGCAGGTCAGGGGATCCGATGTTCATTGCGACGCTTATAGCAGAGGGTTTGACCGCGGGGCAGCTTTCCGAGGCGGGTGACCGGCTGGCGGCGGCGGGCTGTGCGCCGGGAGCGTCGTGCTGGATCGACGCGGGGCGAGCGGCCGATCTCGAATTCGCCCTGCATCCCGATGCCGCGCGCGCCGCGCTGGAAGGCGCGTTCCCGGCCTGCGACGTGGCGGTGCAGCCGGCCGCGGGGCGGGAGAAGAAGCTGCTCGTCGCCGACATGGATTCGACGATGATCACCGTGGAGTGCATCGACGAGCTTGCCGATTATGCCGGGATCAAGCCGCGGATCGCGGAAGTGACCGAGCGCGCGATGCGCGGCGAGCTGGATTTCGGCGCCGCGCTCGACGCGCGAGTGGCGCTGCTGAAGGGGCTTTCCGAAAGCGCCATCGACCAGTGCCTGGCCGAGCGGGTGAAGCTGATGCCGGGCGCGAAGGCGCTGGTGCGGACGATGCGGGCGCGGGGCGCGACCTGCGTGCTGGTATCGGGCGGGTTCACGCGCTTCGCCGAGCCGGTGGGCGCGGAGATCGGCTTCCACCGCGTCATCGCGAACCGGCTGGTGATCGCGGACGGCGCGCTGGACGGGACGGTCGAGCGGCCGATCGTCGACAGCAACACCAAGCTGGAGACGCTGCGCGCGGTGCGGGGCGAGCTGGGGCTGGCGATGGACGGAACGCTGGCGGTGGGCGACGGCGCCAACGACCTGGCGATGATCCGCGAGGCCGGGCTGGGCGTGGCCTATCACGCCAAGCCGATCGTCGCGGCGGCGGCGGGCGTGCGGATCGACCATGGCGACCTGACCGCGCTGCTCCATGCGCAGGGGATCGCGGCGAAGGATTGGGTGGAGGGCTGAGGCTCCTGCGCGCGAACGCGCAGGAGCGGAGCGGAATCAGCTATTCCTGGCCGATACGTACAGGAACTGCGGATCCGCCTGCGCCAGCGGACCACCGGCATCGATATAGGTGTAGAAGCGGGCATTCGCTGCGGTCTGGCTGCCGAGCGTGATCGAGCCCGGATGGCCGGACGCGTCGGTGTTGAGCGACGCCGCCAGCGCATAGTCGTTGCTTCGGAAGGGCTTGTCCCAGTTGACCAGATAGTCGCCCACGCCGACGCGGACCACCGAGGCACCCTGGCCGCCATCGATCACCATTTGGGTGCCGTCCCAATGGAACTTCACCCAGGGTTCGGCATGCGCCCCGTCATAGAGCGTGAAGGCCGGGCCGAACGAAGCCTTGGACGTTTCCACCGGCGGGGTGGCTGGATCGTTGTCATGGTCGGTGAACTGCGGCTCGGCTTCGTATCCGGTCACGATGTTCCTCCGCCCATTGTCCACCATTTGTGCGGCGAGCGACGAATAGGCGAAATAGGGAAGCGCGATCCGGTTGTTCTGCGAGCTGTTGCCGAGATAGAGGAAATAGTCGAGCTGGGGCACGCCACCCGTCCGGTCCTGACCCTCGATATAGCCGTCGGCCATGTGATTGTTATACCCCTCGACCCGGAGCAGGAAGCTGGGGTTGGCGTTGCCGGTCTGCTTGACCACGGCCTGCAGGGTGTTGCCGCGCCATGCATTGCCTGTGGCATAGGGGCTTTCCTGGACAAGGATGTGGTGCCCGGCCTGAAGGTCGCAAGTATCGATCGTGGTCGCATGCGCCGCGGAGAGCGGGCAGAGATCGCCGTCGTCCTGGGTGATCAGCTTGTACGCCCCCCAGACCGCGCAGTTGCGGATCGTGTTCACTTCTCCGCCGGCATAGGGCTTCAGCTTGTCCGGCCCGGGCAGCGTGACGCCGCTGCTGATGTTGCCGATCACGATGCCATAGCCCTGGACGTCATATTTGTAGTCGGGCGTCTTGAGTTTGCTCAAAATGCCGTTTTCGGGCGCGAGATTGCCGACATGCACGCGCTCGACGATCGAGCGGGTGATGTTGCGCAGATCGATGCCGATCTGGATTTCGGTGGTGGTGATGCTGCCGGCTGGATGCGTCAGGACCACGCCGAAGTCGCGGAGCACCACGTCGGTGACATAGTCGTTCGTGGCGTTCGGACTGAAGGCGCGGCGGAGGATCGATCCGCCGCCATAGGCAGCGAGTTGCGCGATGGAGCCGCCGCCGTGCAACGCGTGCAGGATAGTGGCGCCGCGCCCTTCGCCGACGATCTGGCTGCCCGTCCGCAGCACCAGGCCGACCGACGGATCGATCCGGTAGACGCCGGCAGGAATGAAGATCCGGCAGTGGTCGTTCAGTGCTGCCTGGATCGCGGCGGTGTCGTCGGTCGCCCCGTCGCCGGTGGCGGAATAGGGGGCGTCCTTCACATTGACTGTCATGATTATCGTCCTCGCTTGTCGACAGGCCCGAATTGCCTTTCGAACAAAACAAGAACATTTCATTCTCCAACATTGCAAGCGTGCCGGCTAAACCCCCAGCCAGCGAAAGGCGCGGGCGACGACCGCGCGGGCATCCTGCTCGGCAGGCGCCCCATGCGCGATCACGAGCTTCTCCGCCGGCCAGTCGAGGACGCGGCGCATCGCGGCCCGGGCGGCGGGGCGGTCGGAAAAGGCATAGCGGAACTTGCGGGGGACCCGGGGTTCGGGCGCGGTCATCCCGTCGAGCCGGGCGACGATGGCGCGCCATCCGGCGAACCATCCGCGCGGGAAATGCTGGATCAGGTCGGTGAACAGCAGCGTGCGGCTCGCCCGGTGGAAGAAAGCCAGCTCGGTCGTTATCCGATTGCCTGGGATCGCGATCTGGTCGACTTCGCCGTCCCAGGCGAAGCCGGGCCCGTCCGCCAGATCGCGGGCGAAGCGCAGATCGGGGTGTCGCGCGGCGAGGCAGGGCGGGGCGTGGAGCGCGGCGTGCGGGAACGCGCCCTGCCATTCGCCCAGGAAGCGATCGTGCAGGCCGTTGGGCGCGATGAGGTGCCGCACCTCGCCGAGCGCCGTGATCGCGCCGTGCAGCGCGTCGGACAGCGCGATCGGCGACCAGAGGAAGAGCGTGCCGTCGCGCAGCCGCATCACTGCCATCCGTGTGGGGTAGCGAAAGCCCGCGACCGCCACGACCGGGCCGTCCGCCAGCCAGATCTCCGGGCCGAAGCGATGTAGCGTGCCTTCCATCGCCGCGGACTCCCTGCCGGTCAGCGCACGCCCTTGCCGAAGGTGAAGCTGAGGCCCAGCCCGCCGGAGAACTGGTTGCGGCTGCCGATCGGCCCGCGCGAAAGCGGCGAATCGGCGCCGTCGCCCACCAGCCGATCATAGCGGGTATAGCCGTACAGGCCCCAGCGGCGGGAGAATTGCCAGGTCGCGGTGCTGCTCACGCCCAGCGCATGGACCGCGCCGCCATCGGCCCGGTAGACCGGCAGGCCGGTGCGGGCGGCGACGGCGGGCGTGACTTCGAAATAGGCGCGGCGATATTTCGCGTCCGACAGCGTGATGCGCGGACCGATCGAGACCAGCCATTTGTCGCCGTCACGGGTAACATAGTCGAGCCCGACGCCGCCGATCACGCCGCCATGGCCGTTGATGCCCTTGCGCAGCTCGGCATGGAGGCGCAGCGGCTTGGCGAGCCAATATTGCGCATAGCCGCCCAGCTCGATCGTGGTGCTGACCTCGTCGATCGGGGCGCCGGCCTCACTCCGGCGGCGGGAACCCTGGAAGTTCGCGGCGGGGCCGAACTCGAACCCGCCCTTGTCGAGCAGCGCGAAGCCGAAGCTGTCGTCCGCCGCGACGAAGGGAAAGGGCGCATCGCCGCGCGCCGTGGCGACATCGAGCATCGGCGTGAGCTGCAGCTTGTCCGCGCCGGGATAATTGGGCGAGAGCTGCGGGCCGAGCGAGACGCGGTAGCGGCGCGGCGGCTTGGGTTCTTCATCCTGTGCGTGCGCGGGCAGGGCAATGGCGAGCAGCGGCGCGAGCGCGAGGAAACGGATCATCATGCTCGAACGCCCCTACACGCATCCCTGTTGCAGGTGCGATATGATTATTGGCCGACCGGCACGCAAGGGCTCACGCCGCGGCAGGCGCCGGCGGCCTCGCCCCGGCTGGCATAGGGGCCGACCAGCACCTTGGTGAGATTGCCCGCCTTGACATAGGCGACCTGCCGGCCCGGGAAGCGGGCGCCGACCTGGCCCCAGAGCTTGCGGGCATTGGCGGGATCGCCGAACGCGCCGAGCTGAAGGCGCCAGCCGCCGTCGCGGATGGGCGCGGCGGCGGGCGCCGGCGGGTTCGCGGCGACCTTGACCGGGGCGGGCGGCGGGTTGGCGCCGGTGCGCGGCGGGGTGCGGACGGGCGTGGAGCGCGGCGGCGGCGTGGCGGCGGTTTCGACCGGGGGCGGTGCCGCGCCGGGCAGGGGGGCGCGGCTCGCCTCTTCCTCATATTTGCGGGCCAGGGTGAGGCCCGCCTGGCGATCCTGCACCGTCATGTACTTGTCCATCTGCGCGATAGCGCTCGAGGCCTCGGCCAGGCCCGATTGCGAGGCGCGGGTGACCAGCCCATAGGCGCGCACCCAGTCCTTCTGGACCACGTCGCCGTTGAAATACATCGTGCCGAGCACGTATTGCGCGCGCGGATCGCCGCGCCCGGCGGCCCGCTGGAGCCAGGGCGCCGCCTTGTCGCGCTTGCCATTGGCGAAGAGGGCGAGCGCGTAGCTCGCCTCGGCCTGCTCATGGCCCTGCGCGGCGGCCTTGGCGTACCAGAGCTCGGCCTGGTTCAGATCGGCGGCAACGCCGCGGCCGAGCTTATAGGCCTGGCCGAGGTTGAACTGCGCATCGGCATCGCCCTTCATCGCCGGGCTGCGCCAGCGATCGACCGCGCCCTTATAGTCGCCGCGCTCCCAGGCCTCGACCCCGGCCTTGACCGGATTCTCCTGCGCGAACGCAAGCGGGGCGGCGAGGGCCATCCCGGCAACAGCGATCAACCCGAGAAGCTTCATGCGACCTTCGACTCCCGCCCCGGCAAGATTGGATAAATGCCAGTTAACCATCGTTTGTGAAAGAAATCCTTACCCGGTCTCACGTACGGGGAATCCCGGGGCGGAACGCCGTTAACGCATTCTTAGACGCCGCCATGGCATCCCCACCCTCGGGTAACTGGTATTTCGAGGGGGTTCATGCGCGTTCTCGCGATGGCATCGCAGAAGGGCGGATCCGGCAAGACGACCTTGTCGGGCCATCTCGCCGTGCAGGCGGAGCGGGCCGGGTGCGGCCCGGTCGTGCTGATCGACATCGATCCGCAGGGCTCGCTTGCCGATTGGTGGAACGAGCGCGAGACCGATCTGCCGGCCTTCGCGCAGACCACGGTCGCGCGGCTGGCCTCCGATCTCGAGATCCTGCGCCAGCAGGGCTTCAAGCTCGCGGTGATCGACACGCCGCCGGCCATAACCATGGCGATCCAGAGCGTGATCGCGGTGGCCGAGCTGATCGTGATCCCGACGCGTCCGTCGCCGCACGACCTGCGCGCCGTGGGCGCCACGGTCGATCTGTGCGATCGGGCGGGCAAGCCGCTGATCTTCGTCGTCAACGCCGCGACGCCCAAGGCCCGGATCACCAGCGAGGCCGCGGTGGCGCTGTCGCAGCACGGCACCGTCGCGCCGATCACGCTGCATCACCGCACCGATTTCGCCGCCTCGATGATCGACGGCCGCACCGTGATGGAAGTCGATCCGAACGGCCGCTCGGCCGGCGAGGTCGCGGCGCTGTGGACCTATATCAACGACCGGCTGGAGAAGAACTTCCGCCGCACCGTGTTCGCGGCGCCGGCCGCGGTCAATCAATTCGGCGCGCCGCGCCCGGCTGGCGGCTTCGGCCGCAGGGTGGTGAGCTGATGTTCGGCACCCCCAAACCCACCGCCTCGCTCTCCTCGAGCCTGCTCGCCCGCAAGGGCCAGGCACGCCCGGCGATGCGTCCGCAGGGCTTTGTCGGCCTCAATCCGGCGACTGCCCAGGAAGATCTCGGCTGGAACGACATGGGCGATGAACATGCCCATGCGCACCACCCCCAGGCCCAGCAGTTCGTGCCCGAGCCCGTGCCGGTACCCGCGCCCAAGCCGCAGGTGCTGCGCCAGATCGAGCAGCTCGACGAGCGGTTCAGCGCCCCCGAGCCGGTCGCCGCCCCCCCAGCGCCGGCTCCCATGGCCGTGACCGCGCCGCCGGCCGCTCCGGTCGCGCCGCGTCCGGCCCTGGCCCCGGCCGCCGCCGAACGGCTGGCCCGCGAAGTGGCAAGGAAATCCAAGGCGGCGTTCACGCTCCGTCTCGACAATGACCGGCATCTGCGCCTGCGCCTCGCATCGGCGGTCACCAATCGTTCGGCGCAACAGCTCGTGACCGAGGCGCTCGACGCCTTTCTCGAATCGCTGACCGAGGTCGAGACGCTCGCGCGTCAGGTCGGCCCGGCCGGGAACCGTTGAAGGAACGGATGATGAAGACCCGTAGCAAGCTCGTGATCGGCCTCTCGGCGCTCGCAGCCGGCGGCACGCTGGCGGCCGGCATCGCGACCCAGGGCTTCGTGCTCTCGGCCTTCGCAACCGATGCGCCCAATGCGAAGAAGGCGGCACAGGAAGCCGGCCAGGCGCACAAGGCAATCGCTCGGCGCAAGGCGGGCGACGCGGTCGCGCATGCCGAGGCGGCGGTGGCCAATGATCCGCAGAACGCCGAATATCGCGCGCTGCTGGGCCAGGCCTATCTGCTCGCCGGCCGCTTCGCTTCGGCCAACCAGGCGCTGGGCGATGCGCTGACGCTCAATCCGGGCGACGGGCGCGTTGCGCTCAACCTCGTCCTCGCCAAGATCGCCGGCGGCGACTGGCCGGGCGCGCGGGCGATGCTGCAGGCGCATGAGGACACCATCCCCGCCGCCGATCGCGGCCTGGCCTTCGCGCTGGCCGGCGATCCGGTGAAGGCGGTGGAGATATTGGGGCCGGCCGCCCGGGCCGAGGACGCCACCGCCAAGACTCGCCAGAACCTCGCGCTCGCGCTCGCGCTCTCGGGGCGCTGGGCCGAGGCCAAGCAGGTCGCCGCGGTCGACGTGGCGCCCGACCAGATCGGCGCGCGCATGATGCAGTGGGTGAACTTTGCCCGCCCGACCAACGCCTATGATCAGGTCGCCTCGCTGCTGGGCGTGACGCCGGTGCAGGATGCCGGCCAGCCGGCCCGCCTCGCGCTGGCGCAGCAGAACGTGATGCTCGCCGCCGCCGCGACCCAGCCGGTGCAGACCGTGCCGGCGCAGGACGCGGTCGACAGCTATATGCCGGGCGTTCCGGCCAATGCCCAGGCAGTCGCGGCCGAGACCGGCGGTGCCGCCGCCGCCGCTTCCCTCACCGCGACGGCCGCCGTCGAGGTCGCGCCCGTCGCCGGCACCAATGGCGGCGTCGTGTTCGGCCCGCGCGAGGAAGTGGTGCAGGCGGTGCCCGCCGCCGCGGTCCGCGCGTCCGTCGCCACTGCATCGCCGGGCGCACGCGTGCCGGCGATCGAGAAGGCCGCGGCGGCCAAGCCGTCGCGCGGCAATTTCTATGTCCAGCTCGGCGCCTATGCGAGCCCGGCGGTGGCCCGGGATGCATGGAACCGCTTCGGGCACCGGGTGCCGGCGCTTTCGGGCCAGACTCCCCATGGCGCCAAGGTCTCGACCCGGGCGGGCAGCTTCTATCGCCTGTCGGTGGGCGGCTATGGCCGCGGCGACGCCGATGCGCTGTGCCGCCAGGTGAAGGCCAGCGGCCAGACCTGCTTCGTGCGCACCGGCGCGGGCGACGCGCTGGCGGCCTGGGCCAAGCCCGGCGTGCGCCTGGCTTCGCGCTGAACAAGTTTCCCTCTCCCATCGGGAAAAGAGAGGCCGGGGCGGCGACGCCTCGGCCTTTTTCTTGCGCTTGACGAACCGATAACCTCTTGGTTATGGAAAATGCATAGCCATCGGGTTATGTATTTTGGGAGAGGCAGCCATGATCCGCCGGATTCATCGTTGGACCGGAATCGTCTTCAGCATCGCGGCGATCGTGAACATCGTCGCGGTGATCCTCGGGAGCAACGCGATGTGGCTGGGGCTGGTCGCGGTGATCCCGTTGCTGGTGTTGCTGCCGACGGGGCTCTACATGTTCGCCCGGCCCTATCCGGCGAGGAACGCATGAGCGCAGACAAGACCGCCGCCGAGCAGATCGACGCCCGCATCGCCGCGCTGGACGACTGGCGTGGCGCGACGCTCGCCCGGGTGCGCGAGATCATCCGTGAAGCCGACCCCGAGGTGGAGGAGACGTGGAAGTGGCGCGGCGTGCCGGTGTGGGAACATGCCGGCATCCTCTGCACCGGCGAGACCTACAAGGCGGCGGTGAAGCTGACCTTTGCCAAGGGCGCGGCGCTGGCGGATCCCAAGGGGCTGTTCAATTCGAGCCTGGACGGGAATGTCCGCCGGGCGATCGACATTCATGAAGGCGAGGCAATCGATGCCGAGGCGCTGAAGGCGCTGATCCGCGCGGCAGTGGCGGCGAACCTGGCCAAGCCGGCGCGGGGGAAGAGGTAGGGCAGGATTCTCCCGAACCGTCCCCCGGCCTTGTGCCGGGATGACGCGATGGGCCGGCGCGGGGCGGGAGCCGCCTGTTTCCGTTCCGGTTCAGGCCCGGCCGGGCCGCTCGATCCACCAGCTGTGCCCGGCCGCCGCTCTACTGACGAGGCCGAGCGCGCCGATCAAGGCATAGGCGCGATCGCTTTCCCGGCCGAAGTGCCGCAGGATCGCGGTGGCGAAGCCGCCGCGGGATCATGCGCGATCGATCTCCCGCCCGCCCTTGAAGACGCGGTGGACCTTGCCCTGCACCGGCAACCCGTCGAACGGCGTGTTGCCGGCGCGCGCCTTCATCTTCGCGCCATCGATCGCCCAGGGCGCGTCGGGATCGAACAGGATGAAGTCGGCGGGCCTGCCGGGCTCCAGCGTGCCGGCATCGAGGCCGAGGATGCGCGCCGGATTGGCGGCGAGCAGCTGGAAGAGGCGCTCCAACGTCAGCACTTCGTCACGGACCAGGCCGAGCGACAGGGCGAGCAGCGTCTCGGCGCCCGACATGCCTTCCTCGGCATCGGCGAAGGGCAGGCGCTTGCCCTCGGGCCCGCGCGGATCATGGCCCGAGGCGAGCACGTCGATCGTGCCGTCGGCGAGCGCGGCGCGGACGGCCTGGCGGTCGGCGTCGCTGCGCAGCGGCGGCGAGAGGCGGGCATAGGTGCGATAGTCGCTGACGTCGATGTCCGAGAGCAGCCAGTGCGCCGGGGTAACGCCGCAAGTGACCTGCACGCCGCGGCGCTTGGCCTGGCGGATCAGGTCGAGCCCGGCGGCGGTAGTGACCTGGCGGAAATGGATGCGGGCGCCGGTATCCTCGGCGAGCATCGTGTCGCGCGCGATCGCCAGGGCCTCGGCAATGGCGGGGGCGGCGGCGAGGCCGAGCAGCGTCGCGGTGAGACCCTCGGTCGCGACCGCGTCGCCCGCGAGCCCGCCATCCTCGGCATGGGCGATCACGGTGAGGCCGCAATCGCGGGCATAGGCGAGCACCTTGCGCATCACGCCCGCGTCGGCGATCCAGCGGCGGCCCGTTGCGACTGCCTTTGCTCCGGCGCCGGCGTTGATCGCCATTTCGGCAAGATCGGTGCCCTGAAGGCCGCGCGTGGCGGCGGCGAGGGGATGGACCCACAGGTCGGGCTTTCCCATCAGCGCGGCGCGGCGGATGATGCCGGGATCGTCGAGGATCGGCGACTGATCGGGCATCAGGCCGACGCGCGTGATGCCGCCGGCGCGGCAGGCCGCGCGGTCGACCGCGAAGACGCCCAGGTCGACGATGCCGGGGGCGAGGGTGAGGCCCTTGCCGTCGATGGCCTCCGCGGCGGCGGTTCCGGCGATGATGGTTTCGCCGTCGAAGGCGAGGCTGGTGGCGCCGCCGATGACCTTGACGTTCTCAATTACGCGGCTCACGCGACAATTCCTTCGGCATCCCAGCGACCCTTGTCATCCCCGCAAGGGCGGGGATCCAGGGCAACAGGGCGGCGACCTTCGTGACTCTGGATCCCCGCCCTTGCGGGGATGGCGGAATAGGGAGAGGGGGCGCTTCGCATCATGCCCAGCCCTCCACGCCGCGCTCCGCCCTGGTGAGGACGTCGAGGCAGGCCATGCGGACGGCGACGCCCATCTCGACCTGCTCGGTGATCGCGCTGCGCTCCGGATGGTCGGCGATGGCGCTGTCGATCTCGACGCCACGGTTCATCGGGCCGGGGTGCATGACGAGCGCGTCGGGCGCGGCAAGGGCCAGCCGCTCGGGCGTGAGGCCGTAGCGGGCGTGGAATTCGCGCGTGGAGGGGATGAAGCCGCCGGCCATGCGCTCGTTCTGGACGCGGAGCATCATCACGACATCGGCGCCTGCCAGCGCGGCATCGAAATCGGTGAAGGGCGTGACGTAGAGCCCCTCGATCGCCGGGGGCATCAGCGTGGAGGGCGCGACCACGCGCACCTCCGCGCCGAGCGCAGTCAGCGCCAGCATGTTCGAGCGGGCGACGCGGCTGTGGAGCAGGTCGCCGCAGATCACCACGCGCTGGCCGGCCACCGCGCCGCGGCGGCGGCGGATCGTCAGCGCGTCGAGCAGCGCCTGGGTGGGATGCTCGTGCCAGCCGTCGCCGGCGTTGAGCACCGGGCAGTCGACCTTGTCGGCGATCAGCTGCACCGCGCCCGAGGCCATGTGGCGGATCACGATCACGTCGGCGCGCATGGCATTGAGAGTGACGGCGGTGTCGATCAGCGTCTCGCCCTTCTTCACGCTCGACTGGGCGGCATGCATGTTCACCACGTCCGCTCCCAGCCGCTTGCCGGCGATCTCGAAGGAGAGGAGCGTGCGGGTCGAATTCTCGAAAAAGGCGTTGATCTGGGTGATGCCCTCGAGCCGCCGGTCGCTGCGCGCGCGCGTGCGGTTCGCTTCGATCCACTGCTCGGCCTCGTCGAGCAGGAACATGATCTCATGCGGCTGGAGGCCCGCGATCCCGGTGAGGTGCCGGTGCGGGAAGACGGCGCGGCCCTGTATCTGGGCAGCGGGGCGATGATCGGAGGCTTGCATTAAAGCCGTCGCCTAGACCCGCCGGGCCGGCGAGGCAAGCCGTGAGGCGGGGAGAGTCTCGCATCTGCCGCAAATGCCGGATAGGAAGTCCGCCGCGTTGCGTTTCGGGGGGAGCGTTGGTGCAGGGCTGGTGGGCTGTCTTTGTTGGTTGGATGACGCGCGATCCCGCGTGGCTGGCGGCGTTCCAGGCCGGAGCGTTCTTCTTCGCGCTGGGGCTGGGGCTGGTCCTCGCGCTGCTGCCCTGGTGGCTGGCCCGGGTGGAGCGCGCGCGCTGGCGGCCGCTGCGGCGGATGCTGGCGCTGGCCGCGTTGCAGGCGCACCGCGATTGCGGCGAGAATGTCGTCGCGCTGTCCCGCCAGTTCTTCCGCGAGAATGCCGGCGCGCCGCTCGAGCGGCTGATCCGGGCGCGGCGGGCGATCGAGCGGCAGCAATCGGACGGCGCGCGCTTCGCCCGGCTGGTCTCCGTCTATGCGCCGGCGGTGGATGCGCGCCATGCCGCGCTGCTCGCCGACACCGCGGCGCTGACCGAGCTGGCCGAGCGCACGCTTGCGGGACTCACCCGGCTCTATCTCGGGCAGGCGATGGTGCGGGTAGGGGCCAATGCCGTGCATGGCGACGATCAGCTCGGCTATGCGCCCGCGCAGCTCGTCTCGCTTTCCTATGTCGCCGAGATGGAGGCGCTGGCGGACGGCTTCGCCGATGCGGCGGCGGGGCATCGCGCGCGTACGGAAGCGGCGCTCGGGCGCCGGGCGCGCAGGGCGGCGCGGGACGAGCTGGGCCGGGTCGGCGCGGACGTGGCGATGCTGGGCGCCGATGTGCGCCGGTTCTGCGGGAAGCTGCAGGCGACGGATGCCGGGGACCCGACCTACAAGACGCGCGACCGCGGCGAGCGCGGCGGGCGCACGCTGGACGGGCTGATCGCGCGGTTCGATCGGGGCTGAGCCTCCACCCTTTCGGGCGGAGCGTGCCGGTCAGGCGTTCACCAGCGCGTCGATCGCCGCCTGGAGGATATGGGCGGCGGCCATGTTGTCGATCATCCCGGCGCGGCGGGCGCGGCTGAAGTCCTGCTCGATCAGCGTGCGTTCCACCGCGACGGTGGACCAGCGCTCGTCCCAGAGCAGGATCGGGAAGCCCAGATCGTCCATGTTGCGGGCAAAGGCGCGGGTGGACTGGGTGCGCGGACTGTCCGTGCCGTCGAGGTTGAGGGGCAGGCCGATGACGATGCCCTTCACCTGCTGCGCGGCGATCAGCGCCTCAAGCGCGGCCTTGTCCTTGGAGAATTTGGTGCGGCGGACCAGCTCGGCCGGGCTCGCGAAGCTCCAGCCGGCGTCGCACAGGGCGGTGCCGATCGTCTTGGTGCCGACGTCGAGGCCGATCAGGCGGCCGCCGGTGGGCAGGGCGGCGCGGAAGTCGGCAGGGGCGGTGGTGATCATCGGGCGTTTCTAACCAAAATCGTCATCCCCGCGAAGGCGGGGATCCGGGATAATGGAGCGATGTCCTGCTTGGCTCCGGACCCCCGCCTTCGCGGCGATGACGGGATGGGCGGCGCGGTCCCTAGAACGGCCAGAACTTGCGCCGGGCCTTCAATCGCCGCTCGGCATCGGCGCGGACATTGGCCCAGAACAGGCTGTAGTCGAACACGTGATAATTGTTGCCCGGCAGCACATAGGGGCCGAGGTCCGGCGGGCTGTTGCCGATCATCAGGAAGCCGCGCCCGTCGCAGCGCGCGGGGACGAGGTTCTTCTGAAGCACGGCACTGCTCAAGTCCCTGCTCGGCAGCAGGCCGCCGAGATTGGCCTCCACGGGCGCGCCGTCATTGGGCTTGCCGGTGAGCGGATTGGTGCAGACCATCGGCGTGCCCTTGCGCGGCTGGCCGGTGAAGCCGTTCGTCTGGTCGAAGGTGTCGACGATCAGCGAGGGATCGGCGGGCTCGGCGAAGCTCTGCCAGGAAAGGATGCAGCCGGCCTCGTCGGGGCCCGAGCAGGCGGGAAGGCCCATCTTCGGCAGGTCGGCGGTGATCGAGACCGGCCAGCCGACCACATAGGCCGCGACGATTCGCTTCGCGAGCGGCTTGCCGGCGACGCGGTCGACGAGCAGGCGGCTGAGGTGGAGCGCGCCCTGGCTGTGGCCGGCAAGGATGATCGGGCGGTTGCCGGCTTCCTTGAGGAACTGGTCGAACGCCGCCAGCACGTCGCGATAGGCGAAGTCGAGCGCCTGCTGCGCCTGGGTCTTGCTGGTGAGGAACGCGCCGAAAGTCGCCTGGCGGTACCGCGGCGCCCAGACCAGGCCGGAGGAATTGAAGGCGCTCGCCTGGCCGCGCAGGAACAGCTCGGCCCGGGCATTGGCGGCAACGTCGTTCAGCGGGGCGTTCCACTGGGTGCGATCGAGGAACGAGGTCGGATGAACGAAGAACACCGCGGCGGGCGGGTTCTCCGCGGGCTGGAAACCCTCCGGGGCCCATAGCGCCGGATTGCCGGGCTTGTCCGGGCGGGCGAGCCAGAGATCGGCCTTGCCATAATCGCCGGGCGCGGAGAGCCGCGCCACTTCCACGCTCGGCACCATTGCCTGGCGAAGCAGCTCGATGCCCCAGAAACGATAGGCGAAGGTGGCGGCCAGTGCGAGCACGATGAGTCCTACTACGAGATAGAGAAATTTCCGGGCCAAGCCCATCTCCATTGTGCAATGCAGCATAGAGCCGATTTGTTGCAATCGCATTCCCGTGGGGCACGATTGCCGGGGATGCAACCATACATGCGCGATGCAGCCATTCTGCACCGGAAATCCACTTTACCGCCCTGGACGGATGCGAGAGCATCGCCCGCGAGGGGAGAGGGCGGATGGACGAGATCGAGATGCAGGCGGCGGACGAGGCTGCCGTGGCGGCGGGGGGCTGGGCGCTTCGGCCGCTGCTGCTGGCCGGGCTGGGGCTGGCGACCGGGATCGCGGCGCAGCTGATCCTGGGCGACAGCGTGAACTATCGCATGGAATGGAGCGCGTTGCAGGCCGCCTCGCTGATGGGCGTGACGCTGTTCGCCGCGATGATCGGCTTCACGATCGAGCGGCGGCTGTGGTGGGCCTCGATCGCGTTCGGCGCGGTGGTCGGCGTGGCGGCGGGGTTCGTCACCTGGTGGAACGGCGCGCCGGGCGGGTGGAGCGCAAGCGAGGGCTGGCGCACGATGAGCCTGTTGCTCGCCGTGGCCATCGCCGCGCCGCTGTTCCAGGCCGCGCGCGACGAAGGCGCGCCGCGCACCCCCTATGCCGCGGTCCATGACTATGCCTGGCAGAATGTGGTGCTGTGGTTCGCCTGCTGGCTGTTCGTGCTCATCGTGTGGATCATGGCCTGGCTGCTCGCCAGCCTGTTCCAGCTGATCAAGATCGAGCTGCTCCACGAGCTGCTGATGAAGAACTGGTTCGTCCGCGCGCTGATCGGCCTGGCGTTCGGAGCGGCGCTGGGGCTGTTGCGCGAGCATGACACCGTGGTGCGGCTGCTCCAGCGTGTCGTCGCCACGGTGCTGGCGGTGCTGGCGCCGGTCCTTGCGATCGGGTTGGGGCTGTTCCTGCTCGCGCTGCCGTTCACCGGCCTCCAGGCGCTGTGGGACGCGACTTCGGCAACCACGCCGCTGCTGCTGAGCTGCGCGGTGGGGGCGCTGATCCTGGCCAATGCGGTGATCGGCAACCGGCTGGAGGAGGAGCGGCGCAACCCGCTGCTCCGCTACGGCGCGATGCTGCTGGCGGCGGTGATCCTGCCGCTCGCGGCGCTGGCGGCGATCGCGACGGGACTGCGCGTGGGCCAATATGGCTATACGCCCGAGCGGCTCTGGGCGATCGTGTTCGTGGGGATCGCGATCCTCTATGGCGCGGCCTATCTGGGATCGCTGGTGCTGGGGCGGCTCGCCTGGACCGCGCGTGTGCGCCCGGCGAACCTGGCGCTTGCCTTCCTGCTCTGCGGCCTCGGGCTCCTGCTCGCCACCCCGCTGGTAAACTTCAATCGCATCTCGACCGATGATCAGGTCGGGCGGCTCGAATCGGGCAGGATCGCGGCCGCGAAGTTCGACTGGGCCGCGCTCGCCTTCGACTTCGGCAAGCCGGGGCGCGATGCGGTGGAACGGCTGCGCCGGTCGAGGAATGCCGCGATCCGGGGCAAGGCGGAGCAAGCCGCCAAGGCGGAGAGCCGCTGGGATCTCGCGGGCGCCGCGGAGACTCCCCAGCGTTCGGGCCCGAAATCCGGAGTGCTGGACAATGCCCGCGTCCTGCCGGAGGGGGCGAGCGCGCCCAAGGGGCTGATCGATCTGCTCGCCGACAAATATCAATGCCGCCAGGGCAATCTGTGCACGATATTCCTCGCGAACCCGGCGGAGGCCGTGGTGTTCGAGGACAGTTGCTATGCGGGAATGCTGGACGAGGGCGGCAAGGCCGGGAGAATCGTCACCTATTGCGGCGGCGATCGTTTCGTGCTGGCGGACGGCGCATGGAAGGATGCCGGCGATCGCTACGTGCCGAGCGCGGAGCAGCGCGCGCAGATCGCGGCCGGCTATCCGGCGGGGAAGGTGGAGATTCGCCCCGTCGCGCGGCGGCAGGTCTTTGTCGGGGGCGTGCCTGTGGGCGAGCCCTTCGAATAAGCGGCGCTTGAAGGCGGGAGGCGCGGCTGTTAGGCGCCTCCCATGTCCGTCGATACCGCAACCGTGAAGAAGGTGGCGAGCCTCGCACGCATCGCGATCAGCGATGCCGATGCCGAGCGCCTCGCGCCCGAGCTCAACAACATCCTGGGCTGGATCGAGCAGCTCGGCGAGGTCGATACCTCGTCGGTCGAGCCGATGACCGCCGTCATCCCCAACACGCTGCGCCTGCGCGAGGACGTGGTGACCGAGGGCAACCAGCGCGACGCCGTTCTGCGGAACGCGCCGCAGGGCGAGCACGGCTTCTTCACCGTGCCGAAGGTGGTCGAATGATGAGCGACATCACCGATCTGGGCGTCGCGAGCCTTCGCGACGGCGTTCGCGGCGGCAAGTTCTCCGCGCGCGAAGTCGCCGACGCGTTCATCGTCAAGGTGAGCAAGGGCAAGGCGCTCAACGCCTTCATCGTGGAAACCCCCGAGCACGCGCTCGCCGCCGCCAAGGCAGCCGATGAAGCGATCGCCAGGGGCGAGCCGCTCAAGCCGCTTTCGGGCGTGCCGCTGGGCATGAAGGACCTGTTCGCCACCAAGGGCGTGCAGACCACGGCGGCCAGCCATATCCTCGAAGGCTTCGAGCCGGTCTATGAATCGACGGTCTCGCAGCGGCTGTGGGACGCGGGCGCCGGCATGCTCGGCAAGCTCAACATGGACCAGTTCGCCATGGGCTCGTCGAACGAGACGAGCTATTTCGGCAATGTCATCTCGCCCTGGCGGCGCGGCGGCGGCGACAATGCCCCGCTGGCACCGGGCGGCTCGTCGGGCGGCAGCTCGGCGGCGATCTCGGCGCGGCTCGTGCCGGGCGCGACCGGCACCGATACCGGCGGCTCGATCCGCCAGCCCGCGGCGTTCACCGGCATCGCCGGCATCAAGCCGACCTATGGCCGCTGCTCGCGCTACGGCGTGGTCGCCTTCGCCTCCAGCCTCGACCAGGCCGGGCCGATGGCGCGCGACGTGCGCGATTGCGCGATCCTGCTCGAGAACATGGCGGGCTTCGATCCCAAGGACTCGACGTCGCTCAACCTGCCGGTGCCGAAATGGGAAGAGGCGCTTTCGGGCGACCTGACCGGCAAGAAGATCGGTATCCCCGCCGAATATCTGATCGACGGCATCCCGACCGAGATCGCCAAGCTTTGGGAAGCGGGCATCGCCTGGGTGAAGGATGCCGGCGCCGAAGTGGTCGAGGTGTCGCTGCCCCACACCAAATACGCGCTGCCGGCCTATTACATCATCGCGCCGGCCGAGGCTTCGTCGAACCTCGCCCGCTATGACGGCGTGCGCTATGGCCTGCGCGAGCTGGCCGAGGGGCAGAACCTGCAGGAAATGTACGCGGCGACGCGTGCGGCCGGGTTCGGCGACGAAGTGAAGCGGCGCATCCTGATCGGCACCTATGTGCTGTCGGCGGGCTTCTACGACGCCTATTTCACGCAGGCATCGAAGGTGCGCAGCCTGATCGCGCGCGACTTCGAGAATGCCTTTTCGATGTGCGACCTGCTGCTGACCCCGACCGCGCCGAGCGCCGCGTTCGCGCTGGGCGAGAAATCGGCCGATCCGATCGCCATGTATCTCAACGACGTGTTCACCGTGCCTTCGAGCCTGGCCGGCCTGCCGGCGATGAGCGTGCCCGCGGGGCTGGACGCCGGCGGCCTGCCGCTCGGCCTGCAGATCATCGGCCGTCCGCTCGACGAGCAGGGCGTGCTGAATGCCGGCCTGGCGATCGAGCAGCGCGCGGGCTTCGTCGCGCGGCCGGAGCAATGGTGGTAGGGGAGTGATCCATTGGGTCGCCCTTCTGGACGGTCTGGTCACGCTTCTGAGCGATGCCAGGCCGCCGAAACGATCCGATGATCTTCCCGCACGACGCCGTACCAGACCCGAAGCTGCGCAAGCGGAGCCAAGGGTCAGACATCGACTATTCAGACGTTCCGAGAGTGGACCAAAATGACTGAATCCACCTACCGCATCCAGGGCGAAACCGGCGAATGGGAGGTCGTGATCGGCCTCGAAGTCCATGCGCAGGTCACCTCGAACGCCAAGCTCTTCTCGGGCGCGGCCACCAGTTTCGGGGCGGAGCCGAACAGCCAGGTGAGCCTGATCGACGCGGCAATGCCGGGCATGCTGCCCACGCCGAACCGCGAGTGCATCCGCCAGGCGGTGCGCACCGGCATGGCGATCGGCGCGGTGATCAACAAATGGTCGCGCTTCGACCGCAAGAATTATTTCTACGCCGATCTGCCGCAGGGCTATCAGATCAGCCAGCTCTTCCACCCGCTGGTGGGCGAGGGGCAGATCGAGATCAGCCTGGACGACAAGGACCCCGAGGCCAACGTCAAGACGATCGGCATCGAGCGGATCCATGTCGAGCAGGACGCCGGCAAGCTGATGCACGACCAGCACCCGTCGCGCTCCTATGTCGATCTCAACCGCGCCGGCGTGGCACTGATGGAGATCGTGTCCAAGCCCGACATGCGCTCGCCGCAGGAGGCCGGCGCATATCTGAGCAAGCTGCGCGCGATCCTGCGCTATGTGGGCAGCTGCGACGGCAACATGGACCAGGGCTCGATGCGTGCCGATGTGAACGTCAGCGTCCGCAGGCCGGGCGCCGAGTTCGGCACGCGCACCGAGACCAAGAACGTCAACTCGGTCCGCTTCGTCATGCAGACGGTGGAGATCGAGGCGCGCCGCCAGGTCGAGGTGCTGGAGAGCGGCGGCAAGATCGTCCAGGAAACCCGGCTGTTCGATCCGGACAAGGGCGAGACCCGGTCGATGCGCTCGAAGGAAGACGCGCACGACTATCGCTATTTCCCCGATCCCGACCTGCTGCCGCTTGAGCTGGACGACGCCTTTCTCGCGGAATGCCGCGCCAGCCTGCCCGAGCTGCCCGACGCCAAGCGCCGCCGCTATGAGCAGGCGCTGGGGCTGAGCGCCTATAATGCCGCGACGCTGACCGCCGACGCGGACACCGCGCGCTGGTTCGAGGCACTGCTGGCCGAGAGCGCGCGGGTGCAGAGGAAGGGCGAGAACGAAGTTGCCCGCGCCGCGGCCAACTGGCTGCTCTCGGACCTTTACGGCGCGCTCAACCGGCTTGGCAAGGATCTGGACGCGAGCCCGGTCAGTCCCGAACAGGGCGCCGAGCTGCTGGCGCTCGCCGCGGACGGCACGCTTTCCGGCCCGCTCGCCAAGCAGGTGTTCGAGATCATGCTGGAGACGGGCGAGCCGGCAGGCAGGATCGTCGAAGAGCGCGGGCTCAAGCAGACCAGCGACACCGGCGCGATCGAGGCGGTGATCGCCGAGGTGCTGGCCAAGAATCCCGGTCAGCTCGAACAGTATCGCGGCGGCAAGGAAGCCCTGTTCGGCTTCTTCGTCGGCCAGACGATGAAGGCGATGGGCGGCAAGGCCAATCCGGCCGTGGTCAACGAACTGCTGAAGAAGGCGCTGGCGGGCTGAGGCCGTTGCCATCCCCCCGCGCGCGGATCATAGTCGGCGCCAGGGGGGAGGGGATCATGCGGACATCCTTGTTGGCTTTGTCGCTCGCGGCGTTGCTGGTGCAGGCGCCCGCGCCCGCCCGCGCGCAGGACATGGGCGGCCTGCCCGATCCAGGCGCCATCCCGATTCCCGATCTGTCGGGCGGGCGGGATCCGGCGGTCGTCAGCAATGGCTGGAAATATTTCTATTACTGGCGGGCGGATACCAGCTTTGCCGCGGCGTTCGCGGATTTCTCCGAATGCTATCGCTTCATGCCGGTGGCGAATTCCAGCCCGGGCGTGCCGATGTTCGCGCCGTGGGAGGACAAGCCGGCGACCGAGATCGTGACGCGGGGCATCCAGCCCTATGGCCTGGTCGGCGCGGTGATCGGCGAGATCGTGGCGGGCCCGCTGGTCCGCCGTGCCCACCAGTCGCGGCTGCGCCGCTGCATGGAGCCGCGCGGATATCAGCGCTATCCCTTGCAGGAGCGCCGCTGGGAGCAGCTCACCGACAATTTCTCGCCGGCATCGATCGCGATGCAGGCCAAGGCCGCGTCGGGCCCGGCGCCCGATGGCCTGCCGCTTCCGGAGGATCGCTGATGCTGCGCCTGTTCACCGCGATCGCGCTGCTCTCCGCCACGCCGGCCATCGCCCAGGCGCCCGTCGACGAGATGGTGGAGATCGAGGCCGGTGCGCCGATCACCATCCGCCCGGACCGGGCCTATCTGGTCCTGCGCGTCCACAAGCCCAAGGGGGCGCCGAAGTTCGAGCCGGTCTTCCTGCGCGTCCCGACGGCGCGCGAGATGGACGGCTATCGCGCCGCCAGGGCCGAAGCCTTTGCGAAGGCCGAGCCCGGGCTGGCGAAGGATCGCGAGAAGGCTTTGGCGAAAAAGGCCGCGGCGGAAGGCGCCGGCCAGAAATTCTCCGGCCAGATTCCGCCGGTTCCTTCGCTCGATGCCTTCAACTTCAGCTATGGCGGCATCCTCAACGTCAACGCCGTCGACAACAAGCGCCCGCTGGTTCGCGGGGATCCGGACAGCCTGTTCCTGGTCGAGACCGTGCCGGGCGATTTCGTGCTCTATGGCGCGTCCTGGGCGATGGGGCCGGCGGGGCTGCACATCTGCTTCTGCCTGGGCACGGTGGGGTTCACCGCCCGTCCCGGCGAGGTGCTCGACCTCGGCATCTTCTATGCCGACCGGGCCAAGTTCAAATCCGAAGTCCCGGAGCTGGCCGCCGAAACCGGCTTCGGGCCGAGCAGCGACACGCCGGGTTACCTGATCGCCGGCACGGTGCGGCCGGTGGCGCCCGGCGGCCCGGTGCCGCCCGTGCCCGCCAATATCTCGGTGAAGCCGGTCGAGTATCGGGCGGTCGGCAAGTTCTTCAATCCCAATGCCAGCGGGATCAACCGGCTGGTTCCCGTGCCGGGCGTGCTCGCCTATCAGGGCGGGAAGGTGATTGACGTGAAGACCGGGCGCGAAGCATCAGGCGCCTATCCCTTCCGCTGATCGAGGAGAGGTCATGCTTCGCCTGCTATGTGGCTTGATGAGCCTGTTGCTCGCCGTCCCGGCGCTGGCCCAGACGCCGGCGCCCTCGTCCGCGCCGGCCCCGGTTCCCACCTTGCCCCGTGTCGCGCTGGTCACCAGTGCCGGCACGATCACGGTGGAGGTGGACAATGTCCATGCGCCGATCAGCGGGAACAACTTCCTGCGCTATGTCGACCAGAAGCGTCTCGACGGCGCACCCTTCTACCGGGTCGTGAAGGTGCAGGACCATTTCGGCTTCGTGCAGTTCGGCGTGAACAATGCGCGGGGCAAGGTGCTGCCGCCGATCAAGCATGAGCCGACCACGCTTACCGGCATCAAGCATACCGATTTCACGCTTTCGACCCCGCGCCGCGCGCCCGGCACCGCCGCGGGCGACTTCACCATCCTGCTGGGCGACCAGCCTTCGTTCGACGCCGATCCGAGCAAGCCGGGCGACAATCTCGGCTATGCGGCCTTCGCCCATGTCGTCGACGGCAGGGATGTGGTGCTCAAGATCTTCGACGCCCCCAATTCGGCCACGGCCACGCTGGGAGGCTATTTCAAGGGCGAGGTTCCGGCGGCACCGGTGAAGATCCTGACGGCGCGGCGGGTGGCGAACTAGCGCGCAGGTGCCACCAGAAGGCGAATCCGCCTGCAATTCCCGCCGAAGCATAGCAGAATGGCGGCAGAAGCGGGTGGCCGCCGGCTGGTTCGTCGAGCCACGACATGCCGGCAATCGCGGCGACAAGACCCGCGAGCGGCGCCATCCAGCCGCGCGCGATGCCGAGGCGGTGGAGTAGCCGGTAGAGCGGCAATGCCACCAGCCCGCCGACCATGACGGTCAGCAAATAGACGAACGGGAAGACAAGGAAGCCGAGGAAGCCGAGCGCGACGCACAGGACGAGCGTCGCGGCCAGCGCGGCGATCAATATGCCGGCGCAGGCCCGACCGAGCGGGAAGGGCGATTTCATATGTGCGCCTCCACCAGCTCGGCACGGGGCGGCAGGCTGGCGGGAGTGCGGATGTCCCAGGCCAGGCCGAGCGCTTCCAGCAGGCGGATGAAGACGAAGCCGGGGTCGCTCTGGCCGGGGTAGAGCCCGATCCGCGCCGAGCCGGGAAAGGCATGGTGGTTGTTGTGCCAGGCCTCGCCCATGGTGATGAAGCCGGCCCAGGGCACGTCGTGCGCCTGCACGCCGGCGCCCTGCACGATCCAGCTTTGCGGCCCGCGCGTATGGGCGAGATGGCCGACCAGCCAATGGCCATGGACGCAGATGAATACGCGTGCGCAGACCCCCCAGACCACGAAGCTCCAGCCCCCGGCCCAGAAGAGCAGTGCCGCGATCGGCAGCTGCTGGGCCATCCAGTTCGCTTCGAGGAAGCGATAGAAGCGATCCCGGCCGGCGCGGCCCAGGTCGAAGCGGGGCGGGCTGTCGAGCTCCAGCCGGCAATGGAGCTGCCACCACGCATCGCGCGCCACGCCGCCCGCATGGCTGAGATAGGGGTGGCATCGCGGCTGGCGCTGCGCCCAGTCGCGCAGGTCATGTGTGCGGATGATCCAGTGCGGTCCGCTCATCCCCACGACAGTGCCGGACCAGACCAGGACGCGCTCCAGCCAGAGCGGGCAGGCGAAGCTGCGATGGATCAGCCGGCGATGGAAGCCGACCGAATGGCCGAGCAGGAGCGTGACGCCGGTGGCAGCGACGAACACCAGGAAGGCGGCGGGCGTGAAGGTGAGGGGGCCGAGCACCAGGGTCGCCGCCATCATCCCGCCGTTCCACAGCGAATGCACCGGATCCCAGGCCACGCGGCCCTGAACGGGATTGGCGCCGGGAGTTTCGATCAGGCTGTTGACGGCATGGGCATTGCTTCGCGTTGCATCAGGCGCGGCAAATGGCATGGACTCACCCCTTAGGTAATTAAGTCACTGCCTAATCAGTATCGCGATTCCACTGGAAGGCAATGAATGAATCACTTAAATAATCCCGCATGCAACGCGTCTTCGAAGCCCTGTCGTCCACCGTGCGGCGCAAGATCCTCGCCTATCTCAGCCATGCCGAGCTGACTGCGGGCGAGATCGCCGCGCGGTTCGACATCTCCAAGCCGGCGGTTTCCCAGCATCTGGCAGTGCTCGAGAATGCCGGCCTGGTCGCGAGCGAGAAGCGCGGCCAGTACGTCCATTACCGGCTGGTGGCGGACAATCTGGCCAACACGCTCAATTCCTATCTGCAGGAAGTCTGCCCGGTCTCCAAGCCGTTGAAGGGCGAGAGCGCCGAGATTGCGCGCAAGCGGGGCGAGGATGCCGGCGGACCCTAGTTCGCCGGCCGATCGATATACAGGTAGAGCGGATCGAACTCGGCAACTGCTTCCAGCCCCGGCCGATCATGGATCGTGACCCGGCCGCCGCGAAAATCGGCCAGGCCCGCCTCGCGCAATTCGCGCAACACGCGATTCACATGGACCCCGGTAAGGCCCAGGCACTCGGCGAACTGGTTCTGGGTGATCGGCAGGGCGAAACTGCTGCCTTCCGCCGCGCCGACGGCGAGCAGCCGCGACTGCAGCTCGCAGAGCAGATGCGCGGCGCGCTCGATCGCGTTGCGCCGGCCGAGCGAGACTTCCCATTCGCGGTGGATGCTCGCGTCGAGATTGGTCGAGAACCAGAAGGCACGCGTGAGCCCCGGGAAGCGGCTGGTGATCTCCGTCACCCTGGCATGCGGCGCGCGGGCGATGCGGCAGGGCGTTAGGGTGATCACATTGTGATCGAGATAGCCGAGCGTATAGCCGTGCAGATCGGCGAAATCGCCCGGCACGTGCAGATGGGTGATCTGGCGCTGGCCGTTGCTGAGGTCCTTGTAGCGCGCCAGCAGCCCGTCGAGCAGCAGGATCGAGCTGTTCAGCCGCTCGCCGCGGCGCACGATCACCTGCTCGGCCGCATGGGCGAACGGCCCCTGCAGCGCGGCGCGAAGCGCTTCCTCCTCCGGAACGCTGATTTCGCAGCGCAGCCGGAGCTTCTTCAGATGCTTGTCGATCATGATGGCCGGGAGTTATTGCTGGTCCGAATCCTGGTGCCGCATGACGCGGGTGCGGCCCGATGTCGCTACGGGCTCCATCGGCGAACGGCGGCCGGCGGGGCTCCCCGGGGCGCTGCCGTCCCGGGTTTCGGTGATCTGCGCGAGATCGAAGGGCGGGTCTTCACGATCATTGTCGTTCATCCTCTCTCTTCCTGTCGGGCAATCGGCTGGCCGGGCGCGGGCACCGCGGGCGTGGCCGGCTGTGGTGCTGGCACGTCGATGTCCGGCGCCGGCGGATCGAGTTCGGGAGGCGGGCTCGTCGGCTCGCCCGGGCGCGGCGCCGGGGGTTGCTCGGCGGGCGGCACGGTGGGCTGGACGGGCGGCTCAACAGGCACGATCAGTCTCCTTGTTTCGGTAGACCAACGCTTCGCGTCGCGATGAAGTTGCCTGCGCCCTTGCGATGAAGGCCCCGACTGCTATAGAGCCCGCCGACCGGCGGTGCCCTATGCGGGCGTGGCGGAACTGGTAGACGCGCCAGATTTAGGTTCTGGTATCGAAAGGTGTGGGGGTTCGAGTCCCTTCGCCCGCACCAGCATCGCCGCTCGTTTCCCGCGTCACCGGACGCCGCGAGACCTTTTCTGAAGTTTGGAAGCCTGAGAAAAATGCAGACTGTCGAGACGTTGAACGAGGGCCTGAAGCGCGCCTACACGCTCAAGATCACTGCCAAGGACATCGATTCGAAGGTCGATGCCGAGGTCAAGCGGGTTGCCCCGCAGGTCCGCATGCCGGGCTTCCGCCCGGGCAAGGTGCCGACCAACCTGATCCGCAAGATGCATGGCGAGGCGATCGCGCAGGACGCGCTCAACAGCTCGATCCAGGAAGGCGTGCAGAAGCTGATCGCCGACCACAAGCTGCGCCCGGCCGTGTCGCCGTCGGTGAGCCTGGAAGGCGAATATGCGCCCGGCGGCGATGCCGAGATCAAGGTCGAGCTGGAGGTCTTGCCGGACGTCCCGACTCCCGCGATCGACGGCCTGAAGCTCGAGCGCCTGACCGTTCCGGTCAGCGAGGAAGAGGTGAACACCCAGCTCAAGCAGCTGGCCGGCCAGCAAAAGGCCTGGGCCGACGCGCCCGCCAAGCACAAGGCTGCCGAGGGCGACCAGGTGACCATGGACTTCGCCGGCACCGTCGACGGCGTCGCCTTTGACGGCGGCACCGGCACCGACATGTCGGTCGAGATCGGCACCGGCCGCCTGATCCCGGGCTTCGAGGACCAGCTCGTCGGCGTGAAGACCGGCGACGAGAAGACGATCGACGTCGCCTTCCCGGCCGATTACGGCGTGCCCGACCTGGCCGGCAAGCCGGCGCAGTTCGCGCTCAAGATCACCGCGGTGAAGACCGCCGGCGAGACCGAGATCAACGACGATTTCGCCAAGACGCTGGGCCTGCAGAGCCTGGAGCAGCTCACCGGCCTGCTCAAGGGCCAGCTCGAGCAGCAGCTGGGCGGCCTGACCCGCACCTATATGAAGCGCAAGCTGCTCGACCAGCTGGCCGCCGGCCATGACTTCGAGGTTCCGCCCTCGATGGTCGATGCCGAGTTCGACCAGATCTGGCACCAGCTCCAGCACGAAGCCGAGCACGAGGCCGATCCGGCCGCGGCGAAGGAGGAGCTGGAAGCCGAGCGCGCCGATTATGTGAAGATCGCCGAGCGCCGCGTGCGGCTGGGCCTGCTCCTCTCGGAGATCGGGACCGCGAACGGCGTCGAGGTCACGCCGAACGAGATGAACCAGCTGATCGCGCAGGCCGCTGCCCAGTACAGCCCGAACGATCGCGAGCGCTTCTACCAATATGTCCGCAACGAGCCGATGGCCGCCGCCCAGCTGCGCGCGCCGCTGTTCGAGGACAAGGTGGTCGACTTCCTGTTCGACAAGGCCGAGATCAGCGACCGCGAAGTGACCCGCGAGGAGCTGGAAGCCGCGATCGAGAGCGATGACGGCTTCGACACCGGCACCCACACGCACGATCACGACAACCACAAGCCGCGCAAGTCGAAGAAGGCGGAAGCCGGCGAGGGCGAGGCCAAGGCCGAGAAGAAGCCCGCCGCCAAGGCGAAGAAGGCCGACGCCGAGCCGGCCGAAGCCGAGGCGGCCAAGAAGCCGGCCGCCAAAAAGGCTCCGGCCAAGAAGGCGGACGATGCCGAGGGCGAGGCCGAGGCCAAGCCCGCCAAGAAGGCGCCGGCGAAGAAGAAAGCCGACTGAGGCCCTTCTCCTTCGAGGGAAATGCAAGGCCCTCGCTCCCTGGCGGAGCGGGGGCCTTTGCTTTTAGGGGGGAGGGACTGCCCGAGGCCCGAGGACGGCGACCGGCGCGGGGCGCGGGCGATCCCCTGGATCGTGGCTATAGCGGCGACCGGGTTGGCCGGATGCGCACGCCGATCGCGCCGATCTTCAGGCGAAGACCCGGGCGAGTTCCGGTCCACGCAGGCGGGCTTGCGCGGCCACGATCTCACGCAGCATCTGGATGGCGACCAGTGCGAGGGCGACGTCGGCAACGCCCTGCGCCCAGAACCCGGCCTGATCGTCGCCGCGCGTGAAGATCATGGCGATCGCGGCCGCGAAGCCATGGAGGAGCCACAGGCCCCACCAGATGGCGACGATCGGCTCGTTATGGCCAAGGTCCTGGCGGCCATGGCTGGCATTCCACAACTCGCGCATGCCCTGATAGGGCACGAACAGATTCGCGATCGGCACCGCGAACCACCAGATGCGCGCGCCCGGGGTGAACTCGAGCGCGTCGAAGCCGAAGGCGATCAGGTTGCGGCCGGCGCGATGGATCCACATGCAGAACAGCACGATAGTCGCGAGCTTGATCAGCGCGGCGATCCCGTTGAGGCCGTCGGCGTTGGGCGCGATCACGGCGGAATAGAAGACGGGGAACAGCCGCGCGCCGCCGAACAGCAACGGCTTGTAGAACGCATCGATGGTCACCATCGCGATGACGGCCGGCGTCAACAGCCCCAGGCTTCGTATTTCCATGCGTTACCCCCTTCGTGGAAGATGCGCGGGGCCTTGCGGCTTGCCAAGGTGAAATTGGTGTCGAACGGTAACCATTTCCGCCCTATGGCTGGCACATGAGCAAGCCGACCGTCGCCGTTATCCTGCCCTGCTACAATGAAGAAGCCGCGATCGCGCAGACGATCGAGGGGTTCCGCAAGGTGCTGCCGGATGCGGCCATCTACGTCTATGACAACAACAGCCGCGACCGGACGATCGAAGTCGCGCGGGCGGCCGGCGCGGTGGTCCGCGGCGAGCGGATGCAGGGCAAGGGCAATGTCGTCCGCCGGATGTTCGCCGATGTCGAGGCCGACATCTATGTGATGGCGGACGGCGATGCGACTTATGATCCGGCCGCGGCGCCCGCCATGGTGGCGCGGGTGGCCGAGGAGGGGCTCGACATGATCGTCGGCACGCGCGTGCACGAGGCGGCCGAGGCCTATCGTCGCGGGCACGTGCTCGGCAACCGGATGATGACCGGCATCCTCGCCAGTTTGTTCGGCCGCAGCTTCACCGATATCTTCTCGGGCTATCGCGTCTTCTCCCGCCGTTTCGTGAAGAGCTTCCCGGTGCTGTCCGCCGGCTTCGAGATCGAGACCGAGATCAGTGTCCATGCCCTGGAGCTGAAGATGCCGGTGGGCGAGGTGGAGACGCGCTACTTCGCCCGGCCCGAGGGATCGGAGTCCAAGCTCAGCACCTATCGCGACGGTTGGCGCATCCTGAAGACGATCGCGGTACTCTACCGGATCGAACGGCCGATGCTGTTCTTCGGCTGGATCGCCACGGTGTTCGCCGCGCTGGCGGTGGGGCTCAGCATTCCGCTGGCCGTCACCTGGTTCGAGACCGGACTGGTGCCGCGCTTCCCCACGGCGATCCTGGCGACGGGATTGATGATCCTTTCCTTCCTCAACCTGTTCACCGGACTGATCCTGGACACGGTGGTGCGCGGGCGGCGCGAGGTGCGGCGGCTCGCCTATCTGGCGCAGCCGGGGCCGCTCAAATAAGCGCTCCGCGCGAATCGCGATCCGCATGGTCTTGGGAACATCCGATCCGATGAGGTCATGCCTCGCCGGATTGCTTCTCCATGGGTGCATGCCTCTCGGGAGTGGCCGGTTTGTAAAAGAAACTTCGATGGCCACCGCCAATTGATCGGTGATGATTATTTAATCCGTTGGTAGTTTTATTGAATTCATTGTTTGATTTTCGTTAAATGAAACGAAAATGAAAAGATCATTACTTTACGGCTGCTGTCATTGTAACAATAATGCCAACTGCAATGCGTAGGGGCGCCCCGATCAGGAATGAACCTGAGGGGGGTTACCCATATGCAGAACGTTTCCCGCTTCCGTCTGTCGCTGCTCGCGGGCGCGACGCTGCTCGCGCTGTCCGCGGCGCCGGCGCTGGCGCAGGACCAGACGGCGGCGACCGCCGCCGTTCAGGCCGACAACAACGACCAGGGCGGTCTGGGCGAGATCATCGTCACGGCGCAGCGTCGCGAGACCAACCTCCAGCAGACGCCGATCTCGATTTCGGTGCTGAGCACCGAGGCGCTCCAGGATCGCCACGTCCAGAGCCTGTTCAACCTGGCCGACGGCACGGTGCCGTCGCTGCGCGTCGCGACGTTCGAGGCGCGCCAGTCGGCGCTGACCATCGGCATCCGCGGCATCGTTCCCTATGACCAGAACCAGACGGCCCGCGACGGCGGCGTCAGCGTCTATATCGACGGCGTCGCGCTCGGTAAGACCCAGGGCCTCAATGCCGCGCTGTTCGACATCGAGCGCATCGAAGTGCTGAAGGGCCCGCAGGGCACGCTGTTCGGCCGCAACACCGAAGGCGGCGCGCTGTCGATGGTCACCAAGGCGCCCACCGGCGAGTTCGGCGCGCGCATGACCGCCGGCGTCGGCAATTATGGCAGCCGCAACGCGGACATCCATCTCGACCTGCCGGCGTTCTTCAACATCGCGCTGAAGTTCGACGGCGTGTACCAGCACCAGGATCCGACGGTGAAGGACCCGCTCGCGGGCTCGGTCGGCTGGAACTATTATGATCGCAAGGGCGGCCGCGCCGCCGCGCGCTGGACGCCGCTCGAGGGCCTGACCGCGGACTTCTCCTATGACTATGCGAAGGACGAGAACACGCCGCAGTTCAGCCAGCTGATCAACTATAATCCGAACAACTACACCGTCGGCAGCTATACCCCGGCGGGCGGCGCGCTCGGCACCACCCTGTATCTGCCGGGCACCGCCACCGCTTGCGGCGGCACCATCACGGCGGCCCAGGCCGCGGCCGGCCGTCTTCCCTGCGTCGCGCCGCTCGCGCCCGCGGTCGGGGTGCATCCGGAGCGCCAGAAGGTCGCCGATGTCGGCGTGCCGCAGCAGCCGAGCGTCGACATCACGCACGGCTTCACCTCGAACCTGAAGTACAAGGTCGCCCCGGGCCTCGAGCTGCGCTCGATCACCGCGTGGCGCGGCGTCAGCACCGACCAGTGGGACAATTCGGGCGGTCCGGAGCGCAGCACCTATGCGCCGAACGCGAACTTCAGCCGCTACAGCCTGTCGTTCCTGAAGCAGCACCAGTTCAGCCAGGAATTCCAGGCGGTCGGTACCTTCGACCAGTTCGATTTCGTCCTCGGCGCCTATTATTTCACCGAGCACGCGACCGAATATGCCGCGACGCCGCTCAGCAACCAGTGGAACGCCGCCGGCACGGCCTACACCATCCGCAGCCCGATCATCGACAGCTCGGTGACCGGGAACATCAGCTCGGCCAATTCGGGCTATCAGCCCTATGCGCCGTCGTGCAACAACACCCTGGCCGCGACCGTCCCGCAGTTCACGAACAGCTGCCAGTTCATCACTCGCGCCAGCAAGGCCTGGGATCATAACTATTCGGCGTTCGGCAACCTGACCTTCTCGCCGGAAGGCACCGGGCTGCACTTCACCGCCGGCGGCCGCTTCACCAAGGACAAGCGCCATGGCGCGCTCTATGTGGTGAACAACGCGGTGCAGGGCTTTACCTTCGAGAACAGCATCAGCCGCTTCGATCCGATGTTCAACATCTCGTACGATGCGACTCGCGACGTCCACTTCTACGCCAAATATTCGACCGGCTTCCGTGCCGGCGGCGCCAACGACCGGTCGCAGAGCTTCAACGCCTTCGGTCCGGAATCGGTGAAGTCGTACGAGGTCGGGGCGAAGATGGACTTCTTCGACCATCATGCCCGCCTGAACCTCGCCGGCTACATCATGGACCGCAGCAACACGCAGTTCGACTTCGACCTGTTCGATACGGCGGCGACGATCACGCTGCCCAACGGCACCGCGGTCCCCAACCCGACCAACGGCGCGCACATCGAGCAGACCCAGAATGCCGGCAACACCAAGATCCGCGGCATCGAAGCCGATCTGACGGTGAAGCCGACCGCCGGGCTGACGCTGTCGGCTTCCTATGCCTATACCTATTGGAAGGCGCCTTCGGCGGTGAACCCGTTCACCGGCGGCCTGCCGCAGCAGCTCTACATCGTCTATACGCCGAAGAACGCGGCGTCGGGCGCGATCGACTATGTGATGCCGCTCACCATCGCGGGCGGTGCCAATCTGCGCCTGCACCTCGATGCCAACTATGCCAGCAGCCAGTACAGCTTCCAGCTCGAGTCGACCAAGACCGATCCCAGCTTCGTCATGAACGGCCGCATCGCGCTGGCGGACATCAAGATGAACGACAGCGCGCAGGTGACTCTGTCGCTGTGGGCCCGCAACCTGCTCGACAACACCTATATCTATCGCCGGTCGAATGCGAACTCGTCGCCGGTGTACAACTATAATGGCGTCAACCTGGTCTCGACCAACTATGGCGGCATCCTGGGCGACTATGCCAATTTCAACCCGCCGCGTACCTTCGGCGCGGAAGCGAGCGTCAAGTTCTGATCCCCGGTCCCCGGCGACGAGCCGGGGAGCGGATTGCGCGAAAGGCGGCCCGGGCGGTTATCCGTCCGGGCCGTTTCTCATGGGGCGAGCGGCAGGCGGACGCGGACGCGCAGGCCGGGCCGGTTGTCCGCCAGCTCGAGCGTGCCGCGATGGAGCGCGGCGATCGCCTGCACCAGCGGCAGGCCGAGCCCGTGCCCGGGGCGGTTCCGGCTATGCTCGAGCCGGCCGAAGCGGCGCAGCGCGCGCGCATGCTCGTCCGGCGCGATGCCGGGGCCGTTGTCGGCGACGGTGAGGATGGCGGCATCGGTATCCCGCGCCACCGACACCGCGAGCATCGAGCCAGGCGGCGTGTGGTTGACCGCGTTCTCGATCAGGTTGACGACGAGCTGGGTGAGCAGCCGCGCGTCCCCCTCGACCGGCGCGCTGTCCCAGTCCCCGAGGCGAAGCGTCTGGCCCCTCTCGTCCGCCAGGACCTCGAGTGCCTCGGCCGCGCCCGCGGCGATCTCCGCCAGGTCGAGCCGGCGGAACATCGACCGGCGATCGCCGCCCTCGACTTCGGTGATGCGCAGGATCGCGGCGAACATCGCCAGTATCTCCGCGCTCTGCGCCATCGCTTCCTCGATTTGGGGGCGGAGCGCATCGGCGCCGGGCTGGGCGGCGAGCCCGGCAAGCTGGCCGTGGAGCCGGGCCAGCGGCGTGCGCAGATCGTGCGCGACGTCGTTGGAAATCTGGGAGAGGCTGGTCATCAGCGCCTCGATCCGATCGAGCATGTGGTTGAACGCCTCGGCCTGGCGCCCGAACGCCGAGCCCGCCCGCTCGACCGGCACGCGCGCGCGCAGGTCGCCATCGACGATCGCTTCCGCTGCCTTGCGCACCGCTTCGATATTGCGCCGGATCGCGAGGCCGAGCGCGAGCGTGCCCAGCGCCACGAGCAGCAGGATCGTGCCGAAACCCGACGATAGGATCAGCATGCGGTGCGAATCATGGTGATCGATCGGCTCGCTCTCCGCCGCCAATGCCAGGGTCAGGCCATTCGGCAGCGCATGCACCAGTGCCCGTCCGCGGGTGAGGCCATGGATGCCGGCGGTCCGGTCGATCGTCGAGAGGCCCTGGGGGAAGCCGTGCGCGGGCGCCATGTTGCCGGCCAGGTGCCTGCCGCTCGCGTCGGTCAGCAGGAAGCCGATGTCGCCGCTGTCGCGCCGCCGGGTTTCCTGCGCGATCCGGTGCATGAGCAGCGTTTGATCGGGATTGTCGGCGAGCAGCTCAGCGGCTTGCCCGTTCAGCCGCTTGTCCACCTGCCGATCGATCGCGCCGACGAGCGCCAGATAGACTCCGGCGCAGGTCAGCACCGTCGCGAGCGCTATGGCGGTGAGGAAGGCGAGCGCGATCGCCCGGAGCGAGCGAGGCGGCGCCATGGCTCAGGCGCGGAACATGTAGCCGACTCCGCGCACGGTCACGATCGGATCGGGCAGGCCGGGCAGCTCGAGCCGCTGGCGCAGGCGCCGGATATAGGCGTCGACGATGTTGGTGGTGGGGACGAAGTCATAGCCCCAGACGCGCTCGAGCAGCAGCGGCCGGGTGAGCACCGTGCCCGCCTCGCGGACGAGCTCGGCGAGCAGCTTGATCTCGGTCTTGTGCAGCTCGATCGGCTGGCCGGCGCGCGTGACCCGGTGCCGGGCGACGCTCACCGTGACGTCGCCCGCGGTCACCGTCGCGCTGTCGGTGCCATTGGCCTGGCGGCGGCGGAGCAGGGCGCGGATGCGCGCATGGAGCTCGTCGGTCTCGAACGGCTTCACGACATAATCGTCGGCGCCCGCCTCCAGCCCCTCCACCCGTTCGGGAAGCCGGCCGAGCGCCGTCAGCAGGATCACCGGCGTCATGACTTCCTGCTCGCGCAGCCAGCGCAGCACGTCGACTCCGTCGACGAACGGGAGCATCCGGTCGAGGATCACGATCTCGAACGGATCGTCGCCGATCGCGGCGATCGCCGCGCGCCCATCGGCAACCGATTGGACCGCATAGCCGCGTTCCCGCAGCTGGTCCGTCAGCAGCCGGCGCAGCGGTTCGTCATCTTCGACGAGGAGGAGGCGTACGGGATCGTCGGGCATCGATTGGCTGACCAAGGCGCGCATCCAGGCAAGGTTCGTGCCCCTGTAAGGGGAAGGCGGGCAAAGGTCGATCCGAAACGATGGGGCCGAAGGCGATCGGCGACTGTCACCTCGAGGCAAGGAGTGCCCAATACCCGTCATCCCCGCGCAGGCGGGAATGACGGAAGGGTGCTTGTCCTGGCAGGTCCCAAGGCGTTCAGCGGCGGCCCTCCACCAGGCCCAGCGCGATCAGGCTGTGCGCGGTGGCGAGGATCGCCTCCGCATTGCCGCGCGGCTGCCAGTCGAGCAGCTTGCGCGCCTTGACGTTGCTGGCATTGGCCCGGATGCCGAGCCGCGGCGCAGCCTCGCGCGCCATCGGATTGAACAGGGCGAGGATGCGCACCAGCCAGCTCGGGATGCGGCGGCGCGTGATGTTGCGGGCCGCATCGCCCAGATCGGCGCGCAGGATGTCCGCCATCTCGGGAATCGAGACGGCCTTGCCCGCCACGGCGAGGAAGCGCTCGCCCGCCGCGCCGGCATGCGTCATCGCCTCGATCTGCAGGCCGGCCACGTCGCGCACGTCGACGACGCCGAACCTCAAATCGGGCAGGCCGGGCATCCTGCCCTCGAGCATCGACTTCACCAGCCAGATCGACGTGGAGAGGTCGTCGTTGAGCGCGGGGCCGAAGATGCCGACGGGATTGACCACCGCCAGCTCGAGCCCGTTGCCCTCGGCCGCGACGAAGTCCCACGCCGCGCGCTCGGCGAGCGTCTTGGACTTCATATAGGGCTGGACGGCCGGGCCGTTCACATCGGTCCAGTCGGCTTCGGTATAGTCGCTGTGGCGCTGGCCATGGCCATAGCCGATCGCGGCGAAGCTGGAGGTGAGCACGACGCGCCTCACGCCGGCGTCGCGCGCCGCCCGCAGCACCCGGAGCGTGCCGTCCACCGCCGGGCGGATCAGCTCCTGCTCGTCCGCGGGCTGGCTCTGCGGGAAGGGGGAGGCGACGTGCTGCACATAGTCGCAGCCGGCCACGGCTTCCGCCCAGCCTTCGTCCCGCTCCAGATCGGCGGCGGCGAAAGTCAGGCGGCGCGTATCGGCGCCGGCCCGCTCGAGCGTCGCGCGGACCTGCGGCTCGCGGGCGAGGCTGCGGACGGTGGTGCGGACATCGTGTCCCGCCGCCAGCAGCTGGAGGATGACATGGCTGCCCACGAAGCCGGAGCCGCCGGTGACCAGGACCTTGTGCGTCGTCATGATGCCATCATGGGACGGCAGCGTTGCGCCTTCAAGGCAGCGTGGGCCGGGGGCCGTATCCCTGGCGGGGCATCGCCCGTTTCCCGGTGGCGGCCCCTCCGTGAAGGCCCTTGTCGCGACTAACCATAACCAAGGCTTGAACTCCGCTCGCCAAGCGCCGATGTTGGGCCGGGCAAACAGACATAACGAGATTTTCACCCATGCATCCGCTTTCCGGTCAGATGACCATTGACCCCGTCACCGGCGGTCTCGTTCCCATCGTCATCGAGCAGTCGAGCCGCGGCGAGCGCAGCTTCGACATCTATTCGCGCCTGCTGCGCGAGCGAATCGTTTTCGTGACCGGCCCTGTCGAGGACCATATGGCCTCGCTGATCACCGCCCAGCTGCTCTTCCTCGAGTCCGAGAACCCGAAGAAGGACATCTGGATGTACATCAACTCGCCGGGCGGCGTGGTGACCGCCGGCATGGCGATCCACGACACCATGCAGTATATCCGTCCGCGCGTCGGCACGGTCTGCATCGGCCAGGCCGCCTCGATGGGCAGCTTCCTGCTCGCCTCGGGCGAGCCGGGCCTGCGCGTGGCGCTCACCAATGCCCGCATCATGATCCACCAGCCCTCGGGCGGAGCCCAGGGCATGGCCTCGGACATCGAGATCCAGGCCAAGGAGATCCTGCGGATCCGCGCGCGGATGAACGATCTCTATGTGAAATATACCGGCCAGCCGCTCGACAGGATCGAGCGCGCGATGGACCGCGACACTTTCCTGGAGGCGAATGAGGCGAAGGAATTCGGCCTGGTCGACGAAGTGTACGAGAAGCGGCCGGTCCCGACCGATGGCGAAGCCGCGGCGGCCTGATCGTCAGGAGCTGTTTAAGGAGTCTGGTGTAATAGCCAGATTCCGGGTTTGCCGGATAATCTCCCGCGTGTAGGATGGCGGGTGGCGTAACGTGCGCGCGGCGCACCAAGGATGGATTGAATGACCAAGCTCAGCGGCGGTGACTCGAAGAGCACGCTCTACTGCTCGTTCTGCGGCAAGTCGCAGCACGAGGTGCGCAAGCTCATCGCGGGCCCGACCGTGTTCATCTGCGACGAGTGCGTGGAGCTCTGCAACGACATCATTCGCGAAGAGACCAAGTCCGCGCTTGTCAGCAAGAAGGACGGCGGGGTTCCGACGCCGCAGGAGATCTGCGACGTCCTCGACGATTATGTGATCGGCCAGAAGCGCGCCAAGCGCGTGCTGTCGGTGGCGGTGCACAACCACTACAAGCGGCTGAACCACGGCGCCAAGGGCGCCGACGTCGAGCTTTCCAAGTCGAACATCCTGCTCGTCGGCCCCACGGGCTGCGGCAAGACGCTGCTGGCGCAGACGCTGGCGCGCATCCTCGACGTGCCGTTCACCATGGCGGACGCCACCACGCTCACCGAAGCCGGCTATGTCGGCGAGGACGTGGAGAACATCATCCTCAAGCTGCTCCAGGCCTCGGACTATAATGTCGAGCGGGCGCAGCGCGGCATCGTCTATATCGACGAGATCGACAAGATCAGCCGCAAGGCCGAGAACCCGTCGATCACCCGCGACGTCTCGGGCGAGGGCGTGCAGCAGGCGCTGCTCAAGCTGATGGAAGGCACCACGGCTTCGGTTCCGCCGCAGGGCGGCCGCAAGCATCCGCAGCAGGAATTCCTGCAGGTGGACACGACCAACATCCTGTTCATCTGCGGCGGCGCCTTCTCGGGCCTCGAGAAGATCATCGGCGATCGCCTGCAGGGCAAGTCGATCGGCTTCGGCGCGCATGTCGCGGCACCGGACGAGCGCCGCACCGGCGAGATGCTGAAGCAGGTCGAGCCGGAGGATCTGCTCAAGTTCGGCCTGATCCCCGAGTTCGTCGGCCGCCTGCCGGTGATCGCGACGCTCGAGGACCTCGACGTCGAGGCGCTGATCAAGATCCTAACCGAGCCGAAGAACGCGCTGGTCAAGCAGTATCAGAAGCTGTTCGACATGGAGGGCGTGAAGCTCGGCTTCAACGACGATGCGCTCACCGCGGTCTCGAAGAAGGCGATCGAGCGCAAGACCGGCGCGCGCGGCCTCCGCTCGATCCTGGAGGGCATCCTGCTCGACACGATGTTCGACCTGCCGTCGATGGACGGGGTGGACGAGGTCGTGGTCGACAAGGACGTGGTCGGCGGCACCAAGGAGCCGGTGCGCGTCTATGCCAAGAAGGAAAAGGCGGGCTGAACATAGCGCGCCAGCTCCGGCTGGAGTTCAGGAGGCCCTTTCCGCGAGAGCGGGGAGGGCCTTTCGCTTTGCGATGCCCTCAAGCCAATAATCATCATCCCCGCGAAGGCGGGGATCCAGAATGACGGAACGCTGTCCTTCGCGACTCTGGATCCCCGCCTTCGCGGGGATGACGAGCAAGGGGAGCTCTGGCAGGATGGCCCCATGGGCCGGGGGGCGAGCAGGATGGACAGACTCGCCGCGGCGCAGGCGCGGCGGCGCAATGTCCGTTTCCATCATGCCTTTACCTGGCTGCTGGTCGGCGCGGTCGTCTATGCGGTGGCGCTGGCGCTTGCGATCCTGCTCTATCCCGATCCGAAGGTGGTGCTGGCGCCGGTGATCGGTCCCAGCCTGTATCTCACGCCGCTGTTCGGCATGCCCTATCTCTTCGCGAGCGCGCGGCAGCGCGGCTGGGCGCGCCGGCTGCTCTATTTCACCGCGGTGCTCACCTTCGCGCATGTCGCGGCCAATTATCTCGCCTGGCGGCACGCCTCGATCAGCTTCGCGCTCGAGCCCGATCCCCGGGCCTATGTCGAGGATCTCGGCACCGGGGCGGTGGGCGGGTTCGCCGGCGGCACGCTGGCGCTGATGCTGCTCCTGCCGCTGCGCCTGGCGCCTTTCCATGCCGGCAGCCGCGCGATCATCCTGCTCGGCATCGTCGCGCTCACCCTGCTCGGCGCGTTCGGCATGGCGCAGGGGCTGCTGCTCACCGGCGCCCATGGCTATCAGCTCAAATCGGCGGGCTTCGTCTTCTGGCTGGAGTGCGTGCATCTGCCCTGGCAGGCATGCCTGGCGTTCTTCCTGGCCTGGCTCATGCGGCTGGGGCGGCGACCCGCGGGCTGAGCCGCATCAGCGCGAGATAGGCGAGCAGCGCGATGGCCAGCCCGACGAACCAGGCCCAGGTGTAGATCGCCATCCATGCCGGCCCGACGGCGAAGGCCCCGGGCGCGGCGGTGGCGAGGAAGCCGGGCAGGTTGGGCAGCACCCCGGCCGCGAAGGCGATCAGCGCCGCCGGGTTCCAGCCGCGGCGATAGGCGTAGGCGCCGTCCGCGCGATAGAGATCGTCCACCCGCAGTTCGGTCCGGCGGATCAGCCAGTAATCGGCGATCAGGATGCCGGCGATCGGGCCCAGCAGCGCCGAATAGCCGGCGAGCCAGACGAAGATATAGCCGCCGGTGGACGCGAGCAGCTTCCACGGCATCATCAGGATCGCGATCGCCGCGGTGATCATGCCGCCGGCGCGGTAGCTGATCCGGGCCGGCCAGAGCGAGGAGAAGTCATAGGAAGCGGAGACGAGGTTCGCGGCGATGTTGCACGAGATGGTGTCGACGCTGATCACGATCAGCCCGAGCAGCACCAGCGGCCCCTCGAACCGGCCGGAGAGCGCGACCGGGTCCCAGATCGCCTCGCCATAGATCACCACGGTCGCGCTGGTGGTGATCACGCTGGCGAGGGCGATCAGTCCCATCATCGGCGGCAGGCCGAGCGACTGGCCGATCAGCTGGTCGCGCTGCGAGCGGGCGAAGCGCGTGAAATCGGGGATGTTGAGCGCGAGCGTTGCCCAATAGCCGATCATCGCGGTGAGCGCGGGCCAGAACACCGCCCAGAACTGCCCCGCCTTCGCGCCGCCCTGCACGAAGGCGGAAGGGGCGTGGAAGATGGGGCCGAGCCCGCCCGCCGCCTGCACCGCCCACCAGACCAGCGCGACGCAGACCAGGATCTTGGCCGGCGCGGTCCAGGTCTCCAGCCGGCGGATGGTGAGCAGCCCCTTGCGCACGAAGAAGAGCTGGAGCGACCAGAAGAGGAGGAAGGCGATCAGCTGCCCGATCCCGATGCCGAGCACGGGGAGCGGGGCGCCGCGCAGATCGGCGCCGACCAGCACGCCGAGCAGGGTGAGCAGCGCCTCGCCGCCGATCCAGGTCTGGATGCCGTACCAGCCACAGGCGACCAGCGCGCGGGCCAGGGCGGGCAGCCGCGCCCCGGCCGTGCCGAACGCGGCGCGGACGAGCACCGCATAGGGGATGCCGTGCCGGGCGCCGGCATGGCCGATCAGCAGCATCGGCACGAGCACGATGACGTTGCCCAGCAGCACGGTGAAGGCGGCCTGGCCGGCGGACATGCCCTGCTCGACCAGCCCGGCGGCGAGCATCCAGGCGGGCACGGCGACGATCATGCCGATCCACAGCGCGGCATAGTGATACCATGCCCAGCTGCGCTGCTCGGGCCCGGTCGGCGCGAGGTCGGTGTTCCAGAGCGTTTCGTCCGCCATGCTTCCCGCCCCCCAGTATGTCGGCGCAACGGATCGGAATGTCGCGCGAAGCCCGCTGCACTGCAAGATCGGTCTTCGTTGACGGTTGACGCGACTCAAGATGAGGCGCACCCTAGGTGTATTGGCCGGATAGAGGAGTGTTCCTATGTCTGATGCTGCAATCCTCGCGGATGAAGATCCCCGCGAGTATCATTCGTCGTTCAATCTTGCCCTCGATTCCGCCGCGGGCACGGCATTCAAGTGGCTGATCCTCGGCCACCTGTTCTTCATCGCGGGGTTGTGCGTGCTAACCCTGGCGAATGTCGCCAACGCGGCCGTGTGGCTTACACCCCTGCTCACCTTGCCCCTGGTCTGGGCCGGGCGAGGCCACAAGCTGGCGATGAAGGTCGTCGTGCTGATCGTCGGCCTCACCTTCGCGCACTGGGCGGGCGCCCAGCTGGCGAACCAGGTCAACGCGTCCACCGATCCGATGCGGTTCGGCCTGATCGGCGGTGGCGTGGGGGCGGGTCTTGCCCTGCTGTTCGTGCTGGGCAGCGGCCTCGGCCGGCGCGGTGTCGCGCCGGTGATCTTCGCGGTGTTCGGCACGGCGATGCTGGCGGGTCTCGGCGCGCTGGTCGTCTATCTCTACATGACCACCGGCTCGACGAACGAAGCCTTTCCGAGCAACTGGATCCAGCTGCTCAAGATCTACACGCCCTGGCAGATCGGGTTCGGCTTCGTGCTCGCCAAGGTGCTGCGGCCGGATGGCGCGGTGATCGAGGAATAGGGTTGCGTGCCGGGGGGCAGTCCCCCCCGGCACGTCCAGGACGGATCGACATTCAGCCCCGCCGTTTCCATTCCCGGTGGCGAGGGAAGTAAGCTGAATGTCTTCCGTCCTGCCGACCTTGTTTTCAGGGTGACCAAGGGGGCTGGTTCAAGGTGATCCGGCCCGCCAGCCACAGCCTTGGCCTGAAGGGCGCCGCCCCTAGATCAGCCCGGGCACGAAGCGCTTCACGCGCGCGGCATAGGCGTCATAGGCGGTGCCGAACTGCGCGCGGAGGAGCTTCTCCTCGCGGCGGACGCGCATCCAGGTGCCGATCCAGTAGAGCGGGATCCCCAGGATCAGCCCGCGCCAATGGCCGAGCGCGAGCGCCATCACGAGGATCCAGACGAACAGCGCGACATAGATCGGATTGCGGACCACCGCGAAGGGACCCCAGGTGACGAGCTGATGGTCTTCGCGCGTGCGTGCGACGATCGCCCAGTTGCGCCCCATGGCGCGCGAAGAGGCGATGAACAGCCCGATCACCCCGGCCATCAGCACCAGGACTGCGGCAAACTGCGCGATCGCGGGCAGGTCCGGCGTGCCCAGGACCAGCTCGAGCGGGCCGAATCCCACCGCGAGAAACCCGAGCGCCTGCACCGCGACGCCGACCATCGAGCCCGAATCGCGTTTGCTCGTCACTTCGGTGCCCGCCGCGCCGCGCCTGCCCTTGGCGGCGAGCAGCGCCGCGACCCAGACGAACATGCTGCCGAAAAGCGCGGCGACCGCGTAGATGCTGGTAGGTTCGGGATGGACGAGCGCGATCATGGTCACCTCCGATAGGCATCGGCCCGATAGGCCTCGACGGCCGCCGAATATTTCAGGATCCGGGAGTCCGGATCGACGACGACATGGGCATCGGCCGGCACGCTCAGCGTCGCGGTGCCGCGCGGCATCTCGACCGTGCGCAGCTTGCCGTCGACCGAGATTTCGACCGGCAGCGGGAATGGCTTGTCGTTCGCCACCTTCCAGCGCAGCGTCAGCGTGTCGCCCTGGCGCGCTTCGACCAATTCGGGCAGCGGCGCCTGGTAGAGATAGACGTCGAAGAACCACTGCATGTCGCGGCCGGTCACGTCGTTCACGATCTTGATGAAGTCCGGCGTGGAGGCGAAGCGCGGGGTGAAATTGCCCGGCCTGGGATCGGGGCGGCCATAGACGAGCCGGCGCGTCGCATCGAAGAACCTGTCGTCGCCGATCAGGTTGCGCAGCGTGTGGAGGATCCAGGCGCCCTTGACGTAGATGTCCTGGCCCGGCCCGCCATTCGCTTCCTCGTACACCTGCTCCTCGGTGCGGATCTGGCCGGAGACGATCGGGGCATGGTTGGTGATCTGGAGGCGGAACTCGTCCATCATCACTGCATAGCGCGCCTCGCCCTCGCGCCAGCGGCCGTAGAGCGGCTGCATATACTGCGCGAAGCCTTCGTGCAGCCAGTAATCGTCCCAGTTGCCGGCGGACATCTGGTTGCCGAACCATTCATGGCCCAGCTCATGCTGGAAGATCTCGTCGAAGCCCGAGGGATATTGCTTATAGTCGTTGCCGTACGCGTTGATCGTCTGGTGCTCCATGCCGAGATGCGGGGTCTCGGCGACGCCCATCTTCTCGTCGCCCCAGGGATAGGGCCCGATCACGCGCTCGTAGAAATCGAGCGCGGGCGCAAATTCGGCGAACAGCTTCCTCGCTTTCTCGTCGCGTCCCGGAAGATACCAATATTCCATCGGGATCACGTTGCCGAAGCGGCTCTTGAAATCGGCCTGGATCAGCTTGTAGGGCGCGATCTGCAGCGTCACCGAATAGGGATTGGGGCTGCGCGCGCGCCAATGCCAGGTGGAGCGGCCGTCGGGCAGCATGTCGGTGCCGATCAGCTTGCCGTTGCCCGCGACCTTCAGGTTCTTGGGCACGGTGACGCGCAGGTCGACCATGTCGGGCTCGCCCCTGGGAAAGTCGAGGCAGGGCCAGAACAGGTCGCAGCCATAGCCCTCGGCGGTGCTGGCGATCCAGGGCTGGCGATCGGGCCCCGGCGTCCTGGCCCAGACCATGCCGTCGTCCCAGGGCGGGCGGACCGCCACGTGCGGCGTGCCGCCATAGCTGATCTTCACTTCCGCCTTGCCGCCGGCCTTGAGCGGGCGGGGCAGGGTGACCGTCAGCCGGCCCTCGGGGTTCGACCAGTCCGCGGGCGCGAGCGCCGTGCCGTCGACGCTGATCGCGGTGACGGGCAGGTTGCGGTCGAGATCGATCTGGAGCGCCTTTTGCGCGATCGTGCTGGTGATGGTCAGCGTCGCGACGCCGGCGATGCGCTGCGTCGCCGGGAAGACCTCGATCGCGAGATCGGCATGGTCGAGGTGCAGCGCGGCGCGCTCGGGGCTGATCGGGCCGCCCGATTCCTTGGTGGTCGCGGTCAGCGGCGGCTCGCCGGGCTTGACGGTCTGGGCCTGAGCGGACGTGGCGGCGAGAGCGAGTGCCGAGGCGGCGAGGAGAGACGGATGCATCGGAACCTCCTTAGCGCGATGTCTGCGCCGCGCGCCACGCCTGGAACGCGTCGATATCGGCGGAGCGCTTCAGGATCTTCGACCAGGGATCGACGACGTAATGCGCGCCCGCCGGCAGGTCGATCGCGTCGCTGCCGCCAGCCATCGCCAGCGTGACCAGCCTGTCGCCTACCTGCACCTCCACCGGCATGGGGAAGGGCCGGTCGCCCGGCGTCTTCCAGGCCAGCGTCAGCCGGTCGCCCTTCCGCTCGGCCAGCAGCTCGGGCAGCGCGGCCTGGTACAGATAGACGTCGAAGAACCATTGCAGCTTGCGGCCCGAGGTCTGCTCCATGAAGGCGATGAACTCGGGCGTGCTCCGGTAGAGCGGCTTGAAGTTGCCCGGCCGGGGATCGGTGCGGCCGTAGATTGCCAGCCGCAGCCCGTCGAAAAAGGCCTTGTCGCCGATCAGGTTGCGCAGCGTGTGCAGCGTCCAGCTGCCCTTGGTGTAGATGTCGCCGCCGCGGCCGTTCTTGTCCTCGTACACCTCCTCGGCCGATTGCGGCTTGCCGGTGACGATGGCCGATTTGGCGCGGATGCCGATGCGCTCCTGGAGCAGCATCGCGGTATAGTCGCCCTTGCCGCCGCGCCATTCGGCGTAGAGCGGCTGCATATAGGTGCCGGTGCCTTCGTGCAGCCAGAAATCGTCCCAGTTGCTCGCGGTCAGCTGGTTGGCGAACCATTCATGGGCGAATTCGTGCTGGAACAGGTCGTCATAGCCCCAGGGGGTCTTGGCGTATTTGTTGCCATAGGCATTGACCGTCATGTGCTCCATGCCCTTGTGCGGCGTCTCGACCACGCCGAGCTTCTGGTCGCCGAACGGATAGGGGCCGATCATGGTCTCGAAGAAGTCGAGCGTCGGGGCGAATTCCGCGAACAGGCCCCTGGCCTGCGCCTCCTCGCCGGGCAGATACCAGTAGAACATCGGGATCGTGTTGCCGAAGCGGCTCTTATAGTCGCCCGAGATCACTTCATAGGGACCGACATTGAGCGCGATGCCGTAGAGCGTCGGATCGGTGACGTGCCAGTTCCAGGTCGAGCGGCCGTCGGCCAGCGTGTCGGTGCCCTTGAGCACGCCGTTCGAAATCGCCTTCAGCCCCTTGGGCACGGTGATGTGCAGATCGAGGTGATCGGGCTCGTAGGTGGGATAGTCGATGCACGGCCAGAACAGGTCGCAGCCCTCCATCTGCACCGCCGTCGCCACCCAGGGCTGGCCCTGCGGCGTCTTCGCCCAGACGAAGCCGCCGTCCCAGGGAGCGCGCACGGCGGTGTGCGGCGTGCCGCCATAGGTGATCGCCGCGGTCACCGTGCCGCCCGCGCGCACCGTCTTGCCGAGCTGGACGGTCATGCGGCCCTCGGGGTTGCTCCAGGCCCCGGGCCGGAGCGGCTTGCCGTCGATGGCGATCGCGGAAACCGGCAGGTTCCGGTCGAGGTCGATCACCAGCGTGCGGATCGGCGCGGTCGCGACGAAGCGCAGCGTGCCCACGCCGCGGATCGACTGGCTGTCGGGCAGCACTTCGATCCGGAGGTCGGCGCTCTGGAAGCGCACCAGCTTCTGCACCGGATCGAGCGGGCCGCCCGAGCTGCTCGTCTGCGCGGTGAGCGGCGGCTCGCCCGGCTTGATCGTCTGCGCGGCGGCGGGAGCGGCGGCGAGCGCCAGGGCCGAGACGGCGAGGAACGGGGACGTGCGGATGCGGGCCTCCTTCAGGCGGTGAGCGCGCCGGGCGCGATGCGGAATTGAACTGGCCTTGCGGCGCGCCGGCAAGGGAAATCCGTGGCGCGGCGGGCCGATGCGGTCGCAAAAATCCTTGTCCGTGCCGCATTGGGAAGCAACACTCCACAACCTAACCGCGTTCGGCGATTGATGCAGGCAGCCCGGCCCCCATATAATGGTGCTGAGGAGCCCTGTGCGGGCTCAGGAGTATTCATGAAGCATTCCTACCCCGTTCTTCCCCTCCGGGACATCGTCGTCTTCCCGCACATGATCGTGCCGCTGTTCGTTGGCCGCGACAAGTCGGTCGCCGCGCTCGAGGCGGCGATGGCCGATGACAAGGAGATATTCCTCGTCGCCCAGCTCGATCCGGCCGAGGACGATCCCGGCCGCGAGGATCTGTACGATACCGGCGTCTCGGCCGAGGTCCTCCAGCTGCTCAAGCTGCCCGACGGCACCGTGCGCGTGCTCGTCGCCGGCAAGGAGCGCGGCGTGCTCGTCGCGATGGAGGAGGGCGGCGCCTATCTGACGGCGAACGTCGCGCCGGTCGAGGACGATGCGGCCGAAGGCGCCGAGATCCAGGCGCTGATGCGCTCGGTGGTCGACCAGTTCGAGAATTACGCCAAGCTCAACCGCAAGCTGCCGGCCGAGACCGCGGTGCAGCTCGCCGAGCTGGAGGACGCCTCGCGCCTGGCCGATGCCGTTGCCGCCAATATCGCGGTGAAGGTCGCCGAGAAGCAGTCGCTGCTCGTCGAGACCAATCCGATGAAGCGCCTCGAGATGGTGTTCGCCTTCATGGAGGGCGAGCTGGGCGTGCTGCAGGTCGAGAAGAAGATCCGCAGCCGCGTGAAGCGCCAGATGGAGAAGACGCAGCGCGAATATTATCTCAACGAGCAGCTCAAGGCGATCCAGCGCGAGCTGGGCAATGAGGGCGAGGAAGGCGATGGCGACGAAGTCGCCGAGCTGACCCAGAAGATCGCCACGCTGAAGCTCAGCAAGGAAGCGCGCGCCAAGGCCCAGGGCGAGCTCAAGAAGCTCAAGACCATGGCGCCGATGAGCGCCGAGGCGACGGTGGTGCGCAACTATCTCGACGTGCTGCTGGGCCTGCCCTGGGGCAAGAAGTCGAAGCTCAAGAAGGACATCGCCGAGGCGCAGAACGTGCTCGACGAGGACCATTACGCACTCGAGAAGGTCAAGGACCGGATCGTCGAATATCTCGCGGTCCAGGCCCGCACCAACAAGCTGAAGGGGCCGATCCTGTGCCTCGTCGGGCCGCCGGGCGTGGGCAAGACCTCGCTGGGCAAGAGCATCGCCAAGGCGACCGGGCGCGAGTTCATCCGCCAGTCGCTGGGCGGCGTGCGCGACGAGGCCGAGATTCGCGGCCATCGCCGCACTTATATCGGCTCGCTGCCGGGCAAGATCGTGTCCAACCTGAAAAAGGCCGGAACCTCGAACCCGCTGTTCCTGCTCGACGAGATCGACAAGCTCGGCCAGGATTTCCGCGGCGATCCCGCGAGCGCGCTGCTCGAGGTGCTCGATCCGGAGCAGAACAACAAGTTCAACGACCATTATCTGGAGATCGACATCGATCTCTCGGACGTGATGTTCGTGTGCACGGCGAACTCGCTGAACCTGCCGCAGCCGCTGCTCGACCGCATGGAGATCATCCGGCTCGAAGGCTATACCGAGGACGAGAAGGTCGAGATCGCCGAGCGCCACCTGATCGAGAAGCAGATCGAGGCGCATGGCCTGAAGGAAGGCGAGTTCACCCTCGCGCCCGATGGCCTGCGCGCGCTGATCCAGAAATACACGCGCGAGGCGGGCGTGCGCACGCTCGAGCGCGAGATCGCCAAGCTCGCCCGCAAGGCGCTGCGCAAGATCCTGGAGGGCAAGGCCGAGCGCGTGACGATCACGCCGGACAATCTCTCGGAGTTCGCCGGCGTGCCCCGATATCGCCATGAGCTGGGCGAGGAGGAGAACCAGATCGGCGCGGTCACCGGCCTGGCCTGGACCGAGGTGGGCGGCGAACTGCTGACCATCGAGAGCGTCACCGTGCCCGGCAAGGGCATGATCAAGACGACCGGCAAGCTGGGCGACGTGATGAAGGAATCGGTCGAGGCTGCGTTCAGCTTCGTCCGGGCGCGCAGCCCCGCCTATGGGATCAAGCCGAGCCTGTTCGGGCGCAAGGACATCCATGTCCATCTGCCCGAGGGCGCGGTGCCCAAGGACGGTCCGTCGGCGGGCATCGGCCTGGTGACGGCGATCGTCTCGACGATGACCGGCGTGCCGGTGCGGCGCGACATCGCCATGACCGGCGAAGTCACGCTCCGCGGACGGGTGCTGCCGATCGGCGGGCTGAAGGAGAAGCTGCTCGCGGCGCTGCGCGGCGGCATCAAGACGGTGCTGATCCCGGAGGAGAACCAGAAGGACCTTGCCGAGATCCCCCAGAACATCCGCGACGGGCTGGAGATCGTGCCGGTCAAGCATGTCGACGAAGTGCTGCGCCTGGCGCTGACCGAGGCGCTCACGCCGATCGACTGGAGCGAGGCCGACGAGCTGGCGACCCAGCCTCCCGCCGGCAGCGCGGGCAGGGGAGACGCCGTCCATCATTGATGGGCGGCACCGTCCTTAATGGTCGAGTCACCGTAACCTTTTCGTCATTTCGAGGGAAAAGCGGGCTGAAACGTTTTGACAGCGCGGGCGGGGGCGTGCTGACGTGATCGCTCGGCCCGCCGCCGCGACTCGCGCATTTCTGCGTATTCATGAGGGGGAAAATCACGAAATGAACAAGCAAGAGCTGATCGGCCAGGTTGCCGACACCTCCGGGCTCGGCAAGGGTGATGCGAGCAAGGCCGTGGAGGCCGTGTTCGACGCGATCCAGGCCGCGCTCAAGAAGGGCGACGAAGTTCGCCTGGTCGGTTTCGGCACCTTCTCGGTCAGCAAGCGCAAGGCCTCGACCGGCCGCAACCCGCGCACCCGCGAGCCGATGACCATCAAGGCGTCGAACCAGCCCAAGTTCAAGGCCGGCAAGGGCCTGAAGGACGCGGTCAACTAAGCCGCATTTAAAAGGGTCTTTGGGGCTGGACAGCAGGGGCTGTGCCGCCTAAAGGCCCGCTTCCCATTTCGGCCGCCAAGGGTTTCAGGACCTGGCCAATGGGCGCGTAGCTCAGTGGTAGAGCACACCCTTCACACGGGTGGGGTCGTAGGTTCAATCCCTACCGCGCCCACCATTTCAAAGGCCCGTCGGTCCCGGAGACCGGCGGGCCTTTTGGTTCGCCTCGGCCGAACTAGGACGAGGCCTGCATCGCCGCTGCATCCGCGCGCGCCATTCCCTTGCCGATCGGCGAAGGGAGAAGTTCGTGTTTCACCGTTTCGTCATGACGACGGTGCTGCTCGCCCCGCTGGAGGCCTGCTCCGATGGCTGCCGTAACGAGATCGTCGCCAGGGCCGATGCGCCGGGCGGAGCCCTGAGTGCGGTGCTGTTCCGGCGCGATTGCGGCGCGACCACCGGCCTCTCCACCCAGGTCTCGATCCTGCCCGGGGGCGAGGCGCCGGCGGGAAGGGGCAATGTCTTCATCGCGGACTCCGGTCATGGCACGCCGCGGCGGAGTGGCTGGGGTGGGCCATGGGCCCAGGCCCGGTGGCTGGGCGCCGGCCATCTCGAAGTCCGATACGCGCCCGGATCGCGCATCTTCCTGAAGCGCGAAACGGTGCCTGGCGTGCGGATCAGCTATCGGCCGGCGAACGAATGATATGCACTTGCGCAAGGATATTGCGCGGCTGCCGAGGTCGTGACACACCATCTCCCGGACGCGCCTAACGTCTCAATATCGGGGGATCTCCATTGAAGAAATATCTGCTGCTCGCATCGGCCGTGGCCGTGCTCGCCGTGCCGGCGATCGGGTTCAGCCAGCAATCCGCCGCGCCCGTCGCCGCCGGCGCCGCCGATGCGGGCGCTGCGCGCTACGGCGCCTGGGGCTTCGACCTTACCGGCATGGACAAGAGCGTGAAGCCGGGCGACGACTGGTATCGCTTCGTCAACGGCGCCTGGACGGATCGTACGGCGATCCCGGCCGATCGTTCCTCCTATGGCGCCTTCGCCGTGCTGCGCGATCTCTCGGAAGTGCGGATGCGCAGCCTCATCTCGGGCTATAGCGCCACCGATGCCGCGCACCCCGACCGGATGAAGGCGGCGATCCTCTATTCGGGCTTCATGGACGAGGCGCTGGCCGAGAAGCTCGACGCCCAGCCGCTGGTCGAGCGCCTGGCGCCGGTGAAGGCGGCGGCCGGCAAGGACGACCTGGCCAGGCTGATGGGCGCCTCGGTCGGCGGCTTCGGCGCCAGCTTCTTCGGCGTGGGCGTGAACGACGACGCCAAGAACCCGGACGTCTATGCCCTGTATCTGCGCCAGTCGGGTCTCGGCCTCGGCGATCGCGACCTGTATCTCGACGCCAAGTTCGCGCCGCAGCTGGCGCGCTACCAGCAATATGTCGCGCAGATGCTCGGCATGGCCGGCTGGGCGGATGCCGATGCGGCGGCGGCCAAGGTCGTCGCGATGGAGACCCGGATCGCCAAGGCGCACTGGACGCGCGCGCAGAGCCGCGATCGCGACAAGACCTACAACCCCACCGGCATCGCCGAGCTGAAGGCGCAGGCGCCGGGCTTTGGCTGGGACGCCTTCTGGGCGGCCGCCGGCCTTGGCAAGGCCGATCGCGTGATCGTCGCGCAGAACAGCGCGATTCCGGTGATCGCCAAGATCTTCGCCGATGCCGATCTCGACACGCTCAAGGCCTGGCAGGCCTTCCGCACCACCGACGACATCGCGCCGCTGCTGTCGAAGCGCTTCGTCGATGCGCAGTTCGAGTTCCGCTCCAAGTTCCTGAACGGCCAGCCGCAGCAGCGCGAGCGCTGGAAGCGCGCGGTGGCGTTCACCGAGCGCGGTATCGGCGAGGGCGTGGGCCGCGACTATGTCGCGCTCTATTTCCCGCCGGCCTCCAAGGCGAAGATGGACACGCTGGTGGCGAACCTGCGCGTCGCGCTGGCCGGCCGGATCGACAAGCTCGCCTGGATGAGCCCGGCCACCAGGGCCCAGGCCCAGGCCAAGCTCAAGGGCTTCACCGTCAAGATCGGCTATCCCGACAAGTGGCGCGATTATTCCGCGCTCGAAGTGAAGCCGGGCGACGTGGTCGGCAATGCCGAGCGCTCCGGCCGCTTCGAATGGGACTATCGCCGCAACCGCCTGGGCGGGCCGGTGGACAAGGCCGAATGGGGCATGACCCCGCAGACGGTGAACGCCTATTACAACCCGGTGAAGAACGAGATCGTCTTCCCGGCCGCGATCCTGCAGGCGCCCTTCTTCGATCCGCAGGCGGACGACGCGGTGAACTATGGCGGCATCGGCGGCGTGATCGGCCACGAGATCAGCCATGGCTTCGACGATCAGGGCCGCAAGTCCGACGGCAATGGCGTGCTGCGCGACTGGTGGACGGCGGAGGATGCCGCCAAGTTCGAGGCCCAGGCTTCGCGGCTCGGCGCCCAGTACGAGGCCTATAGCTTCGACGGGCTGCCCGGCGTCCACATCAACGGCCGCGCGTCGATGGGCGAGAATATCGGCGACCTGGGCGGCGTGCTGATCGCGCTCGATGCCTATCACCAGTCGCTGGGCGGCAAGAAGGCGAAGCTGATCGACGGCTATACCGGCGACCAGCGCTTCTTCCTGGGCTGGGGCCAGGTGTGGCGCACGCTGTTCCGCACCGAGGCGCTGCGCCAGCAGCTGGTCAGCGATCCGCACTCGCCCGGCCAGATCCGCGCGGTGAATCCGCTGCGCAACGTCGACGCCTGGTATGCGGCGTGGAAGATCGGGCCGGACCAGAAGCAATATGTCGCGCCGGCGGACCGGGTGCGCATCTGGTGAGGTGATTGCCGACGAGCATGAAGAGGGCCCGCCGATCGCCTGACCGGCGGGCCTTTTCCTGGGTGCGGGGCGGCTAGCGCGCCTTCCCCGCCTCTTCGTCGGCCAGCCGCTTGGCCAGCGCCGTCGCGGATCGGGTCGCATAGGCGCGACAGGCGGTGGGATCGAGATAGGGGTTCGGTCGCACGCCCTTGGCGAAACGCGCATATTTCTCGACGCCGCCCGAATTGTCGGGATGCGCGCTGAACATGATGTCGCAGGGCATCGCGCGGAACCTGGCTTGAGAAGCGCGGAAGCTCGCGACCACTTCGGGATGCCTGGTGAAGCGATAGCCGTCGGCGGCGACCGGGTTGAGGCTCGCGGCGAAGACCATCGTCCTGCACGCGCGGCCCTCGCAGCTTCGCCAGGTCCAGCTCATGCTTCCCGGCGTATGGCCCGGCGTGGCGCGGGCGGTGACGGTGACGTTGCCCAGCCGGATCGCCTCGCCGTCCTTCACCACCCGCACCCGGGAGACGGCGGGGAAGGGCACCAGCCATGCCACCTGCGGGTCGTCCGCGCTGCTCATGCCGCGCCTGAGCGATGCCGCGGCCCAGTCGCTCGCCAGCACCGTGGCGCCGCTGTCGCGGGCGAGGGCGGCGAGCCCGCCGGCATGGTCGAAATGCGGCTCGGTGCTGAGGATGAGCTTCACGTCCTCGATGCGATAGCCGAGCTTCTTGAGGTTCGCCTCGATCGCGTGGACCGATTGCGGCACGGCGCCGTCGATCAGGATCAGCCCCTTGCCGGTGTCGATCAGGCCGACGTTCATGCCCTGGAAGCCGACCAGATAGCTGTTGCCATGGACCCGGATCGGCGCCTGCGGACCGATCCACTTGGCGGCCGCCTCGGGGGCGATCGGGCGAGTGAGCGGATCGTCCTGCTGCTGCGGCGCGGGCGCGGCGGCGAGCAGGGCGAGCGCGGCGAGGTGGATCGACTTCATCCTGGGCTCCTTGATTTGCTGCCCGGCGAGATGATCCATGCGACGGCGCGCGCGCAAACCAGCATTTCTCGGAAGAGCCATTAGCTGGATTAATGGATGAAAGCTCGTAGCCATTTCCCAACCATTGCCATCCCGGCCCTGGCGAGGACGAGAGGGGAAGGCGAGGCGGTGCGCATCGTGCGGATCGGGCGGGACGGGCGCTTGCCTTGGGCCGTGGCGACAGTGGCGGCGGCGGTGGGATTCTGCAGCTGCAGCTGCTGCGCGGGCGCGGGCGCGGCGGCGAGCAGGGCGAGCGCGGCGAGATGGATCGGCTTCATCCTGGGCTCCTTGGTTCGATGCCCGGCGGCGTGATCCGCCGGGCGACGTGCGTGCAACCCATCATTTCTTTTGCGGAACCATTGGCTGGATTGATGGCCGAAGGAAGGCATGAAGCCGCTTGCCGGCCATCGCCCTCCCGGCCTTGGCGAGAATGCGGTTCGCGAGGATGCGGGAAGCGGGTAAGGCCGCGCGAATCGAGAGGATCGGGTGGAGTAGGCGCGTGCTCTGGGCGGTGGCGACGGTGGCGGCGGCGGCATTTCAAGTGGGCCGCAACGCGCTTCAGCGCGGCATGATGTCGAACACCGGCCCCTGGGGCGCGACGCTGGTGCGTTTCCTGTTCGGCTTGCCCTTCTCGCTCGTCTTCACCGCGATCGCCGTCGCGGTCACGCCGCATGTCCAGCCGCAGTTCGGCTGGGCGTTCTGGTGGCCGGCGCTCGCCGGGGCGCTGGCGCAGGTGATCGCCACCGCCGCGCTGCTGCTCGCGATGCACCATGCCGGCTTCGCGGTCGGCACCGCGCTCCAGCAGAGCTCGGTCCCGCTCGCCGCCACTGTCGGCCTGCTCGTGTTCGGCGACAATCTCTCGGCGCTCGGCTGGGCGGGCGTGGCGGTGACGACGCTGGGGCTCGCCATGCTGGTCTGGCCGAAAAGGGTCGAGGGCACCGGGCACCCGGCGCTCGGCATCGCGTTCGGCGTCGCCTCGGGCCTGTTGTTCGGTTTCGCGCTCAATGCGTTCCGCCATGCCGGGCTGCGGCTCGAGCCGCATCACCCCTTCTTCTCGGCCATGGCCTGTGTCGCGATCGTCCAGGCGGTGCAGGCGGCGGGGCTGGGGCTCTATCTCGGCATGCGCGACCGGGCCGCGCTCGTCGCGGTGATCGCCGGCTGGCGCCAGTCGCTGGGCGCCGGCCTGTTCGGCGCGCTTGCCTCCTCGGGCTGGTTCCTGGCGCTCAACCTGGCGCCGGCCGCCGCGGTGCGCGCGCTCGGCGTGATCGAGATGCCCATCGCCGCGGCCGCCGGCCACCGTCTGTTCCGCGAGGCGCTGAGCCTGCGCCAGGCCCTTGGCGTGATCCTGATCACTGCCGGCGTGGCGATGACGGCGATGTATTGACCCGCGCGCGCCGGGCAGCGGGAAGGGGCTGGCGCGGCCCCTCCGCCTTTGCCAGTCTCCCGGGCATGACCAAGCTCCGCCGCCTGCTCGCCATCGCCTTCCTGCTGCTCCCTGGCAGCGCCTTCGCCCAGAAAGTGCCGGTGCTGCTCGTTCCCGATCGCGTCTTCACGGCGAGCGACCGCGCGATGCATGCCGGCTGGAAGGTCCTCGTCGCCGATGGCAGGATCGTGGCGGTCGGTCCGGACGTCGCCGCACCGCCCGGCGCGGAGACGCGGGCGCTGCCCGGCACCACGCTGCTGCCTGGGCTGATCGACCTCCACGTCCATCTCTTCCTCCATCCCTATGACGAGACGAGCTGGAACGACCAGGTGATGAAGGAGCCGCTGGCGCTCCGCACCGCCCGGGCGGTCGCGCATGCCCGCGCGACGCTGATGGCGGGATTCACGACGGTCCGCGACCTCGGCACCGAGGGCGCGGGGGAGGCGGATGCCGGGCTCAAGCAGGCGATCCAGCAGGGCATCGTGCCCGGCCCGCGCCTGCTCATCGCCGGCCGCGCCCTGGTCGCCACCGGCGCCTATGGCCCCAAGGGCTATGCCTATGACGTGCCGCAGGGGGCCGAGGAGGTGAGCGGGGAGGGGATCGTCCCCGCGGTGCGCCGGCAGATCGCGCACGGGGCCGACTGGGTGAAATTCTATGCCGATTATCGCTGGGGGCCGGGCGAGCCCAGCCGCGCGACCTTCAGCCTTGGCGAGCTGGAGGCGGGCATCGCCGCCGCGCATGATGCCGGGCGCAAGGTCGCGGTGCATGCCAGCACGCCCGAGGGGATGCGCCGCGCGATCCTGGCCGGGGCCGACACGATCGAGCATGGCAACGACGCCACGCCGGCGGTGTTCGCGCTGATGAAGGCGCGCGGCGTGGCATTCTGTCCCACGCTCGCGGCCACCGATGCGATCGCCCGCTATGGCGGCTGGAACGGGACGGCGCCCGAGCCCGAGGCGATCCGCGCCAAGCGCGCCAGCTATGCCGCCGCGCTCGCGGCGGGCGTGACGATGTGCGTGGGCGGCGATACCGGCGTGTTCGCGCACGGCGCCAACGCGCGGGAGATCGGGCTGATGGTCGCCTGGGGGATGAAGCCGCTCGACGCGCTCTGGACGGCGACGGCCGGGAACGCGAAGCTGCTCGGGCTGGGCGACGAGATCGGCACCATCGCGCCCGGGCGAATCGCCGATCTGGTCGCCGTTGCCGGCGATCCCGCCGCGAACATCGGTGCGCTCGATACGGTGACCATGGTGATGCAGCACGGCCATCTTGTCCGGATGCCCGGCGAATGACATGATGCTTTCATCGGCGATTCATGAAGCGGATCCGCGCGGATGCTTCATCGCGGGCGCGTTATTTGGCCCATTGCTTGGGAGATTGCCTGAGCGATCGCCTGATTGGCTGTAATATTATCGTCATTTTTCTGTCATCGTAACGACTCTCACAACTCATGTACGTGTCATTATCCCGGCCTAACCCCGGCCCGGGCGCAAAGGGGGCAATCGTTTCGATCGCCGCGCGCCCGGATCAGCAACGATACGACCGGGAGTTTTTGCGCGATGGCGAGCTTCAAGCGCTTCGGCCTCATTCTCATGACGACAGCCGCCTCTGCGGCACTCTCCGCGTGTAACGGCGCGGGCAATGTGGCATCCCCGGGCGCCGGCAGCGTCGTCATCGTGACGCCGACGCCGACTCCGCCGGCCACGCCGACTCCGACGCCGCCGTCGGCGATCACCGCGGCTCAGTTCGCGGCGGTCACCACGCAGAACGGCCTCAGCATCACGGCGCAGGAGCAGCTCGACATCGTCAATGCGGGCTCGAACAACAACGTCAACGGCACCAATCAGCTGAACGGCATCTTCCCGGTCAGCGCGACTTCGCTGACTCCGGCCTTCAACCCGGCGACGCTCAATCCCTTCTTCGTCAGCACCAACTATGTCGGCGCGCTCAACGGCCCGACCGACACGGCGTTCGACGGCTGGACCTGCAACTCGACCACGGCCAATTTCGGCGCGACCAGCGCCAACTGCACGGCGGTTCCCGCGATCGGCAGCGGCGGCTCGACCGCGGCCTGCCCGGCCGGCACCACCGATGACGGCCTGACCCAGACCTTCCGCCTGTGCCGCCTGCCCCAGGCGATCACCGCCGACCTGTCGCTGCCGAAGATCTCGGGCGTGGTCTATCGTCTGCGCGGCCAGACCGAGGTCGGCACCGATCAGGGCGCGACCGGCGGTGCCGGCGTGACGCTCACCATCGCGGCCGGCGTCGTCATCGCGGCCGATTCGACCGAGCCGACCAACGACCTGCTGCTCGTCAATCGCGGCTCGAAGATCCAGGCGGTGGGCACGGTCACCCAGCCGATCATCTTCACCTCGCAGCAGAATCTCGCCAACAACGGCGTCAGCGACGTGACCCAGGGCCAGTGGGGCGGCATCATCCTGCTCGGCCGCTCGACCACCGCGGTCTGCGCCTCGGGCACCGGCGGCAGCACCGGCACTCCCTGCCAGCAGGCGATCGAGGGCGTGACCGGCCGCTTCTACGGCGGCAGCAACGAAGCCGACAGCAGCGGCCAGATGTCGTTCGTCCAGATCCGCTACACCGGCATCGCCATCTCCGACGGCAACGAGCTCCAGGGCCTGACGCTGGGCGCCACCGGCTCGGGCACGATCATCGACCATGTCCAGAGCCACAACTCGGCGGATGACGGTGTCGAGATCTTCGGCGGCACCACCAACCTGAAGTATTTCGCGGTGACCGGCGCCGACGACGACGGCTTCGACGTCGACAATGGCTGGCGCGGCTTCATGCAGTTCATCATCGCCGCGCAGAAGGTGTCGGGCGCGACCGCCGACTCCTTCTCGACCGAGATCGACTCGAACGGCGCCGAGGACCTGCTGCCCCGCACCTGGGGCCGCTACGCCAACTTCACCTTCATCCAGACCGCGCTGGCGCCGGCTGCCATCCGCATCCGCGGCGGTGCCGACTTCAACTTCGTCAACGGCATCGTGAAGACTCCGGCCAATGTGGCCTGCGTCAACATGGTCGCGGGCGAGACCAGCGCCAGCGACCGCTCGACGATCCGGCCGGCCAACCCGGCGCTCCAGGATCAGGGCCCGCCGGTGTTCAACTCGGTCTATTTCAGCTGCAACGGCCGCTGAGGCCCCTGCAGCTCGTGCGGAAACTGTCGGGGCGGCGAGATCCGCTGCCCCGACATTGCTCATAAATTCTACTGGGTGACACGGCCATGCAGCGACGCCTTGCTTACGCCACGCTTCTTCTCCTGACGTCCCAACTCGTCTCTCCGGCCGCGCTCGCCCAGACGACGGGGCAAGCCGCGCCTGCTCCGTCCGCCGCCGATGCGCAGGAAGAGCAGAAGACCCCCGAGGTCTCCGCGCCGGGCGTGGACATGGACCTGACCGACATCGTCGTGGTCGGCCGCCATATCCCGAACGTCGTGCGCGCCACACCGCAAGTGGTGTCGGTGCTGTCGAGCGAGGACATCGCCCGCACGGGCGAGGGCGACATCGCCGGCGCGCTGACCCGCGTCACCGGCCTCAGCGTCGTGGGCGGCGGCTTCGTCTATGTCCGTGGTCTCGGCGATCGCTATTCCTCGTCGCTGCTCAACGGGTCGCCCCTGCCGAGCCCCGAGCCGCTGCGCCGCTCGGTGCCGCTCGACATCTTCCCGACCTCGATCGTCGGGTCGGCGCTCGTCCAGAAGACCTATTCGGTCAACTATCCGGGCGAATTCGGCGGCGGCGTCATCAACCTCACCACCAAGGCGATTCCCGACAAGGACTTCGTGACGATCGGCGGGTCGATCTCGGCCGATACGGCGACGACGAGCGAACTTGGCTATACCTATTTCGGCAGCAAGACCGACTGGCTCGGCTTCGACAAGGGTACGCGCAGCGTGCCCGATTTCATCCGCAATGCGCCGGCCGGCTCGGGCCTGATCCCCGCCGGGCAGGTGCTGCAGCTTTCCAACGCCTCGACCACGCTGCTCCAGCGCAACGATCATCTTCCGGCCAACTGGTCGGGAGAGATCAGCACGGGCATGGCGTTCGACCTGGGTTCGGACCGGCTCGGCCTGATCACCTCGGTCGGCTACAGCAATACCTTCCGGACCCGCTCGATCCGCCAGCAGGACAGCGTCACCGAGAATGGCGCGATCCGGAACGACTTCCACACGCTGCTCACCGACAACCGCATCGTCGGCAACGCGCTGCTCGGCCTCGGCTACTCGTTCGGCGAGAGCACGATCCGCTGGACCAACGTCTATATCCGCGACGTGCTCAAGCAGGGGCGCGGCTCGGCGGCGGTGGTCTACAACAATGCCAGCGGGCTGCGCTTCCAGCAGAACACCAACTGGTTCGAGCGCCAGCTGTTCGAGAGCCAGCTGGTCGGCGAGTTCCGCTTCTCGCCCGCGCTGCGGCTCGACCTGCGCGGCGCCTATGCCAATTCGAAGCGCAACGCGCCCTATGAGCGCCAGTTCGACTATCTCTGCTCGCCGACCACCACGACCGGCGTGCCGGCCAATTATGACGGCGGCAACGGCGTCGGCGGCTTCCAGTGCAACGGCGTGTACCAGGTCACCCAGCGCTTCTCGCCCTTCGCCTCGATCATCTTCTCGGACCTGAACGAGAATCTTTGGACGGGCCAGGCGGACCTGGTCTACAAGCTCAATCCGATCCCGCTCACGCTGTCGGCCGGCTATTATTATTCGGATACCGATCGCTTCTCGCGGCGCCTGCAGTTCAACTACCAGACCAGCGCCGGTGGCGGCACCGCGCCGGGTTATCCGTACAATCTGCTGCGTCCGGATTATCTGCTCAGCCCCGATGTGGTGAACAATGCCTGCCCGCAGGTCGGCCGCGGCGCCTGCACCATCGAGATGCAGTTCAACACGCCGCTCGGCGCCTATGCCTATGATGCGAAGCTGCGCATCAACGCCGGCTATTTCCAGGCCGAGACCGAGGCGCTGGACGGGCTGCGGGCAGTGGCGGGCGTCCGCTACGAAAAGGCCGAGCAGAGCGTCACCCCGGTGGGCACCACCGGCACGCGCCTGAAGAACGACTATTTCCTGCCGGCGATCACGGTCACCTGGAACTTCGCGGAGAACATGCAGCTGCGCAACAGCTTCTCGAAGACCGTCTCGCGCCCGCAGTTCCGCGAGCTGGCGCCGCAGCAGTTCCGCGATCCGGACTCGGATCGCCTGTTCTTCGGCAATCCGCTGCTGCGCGATTCGGAACTCTACAATCTCGAGACGCGCTTCGAGTGGTTCTTCGCGCGCGACCAGCGCTTCACGCTGGCGGGCTTCTACAAGCGGATCAAGAATCCGATCGAGCAGGTGGGCTTCTATACCGGCGCCGACGATCGCCTGCAGACCGGCTTCACCAATCTGCCCAAGGCGAAGCTCTACGGCGCCGAAGTCGAAGTGCAGAAATATTTCCCGCTCGACACGCTGGGCGGCTTCTTCAGCACCCGCCGCGCGCTGGTGATCGCGAACTATACCTATACCCATTCGTCGATCACGGCCGACAGCAGCTGCGTGCCCAACGTGCTGAACCAGACGCTGGCGCGCTGCGCCACCGGCTTCGGCCCGGCCAGCCTGCAGTTCCGCGACGGGGCGCCGCTCACCGGCCAGTCGGACCACCTGGTCAACCTGCAGCTCGGCATCGAGGACACGCAGCGCCTTTCGCAGCTGACCCTGCTCTTCAACTATGCGAGCGACCGCGTGACCAATCGCGGCCCCTCGAACCTGTCGGGCAACGGGTTCCAGCCCGACATCGTCGAGCGTCCGGGCATCCGCCTCGACATCGTCGCGCGCCAGGGCTTCGAGCTGGCCGGCGGCAAGTTCGAGCTCAAGCTGGAGGGGCGCAACCTCACCCGCACGCGCTTCGACGAGCGGCAGACCTTCCCGAACGGCAATGTCGTGCTGGTGAATCGCTACAATCTGGGCCGGATCTTCTCGCTCGGTCTCAGCACGACCTTCTGATCCGGGGTCCGGAAACGAAGCGGCCGGCCGGGTGCGAACCCGGCCGGCCGTTCCGCTTTCCGCGCTCCGCTTTCCGCGCTCCGCTTTCCGCGCTCCGCTTTCCGCGCTCCGCTTTCCGCGCTCCGCTTTCCGCGCTCCGCTTTCCGCGCTCCGCTTTCCGCGCTCCCGCTGCGTCGCGCGGCCCGCGCGCTTCACCAGCCCCAGGGGCGCTCGCGATACCATTGGGTGACGACATATTTCAGTCCCGCCCGCACCTTCATCGCGTGATGGATGGTGGAGGGATTGGGGGAGCCGTCCGGGCGCAGATTGTTCCAGGCGACCACCTTGCCGGTTTCGGGCTGGATGATCTTGTCGACCGCCTTGAACCGCGTCGCGCCGCCCGCCTCAACCTCGTTGAGATAGAGCATCACTGTCCAGGTCCGCTGGCCCGCGACCGCGCAATATTTCTCGAAGTCCTGGCCCTGCGGCTCGAAATAGTCGGTGTGCGCCTTGAATTCCTGGCCGATATCGTAGCGCTGGCCCTGCATCGGCTCGCCATGGGTGGGGTCGAGCCCGGTGAACGCCGTCATCCGCCGCTTGAGCTCCATCACCACCGGATCGTTCGTATTGAAGTCACAGGTCTCGCTGGTGCGGAAGGCATAGTCGTCATTGGCGTCGGCAATGGTCGAGGGGCGCCGCTCCGCGTCGATCTTGATCCTGAGGAGCTGGCAGAGCTCCGGCTCGAGGAAATTCTTGGCGATGAACATCGCGATCTTGGGATGGGGCACGCGCTGCACCCCCGGCCAGTGCATCATATGATCGACGACCGGTTCGGACGGATGGCCCGAGCCGAGGTTGCGGAGAGGGGAGGCGAGATCCTGCATCGCGGCTTTCTGCCAAAAGCCATGCCGTGACGCCAGTATCCCGCCATATCGTCCGGGTCGTGGCGCCGGCCTTGCGTCGCAGCGCGGGCATGACGCAAAATGGTCACAAAAACGCAAGCATCGCGTCACATGACATGCCTAGCGCAGGATGCTCCGCAAAGGGGGCCCCTATGGAGATGGAAACCAAAGCGCCGGCGCCGGTGGCGGACCCGCCCCAGCCGCCGCACTCTCCGGGTTCCGGCGGCGAGTCTCCGGTGGGCGCGCTGATCGCCGAGGGGCTGCGCCGCCGCGCCTCGCATATCCATGTCGAGATCGGCCCCGCCGGTGCCATGGTGCGGATGCGCATCGCGGGCCAGCTCACGGAGCCGCGCCATCATCACGCCGATCCCGTGCTCGCCGCTAATTTCCGTGGCCTGCCGGGAGCATCGGTGCTCGTGCAGGGAGAGACGGAGCGCATCGTGTTGCGCCTGGACGGTGGCGAGCGGCGCGAGCAGGCGCTCGAAGCGATCGGGATGAGCCGCGCGCTCGTCGACGCGTTGCTGCCGGCGCTGCGCGGGGGTGGGCTGATGCTCGTCGCCGGTCCGGCGGGATCCGGCCGCAGCACCACCATGGCGACGCTGCTCCGGCATTTCGCGGGCTCGACTCGCCATATCGCGACGATCGGCGCCTTGCCCGTCGAGGGCGCGACGCGCATCGAGGGGTGCGCCGGCGCGGCCGCAGTCCACGCCGCGCTGGAGCAGGATCCGGACGTGATCGCGCTCGACGGCCTGGATGGGCGGGAGGCGGCCGCCGCCGCGGCGGAAGCGGCGGAGAGCGGGCATCTCGTCCTCGCCGCGATCGATGCGCCGGATGCCGTCTCGGCGATTCGCCGGATGCGCGACTGGCGGGTCGAGCCGTTCCGCCTCGCGTCCACCATTGCCGCCGTGCTTGCCCAGCGCCTTGTCCAGCGGCTCTGCCCGGAGTGCCGCCGTCCGGTGCAGGCCCAGGGGTCGGTCTCGGCGCTGCTCGGCTTCGATTCGGGGACGATCGTCTTCGCGCCGACGGGGTGCGAGAGCTGCAACGGCACGGGTTTTGCCGGCGAGACCGGCGTGTTCGAGGCGATCGTCGCGGATGGTGCGATCCGCCGGCTGATCAACGACGGCGGCGACGAGGCAATTCTCGCCCGCCACGCCTTCCTCCGTGCGCCCAATCTGGGATCGGCCGCGCGGGCGCTGGTGCGCGAGGGGCTGACTACGCCGGAAGAGGCCGTGCGAATTTCACGCGGATAATTGCCCGCAATTATCTTGCGCTTCGCATCGGCCCCGGCTAAGCGCGCCTTCTTCACGGCGGTTGTAGCTCAGTTGGTTAGAGCATCGGTTTGTGGTACCGAGGGTCGCGGGTTCAAGTCCCGTCATCCGCCCCATTTCTTCCCCTAGTGACCGCGCGCGGCACATAGACGTGCGGCACCTTCCGCAGGAATGTAGCGCGTGATCACCGACTGGGGTTTCCCCGATTTCGACGACCATGAGGGCGTCCACCTGTTCAGCGACCGCGAGTCGGGGCTGAGCGCAATCATCGCAGTCCATTCGACCAAGCTCGGCCCGGCGGCCGGCGGGGTGCGTTTCTGGCACTATGCCGATACTCGCGCCGCGATCACCGACGCGCTGCGCCTGTCGCGCGGCATGAGCTACAAGAATGCGATGGCCAATCTGCCGCTCGGCGGCGGCAAGGGCGTGATCCTGGCGAGCGAGCCGGGTGCGACCGTCACTACCGCGCAGCTGGAAGCGTTCGGCCGCGCGGTCGAATCGCTGGGTGGCCGCTACGTCACTGCCGAGGATGTCGGCATGTCCGAAGCGCGGATGAAGGTGGTCGCGACCCAGACGCGCCATGTCTCCGGCCTGCCGGTGGCCGAGGGCGGGGCGGGGGGCGATCCCGGCCCGATCACCGCGCGCGGCGTCTATCTGGGCGTGAAGGCGGCGGCGAAGCGTGGCCTGGGTGCCGATTCGATGGCTGGCGTGCGGGTGGCGATCCAGGGCGTCGGCTCGGTGGGCGGCGGCGTTGCCCGGCTGCTCGCCGCGGACGGCGCGAGGCTGACCCTGGCCGACGTCAATGCGGAGCGCGCCAAGGCGCTGGCGGCGGAGCTCGGCGGCGAAGCGATCGACGCGGCGGACATCCTCGGCATCGAGACCGACATTCTCAGCCCCAATGCGCTGGGCGCGATCTTCACCGAACAGACGATCGCGGCGCTCAGGACGACCGTGGTGGCCGGCGGCGCGAACAACCAGCTCGCCACCCGGGCGGACGGCCAGCGCCTCCATGATCGCGGGATCCTCTATGCTCCCGATTATGTGATCAACGCGGGCGGGATCATCAATGTCGGCCTGGAATATCTGGGCCAGGGCAACATGGCCGAAGTGATGGCGCGCGTGGAGAAGATCCCCGAGCGCCTGATCGAAGTTTGGGACGAGAGCGCCCGTACCGGCGATCCGCAGAGCGAAGTCGCCGATCGTATCGCCCAGCGGCTGATCGGGCGGGGCTGAACCTGTCGGGCAAGGGCTAGGCCGGATCGACATTTAGCGGGAAGTTTCCCGTTCCCCGGCCAAGGCCGGGGAGCGGCTTTTCCTCCATCGGCAAGACGCGCTCGATACAGATCCCAAATGTCGATCCGCCCCAGGGATCATCGGTTCCCCGGCAAAAGCCGGGGGCCGTCCCCGGAGTATCGCGCGCGAGATTTGCCCGCCCGCCGCGCCGGCGCGGACCTTTTCGGAGGCCCGTTTCGAAGGCGCGCGCTTCCCTCTGCATTTCCGATCCGCACGAGCGTCCGGGCCTGCCGCGCGATCCGCGCGGGAGATGGTCGCGTGGCGCCTCCCGAAGACTCGCGCGATCGGCCCAGGGATCCGTGGATCGATGCGGACGCCAGCGAAATATTGGATCAGATTGGATGCTTGCATAATGTCTTGCATGTTATTCTGTAGATAATAGCAAATTGCCTGATTGACGTTGCCGGGGACCGGATGAATTCTACAGATTCATGCCCCGATATATCTCAGGATTGCGCAAGAACATTCAGTCACGCTGATTACATGTCGGCGGCCATGATTCAAAGCGCCGAGGATTCATGGAAGAACTTCGTTCGCCCGCTGCTGGACGTGAAACGGATGCCATGCGCTCTGGAATGTAAATTCCGTGCCCATGCAATGGTTTACAATCTGATCGGTGCGTTACTTATAGTGACTGACAGCGGTCGTGCGCGATATGCCAGGTCATCTATAAAGATCCAGGCAGATGATCTGGATCACTATATTTTGTATATGCCGAAATCGGGAGGGGCAACGTTCATTGCGTCCGAGGTGGCATATCGATTGCGCCGTCTCGATATCGCGATCGCGGATCTGGCGACGCCGTTCGATGTCTCGGTGGGGGCGGGGCGCGGGATCAGCCTGATCCTGCCGCGCGCGCGTCTGGCGCCGCTGATCGAGGATGCCGAGGGTCTGCACGGCCGCTATCTCCGCAGGGATACGCCGGCCGGCGCCTTGCTCGGGCGGCATCTGCTCGCCTTGGCGCGCCATGCTTCCGCCATGCCTGTCGGGGATGTGCTTGGACATGCCGAGGCGGCCGCGCACCTTGCCGCCGCCTGCCTGGCCGCGGGCGGTGCGCGCATGTCCGCCGCCTCCGCCAGCGGCGCGCCTGGCGGCATTGTCGGGCGGCAGGCCCGCAATCATATCGAGGCCAATCTCCACGATCCGCGCCTGAGCCCTGCCACCCTGGCCGAAGCCTTCCATCTCTCGCGCAGCCAGCTCTACCGGCTGTTCGAGCGCCAGGGCGGCGTCCATCGGTACATCCGGGGGCGGCGGCTTCGTCGCGCGCTCGAGCTGGTCAGCCGGCGCGAAGCGTCCCCGCGCCGGATCAGCGACATCGCCTATTCGCTGGGCTTTACCGACGAGGCGCATTTCAGCCGCATCTTCCGCGAAAGATTCGGGCTGTCGCCGCGCGCCGCGCGTGCGGCGGCGCGCAGGGGGGAGGCGCATTGGCTGATGCAATCGACGGGCGGCGGGAACCTGCTCGACCAATGGCTTCGCGAGCTGACGCTTGCGTGATGCGCGCCCTTCTCCTGGAACGCATCGACAAGTTTCTGGGACGCCCGCCATGGGACAGCGTTTCCGGGGAATGCAAATATACCCTCGGAACGTTCATGTATTCATCCAAGGGTATTGCTCGTTCTCAATAATATATCGGTCGCCGTGTGTTGTTTCTCGATAAATATAGGAGAATGACTATGGCTAAGCTGCATATCTACAAGAAGATCGGAAAGGTCTGGTCGAAAGTCGCCGACGGAGACGGCGTGGTGGATAAGAACAATCCATTCGATATTACGATCAAGACCGGCAGCGTGTCCGGGGGCAACACCTATGACGTGCGCCAGGGGCAATCGCCCACCGGCACGCTTTGCGATTGCTCCGGGGTGCACGGCAAGGTGGCGACCTTCACGGTAAGCGCCGGGAATGCGCTGCTGATGCAGGAGCGCGAAGTTGCCCTGCACAACCTTGCCGGCTTCTATGCGGCGCTGGAAAGCGTTTCCAAGAACGTCTCGATCATGATCGATCTCGACGACCTCGCCTTCCTGAAGACCAACGACTATGCGCTTTGCTTCGCGAAGAAGGTGGCTTCGGGTTCGGGCGAGGGCAGCTACAACGTCGTCTGGCAGTCGCTCACGCGCTATCTCGCCCAGACGAGCTTTTCCTGGACCCCGCAATATTCCTTGTTCGGCACCAACATCTTCGCCGACAACGTCACCGTGACCGCCCAGACCAACCAGCAGACGGTCGGCCTCGGGGAACAGTGCACGCTGGACGAGAATGGCATCCTGGGACCGGCCAGCACCGGCGGGCCGCCGACGAGCATCACCCTGAACAACGACTATGACACGATCCACCCCGCGCTCAGCCAGATATCGGTGCTCAACGGGGTCCGCCAGGTGACGCCGCTCTACGTCGCGCCCAAGGCGATCGTCACGGGCGAGGCGCAGCTGACGCCCATCGACACGGTGCTCGTCTGGTTCCAGCAGAATATCAGCACCTCGACGATGTTCAGCACGGCGCGCTCGCGGGCGGTCGAGATCGACCTGACCAACACCAACAGCGCGACCCGGCTCTACCAGGGCCAGGCCTGGACGACGCCCTGAGCTGGTCCATGGGCCGCCCGTCCGCCACCGGCGCGCGGGCGGCCCGCATTCCGTCCGAAATAATTTCGTGCCGCATGTCACATCCGGCGCGGCCATTTCGTCATGCAGTCGTCCATATGAGGAGACGACCCATGACTGCCCGACTCGACCTGTTCGCCGCCGCCCCCGCCGAGATGAAGGCGTGGTACGAGATGTCGCTCAAGATCGCGCCCAAGCTCGAGCACGGCCTGCTCGAGCTGGTGAAGATCCGGGCCTCGCAGATCAACGGCTGCGCCAATTGCCTCAACATGCACACCGCCGATGCGCGCAAGGCCGGCGAGACCGAGCAGCGCATCTATCTGCTCAGCGCCTGGCACGAAGCGCCATGCTATACCCCGCGCGAGCGCGCCGCACTGGCATGGACCGATGCGCTCACGCTGGTATCCACGGCGCGGGCGCCCGAGGATCTCTATCGGGAGCTCGCCTTCGAATTCAACGAGGAGGAGCAGGTGCAATTGACCCTGATGATCAACGCGATCAACGGCTGGAACCGCCTCGCCGTGGCCTTCAACCTCTTCTACGAGGGCAAGCCCGCGGTGGCGGCGGCGTGAGCGGGGTGGACGCAGCGGCGAGCTTCGATCCGCTGCGTCCGCGGCTGGCGCGCATCGCCTATCGCATGCTCGGCTCGGTCGCGGATGCGGAAGACGTGGTGCAGGACGCGTTCCTGCGCTGGCTCGCCACCGATCGCGACCAGATCCGCGAGCCCGAGGCGTTCCTGCGCCGGGTGGTGACGCGCCTGTGCCTCGATCAGCTCAAATCGGCGCGGGCCCGGCGCGAGACCTATGTCGGGCCCTGGCTGCCCGAGCCCGTGGTCGAGGCCGCGGAGGAAGTGGAGGACGTCACGCTGCCGCTGCTGATGGCGCTCGAGCGGCTCTCGCCGCTGGAGCGCGCGGCCTTTCTGCTCCACGACGTGTTCGGGGTGAGCTTCGACGAAGTGGGCGAGACGATCGGCCGCGATCCCGCCGCCGCGCGCCAGCTCGCCAGCCGGGCGCGCACCCATGTCCGCGCCGCCCGGCCGCGCTACGACCTGCCGAAGGAGAAGGGGCTGGAGATCGCCGCCGCCTTCTTCGCCGCATCGCGCAGCGGCGACATGGGCGCGCTGCGCGGCCTGCTGGCGGCCGATGTCTCGCTCTGGTCGGACGGCGGCGGCAAGGTGCCCGCGGGCCTCAAGCCGATCCATGGCATCGACGACATGATCAAGCTCCACAGCTCGCTCGCGCGCTTCTTCGCCAAGGAGATGTCGCGCGTGGTGCGCTACGGCATGATCAACGGCCTGCCGGGCTTCGTCACGATCGAGCCGGGCGGAGTGCTGCAGACCACCGCGCTGGCGATCGAGGAGGGGCGGATCGTCGGCATCTATGTGATGCGCAATCCGGACAAGCTCGGGCATCTGGGGGCGGTGCATTAGGCTGGGGGCTCGCGCGAGTATCTGATTTCCCGCCGTCATCCCGGCCCTGAGCCGGGATCCCGCTTCTGCTTGCGGCGGCGAGATGGCGGGACCCGGGCGCAAGGCCGGGGTGACGAAGAATATGAGTCCTCAACCCAGGGTCACGCCTCAATCGGCAAACCCCGTCTCGATCAGCAAACCCCGTCATCGCCGCGCAGGCGGGGATCCGGGGTAGCGCGGGACAATGATGCTATCAGGTGAGCGCCCCTCCGGAGCGCGCAGGACTCTGCTGCCCGCAACCCGCCCTTGGCCCTGGATCCCCGCCTTCGTGGGGATGACGAAATAAATCAAAGCCTTGATCGGGTTTCACCCTAGGTTGGGGACTCATATTGCATCAACCGTGATTCCCGCTGTTCCCCCTTCGGTCATTCCCGCGAAGGCGGGGATCTGGGCGGAGGATATTGCCCAAGCGGGATAGGCTCCCGGGCCATTCGGCAGCGGCGCCGATCCGGCTGCAAGTGCTTGCCCGACAGCCGTTACCCATCATGTAGCGAGTCAATGATCGGGCCCTGCGCGACGCATCTGATGGTTCGCCAGAAATTATACCCAATATGGCGGAATCCATGTTCGGTTCATGATGGCGTCACAGGGCGGCTTTATTTGTTCACGCAAGCAATTGTAATTACTAATTACTTTAAATTCACGGCGTGAAACTCGGCATCGATCCGACGATCATCTTGAATCGGAGGTTTATTGTGCGCGTTCTGACGACTTATGAACTCGACCTTGTTGCCGGAGGCTTTGGCAGTACCGACGATGCCCAGATCAACGGCGTTGGCGGCCCTCATGGCAATGGTAGTGGTTACGGCGGCGGCGGCGGCGGCGGAGGGGGGGATGCATATAGTTCCGGCTCCTGGGTGCACCTGCCGCCAGCGAGCTATTTCGGCAACTATCCACCGGGCGGCAACGGCACATGGGTATGGCTTCCGAGTGGAGGTGGCGGCGGCGCCGGTGGTAACAGCGGGCCGGTGGCGAAAGCCAAGGCAATCATATCAGGCTAGGCGGGGACCCGTGCCCCGTTGCGCATGCTGAAGCCTATCAGGCCCTTGCATCCCTGCAGAAGTCGCCGACGGCAGCGGGTCTTCTTGCGAAAGCCAATGCCGCTGGACTGGAAGTTATCTTGAACCGCAATCACCAGGACAGCTACGATCCTGGGCTGGGTTATGGTTTCGTGAGTTGGGATCCCTACAGTGCCGCGTCGGGGCGGAATGAAGATGGATCCTATTGGGTTGAAAGCCCTACGCTCGGCCTGATCCATGAGATTGTCCATTGGTCGGATGCCAGCCTTAGCGCAGCGGGAGTTCATGCCATCGTGAACCAGGTGGCTCGCGAATTGAACGCCAATACCGGTACGCGCTATGGCGCTAATCGCGGCGCGACTTCCGAGGAGGGGAGTGCCTATCTGGTCGCCGATACCGACAGCACGGCCTTCGATCTGGCTACCGTGCGACCAACCTGCGGGACCTAGTCTTTTCTGCATGAGGAATGGGATATGATCGTCTTTGTGCTCGGCGCTCTTGCCATCGCTCCGCCCGGCAATTCGGGTTCGTCCTCCCCGCTGTCGGCCTGTTCTTCCCTGCGGTCGTCTGCGATCGTCGCGGAAATGGGTGGGCTGCCGCAATCGATCCAGGGGCAAGTGAAGCGGATGGTGCCCGATCTTGCTCCTGCCGGCGCAAAATTCCAGAGGGGCGACGTGATCGAGCAGGCCGGCCTGCCGACGCGACGGTTCGTCGGCGCCGTGGAGGGCAAATATTCGTGGGTGGTGACCTATGAGCATAGCCAGGGATCGGTGCATCATTTTCATGCGATTACCTTCGGCAGGGCGCCTGCGAGCGATTATGCGCCCGTTCCGCATGGCGTCCTGACGGGGCCGTTGTGCCAGATTGCCGATGCGGCTCTTTCCGGCGCGCTTTCGGCCGATCATCTCTGAGCGGGCAAGGCGGGCTCGGGTGACGATATCGGGGCATCCTGCTTGCAATGTAGGATTTCGTCTGTTTCCCTCACCCGGCCGGATCGCTCCGGCCGCTCTTTGACCGGTTGGGGAAATAGGATCACGCGCGCGCAAGGAAGTTGCGCGATGCGCGCGGTTCGCGGGAAATCAGGGAAAATTGATGGGGAACTCATCCCTCCCCATGGGCGACGTTCGCGACGTTTCGCTCCGCGGCCGGGCGTCTGGCGTTGGATGTCGCGAGGCCATGGATTCCCGCCCGGAACCTCGCTAGTCATCGCGCGTGCCCGTCTTGCATGCCTTCGCCAATCCCGCGCGCTTCCTCAAGATTGCGCGGCCGCTGACGCCGATTCTGTTCTGGCTCGGCGCGGCGCTGGTGGCGTTCGGCTGCTGGGCGGGGCTCGCGCTCACGCCGCCCGATGCGGTGCAGAAGGAGAGCGCGCGCATCCTCTACATCCATGTGCCCAGCGCCTGGCTGGGCATGGGCGGGTGGAGCGGGCTGGCGATCGCGTGCCTGAGCTATCTCGTCTGGCGGCATCCGCTGGCCAGCGTCGCGGCGCGGGCGATCGCCCCGGCGGGCGCGACCTTCGCGGCGCTCTGCCTGCTCACCGGCTCGATCTGGGGGCGCCCGACCTGGGGCACCTGGTGGGAGTGGGACGGGCGGCTGACCAGCATGCTGCTGCTCTTCTTCGTCTATATCGCCTGGATCGCGCTGGACCGCGCCGATGCCGAGCGGGCGGGCGACGGCCGGATGCCGGCGCTGTTCGGCGTGGCCGGCAGCGCGCTGCTGCCGATCGTCCATTATTCGGTGGTCTGGTGGAACACGCTCCACCAGGGCGAGAGCGTGCTGGCGGGGAAGATCCATCCGTCGCTGCTCTGGCCGCTGTTCTTCACGCTGGGCGGCTTCACGCTGGTCTTCGCCGGAGTGGTGCTGATGCGGATGCGCGCGATCCTGGCGGCGCAGAAGGTCGAAGCGCGGTTGCGGCGGATGGCGGCGGCATGAACCATTGGCCGTTCATCACTGCCGCCTATCTGGTGGTGCTGCTCGGCACCGGCGGGCTGGCGGCGTTCAGCTATGCGGCGATGCGCCGGGCCGAGGCGGCGGCCGCGGCGCTGCGGGGCGGCCGCGAATGAAGCCCAAGCATCAGCGGCTGGTCCTCGTGCTGCTCGCGCTGGGCGCGATCCTCGGCGCGTCGGCGCTCGCCATGTCGGCGCTCCGCGACCAGGCGGCGTTCTTCTATGCGCCGGGCGACGTGAAGGGAAAGCCGCTGCCGCTCGACCGGCACGTCCGCCTGGGCGGCATGGTCGAGACAGGCTCGATCCGGCGCGCGGCCGACGGCGTTTCGATCCGCTTCATGGTGACCGACGGCCAGGCGGCGGTGCCGGTCGCGTTCAAGGGCGTGACGCCCGACCTGTTCAAGGAAGGATCGGGCGTGGTGGCGGAGGGGCGGTTCCAGCCGGACGGCAGCTTCGTCGCGGACAATATCCTGGCCAAGCATGACGAGCGCTACATGCCGCCCCAGGCCGCCGGCAACATGCACGAGACGAAGACGCTAGCCAAATGAGGGATGGGCAGTGATCGCCGAAGCCGGTCTCGCCGCGCTATGGCTCGCGACGGGCTTCGCGCTCGTGCAGGTGCTGCTCGCCTGGGGCGCGGCCAAGGGCGCCGGCCAGGGGAGCGCGGGCGCGTCGATGGTGATGACGGCGCTCCGCCGCGTCGCGATCGTCCAGGGGCTGCTGGCGCTTGCCGCCTTCGTGCTGCTGGTCGTGCTGTTCGTCCGGTCGGACATGTCGGTGCTGCTGGTCGTCGAGAACAGCCATTCGATGAAGCCGCTGATCTACAAGATCGCCGGGGCCTGGGGGAATCACGAAGGCTCGATGCTGCTGTGGGTCACCGTGCTGGCGATATCGGGGGCGGGCGTGGCGCTGTTCGAGAAGCGGCTGCCCCAGGGCACGCTCGCCGCGACGCTGGGTGCCCAGGCGGCGATCGCGATCGGCTTCTACGCCTTTCTCGCCTTTGCCTCCAACCCGTTCGTCCGGGTGAGCCCGCCGCCGCTCGACGGGCGCGGGCTCAACCCGCTGCTGCAGGATCCCGGGCTCGCCTTCCACCCGCCGACGCTGTACCTCGGCTATGTCGGCCTGTCGGTGGCGTTCAGCTTCGCGGTCGGCGCCTTGCTGATGCGCGACGTCGGCCCCGCCTTTGCCCGGGCGATGCGGCCCTGGGTGCTGGCGGCCTGGATATTCCTCACCATCGGCATCACCGCCGGCAGCTATTGGGCCTATTACGAGCTTGGCTGGGGCGGCTGGTGGTTCTGGGATCCGGTGGAGAATGCCTCGCTGATGCCCTGGCTGGCGGCGACGGCGCTGCTCCATTCGGTGAGCGTGCTCGCCACCCGCGACGGGCTGCGCGCCTGGACGGTGATGCTCGCGGTGGTCGCCTTCTCGATGTCGATGATCGGCACCTTCCTGGTCCGCTCGGGCATCCTGATCAGCGTCCATGCCTTTGCCGTCGATCCCACCCGGGGCGGCTTCATCCTTGCCCTGCTCGGCCTCTATATCGGCGGGGCGCTGGCGCTGTTCGGCGCGCGGATCGGCACGGTGAAGCAGGGCACCACCTTCGAGCTGGTCAGCCGCGAAGGCGCGCTGGTGCTCAACAACCTGCTGCTCTCGGTGATCCTCGGCGTCGTCTTCATCGGCACGCTCTATCCGCTCGTCGCCCAGGCGGCCGGCGTCCAGCTCTCGATCGGCGCGCCCTTCTTCGAGAAGGCGGCGGTGCCCGTCGCGCTCGCGCTCGTCGCCGCCACGGCGGCGGGACCGCTGCTCAAATGGCGCCGCGACCAGTGGAACGCGCTGTTCGGCAAGCTGCTCGTGCCTGTCGGCGTGGCCGGCATCGCCTTCGCGCTGGTCTTCGCGCTGGGCGGGGCGCAGTGGCTGCCGGCGCTGGTGCTCGGCCTGGCCGCCGGGCTCGCCGTCGCCAGCGTCATCCCGCTCATCCGCCGCAACCTGCGCCGCACGCCGCTGCACATCTACGGCATGGTCGTCGCGCATCTCGGCATCGCGGTGAGCATCGCCGGCATGGCGGCGGACAGCGCCTTCAAGGTCGAGCGGCTGGCGGCGATCTCGGTGGGGCAGAACGTCACGGTCGGCCCTTATCGCGTGGAACTGCTCGAGGTGCGGCCGGCGGTGGGGCCCAACTGGTCCGCGCTCGAGGCGCATCTCAAGGCGACGCGCGCCGGGGGCGCGCCGTTCGACCTGTTCCCGCAGCAGCGCTTCTTCGCCAACCCGCCGACCAACACCAACGAAGCCGCGATCGCGACCGAGCTGGACGGCCAGCTCTATACCGTGATCGGCCAGGGCGACGGCGAAGGGCGCTGGCAGATCCGGGCATGGTGGAAGCCCTTCGTCACGCTGATCTGGGCGGGCGGCGCGATGATCGCGCTGGGCGGGCTGCTCTCGCTGATCGGCCGGGTGCGGCGGGAACGGCGCGACGCGGAGGATGGCGCATGAGGCGGCTGCTGATCTGGGCGCCGCTGGCGCTGTTCGCCCTGGTCTTCGGGCTGGTTGCCGGCGGGCTGATCAAGCCGGCGGACCGGACGATCCGCTCGGCGATGATCGGCAAGCCGCTGCCCGCGCTCGCGATGAAGCCGCTGCTTTCCGACCGGCCCGGCATCGCGAGCGCCGACTTCGCCACCGGCAGGCCGCGACTGCTCAATGTGTTCGCCAGCTGGTGCATTCCCTGCATCGCCGAGGCGCCGCAGCTGCTGAAGCTCAAGCAGGCGGGCGTGGAGATCGACGCGATCGCGATCCGCGACACGCCGGACGCGGTGCGGGCCTTTCTGGCGCGGAACGGCGATCCCTATGCCCGGATCGGCGACGATCCCGCCGGCAAGGCCCAGATCGCGCTCGGCTCGTCGGGAGTGCCCGAGACTTTCCTGATCAACGGCCGGGGCGAGATTATCGACCAGCATGTCGGCGACATCCGGGCGGAAGACATTCCCGGGATATTGCGCAAGCTCGAGGCGGCGAAATGAAGCGCGCGGCCCTTATCCTCGCGCTGTTCCTGGCTGGCCCCGCGGCGGCGGACTCGAGCCGGCCGCCGGCGGCGCTGGCCTATTCGCAGCTGCCCGATGCGGCGCAGGAGGCCAGGGCCAGGGCGCTGATGGAGACGCTGCGCTGCCTGGTCTGCCAGGGCCAGTCGATCGCCGACAGCGATGCCGAGATGGCGGGGGACATGCGCGCGCTGGTGCGCGAGCGGATCGCCCGTGGCGAGCGGCCGGCGGCGATCCGCGAGTATCTGATCCAGCGCTATGGCGATTACGTCACCTATGATCCGCCGTTCAGCTGGGTGACCGCGCCGCTCTGGATCGCGCCGGTACTGCTGCTCGCCATCGGGCTGTTGCTGGCGCGGCGCCTGTTCCGCAAGGGAGCGGCGTGATGGGCTGGGGAATGCTCGCCACGGTTGCCGTCGTCGCGGTGCTGGCGCTCGCATTGCTGCGCTATCCGCGCCGGCTGTGGACCGTCCCCGCCACCGCGATCATGCTCGGTGCGGCGGGCTATGCCTGGCAGGGCAGCCCCGGCCTTCCCGGCCATCCCGTCGCGCCGGGCGGGCAGCGGGTCGAGGTGGACCAGGGCCTGATCGACCTGCGCGACGCGATGTTCGGGAAATATGGCACCTATGCCTGGAGCTACGGCAATCTGGCCGACGCCATGCTCCGCCAGGGCGATCGCGAGCGGGCGGTGAAGGTGTGGCAGGGCGCGGTGCGGCAGGTGCCCGAGGACGTCGCGCTGTGGACCGGCTTCGGTTCGGCGCTCGCCGAATATGACGGCAACCAGATATCGCCGGCCGCGCAATTCGCCTTCGACAAGGCGTTCGCGCTGGCCCCCGAGCATCCGGGGCCGCCCTTTTTCTACGGGCTCGCGCTGGTCCGCGCGAACCGTTTTGCCGAAGCCGAGCCCTGGTGGGAGAAGGCGGTGGCGCTCACCCCGGCAAAGGCGAGCTATCGCCAGGCGCTGATGGCGCGGCTGCTCATGCTGGAGGCGTTCCTGCAGGAGCAGGCGCGGCGGGAAGGGCGGCCGATGCCTGGCCCGGCCCGCTAGGACGGCAAGGGCTCGATCCGGGCTCCGGACCGCGCTAGCTGGCCGGCATGAGCACCAGTCAGCCCATCCGGATTCGCCGCGCGCATGCCGCAGACGCGGCGCGCCTCGAGGCGATATTCCAATATAGTTTCGAGGGCACCTGGCTGCCGGTTCTGACCCCGGCCGCCGCGGAGAGCTATCGCACCGAGGATCGCGGGGCGCGTTATGTCGAGGCCAGTCTCGCCGCGTTCCGGGTTGCGGAGATCGAGGGCGTCGTCGCGGGCTTCGTGCACTGGCAGGACGATTTCGTCGAAGGCCTCCATGTGCATGGCGACTATCGGCGTCACGGCGTCGGCACGCTGCTGATGGATCGCGCCGAGCGCGCCATGGCGGCGGCGGGCTTTGCCGCGGCGCGCCTCGAGACCGACAGTTTCAACGTCACCAGCCAGGCATTCTATCTCGGCCGCGGCTATGCCGAGCAGGCCCGCTATCCGGACGAGGAATGGGACAGCGGCTTCACGACCATTCTCTATATCAAGCAGTTCGATCCCGGCCGGGATTGCTTGCCCGAATGAAACGAGCCGGGAAACGACGGTCGTTTCCCGGCTCGCGATCCCGTTCGACGCGCGATCAGCCCGCCCAGGCCTGGTAGGGCAGGTCGAGATCGTCGGCGACTGCCTTGAACGCGATCTTGCCCTTGTAGACGTTGAGGCCGTTGGCGAGGTGCCGGTCGGCCTGCATCGCGCCCTCGGCGCCGAGGTTCGCCAGCTTGAGCACGAACGGCAGCGTCGCGTTGTTGAGCGCGAAGGCCGAGGTGCGGGCGACCGCGCCCGGCATGTTGGCGACGCAATAATGGATCACGCCGTCCACCTCATAGACCGGGTTGTCGTGGGTGGTGGCGTGGCTGGTCTCGAAGCAGCCGCCCTGGTCGATCGCGATGTCGACCAGCACCGAGCCGCGCATCATCGTCTTGAGCATGTCCCTGGTCACCAGCTTCGGCGCCGCCGCGCCCGGCACCAGCACCGCGCCGATCACGACCTGCGAAGTCTTCACCGCCTCGGCGATCGCGGCCTTGCTGGCATAGGCGGTCTTGATCTGGCTGCCGAAATGCATGTCGAGCTCAGCCAGGCGCTCGTTGTTGATGTCGTAGATGGTCACGTCGGCGCGCTGGCCGGTGGCCATCTGCGCCGCGTTGATGCCCGAGACGCCGCCGCCCAGGATCGCGACCTTGCACGGCGCCACGCCCGGCACGCCGCCGAGCAGTTCGCCGCGGCCGCCCTGCTCCTTCTCGAGATAGTGCGACGCGACCTGGATCGACATGCGGCCGGCGACTTCCGACATCGGCTTGAGCAGGGGTAGGGCGCCCGAGTTCGACGTCACCGTCTCATAGGCGATGCAAGTCGCGCCCGAGGCCATCAGGCCCTCGGCCTGGGGCTTGTCGGCGGCCAGGTGGAGATAGGTGAAGAGGATGTGGCGCGGCTCGAGCAGCGCGATCTCCTGGGGCTGCGGCTCCTTGACCTTCACGATCATGTCCGAGCCGGCGAACACCGCGGCGGCATCCGGCGCGATCCTGGCCCCGACCCTGACATAGGCCTCGTCGTCGAAATCGATGCCGGTGCCGGCCTTGGTCTCGACCAGCACCTCATGGCCGGCATGGACCAGCTCGGCGACCGAAGCCGGGGTCAGGCCGACGCGATATTCGTGATTCTTGATTTCCTTGGGAACGCCAATGCGCATGGGAACCTCTCCGTGAATGTGATTGGCGCGGAGAATATAGCATGGCGTGCCGCGAATCCCTGCAAAGATATGACAGGGATAGGCATCGTGTGCATGGAATCGCTGCAACGAACATGGAAATCGGCTATCCATGCAACATGGACAGGATTGATGCAGCTATCCTCAAGTCGCTCGCCGCCGATGCGCGGGCACCGGTGAGCGCCATCGCCACCCAGGTGGGGCTGTCGCAATCGGCCTGTACCCGCCGGATCCAGGCGCTCGAGGCGTCGGGCCATGTCCAGGGCTATGGCGCGCGACTCGGGCACCGCCGGCTCGGCTTCCGGATCACCGCGCTGGTCGACATCACGCTGGGCACCCAGGTGGAGGAGGATCTGGCGCGTTTCGAGGCGGCGGTGGCGCAGATCGACGGCGTGGTGGAATGCGCGCTGGTCTCGGGCGGCCAGGATTATCGCCTGAAGATTCTGGCGCGCGACCTGGACGATTATGAGCGGCTGCACCGCGAGCATCTGGGGCGGCTGCCCGGCGTGGTGACGATCAATTCCAGCTTCGTGCTGCGCGCCATACCGACGCGCAGCGAGGCGGAGGCGCTGTTCGGGGCGGGGCGGTAGGGCGGCTTGCAAGACTGCTCCAGCCGTCTCCCGGGCCCGGTTCCGGGAAGCCTCTCGGGGACCCGCTGTCCCCTTGCGCGTGGCCCCTCGCGTAACGACATTCGTTGATTGCAGATGCTGCGCGTGCTAACCGCCCGCGCACTTTGAAGATCGAGAACGCAGGTCGCATGACCAGGTCCGCTTCCTCTCTGACGCGACACCCGCGCCCGTGAACACCCCTTCCGAGGGAGCCGCCGAGTCGGCTCCGGCACAGATCGACGCGCCCGCCGCGCATGCGCACAGCCATGACGCGACGTGGAAGCTGGCCATCGGCGCGATCGGCATCGTCTTCGGCGATATCGGCACGAGCCCGCTCTACGCCTTTCGCGAGACGTTCGACGGTCATCACAAGCTGGCGCTCGACACGCTGCACATCATGGGCGTGATCAGCCTGATCTTCTGGTCGATGATGGTGGTGGTGACGCTGAAGTACGTCACGATCATCATGCGGGCGGACAACAAGGGCGAGGGCGGCAGCCTGGCGCTGCTGGCGCTGATCTCGCGCAGCAGCGGCAATCCCAAGCGCTGGACGCAGGGGATCGTGCTGCTCGGCGTGTTCGCAACCGCGCTCTTCTATGGCGATTCGATGATCACGCCGGCGGTGTCGGTGCTCTCGGCGGTGGAGGGACTTGCCGTCGCCGCACCGGGATTCGGCAGGCTGGTGCTGCCGATCGCGGTGGTGATCCTGGTGCTGCTCTTCTCGATCCAGCGGACCGGCACCTCGCGGGTCGGCACGCTGTTCGGGCCGATCATGCTCCTCTATTTCCTGACGATCGCGACGCTCGGCACCCTCAGCCTCGTCCAGACGCCGACGATCCTCAACGCGCTGCTGCCGCATCATGCCTTCCTGTTCTTCGCCGAGGATCCGGTGCGGGCATTCCTGGCGCTCGGCTCGGTCGTGCTGGCGGTGACCGGCGCCGAGGCGCTCTATGCCGATATGGGCCATTTCGGGCGCAAGCCCATTCGCATCTCGTGGCTGTGGTTCGTGCTGCCGGCGCTGATCCTCAACTATATGGGGCAGGGCGCGCTGCTGATGCGCGAGGGGCATGCCGCGCTGCGCAGCCCCTTCTACATGCTCGCGCCGGAGGTGCTGCAGTTCCCGCTGGTCATCCTGGCGACGATGGCCGCCGTGATTGCCTCGCAGGCGGTGATCTCGGGCGCCTTCTCGGTCACGCAGCAGGCGATCCAGCTCGGCTTCGTGCCGCGCCTGCGCATCGAGCACACCAGCGCCTCGACGGCCGGCCAGATCTATATTCCGCTCATCAACTGGGCGCTGATGATCATGGTGATCCTGCTGGTGCTGGTGTTCCAGACCTCGTCGAACCTCACCGCGGCCTATGGCATCGCCGTCACCGGCGCGATGTTCATCGACAACTGCCTGCTGGCGGTCGTGCTGTTCGGGCTCTGGAAGTGGAAGAAGCGCTACGCGATCCCGCTGCTCGCGGTGTTCTTCACGGTCGACCTGGCCTATTTCGCCGCGAACCTGACCAAGGTGCCCGATGGCGGCTGGTTCCCGCTGTTCGTGGGCTTCGTGGTGTTCACGCTGCTGACGACCTGGTCGAAGGGGCGCCAGCTGATGATCAACCGGCTGCGCGAGAGCGCGATGCCGATCAAGATCTTCATCACTTCGGCCGCCACCACGGCCACGCGGGTGCCCGGCACCGCGGTGTTCATGACCTCCACGCCCGAGGGCGTGCCGCACGCGCTGCTGCACAACCTCAAGCACAACAAGGTGCTGCACGACCGGGTGATCCTCCTCACCGTGAAGATCAAGGACGTGCCCTATGTCTCCGACGAGAACCGGATGATGATCGAGGATCTGGGCAAGGGCTTCCACCGCATGATCCTGGCCTATGGCTTCATGCAGGAAGCCGATGTTCCCGCGGCGCTGAAGTCGGTCAACGCCTGCGGGGCCGAGTTCAAGATGATGGAGACGAGCTTCTTCCTGGCGCGCCAGACGCTGCTGCCGTCGTCGCGCCCGGGGATGATGATCTGGCGCGAGAAGCTGTTCGCCTGGATGCTGCGCAACGCCGAAAGCGCGATGGAATTCTTCCGCCTGCCCACCAATCGCGTGGTCGAGCTGGGCAGCCAGGTCGAGATTTGACCGAGCGTGCCGCGCCGCTGATCGTCACGGCGCTGCTCGGGCGCCAGGACCAGGCCTGGTTCAATGCGCTGCGCCGCGAGCATTACCCGCCCGAGCGGAACCTGCTCGACGCGCATCTGACGCTGTTCCATCAGCTGCCGCCCTCGGTGGCGGAGGAGCTGAAGCACCGGCTTTCGGTGGAGACCCGCGGCGTGCGCGCGCCGCGGGCGAAGGTGACGGGGCTGATGTCGCTGGGCGGCGGCGTCGCCTATCGAATCGAGGCGCCCGAGCTGATGGCGATTCGCGAGGGGCTCGTCGATGCGTTCGCCGGGCTGCTCACGCCCCAGGATGCCGGCCGCTGGCGCCCGCACGTCACCATCCAGAACAAGGTCCGGCCGGTGCTCGCCAAGGCGGTGCTGGCCGCGCTGGCGCGCGATTTCACGGCCCGGGAAGTGGAAATCGCGGGCCTGGCGAGCTGGCATTATCGCGGCGGACCCTGGGAAACGCACTCGCGTCACATGTTCGCTTGACCTGAGGAGAGGGCGGACCTATTGGGCCCCCTCGCTTCGGCGACAGCCTCTTGGGGCGGAGTAGCTCAGCTGGTTAGAGCAGCGGAATCATAATCCGCGTGTCGGGGGTTCAAGTCCCTCCTCCGCTACCATTCTCGATCTTCGGATATTGCGACTGCCACGCCGGCCCCGGCGCGCTGCCTCAGTCGGTCCGGGGCAGCGCATCGAGCTGCGCATGGTAGTTCGCGATCAGGGCCGGATCGGCATCGTCGCGATGCTTGGCGATGAACGCGGCCAGCGCCTGCCGATATTCCGCGATGAAGGCCTTGTTGCCCGGACTGGCCGCGAACTGGGCCGCGGCCTTCTCGACCGGCTTGCGATCCTCCCCGAGCAGATATTCCCTCCCATAGGGCGACAGGTCGCGCATGATGACGAAATTGCGCGGAAACCCCGGAACATATCTGATCGCGAACCTCTCGCCCTTGGGCGGGACCATGATGGCGTTCGTGATGGGATAGATGCTGGCGGACATGGTATCGAATCGCGTCACCACGTCCTTGCCGTCCGCCGTCTTCACCACCGCGTCATAGGCCCAGATATTCTGGTCGTTCAGGGAAGAGCTGGTTTCCTCGGACTGGGTGATCACGGCCGTGCCGTCGACCCCGAATGCCTCGAGGAACAGCGCGTTGAAGATATGCGCGGTGAAGAGGTTGACCTGGCCATAGATGAAGAAGGCCAGGATCAGCCCGTACCAGCCGCGGCTCCCGCGCCATTTTGCCAGCAGATGGGCCAGCAACGCCCCCACCAGGACGATCACCGGCCAGGCCCAGAAGGGGTGATGGGTGAGGAAGTATGAAATTGCCGAGAGGATGACCATGGCGGACCTTGGCAGGAGGAGGGGGCCGGTGCCGTATGTCGTGCGGCGGCGCTATGGGGTGCGCGACTTCTCGTAGCGATCGAGCGCTTCCTGATCGGCCTTGAGGACGAGCTCGCACGCGAGCAGCGTCTTGCCGGGCAGCGACGGGCTTTCGCGTGCGACGATCGAGACGATGCCCAGATCGGGCTGGGGCTGCTGTTCCTGGGGCAGGGCCCGGGAATAGCCCTTGGTGGCGGTGCCGAGCAGCGTGGAGCGCTCCTTCGTCAGCCCATAGCGCTCGGCCAGCGTATCGGCCCGCGCGCCTTCGATCAGGACGCCGACCGCCGTGCCCGCGAAGATGACTTCGCTGCTCGCGAAACCGTCCTGCCCGAGCGCGCGCGGCAGCCGGTAGACATAGGCGCCCAGCATCGACGTATCGGGCTTGGCGAGCTTCTCGGCGGCCTCATAGAGCGCCGTGGCCGAGTCGGTCGTATAGGGCGGCTTGCAGAGCGCGGCGTCGTAGAACGGGTCCGCCGATGCCGGCGCGGTGAAAAGGGCTCCCCACAGGATCGGGACGGCGAAAAGGGTGTGAGGCATCGATACTCCCATGCTTGATGCGGGTTTGCGGGCGTCATTTCGGCCAAAGGTCCGGCGCCGCCGGGCAGGCATGTTGTTTCACCTCGAGCCGGACAATGTCGTTGTGTCCGCGCATATCGTCACGGACATAGCCGACCCGGACCCAGGAATCGGCATGGACCAGGCCGCCTCCCGGCTCGACCCGATGATAGCCGAGCCGAACCTCGTCCGCAGCATAGAGGAATTCCTGCCCCGCGACATTCCAGCGCTCGAGGCCGGATTCCGCCTCGCTCGGGTTGGCCAATCCCGGATGGAACTGATCCAGGCACCCCTCGACGCTGGCGAACCGGCCGCTCTGGACCAGCGCTCTCGCGGCGTGGCTGTGCCGGATATCGTGCCAGGTCATCCACACCGCCCCGGTCGTCCAGGCCAATACGATGGGGAGGTAGAACAGGATGTTCCACTGCCGGCGCCAGCAAAAAAACAGCACCACGCCGATCATGCCCAGGCCGATCACCAGGAAGAGCAGGTCGAAGGCATAGGCCGGGCGGATCAGGTCGGGCCGCCTGGTCAGATCGAAAACGTCCAGAACCCCCATCTCCCCAGCCATGCCCGGCAGCCATCCGGCTCCAGACTATCTGAAATCACAAGATGGCGATCGGTTTCGGGCGGTAGCCGAAAAAAAAGGCTCCCGGATGCGGCGCCTATCCCAGTTCCTTCAATGCCTGGATGATCGGCCGGTCGCCCAGGCGCGGCGTGTCGCCAAAGCTGGCGATCGCGCGCTCCAGGGCGCGCGCATGCAGGCCCGGCTCCGCCTCCCGCAGCTCCGCCGCCAGCGCGCGCAGATAGGCAAAGGCAGCCAGGCCATAGGTTTCCGGAGCGTGCGACATGGGTGATTTCCATCGGATAGAGGTAAGGGGGATCGGTAATGCCGGTGCGAGATATTGTCGAAGCCCGTCGCGACGGGCGGGACTAGGCTTCGGCATGGGATTCCCTCTGCCATGCACGCAGGCCGCGCAACGCAGCGAGGTGCATCGCGCGGCCGATCTCCACCACCCGTTCGCGCCACGCAATGTCCGCCGGATCATAGGCTGCGCGCAATCTTGCACGCAGCATCGAACGCAGATCGGCGTCTCCCGGCTCGGCCCCCATGCGTAGCCACCGGTCGATCATCACGGCTTCGAATGCCTGAAAATTGGAGACGGTGCCGATCTCGATCGGCGCGCCGGCGATTTCGATATGGGGCGCCAGCCGGCGCAGGCCTGGCAGCAACAGCCCGGACCAGTCCGGCGTCTCGCCCGAGTCGAAGGCCTCGTCCTCGCCTTGCAGGCCCTGATCGGCCCACCAGCGCGCCATCCGGTTTCGCGGCGCCGTGCCGGGCGCATCGAGCGCGACGACCAGCGGCCGGCCATAGTCGCCGAAGCCGGTATGCCATTCGAGATACGCCATGCGGCGAGAGGCGCAGAGTTCGCTCTCGACAATCCCCGCGAATGCCGCATGCGATGGTGTTGGCCGGACGCCGCCAAAGCCGATGCCGTTCGGATGGCCATATTGCCCGCCGGTAAAGGCCGTCAGCGCCGCCGCCGCGCCCAATTCTTCGGTCAGCGACTGGAACAATGCCCCGACCCGGCTCGACAGGCCGTCATCCCAGCGATCGGGGCAGATGGTGTCGTGCACGCGGGCATAATGGGGATTGGATCGCGGCGGCGCATCGAAATCGCAGAAGTTGCGGGAGAGATCGACATTGTCGGCATCGGTCCGGTGGCCATGCGAAACGCCCCAGGGATTGAGCGCGTGGATCATCACCACGTTGCAATCCTCCCCCAGATCGCGTGGATCGAGCGCGGCGGCGAAGGCACGCTGCGCGGCGGACCCGGCATGGCCTTCCGCCCCGTGCACGCCCGAGATCGACAGCAGGGTCGCCGGCGCGCCGGCCGGCCCGATGACCGCCCAGTCGATCGTCAGCGCTTCGCCCTGGGCGCCGGTTCCGGGGAGGGGCGCGGACTCGAGCCGCCCGCCCAGTCTCTTCACGGCCGCGCGGAAGGCGCGCCGCGCTTCCTCATAGCTTTCGGCGAACAGGGCCATGGCTCAGCGCGCTGCCGCGGATCGATCGGCGGCGAACAGCGGCACGGTGAACAGGAAGCTCACCAGGTACAGGCCGGCCGCGAGGAAGCCGATCATATGCGCGCCATGACCTGCCAGGGTCGCACCGATCGCCGGCCCGATCGCGGAGCCCAGCGCGAGGAGGGCGGCGCCCATGCTGCTCCAGCGGCCGCTGCGGTCGAGCCGGGCCAGTGCGCCCAGGATGAAGGGCAGGCCGAAGAACCAGGCGGTCTTGACGATGATCGCGCCCACCACATAGGCGGCCATCAGCGGCATGGCGAGCAGCAACGCCGAGGCGATCAGGCCGGCAAAGGCCAGCGCATTGGGGCCGCTCCGGCCGAAGCGCTGCCCGGCCGCCATCGACAGCAGGGCGCCCGCGATCGCGCCGAGCACCGAAATGCCGAGCAGCACGCCCACCTGGCTGCGATCGAAGCCGACTGCCAGCCCCATCCGCTCCTGGAACGACCACAAGGTGGTATGGCCGGCATAGAGGCAGAGCAGCGCCAGCGCGCCGCAAGTGGCCGGGGCGTTGATCGCCAGGCCATGCCGGACGCTGCTCGCATGCGTCTCCTGCGCTGAACGAGGCGGTGGCGGGATCAATCGCGCGCAGGCGAGGCCGATCGCGGCGACGATCGCGAGTATCGCGACGATGCCCGCCAGGCCGAACGTCTGGGCGATCCACCCCGACAGGGCGAGCAGCAGCGCGGCATAGGCCAGGTTGACGAAGGTGGCGATCGCCCAGACCCGTTGCGGGTCGGCCCGCCCGGCATAGGCGGCGAACACGGTCGATGCGGTGAAGCCCATCGCCAGGCCAAAGGCGGCGCGGATCGCCAGCAATGGCACGAAGCCGCCTGCCCTGGCGGTCAACAGGCTGGCGACGATCATGACCGCGAGACCGATCGCGGCGAGCATCGGGCGCCGCGCGCGGTGCAGCACGAGGTAGAAGAGCAGCAGCCCCAGCGCATAGGCGCCGTTTTCCGCCGCGAGCGCCAGGCTCGCCTGCGGGGCCGTGAGGCGCAACTCGTCGATATAGAGGCCCAGCATCACCGGGCTCAGCGTGGCGCTGGTCATCGCGCCGGTTCCGATGACGATCAGTGCGGCCAGGCTGGTCCGCGATTCCCCGGGCGCATCAGGCTGCATGGGTGATCGCCTGCGGCGTGGTGAAGGCGGCGAGCCCGGCGAGCCCGCCCTCGACTCCGAAGCCGGATTGCTTGCGCGGCTCGAATGGCGTGCCGAGCGCCATGCCCGGCCGTGACCCGGCGGTGGCGATCACGTCCATCGATCCGACCCGCAGGCCGGCGGCGATCCGCTCGGCCGCATCCCGGTCCGCGCCCCAGATGGTCGCCGCAAGGCCATAGGGTCCATCGTCCGCGAGGCGGATCGCGTCGTCCAGATCGGCATATTCCTGCACCGTCAGCAGCGGGCCGAATATCTCCTGCTGGACCAGCGGGCTGTCCTGTGGCGGGCCGAGCGCCAGTTCGGGCGCGGCATGGAAGCCTTTCGCCGGCAAGCCGTCGGGCACGGCCGATAGCGGCACCACCAGCGCGGTGCGGCGCGCAATCTCGCGAAAGCCCTGGACGGTTTCATATTGCTTGCGGCTGGCGAGCGGCCCCAGCCTCGTCGCCGGATCGCGGGGGTCGCCGACGGGCCAGCCGGCGGCTGCTGCGCGCAGCCCCTCCACCGCCGCTTCCAGGCCGCCCCTGGGCACCAGCAGCCGGGTTCGGGCCGAACACCATTGGCCGGTGTTCCAGAAGGCGGCGGCGAAGACGCCGGGCCAGATCTCGGGCTGGCCGATCATGTCGGGCAGCACCAGCTGGGGCGACTTGCCGCCGCACTCCATCGTCAGCGGCTTGAGCGAGCGCGACGCCGATGCCCGGATGATCGCCTGGCCAGTCGATGTCGAACCGGTGAAGGCGATCATGTCGACACCGGGATGTGCCGCGAGCGTCGCGCCGGTCGTGTGTCCGGCACCCGGCACCACGTTGAACACGCCGGGCGGCAGGCCCGCCTCGCTCGCCAGCCGGGCGAGCAGGACGGCGGATCGCGGCGACAGTTCCGATGGCTTCAGGACGAGCGTGTTGCCGGCGGCCAGGATCGGGACCGCGCGGATCAGCACATTGGCAGTGGGAAAGTTCCACGGGGTGATCGCTCCGACCACGCCGCGCGGCCGCCGGACGGCACCCTCGGCAGGTTCCTCGAGCGCCGGGATCATGCCGGCATAATGGCCGATCAGCAGCGGCCCCTGCGCGATCAAAGTCCTTGCATCGGCCACCGGACGGCCGACTTCCCGGGTTTCCAGCCAGGCGAGCTGCTCGACTTCCCCGGCAATGCGCGCGGCCCAGGCCAGCAGCAGCGCGGCGCGCTCGGCGCCGTCGATCCGGCCCCAATCCTCCCGCAACGCCGCGCGCGCCGCGACCACCGCCGCTTCGACCGCCGGTGCGCCGCCATCGCTGAAGTCCCCCGACACCGCACCGGTCGTCGGATCGATGCTGACGATCGGATTCCCGCCAAATGCCCGGGCCTCGCCCCGGATCCAGGCGTGACCCAGCGCTTGCGGCAGGGGGGCGTCCCATGCCGGGATATTCCGGGCGGCCGGAGAATTCATGAAGAGGTTCCGATCAGGTCTGCGGCCTTGTCGCCGATCATCATGGCGGCGGCCTGGGTGTTTCCGCTGATATGGCGGGGCATGATGGAGGCATCGGCGACAAAGAGCCCCTCGACGCCGCGAACCTTGAGCGCCGGATCGACCACCGAGCCGACGTCCGAGCCCATCCGGCAGGTGCCGACCGGATGATAGAGCGGCGTCGCGAGGCCGCGGATCTGGCGCTCGGCCTCGGCCTCGTCGGCACGCAGGTCCGGCCAGCCGATCCGTTCCTCGACATAGCCGCGAAATGCCGGCGCATCGACGATCCGGCTGCACAGCGCCACGCCGCGACGCAGCGTCGCGACGTCTTCGGGCGCGTCGAGCAGCTGGGGAAAGATCAGCGGTGCGGCGCTCGGGTCACTGCTTGCCAGGTCGATCCTGCCCTTGCTCCGGGGATGGTTCACGCTGGCGACGACGCTGACCATCGGAAACGGCGCCAGCTTCCGCTCGGAGTCGCGACCGAAAGGAGTGAGGTGGATCTGGATGTCCGGCGACGACAGCCCCGCCTGGGTCCGCGCGAAGCCGACCGCCTGTGCCGTCGGTGCGGCGGCGGGGCCTTTCCCCGCCAGCCAGAGCAGCAGCGCGCGTGCCATTCCGGCCAGGTTGGCCTGCTGGTTGAGGGTGGGCACCGAGACCTTGAGGCCCATCCAGATGCCGGCATGCTCCATCAGGTTGCGGCCGACTTCGGGCGCGTCGACAAGTACGGGAATGCCGAGTTCGCGCAGCCGGGCGGCCGGGCCGATTCCCGAAAGCATCAGCAGCTTCGGGGTATGGACCGCGCCGCCGGACAGGATGACCGCCTTGCGCGCGAAGACCGCGCGGACCACGCCGTCCTGTTCGAACTCCACGCCGATCGCCCGGCCGTTCTCGAAGATCACCCGGCGCGCGCGTGCCCCTTCCAGCATCCTGGTGCTGCCGCTGGAAATCGCGGGTTTCAGGAAGGCGGTGTAACTGTCGTGGCGGCGGCCCCTCCTGGCCGAGCTCTGCACATGGCCGATGCCGTCCTGCCGCTCGCCATTGATGTCGGGATTGAATGCCAGGCCTGCCTGGCCGGCCGCTTCGATGAAGCGCGGCGTCAGTGCATGAACATAGGGCAGGGGAGACACGTGCAGCGGCCCGGTGGCGCCGCGAACCTGGGATTCGGCATCATCGACGGTTTCGATGCGCCGGAAATAGGGAAGCAGGTCACGATAGCCCCAGCCTGGCGCGCCGAGATCGCGCCAGGCATCGAAATCCTCGGGCGCGCCGCGGACGAAGATCATCCCGTTGATCCGCGTGCTGCCGCCCGGGCCAAGCCCGCGGGGCCAGTCCTCGATCCGGCCGAGGCGGCTGGGATCCGGCTGGGAGACCAGCTTCCAGTCATAAAGCGGGTGGCCGTTGGTATGGATCGTTGCGGCCGGTATCGCCTCGATCCGCAATCGGCCGGCGCGCCCGGCCTCCAGCACCGCGATCCTGGTTCCGGGTGTTTTCGCCAGTCGCCCGGCCACGGCGCAACCGCCAGCGCCGGCGCCGACCACGACATAGTCGAAATCCCCCGTCATGCGGCTTCGCGACCCGCACGGAGCTTGAGGTCGACCAGCTTGAGGAAGAAGCTGGCGCCGATCGGCAGCAGCCGGTCCTCGAAGTCATAGTCCGGGCTGTGGAGCATCGGCGTGTCCTTGGTGACGCCGGTGCCGAGCAGCACATAGGCGCCGGGCAGGCGCTCCAGCATATAGGCGAAATCCTCCGAGCCGGTGACCGGCGGCATGTCGCGGATCACCGCCGCATGACCCAGCATCTCGCCCAGTGCGGCCGCGGCGATCCCGGCCTCGCCGGCATGGTTGACGGTTGGCGGGAACAGGATCTCGAAGTGCATGTCGCAGGCCACGTCGTGCGCCCGATCCATGCCGGCGCAGCAGCGGCGGAGTTCCGTCTCCAGCGCCCGCATCGTCGCTCCGTCGAACGCGCGCGCGGTTCCCGTCAGGGTCACGGCATCCGGGACGACGTTGAACGCATCCCCGCCATTGATCGAGCCGACCGTGATCACCGCCATGCCGCTCGCCGGGATCCGCCGCGCCGGTATCGCCTCGATCAGCGGCACGAGCGCCGCCGCCGCCGATATCGGGCTGGCCGTGAGATGCGGTGTCGCCGCATGGCCGCCCCGTCCGCGCACCTCCACCACGAAGCGCGCGGCGCCGGCACAGGCCGGCCCGGCATGCACCGCCGCCGTGCCGAGCGGCAGCGGCGGCGCATTGTGCAGCGCGAATACCGCGTCGCAGGGAAAACGCTCGAACAGGCCCGCATCGATCATCGCCCGCGCGCCGCCCAGGCCTTCCTCCGCCGGCTGGAAGATCAGATTGACCGTTCCCGCGAAATCGCGCCGCCCGGCCAGGATCCGCGCCGCCCCGAGCAGCATGGCGGTGTGGCCGTCATGTCCGCAGGCATGCATCAGGCCGGGCCGGGCCGAACGATGCGCCGCCTGGCCCCGCTCTTCGATCGGCAGCGCGTCCATGTCGGCGCGCAGCCCGATGCTCGGCACGGCGGCGTCCGGAGCGGACTCCCGGCCTCGGATGACCCCTACCACGCCGGTGCCCCCCAGTCCGACATGGGTTTCGATGCCCCAGGCGCGCAGCCGGTCGGCGACGAAGGCGGCGGTCTCCACTTCCTCGAAGCCCAGTTCCGGATGCTGATGAAAGTGGCGCCGCCAGGCCGTCATGTCGGCTACCAGCGGGGCGATCTCTCGATCCAGGGTCATGGCCGGGTTCATGATGGCTCCAATCGTCGAGCCTCCCCTCGTGGGAAGGATCGGCATGACCCTAGGCCCTAATGGAGGCGGCGTGCTTATGGCGGCGGCGGGCGGATTATGCCGGGCGCACTATTTATGCGGCGCTGCCCCGCGCGACCGATGGGCTCATTCCGAAATAGGCCTTGTAGGCGAGCGAGAAGTTGCTGAGATGGCCATAGCCGCAGCGCTCCGCGATCTCGCTGATCGACAGCGCGTCCTCGCCAAGCAGGGCGCGGGCGCTTTCCATCCGTTCCTTCTGCAGCGCCTGGCCGATCGTCTCGCCATAGAAGGCGCGGAACATGGTGTTCAGCCGGGTCCGGTTGGTGCCGACGGCCCTGGCCAGCTCCGCGACGCCGAGCGGCCGATCGAGATGCTCGGCGATGATCGCGCGAGCCTGCTGCACGCGGCGGACCTCGCGCTCGGTGAGGCCGTGATGGTCGGAACGGTTGAACTGGCTGATGAAGAAATCGAGCAGCAGGCAAGTCAATTCGTCGATCTTGGCGCGCTTGAACCGTTCCTGCGTCCAGGGTGAGCGGCGGGCGTCGAGGATCTCGGCGGCGCAGAGCGCGGCGGCGCGCGGCAGCTGGTAGCGCCGGAACAGGAGGCGCTGGGCGAGGAACTCGCTGGCTGCCCGCACTTCCCGGGCCTCATCCTCGAAACCGGCGATCCGGCCATCGCCGAGGCGAGGCAGGAACAGCGTCACCGAACGTTCCTCGGTATCGTCGAGGATGATCTGCCGCTTGACCACGCCCATGGGCTGGTGCGCGATCACCAGGCATTCCCCGGCGATTTCCGAGGCCGGCGCGTCGTTGAACTGATACTGGCCGGCGCCGGTCAGCTGCACCTTGAACGTGAGCCGGCCGTCGCCCACGAGCTGTTCGTCGATCCGGCCGCGGGAGCGGCCATCGATCACCACGCCACTGATCTCATCGTCGCGGAGGAATTGTTCGAAGCGGCCATTCACATAGTGCGGAACGTTTCCCGGCGGTTGTGCCCCTTGCAGCTCTATGGTCGCCATGGTCTTGCCTCGATCGGCGGCATGCCGGTGGCAAGCTTCGCACGGAAGCCGGTTCCTGCCAAATCGGACCAATCCTGCAGGCGGCGTGGCGCTTCGGGTTCGATTTTCTGCGCGCGTCATAAGCAATCCGGGCTCGCGCATAACAACGTCTCGTCAAAAGGCGTGAAGAGTGGCCGGGTTGATTTCCCATGGAGACGCCGCGACCCCCAACAAGGCGCGGCGCGCAGGGCAGGGGACGCCCGGTTGGGAGGGAGGGTAGGACATATGCGACATCATCTCCACGGCACCGCCTGGACGGCACTGGCGCTCGCGACGATCGGCAGCACCGTTCCGCTGGCATCGGCCCGGGCGCAGGCACAGCTGCCGGAACCGCCCAGGCCGCAGGAAGAGGGCGCCGCGTCGCCCGATGAGATCGTGGTCACCGCCCGCAAACGCAACGAACGCCTGCAGGATGCGCCGCTCTCGGTGAATGCCCTTTCGGCGGCCGAACTGCGCCAGGGCAATGTCCGTGATTTCAAGGACGTGCTGCGCAAGGTGCCCGGCGTCTCCTTCTCGGGCGCCGAGCTGGGCCAGAGCCGGTACAGCATCCGCGGCGTCAGCACGACCTCGCCCAGCCCCACCGTCGGCATCTATCTCGACGACATATCGCTGCTCGGCGCGACCAATGCCTTCAGCGGCGCAGCCGACCCCGTGTTCTTCGATTTCGGCCGGGTGGAGATTCTCAAGGGGCCGCAGGGGACGCTCTATGGCGGCAGCGCGATGGGTGGCGCGATCAAATATGTCAGCCGTGCGCCGGAACCGGGCAACACCACGCTGGACACCGCGACGGGCATTTCCAGCACCGCGCATGGCGGCATCTCCTATCAGGGCGAGGCGGTGCTCAACCTGCCATTGTCCGACCGGCTCGTGCTGCGCGCCGGAGCCCTGTATCGCGACAATGCCGGCTATATCGACAATGTGGCGAACGGAGCCGCGGTCGATGTGCGGACCAGCACGACGGCGCCACCCGCCGCGCTGATGCCGCTCGTGCGCCCCTCGTTGAGTACGCTGACCGACAGGAACCAGAATTCAGACCATGTGCTGGCGGTGAAGGCGGCGCTGCTCTGGCAGCCCGATTCGTCGCTGGACATCACGCCTTCATTGTTCCGCCAGGCCTATCGGCAGAAGAATAGCGGCGTCTTCTGGACCAATCTTCCCGATCTGCGGAGCTCGTTCCGCCTTGCGCAGCCTACCGACGACGACCTTGGCGTCTACTCGCTGAACATGGTCAAGCATCTGGGCGGCGTCGATATCACTTCGCTCACTGCCTATGTCGACCGATCGGTCCGTTTCGACCGGGACTATTCCTTCTACATCGCGACGCTGGTTCCGGCGCTGTACGGCGTCAACTCGCCCAACGCGTCGAACAGCAGCACCAGGACGTTCAGCCAGGAACTGCGGGCCGCGTCGGCCAATTCCGCGGCGCGGCTGCGCTGGACGGCCGGCCTCTATTATGCGCGGCAGCGCGACGAGCTCGACCAGACCGTCAATTCGATCGGAGTGGGGGCGCTGCTGGGGACCGGCACGGACAAGGTCTATCACGGCAATACGGTGAGCAGGCTGACCCAGTTCGCGGCCTTTGCCGATCTCACCTTCGAGATCCTGCCCGGCCTGGATGCCACTGCCGCGCTGCGCTATTTCAACCTCAGGCAGGCGATCGACACGCGCGGCGACGGCGTGCTGAACGGCGGCGATACCCATGGGACGGCCAGCACGCGCGAGAGCGGCGTCAATCCGAAGTTCGGGCTCTCCTATCGCGCCGGCCGCGACAACCTGCTCTATGCCAGCGCAGCCAAGGGCTTTCGTCCCGGCGGGGGCAACCCGTTCGCGGTGGCGCCGGGCCAATGCCAGGCCGATCTCGCCAGTCTCGGCCTGTCCGCGGTGCCCGTCGGCTTCCGTTCGGATTCGCTGTGGACCTATGAGGTCGGCAGCAAGAACCAGTTCCTCGATCGCCGCCTGACCCTGAACGGCGCGGCCTTCTATACCGATTGGAAGAACATCCAGCAGAACGTCTTCCTGCCGGGATGCGGCTTCTCGTTCAGCGGCAATGTCGGCGGCGCGGAGATCAAGGGCGCGGAACTGGGCGCCCAGTTCGCGACGGGCGGCCTGACGCTCGGCGCCGCTGCAAGCTATACCGATGCCAGAATATCCAGGAGCGCCCCCGGCGTCTCGGCCAGGGTGGGGCAGCCGGTCCTCGATACGCCGAAATGGATCGCCAATGCCAACATGGCCTATCGCGTCGCGCTCGGCGGCGGGGTCACCGCGACGGCACGGGCCGATTATCAGTATCGCAGCTCGAGCCTGAGAGTGTTCGAGGACAGCTTTACCGTCGGCACTCCGGCCGGCCCGGTCGCCGCCACCAACTTCACTCGGCGGCAAAGAGCCTATGATGTCGTCAATCTGGGCCTGCTGATCGATACCGGCGCATGGCAGGTCGATCTGTTCGTCAACAACCTGCTCGATAAGGCGCCGCTGCTCGACCACAATGTCGTCAGCGGGATCGAGGCCGCCATCACCCTGCGGCCAAGGACGATCGGGCTGGGCGTGCGCCGGCAATTCTAGATGCGGCGGAGGCTGTTCTTGAAGCGGGCGGCGCTGCTCGCCCTGGGCGGGTGCGGGGCGATCATTCTGCCGGGGTTGCTGGGAATCGGGCCGGTCGCGACCATCATCGCGACTTTCGGGTCGCCGCCGCGGCCCTTCGATGCGGCGCGCGTGCCACCCGGGCCCGATTATGCCCGGGCCGATGCCTGGCTGGCGTTTCCGGGGCGCAACGGGCTGGAGCGCTCGACGCCGCCGGGCATGGCTGCCGTCGAAGAGGCCGGGGCGCCGGCCGATGTCTTCTTCATCCACCCGACGACCTATCAGCAGAGCGATGTCTGGAACGTCGCCTATGGCGTCTCGTCCGAATTCGATCCCGCCGTCCTTCTCGGCCAGGCCAGCGCGTTCAACGGTTGCTGCCGCATCTTCGCGCCACAATATCGCCAGGCCTCGCTGCGTGCGCTGGAGAAGAGCCGCCCGGCGGTGGCGCTCGCCTATGCCGATGTCGCGCGGGCCTTTCGCCATTTCATCGCGCATGAGAATCGCGGGCGGCCATTCCTGATCGCCGCGCACAGCCAGGGCGCGATGCACGCGGTCCGCCTGCTTCAGGCGGAGATACTCGGCACGCCGCACCAGGCCAGGCTGGTCGCCGCCTATGTGATCGGGGCCTATGCGCCATCGGATTTCGGAACGATCGGCCTGCCGGTCTGCGACGATGCCCGCCAAACCGGTTGCATCCTCTCCTGGAACACCAGCCAGACCGGGCGGACCGGCGCGTTTCGCCTGGTGCGCGACAAGAGCTATTGGTGGCGCGGCCGCGAGAAGGACAAGGGCCAGCCGCCGGCGATCTGCGTCAATCCATTGACCTGGCGTCGCGAGGGGGCCGCGCCCGCCGCCGCGAATCCCGGCAGCCTGCCCTTCCCCCAGGGGCGGGCCGACGCGCCGGGCAGGACCCTGGCGACGCTGACGCCGCATCTCACCGGGGCCGTGTGCGAGGCGGGATTGCTCAATGTCGACATCCCATGGTCCGCCCCGCGCGGTTTCCAGGATGTCCTGAGCGTTCTCTTCGGCAGCTATCACCTCGGTGACTATGGCATCTTCTATGCGGCGATCCGGCGCAATGCCATGGAACGCGTCGACGCCTGGAGAGCGGCGCACCGGGATCGGGCCGCCACAGGCTAGGTTGGGAACCCAAACAAGTACTTGATTTTCTACCGTCATCCCGGCCTTGCGCCGGGATCCCGCTTCTTCCTGTGCTGGCGAGACAGCGGGACCCCGGCTCAAGGCCGGGGTGACGAAGGAGGAATATGAGTCCCCAACCTAGGGGGCGAGCGCCTCTGCCGGGCGGCTAGCCGGGCTTGGGAGGGGGATAGGCTTGCTGTTGTCCACAGCCATTGCGGACGGCGCCACACTACCCATGTTGCCTCGACCCGCGCCGAGCCCCTAGATGCGGGGCTCAGCCATTTCGGAAACCATGATGACCGCCACCCATTCGACTCGCATGCTGATCCTCGGTTCCGGCCCGGCCGGCCTGACCGCCGCCATCTATGGCGCGCGCGCCGGCCTGTCGCCGATCGTGGTGCAGGGCATCCAGCCGGGCGGCCAGCTGATGACCACCACCGATGTCGAGAATTATCCCGGCTTCCGCGACGTGATCCAGGGCCCGTGGCTGATGCAGGAGATGCAGGCCCAGGCCGAGCATGTCGGCGCGCAGATGATGTGGGACACGATCGTCGAGGTCGACGTCTCGCAGCGCCCGTTCCGCATGGTGGGCGACAGCGGCACCGTCTATCTGGGCGATGTGCTGGTGATCGCCACCGGCGCCCAGGCCAAGTGGCTGGGCCTCGATTCGGAGCGGCTGCTCCAGGGCAAGGGCGTGAGCGCCTGCGCCACCTGCGACGGCTTCTTCTTCCGCGGCAAGAAGGTCGCGGTGATCGGCGGCGGCAACACCGCGGTGGAAGAGGCGCTCTACCTTACCAATCACAGCCATGACGTGACGGTGATCCACCGCCGCGATTCGTTCCGCGCCGAGAAGATCCTGCAGCAGCGCCTGTTCGCCAACGACCGCATCAGCGTGCTGTGGAACAAGAAGGTCGAGCGCTTCATCGCCGGCGGCCAGCCCGAAGGGCTGGTGGGGATCGAGCTGAAGGACATGGAGACCGGGGAGCTCTCGCAGATCGAAGTCGATGGCGGCTTCGTCGCCATCGGGCACCATCCGGCGACCGAGCTGTTCCGCGGCCATATCGACCTTGACGACGATGGCTATATCCGGGTCGAGACCGGCACGACCAAGACCAGCGTGCCCGGCGTGTTCGCCTGTGGCGACGTGATGGACAAGCAATATCGCCAGGCGGTCACCGCCGCCGGCACCGGCTGCATGGCGGCGCTCGACGCGGAGCGCTTCCTGGCCGAGGCGGATTTCGAGACGGTGGTTCAGCACGCGGCGGAGTGAAGGGTGCCGTCATCCCGGCGCAAGGCCGGGATCTCGTACCGCAAGCGCCAGGTCGGGGACTCATATTCTTCCATCGTCACCCCGGCCTTGCGCCCGGGGCCCGCTGTCCTGCTGAAGGCAAAAGAAGCGGGGTCCCGGCGCAAGACCGGGATGACGGTAGTAAATCAGATACTTGCTTGGGTTCTCAACCTTGGGTTGGGGACTCAATATTCTCCGGCGTTATCCCCGCTATCCCTCCCTCGTCATCCCCGCGCAGGCGGGGATCCTGGGTAGCAGGGGGCGATCGAGGGGATCACGCGGATGCTTGCCGGAAACGGCAAGGCGAGCCTCGCCGTCCTTGCCCTTGGCCCGGGATCCCCGCCTGCGCGGGATGACGGTTCAAGGGATCGCGGAGATGGCGCTGGAGAATATGAATCTCCAACCTAGTCGCCCGAGATTCCGGCCTTTGCCGGGATGACGAGTTGATCCAGCACCTTCGCCAGCAGCCAGTCCTTGTCGCTCGCGCCGGCGAAGCTGTGGCTGGCGCTGTCGAGCTGCTCGACTGCTACTTTCCCCCGCGCCGCATCGAAGGCAGGAGCCCTGAAGGCATCGGCAAAGGCGATCGCGGTATTGTCGCCTTTCGCCAGCAGGATCGCCACCGGCACCTTCGCTTCCGCCAGCGCGGCGGCGAGGCGGGTGGGGAGGCCGCCAGCGGCCCGAGGCGGCTGGCGCGAGGCCTTGCGCAGGCCCTTGAGCAGCTTGGCGATGTTCACGCCGCCGCGCAGCAGCCGCAGCCACTCCCGCGGATCGCGCAGCCGGGCCGCATAATGCGCGCGGATCGCGGCGGGGGGAGGCATCGCGTCCTCGGCCTCGACGGTCCAGGGATTGGCGAGCACGAGTGCGTCGATGCCCGCCTGGGCGTGGAAGAAGGCCAGCGCGGTGGCGGCGTCGCAATTGCCATAGGCGATGATCCGCTCGACCCCGGTCTCGCGAAAGGCGCGGGCGGCGGCGGCGATATCCTCGGCGCTCGACTCGAACCCGCGATTCTCGCCGGTCGAATCGCCGATGCCGCGGCGATCGAAGCGCAGGACGGGATAGTCGGCGCGGGCGACCCGCTCCGCCAGCAACGCCATGCCGCGATGCGCGCCGATGCGGATCTCGTTGCCGCCCGAGACGATCAGCAGGCCCGTGGTCTCGGCTGCTTCGTCCAGCGTGCCGAGCAAGGTCTCGCCGGCGCACGGAAATGCGATCAGCTTTCGCATGCACGGATCCAGACGGCGATGTCTTCGGCGAGCAGGGCGGCGAGCGCGGGATCATTGTCCGGCTCGGCGCGGCGCCAGAGCGGCGCGCCGTCCACCCGCCGGATGGCATCGGCGGGGTCGGAGGCAAGGCGGACGACGCGCGCGTCCGGCGCGGGCCGGGCGGTGACAAGTTCCGCCAGCAGCGCCGGGGCGAGCGGATTGCCGGCGATCTCGATCGGCGTCGAACCTCCCAGAACCGGCGAATCCAGGTCATGGCGCTGCGGGTCGGCGGCGATCGCGGCCCGCTTCAGCTCGCGCAGGAGCTTGTCTCCGGGCATGGGAGCGAAATGCCAGCGGCCGGCGACGGGCGCGAGCGTGTCGAGCAGCGCGCCGCTGCGCATGCCCAGCGCGTAGCAGTTGCGCCCCTCGCGATCGAACTTGTCGCAGGCGAAGTTGAAGGCGTCCCGCATCTTGAGGATCGAGGATCGGTCGGTCGGCACCAGGCTCTCGCCCTGGCCGGGCAGGTCGGGCAGCGCCCCGGCGATGCCGCGCTGCGCGAGCAGGCGCAGGATCGTGACCAGGAAGGCCCGGGTGCGGTTGGCTTCCTCGAACAGCGGCGGCGCCGCGACCACGACCGGGCCGGCGGCGGGGCCGAAGCGCAGCATCGCCTCGCGCCCGCCGGCCCAGTCATAGTGATCGATCACCGGAGCGCCTTGGCCGCCGCGAAGCGCGTGAGGGCGCCGAAGCTCTCGAGCATCTCGCCGTCCACCTCGTCATCCTCGATCAGGATGCCGAGCCGGTCCTCGAGCTCGGTGAGGACGCCCGCCACGGCGAGCGAATCGAGTTCGGGCAGCGCGCCGAAAAGCGGCGTGTCCGCGCGGAAATCGGCCACGCGCTCCGCGCTCAGGCCCAGCACGTCGCGGAGCACGCCGCGGACGGTATCTTCGACTTGGAGCGACCCATCGGGTTGCAATGCACTTCCCCTGCCGGTTTTTCGCTCCCGTAAGGGTTGGCGCGGGCGCTGCCAAGTATAAGGGTGTGCGGGTGATAGCGCTCGACCCCGTTCCCAGGCCCCTCGATACCCTGCCGTCGCGCGGGAGGCCCGAGGCCGTGGCGCTGGAGGACAAGGCCGGCACGCTCACCTATGCCGAGCTCGAGGCGGCGGTGGGCGGCATGGCGCATGCCCTGCGCGCGCTGGGGCTGGAGCCCGGCGACCGGGTGGCCAGCTGGCTGCCCAAGACGCGGACCGCGTGCCTGATGCCGCTGGCGGCGGTGCGGGCGGGACTGGTGCACGTGCCCGTGAACCCGGTGCTCAAGCGCGCCCAGGTGGCGCACATCCTGGCCGATTCGGGCGCGCGGGCGCTGGTTTCCCAACCGGCGCGGCTCGCCGCCCTCGAAGCCGGCGATGTCGGCGCCGATTGCCGGGTGGTGGAGGAAGGCGCACTCTTCTCGGAGCGGAGGCTTCCGCCCTCCGCGGCCGGCGCCGATACGCTCGCGGCGATCCTCTATACCTCGGGATCGACCGGCAGGCCCAAGGGCGTGATGCTGAGCCATGCCAATTTATGGCTGGGGGCCATCAGCGTAGCCCATTATCTTGAGATCGAACCTGAGGATCGCGTGCTGGGCGTGCTGCCGCTCAGCTTCGATTATGGGCAGAACCAGCTCTTCTCCACCTGGGCGGCGGGCGCGCGGGTGGTGCCGCTCGATTACCTGACCGCGCGCGACGTCATAAAGGCGGTGGAGCGCTTCGGCATCACCAGCCTGGCCGGGGTGCCGCCGCTTTGGGTGCAACTGCTCGAGGCGGAGTGGCCGGTTGAGATCGCATCCAAGCTTTGCCGCCTAACCAATTCAGGCGGCGCGCTTACCCCCAGGATGGTGCGCGACCTGCGCGCACGCTTCCCCAATGCCGATCTTTATCCGATGTATGGGCTGACCGAGGCGTTCCGATCGACCTATCTTCATCCCGGGCTGGTCGACGCGCACCCCGATGCGATCGGAACGGCCATTCCGTTCGCGGAGATCCTGGTGGTCGGTCCGGACGGCGCGCGCGCTTCCCGGGGCGAACTGGTCCATGCGGGCCCGCTGGTCGCCCAGGGCTATTGGCGCGATCCCGAGCGGACGGCGCAGCGCTTCCGCCCCGCGCCCGCCTTTGCCGAGAGCGGCGGCATGGCGGTGTGGTCCGGCGACACGGTACGGCTGGGGGAGGACGGGCTGCTCCGCTTTGTCGGCCGCGACGACGAGATGATCAAATCGGCCGGCAACCGCATCAGTCCCACCGAGATCGAGGAAGCCGTGCTCTCGGGCGGCGAGACCGGTGAGGCGGCGGCGTTCGGCGTCGCGGACGAAAGGCTGGGCCAGGCGATCGTGGTGATCGCGCGCGGCGACGGCAGCGGCGAGGCGGCGCTGCGCGAGCGGTTGCGGCGCGAACTGCCGAGCTTCCTGCAGCCGGCGCGCTATGACTGGCGCGCGGAGCTTCCGCGCAACGCCAATGGCAAGCTCGACCGGACGGCGCTCAGGGCGAGCTTGGGGGACAAATGACCATTACCGCGAAACCGCATGGCCCGATCCCGCCGGAATTCGCCGCGTTGCGCGAGCTTCCATGGCCGGACGTCCGGACCCCTGCCTATGTCTATGACTTTGCGGTGGTGGAGGCGCGCATCGCCCGGCTGCGCGCGGCGCTGCCCGCCGGTATCGGCATCCATTATGCCATCAAGGCCAATCCGTTCCCGCCGCTGCTCGCCCGCATCGCGCCGCTGGTGGACGGGATGGACGTTGCCTCGGCGGGCGAGCTGGCCCGGGCGCGTGACGTCATGGCGGCGGCCGACATCAGCTTCGCCGGCCCCGGCAAGCGCGATTTCGAGCTGGAGGCGGCGCTGGGCGCGGGCGTGACGCTCAATCTCGAATCGGAGGCCGAGGCCGAGCGCGCGTTCGCGATCGGCGCGCGGCTGGGCGTGACGCCGCGGCTCGCGGTGCGGGTCAATCCCGATTTCGAGCTGCGTGGATCGGGGATGAAGATGGGCGGGCGCGCCTCGCCCTTCGGCGTGGATGCGAGCCGGGCGGCGGCGCTGGTGCGGCGCGTGATCGACGCCGGGGCGGAATGGCGCGGCTTCCACATCTTCGCCGGATCGCAGGCGCTGGACGCCGCTTCGGTGATCGAGACCCAGGCCGCCACGGTGGCGCTCGCCGCGCGGCTGGCGGACGAGGCGGGTGCGCGGCCGCCGCTGGTGAACCTGGGCGGCGGCTTCGGCATCCCCTATTTCCCGGGCGATGCACCGCTCGACGTGGCGGCGGTGGGCGCGGCGCTGGGCACGGCGATCCGGGGCCTCGACACCCGATATGCCGTGGAGCTTGGCCGGTGGCTGGTGGGCGAGGCGGGGGTGTATCTCGCCCGGGTGATCGAGCGGAAGGAGAGCCAGGGCGAGACTTTCCTGGTGGTCGAAGGCGGCTTGAACCATCATCTCGCCGCCACCGGCAATTTCGGCACGGTAGTGCGCCGCAACTATCCCGTGGCGGTGGCGGATCGTATCCAGGATCCGCCCGAGGAAGTGGTGACGATCGTCGGGCCGCTCTGCACGCCGCTGGACCGGCTGGCCGACCGCGTGGCGCTGCCCCGCGCCGAGGTGGGGGACAGGATCGCGGTGTTCGCGTCCGGAGCCTATGGCGCGACGGCGAGCCCCAGCGCGTTCCTGGGGCATCCGCCGGTGGGAGAATCGCTGGCCTGAGCCGCGATCAGCCCGGCGCGGCTTGGCGGACTCCCAGCACGGTGAGGTGGCGATCGGGCCACAGGATCGACTGGCCCGTCCGCAGCCCGATCAGCGCCGCGCCCACGGGCGTGAGGACCGAGATCCGCCCCCGGGAGATATCCGCGTCGGACGGGTAGACGAGCGTGACGGTGCGCCGCGTGCCGTTGCTGTCGTCGACGAACTCCACCGTGGAACCCATCGTCACCGTATCGGGCGAAATGGCGGCCGCGCTGTGCAGCCTGGCGCGCTCGGTCTCGCGGAGCAGCAGCGCGCTGACCGCGGGAAAGCGGCGCTCGACGCTGAGCGCCAGGCCGGCGAGGCGCTCGGCTTCGGAATCGATCATGTCGATCGGCGGCCGGCTGGCCGCCTTGCGGGTCTTGCTCATATTCTGGAACTCCCAGGCAAAGGCGGCGATGCCGCCGGGGCGCCGAACGGCGCATTGCTTGGCCCCGGATCTCCGGGACATGCCTGAGGAGAACCCGGGGCTAGTTGCCTGCCAGGGACTGTCCCGCGTGAATGCGGTATCGCAGCGTGGGTGCGCGAAGCATCATGCGGGGACGATGGGGCCTGGGCCGGGGGTTGTCAAACCGCGTCAGAGGCTTTCGGCGGCCAGCAGGCAGGCGAGCATCGCCAGCACCAGCGCGATCAGGGCGATGCCGAGCGCCGGCCAGCCCCAGGCGGCGACGACCATGCCGGCGAGCGGCGGGCCGAGCAGCGCGCCGCCCGCGCCGAACTGGGTGATCAGGCCGTTCGCCGCCGCGATTCGGGGATCGTCGGGCGTGGTGGCCCCGGACTGGGCGGGCAGGCGGGCGAACATCAGCGGCGGGACGAGGCCGCTGATGAGCGTCGCGCCGATGGCGATGGCGCCGCTTTCGGCCAGGCTCGCTCCGGTACCCTGATAGAGCCAGAAGACCAGGGGCAGCGTGGCGAGCAGGGCCAGTATCGAGACCAGCATCATCCGGCCCCGGCCCAGCGCGCCGCCCCGCATCAGCCACATGGCAGCGGCCGAGCCGGGCAGGGCGGCGAGCGAGGCCAGCGCGGTGACCAGCCCGACCTGCTCGATCGGGGCGCCGCTGCGCTCGACCAGGAAGCTCGGCAGCAGCATGAGCAGCGCGCAGACGAACAGGGTGTAGAGGCCGAAGGCGAAGGTGGAGATCCAGGCGGCCGGGGCGGGGAGGGTGATCCGCCGGCCGCTGGCGCCGGGGAGCGGGAAGCGCGTGAGCAGGGCTGTAATCGCGGCCAGCGCGACCGCCCAGACCAGCATCACGCCGCGCGGGCCCGCCAGGGTGACCAGCGAGGCGGTGACCGCGCTGCCCAATGCCAGGCCCACGGGCACGAAGGTACTCCACAGGGCGAGCGCGCGGCCGCGGCTCCGCTCGGTGGCGAGAGCGGCGATGGCGGTGGGCGCGACGATCACCATCAGGAGATAGCCGATGCCCTCCACTGCGCGGGCGGCGAACAGGATGGCGGGGCTGGGGGCAATCGCCTCGACCAGGCTGGTGCCGGCGAGCGTGGCGCCGCCGAGCAGCAGGAAGGCGCGCATGCCGAAGCGGGCGAGGCCAAGGCCCGCGACGAAGCCGAACAGCGCGCCGCCCACCTCGAGCAGCGAGATCAGCAGCGCGATCTCGGGTAGCGACAGATGGAAGCTCTCGCGCAGGATCGGTGCGATGGCGGAGATCTTGGCGAGCTGCGCGGCGGCGAGGATTCCGACCAGCCAGAGCGTGATGATTCGGGGCCAGGGGGTGCGCATGCCGCCCTGCTAGGAGCAGGCGCCGATGATGGCCACGAATAGATTATACGGGCGCCGCCGGTACCGGATCGCGATCCGGGCGCTTCGGCCTGCCATCGGCCGCGTCACCCCGGAATGTCGGTCGGCCCTATGCCGGATCGAATGCGATGGTGGTGGTGATGCGGCCGATCCGGCCGTCGGCGAGCGGCACCGTTTCCCAGCGCAACATGCTGGGCAGCACCGCTATCACCGCGCAGCCATTATGGCCGGTGTGGAATTCCAGCCGCTGGAACGGACGATCATACCAGCCGCGATCGGCGAGCCCCGCTTCGGCGGCGACGATCTCCGGGCTGGCAAAGCTCCAGAGCGAGCGGTTCAGGAAGCTGTCGGCGCTGTCCGCCCAGGCTTTTGCCCGGCTGGGCGAGGCGGCGAGCAGGCGATGGGTGGCATCGCATACGAGATGCACCGGGGCGCTCGAAGACTCGACCAGGCGCTTCAGCGCGACGTCCGCGTCATTGCCGGCATTGGCGGCGATCATCGCCAGGATGCGCTCGCGCATTGCAGCCTCGGGCGCGTGCGTGCCGCTTTCCCAGCGCGACACGCTGGCCTGGGTAACGGCCAGGCGCTCGGCGACATGGCCCTGCTTGATCCCGTTGAGGATGCGGAAACGGCGCAGGGCCCTGCCCACGGGGAGATCGTGCAGCATGGCCGGAAAATAGGCTCCCTCGACCATGCGTCAATGCACCGGCTCCGCCATTCCGGAGGGAGCGGCCACGCGGCCGCTCCCTCCGGAATGCCTCACCAGCTCAGGCCGAGCCGCGCATAGACATAGCGCCCGCCAAAGCCGAAGGGCGAGTAGAAGGGGAAGCCGACCACGCCGGTGCTGTTGTTCGCGGCGATGGTATAGTCCGGATAGACGTCGAACAGATTGTTCACGCCGAGTGCGAACTGTGCGCCCTTAAGTGCCTGATAACGCAATTCGAGGTCGGTAATGGTGTGGCGGCCGCTATGGATGTCCGCCGCCGGGGTGGTGCCGGGCTGGTTGACGTCGCCATAATAGCTAGCGCGGGCGGTGATCGCGAGCTTGTCCAGCGACCAGTCGATCGAGCCCGTCACCTTCTGGCCCGGCGTGCCCTGCTCGATCGTCAGGATGCGGCTGCGGGCGAAGAGGACCGGCGCGGGGTTGATCGTGCCGGTGGAGGTGGGGATGCTGCTGCGGTCGACCTTGGTCTGGTTGAGATTGCCTGCGATCGTGAAGTCGAAGGTGCCGGCGGCATCCGTGGGCAGGCGGTAATGCGCCACCGCGTCGATGCCGCGGACGCGCGAGCGCAGGCCGTTGATGAAGAAGCGCGCGGCCTGGGCGCCGGTGTTGGTGCTGGCGAGCAGCGCGGCGACCTGGGGACTGAAGCTCGCCTGGATGTTCTCCGACAGCGCGAGCTGGTTGCGCAGGCGGATCTGATAGGCGTCGATCGTCAGGTCGAACCCGCCCGAGCGGATCACCGCGCCGACCGAAAGGTTGGTCGAGCGCTCGGGCTCGAGCGGCAGGCCGCCCAATGCGGCGCCGACGACGCTGACCGAGGGGAAGGTGCCGGTGAGGACGGGCGAGCCGTTCTGGACCACCGAGGCGATCGACGTGAAATATTGCTGCTGCAGGCTCGGCGCGCGGAAGCCGGTCGAGGCGGTGCCGCGCAGCGCGAACCAGGGCGCGAAATCATAGCGCAGCGAGACCTTGCCGGTCGCCGTGTCGCCGAAATCGGTATAATGCTCGCCGCGGCCGGCCAGGCCGATCAGCAGCTTGTCGGTGATCTGGGCTTCGAGATCGATATAGCCCGAGACGTTCTTGCGGCTGCGCTCGATGGCGTTGAGCGGGGAGAAGCCGCCAAAGCCCTGCGCGCCCGGCGCCTGGCCCGGCACGGCGCCGGTGGCGGGATAGTTCCACGAAGCCGGCTCGCCCGGCGTGATCTTGAAGCCCTCGCGGCGCCCCTCGATGCCGAAGGCGACGTTCAGCGACTGGAACAGGTCGAACTTGCGCGACACGTCGAGCCCGGCGACCCACTGGTCGTAGATCAGCGCGCCGTCGTAGAAGCTGGTCGGCGAGGCGTTGCCATAAGCATAGTTCGCCGAATTGCGGGTGTAATAAGCGATCTTGTTGCGGCCATAGGCGACGTTGAGATCGACGTCCCAGCCGGCCAGGTCGCCCTTGATGCCGAGCGCGCCGTTCGCGTTGGTCGATTTGGTGTTGATGATCGGCAGGAAGCCGTTCGGATAGATGCCGGAGACGGCGCCGGCGGCGCTGGGCAGGCGCGGGAAGGCGGCGCTGCGGCTGTCGCGGTCCTGATAGCCGAACCAGCCATAGAGCTTGAAATTGTCGCCGATGCCGGTGCCGGCGTTGATATAGCCGGTATATTGCTCGACCGCGGGATCGCCGAAGCGGCCGGTTACGCGGCTGGGGGTGACGCGCGGATCGAAATCGGCGCGGTTGGTCGCCTCGCGGTTCAGATATTCGCCGGAGAGAGTGACATAGCCGTCCTCGCCAAAGCCGATGCCCTGCCAGGCCGAGGCAGTGAAGGCAGGCTCGCCGGTGACCGAGCGGCTGCCGCGCGCCGTGTCGATGTCGGTGGCGTAGAAGCCATAGGTGGCAGTGGCGCCGCCGCCCGAGCGCGCCTCGCGCAGGCGGACGTTGATCACGCCGGCGATGGCGTCCGAGCCATATTGGGCCGAAGCGCCGTCGCGCAGCACTTCGATCCGCTCGAGCGCGGTGGCGGGAATGGTGTTGAGATCCACGGCCGCCGAGCCGCGGCCGACCGAGCCGTTGATGTTCAGCAGCGCCGAGGCGTTCGCGCGCACGCCGTTGATCAGGACGAGCGTCTGGTCCGGGGAAAGGCCGCGCAGCGTGGCCGGGCGGATCGCGTCCGTACCGTCCACGGCCGAGGGGCGCGGGAAGTCGATCGAGGGGGCGATGGCGGCAAGCGCGGCGCCAAGCTCGGTAGTGCCCTGGTTGCGCAGCGCGGTGCCGCTCAGCACGTCGACCGGCGAGGCGGTGTCGAGCCGCGAGCGGCCCTGGGCGCGCGTGCCGGTGACGATGATCTGGGTGTCTTCGGATGCCGGGCCCTGATCGGCCTGCGGCTCGGCAGTGTCCTGCGCGAAGGCAGGCGGCACGGCGAACGCCAGGGTAGTGGCGATGGCGAGGAGCGACGAGGAACGGAAACGCATGGAGGGCCCACCTTTTCTTATGGTGAGCAAAATCTCTACCAACTCACTGGGAATTGGTACAAAGGAAAGTTTGGCGCGGGGAAAAATGGAGTTGCGCATTGTTGCGCGAACGCAACACAATCGGCACCTCAACGCTCGTTCGCGGAATTGGTTCCCGGCCGATCACAAGCATGTCCCACGCCGGGATCGCGTGTCCCATCGGGATAAAGCGACGAACGGTCCGCAAGGCCTAACCCGATATTTACCTCTCGCCCCCATAGCTGAGCGTGATCCTGTGCGGGTTGCTGCCGAGACGTCGGCGGCGTGCGTGCCCGCCGGGAAAGGAGCTCGGCATGCGTTTCATCGGTTTCGGCAGGACATTTCTGGCTCTCGGCGCGGCGGCGGCGCTGCTGGCGGGATGCGGCGGCGGCGGTGGCCGCCCGGAGCTGCCGCCCGCGGCGGCGGTGGCCCAGCGCGAAGTGCCGAGCGATGAATATGTCATCGGCCCGATGGACCAGCTCCAGGTGTTCGTGTGGCGCAATCCCGAGCTGTCGGCGAAGGTGCAGGTGCGCCCCGACGGCCGCATCACCGTGCCGCTGATCAGCGACATGCCGGCGGTGGGCAAGACCCCGGCGATGCTGGCGGACGACCTGAAATTCGCGCTGAGCGAGTATATCAAGGATCCGATCGTCTCGGTGATCGTCGAGAATTTCAACGGGACGTACAGCCAGCAGGTCCGCGTCGTCGGCGCGACCGAGAAGCCGGCCTCGATCCCGTACCGCGCCAACATGACCCTGCTCGACGCGATGATCGCGGTGGGCGGCCTGAGCGAGTTCGCCGCGGGCAACCGCGCGCGGCTGGTGCGCTACGACCGTCAGACCGGCAAGCAGACCGAATACAAGGTGCGCCTGGGCGATCTGCTCAAGAACGGGGACATCAAGGCGAACGTCAAGCTCGAGCCGGGCGACGTGATCATCATCCCCACGAGCATGTTCTGAGGTAGCGCGGGTGGGGAGCCTCTACGACGAGCTGCGCGGCGCACTGCACGCGATCTGGCAACGGCGCTGGGTGGCGCTGGCCGTGGCCTGGGGCATCTGCCTGGCGGGCTGGCTGGTGGTGTCGCAGATGCCCAACAACTATGAATCGCGCGCGCGCATCTTCGTGCAGCTGCGCCAGATCATCCCCACCGACGGGACGACGGCGCTCAACCAGCAAAAGGACCTCGACCGGGTCCGCCAGACGCTGACCGCGGCGGTCAACCTGGAGAAAGTCGTGCGCGGCACCGACCTGGCCCGCACCGTCGCGACCGATCGCGACGTGGCGGATCGGGTGGCCGGCCTCCAGAAGGCGATCAAGCTGACCGCGCAGCAGGACAATCTGTTCGAGATCGCGGTCACCGCGCCGAGCGGCAAGCTCGCCCGCCAGATCACCCAGAAGCTGATCGACATCTTCGTCGAGGCGAACCTCTCCGACAATCGCGACCAGTCGAGCCAGTCGCTCGACTTCATGGACCAGCAGCTCGACGCGCGGCAGAAGCAGCTCGCCGATGCCGAGGCGAAGAAGGCGGACTTCCAGAACCGCTATCTCGGTTCGCTGCCCGGCACCGGGTCGATCGACGATCGCGTCTCCGCGGCGCGCACCCAGCTCGCCCAGATCCAGTCGGACCTGGCGGCGGCGCAATCGAGCCTCAACGTCGTCAACGCCCAGATGGCGAGCACCCCGGCCAATATCGCCGGCGCCGGCGGCGGCGCGGTGACCGGCCCGGCGCGGGCGCGGCTCGCGGCGATCCAGGGCCAGCTCGCCGATGCGCGGGCCAAGGGCTATACCGACAGCCATCCCGATGTGATCGCGCTGAAGAACCAGCTTGCCGCGGCGCAGAGCGCGGCGGCGCGCGAGCCGGTGGTGAGCGGCGCGTCGGCCGGCGCCTCCAACCCGGTCTATATCGGCCTGCAATCGATGCGGGCGGACAAGCAGGCGACCGTCGCCGCGCTGATCCAGCGCAAGGCGCAGATCGAGGGCGACCTGAACCTCCTCCAGGCCAAGATGGCCGAAGCGCCGGGCGTGGCCGCCGAACAGGGCGAGATCGAGCGCCAATATCAGGTGCTCAAAGGCCAGTATGACACGCTGCTCGCCCAGCGCGAGCAGATGAAGATCGCGAGCCAGGCGCAGAATGTCGCCGATGCCGACAAGTTCAACGTGGTCGATCCGCCGACCCAGCCGCGCGCGCCAAGCTCGCCCAACCGGCCGCTGCTGCTCACTGGCGTGCTGATCGCCGGACTGGGCGCCGGGCTGGCCGCCGCCTTCGCGCTGGGCAAGCTGACCACGACCTTCCCGACCGCCGCCAAGCTGGAAAAGGCGAGCGGCATGCCGGTGATCGGCTCGATCGGCGAAGTGGTGACCGCCGCGCAGACCGCGATGCGCCGCCGAAAGCTGGTGCTGTTCGCCGGCGGGCTGGCCGCCTTGTGCTTCGCCTATGTCGGGCTGATCGGCGTCGAATTCCTCCAGCGCGGCATGGGAGCCTGAGATGAACGACCAGACTCCCCGCCGGCTCAAGGGGTCGCTGCTCGAACGGGCGGCGCCTTCGTTCCATTATGCGCCTCCGCCGGTCGAGCCGCCCGAGGAAGCGCCAACGCCGCCGCCGGTGCGCAAGCGCGCGGCGGCGCCGGTGGCGCAACCCGCGATGGTGGTGCCGCCGCTGGTGCCGCAGGCCCCGCCGCCGCCCGAAGTGCAGCCCGAGCCGGCGCCCGTGCCGCCGCAGCCCGAGCCGGCCCCGGTGCAGCAGGCGCCCGAACCCGTCGTCGTGCCGGAGCCGGAGCCCGCTCCGGAACCGGAGCCGGCGCTCGCGCGCGGCGTCCCGGCCGAGCCCGAGCCGCAGATCGCCACCGCGCGCCCGGCCGGCCGCCGCATGGCACCGCTTGACCGCGAGGTGCTGGAACAGGGCGGAATGCTGATGCCCGGCGCGGCGATCACGCCGCTGGCGGAGGAATTCCGCATGGTGAAGCGCCAGCTGCTGCTCACCGCCCGCGCCGTCGCCGCCAAGGATACCGCCAAGGCCGCCGACCGCGCCCGCATGATCCTGGTCTGCTCGGCCCAGCCGAGCGAGGGCAAGACCTTCTGCGCGATCAACCTGGCGCTCTCGATGGCGACCGAGAAGGACGTCGAGGTGCTGCTGGTCGATGCCGATTTCCCCAAGCCCGACCTGCTGCCCCGCCTGGGCCTGCCGGGCGGCCCGGGCCTGCTCGACGTGCTGGCCGGGTCGGTGGCGAGCGTCGAGGAGTGCATCATCGACACCGACGTGCCGCAGCTTTCGGTGCTGCCGGCCGGTGCGCGTTCGAACAGCGACACCGAGCTGCTGGCGAGCGACCGTGCCCGGGCGCTGCTCGATGGGCTGGCCGCGGCCAATCCGCGCCGCATCGTGATCTTCGATTCGCCGCCCGCGCTGGCCGCGTCGCCGGCATCGGTGCTGGCGCTGCACGTGGGGCAGGTGATGCTCGTCGTGCGTGCCGACAGGACCAGCGAGGGCGATCTGCGCGCCGCGGTGAACACGCTCGATGGCTGCGAGCATATCCAGCTCGTGCTCAATTCCGTGTCGTTCCAGCCGGGCGGGCGGCGGTTCGGCAGCTATTACGAATATGGGGAGGAAAGCCGGTGAAGCGGCTCATCGTCACGGGCGCGGCGTTTGCTGCCGCCATGGCCGTTACGCCGGCCAGTGCGCAGCGCGCGCGCATCACGCCGTATATCGATGCGAGCCAGGTGGTCGCGGCCGATCTCAACGGTGGCGACGTGCTGACCTATTCGACGATCGGCGCGGGGATCGACGCCTCGGTCCAGTCACGCCGGGTCGAGGTGCAGGTGAGCTATCGCTACGAGCATCGCTTCGACTATCAGAACAGGCTGAACAACGATCACACGCATAGCGGCCTGGCGACCGTGAAGGCGAAGGTGGCGCCGGGCTTCTCGATCGAGGCGGGCGGCATCGCGACGCGCACCCGATCGGACATCCGCGGCGACGTGCAGACCAGCAATGTCGGCAATTTCAGCAACTCGGCCCAGGTCTTCTCCGGCTATATCGGGCCGAACGTGGCGACGCATCTGGGGCCGATGTTCGTCAACGGCGCCTATCGCTTCGGCTATACCAAGGTCGAGGCGCCCGGGCAGACCGGCGTTGCGCCGGGGCAGCCGCGGCTCGACAATTACGACGATTCGAAGGTGCATGTCGCCACCGCCAGCGTCGGCGTGAAATCGGGCACGGTGCTGCCCGTCGGCATCACCGCCAGCGGATCCTATACCCGCGAGGATGCGGGCCAGCTCGACCAGCGTTTCGAGGGCAAATATGGCCGCGGCGACGTGGTGCTGCCGGTGGCGCCGGGCCTCGCGGTGGCCGGCGGCGTGGGCTATGAGCAGATCAAGATCACCCAGCGCGATCCGCTGCGCGACACCGCCGGCAACCCGGTGGTCGACGGGGCGGGCCGCTTCAAGACCGATCCCAACTCGCCGCGCCGCATCGCCTATGACCTGGACGGCGTGTTCTGGGACGCGGGCGTGATCTGGAAGCCCAGCCGCCGCACCTTCCTCGAGGCGCGGGTCGGCCGGCGCTATGGATCGATGAGCTATACCGGCTCGCTCAGCTATCAGGCGAGCCCGGGCAGCGGCATCCAGATCGGCGTCTACGACACGGTGCAGACCTTCGGCCAGCAGCTGAACGGCCAGCTCGCGACGCTGCCGACCGCGCTGGCCAGCACCACCGATCCGTTCGGCAACCAGTTCTCGGGCTGCATCTACGGCACCACCGGCGCGGCGGCGGGCGGCTGCATGAACGGAGTCTTCGCCTCGGCGGCGACTTCGGCCTATCGCGCGCGCGGCGTGACCGCGGTGGCGGTGGCGGGCCGCGGCGGCACTCGCTTCGGCATCGGCGGCGGCTGGGCGCGGCGCGACTTCATCGCGCCGGCGGGCGGCACCGCCTTCACCACCAACGGCACCAGCGACACCAGCATCTACGCCCAGCTCTTCGCTTCCACCGATGTCGGCCCGAACGGTGCGCTTCAGGGCAGCATCCTCGGCAGCTATTACAACAGCGACATTCCGGGGAATGACGGCATTTACGGTTGGGGAGCGAATACGGCCTATACCCATCGCTTCGGGCGGCTGGGCGCGACCCTTTCGGCGGGCGTGTTCGGCTTCGAGCGGGAGGGCCAGAGCTCGGCCAGCGCGCAGGCGTTGCTGGGATTGCGTTACGGTTTCTAAGCGTCGGGACGAAACAGATGTACGACGACCATTACGGATTGAGCGGCCGGCCCTTCCAGCTGACCCCGGATCCGAAATTCTGGTTCGACACGGCCACGCACCGCAAGGCCATGGCCTATCTCGGCTATGGCCTGAGCCAGGGCGAGGGCTTCGTCGTGATCACCGGCGATCCCGGCGTGGGCAAGACCACGCTGATGGGCCATCTGCTCGGCGAGATCGACCGCGAGCGGCTGAACGTGATCAAGATCGTGTCGACCCAGCTGCGCCCCGAGGACCTGTTGCGGCTGGTCTGCCAGGGGCTGGGGATCGACAGCTCCGGCCTGAACAAGGCCGAGATGCTGGGCGAGATCGAGCGCGGACTGCACGCCGTGGCACGCACCGGCCGGCGCACGCTGGTAGTGGTCGACGAGGCGCAGTCGCTGCCGATCGAGAGCCTGGAGGAGCTGCGCATGCTCTCCAACTTCCAGGCGGGCGGCTATCCGCTGCTGCAGATCTTCCTGCTCGGCCAGCCCGAATTCCGTCTCAAGCTGAGCGATCCCCGTCTCGAACAATTGCGCCAGCGCGTGATTGCCATGCACCATCTCGATCCGATGCAGGCGGATGAAGTCGAGCCCTATCTGATCCACCGCCTTTCCTGCGTCGGCTGGCGGGGCAAGCCGCGCTTCACCAACGATGCGGTGGCGGCGATCCATCGCTGGTCGGGCGGCAGTCCGCGCCGCATCAACCAGCTCGCCAGCCGCGTGCTGCTGTTCGGCGCGGTCGAGGAGATGGAGACGTTCGGCGCGAACGAGCTGGCCGCGGTGATCGCGGACCTGAACGACGACACCCCGGTCTCGGGCTATCGGTCCGCGCCGGTGGCGACGCCGGCACCGGCGCCGGTGCAAGCGCCGGTACAGGCACCGGCACCTGCGTTTGCGCCTGTATCGGCACCCGCGCCCATGCCCGCGCCGGCGCGGCAGCCGGAACCCTATGAACTGACCGACGTGGCGCCGATGCCGATGGGCGCGCCGGTTCCGCCGCCGCGCCCCGCCGATCCGGTGCCGCTGCGTCCCGAGGCCGTAGCGCCCGCGAACGATCCGGCGCTGCAACGCCGCATCACCGAACTGGAGAGCCAGGTGCGCGACCAGGACGAGGCGCTGCGCCGCGTGCTGGGGCTGCTGGTCGACTGGGTGGAGCAGGGCGAGGGGCAGGGGCGCCGCCCCGACCTTTCCGCCATCCGCGGGAACGCGGCCTGATCCGCATGGTGGTCAACGCCCTCTCGGTCGATGTCGAGGACTGGTTCCAGGTCGGCGCCTTCGAGAACACGATCCGGCGCGGCGATTGGGATTCGCTCGAGCATCGGGTCGAGGCGAACACCGACAAGGTGCTGGCCCTGTTCGAGGCGGGCGGAGTGAAGGCGACCTTCTTCACGCTCGGCTGGGTGGCGGAGCGCTATCCCGCGCTGATCCGCCGCATCGCCGATGCGGGGCACGAAGTCGCCAGCCATGGCTGGGACCATCAGCGCGTCTTCACCATGGGCCCCGAGCAGTTCCGCGCCGACCTCGCCACCGCGCGGGCGGCGCTGGAGGATGCGAGCGGAACCCGGGTGACCGGCTATCGCGCGCCGAGCTTCTCGATCGATCGCCGCACGCCCTGGGCGCACGAGGTGCTGGCCGAGGCGGGCTATGCCTATTCCTCGAGCGTCGCGCCGGTGAAGCATGACCATTATGGCTGGCACGATGCGCCGCGCGGAGCCTACCGGCCGGTGCCGGGCGCCGGGCTGATCGAGATCCCGATCACCCTGGCGAATTTCTTCGGCCGCGAAGTGACCACCGGCGGCGGCTTTTTCCGCCTGCTGCCGGGCGAAGTGACCTATCGCGCGGTGCGCGCGGCGAACGACGCGGCGCGTCCGGCGATCTTCTATTTCCACCCCTGGGAGATCGACCCGGGCCAGCCGCGCGTGCAGGATGCGCCGTTCAAGTCGAAGCTGCGCCATTACAGCCGGCTGGGCGCGATGGCGGGCAAGCTCGAGACGCTGATCGCGGGGCATCCCTGGGGGCGGATGGACGAAGTCGCGGCGCGCGAGGCGGCGCGCCTGGAGACGGAGACGGCGACGTGAACGCTCCCCTGCGCAACCAGCCCGTCGCGCTGCGCGTCGCGGATCTCGGCGACGCGATCGAGCGGGCGCGGATCGGGGCGTTCGTGCACGATCACCCGGAGGGCACGCCCTTCCATCTGCCGGCCTGGAGCGTCGCGGTGGCGCGGGGCTGCGGGCAGCGGAGCCATTATCTGGTCGCCGAGAATGCCCGGGGCGACCTGGCCGGCGTGATGCCGCTCACCGAGGTCCGCTCGCCGCTGTTCGGCAACGTGCTGGCCTCGGCCGGGTTCGGCGTGGGCGGCGGCATATTGACCCACGACGCGCGTGTCGTTTCGCAGCTGGCGGAGGCGGCCTGGGCGCTTGCCGTCGAGCGGAAATGCCCGGTGGTGGAAGTGCGCGGCGGCCCGCTGCCCGGGCCGGAATGGCAGGTGGACGACACCCGCTATCTCGGCTTCGTGCGTTCGCTGGCGGAAGACGACGCGGCGCAGCTGGCCGCCATCCCGCGCAAGCAGCGCGCCGAAGTGCGCAAGGCACTGGAGAACGACCTGAACATCGCGACCGGCTGTAACTCCGCCGACATCGCAGCCCATTATGCCGTCTATGCCGAGTCGGTCCGCAATCTCGGCACGCCCGTATTTCCCCGGACTCTGTTTTCCGAGGTTTTACGCGAATTTGGCAATTCGGCGGACGTGCTTATAGTCCGCCACGGCGGGGTGGCAGTGTCGAGCGTCTTGAGCCTTTACTGGAACGGCACGGTGTATCCCTATTGGGGAGGCGGCACGCGGGACGCGCGCGCGCTGCGCGCCAATGATCGCATGTATTTCGAGCTGATGCGCCATGCCCGCACCCGCGGCTGCACGCGCTTCGACTTCGGCCGCTCCAAGACCGGCACCGGGGCCGCGGCGTTCAAGAAGAATTGGGGCTTCGATCCGCAGCCGCTGACCTATTACGAGCGGGTGGCCGAGGGCGCCAAGGCGCGCGACGCGAGCCCGGTGAACCCGAAATATTCGCTCCAGGTGCGCGTCTGGAGCAAGCTCCCCCTGTGGATCGCCAATCGCGCGGGTCCCCTGATCGCGAAGGGCCTTGGCTGATGGGCGACATACTCTTCCTCGCGCACCGCGTTCCCTATCCGCCCGACCGGGGGGACAAGATCCGCGGCTTCAACATCCTGAAATATCTGTCGACGAAGAAGCGCGTCCATCTGATCGCCTTTGCCGACGATCCCGCCGACCTGAAGCAGAAGGGCGGGCTGACCAAATATACCGGCAACCGCTCGATCGTGTGGCGCGCCAAGTCGCAGCTGGTGGCGGGCTTCCAGGCGATGGTCCAGCATCGGCCGGTGTCGCTCACCGCGTTCGACAACGACGCGCTGCGCCAGGCGGTGGAGAACATCCTCGAGCGCCACCGGATCGACACGATCTACGTCTTCTCGAGCCAGATGGCGCAATATCTCCCGCCGCGGCCGCGCCAGCGCGTGATCATGGACTTTGTCGACATGGATTCGGCCAAGTTCGCCGCCTATGCCAAGAGCAGCAAGGGCCCGATGGGCTGGATGCTCGGCCGCGAGGCGCGGCTGCTGCTCGCGCACGAAAAGGCGATTGCGGCGCGCGCCGATGCGAATCTGTTCGTGAGCGAGGCGGAAGCGGAGCTGTTCCGCCAGCGCACCGGCGCCGATCGGGTGCATGTGATCGAGAACGGCATCGACACCGAGTTTTTCGATCCCTCGGCGCATTTCAAGCGCGTCGACGTGATGGGATCGACGATCGTCTTCACCGGCCAGATGGACTATCGCCCGAACATCGAGGGCGTGACCTGGTTCGTCGAGACGATCCTGCCGCATATCCGCCTGGTCCATCCGGACGCGCGCTTCATCATCGTCGGCCGCAACCCGACCGACGCGGTGAAGGCGCTCGGCAAGCATCCGGGCGTGGCGGTGATCGGCGAGGTGCCCGATGTGCGCGGCTGGCTGGCCCAGGCCGCGGTGGTGGTCGCGCCGCTCAAGCTGGCGCGCGGCATCCAGAACAAGGTGCTCGAGGGCATGGCGATGGCGCGGCCGGTGGTGGCGTCCGAGGCCGCCGCGACGGGCATCGACCATGGCGGCACGATCCTGGTCGGCGCGACCGTGGGGGAGATGGCGGAGCACGTCACCCGGCTGCTCGCCAACCGCCGCAAGGCGACCGAGCTGGGCGAGGCGGCGCGGCAGCGCGTGATCGACCGCTACAGCTGGGAAGCGCGGTTGAGCCCGCTCGACGAAGTGCTCGGCCAGCCGCTGCGCCCCGCCAAGGAAGAGCGCGTCTCCCGTGTCACGGACGTGCCGAAGAAGCCGCGGCGGGCGGCGTGATTTCGCGCGCGGTGTTTCTCTTTTCTTCGTCATTCCCGCTTATTTCTTCGTCATCCCCGCGCGGGCGGGGATCCAGGGTATCGAGCGACGTCCTGCTTGGCTCTGGCTCCTCGCCTGCGCGGGGATGACGGGAGATCTTGTTTGGCCGAGATATCGATTCCTTCGGGCGTAGGCGCCGGTAGCGAGGTGCGGGCCGCCGTCTCCTTCGACGCGCGCTGGAAGCGGCATGCCGCGATCCTGGCGGGGGTGTGGCTGGCGCTGCTGGCGATCTTCCACCGCGACACCGCGGACCTGGCGACGATCTACTGGACCAACACCACTTTCGGGCATTGCCTGTTCATCGCGCCGGTGATCGCCTGGCTGGTGTGGCAGCGCCGCGCGGAACTGAGCGAGGTGGCGCCCCAGGGCTGGTGGCCCGGCCTGGCGATCGTCGCGGCCGGCGGATTCGGCTGGATGGTGGGCGATGCCGCCGGCGTGGCGCTGTTCCGCCATGCCGGGCTGGCGCTGATGCTGCAGGGCGCGGTGGTGACCGTGCTGGGGCCGAACGTCGCCCGGGCGCTGCTTTTCCCGCTCTGCTACATGGCGTTCCTCGTGCCCTTCGGCGATTTCCTCGAGGGGCCGTTGCAGGACATCACCATCGCGATGGTGATGCCGATGCTGCATCTGTTCGGTGTGCCCGCCAGCGTGGACGGCGTGCTGATCACTACCTCCAACGGCTATTTCGAAGTGGCCGAGGCCTGTTCGGGCGCCAAGTTCGTGATCGCGATGATCGCGTTCGGCGTGCTGGTGGCCAATGTCTGCTATGTCTCGTGGCGGCGGCGCGCGGCATTCATGGTCGCGGCGATCGTGGTGCCGATCCTCGCCAACGGCATGCGCGCCTTCGGGACGATCTATGCCGCCTGGTGGACTTCGGTGGAGGCGGCGACGGGGTTCGACCATATCGTCTATGGCTGGGTGTTCTTCGCGCTGGTGATGGCCGCGGTGCTGGCGATCGGCTGGAAATGGTTCGATCGCGATCCCGATGCGCGCTGGTTCGACTCCGCGGTGCTGCAGGCGGTGCCGGCGCGCCGGGTGGATGCGCCGGTCGCGGGGCTGCTGGTGCTGCTGGTGGCGAGCCTGTTCCTCGGCTGGTCGAGCCTCAACGACGCGCGCGCGGCGCCGGTGCCGGCGCGGGTGGCGCTGCCGGAAGTGCCCGGCTGGCACCGCGTGCCCTCGAGCATCCGCGCGGCCTGGTCGCCCAATTTCCCGGGCGCGGACCATTTCCTGATCGGCCGCTATGCGGATGCGACGGGCCGCAGCGTCGATCTGGCGGTGGCGGTCTATGCCACCCAGCATGAAGGGCACGAGCTGGTCGGCTTCGGCATCGGCGCGATCCGCGAGAATGATCGCTGGGTGAAGATCGAGGACCTGGGCCCCATCCGCCGCGGCGCGGCGCTGCGCATGACCGGCCCCGGCCGCGTCGAGCGCGAGGTGGTCACCTGGTACCGGATCGGCGGCGTCCTGACCGGCAGTGACAAGCGGGTGAAGCTGGAGACGCTGAAGACCAAGCTGCTCGGCGGCAGCCAGGCGGGCGTGGCGGTGCTGCTCTCGGCCGAGCAGGGGAGCGACAATGGCGCCCATGCGGCGATCCAGGATTTCCTGGGCGCGCTTGGTCCCGTCGAGAACCTCGCCGATCGCATGACGGGGGTGCGCTGACTTCCCACTTTCCGCCACCCCCGCGAAGACGGGGACCCAGGGCGACGAAGCTGGATCCTTTGCGACTCCGGATCCCCGCCTTCGCGGGGATGACGAAGTAAGGGAGGCGGGCTAAGCCCGAGCATATGAGGAATCTTCGCTGAATGTGCGGCATCGCCGGCCTTTACTATCCCGCGCTGGCCAAGCCGGTGGACCCCGCGCGGATCGTGCAGATGACCGATGCGCTGGTTCATCGCGGACCGGACGGCTCGGGGGTGTGGACCAGCGCGGGCGTGGGGCTGGGCCATCGCCGCCTGGCGATCATCGACCTCGAGGGCGGCATCCAGCCGATGGCCACGCCCGACCAGGGCGTGGTCGTCACCTATAATGGCGAAATCTACAATTTCCAGGAAGTGCGCGCCGAGCTGGAGGCCAAGGGCGCCCGCTTCGCCACCGACAGCGATACCGAGGTGCTGCTGCACGGCTGGCGGGCCTGGGGGCCCAGGATGCTCGACCGGCTGAACGGCATGTTCGCCTTCGCGCTCTACGACGCCGGGGCGCAGAGCCTGTTCCTGGCGCGCGACCGGTTCGGCGTGAAGCCGCTCCATTATGCCGAGCTGTCGGACGGGGCACTGGCCTTCGCTTCCGAGCTGAAGGGACTGCTCGCGCATCCGCTGTTCCGGCGCACGCCCGACTTCAAGGCGGTCGAGGACTATCTGGGGCTCGGCTATGTGCCCGACGATGCCTCGATCCTGGCGGGCGTGCGCAAGCTGCCGGCGGGGCATTTCCTGCTGCTCGAGCGCGGCAGGCCGGTGCCGCAGCCGCAGCGCTGGTGGGATATCGACTTCTCGCAGCGCGCAAGCGGCAAGCTGCGCGACCTCGAGGCAGAGCTGATCGACCTGATGCGGAGCGCGGTGCGGGCGCGGATGATCGCCGATGTGCCGCTCGGCGCGTTCCTGTCGGGCGGCGTCGACAGCTCGGCCGTGGTCGCGCTGATGGCCGAGGCGAGCAAGGCGGCGGTGAAGACCTGCACGATCGGCTTCGACGAGGCCGATCATGACGAGACCGCCTATGCGGGGATGGTCGCCGAGCGTTTCGCCACCGCGCATCGGACGCGCAAGGTGGCGGCGGACGATTTCGCGCTGATCGATACGCTGGTGGGCGCGTTCGACGAGCCCTTTGCCGATGCCTCGGCGCTGCCGACCTATCGGGTGTGCCAGCTGGCGCGCGAGAGCGTGACGGTGGCACTGTCGGGCGACGGCGCGGACGAGGCGCTGGCCGGCTATCGCCGCTACCGGTTCTTCGCCGCCGAGGAGCGCGTGCGGGCGCTGCTGCCGCAGGGGCTGCGCGAGCGCGTGTTCGGCACGCTCGGCCGGCTCTATCCCAAGGCGGACTGGGCGCCGCGCCCCTTCCGCGCCAAGACCACGTTGCTGGCGCTGGCCGAGGGGGGCGAGTTCGCCTATCCCAAGGCAGTGGGCGTCACCGGGCCGGCGCTGCGCCAGGCGCTCTATTCGGATGCGATGCGCAAGGCGCTGGCCGGGCACACGGCCGAGCAGCGCTATATCGACACGATGCGCCAGGCCCCGGCGCGCGACGGGCTGGACCGGGCCCAATATGCCGATATCCGGCACTGGCTGCCGGGCGACATCCTTACCAAGGTCGACCGCGCGAGCATGGCGGTGAGCCTGGAGGCGCGCGAGCCGCTGCTCGACTATCGGCTCGTCCAGTTCATGGCGACGCTGCCCCCGTCGCTGCGGATCCGGGCGGGGCAGGGCAAGTGGCTGATGAAGAAGGCGCTGGAGCCCTATCTGCCCAAGGACGTGCTCTACCGGCCGAAAATGGGCTTCGTGACGCCGATCAGCGCGTGGTTCCGCAAGGCGCTGGCGGACGAGGCGGCCGCGCTGGGGCGCTCCCGGCTGCTCGCCAGCACCGGCTGGTTCGACCTGCATGCGATCGAGAAGCTCGCCGCCGACCACAAGGCGGGGCGGGCGGAGCATGGCCGCACCCTGTGGCAGCTGCTGATGCTGGAGCGGAGTTTGAACCGGCTGTTCGGATAGTCCTCAAATCCTCCCCCAAGAGGGAGGATTCTAGGCTTAGCGGTTGAGCATAATCGCCATCCCCGCGCTCGCCGTCAGCGCCACCAACGCCAGGGTGGAGAGCAGGAAGAACAGGAAGCGGACCGAGACCTTGTTGAAGGTCGCCTGCACCAGGCTGTGCCCAATGCGCAGGAGCACATAGGCCCAGGCGAGCCACAGATTGGGGCCGTCGCCCTGGCCGAGCAGGGCGAGCGTCAGCGCGATCGCGTAGAACAGCGTGGGCTGCTCGTGGAGATGGTTGTAGTTGTGCGCCTTCCACTGGACCGCGGGCGGCAGCACCTTGTCGGCATCGGTGCCCTTGCTGCCGATCAGCTTGCCCATGTCGATGCCGGCCGCCTTCATCGCGGGAACGCGCGTGACGATCGTCCAGACCAGCATGACGAGCGTCCAGGCGACAAGCACCACCACCGGCGCCAGGATTTGACTATGCATTGCAGCCCCTCCCACTGCTGTGAAGCCGGGAGGCTGGCCCAATCGGTTCGTAAATGCAACTAAACCGGGGCGAGCAGGCTTTCGAGAAGCAGGTGCGTCGAGCGGCGCAGCGCCGCGGCGTCCTGCGCCGGCCAGACCGCGTTGCGGCAGAGCACGCCCATCACATGCGCCTGGACCAGCCAGCCTGTCGCCGCCGCATCGGCATCGGCGCGTGCCTTGCCGGCCGCTATCAGGCTGCAGGCCGCGGCTTCCACTGCGTGACGCAGCCGCTCGAGATTGGTCGAGTTGCGCTCGCGCAGGCCAGGATCGCCCGTGCTGGCGGCGGTGATCTCGATGCCGAACCGGGCATGGGCCGGGGGCAGGGCGGGGGCGATCTGGTGGGCGAACAGCGAGTCGGCCAGCGCGGCGATGCTGCTGTCGTCGATCGGGCCGAGTTCGGCGGCGAGCATGTCCGTGACGGCGTGGATCAGCGCGTCGCGGCTCGGGAAATGGCTGTAGAAGGCGCCCTTGCTGATTCCCGCCCGGGCGCAGACATCGTCGATCGAAGTGGCGAGCAGCCCGCGCTCGAACAGGCAATGGGCGGTCGCGTCCAATATGTGCATGCGCCGCTTGGCGGCCGTCGCTTCGGTCAGACGGGGCATTCATCTCTCACTGCTGCATCAACCGGTGCACTGCATCCGGATTGATGCCGCCATGTTGCAGCGACGGAGCCCAGGGGCGGACGGCGGCGCGCGCTTCCCCGGCGGCGGGATGCGCCTCAGGCGCGTTCGGCCAGGGCCTTGCGAAGCCCGCGCGCCATGTGCTGCGCCAATGCGCGCTGCAGGGGCAGATAGTCGTTGGTGTCGGTCGCCCCGACGAACTGGCCCGACCACAGGAGGCGCCCGCCGCCGCGATCGACGAGATTGACCACCACCACGGTCTGCCGCGGGGTCTGCCGCACGCTGATGCGGGCGAGGAGATCGGCGCCGTCGCCGCTGCCCGGCGCGGCGATGCTATAGCCCTTGGGCAGGGTGTTGCTGACTTCGGCCATGAAGCTTTCGCGCAGGCCCGCGTCGAACTTCGGGAAGAGTATATATTCGCACAGGCCCTGGACCCGCTCGATGGCGATGCGGTGTTGGGGCCGGAAGACAGCGCCCTGCGCCCAGACGGCGCCGCTGACGGCGAGCGTGGCGAGCAGGCCGCCCGCCATGGCAAGGCGGCGCGAGCGGCGGGGCGCCCCGGCCGCCGGTGCGGCGTGCACCGTGCCGATGAAGCGATAGCCCGATCGCGGCCGCGTCTGGATGTGGCGCGGCGCATCGGCCTCGTCGCCGAGCAAGGCCCTGATGCGGCGGATGCAGGTGTTGAGCGAAGCGTCGCCACCCGTGCCGGCCCGGGGCCAGAACCGGTCGAGCAGTTCCTGCCGGCCGACGGTCCGTCCGCGATTGTCGATCAGATAGGCCAGGACTTCCACCGCCTGGGGCGGCGCATCGAGCCGGTCATCTCCCCGGAACAGCTGCAACGCGGCAGGATCCAGGCGGAACTCGTCGAAGCGAAGCATCATATCGTCCACTGCAAAGAAACGCCCATGGGTCCCGATTGCCAGATGTCAGATCAGGTCACGAGATGTCATTCGGCCCTTTCGATACGGTACGATAGCCGATTCCCGATCGACACGCATCACGCAAGGGAACCGCCAAATGCCGCCAGAGAATGACCCCTTCCTGCCCGACCGGCGTCATGTCCTGGGCTTCGGCCTGGCGGGGTTCGCGGCGTCGGCGCTTCCCATGCCGGCGGCGGGCGCGTTCGCTGGCGCATCGGTGGCGGCGCGGCTGGACGATCTGCTCGATGCCACGGCGTCGGGCTATGGCACGGTCGGCTATTCCGCGGCGGTGCTGCGGCGCGGCAAGCTCGTCCATCTTCGCCACGCGGGACTGGCGGATCGCGATACCGGCGCGCGGATCTCGGCTCGATCCGTCTATCCCATCTTCTCCGTCTCCAAGCTGTTCCTGATCGTCGAGCTGCTGAAGGCCGCTGGGCGCGGCGCGCTCGACCTGTCGATGCCGCTTGCCCGGATTCGTGACGGGCTTCCCGATGCCTGGCGCGGGATCACCCTGGCGCAAGTGCTCGCCCATGTCTCGGGCTTGCCGGACTATATCCCGGATTTCGTCGCGCCGACCGAGGAACAGGCGCTGGCCGCGATCCGCGGCAAGCCGCTGCGCTTCGCGGTGGGGACTCGCAACGACTATAACCAGACCAACATGCTGTTCGCGCGCATCGCGCTGGAGCAGGCGACCGGCGCTCCGCTCACCGCGCTGGCGGCCCGCCAGTTCCGGACGGCCGGGATGCGGCGCACCGGCTATCACACCGGCTATCCGGACGCCGCCGTGCAGCTGCCCGGCCTGGTATCGAGCTATCGGCCCGTCCCTGGACGCGATCGGCCGCCGGCACGGTTCGTGCTGCCCGTGATGCCGGCCTATAGCTTCGGCTCCTCGGGCGTCTTCACGACGATGGCGGACATGGTGCGGTGGAGCCAGGCGCTGCTGCGCGGCGACCTGCTGCCGCTTGGGGCGCTGCGCGCGTCCTGGGCGCCCTTTCCGATGCCCGGCGGCGCGGCGGCCTGGCACAGCCATGGCTGGGAATATTACCGGCACGGCGACGTCACCATCGTCGGGCATGGCGGCGATGTCCGGCTGGTCTGGCGGCACTTCTTCCGGACGGCGGATCCGGACGATTGCGCGACCGTGATCTATTTCGACAATGGCGGCCGCTCGACCTTCGACCGGCACCGGCTGGTGACGTTGCTGGCCGATCTGGTGATGCCCGGCGCCGCGCGCGCGGCCGAGCTTCAGGAGGAGATGCTGTTTCGCGGCCTCGCTTCCGGGCGCTGGCGCCAGGTGATCGCCTCCCTGAACGCGGCGGCATCGCCGGAGATCGTGGAGGCCGTCGTCAATCGCGTCGGCTATGACGCCATGCAGATCCTCGACGCCGAAGCGGCGCTGACGCCGTTCGAATGGAACGTCCAGCGGTTTCCCGGGTCCTCGAACGCGCATGACAGTCTTGGCGAAGCTTATCGCTCGGCGGGACGGATCGAGGCGGCGCGCGCGAGCTATGCGCGTGCCTTGACGCTCGATCCGGGCAATGCGCGCATCAAGGCGATCGTCGGTGATCTGGCCTCTCCGTCCGCCGCCAAATGATGCGGTCCAATCCTTCTTCTGCTTCTTCGAGGAGCATGACGATGCGTTCACTGCCGAGCCTCGCGATGTGCGCGGCCATTATCCTGGTCCAGCCGGCGCTGGCCGATCCGACCGATGTGGAAGTCCGCGTGATCGCGCGCGGTGCCAAGTTCCTCGGCGGCTATGCCGCGCCCGTCGGGATCGTCATGACCGATGCCGATACCGGCGAGACGCTCGCACGGGGCACGACGTCGGGCACGACGGGCGATACCCAGCGGATCATGGCGGGGGAGCGGGGTGCCAGGAAGTCCGATGCGGATTCCGCCGTCTTCCGGGCCCGGCTGGACATCGACCGCCCGCGCAGAGTGACGGTGCAGGTAACCGGTCCGCTGAGCCAGCCCCAGGCGGTGACGACCGCGACGAGCACGCAATGGATCCTGCCCGGACATCATTTGACCGCCGGGGACGGATGGCTGATCGAGCTGCCCGGGCTGATCGTCGATATCGCCGATCCCATGGCCTATCAGTGGGTAAAGAAGGGGGAGACCGTGCGGTTGCGCGCCGGTGTGACCATGTTGTGCGGCTGCGCGCTCTCGGAGAACGGCCCGTGGCGGGCGAGCGATGCCGAGGTCGAGGCCCATGTCACCGTCAACGGTGCCTCCGCCGGCCCCTACAAGCTGCAGTTCGACGCCGCTTCGGCCAGTTTCGGCGCGAGCATCCCGGCCACGGCGCCCGGCCTCTACGAAATCGAGGTCCGCGCCTGGATGGGGCCGAGCAACAATGCGGGCGTCGCGCGTGCCGCCTTCTTCGTGCGTTGAGCGCAAAGGAAAAGGGCGGCCGGGGATGTCCCGGCCGCCCTGTTTTCCGTTCCGATCGCGCGAAGGATCAGGCGAACAGCTTCGCCCAGCCGCGCTTGACGCGCTCGCGCCAGTGTCCGCGGTGATAGGCGTCCGACGCCAGCAGCGGCATGACCGAGCCCGCTTCCGCGAACACCATCTGCTCGATGCCGGTGTTGACCTTGCCCCACGACGCCGCCTCCTGGAGCGTCGAGGACGAGCAGGCGCCGTCGCGCACGTCGGCGACGGTGATCTGCACGGCGTATTTGTGCACTTCCACGTCCTCATGGCCGAGGATCTCGGCGCAGACGACGGTGTCCTGGATGAAGTTCTTCGGCACGCCGCCGCCGATCATCAGCAGGCCGGTGGTGCCCGCCTGGATCTTGATCTCGGTCAGCTCGCGGAAGTCGGCGATGGCGTCGAGCACCATGTACGGACGGCCTTCCTTGGCGGCGTCCACCTGGTGCTTGACCAGGCCGAAGCCGGCCGACGAGTCGACGAAGGCCGGGCAGAAGATCGGCACGTCATGCTCATAGGCGAGCTTGACCAGGCTGTTGTCCTTCTTGCCGTGCTCGACGAGATACTTGCCCATCTCGCGGATGAACGCGCGCGACGAATAGGGCTTGGGCTCGAGCGATTCCGCGATCACGTTGATCGTGTGGTCGCAATCCTGGAGCTGCTCCTCGTCGATGTACGTGTCGTAGATGCGGTCGATGTAGAGCGAGCGCAGCGTGTCGTCGTCGGGGATCTCGAGCGCCTGATAATGCTTGTGGCCCAGACCCTCGAAGAAATCCATGTCGACGATGGTGGCGCCGGTGGCGACGATCACGTCGACCATGTTGTTGCGCACCAGCTCGGCATAGAGGTCCATGCAGCCGCCGGCCGAAGTCGAGCCCGCGATCACCAGGACGACGGTGCAGTCCTTGTCGGCCAGCATCTCGTTATAGATCTTGGTGGCGCGGCCGAGGTCGCGGCTGGTGAAGCTCATGTCCGCCATCGCGTCGACGATCGGGCGCGCGTCGAACGACTTGATGTCGATGTGCTTGACCTGCTTCGACAGCAGTTCCGCCTTGCGAGTGTCGTTGATCGGGGCGTTGGCGCTCGCCTGCTTGTTGAGCGTGTTGGTGTCGGTCATGGGGTTGCTCCCATCTTCTTGGCCGCCGTCATTTCGAAAAGGGGACGCGGAAACCCAAAGCATTCGTCACCCCGGCCCTGAGCCGGGGTCCCGCTTATCGGCGCCTGTAAAGGCAGCGGGACCCTGGCTCAAGGCCGGGGCGACGAGGTAGTAGCGTGCGTTGCGTTACAGCTTGACGACGTTCCACGCCGGCTGGCGTTCCGACAGCTCGACATACATCGAGGCCATCGGTTCGTCGGTCACGATGACGGTCGCGTCGGTGCCGAAGCCGTTGAACGCGGTGCGCATCGCCGAGCCATAGGCGCCGAGCATACCGATCTCGAAATAGTCGCCCGAACGGGTGTCGGCCGGCAGAAGGAACGGGCCCTTCATGAAATCGAGATCGTCGCAGGTCGGACCGTAGAAGCTGAACTCGACATCCTTGGCGTTCGATTCGGGCTCGCGCAGCAGCTCGACCGGGAATTTCCAGTCGATATGCGCGGCGTCGAACAGCGCGCCATAGGCACCGTCGTTGATGTACAGCTCCGCACCGCGGCGACGCTCCACGCGCACCACGATCGAGCTGTACTCGGCGCAGAGCGCACGGCCCGGCTCGGCCCAGAGCTCGGCCGAATAGGAAATCGGCAGGCTCTCGAACGCGCGGTGGATCGTCTCGAAATAGGCTTCGAGCGGCGGCGGGGTCATGCCCGGATAGACCGAGGGGAAGCCGCCGCCGACGTCGATGACGTCCACGGTGACTGCCGACTCGATGATCGCGGCGCGCACGCGCTCCATCGCATTCGAATAGGCTTCCGGCGACATCGCCTGCGACCCGACATGGAAGCAGATGCCCAGCGCGTCGGCGACCTGGCGGGTCTCGAACAGCAGCTTGGCGGCTTCACCCGGGCCGGCACCGAACTTCGACGCGAGGCTCAGCTTCGAATGGTCCGACGAGACGCGAAGGCGCACGCAGAGCGTCAGGTCGCTCGCGGCCACGCCGTCACGGCTGGTGGCGCGGACGATCTTCTCCAGCTCCTCGAGGCTGTCGAGCGAGAAGGTGCGGACACCATGCGTGAAATACGCCTCTTCGATCGCTTCCTCGGCCTTGACCGGGTGCATGAAGCAGAGCGTGGCTTCCGGGAGCGTGCGCGCGACCAGGCGAACTTCGCCGATCGACGCCACGTCATAGGTGGTGATGCCGTTCTCCCACAGGATCTGCAGCAGTTCGGGCGAGGGGTTCGCCTTCACAGCGTACATGGCCTTGCCCGGGAACTTCTCGACGAAGAACCGAGCGGCCCGTGCCGCGGCGTGCGGACGGACGAGCGTGACCGGCTGAACCGGACCCTGCCTGGCGATGTCGATGCCGGTCACGGTGGAGCCGGCGGTCGAAAGGGGTGCTAACCCCAGCGCGCGATGATGCTGGTGCAACTCAAGGGACCTCCAAGTGCCTTACGGCGATCGTTGACAAAAGCTGCCTTGCGGTTGGAAGTCCCATGGGGCAGCGGAAGGCGGCACATAAGGACGTTGGATCGGGGTGTAAAGTGATTCGAGACCCGGAATTTCACGGCGGGGGTGAATTGTGACAATTGTGCGACAACCGACACGCGCGGGCGTTCGCGACGCGGCCTCCAAGGTCGCCGAAATCCTTCCGCAAACGCCTCTGTTCGTTCAGGAAATTCGCGGAGTGCCGGTGTGCTTCAAGGCCGAGTGCCTGCAGCCGATCGGTGCGTTCAAGATCCGCGGCGCCTGGCATCGGCTCACCGCGCTGGACGATCCGGCGCGGGAGCGGGGCGTGGTCGCCTTTTCTTCGGGCAATCATGCGCAGGGAGTCGCCTGGGCGGCGAAGCGGCTGGGCATCCCGGCGGTGATCGTGATGCCCGCCGACGCGCCCAGGGTGAAGCGCGACGCGACGCTGGCGATGGGCGCGGAGATCGTTTCCTATGACCGGATGACGGAGAGCCGCGAGAAGATCGCCGCGCATCTCGCCCATGCTCGCGGCGCCACTTTGGTGCCGAGCTTCGACGATCCCTGGATCATCGAGGGGCAGGGGAGCGCCGGGATCGAGGCGATGACCCAGATCGTCGAGGCCCGGCTGCCCGATTTCTCGCATGTGCTGGTGCCCTGCGGCGGCGGCGGGCTGGCGGCGGGCCTGGCGCTCGCGCTTCCCGATGCGGAGATCGTCACCGTCGAGCCCGATGGCTGGGACGATATGCGCCGCAGCCTCGACGCGGGCTGGATCGAGCCGGTGGGAGAGAATCCGCCGCCCACGGCGTGCGACGCGCTGCAGACCACCCGCGTCTCGCCGCTCACCTTCGACGTGCTGTCGCGGCGCGGCGCGACCGGGCTCGCGGTGAGCGAGGCGGAAGTGCGCGCGGCGCAGCGCTGGGCCGCGGCGAAGCTGCGGGTGGTGGTTGAGCCGGGCGGGGCAGTGGCGCTGGCGGCGCTGCTCGCGGGCAAGCTGGACGTGAAGCCGGGCTTGCTCGTGATCCTTTCCGGGGGCAATGCCGATCCCGATGCCTATGCCCAAGTCCTTGCCGGGAAAGACTGACCCGGTGGCCAGCCGCCTCGGCGCCGTGATCGCGAACGTCATGAGCGTCGGCGCGCGCGCGCTCGGCTATTTCCTCTGGGGCGTGCTGCGTATCGCCTATCGCGGCGACCCCCGGATGATCGCGCTGTTCGGCGGCGTGATCGGGGCGAGCGCATTGTTCCTCTGGCTGATCGCCGGCTGATGCCTGATCCGAGCCTCGAGCCCCTCTGGCTCAGCATCGCGGTGCTCGCCATGGGCGCGCTCGTCTGGGGCGGGTGGAAACAGTTCCGGGCGGACCGCACCAAGGCGATCCTGATGTGGATCTGCGCGGTCGTGATCCTCGGCAACCTGTTGGTCCTGCGGATCTGAAGGCGGTTCCGTGGGGCGGCCCAGGGGGCGCGCCTCGATCACCGGATGCCGTCTCCCCACACCCCTTCGCGGGGATGACGGCGGGGCAGGGCGATCGTGTGCGCTCACTCCAAGCCCATGCCCGCTGACACATCTCGTTACACAAGATCGTTGGACGCTGCCGCGCCGCCTGCATATCCTGCGCATGCCCGGTCGATGAGGTGCGTGATGCGCAAGTCTCTGATCCTGCTGCCGTTCCTGCTGGCCGCCATGCCCGCGTCCGCGCAATCCGCGCCGGCGCGCGAGATCGCCTACGGCACGGCGCAACTGCAGAAGCTCGATTTCTACAAGGGCGCGGGAGACGCGGCGCCGCTGGTGGTGTTCGTCCATGGCGGCGGCTGGCAGCGGGGCGACAAGGGCAACGCGACCGGCGCGGAGAAGATCGCCCATTTCACCGGGCGCGGCTTCGCCTTCGCCAGCGTCAACTACCGGCTCGTGCCGGGGGCGACGGTGGAGCAGCAGGCGCAGGACGTGGCCGATTCGCTGGCCTATCTGGCCGGGCACGCCCGCGCGCTGGGCGTGGATCCGCGCAAGATCGTGGTGATGGGGCACAGCGCGGGCGCGCATCTGGCCGCGCTGGTCGCGACCGATCCCGCCTATCTGCGCAAGGCGGGCTGGGGCCTCGACCGGCTTGCCGGAGTCGTGCTGCTCGACGGTGCGGCCTATGACGTGCCCGCGCAGATGGCCGATGGCCCGCGGATCATGGGCGGCACCTATGATGCCGCGTTCGGCCGCGATCCCGCCCGCCAGCGCGCGCTCTCGCCGACCTTGCAGGCCGCCGCGCCCAATGCCCGGGACTTCCTGATCCTGCACGTGGCGCGCGCGGACGGCACGCGCCAGTCCGAAGCGCTGGGGCGTGCGCTCGCGGCTGCCGGCGCGCGGGTGACGGTGCAGGGCTTTGCGGGCCAGGGGCTGCGCGGCCATATGGAGATCAACCGCGCGCTGGGCGATCCCGGCTATCCGGCGACGGCGGTGGTCGATCGGTGGATCGACGCGGTTCTGGCGCGCTGAGTGTTGGACGCGGGCGCTCGCATCCCTAGATAGGCGGCATGAACGGCCCCGCCCAGATCCATTACGACACGCCCGAATTCGATATCCTGCGCCCCGGCAGCTATGTGCTGTGCGCGGTGAGCGGCGAGCCGATCCCGCTCGACCAGCTCAAATATTGGAGCGCCGAGTTCCAGGAAGCCTATCGCAGCGCGGTCGAGGCGACCGCCGCGATGCTGGCGGGCGGGGCGGGGAATCTGAAGAAATAAGCCGTCATCCCGGCGGCAAGCCGGGATCTCGTGCCGCGAGCCCGCGCCATGGGGGCTCATATTCATCCATCGTCAACCCGGTCTTGCGCCGCTGTCCCGCTATCTCGCCAGCGCCGGAAGGAGCGGGATTCCGGCGCAAGGCCGGGTTGACGATGGAATATCAAATGCTTGCTTGAGTTCTCAGCCTGGCCGCCGGAGACCCCGGCTTTCGCCGGGGTGACGGGCGCGCGGAAATCAGCGGATCGGCGAGTTGGGGTCGAGCCGCATGTCGAGATAGCGATCGACGCTCTTCATCAGGTCGTCCATCTCGTGCTCGAAGAAGTGGTTCGCGCTCGGAATGGTGTCGTGATGGATGGTGATGTGCTTCTGGGTGCGCAGCTTGTCGACCAGCTTCTGCACCGCGCCCGGCGTGACCACTTCGTCATTCTCGCCCTGGATGATGATGCCCGAGGAGGGGCAGGGGGCGAGGAAGGTGAAGTCGAACATGTTGGCCGGCGGCGCGATCGAGATGAAGCCGCGGATTTCCGGGCGGCGCATCAGCAGCTGCATGCCGATCCAGGCGCCGAAGCCGAAGCCGGCGACCCAGGTGCTGCTCGCCTCCGCGTGGAAGCTCTGCACCCAGTCGAGCGCGGACGCGGCGTCGGACAGCTCGCCGATGCCGTTGTCGAAGGTCCCCTGGCTCTTGCCGACGCCGCGGAAGTTGAAGCGCAGCGTCGCGAAGCCGCGGCGCTGGAAGGTCTTGTAGACTTCCTGGACGATGCGGTTGTTCATCGTGCCGCCCGCATTGGGATGCGGATGGAGGATCATGGCGACCGGCGCGCGCGGCTTGGGAGCGGGAGCGAAACGGCCTTCGAGGCGCCCCTCGGGGCCGGGAAAGATGACTTCGGGCAAGGCAGACCTGCTTTGAATTGGAGGCGCGCGGTGGAGCGCGGTGCGTTGGGCGCTATATAGGCAGCGCGCGCCTTTGCGCAATTACAACGAGATTCGCTTGGCCGACCGCATCTATCTGGACCATGCCGCGACCACTCCGATGCTGCCCCAGGCGCTGGCGGCGGTGGAGGCGGGGATGCGCCATTGGGCGAACCCGAGCTCGCCCCATGCCGAGGGCCGGGCCGCCCGCGCCGCGCTGGAGAAGGCGCGCAGCGACGTCGCCGCCGCCTATGGCTGGGCGCACGAGCTGATCTTCACCAGCGGCGCCAGCGAATCGCTGCAGATGGCGCTTGGCCGCTCGATGGCGCCGCGCCGGCTGATCAGCGCGGTCGAGCATGATTCGGTGCTGCGCCATGCGGAGGGCGCGCAGGTGCTGCCCGTCGACCGCGACGGGATCCTGGATCTCGACGCGCTGGGCACCGCGCTGGCCGCCGGGCCGCGCGCGCTGGTCGGCGTGCAATGGGCGAACAGCGAGACCGGCGTGCGCCAGCCCGTCGCCGAAATCGCAGATATCGTGCACGCCGCGGGCGCCATCCTGCTGGTCGACGCCGCACAGATGCCCGCGCGCGCCGACGATGCGGTGCTGCGCCATGCCGATCTTGTCGCGGTGTCCGCGCACAAGCGCGGCGGCCCGCCGGGGATCGGCGCGCTGCTGGTGCGCGACTTCGGCGTGCTGCTGCCGATGGGCGGGCAGGAAAAGGGCTATCGCGCGGGCACGGAGAATCTTCCCGGCGCGCTGGGCTATGCGGCGGCCGTCCAGCTGCCCGAGGATCTGGCGCGAATGACGGCGCTGCGCGTGCGGCTGGAGGCGGCGATCTTCGCGGGGGGGGGCGATCCGGTGGCCGCGCACCGTCCGCGCAGCCCGCTGATCGGGGCCTATCGGATGCCGGGCGTTTCCGCCGCCGCGCAGCTGATCCGCTTCGACCTGGCCGGCATCGCGGTCTCGGCCGGAAGCGCCTGTTCCTCGGGCAGCATGCGGCCCAGCCATGTCCTCGCCGCGATGGGCTGGGAGGAGCCGGCGTTGCGCGAAGTGGTGCGAGTGAGTTTCGGGCGCGGCACCACCGAAGCGGAGGTGGATGCCTTCACGACGCTCTGGCGCCGGATCGCGATCGAGGCCAGAAACAGGGCCGCATGACCTATCTCGACTATCAGGCGACCACCCCGCTCGCGCCCGAGGCGCTGGCCGCGATGCTGCCCCTGCTGGAAACCCAGTTCGCCAATCCCCACTCCGCCCATGCCGCGGGCCGGGCGGCCCGGGCGGCGGTTGAGGCGGCGCGTGACGATGTTGCCGCGTTGCTCCCGCCGGGCGGGACGGTGAGCTTCACCAGCGGCGCGACCGAGGCGCTCAACTGGGCGATCAAGGGCACGGGCGGCGGGCTCGTGACGATCGCCACCGAACATGCCGCCGTGCTCGACACCGTGGCGGCGGCGGGGCGCGGAGGCAGAAACGTCGTCGTGCTGCCGGTGGGCACCGAAGGGCTGGTCGACCTTGCCGCCGCGCGGGCGGCGATCCGGCCGGGCGTCGGCCTGGTCGCGGCGATGCTGGTCAACAACGAGATCGGCGTGATCCAGCCGGTCGAGGAGCTGGCGCACCTCGCCCATGCCGCCGGCGCGCTGTTCCTGTGCGACGCGGTGCAGGGCTATGGCCGGGTGCGCATCCCCGATGGCTGCGACCTGATCGCGGTCTCGGCGCACAAGGTCCACGGGCCCAAGGGCGTGGGCGCGCTGTGGATCCGCGACGGCGTGACGCTGGAGCCGTTGCTGCATGGCGGCGGGCAGGAGCCGGCGGGCCGCTCGGGCACGCTCTCGCCGGCGCTGTGCGCGGGGTTTGGCGCAGCCGCCCGGCTCGCCAAGCAGCGTTTCGGCGCCGACCATGCCCATGCCGAGCAGCTCTTCCGCGCGGCGCTGGCGCGCATCCCGGGCGACTGGGTGCTGAACGGCGCGCAGGGAGATCGCTATCCGGGCAATCTCAACCTGCGCCATGACGGGCTGGACGTCGCCCGGCTGATGTCGGACCTGCGCGACATCGCCTTTTCCGCCGGATCGGCCTGTGCGAGCGGGTCGGGGCGGCCGAGCCATGTCCTCGAGGCGATCGGCCTGTCCCATGCCGAGGCCCGCGCGAGCATCCGCATCGGCTTCGGGCGCTACACAACCGAGGACGCGCTGCTCCACGCGATCGACCGGATCGTGGCCGCCGCCCGGCTGCAGAGCCGCGCGGCATGATCCGCGTCACCTTCGTCAGCGCCGACGGGCGGGACCGGCACGAAGTGACGGCGGAAGCGGGGCTGCGCCTGCTCGAAGTGGCGCAGAATGACGGACAGCCGCTGGAGGGCACCTGCGAGGGGCAGATGGCCTGCTCGACGTGCCACGTGATCGTCGACCCGGAATATTTCGCCCGGCTGCCCCGCGCCGCGGAGGAAGAGGAGGACATGCTCGACCTGGCGGTGGGCGCGGTGCGCACCAGCCGGCTCTCCTGCCAGATCCTGCTCACGCCGGAGCTGGACGGGCTGGTCGTGCGCATGCCCGCCGGGCACCGCGACATGCAAGGGCGCTGACGCCGGCCGCCGGGAGGATTTCGGATGACTCCTGGCTGAGCGATCCGTTCAGCCTGTCGAAATCGGTTCAATTTCAGGATCCGGCATGGAACCGAAACGATCGTTCCGGTTTCCGACATCGGGGGGCTCTTTCCCCCGCAAGCAGGAGAGAGAAGATATGAAATTGCTTCCGATCCTCGCGGCCGCCGCTGCCGCGACCCTCGCCATCCCGGCCGCCAATGCCGCCGCTGCTCCGGCGGCGCCGGCGATCGCCGGCAAGGCGGACATCCAGCACCACCGTCCGCACCACAAGCGCCCGAAGTGGCGCACCGTGTGCAAGACCAAGTGGCACCATGGCCATCGCCAGCGCGTGTGCCGCAAGGTACGCGTCCGCTAAGGGTTTCGGACGCCAAGGGTTTCGGGCGGGAGCGCATCTGCGTTCCCGCCCTTGCCTAACCGCCTCACTTTGCCCATATGCGCCGCGGGAGTCGGGCGGACGCAGTCGTCGCCAACCTGGTCAGATCCGGAAGGAAGCAGCCACAACGATTTCGCTGCGGGTCGTTCCGGCTCCCACCGCATCCTCGCATCGCTATCTCGCCCCGGACGACCGGCGCACACGGCGCAAGGCGATGTGGCGGCGGCTCCGGTGGAAGCAGGGCGCGTCAGTCCAGGCTGATTCCCAGTCGCCTGGCCTCCGCGTCGATGGCGCTTTCCATGCCGGCCCACTGCGCCGCAGTCACCGTTTCGACCTTCTCGATACCGCCTATCGCCTGCAGCGTGGCGCGACAGGCGCCGGCCGGATCACCTGCCGCCTTGAGGTCCTCGGCCTTCTCGGCGAGCTTGAGCATCTCCATCACGATGCTCAGCCCCGCGAACGGGTTGCCCGCCAGTTTGCCGCCGAAGCCGGAGGTGGCGAGCTCCAGCATCCGATCCTTCGAGACCTTGCCCGATTTCTCGAGCCGATCGGTCTTCCAGACGACGATCCGTTCCCTGTAGTTCATGCGCTCGACGATGAACCGCGTGAGCGCATCCTGGGTGCGGAGGTTGGTGATCGCGTCGATGCCGGCGCGTCCCTCCGCCGTCGCGCACAGGGCGGGATCGAGCGCCTTGGGGCGCGGGGCTGTCGGTGCCGCCGGTCGCGGCGTGCCTGGCGGCAGGTCGCCGAACACTTCGCGGGCGTGCGTCTCTACCATCGCCATGTCCTCGCAGGCGAAGCTGACCTCCGAACCGAGATAGCGCAGGCTGGCGCGCACGCCCTGGCGGCTGGGGCCGCGCATCGCCTCGGCGCGCGAATAGAAATTCACTTCGCCGGGGCCGGGCGGATAGTCGATGATCGGGCCGTCGTCCTCGATGCCGCCCTTGCGCCCGATCCAGCCGCGCTGGCGGAAGCGCTCCGCGATGCGCCGGATCGCCGCTAGCGCCGTCTGCTTGTCGCCGGCGTCGAAGGCATAGATCGCGCCGACATAGCGGGCCGACCATTTGGAGCCGGTGAACGAGACCGTCTCGAACGGCGCCGCGGCCGCGTCGAGCTTGTGGCGCTCGACTCCGGGGGTCTGGATCACGCTGGGCGGATAGTCGCTCGCTCCGAAGCGATAGCCCAGCGCCTGTTCGGTGGTGCACAGGCGATCGAGCGGCATCGCGTCGATCGCGGCCATCAGATCCGGCCTCGGCGCCCCTTGCCGCGCATTGGCTCCGGCGATGAGCGAGGCTCCGGCGGCGAGCGCGGCGGCTGCGTACGATAGCGTCATGGCACTCCCCTTTTGCGCGAGGTCATAGGCGCGGTGGTCGCAATCGCCAATGCGGCGCGCTAGATAGGAGCCGATGTCCGATTCCCTGCTTGGCCTCGACGAACCTCCGCAGCCGCGCGACTCAGGTAACTCTGGGGCGTATCGCGTGCTGGCGCGCAAATACCGGCCGCAGACCTTTTCCGAGCTGATCGGCCAGGACGCGATGGTCACCACGCTGGGCAATGCGATCAAGCGCGACCGGCTGGCGCATGCCTTCCTGCTTACCGGCGTGCGCGGTGTCGGCAAGACCTCGACCGCGCGGCTGATCGCCAAGGCGCTCAACTGCATCGGGCCGGACGGGCAGGGCGGGCCGACCATCGATCCCTGCGGCGTGTGCGAGCCCTGCCGGGCGATCGCCGAGGGCCGCCATATCGACGTGATCGAGATGGACGCCGCGAGCCATACCGGCGTCGACGACGTGCGCGAGATCATCGAGGCGTCGCGCTATTCGGCCGTCTCGGCGCGCTACAAGATCTACATCATCGACGAAGTCCATATGCTCTCGAAAAGCGCGTTCAACGCGCTGCTCAAGACGCTGGAGGAGCCGCCGGCGCATGTGAAGTTCCTGTTCGCCACCACCGAGGTGAACAAGGTGCCGGTGACGGTGCTCTCGCGCTGCCAGCGCTTCGACCTGCGCCGCATCCCGGCCGAGCTGCTCGCCGAGCATTTCGCCAGGGTGACCCAGGCCGAAGGCTTCGAGGCGGAGCCCGAGGCGCTGGCGCTGATCGCTCGCGCCGCCGAGGGATCGGCGCGCGACGGGCTCTCGATCCTCGACCAGGCGATCGCGCATGCCGGCCTGGAAGGCGAGGGCGTGAAGGCCGAAGCGGTGCGGCAGATGCTGGGCCTGTCCGATCGCGGCGCGATCCGCACGCTGTTCGGGCTGCTGCTGGAGGGCGACGCCCCCGGCGCGCTGGCGTCGCTGCGGGGACAATATGACCTTGGCGTCGATCCCCAGGCGGTGCTGCGCACGCTGCTGGAGACGGTGCATGCCGTCACGCTCGCCAAGCTTGGCACCGATGCCGGTTCGGGCCAGTCGGCCGAGGAGCTGAAGGCGCTTGAGCGCTGGGCGGCGGGGCTGAGCTTCCCGGCGCTCCACCGGCTATGGCAGCTGGTGCTGCGCGGGCATGACGAAGTGGCGCGGGCGGTGCTGCCGATCGAAGCGGCGGAGATGGCGCTGCTGCGCGTCATCCACGCCTCGCAATTGCCCGATCCGGGCGAGCTCGCCCGTCAGATCGCCAGCGGCAGCGTCACCATCTCGGGTGGCGCGGCGCCCGCGGCGCCGGGGCCGAACGGCTCGGCGATGCCCACCAGCCTGGGCCAGCTCGCCGATTATCTCGAGGAGAAGCGCCGCTTCCAGCTCGCCACCCAGGTGCGTGACTATCTCCGCCCGGTGCGCTTCGCGGGCACCGAGGTGGAGTTTGCCGCCGCGCGGCCGCTGCCGTTCGATTTCCTCAAGGAGCTGGGGGCGGCGCTGAAGGAGCTGACCGGCACCAACTGGAAGCTGCTATGCGTCGATGTGCCGGCCCAGGCGATGACGCTGCGCGAGGAGCAGGCGGCGAACGAGCAGGCCGAGCGCGACGCCGTGCTCGCCTCGCCGATGGTCGCCGCCGCGATGGAAGCCTTTCCCGATGCCGAGCTGATCGGCTGGAGCAAGACTGGAAGTTAGGAAGTATCTATGAAGAGTCTCGAAGACATCATGGCCATGGCGCAGAACGTCCAGGCCGAGCTGACCAAGGCGCAGGCCGATCTCGACAAGATCGAAGTGGAAGGCGCCTCGGGTGGCGGGCTGATCAAGGTCCAGGCTTCGGCCAAGGGCCGGATCATCGGCATCCAGATCGACGATTCGCTGCTCAACCCGGCCGAGAAGGGCATGCTCGAGGATCTGCTCGCGGCGGCCTTCAACGATGCCCGGGCCAAGGCCGACGCGGCTTCGCAGGAAGCGATGTCGAAGATGACGAGCGGCCTGCCGCTGCCGCCGGGCTTCAAGCTGCCCTTCTGATTTTCGGAACCATTCCAACGCCTTCTCGGTTGCTGACGGGCAAGTTCGAGGAGGAGTGCAATGGTCGAACGCGTAACCGAGCGCAGCGACGGCGTGACTGCCGAGCGCGTCACCGAGACGGAAGGCAGCACGGTGGTGATCGAGCGCCGCGGCGGCGGCAGCCTGTTGATCGGGCTGGCGCTGCTGATCGCGGTGGTGATCGGCGCCATCTATCTGTTCAACCAGAATAGCCGCGAGGATGCGAAGACCGATGCGGTCAGCACCGCCGCCGACAAGGTGGGCGATGCGGCCAAGGATGTCGGCGACGCGGCGAAGAGCGCCGTGAACAAGATCCAGTGACTTTCATTCCTCCCTCAGACGAGCTCGGGGAGGAATGGGGTCAGTCCAGCAGTTTCAGGGCGATCGGCAGCACATGGGTGTGGGTCATCGGGGCGAGCGGCAGCGCCTCGGCTTCGGCGATCGGCACCCATAGCGCCTCGGCGATCTCCGCCGCGGCGGCGGGCCGGTGCGCGACGGTGAGGTGGAACAGCTCCGCCTCCACCACGCGGCCCGGCTCGTTGGCGGCGGAGGCTTGGAAGCGGCCGACATAGGCGGGCTCCTCGACGGGGACCAGGCCGATCTCCTCGGCCAGCTCGCGGCGCAGCGCGTCGAGCGGCGTCTCGCCCGGCTCGATCTTGCCGCCGGCCTGCATATAGGCCGAAGTCCCGGTTTTCCGGACCAGCAGCATGCGGCCCGCGCCGTCGTCGATCAGTGCGGCGGCGATGCGGATCGGCGGCATCTCCCCATCCGACATCAGCGGACGCAATCGTCCAGCCCGTCACCTCGCACGGTGCCGATGCGGGCGGTTATCGCGTTCCCGTAGCGGCGGGTGAAGCCGCGCGGATCGATGCCGGCGCGCTTCTTGGGGAGGGGAAGGACCGCGGCGATCTGGGCGGCCTCGCGAGGGGACAGGCGCGAGGCGTCGTGCTTGAAATAGCGCATCGCGCCGGCATTGACGCCATAGGTGCCGATCCCGGTCTCCGCGACGTTGAGATAGACTTCCATGATCCGCCGCTTGCCCCAGATATTCTCGATCAGGACAGTGAAATAGGCCTCCAGCGCCTTGCGGGCATAGCCGCCGCCCTGGAACAGGAAGACGTTCTTGGCGGTCTGCTGGCTGATCGTCGAGCCGCCGCGGATGCGGCCGCCCTTCTGGTTGCGGGCATAGGCCTGCTCGATCGCCGTAAGGTCGAAGCCGTGATGGGTGCAGAAGCGCGCATCCTCGGCGGCGATCGCGGCGCGCGTCATGTTGGGATCGATCCTGTCGATCGACATCCAGCGCTTGGTAACGCCATGCCCTTCGAAGATGTCGCCGATCTGCGTCCAGGTGATGGGGGGCGGCACGAACCTGTAGATCACCACCATGCCGATCGAGATGAGCAGAAAAGCCAGGATGGCCTTGAGGATCCAGAACAGGATGCGGCGCAGGAGGGGCTTGCGGGGCTTGGGCGCACGCTCTTCTTTCCCCGGCGAAGGCCGGGGAGAAGCTCGTGGAGGCGCCTCGCCGCGAGACGCGAAAGGGTCGGCCTCCTCACCCAGCGGGCGGAGATCCGGCATCGGCGGCGCGCCCAGCCCGGGGGGCTGCTGCGCCGTCGTCGCGCGCGGCGTCCAGTCGCGCGGACGCGGCGCCGATGCGGAAGGCGCCGGCGGGATGTCCGCCGGCGCCTCGGGCTGGCGCGGAGGCTCCGCGCCGGTATCGCGATCCTGATCCCCCATGGCGCTCGTCAGGCGGTCAGCAGGCGCTTCTCGCCGGCGATGCGCATCATCGCCTTTTGCAGCTTCTCGAACGCGCGCACCTCGATCTGGCGGACGCGCTCGCGGCTGACGTCATAGACCTGCGAGAGCTCCTCGAGGGTCTTGGGATCGTCGGTGAGGCGGCGCTCGGTCAGGATGTGCCGCTCGCGCTCGTTGAGGTCCTCCATCGCCGACACGAGCATCTCGTGGCGGACGGTGGCTTCCTGGGCCTCGGCGACGCGCTCGTCCTGGAGCTGGTCCTCGTCGGCGAGCCAATCCTGCCACTGGCCCTCGCCATCCTCCCGCATCGGCACGTTGAGCGACGTGTCGCCGCCCATCGCCATGCGGCGGTTCATCGACGTGACTTCCTCCTCGGTGACGCCCAGATCGGTGGCGATCTTGGCGACATGCTCGGGGGAAAGGTCGCCATCCTCGAACGCGTCGAGCTTGGCCTTCATCCGGCGCAGGTTGAAGAACAGCTTCTTCTGCGCCGCGGTGGTGCCCATCTTCACCAGGCTCCACGAGCGCAGGATGAATTCCTGGATCGAGGCGCGGATCCACCACATGGCATAGGTCGCCAGGCGGAAGCCCCGATCGGGCTCGAACTTCTTCACGCCCTGCATCAGGCCGATATTGCCTTCCGAGATCAGCTCGGAGACGGGCAGGCCATAGCCGCGATAGCCCATGGCGATCTTCGCCACGAGGCGCAGGTGCGAGGTGACCAGCTGGGCCGCGGCATCGGTGTCGCCATGCTCCTGGAAGCGCTTGGCGAGCATGAACTCCTGCTCGGGGCTCAGGATCGGAAACTTCTTGATCTCGGCCAGATAGCGGTTGAGGCTGGCCTCACCACCAAGCGCGGGGATCGTCGCCGGGACGTTGCTTCCGCTTGCCATGATCATTTCTCCCTTTCACTTAAAGGGCGCGCGTGGCCAAGGCCAGCGCCGCCTGAAATCATACGATGAGGTTATCGAACAGTTCCTGCATATCGGCAGGGATTTCGCTTTCGAACGCCAAAGCGGTGCTATCGATGGGGTGAATGAACCCCAGATGGGCCGCGTGCAAGGCCTGGCGCCGGAAATTCAAGGTTTCCAGAAGTTGACGGTGCCCCTTGCGGACACTGCCATAGACCGGATCGCCGACCAGCGGATGGCCCAAAGAAGCCATATGGACGCGCACCTGATGGGTACGGCCCGTTTCCAGCCGGCATTCGACCAGCGTCGCGTCCTGAAGTTCGCGAAGCTTGCGCCAATGCGTGACGGCGCGCTTCCCGTTCTTCACGATGGCGACCTTCTTGCGATTGTGCGGCGAACGCGCGAGCGGCGCATCCACCGTACCTTCGGATAGTCTCAAAAGTCCTGACACGATCGCACGATAGCGCCGGTCAATTGAATGGGACTTGAACTGTTTCGCCAATCCTTCGTGCGCGCGGTCGGTCTTGGCCGCGACCATCAGGCCCGACGTGTCCTTGTCGATCCGATGGACGATCCCCGGCCGCGCCACGCCGCCAATGCCCGAGAGCGAACCCCGGCAATGGTGGAGCAGCGCGTTGACCAGCGTTCCGTCGAGATTGCCCGCCGCCGGATGGACGACCAGCCCGGCCTGCTTGTCGATCACGATCAGATGCTCATCCTCGAACACCACCTTGAGCGGGATCTCCTGCGCTTCGTTGTGCGCCGGCTCGGGCTCGGGCACCGCGACGCTGAACAATGTGCCGGCGGGCGCCTTCCTTGCCGGATCGCGCACGAGCCCCTGCGGACCGGTGACCGCGCCCGAGGAAATCAGCGCCTTCAGCCGTTCGCGTGACAGCGTCGGCACCGCGTCGGCGAGCGCACGATCCAGACGCCAGCCATCGGCTGTGTCCGCGATACGTGCCTCGATGATGGAAACCCCCGGATTCATGTTTGACCTTAAATGGGGACGAGGTTCGCGATTTCAAGATCTGTACCGATCGGTATCCGACAGATTTCCGCGGGTTTCGGTATCCTGTCAAGATGTTGGAATCCCTGAGGCATGTCGGCATCCAACATTCTTCTCCCTGCAAGGGAGGGGAGCAGAAGAATCGAACTGGCCCGAATGTCGATACAGACCGGGCGCGCTCGCCCGATCGCGTCCTGTCGAGCAAAGCCCGGCCATGGATGACGAGCGCCGGGCCATGTCCTATCGTGGGCGGCGATGCGCTTGCGAATTCCCATGGCCGTGCTCGATGCGATCCGACGGGAAGCCGTTCTTGCCGCGCCGCTTGAGGCGTGCGGATTGCTGTTCGGTGGGGACAGCGCAATCACCAGCTATCAAGCTGTTGAAAATGTGGACGAAGCGCCGGATAGGCATTTCGAGATCGATCCTGCCGCGCTGTTCGCAGCGCTTCGAGCCGAGCGCGGGGGCGGGCCGAAGCTCCTGGGCTATTGGCATTCGCATCCGAGCGGCGACGCGGCCCCTTCGGTCACCGATGCGGCGATGGCTGCCCCCGACGGCAAGCTCTGGCTGATCGTCGGGGGCGATACCGTCACCGCCTGGCGCGCCGTGGAGGGGGGAGCGCTCCACGGGCGTTTCGATCCGGTCGCGATCGACTGACCGCTCAGTTGCCGGGGGCCGGGGTGGCCGGCGCCGCGGGCTGTCCCGACGGCGGGGGCGGCGGCGGGCCGAAGCGGCGATGCGGGCCATTGGGACCGCCCGGGCCTTCGCGGCCGGGCCCGAAGCCGGGGCCGCGATGCGGCCCGCCGTGCTGCCAGCCATGGCGATGGCGGCGGTGCATGCGTTCCTCGAAACGGCCGAAGCGCAGTTCCTGGCGCGAGATCTTGCCGTCCTTGTTGACGTCGAAGCGATCGAAACGCGCTGCGGCGGCCTTCATCCATTCGTCGCGGCTGATCATGCCGTCCTTGTTGGCGTCCATCGGATTGTGATGGGGGCGACGCGCGGCCTGGGCCTTGGGTGCCGTCTGGTCCTGCTGCGCCGGGGCGGCCATTGCGGCGCCTCCGCCGAACGTGATCGCGCCAGCAGCGAGCAGCGCGGCGAGCTTGAGTCTCTTCATGCCTTTTCTCCGCCCCAGTGACGTCTGGGTGGGGAAGGGGATAGGCGGCACCTGTCGCGAAGGTTTCTCGGCCGGGGGGCGAAATTGTCGCAACTTGTCGGCGGCCGGGGCGGATCGGCGTTTGGAGTGCAAGAATAGCGACGGCCCCATCTACACCGTCACCCGGCCTTGTGCCGGGGTCCACGGTGCCTCAAGTCCAACCTGGGAGCTTCTCGCTGACCTCCCGATGGACCTTGGCACAAGGCCGGGGTGACAAACAGGGGAGCGCGAAGCGCCCAAATGTCGATTGCGCCTAACGGGCGTTCGCGCCGTCCTCGTCCAGGGTCGGCAGGGTGAAGGTGAAGATGGCGCCGCCGCCGGGGATGTTCTCGGCGGAGAAGACGCCGCCGTGCAGCTCGATGATGCGCTTCGAGATCGATAGGCCGATTCCCATGCCCTCGCTCGTCCGGCTGGCCGAGAAGCGCTGGAAGAGGCGGGCGAGCGTCTCGGGCGGAAGGCCGGGCCCATTGTCGCGGCAGCGCAGCTCGACCATGGGGCCGTCGATCTGCCGGGCGGTGACCCAGATCCGCGGATCCCGCTGCCCGCTCGCGCGCAGCGCTTCCACGGCATTGCGCATCAGGTTGACCAGCACCTGCTGGATCTGGATGCGGTCGACAAAGGCGCACAGGCCGGCCGGCGCGACGTCGCAGTCGATCTGGGCGGCGAGGCGGCTCGATCCGACCAGCACGAGCCGGGCCGCGTCCTCGATCATCGGGCGGAGCGGCTCCACGCTCCGCTCGGTGTCGTTGCGCTCGGTGAAGCTGCGCACGCGGCGGATGATCTCGCCGGCCTGCATCACTTGCTCGCGGGCATGGTCCACCATCTCGGTGCCCGGGCCCTCGGCCCCGGTGCTCCGCGCGAGCATGGCGACCGCCGAGAGATAGTTGGCGGCGGCGGTGAGCGGCTGGTTGAGCTCGTGCGCAAGATCGGCCGCGGCTTCGCCCATCGCGCTCTGGCGCGCGAGATGGGCGAGCTCGGCGTTGAGCTGGGCGACCTGATCCTCGACGCCGAACTGCGCCGACATGTCGCGCACGAAGATGGTCAGGCACGCCATGTCCTCCGCCTGCACCCGGCCGGCGCGCGCCTCGAGCGGGAAGAGCGAGCCGTCGCTGCGCAGCCCGACGGCGCTGAGCGGCTCGGCATTCCATGGATCCAGCTCGCGCTCGCGCAGGTCCGCCAGTTCCTGGCGGGTGCGCTCCGCATGCGCCGGCGGCGAGAGGAGGGTGACCGTCTCGCCGACGACCTGCCCGGCGCGATAGCCCCACAGCCGCTCGGCGGCGGGGCTGAAGTCGAGGATCGTGCCTTCCTCGTCGATCAGGATCACGGCGTCGGGCACCATCATCAGCACCGCGCTCAGCTTCGCCTCGCGGATCGCCAGCGCCCGGCGCTGCGCGTCGGCATGGCCGATCGCGCGCATCAGCACGCCCGCCAGGATCACGACATTGGCGGCGAGCACGACGAACTGGGCCGCGCCGAAGCCGAGCAGGTCCGCCTGATAGGCCGCGAAGCCGAGCAGCGAGGGTATGGCGGGCAGGATGATGACCGCCGGCGCCAGCCGCACCAGCAGGTGCCATCCCCGCTCATTGGGCTCGCGCCCCATCGCGTAGAGGATGAGCCCCGCGGCGGGGAGCAGGGCGAGGGCGCTCGAGATCGCCGAGCGCCCGAGAAAGGCGGGCGAGATGCCGCCCGGCTCGCTGACGAGCGCAGTCGTCGCCAGCAGGGTGAGCGCCACCGTTCCGCTCGCCAGGATGATGCCGATGACACGGTAGATCCGGCGATCCACGGTAACGGCGAGCGCGGCGAGCCCGCCCAGCGCCTGCACCGCCACTGTGCCGCCCGGGCTGAGACCGTCGTTGCGCACGCCCAGGCGCTGCACCGCCTCGAAGAAGAACAGGCGCTCCACGGCGATGGCGCCGGTGAGATACTGGAAGGTGATCAGGCTGAGCAGTATCGCCGCCGGGGTGGCGGCGAGGCGCGCCAGCCGCGCATGGCCGCTGACCGCGAGGAGCGCCGCCAGGGTCACGCTGCAGCCGTTGATCGCGCTGAGCGGGGCGACGGCATAATGGGGATCGCCGAAGCCCCGCAGCACCGGCACGTTCAGCAGCCAGCCGAGCAGCGGCAGCGACAGGACGATGCAGCCGATCCCGGTCATCCATTGCGGCAGGGCCGCCGCGCCGGGACCGGGCCGGCTCGGGTCCGGAATCGTGCTGTTTTCCCTGTTTGCGGCCCTGCTAGTCATGGATCGTTCCAGGTACCGGGCCACCGCCTGCCCGCCCGCATTGTAGCAGCAAGCGGCGCGGGGTGCGTAATCCGGAAAAACCGCAGGTCGCCGGGGAACGTTTCGGCGGCGCAACCCGTTGATGGACGAACGCTAAATGGAGAGCATGCAGATGCTTTGGACCATCGTCGTCGTCCTGCTGATCCTCTGGCTGCTGGGCTTCACCTTCCACGTTGCCGGCGGGATCATTCACCTCCTCCTGGTGATCGCCGTCGTGATCGGCCTGATCCAGCTCTTCACCGGGCGGAAAGTGGTCTAGGGTCCTAGGGCGCCTCGTCGCCCGCCGGCCCCAGATAGGCGTCGCCATAGACGGCGCGGCGGAAGTCGCGGTGCAGCGTCGCCTGGAAGGGCTTGGTCTGGACGAAGAACACTGCGGCGAGCCGGTTCGCCGGATCGACCCAGAATAGCGTCGAGGCCGCGCCGTCCCAGAAGAACTCGCCGACCGTGCCGCGATTCTCGTCGGGCGTCCTCGCCCGGCCGGTGCGCACCGCGAAATCGATGCCGAAGCCGACATTGCCCTTGCCCGGCAGCCAGGACCTGTCGGCAATGCGCGGATCGAGCTGATCGGTCGCCATCAGCCGCACGGTGGACGGCCGCAGGACGCGCACGCCGTCCAGGCTCCCCTGGCCCAGCAGCATGCGGGCGAAGCGCATATAGTCGTCGATCGGCGCGACGATGCCGGCGCCGCCCATCGTCATCGCCGGCCGGGGGAAGTTGCGCGCGCGGGTCACGGCGTCGGGCTCGCGGACCAGCTTGCCGTCCGCGCCAAGCACATAGGTGGCGGCGAACCGGTCGAGCCGCTCCATCGGCTGGGTCCAGCCCGCCTGCTTCATGCCGAGCGGCTCGAGGACGTGCTCGCGGACATATTCCTCGAACTTCCGGCCCGACAGCCGCTCGACCAGCAGCGCCTGCACGTCCACCGCCGAGCTGTATCGCCATGCGCTGCCGGGATCGAAGAGCAGCGGCACATGGGCGAGGCGGCGGCCGAACTCGGCCAGGTCATGATCCAGGCCGAGCGGGTCGGCGGCGGCAAAGGCCTTCTCCGCCGGGCTCGGCCCGTCGCCATAGGCGAAGCCGGCGGTGTGGCGCAGCACGTCGCGGATCGTCACCGGGCGGCTCGCCGGGCGCCAGAGCGGCCGCCCCGCGGCATCGGTGCCGTCCTGGACCAGCATGGTCGCGAATTCGGGGAGATAGCGGGAAAGGGGATCGTCGAGGCCGAACCGGCCCTGCTCCCATAGCTGCATCAGCGCGACCCCGGTGACCGGCTTGGTCATCGAATAGATCTGGACGAGCGTGTCGCGCCGCATCGGCCGGTTCGCTTCGCGATCGGCCAGGCCGGCGCCGCCGAAATAGGCTTCGCGCCCGTCCTTCCACACCAGTGCCGAGACGCCGGCCGCGCGGCCGCTCGCCACCATGTCGGCCAGCGCGCGATCGATGCGGGCCTTGTCGATGCGGAGATCCGTGCCGGTGGCGGCCCGTTCCTGCGCCGGCGCGGGCAGGGGCGCGGCGAGCAGCAGGGCGGCGAGCAGGGGCAGGGCCGATCGCATGGTCTCTCCCGTGTTTTCCGGGAATGGTAGCGTTGCCGGGATGGCGCGTACAGGCGCGCTTGCAGCATGGCGCGCCCTGCGCCAAAGAGGCTGCACCTGCGGGGGAGCAAGCATCTTGAACATCAGCCCGACCGATTTCGCCAGCCTGCTCTGCTCGCGGCTCTGCCACGATCTGCTGAGCCCGGTGGGCGCGCTCAACAACGGGCTGGAGCTGCTCGCCGACGAGCATGATCCCGAGATGCGCGCCCGCTGCCTGGAGCTGCTCAACGAAAGCGCCAAGGCGAGCGCCAACAAGCTGAAGTTCTTCCGCCTGGCCTTTGGCGCGGCGGGCGGCTTCGGCGAGACGGTCGACACGCGCGAGGCGCAGGCGGCGATCGAGGGGCTGTTCGGCGAGAACCACCGCGTCAATGTCGGCTGGATGGTCGAGGATCCGGTGCTGCCCAAGCAGGCGATCAAGGTGCTGATGAACCTGGCGCTGATCGGCGGCGATGCGCTGATCCGCGGCGGCCAGCTCGATATCGGCGCCGAGATCGTCGACGGCCAGATCGAGATCGTGGTGCGCGCCGACGGCCCGCGCATCGTGCTCGACCCCGAGCTGCGCGGCGCGCTGGCCGGCGGCAAGGACGACATGCCGATCACGCCGCGCGCGGCGGCGGCCTATCTGATCCACGCGCTGGTCACCCAGGGCGGCGGCATGCTCCAGGTGAGCCCGCCCGATGCCGAGGTGCTCCTGTTCGGGGCATCGTTCCGGGTGGGTTGAGAATTTCGACTACGGTTGTAGTTGAATGGCGTGCATCGGCGTGACATGCTCGCGGCGTCGCCGGTGAGGGAGCTGCGCATGCATGGTTTGAAGATCGTGACGATGATCCTGGCGCTCGGCGGAGCGGCGCCCTGCATGGCGCAATCCTATCACGACCTGGTGGATGCCAGCAAAGGCTTCAACGGTGTCGCGCTGGTCGGCACCGGTGGCCATGTCGGCTTCGTCGAAGGGGTCGGCCGGGCCGATGCCGCGAATGGCGTGCCGATGCTGCCGAATACGCGCTTCGAGACCGGATCGGTGTCCAAATGGATCGCCTCGATCGTGATTCTCAAGCTGGTGGACCAGGGCAAGCTCGACCTCGACGCGCCGATCAGCCGCTATCTGCCCGATTATCGCGCCGACACCGGCGCCAGGCTTACGTTGCGGCGCCTGATGAGCCATTCGAGCGGTGTGCCCAACCAGATCCTGGCGGCGCGCAAGGATCCGGCGACGCGCGGCATCGAGATGGACCAGATGGAAGCGGTGCGCCGCTATGCCAGCGGCGACCTGGCCTTCGCGCCCGGCACCGCCTGGGACTATTCGCACTCCAACTGGCTGATCGCCAAGGCGATCGTCGAGCGCGTATCCGGCAAATCCTATGCGGCGCTGGTCGACCGGCTGCTGGTGAAACCGCTGGGGCTGAAGGACAGCGGCGTCTATCGCGGCGATTCCGGCGCGGTGAAGGGCATGGCGCAGGGTTATGCCGGGCTCCATCCCGAGCCGGTGCGCAAGCCCAATCCGGTGCCCGATTTCATGGCGATGGCGGGCGGCTATTACACCAGCGCGCCCGACCTGATGACGCTGATGAACGCAGTGCTGGACGGCAAGCTCCTCAGCCCCGCCTCGCGCCGGGCGCTGACGACCACGCTGATGCCGGACCAGCGTTATGCGCTGGGCGGCCGGGTGCGTGTGGAGCGGATCGGGGGCCGGGAGCGCGAGGCGGCGTGGGAAGATGGCTCGAACGGCGGCTTCCGGATGCTCGCCCGCCGGGTGCTCGCCGATGGGCATACGGTGATCGTGTTCACCAATGCGAGCTTCGATTACCAGAAGCTGGGGGACCTTGGCACGGCGCTGCTCGATGCGAGCTATGCGCACTGACAGCTATGCGGGGCGAGCATTCGCACCGTGCCGGACCCTTTGCGGCGCTGGCGCACATCTTGGCGGTGCTCGACCGGGCGATCAACTGAGCGGAGGGGGTACCCGGCCCAGCGTGGCGACCAGATCGATCAACGCGCCCGTCAGCGTGTTCACGTTGGCGGCGCGCGAATGCCGGTACCATTCGTCCACCGCATGCTCGATCCCGACGGCACCCAGCAGGAGGTCGTCCCGTTGCTCGATGCGTGCGATCGTCGCGCGCAGGTGGCGAACCAGATAGCTCGGACCGTTCTCCTGCAGCGTCGAATCATCGACCGGCGCGCCGTCGGAGAGGACAATCAACAGCTTGTGAGGACAAGGCAGGGAGGCGAGGCGCGTTTCCGCCCATTCGAGCGCTTCGCCGTCGACATTCTCGCGCAGCACGTCCGGGTGCAGAAAGGCGGCGCGGGAATCCGCGGCCCATTCGGTCTCGTCAGCGCGTTTGTAGACAATATGCGCGAGGGCGCAGAGCCGCCCGGGGCGTTCGGGACGGCCCTGACGAAGCCATTGCTGGCGCGGGAAGCCGCCCTGCCAGCCGGCGGTAGAGAAGCCGAGGATCTCGGTTGTCGCGCCGAGCGCCACCAGGGCGTCGCTAACCGCACCCACGGCGCTTGCCGCAGCCGCGATCGGTGCGCCCTTCATCGAGCCCGACTGGTCGATGAGAAAGCAGACGGCGAGCCCGGCGGGATCGGCGATCGCGTCGCGAAGTCCCTGGATGATTTCGTTTGTGGGAGTCCGCTCGGCTTCGAACCGCTGCAGATGGTTGCGGTGGGCGGCCCAGAGCTCGGCCTTGGCATAGTGGCTGGGCTGGAGGGGGCTGAGCTCGCGAAGGCGACCGGGAATGTCGGCCGCGGTCAGTTCGGCGTCATGGGTGCGGGTGAAGACGCGATAGGGTGCGTCTGCCGGACCGTCCTTGGTAGCTTTCAGGCCGCGTCGCGCACTGCGCCGCTGCCACAACAGCCAGAGCATGCCGAGCAGAAACAGCGCCCACATCCCGAGACTGGCGGCCGCGCCCTGCCATTCCAGACTTGTCGAATCCATTCCACCCCCGTTCTGCCCGAGCACTAACGCCCTTTTAACCACCCATCCCGCACAACCGCCCCGCAAATTTGCTTTCCGGGGCCCCATGGACGACCTGCTGCAGGAATTCATCGCCGAGACGCGTGAGACGCTCGAAGCGCTTTCGGGCGAGATCGTCGCATGGGAGGCGCATCCCGCGGACCGCGCCCGCCTCGATGCCATTTTCCGCTTCGTGCACACGGTGAAGGGAAGCTGCGGCTTTCTCGACCTGCCGCGCCTCGGCCGGCTCAGCCATGCCGCCGAGGATGTGCTGGCGCAGGTGCGCGAGGGGCGGCGTGCGCCTGATCGCGGGCTGGTCAACGCCGTGCTCGCGGTGGTCGACCGGATCGGCGAGCTGGTGGAAGCGATCGAATCGGGCACCAGCCTGGACGACAGCGGCGACGACCTGCTGGTCGCCGCGCTGGCCGAGGGCGCCGGGGAAATCGCCCATGCCGGCCCGATCGTGAGCCGCGCGCCCTCGCGCAGCGTGCGCCTCAACGTCGACCTGCTCGATCGGATGATGTCCGGCATGTCGGACATGGTGCTCGCCCGCAACGAGCTGGCGCGCCGGCTGCGGAACGGCGAGATCGATCCCGCCATCGAGGCCGCGCTCGAGCGCCTGTCGCTCACCGTGGGCGAGATGCGCGACACGGTGACGCGCACCCGCATGCAGAAGATCGACGCGCTCTTCTCCGCGCTGCCGCGCATGGTGCGCGACACGGCGGCGGGGCTGGGCAAGTCGGTGATGCTCCAGGTTGACGGCTCGGACGTCGAGCTCGACCGCGAGATGATCGAGGTGATGCGCGATCCGCTGGTCCACATCATCCGCAACTCGATCGACCATGGCATCGAGACGCCGGCCGAGCGCCGCGCCGGCGGCAAGCGCGAGAATGGCCGGCTGTCGGTCTCCGCGCGCCAGTCGGGCAATCAGATCATCATCGAGATCGCGGACGACGGCCGCGGCATCGATACCGAGCGGCTGATCCAGAAGCTCGCCGCCAATGGCCGCGACGAGGCCAAGCTGCGCGGCCTTTCGGCGCGCGCCAAGCTCGACCTGGTGTTCGAGCCGGGCCTTTCGTCCAGGGACGTGGTGACCGAGATTTCGGGCCGCGGCGTGGGCATGGACGTGGTGCGCGCCGCGATCGAGCAGATCGGTGGCCGCGTCGAGCTCGACAGCACGCCGGGCAAGGGCCTGCGCATCGCCATCCATGTGCCGCTGACGCTCTCGATCATCTCGACGATCGTGGTGGGAGTGGATGGCCAGCGCTTCGCGATTCCGCGCCAGTCGATCGAGGAGATCGTGACCGAGCGCGGCGAGGCGATCCGCATCGATCTGGTCGGCGGCTCCCCGGTCGCGACAGTGCGCGAACGCCGCATGCCGCTGATCCACCTTGCCGACATGCTGGGCCTGCCCGCCGCCGTGGCGCGCGACGAGGGCTGCCAGATGCTTGCCATCGTCAGCGTGAGCGAGGGCAGCTATGCGCTCGCGGTCGACACGGTGCTCGACAATGAGGAACTGGTGATCAAGCCGGCCTCGCCCGCGGTGATGTCGACCGGCCTCTATGCCGGCCAGACGCTGCCGGATTCGGGCCTGCCGATGCTGCTGCTCGACTGCGCCGGCATGGCCAAGGCCGCGAGCCTGGATTTCAGCCGCGACGGCCAGCAGATCTTCGAGGAGGAAGAGGAAGCCGAAATCGCGCCGGGCCTGCCCGCGCTGCTGTTCCGCGACCTGGACGGCGTGCGCCGCGCGGTGCCGCTGGCGGCGGTCGACCGGGTGGAGCAGGTCGATGCCGGCAATGTCCGCTTCGCCGCGGGCCGCTTCCGCGTGACGATCGACGACCGCATCCTGCCGCTCGCCGCGCATGGCGACCTGGACGGGGTGGAGCGGATCAACGTGCTGCGCCTGAAGGACGGCACCAACGAAGTCAGCTATGCGATCGAGGAAGCCGCCGACATCGTGATGCTGCCCGAGGAGATCGCGCCGGCCCGCGAGCCGGGGCCGATCGCTGGCGTGGTGCTGGTGGACGGCGAGCAGATCGAGCTGGTCGACATGCTGTGGATCTTCGACGAGCATGCCGAGCGCGAAGTGGAGGACAGCCCGCCGCTCTGCCTGATCGCGGGCGACGACGATGGCTGGATGGCGTCGTTCGTCAAACCGCTGCTGGAGGCATCGGGCTACCGCGTCGCGCTGCGTCTGGCGCCGGGCGAGACGCCGGCCGTGGTGCTTTCCACCGAGGAGGATCAGGGCGCTTCGGGTGGGCCCGCGCCGGTCGTGCGGCTGCGAAAGAAGCGCGCGGCCGGCGGCTCGGGCGACGACAGCGTCTACAGATATGATCGTGCGGGATTGCTTTCCGCGCTCGAAGCCCGGGTTTCCGGCAAGGCAGGTCGCTGATGTCGCATCTCTATCTCATCGCCCAGATCGCCGGGCGCGCCGTGGCGATCGATTCCGAGCAGGTGGAATCGGTGGTCGATATCGGCGAGGTGACGGCGGTGCCGCGCGCCTCGGCGCATGTCCGCGGGCTTGCCGCGCTGCGCAGCCGCGTGGTGACGGTGGTCGATACCCAGTCGGCGCTCGGCATGGCGGGCGGCAGCCCGGCGCGCCGCGCGGTGATCACCCATGTCGAGGGGCATCACTATGCGATGCTGGTCGACGCGCTCGACGATGTCGCGCCGTTCGAGCTGCTGCCGCTCGCGCATGGCGTCACGCTCGACCCTGCCTGGCGCGGGGCGGGGCGGGGAATCGTGGAGCGCGACGGCGAGCCGATCCTCGCGATCGACCTCGCCAGCCTCGTCCCCGGCCATGCCGGACCGAATTAATCTCGCGATTAACGTGGCGCTTACGCCTTTCGTGCACTGTCCACTCCACCTAGAGCGCTGAAAGCGGGGAACAGGGGAAAATGAAGACTTGTCTGGTCGTCGACGATTCCAAGGTGATCCGGAAGGTCGCCCGGCATATCCTGGAAACGCTCGACTTCGAAGTGCGCGAGGCCGGTGACGGCCGCGAGGCGCTCGACTCCTGCCTGCAGACGCCGCCGGATGTGATCCTGCTCGACTGGAACATGCCCGTGATGAGCGGCATGGACTTCCTGCGCGCGCTGAAGGATTCGGGGCTGCCGCAGCGCCCAAAGGTGGTGTTCTGCACCACCGAGAACGGCATGGCCTATATCCGCGCCGCCATCGAGGCGGGCGCCGACGAATATGTCATGAAGCCGTTCGACCGCGAGACGCTGGAAAGCAAGCTGCAGATCGTCGGCGTCGCCTGAGCGGCGCATGAGGGAGCCACAAGTGGCGCAGGCATCTCTTGCGGACACCGGATATGGCGGCACTCCCGCCGGGCCGGCGCAGGTGCTGATCGTCGACGATTCGGTCGTCGCGCGGTCGGTGCTGGGGCGAATGGTGGAGGGGACGCGCCGTTTCCGCGTCGCCGCCGCCTATAGCGACGTGCGCGCGGCGCTCGACTATCTCAAGACGCACAGCGTCGACATCATCCTGCTCGATATCGAGATGCCGGGAATCGACGGCATCACCGCGCTGCCCGATGTGATCGCGGCGGGGCGCGGCGCCAAGGTGCTGATCGTGTCCTCGGCGGCCGAGCAGGGCGCGGCGGTGACCGTGCAGGCGCTGGCGCTGGGGGCGGCGGACACGCTGGTGAAGCCCGGCATCGGCGCGTTCGGCGGCCGCTTCGCCGAAGTGCTGGAGGAGCGGCTCTCGCGCCTGCTCGAGGCCCAGGCCCATGCCCATGCGCAGCCCGAGCCGGCGGCGCCGCATCCGCACTATCAGTTCCCCGTCCAGGCGCCCGAGGGCTTCGACCTCGTCGCGATTGGCGCGTCGACGGGCGGCATCCATGCGCTCAGCCAGCTGCTGCGCGCGATCCCGGCGAGCTTCCAGGTGCCGATCCTGGTGACCCAGCACCTGCCGGTCTCGTTCATGAGCTATTTCGCCACCCAGCTCGCCGTGCTCGGCGGCCGGCCCTGCGAAGTCGCGGCCGACCGGATGCGCATCCGGCCCGGCCGGATCATCGTCGCCCCCGGCGACGCTCATATGCGCGTGGTCCGCACTTCCGACGGCGCGGCGATCCGCCTGACTCATGAGAAGGCGCCGAGCGGCTGCATGCCCTCGGTCGATCCCATGTTCGAGAGCGTCGCCGAAGTGTTCGGCGGCCGCGCGCTGGGCGTGGTGCTGAGCGGCATGGGCCGCGACGGCTGCGAGGGCGCCAGGGACCTGTGCGATGCCGGTGCGCGCGTGCTGGCGCAGGATCGCGCCAGCTCGGTGGTGTGGGGCATGCCCGGCGCGGTCGCCAATGCCGGGCGGGCGAGCGCGATCTTGCCCCCGGACGAGATCGGGCGGCTGATCGCCCGCGGCGGAGGCGGAGCATGATCCCGGGCTCCACGCCGATCGCCTCGGCCGGCGCGATGAACATGATCGCGGCGCTGCTCGAGCAGCGGGCCGGCCAGCAGATCGCGGCGAACCGCACCTGGCGGATCGAGACGGCGCTGAAGCCGATCCTGCGCGCGCGCGGGCTGGCCAGCCTCGACGAGCTGGTGGCCCAACTGATCGCGGCGCGCACCGGGGAGCTGGCGGACCTGGTGGTCGACGCGCTGCTCAACCAGGAGACCAGCTTCTTCCGCGACGCCGCCGTGCTCGACATGATCGTGGACGCGGCGGAGGCGATGCAGGCCGAGGCGGGCAGCCGCCGCCTGCGCATCTGGTCCGCCGGCTGCTCGACGGGGCAGGAGCCGCTGAGCCTCGCCATGCTCTTCTCCGAGCGCGGCCTGCCCGACCCCGAGATCGTGGCGACCGACGTCTCGCCCGCGGCGCTGGCACGGGCGCGGAGCGGGCGCTTCTCGCAGTTCGAGATCCAGCGCGGCCTGCCCGTGCGCCGGATGATGGCCTGGTTCGACACGGTGGGCGCCGATTGGGCCGCCAAGCCCGAGCTGGTGCGCAAGCTCCAGTTCCGCCAGCACAATCTGACCCTCGATCCTGCTCCGGCGGGCATGTTCGACATCATCCTGTGCCGCAACGTGATGCTCTATTTCTCGCTCGCGGTGCGCCGCAAGGTGTTCGACAGCCTGGCTTCGGCGATGCGGCCCGGCGGGCTGCTGGCGCTGGGGGCCGGGGAGACGGTGATCGGCCAGACCGATCATTTCGTGCCCTGCGAGCGCTATCGCGGCTTCTATCGCCCGGTCGACACGCCGGGGACGCTGCGCGCGGCGGGTTGATCGCGGCGGCCCTGCGCGGCTAGCGTCGTGCACGATGCACAACGGCCTGGCCTTTCTCGACGCGCCTTCGCCCAATTTCGATGCGCGGGCGCTGCCCGTCACGATGATCGTGCTGCACTATACCGGCATGGAGAGCGCCGCCGCGGCGCTCGACCGGCTGCGCGATCCCGCGGCGAAGGTCTCCGCCCATTATCTGGTCGACGAGGACGGCACGATCCACCGGCTGGTGCCCGAGGAGAAGCGCGCCTGGCATGCCGGCCGCTCGCACTGGCGCGGGATCACCGACGTGAATTCCGCCTCGGTCGGCATCGAGATCGTCAATCCCGGCCATGAGCATGGCTATCGCCCGTTCCCGGCCGAGCAGATGGGGGCGCTGATCCCGCTCGTCGCCGAGGTCAAGGCGCGCTACGGCATCACCCGCGGCAACGTCGTCGGCCATTCGGACGTGGCGCCGGCGCGCAAGCAGGATCCGGGCGAACTGTTCAACTGGCACGCGCTCGCCCGCCTGCGCCTGGCGCTGCCGCGCCCCACGAAGAACCTGATGGATCCGGGCTGGCCCGATGCCGGCTTCATCATGGCGCTCGAGCGTTTCGGCTATGACGTCACCGACGAGCAGGCCGCGGTTGTCGCCTTTCAGCGCCGTTTCCGGCCCGAGATGATCGATGGCGAGATCGACATGGAATGCCGCTGCCTGCTGCTCGCGCTGCTCCTGCCCAAGCCCCAGGGCGACGATTAGTTACGCAGGCGTGCACCATATCCATGCAGGCTATTGCAAGTATAGGATGATCTATAGGAAGGCGGAGGTGGTCACGCCTTGAGCAGCAATATCGGCTTTACTTCCCTGGGCCCGGTCCAGGCCTATCTCTCCGGCGTTGCCCGCGCCGACGCGCGCGGCGACGTGCCCGCTTCCGTCAACATCCCTACGGTGAGCGAGGCTACCGAGGCCGTGCAGCGGATCGCGCGGGTGCGCGGCGCCGACGGCGTGACCGGCCTGGGATCGGACTATCGCAAGATCGCGCTGGCATCGGGCCTGAACGTTACCTGGCGAGTCGAGGTGATGGCCTGGGGCACCGCCGTGCTGCGCGCCGCCGAACCGGGTAAAACATCCTGAGCCCTTGCAGTCGCGGGCGGCTTCGCTAGAGCGGTCCTCGCCAGAGGGTCGGGCGGCCGCGGGTGCGCAAGCACGCGAGGAAAGTCCGGGCTCCACGGAAACACGGTGCCGGGTAATGCCCGGCGGGGGCGACCCCAGGGAAAGTGCCACAGAGAGCAGACCGCCTACCTCCTTCGGGAGCGGCAAGGGTGAAAGGGTGCGGCAAGAGCGCACCGCGCGACCGGTAACGGAAGCGGCACGGCAAACCCCACCGGGAGCAAGACCGAATAGGGGCGGCGCATGGGCCTGGTTCCGGCCCGTCGCCCGGGTTGGTTGCTGGAGCGGCGGAGCGATCCGTCGCCTAGAGGAATGGTCGCACATCGCCGTCAGGCGAGGACAGAACCCGGCTTATAGACCCTCTGGCATTTCATCTTGCGGAGCGCCATCGCGCTTGCGCCGACCGAACGAGGGGCTATCTGGGCGGCATGGCAAGATCGACACGCTCGACCGACTGGGGGTTTCCGCGCTGGCGCGCGTACGGCGCCGAGCGGGAGGCCGTGCAGGTGCGCATGTGCGATCGCCATGGCTGCGACCAGCCGGGCGATCGGCCCGCCCCCAAATCGCCGAACAGCCGTGAGCGCTGGTATTTCTGCGAGGCGCACGCCGCCGAGTATAACCGCAACTGGGATTACTTCGCTGGCCTGACCGCGGAGGAGGCGGCCAAGCGCGAGGCGGACGAACGGCGCGACGCGTCGGGCTTCGCCGAGGCGAAATATAATGGCTGGGCGGGCCCGGGCGACGGCAGCCGCTCGCGCGACGAGATGCGCGCGCTCGAGGTGCTCGAGCTCGAGGTCGATGCCGATTTCGAAGCGGTGCGTGGTGCCTGGCGCCGGCTCGCCAAGGTGAATCACCCCGATGTGAAGCCGGGCGATGCCGAGGCGGCCCAGCGCTTCCAGGCGATCCAGGCGGCCTATGACGTGCTCAAGGCGGCCGAGGAACGACGGACGTGGAAGGGCGATTGAAACACCGCGTTTCCGCCAACTGGGGGCAAACGATCCTGGTCTGCGCGAAATGCTCGAAGAAGCTGAAAGGCGGCTTCGGGCCCAAGGGGCGCACGCCGCTCGCCAAGGCGCTGCGCAGGCATCTAGGCCTGAAGAAGGGCCGCAAGGCCGAGGCGGGGATCGTCGAGGTGAAGTGCATGGGCGTCTGCCCGCGCGGCGCTGTGACGGTGGTCGATGCCGGCGGGCCGAGGGAATGGCTGCTCGTGCCGAAGGGCACGGATCTGGACCTGGTGGCCGGGGAACTGGGGCTGGGGCGGGACTGAGCATTGGCATTCCCCTCCCTTCCAGGAAGGGGGTTTCACGCCGCGTATCGCTCCGCCGTCTCGCGCACCAGGGCGATCATGTTGGGGATGCCCTGGGTCCGGTTGGAGCTCAGCTGGTTCTTCAGATCGAACGGCGCGAGCGCGGCTTCGATATCGGTCGCCAATATCTCGGCCGGGGCCTGGTCCTGTACCGCGAGCAGCACCAGCGCGATGATGCCCTTGGTGATCGCCGCGTTCGAATCGGCGAGGAAATGGAGCCGGCCATCGTCGCGCCGGGTGGGGTAGACCCAGACCGCGGCGGAACAGCCGCGGACCAGGGTGGCGTGGGTCTTGAGCACGTCGGGCATTGCTTCCAGCCCGCGGCCCAGATCGATCAGCAGGCGATAGCGGTCATCGGCTTCGAGGAACGCATATTCTTCTGCCAAGTCGTCGAGGCTGGTCATGCCCCGCCGCTAGCCGGGTGAACCTCAGAGGTCCACCCCGGCCGCGATCGCTTCGAGCTTGCGGATGCGCTCCTTGAGATCGGCGATCTCGATCCGCGAGGCCGCGGTGGGCATCGCGGGCACCGTTTCCGGCGCATGATGGGCATCGAGCTCCTGCTGCTTTAGGGCCAGCCAGCCGCGCCAGCCCGAAAGGCCCGCCGCGATGATCATGCCCAGCCCGGCCAGGCCGGAAAGGGCGAGCGTGAGATAGATAGTCGGATCCTGGGTCACGTCATGCCTCCGTTGGTCTGACGCATTCAGTTCTTGTCGCGCAGCGATTCGATCTCGCGGTCGAGACGAAGGCTGCCTTCGGTGTCGGTGATCACGCGCTCGAGGACCTGGACGCGCTCCTTGAGAGCCCGGATCTCGTCGCGGAGCCGGGCATTCTCGGCGGTGGCGACGCCATCCGCGACGGGGCTGCCGTGAGGGAGCTCGTTGCCGTCCCTGTCCTTGCGGATGCCGTAGCGCGCCTTGATGACGCTGCCGATCGTGACGATCACGACAATCGCGAAAACCATCTCGAACGGGTTCATTCCACTACTCCTTCAGACGCGCTACGCTGGATCAGTTCTGCTGGGTGGCCCGGGCGAGCCGCTCGGCGCGGCGGACGGGGCGATCCCGCTTCTCGGCGAGGACAATAGCTCCCCCGCACAGTGCCGTCAGCACTGCGAACACTATGATGGCAATCATGTCGGACTTTCCTCTTACTGGCGGCGCGCGGTGCGCCGCGTGGGAACTCTCAGTTCAGCGGCGGGACATCCCGCAGCTTCTCGATTTCGTCGGAGAGGTCGATGCCCTTGTCGGTCACGATCCGCTCCAGCACCCGGACGCGCTGTTCGAGCCGTTCGGTCTGCGCCGCATATTGGGCGGCCTTTTCGGCGACCATCTGCGCCTCGAGCTCCAGCTTGCGCTGCTGCAGCGCGATCCAGGGCTTGATGAACACGCCACCCAGGATCGCCAGCAGGCCGCAGGAGATGCCCAGGATCGGGATGAGCAGGGGACTGATCGACATCGGTACCTCCTCAGTTATGCGGGCCGCGCAGCTGCTCGATCTCGCGGTCGAGCATATGGGCGCCGTCGGTCACGATCCGCTCGACATTGGCGAGCCGGTCCTTGACCGCGCCCAGTTCGGCGCGGAGCTGGGCATTCTCCTGGCTCAGGAGCTTGATCCGCTCCATCGCCTCGTCGCTGTTCTGCGGGTAGATCGCCTGGCCCCACGAACCGTCGAGGGGATAGCCATGCTTCACGCGCATCCAGGTGGTGAGCACCCAGCCGAGGATCCCCGCGATGCCCACGATGGTGATCGCCGGGGCGAAGGCGGTGAAGAGTTGAACCTTTTCCATCTTTTCTCTCTCCTTGGGCCGTCGCTCAGCGCAGGCTGTCGATTTCGCGGGCCACGCGCTCGGCGGGATCGGTGGCGATCCGCTCCAGTACCGCGATCCGCTCCTCCAGCCGGCTGATCTGGCCGGTCAGCCGCTCATTCTCCGAGGCGAGCAGCGCGATCTTGCGGTCTGCCTCCAGGTCTCCGGCCTGGCCCCGGAAGCTGCGGCGGCCGCGGCGGCCATCCTCATCCTCGATCGGGTAGCCGTGCTTGGCGCGGACCCAGGTCTGGAAGGCCCGGGATGCCATCACCGCAGCGACGATCAGCACCGGTACCAGCCAACTCAACTCCCTCATCTCTTCCTCCCTGTTGACTTACCTGGCGATTGGCTCAGCGCAGGCTGTCGATCTCATCGGCGAGCCGGGTGTTGCGGCTCGTATAGTACATCTCGATATCGGCCAGGCGGCGGTCGATGTCGCGGAACTTCGAGCGGACCTCGGCGGTCGAGCGGCTCGGGTTGCTGCGCACGCCCTGCCAGAACTTGGCTTCCTCGGGGCCCTGGTAGAGGCCGTTGGGCTTGGCCGGGGCCAGCCAGGCGATCAGCAGATAGGCGACCAGGCCCATCGGGAAGGTGCTGAAGGTGACCAGGACCATGCCGAGGCGAAGCCAGAGCACGTCGATGCCCGTATAGTCCGCCAGGCCCGAACAGACGCCCAGCCACTTGCCATTGGCCTTGTCGAGATAGAATCTGGTGCGGCTCGACATCTCAGTTCCTCCGGGAAATATCATAGGGGCTCTGTTCGGAGCGAACGTCGCGGACAGGGCGGAAATCGGGGTTGTCGGCGGCGATGATCCGCTCGATCGTGAGCAGGCGCTCCTCGAGCTGACGGGCAGTGTAGTGCAGCTCGTCCAGCAGCTTCTCGTCCTCGTTGGTGATCGTGCCCGACTGCTTCCACTTGGTGATGTAGTGCATGATCACCCAGGGGAGGCCGATGAAGAGCATCCCGACGATGACGATGGGAAGGAAGACGTCTTCCATCGCTTATTCTCCCTTGCCGAGGCGCTTCTTCAGGGCTTCGAGCTCGGCATCCACCTTTTCCGACGAGCGGAGTTCGGCGATTTCCTCGTCGAGGGTCTTCGGCGCGGCGCCCAGCCCGGCGGCATCGGCGCGGCCCTCGGCCAGATCGACCCGACGCTCGAGCACGTCGAAGCGCGAGAAGGCGTCCTGCATGCGGCTGCCATTGGTCATCTCGCGCAGGCGCACCCGGTTGTTGGCGCTCTCCATGCGAGTGACGATCGAGTTCTGGCGGGCGCGAGCCTCGCGCAGCTTGGTCTGGAGCTTGTTGATGTCCTCCTCCGAAGCGCGCAGCGCCTCGTCGAGCACCGAGATCTCCTCCGAAAGCTGCTCGCACATGTCGGCGGCCTTCTGCTTCTCGACCAGCGCGGCCTTGGCCAGATCCTCGCGGCCCTTCGAGAGCGCCAGCTCCGCCTTCTCGGTCCAGCTCTCCTGGAGCTTCTCGAGCTTGGCGATGTGGCGGCGCATCTCCTTCTGGTCCGCGATGGTGCGGGCCGCGGAAGCGCGGACCTCGACCAGGGTTTCCTCCATCTCGAGGATGATCATGCGGACCATCTTCGCCGGATCCTCCGCCTTGTCGAGCAGATCGGTGACGTTGGCGGCGATGATGTCACGGGTTCGCGAGAAGATACCCATTTCGTCGTTACTCCTTCGTTTCTGTTTCCTGCCGGGAGGGGCCTAGGGGGTGACCCCTCCCGTCAGGTTTCCGCTCGCGAGGGGCTGCGAGCGGGAGACCCTTGTCGTTTCGTTCAGGCCATCACCGGGCCGACCGTGCCGGCCATGATGACCAGGCTGGCGGCTACCGAAAGAGCCACCGAGAAGAAGGCGTTGCGGTAGTAGGCGGCGTTGGCGGTCATGTTCCTGTTCCTTGAACCTTGGCGTTTTTCCAGGCCCGTCAGCGGGCTTGCCCCAAGCATTGCAGGGGGCGTGCCAATTTGTGAAAACCGCAGAAATCCGCCATTTTTGCCATTCATTCGGCGTTCAGGTGCGGGATTGCACTTGCCAAGTGTTGGGAAAATACACCAAGGATTTGGCATGGAGCGCATAACCCAGGTCATCGGCCAGTCCTCGGCATTTCTCGACGCGCTGGAACGCGCCAGCCGGGCCGCGGCGCTCGATCGCCCGGTGCTGGTGATCGGCGAGCGCGGCACCGGCAAGGAACTGGTCGCCGAGCGCCTCCACCGCCTGTCCCCGCGCTGGGACCAGCCGCTGGTCACGATGAACTGCGCGGCGCTGCCGGAGACCCTGATCGAGGCCGAGCTGTTCGGCCATGAGGCGGGGGCCTTCACGGGTGCGACCAAGGCGCGGGTGGGGCGGTTCGAGGAGGCGCATCGCGGCACGCTGTTCCTGGACGAGCTCGGCACGCTGTCGATGGGCGCGCAGGAAAGACTGCTGCGCGCGGTGGAATATGGCGAGATCACGCGGATCGGCTCGTCGCGGCCGGTGCAGGTCGATGTCCGCATCGTCGCGGCGACCAACGAGCATCTGCCCGAGCGGGTGGAAAAGGGCAGCTTCCGCGCCGACCTGCTCGACCGGCTGAGCTTCGAAGTGGTGACGCTGCCGCCGCTCCGGCATCGCGGCGGCGATGTCGAGGTGCTGGCGGAATTCTATGGCCGGCGCATGGCGTCCGAGATCGGCTGGGTGGACTGGCCGGGCTGGGGCCCGCATGCGCTCGACATCCTCACCCACTATGACTGGCCGGGCAATGTCCGCGAGCTGCGCAACGTCGTCGAGCGCGCGGTCTATCGCTGGGAGCAGGACGGGCCGATCGACGCGATCGAGATCGACCCCTTCCAGTCGCCCTGGCGCATGCGCCCGATGCAGGGCAGCGCCTCGTCCGCACCGGCGCCCGCGCCGGCCGGCCCCGCGCCGATCGTGCTCGAGGAACAGCCCGCGATCGTCGCGGGGGCGGCCGACTTCAAGGGCCGGGTAGCGCGCTTCGAGAAGGAGCTGCTGCAGCGGGCGCTCGCCGACCACCGCTTCAACCAGCGTGCCACGGCGGAGGCGCTGGGGCTGACCTATGACCAGCTTCGGCACGCGCTGAAGCGGCACGAACTGCTCCAGGTGGGGGGCTGACGGCTCTCTCGCGCAGCCCGTTCCTCATCCCTGTTTTGCCTTCTCGTCATCCCCGCCTGTGCCGGGATGACGGGGTTCGGCGCGGCGGCTCGTCGGAGGAAACAAGTCCAGCAAAATCAAGCTAATGATTAGCGTTTGCAACAGTAATTCCGCCAATCGCCCGCGATCGGAATTTTCATTTGCGCGACGCAACGATTTTTCCGCGACAGCGGCGAATTTTGCGCGCTAGGGGAGGGACCGCATCGCCCGGCGGTTCGTTGGCCGGGTGAACCCCCTGGTGACCTGGAGAGACCCGCATGGCTTTCGAACTTCCCCCGCTTCCGTTCGACAAGGACGCGCTGGCGCCGCACATGTCGGCGGAGACGCTCGAGTTCCATCACGGCAAGCATCACAAGGCCTATGTCGACAAGACCAACGGCTTCATCGCGGAGAAGGGCCTGGAGGGCCGCAAGCTCAGCGAAGTGATCGCGCATGCCAAGGCTACGGGCGACAAGGGCCTGTTCAACAACTCCGCGCAGATCTGGAACCACAGCTTCTTCTGGCAGGGCCTGACCGGCGAGAAGACCGCGCCGAGCGGCAAGCTCGCCGAGCTGATCGATGCGCAATATGGCTCGACCGACGAGCTGGTGAAGAAGCTGATCGCGGAATCGACCAACCATTTCTCGAACGGCTGGGGCTGGCTGGTGCTCGACGGCGACGCGCTCAAGGTCACCTCGCTGCACGACGCCGACACGCCGGTGGTCTATGAGGGTATGAAGCCGCTGCTCACGATCGACGTGTGGGAGCACGCCTATTACATCGACTATCGCAACCTGCGTCCGAAGTATCTCGAGACGATCACCGCGAACATCATCAACTGGGACTTCGTGTCGCAGAACCTCGACGGCGCCGGCGTGAGCCGCGCGGATCAGGACAGCTGATCCTTCGCGAACATCGATTTAGGGAAGGGGCGTCCGAGCGATCGGGCGCCCCTTTTCCGTTCCGCGCACTGTTCTTGCCGTCACCTACCGTGAGGTAGTATCCGTTATCCATGCTCAATCTCGATAGAGAACAGCCTGCAGGGCAGATTTTTGGTCGCCGACAGCATTGGTCCTGTGGCCGTGCTAAGGTGCTGGTCAGTTTCAGTAATGACGAGGATCGCTGCGCGGTATTCATATCCAATGCTCCGGATGGCTCGGGAGAGGGGCTGCTCTTCACGGAATTGGGGCTTTCAGAACGGCCAGGTTTTACGCTCGAACCGTCCATCGACTGTTTCGCCATAGGTTGCCCGGTCAACGCGCTTGATGATCTGCTGTCGAGGCTGGCAGCGCGACTGGCCTGAGGCTCGCATTCAGCGCCCCTTCAACCACCGAGCCCGACCCTCCCGCCAACACTGCTTTGGGGAAAGTCGTGATGCGCCGCTATCTGATCCCGATACCCCTGCTCATCGCCGCCGCGCCGGCTTCCGCCCAGATCTGGGGCGGGCCGACCATGCAGGGGGCCTCGGGCAGCTCGATGGGCCATGACCGGAGCGCCGCCGAGACGGCGAGGATCCGCAGCGACATCCGGGACGGCCGCGACAGCGGGCAGTTGACTCGTCGCCAGGCGAAGCAGCTCAAGCGCGAGGCCTTTCAGATCGACACGCTGGAAGCGCGCTACGCCGCCGGCGGGCTGAGCCCCGCCGAGGAAGCCGAACTGTTCGCCCGGCGCGAGGCGCTGCGCAACGACGTGATCGCCAAGCGGACCGGCGCTCGGAATTAGTCCGTCCGCCCTTCTTCGTCATCCCCGCGAAGGCGGGGATGACGGATAGAGAGTGAAGCGCCTCAAGTCTCGCCGTACAGCTCCCGCTGCGAGCGCTCCAGCTCTTCTGCATAGCGGCGGCGGGCATGCCGCTCGGTGATCAGGCCGAGGACCCGGCCATCGGGGGTGACCACCGCCAGATCGTCCGCGGCGACGCGATCGAACATTTCCAGCACCTCCCCGATCCCCAGCTCGGGTACGAGCCTGGCCTGGGACAGTTTCCCCAGCGTGCCGATCTCCGCCACCGGCTCGACATCGGGCGACCAGGCTGCGGCCGTCTCGACGATGCCGGCATAATGGCCCTTCCCGTCGAGCAGCACGACGCGCGTGGTCGATCCCAGCGGAAAGCGTTCCCGGAACGCCGAGACGCTGGCGTCGGCGGCGAGCTGGGGCACGTCGCGGCGCATCATCTGCCCGGCGGTGAGCGCGCGCATCCAGCCGACGTCGCGGCCGCTGCGCAGCGTCTCTCCCCGCAGATGCAGCCGCCAGGTGGAGAAGCTGTAGCCGAAGGTCTCGCGCGCCACGGTGGAGGAGATCAGGGTGGCAGCGACGGCGACGCCGGTGATGTTGAAGTCGTGCGTCACTTCCAGCACCAGCAGCGACATGGTGAGCGGGCCGCCGACCACCGCCACGGCGAGCGCGGCCATGCCGACCACGGTGGCGTCGTCGGGGGCGAGGACGTGGAGTCCGGGGATCTGCGCCAGCACCACCTGGTAGAGCCGCCCGACCAGCGAGCCGAGGAACAGCGAGGCGAAGAACAGGCCGCCGCGAAAGCCGAAGCCGAGCGACACCGCCGAGGCGAGCATCTTGAGCAGGATGGTCAGCGCCAGCCCGGCGATGGTGACTTCCGCCATCAGGTTGAGATTGAGCGCGCCATGGCCGCCCGAAAGCGTCTGGTGCGAGAGCAGGCCGAGCGGCACCAGCAGCAGCCCGCCGGCCAGCGGCGCCCAGTGCGCGGGCAAGGGCGAGCGATGCACGGCGCGCTCGACCAGCGAGACCAGCCGCATCAAGGCGATGCCGATCCCCGCGCAGAGCAAGCCGAGGATCGCGTAGAGCATATAATCGGCGGTGCCGATCGGGTGCATGCCGCCGGCCGCGATCACATAGGGCGTCATGCCCATCGCGCGGGCCAGCACCGCGGCGGCGAGCGCGGCGAGCATCACCGGGGCGACGGTGGCGGTGCTATAGGCGCCGAGCACCACTTCGAAGGCGTAGAAGGCGCCTGCGAGCGGGGCACCGAATGCGGCGCTGACCGCCGCGCCCGCGCCGGCGGCCATCAAGGTGCGCAGGTCGCTCCGCCGGAGCTTGATCCGCTGCCCGAGCAGCGATGCCAGGCCGCCGCCGGCCTGGGCATAGGCCGCCTCGAGCCCCACCGAGGCGCCGAAGCCGTTGGAGAGCAGGGTGGTGCCGACCACCATGGCCGTGTCGCGCGCGGGGATGCGGCCGCCGTGCAGCGCATTGGCCTCGACAATGTCGACCGCCTGGCGCCGGCGCAGGCACCACAGGGCCAGGCCGAGCAGCGCGCCGCCGATGGGCAGGGCGATCAGCCGCCAGGGCGCGATCGCCTCCGCGGCGCTCAAATGCTCGCCCTGTGCCAGCCCGAACAGCAGCCGTTGGGTACCCCGTGCGATCTGGCCGAGCGCGATCGCGCACAGGCCGGCGCCGAGCCCGACGAGCAGCGCCAGCGCCAGGAACCACAGGGCGTTGGAACGGATCTGCCGGCGCAGCCAATTGGCCGCGCGGACCGTGCGATAGCGCGCCTGCGACACCGCGCCCGCTCACTCCTGGGGCGGGACGGGCGCGTCCTCGGGCTTCTCCAGCTGCAGCCCATGCTTGAGCAGCAGCGGGATGTTGAGCATCGCGAACACCAGCGTGACCGGGATCATCACCCAGGTCTTGAAGAGCACCCACTGGTCCCAAGTGACGAGCTGGCGAACCACTTCGTTGGCCACCGCGGCGGCGACGAAGAACAGCGCCCAGTTGATCGTCAGCAGCCGCCAGCCCTTGGCCGAGAGGCCCGGATAGGCCTGTTCGAGCAGCATCTGGAGCAGCGGCTTGTCGGCGATCACGCCATAGCCGAGCACGATCGCGAACATCGCATAGATGATCGTCGGCTTGATCTGGATGAAGGTCTGGTCGTGGAAATAGAGCGTCAGGCCGCCGAACAGCAGCACGAAGGCCGCGGTGATCCACAGCATCGGCGATACGTGGCGAGTCTTCCACCAGCTCAGCGCGATCGCCGCGGCCATCGCGACCATGAAGGCCACGGTCGCGGCGAACACGCGCGCGAGCACCGGCCCCTGGGCCAGCGAATTGACCAGGAAGAACACCGCGAGCGGGCCATAGTCGATCAGCATCCGCACGCCGGGCGTGGCGGCCTTCTTCTCAGCCATTGGTAAGCTCCTCCACACCCGCGATGATGCGCGCGACTTCCTGCGCGTTGAACGGACGCAGATCGTCCACCTTCTCGCCCACGCCGATCGCATGGATCGGCAGGCCGTATTTCTCCGCCGCCGCGACGAGCACGCCGCCGCGCGCGGTGCCGTCGAGCTTGGTCATGACGAGGCCGGTCACGCCGGCGACTTCCCGGAACACTTCGATCTGGTTCAGGGCGTTCTGGCCGGTGGTCGCGTCGAGCACCAGGACCACGTCGTGCGGCGCCGCCGGATTGAGCCGGCCGAGCACGCGGCGGATCTTGGCCAGCTCGTCCATCAGCTCGCGCTTGTTCTGCAGGCGCCCGGCGGTGTCGACGATCAGCACGTCGGTGCCGATCTCCGTGGCCTTCTTCACCGCCTCGAACACGATGCCGGCGGCGTCGCCGCCCTCTGCGCCGGAGACGATCGGCACGCCGATCCGCTCGGCCCAGGTCCGCAGCTGGCCGATCGCGGCGGCGCGGAACGTGTCACCGGCGGCGAGCATCACCGAATAGTCCTGCTCCATCAGCAGGTTGGCGAGCTTGGCGATCGTCGTGGTCTTGCCCGAGCCGTTGACGCCGATGACGAGGATCACCTGCGGGCGGGGAAAGGCCTCGATCTCCAGCTTCTTCGCCACCGGCTCGAGCACCTTGGCGACTTCCTCGGCCACCACCAGCCGGATGCCGAGCTCTTCCATGTTGCGCTCGAACTGGCCCTCGGCGAGCCGCTGGCGCACGCGCGCGGCGGTGGTCGGGCCAAGGTCGGAGGCGATCAGCGCCTCCTCGATCTCGTCGAGCGTCGCGTCGTCGAGCCGCGCCAGGCCCAGCCCGGCAAGGTTGCCGATCAGCCGGTCGGACGTCTTGCGGAAGCCGCCGAGAAGGCGCTCGTGCCAGCTGGGGCCGCTCATGCGATCAGCTTCCCGTCCCGGACGTCCACGATCTTAAGGCTCACAATCTCTCCGACTTGGCTTGGGGCGAGGCGAACCTCGGCGAAATTGCCGGCATGGCCCCGGTCGCCGGGGCGCTCTACCAGCACTTGCTGCGTGCTGCCTACCAGGCTTCGCAGCCAGGCGTCCCGCGTGCCGGCCGCCGCAGCGCGCAAGCGCGCGGCGCGGGCCTTCACCATTTCGGGCTCGACCTGCGGCATCTTCGCGGCCGGGGTGCCGGCGCGGGGGCTGTAGGGGAAGATATGGGCATGGACGATGCCGCATTCCGCGATCAGCGCCAGCGTGTTCTCGAACATCGCTTCGCTCTCGGTCGGGAAGCCGGCGATGAGGTCGGCGCCGATCGCGATTTCCGGCCGCGCGGCTCTCAGCCGCTCGGCCAGCGCGACCGATTGCGCGCGGTCGTGCCGGCGCTTCATGCGCTTCAGGATCATGTCGTCCCCCGCCTGGAGCGAGAGATGAACGTGCGGCATCAGGCGCGGCTCCCCGGTGAGCAGGGCGAACAGCCGGTCGTCCACTTCGATCCCGTCGAGCGACGAAAGCCGGAGCCGCCGGAGCTTCGGCACGTGCGCCAATATGCGCTCGACCAGCTGGCCCAGGCTCGGCACGCCGGGCAGGTCGGGGCCATAGCTGGTCAGGTCCACGCCGGTCAGCACCACTTCGGCATGGCTTTCGGCGAGTTGGGCGACGCGGTCGATCACCGCGCCCGCGGGTACCGAGCGGCTGTTGCCGCGGCCATATGGGATCGCGCAGAAGGTGCAGCGATGGTCGCAGCCATTCTGTACCTCCACGAATGCGCGGGCGTGCGTGGAGAAGCTGGCGGCGAGATGCGGCGCCGTCTCGCGCACGGCCATGATGTCCTGCACCACCACCGGCTCCGGCGAGAGCCAGGCATCGGGCCGCAGCTTCTCGGCATTGCCGATCACCCGGTCCACCTCGGGCATCGCCGCGAACGCTCGCGGGTCGATCTGCGCCGCGCAGCCGGTCACCACCAGCTCGGCGCCCGGCCGTTCGCGGCGCGCGCGGCGGATCGCCTGGCGGGTCTGCTTGACGGCCTCGTTGGTGACCGCGCAACTGTTGATCACGATCGTGTCACGATCGGACAGCAGAGTACGGATCGTCTCGCTCTCCGCGAGGTTGAGCCGGCAACCCAGACTGATGACGTGAGGGGATGACATTTGGCCGGTGATCTAGGCGCAGCTACACGCGATGTCCACGCGAGGGCCCGCGAAATACTGGGCTTCTGGTTCGCGCTCACGCCCGAGCAGCATTTCGCCAAGTCGGCGAAGCTCGATGCGGAGATCAAGTCGCGCTTCGGGCCGCTGCGCGATCTGGTGCTGGGCTCGGGCGCCGAGGGCTGGCGCGACTATCCCGAGACTCTGCTGGCGGCGATCATCCTGCTCGACCAGTTCAGCCGCAACATCCATCGCGACAGTGCGGAAGCCTATGCGGCCGATCCGCTCGCATTGGAGCTCGCCCTTCAGGTGATCGAGATGCGCTGGGACGAGGCGATGGCGGCGCAGGAGCGCCAGTTCCTCTATCTGCCGCTCGAACATGCCGAGGATCCGGCGATGCAGAAGCTGAGCGTGGAGAAGTTTGCCGCGCTCGGCGATGCATATATCCTCGATTTCGCCGTGAAGCATGCCGAGGTGATCGCGAAGTTCGGACGTTTTCCCAGCCGGAATGCGGCGCTGGGGCGTGAGTCGACACCGGAGGAGAGGGCGTTCCTCAGCCGGGATGGGGCGGGGTGGTGATCCTGGCCAGGGCAATGCCGCTATGGTGCTGGAAATAGCCCAGGAACGAAGCCATGAAGGCCAGGAACGCACAGGTCATGCGCGATGAGAGCAGGATGCAGCTGCCGCCGCGCGGCGGCAGCTCGAGCAGGCCGAGCTCGTAGCCGGCCTCCAGCATGCGGATCAGGTTCGAGCGCGAGCCGCCGAACTGCCTGGCCGTGGCGCGCATGTTGAGCGCGACCGGTTCGATGCGGATGCGGTTGTCGGGCCGCATCGCGCGCAGCACCAGATGCTCCATCATCAGCCACCCGCCGTCCGACGACGCGAAATGGAAGACCTCCGGAAAGGGGCCGAGCGGGTCCCAGCCGGCGATCAGCCCTTCGGCGCCGCTGGTGCGCATGTGCCGGCCGAGCTCCGGATGGCGGGCGCGCAGGCCCGTCAGCGCACCCTCGGGCACGGCCGCGTCGATCGCGGCGAAGATCTGGTCGTTCCACTCCTCGACGATCGCCATGAAGCGCGGCGTGGGTTCGAGATGCACCACCCGGGAATCGATCGGGGAGCGCGCCGCCACCAGATATCCGCCAAGCTTCATGATGTTCAGAAAGGCATGGACCCGCCCCGGGCTGGCCAGGTCCAGCCGGGCACAGCTCCGCTGCAGGTTGGTGATGGTCAATCCCGTTCGCGGATCGCGCGCATCGCGGATATCGTGCAGGTAGAGCAGGATCACCAGGATCTGAAAGCGCCAGACTTCGGTCACGACCCGATTGAGGATCAGGTTGTGCGCGAAAAAGGGCTGCATCACATTCTCGTGGCGGCGGACCCCGTCCAGAAAGGCCGGATGATCGCGAAAGGCGGCGATCCGCGTCCATTCCCCGGGCGAAGTGCGGCTGGCGAACAACGCGTCATGCGCGCGGATATCGAGATGTTCCGCCATGCTCCCGGCACCCGCCCCGCAAATCCCCGGCCGGGACGGATCGGGCCTCCGACCCTCCGGCAACTCCCGATGAAGACACGATAGCTACAAATTTGGGCCGGCGGAAAGGCAAATCCCTTCAAAATTGGTCCAAAATATCTCGCCGTTTCCCGGTTAGGAAATCACGGTGCGGCGCGGCCAATCACCCAACAGCTGAAATTTGATCCAGCGGTTTTTGCCGGGGCGCATGATGTGCGTTGATTTCAATTGTTTAATTCTCAAATTGAATAGGGGTTAATGCAATGACGGAACGTAAGGATGCCGAAGCCTTTGTTGTGGCGCATGGCAAGGATATTTCGGAAACCGAGGCCGCTGCCGCGATCGAGTTCCTCACCGGGCACGAGGATCGGTACTATGTCGAGGTCATCGTTGCGGGCATCGGCGGCTATCTGAAGGTCACCGTCAACATGAGGGTGGATGGCAGAGACTGGTTCTTCGAGGGAAATGCCGGGGCGACCAGCCTGATCTCGCTGGGGAAATATTGGGGGCATTGCTACACGAAGGACGTGGCGAGGCTGCTGAAGACCTCGGCGGGGTTCAACGTCAACGCAGTCGCCGTCCTCATCGGCGGCTATGTGAATGTGAATTTCTTCGACGGAAACAGCCAGTTCCTCGGCCATCTGCACGGGGGCGGGCTGTCGAACCTGGTCTGCACCGGCGGTGGCACCGGGTCCTGGAGGTAATTTGCCGGGAACGGACGGGCGGCTGCTTCCCGCGGCCGCTCGTTTCACGCCTCAGCCCGCGAGCCGCCGATCGTCCGCCGGCGGCTCGGGCGCCGTGGGCGAGGCGCCGCCGGTCAGGATCAACCGGCGCTCGGCGAGCAGGCGGCGCGCGCCGGCCACCGACAGCGGTTTGCCATAGTGCCAGCCCTGCGCCTTGGCGCAGCCGGCGGCGCGCAGCCGTTCCTCGATCGCGGCGTCCTCCACGCCCTCGGCGGTGATCGGCAGGTTGAGGCTCTCGCCCAGGCTGACGATCGCATTGACGATCGCGGCCGAGTCGGCGCTGGTGTTGAGCGACATGACGAAGCTCTTGTCGATCTTGATCCGGTCGAAGGGCAGGGCGCGCAGATGCGCCAGCGACGAATAGCCGGTGCCGAAATCGTCGAGCGCCAGCCGGGCGCCCTGGTTCTTCAGGCTGCCGACGATCGACTGGGCCAGCGCCAGATTGTCGAACAGCGAGCTCTCGGTGATCTCCACCTCGAGCCGGCTCGCCGGGAAGCCGGTCTCGGCCAGCACCTTGATGATCTTCTGCGCCAGCCAGGCGTCGCGCAGCTGCCAGGGCGAGATGTTGATCGACAGCGTGAGCGCGGGGTCCCAGTCGCGCGCGGCGAGGAAGGCCTGGCGCATGATCGAGAGCGAGAGATCGGCGATCATGCCCGTCTCTTCCGCGATCGGAATGAACAGCTCCGGAGAGATCAGTCCGCGCGTGGGATGCTCCCAGCGCGCCAGCACCTCGAAGCCGTGCAGCCGGTTGGTGGTCAGATCCACCTGCTGCTCGAAATAGGGAACGATCTCGCCGCGCGGAATCGCGGTGCGCAGCCCGCTCTCCAGTTCGTTGCGGATCTGGAGCTCGCGCTCCATCGAATGATCGAACCAGGCATAGCGGTTGCGGCCCGATTTCTTGGCCGCGTACATCGCGATGTCGGCCGAGCGCATCAGCGCGTCGATGCTCGCGCAGTCGAAGTCCGAGCGCGCGATGCCGAGCGAGCAGGAGATGTGCAGGCGCAGGCCCTCCGCCTCGAAGGGCTGGGCCATGCGGCTGACGAGCCGCTCGGCGATGCGCTCCACGACCATCGGCTCGCTGGGATCGAACAGGAAGCCGCAGGCGAACTCGTCGCCGCCCAGCCGCGCGGTGAGCGCGATCGGCGGCATGACATGCGCGATCTCGGCGGCGACGGCACGCAGCAGGGCGTCGCCCACCGCATGGCCGTGCATGTCGTTGATCGTCTTGAAATGATCGAGGTCGAGCATGATCATCGCCATGGCCTTGCGGCGGCGCTGGGCCCGGACGAACATCGCCGCGCCTTCCTCGGCAAGGCTGCGGCGATTGTAGAAGCCGGTCAGCGGATCGCGATTGGCGAGCTGCTGGGCGCGCTCCTCGGCGGCGGCGCGGACCTGCACCTCGTGGCTCAGCGCCGAATGCCGGCGCCAGCCGAACAGGATCAGCGCGACGTTGAGCAGCAACGCGATGACGAGCGTGCGGTCGGCCGGAGCGCCGCCTTCGAAATAATATTGCAGCGTCTTGGAGAGCACGGCGCTGCCGGTGCCGATGAAGAGCAGGATCGCGGCAACGCTGATCGCGCCCGACAACAGGGCCGGGCGCGGGGCGCTTCGCGATAGAGCTTGTTCTTCGTGGTCCAGCGACATGCCGGGAACGGTCCCCCAACTGCAATCGGGTCCGTTTCTCATGCACTCGGTATAGAACGGGTTAAGCCGGCGACATGCTCGCGCAATATTTCGCGCTATCGTCCTTCGTCCCCTGTGGCGGAGCTTGCGGGGAATCAGCCGGCTTGCCTCCCGTGCTCCGATGGAGTAGGGGCCGCCGCGACCGTTCTCTTCGAACGCGAGACATTTGCCGCCCCAAGGGGTGACGCTGGCCGACGAGGTTTCGTCCGCCGGCGTGTTTTGCGTTTGGCGAGTTATGGCCGGATTTGGAGTTTTGGGTCGATGTTCGAAAGTCTGAGCGAACGGCTGGGTGGCGTATTCGAGCGCCTGCGCGGCCGTGGCGCGCTGACCGAAGCCGATGTCCGCACCGCCATGCGCGAAGTGCGGATCGCCCTGCTGGAGGCCGATGTTGCGCTTCCGGTGGCGCGCGACTTCGTCGAGAAGGTGACCGAGAAGGCCATCGGCCACGAGGTGCTGCGCTCGATCACGCCGGGCCAGCAGGTGGTGAAGATCGTCCACGACGCGCTCGTGGAGATGCTGGGCCCGGACACGGCCGAGCTGGCGCTCGACGTGACCCCGCCCGCCGTGGTCATGCTCGTCGGCCTTCAGGGTTCGGGCAAGACGACCACCACTGCCAAGCTGTCCAGGCTGCTCAAGAGCCAGGGCAAGAAGGTGATGATGGCGTCGCTGGACGTGAACCGTCCGGCCGCGCAGGAGCAGCTCGCGGTGCTCGGCACCCAGACCGAGGTGCAGACGCTGCCGATCGTCGCCGGCCAGCAGCCGGTCGAGATCGCCAGGCGCGCGCTCAATGCCGCCAAGCTCCAGGGCTATGACGTCCTCATGCTCGACACCGCCGGCCGACTGCACGTCGACCAGGCGCTGATGGACGAGATGAAGGCGGTGGCGGACATCGCCACGCCGAACGAGATCCTGCTCGTCGTCGACTCGCTCACCGGCCAGGACGCGGTGAACGTCGCGACCAGCTTCTCCGAGCAGGTGCCGCTCACCGGCGTGATCCTCACCCGGATGGACGGCGATGCCCGTGGCGGCGCGGCGCTGTCGATGCGCGCGGTCACCGGCAAGCCGATCAAGTTCGCCGGCATGGGCGAGAAGCTCGACCAGCTCGAGCCCTTCCATCCCAAGCGCGTCGCCGGCCGCATTCTCGGCATGGGCGACGTCGTGTCGCTGGTCGAGAAGGCGGCGGCCGCGATCCAGGAGGAAGACGCCGAGAAGATGGCGGCGCGGCTGGCCAAGGGCCAGTTCGACATGAACGACCTGCGCGGCCAGCTCGCCCAGATGCGCCGCATGGGCGGCCTCGGCGCGCTGGCCGGCATGATGCCGGGGATGAAGAAGGCGCAGGCGGCGGTCGACCAGGTCGGCGGCGACAAGGTGCTGATCCGCATGGACGCGATGATCACCTCGATGACGCCCAAGGAGCGCGCCAAGCCCGACCTGATCAACGCCAAGCGCAAGATCCGCATCGCCAAGGGCTCGGGGACGACCGTGCAGGACGTCAACAAGCTGCTGAAGATGCATCTCGAGATGCAGACCGCGATGAAGCGGCTCAAGAAGATGGGCGGGCTCAAGGGCCTGATGGGCATGCTCGGCAAGGGCGGTCCCGGCGGCGGCATGGGCGGCGTCGGCAATGCGCTGGGCGGCGCCGGGCTGGGCGACATGATGGGCAAGCTGGACGGTCCCGGCGGCGCCGGCGGGCTTCCCGGCCTGGGCGGCCCCGGTGCCCCCCAGCTTCCGCCCGGTTTCGAGAATTTTTTGAAGAAGAAGTGATCCCCCGCCCAGCCGTCAGGCGGCGGGGCAACAACCAGACCAGACCCGGTGATCGCCGGGCTGACGAATACGAAGAAGGAAGATTGTAATGGCTATTTCCCTGCGTCTGTCGCGCGGCGGCTCGAAGAAGCGCCCGTATTACCGCATCGTCGTTGCCGATGCCCGCTCGCCCCGCGACGGCAAGTTCATCGAGAAGATCGGCACCTACAACCCGCTGCTCGCCAAGGACGATGCCAAGCGCGTCGTGCTCGACAATGAGCGCGCCACCTACTGGCTGGGCGTCGGCGCGCAGCCGACCGATCGCGTCGCCCGCTTCCTCGACGCCGCCGGCCTCAAGGAGCGCACCGCCAAGAACAACCCGAACAAGGGCAAGCCGGGCGAGAAGGCCGTCGAGCGCGCCGAGGAGCGTGCCGAGAAGCTGAAGGCCGCCGAGGAAGCCGCCGCCGAGGCGAAGGCCGAGGCCGCCGCCGCTGCCGCCGCGCCGGCTCCGGCCGCCGAGGAAGTCCCGGCCGAGGGCTCGAACGAGGAAGCCGAAGCCGTGATGGCGGCCGAAGTCGAAGCGGCGACCGAAGAGCCGACGGCGGAAGCCGAGCAGGTCGCCGAGGCGACCGCCGAAGAGACCCCGCCGGCCGAGGCGTAAGCTTTGTCCGGTGATCAGCCCGTTACGCTCGCCGTCATCATCGGCGCGCACGGCGTGACGGGCGAGGTCCGCCTGAAGGTCTTCGCCGAGGACCTGTCGACGCACCGCCGGTTCAACGGCGGTGCGCTGACGCTCAAATCGGTGCGCGGCGGGCCGAACGGCACGATCGCGCGCTTCGCCGAAGTGGCCGACCGCAATGCGGCGGAGGCCCTGCGCGGGACCGAGCTCAGCGTCCCGCGCTCGGCGCTGCCCCCGCTCGGCGAGGGCGAATATTATCATGTCGACCTGCTGGGACTCCCCGCCGTCTCCGACGAGGGCGCGGCGCTGGGCAAGGTCGTGGCGATCGACAATTTCGGCGCGGGCGACGTGCTCGAGATCGAGCGGCCGGCCGACGAGAGCGGCAAGGCGAAGCGCTTCATGGTGCCGATGATCCCCGCCGCCGTGCCCGAATGGGATGCCGAGCGGCTGGTGGTGAGCGCCGCCTTCGTCGAATGACGCGGACCGCGGTCCTTTCCGACATCCACGGCAATCTGCCGGCCCTGATCGCAGTCGTCGCCGATGCCCGGGCGCGGGGCTGTACGCGCTTCCTCAACCTGGGCGACATTCTCTCGGGCCCGCTCTGGCCGGCCGAGACCGCCGAATGGCTGATGGCGCGCGACTGGCCGACCATCGCGGGCAATCACGAGCGGCAGGTGCTCACCGATCCTCCCGGGCGGATGAACGCCTCCGACCGCTTCACCAGGGCCGCGCTGGGCGCGGAGGCGCTGGCCTGGCTGGCGGGCCTGCCGCCGACCCTGGCGATGGATGGCACGTTCCTGTGCCATGGCACGCCGCGCAGCGACGTCGCGCCGCTCACCGAGACGCTGGAGGGAGCGCGCCTGCGCGCCGCGAGCGAAGCCGAGCTCGCCGGGCGACTGGCGGGGCGCGGGGAGGCGCGCGTCCTGTGCGGCCACACCCATGTGCCGCGCCTGCTGGCGCTTCCCGGCGGGCGCCGGGTGCTCAATCCGGGCAGCGTCGGGCTCCAGGCCTATGACGACGATCATCCCCGGCCCTATCGCGTGGAGAATGGCGACCCGCTCGCCCGCTACGCGGTGATCCATGGGGAGGATATCGGGCTCCACGCGGTCGCCTATGACCATCACGCCGCCGCGCGAAAGGCGGAAGCGGAAGGGCGCCCGGACTGGGCGATCGCACTCGCCACCGGGCGGATGGACTGAATTTCCGCGCTTCTGCACCGAATTCTCACGCGAACTTGATTGGCCGCGCACGGGCCCAGGCGGCATCCTGCGATCATGACGTGGATCATCTGGTGTCTCGGCTATGCTGCGCTCGCCTCGGGCCTGTGGGCCGCGGGGGCCTTCCTCTTCCGGCTGGGGCACGCCGGCCGCTTGCTGACGACTGTCATATTGCCGGCACTAGTCGTGGGGGTCGCCACCGGGTGCGGCTATTTCGACTCGCGTGCCGAATGGCCGCCCGAATGGGCGCTGATCTTCTTGGTCCTCTGCATCGGCACTGGAGCGAGTGCGGCAATCGTCGGGCTGCTGGCCTGGTTCATGCTCGAGGAATGGTTCGGCTGGCGCGCCCGCTAGGGGCCGGTTATCCTCCCCGCGAACATCGGGGGATGCACGCAATGAACTGGGTCCGTACCACGCTTGCCGCAGCGCTATGCTGCCTCGCCATGCCCGCCGCCGCGCAGACGACGGAAGCGGGGCTCAAGCCCCGGTTCGAGGCGATCGACCGCCAGTTCGAGGCTTTCCAGCACGACACGCCCACGCCGGGCCTTGTCTACGGCATCGTCGCCGAGGGGAAGCTCGTCCATGTTCGCGGCTTCGGCGTGCAGGACCTGCCGGCGAAGCGCCCGGTCACGGCCGACACGCTGTTCCGCATCGCCTCGATGACCAAGGCCTTCACGGCGCTGTCGATCCTGTCGCTCCGCGATGCCGGCAAGCTCTCGCTCGACGACTTCGCCGAGAAATACGTCCCCGAGATGCGCGGCTGGAAATATCCGACCGCGGACAGCCCGCATATCCGGATCCGGGACCTGCTCTCCCATGTCGCCGGCTTCGTCACCGACGATCCCTGGGGAGACCGGCAGACGCCGATGCCGGAGGCCGAGTTCGCGAAGCTGCTCCGCGCCGGCGTTCCGTTCAGCCGCGTGCCGGAGACCGCGCACGAATATTCGAACTTCGGCTATGCGCTGCTGGGCCGGATCGTCGCCAATGCGTCCGGCATGCCCTATCGCACCTATGTCGAGCGCACGATCCTCAAGCCGCTGGGCATGGGCTCGAGCGGCTTCGAAGTGTCCGAATGGCCGATCGAGCGCCGTGCGATCGGCTATCGCTTCGAGGATGGCGCATGGCGCGAGGAGCCGACCATGCGCAACGGCGCCTTCGGTCCGATGGGCGGGCTGCAGGTGAGCGCCAATGACTATGGCAAGTGGATCGCCTTCCTGCTCTCGGCATGGCCGCCTCGCGACGGGCCGGATGCCGGGCCGGTCAAGCGCGCCACGGTGCGCGAGCTGGCGCAGGGGCTGAACTTCATGCGCGTGACTCCGCGCATGGGCACCGCCGCCAAGGACGATTGCATGCAGGCCGCCGCCTATGGCAAGGGCTTGCGCGTCTCGCAGGATTGCCAGCTCGGGCTGATGCTGCATCATGGCGGCGGCTATCCCGGCTATGGCTCGCACATGCTGCTGCTGCCCGAGGCGGGCGTGGGTATCTTCGTCTTCACCAACCGCACCTACACCGGCGCCGCGGGCACGGCCTGGGACGCGATGTTCGCGCTCGACAAGGCGGGGGTGCTCCAGTTCGCCGAGCCGCCGGCGACCCCGGAACAGGTTGCGGCCCAGGAGACCGCGCGCGCCATCTATGCGGCGGGCGACGTCTCCGTCGCGGGCTCTGCCCTGGCGATGAACTTCCTGATGGACCGTTCGGCCGAAGGATGGCGCAGCGATCTCGCGGGCCTGCGGGCGCAGCTGGGCGCGTGCGCGGGCAAGACCGAGCCGCTGTTTCCGAACGGCGCGCTCTCCGTCGCCTTTCGCTGGCACTGCGACAAGGGGCTGCTCGACGGCACGGTGCTGCTGGCGCCTACTCGACCGGCTACCATCCAGGCCTTGCGCTTCCGGCCGAAACCCGCCGCGAAGCCATGAGCAGGCAACGCGATCGGGGCGCTTGACATTTTAAACCTACTATGCTAGTGGGAATTTAGATGAGCGGGGCCTCCGGTCTGTCTCGAACCCCTACCGGACACCCGGTCTGGACGGCGCTTTCCCACTATACCATCGGTCCCGAGGATGCGGAGTTGAGCTTCGCGGCGCGGCTGGCGCGCGAAAATGGCTGGACCGGTGCCGAGGCCGAGCGCGTTATCGAGGAATATAAGCGCTTCTGCTTCCTCGCGGTCACCACCGAACATCCGGTCACGCCGTCGGACCAGGTCGATCAGGCCTGGCACCTGCACCTCACCTATAGCCGCGACTATTGGGAGCGCTTCTGTCCCGAAGTGCTCGGCCGTGCGCTCCATCACGGCCCCACCGCCGGCGGACGCGTGGAGGGGCATCGCTATTTCACCCAATATGCCGAGACGCTGCGCAGCTACGAGCAGGTCTTCGGCACGCCGCCCGCGGATCTGTGGCCCGACGCGGGGCGGCGACTGCTCGAGGACCACAAGGCGCGCCGCGTGCATCCGCGCGACGCATTCATCGTGCCCCGGAGGCCATTCCGGACCGCGCTGGCGATCCTGTTCGCGGTGCTCTCCGCTCTGGTCCTGGGGTATTTCCTGAGGAGCTAGGACTTATGTCGCTCGGACCCTTCGATCTCACCGGCGGGCCGTTTCTCATCCTCTATGGCGGGCTGCTGATCCTCACCATCATCGCCGGCTTCACCATCCCGCGCTGGCTTCGGCCCGAAGGCCGCACCCCGCGCCGCATCGATACCGACGATCTCGCCTGGCTGGCCGGTGGCGGCACGCGCCTCGCCGAGACGGTTGCCGCCCGGCTGCTCTCGACTCGCCAGCTGGCGATGGCGGGCAAGAACAAGTTCACGCCCGGCCAGTTCGGCGGCGGCACTCCGGTCGAGCGCAGCGTGCTCGCGCTGCCTGACGGAGCGAGCTGGGATCGGGTCGCCGGCGCGGTGGGCAAGCACGGCGATGGCATCCGCGAACGGCTGGTCGATGCCGGGCTGCTGATGGACGGGTGGAACGCGCTGCAGATGCGTTTCTTCCAGACGCTGCCCTACTTCCTGCTGCTCGGCTTCGGCTATGCCAAGCTGCTGATCGGCGAGGCGCGGGGAAAGCCGGTCGGCTACCTCACCGCCCTGCTGGTGGTCACCGGGATCCTCGCGCTCATCCGCTTCGCCGCGCTCGATCGGCGGACGTGCGCGGGGCAGGAAGCGCTTGCCGAGGCGCGCACGCGGAGCGAAAGGCTCCGCCGGGCCCCTGCCGGCGGCGAGGCCGATCTTGCGGTGGCCTTGTTCGGCACGGTGGTGCTGGTCGGTTCGGACTGGGGCGGATTTCACCAGATGCGCGCGGCGAGCTCGGGGAGCGATAGCGGTAGCGGTAGCGGCGGCAGCGGTTGCGGCAGCGGCGGTAGTGGCTGCGGCGGCGGTGGCTGCGGCGGTTGCGGGAGCTGAGCGCGCGGGAAGGAGGCCGGGCGATCCGGGGGGATCGCCCGGCCTCTTCGCGTCAGGGCAGGGTGGCGCCCGATCTGACGTCGATCACCTTGTCGCGCCGATAGGCGAGCACCCCGTCGATCGGCATCACCCGATCGATCTCCAGACCCAGATAGTTGGGCACGCGGCGGCCGGCGTGCAGCTCGGCCGGGACGATCGTGTAGCTGGCCAGGCGCGGATCGATCCTGTCGCCCGCTACCGGGAGCCGCCAGCTGACGCTGGTCACCGTTTCCGGCAGGTCGATCGTCGTGCGGGGCGGGGGCGTGCCCGCCGTCCTGGCCCTGCCGCGTTCCACATCGAACATGAGGATCATCGTGCCGATATCGGTGATCTGGCCCGGCTTCGCTTCGAATTCGAACGTGCCCATGCACATGCAGATGCCGGCATGGCTGCCGTTGCCGGCGGTCATGATCGGTCCGTAAAAGGCATAGCGGCCCGGCCGGACGCCCTGGATATAGATGGAAGCCGCGCTCTTGGAGAAGCGGTTGGCCGGGCCGAACGAGATCAGGTTCTCCACGTCGATCGGCGTGAAGGCGAGGTTCGCGTCGTTGGGTTCCACCGGTTCGGGGCCCGGCGGGCGGATCGCGGGCCGCCCGTTGCGTGCATCCTTGAGATAGGCGTCGCGATTCTTGATCCAGGTGGCGTGCCTGCGCTCCCATTTGGCATGGGCCTTTACCAGCGCGGCCGCGCGGCGGGCCTTGTAGTCGGCCAGGTTCGCTTCGTCGGCGATGCGGATGAACGAGAAGGATGCCGCGTCCGCGTTGCGCACGGCGATATAGGCAGTCGCGGGATCGAGCGCGATCTCGGGCTTGTCCTTCACATGGCCGAGCCCCTGGGGCGGCGCGGCGGCCTGGGCCAGCGCGGCGGCGGGGGCGAGGGCCGCCGCGGCCAGCGCGGCGGCGAGGAGGAGGGGCTTGCTCATCGGCCGAGAGCCTCCCCCTTGGGGGCGATCATCGAGGCGATCTTGGCCTGCTGTTTCAGGAACGCCTGGCGCTTTCCTTCCTCGATGGTGGTGAAACTTTCCTCGAAGTTGAATTCCTTCCAGATGTCCTTGGCCAGGCCGTAACGCTGATAGCCTTTGAACGACATGCAGCGGCGCATGTTGACGCGGCGCAGCGCGCGGACCTGGGCGGAGCCGAAGATCGCCACCGCCAGCATATTGCCGATCGCGCCGCCGATGGCGCCGGCCATTGTCCCCTGATAGGGATAGGGCACTGGCGTGTAGTTGGAATAGGGTCTGGAAAGCCCGCGCGCGAGCCCGTCGCAATCGCGCAGATCGGCGAGCGCTTCCTTGAAGCCGGTCTCGTCCCGGTGGAAATAATAATATTTATCGTAGTCGTCCGCCTCACCCGGCTCGGCCTTTCCATCGAGCGACGGCACCTGGATCGCGGCGACGTCTATCTCCTCGTCGGCATCGGGCAGGGATATGGTGGCCAGCGTGTCGTCCGCCGGGGCGGCGGCGCCGCCGCCCTTGGTCTCCGGCGTGTCGTTCCCCTGCTGCGCCATTGCCGGCACGCACCATAGCATGAGCGCGCAGGCTGCCCCGCGCGCGATCGTCGATTTCATGACATTCCCCCTATTCTCGCATGAGAATGGCGGCAGACTATCCCTGGGGCCGGGTGCTTCGCAAGCATGCGGCCACGAATGGGTTCCGGGGCACCGGTGATCCATTGGCGCCGGATCGCTGCGGGCCGGGGGCGGCGTCGATGATGACGCAATCCACCCCTTGCCAATCGCGTTCCCGGAGGGGAAAGGCTCCCATGCCTTTCGCCGCCACCATCCTCACGCTTTACCCGGAGATGTTTCCCGGCCCGCTCGGTATCTCGCTGGCGGGCAGGGGGCTGCGCGAGGGGCTGTGGAGCATGGAGGCCATCCAGATCCGCGACTTCGCGACCGACAGGCATCGCTCGGTGGACGACACGCCGGCGGGCGGCGGGGCGGGGATGGTGATGCGCGTCGACGTGCTGGCCGCCGCGCTCGACGGCGTTGCCCCCGGCCGGCCGATCCTGGCGATGACGCCTCGCGGCAGGCCGCTGACCCAGGACCGCGTCCGCGCGCTGGCGGAGGGGCCCGGTGCGGTGATCCTGTGCGGCCGGTTCGAGGGGATCGACGAGCGCCTGTTCGAGGCGCGGGCGATCGAGCAGGTATCGATCGGCGACTATATCCTCTCCGGCGGCGAGATGGCGGCGCTCACGCTTCTCGACGCTTGCATTCGCCTCATTCCCGGAGTAATGGGCGCGCCTTCCAGCGGCATGGACGAGAGCTTCGAGACGGGGCTGCTCGAATATCCGCAATATACCCGACCTGTCGAATGGGAAGGGCGCACGATCCCCGAAGTGCTGCGATCGGGGGATCATGCGAAGATCGAGGCCTGGCGACGCGCTCAGGCGGAGAATGACACACGGCTACGGAGGCCGGACCTTTGGGAGCGCCATGAGGGCGCTCGGGTCCAATCTCCCTCTGGCGCGCGGCGACGTAAACAGGACGATGTGAAATGAACCTGATCCAGACGCTCGAAGCCGAGCAGATCGCCAAGTTCAACGCGGCGAAGAAGATTCCGGAGTTCCGCCCGGGCGACACCCTCAAGGTCGGCGTGAAGGTCGTCGAAGGCGAGCGCACCCGCGTGCAGAATTATGAGGGCGTGTGCATCGCCCGCTCGAACAAGGGCATGGGTTCCTCGTTCACCGTCCGCAAGATTTCGTTCGGCGAGGGTGTCGAGCGCGTCTTCCCGCTCTATTCGCCGAACATCGACAGCATCGAGGTGGTTCGCCGCGGTGTCGTGCGTCGCGCGAAGCTCTATTATCTGCGTGGCCGCACCGGCAAGTCGGCGCGTATCGCCGAGCGCCGCGACGTCCGTACCGAGGCGGCCGCCGCCGAGTAAGCTCCGGCTTCGAAAAGATACGGGAAGGGCGCGGTGGCGATGGCTGCCGCGCCCTTTTCCATGGAAGTCCGCGCCCCGCTTTGGTTGGAATGGCGGGAAAGCGGGCATAAGGCGCCGTTCCGGGGCTTCGACCGTCGCCGAAACAAGGCGTCCGCGCGAAGGGGACCGCCGCGTTCGTCCCGGGTTCAGTCCGCTGCCTGGAACAGGTCCCGCAGCTTCCTGGTCGTGTCATGGCCCCGGAGCACCGAGGCGTAGCACTCCCGGACGACGCCCATCGCGCCAGGCGACATGCGCTCGTCCGCCAGCACCCGATCGAACTCTTCCTTCAGATAGTCTTCGCCGCGCTCGATCTCGCTCAGGATCGCTTCGTCGCCGCCGCCGAGCACCCGGCGCAGATCCTCCACCCGGCGATGGATCGTCGCCGCGGTCGAGCCATATTCGGCCGGCGTGCCGCCCAACTCGCGGCTCTTGGCCGAAAGCGCGTCGATCACGCGGCGGCGCTCCCCGGCCATGTCCGTGAAGAAGCGGGCGAAGCGGCCGGCATCGGCGTGCCTGGCCGAATGCTCATAGCCGCGCACGCTGTCGATGGTGGTGACGATCAGGTCGTCGAGCTTGGACACGTCATGATTGGTGGTCACGCTGGGCTCTCCTCGCAGATCCTTGCGGCGAAGAACCCGGCGCACCGCCCGTGGGTTGCAGAAAATTGATGGTTAGTCAGATGTTTAGGCGTAGCTGACGATCTCGAACTCGGTGCCGTCATGGTCGAGGAAATAGAAGCGGCGGCCGGGATCGTAATCGGCATGGTTGAACGGGATCAGCCCCGCCTTCACCACCCGGCGCTCGATCTCGTCGAGATCGTCGACCAGGATGCCGACATGGTTGAGCGGCCGGCCCTTCTCGAAGGTCGCCTGGTCGGGCGTCTCGGGCGGCGTGTAGACCGCGAGATAGGTGCGGTCGTCGCCGACATGGATGGTGCGGCCGCCGTCGCGCGCCGGACCTTCCCAGCGAATATGCCAGTCGAACAGGTCGCCGAGCAGCTTCGCCGCGCGCTCGGGGCTGCGCACGGTCACGTTCACATGCTCGATATAAGGCTGGGACATGGATTTCCTTTCCGGTTGGATGCCATGCCGCGAGCAGCTACAACCTCAACCTAAGTTGAGGTCAAGCGGGAAAATCGAAGTGCGCGGGAACGAGCTCCTGACGATCGGCGAACTGGCGGCGCGTACTGGCATCGCGGTGTCGGCCGTGCGCTTCTATGAAGGGAAGGGGATCGTCCATCCGATCCGCACGCGCGGCAATCAGCGCAGGTTCCTGCGCTCGGACATCCGCCGCATCTCCTTTGCGCTGATCGCCCAGCAGCTGGGCCTTACCTTGCCGCAGATCGCGGAGGAGCTGCGCAAGCTGCCCGAGGGGCGCACCCCCACCGGCGAGGATTGGGCAAGGATCAGCGGCGCCATCCGCCAGCGGATCGAAGTGCAGATGGCCCAGCTCCAGCGCACGCTCGACGATCTGGACGGCTGTATCGGCTGCGGCTGCCTGAGCCTCGGGAAATGCGCGCTGTACAATCCGGACGACCGCGCCGGAGCGAATGGCGCCGGCCCGCGTTTCATCCTGGTGTCGCGCAAGGTGGCGCTGGGACTGGATTAGGGCAGGGCTGCAGCATCGGCTCGTCGCACGCAGCGCTCGAACCAGCCGCTCGGCCCGAGGTGCCTCCGGGCCCGTTCATCTGGCGGACAGCTTTGCGCGAACACGCAAGGCGCACCGGTGGGGGCAATTTGAAGGAGGTTGCTCAATGCATGTCATTTCCAAAAAGCAGGGGGTTCGCTTCCTGGTCGCCATGCTGGCCATATCGGCATCGGGCAGCGCATATGCGCAGCAGCAGCAGAACGTGCCCGATCCCAATATCGTCGTAAACGGTCCAGCCCCGGCCGCGATGACCGAAGGGCCCGAGATCAAGGGCGTCATCACCGCGCGTTCCGGCGACAGGATGAAGGTTACCACCGCCGATGGCGCCAGCACGACCATCGCCATCACCGACATGACGCGGGTCAAGGCGGGAGGCGGCCTGTTCGGTGGCAGCAAGCTTGCCCCGAACGCGCTGCTCAACGGACTGCCGGTCACCGTCAAGACGATGCAAGCGGACGGTGTGCTGGTGGCGAGCCAGATCAGTCTTCGGAAGAACGACCTCAGGACCGCGACGATGATCCAGAGCGGAACGTCCCAGCGCTTCGAGGAACAGGCCGCGGCCACGGAGGCGCTGCGCGGCCGCATGGCGGACATCGACAAGTATAACGTCAAGAGCACGACGAACGTGCACTTCGATGTCGGCAAGACGGATATCTCCGCGCAGGACAAGGCCGAGCTCTGCTCCGCCGCGAACTCGGCGGGGCAAACGGAGAATGCCCTGTTGCTGGTGGTCGGCTACACCGATTCGACCGGAAGCGACGACTTCAACCAGGAGCTCAGCGAGAAGCGCGCCGGCCGCGTCATCAACTATCTCCAGCAGGTCTGCGGGTGGAAGCCGTACCGCATGCTGACTCCGACGGGCATGGCCAAGGCCGATCCGGCGGCGAGCAACGATACGCCGGAAGGCAAGGCGCAGAACCGCCGCGTCGCGGTGAACGTGCTGGTCAGCAAGAGCGTCGACGGACTGTAAGTCGCGAGGGCCGGGAGCGGTGACGGCGCTCCCGGCCCCGAATGCGTCGCCGCGCGGGGAGGTCGCCCGGCGGGCGACCGATCCTAGCGCTGCCGAACGCGCGCAAGCACCTGCTGCAGGACCAGGTCTTCCGCAGCGCCGATCGGCGGCCGCGCGATCGCGATGTCGGGGATCACGCCGGAGACATCGTCCTTGCCGTTCGGCCGGAGGAAATGGCTCTTGGGATACGTCACCACGATCTGCGTGCCCGGCAGGGTGAAGGACTGGACGGAGGCAAAGTTGGACGCCACGTCCGCGGTTTCCTCTCCGATGACCTTGCCGAAGCCATAGTCCTGAATGAGCGCGGCGACGGAGGTCGCATTCGAATAGCTGTGCCGGTTGATCAACGCCCATACCCGTCCGTGGAAGCGGGGTTCGCCGTGCGGCTGGACGAGGGGAAGATCATATTTGTAGCGGGTGCCGTTTGGCGCGCGCGCCTCGGCATCCATCTGGCCGGCGAAGGACGGATCGATCGGCGCTCCGGCCGCGCGCTGGCGGGCATAGTCCGCCTTGGTGGCGGCGCTGGCCTTCAGGGTGAAGGACGAGGTGAACCGGAAGGGCCGGGTGGCGAACCACGCGATCATCGGGTCGCTGAAGCTGTTGTCTCCGCCGGGGTTGTTGCGCAGGTCGAGGATCAGGTCCGTGGCCCCGCTCGCCAGGATCTTGCGGAAGCTGTCGTCGATAAAGGCCATGAACGACGCGGCCTGGTAGGAAGGCGCGGAGCCGGCCGCCGGCTCCTCGGTGTTGAAGAACGGGCCCGGCCGGAGATAGGCGACTCCATCTCCGAGCGGCTTGTATTCTCGGATCGAGAATTCGGTGGCGAAGCTTCCGGTCGGATATTTCGCGGCCAGGGCGCGGCGCTGGGCAAGCGTCACCGCGGGAACGGCAAGGGGCAAGGGCTGCCCGGCGACGATCGCCGTCACTTCGATCGACGCGACCTGTCCTCGATCGAGCCACAACAGCGCGGGAAAGCTCTCTTCCATCTGCGCATGGGCCATATATGGCCGTTCCGCCGAGACGTAGCTGCCCAGACGATCCAGGACCTGGTGGACGGGCTTGCCGTCTATGGCGATGATCTCGGTGCCAGCGCGCAGCTTGCCGCTGTCCTCCGCCGGCTCCGTCAGCAGGACCCGGTTGCCATCGACGCGGATGAACAAGGGCAGCAGCGTCCCGCCCGCCCGGAGATAGGTGACGAACTCGACCACCGGGGCATCGACGCGCGCATGGCCGATCCTGCCATAGGCGACGAACTTCTGGAACATCGTCGCGACTGCAACCGAGCTCATCGGCCTCCGGATGGAGTCCCGGAGCGTCTGGTAGAGCTTGTCATATTCGGCCCTGGAGCGATGGACATAGAGATCGAAATGCGCCTCCTGAAGCGTTTCGTAGAGTAGCTTGAGGTCGGAGCGGACAATTTCCGGCGCCACGGTCGCGGACGGGCCGGATTCCGCGGGTGCGGCGGGCGCGGCATGGGAAGCCGTCAAGGCCGGCGCGGCAAAGGCCAGGAGCATGGCGAAGGTCAGTCCGATCTGCATTTCGGCATCGTAATCAATGCCCCGCGGCCCGATCAACCGGACGCCTCCGATCTCGGCGCGACCCGCGAACGAAATGAAACATCGCCTTGTGGTTTTGTTGCCGACGAACGCAAGATTCGTGAAGTTCGCCGCGCCCCCAGGCTTTACCGCGCTGCGTTCCCCCGCAATAACGCTGCCTCAAGGAGAATGGGGTCTATGCGGAAATGGCTGGTCGGGCTTGCGATGCTGGGAGCGCCGCTGATGGCGAATGACGCCTTGGCGCAGACAAAGGGGCTCACGCTCGAGCGGGTGTTCGCCAGCCCCGATCTGAACGGGCCGCAGCCGCGCCTGGCCAAGCTCTCGCCCGACGGCAAGTTCCTGACGCTCCTGCGCAACCGCGCCGACGAGAAGGAACGGTTCGACCTTTGGGCGATGGACACGCGCACCGGCGAATGGCGGATGCTCGTCGATTCGAAGAAGGTCGGCACCGGGGCCGCGCTTTCCGAGGCCGAGAAGATGCAGCGTGAGCGCGCGCGCATCGGCGGCAGCAAGGGCATCGTCGCCTATGACTGGGCGCCTGACGGCAAGTCGGTGCTCGTGCCGCTGGAAGGCGAGATCTATCGCGCCGGGCTCGACGGCGGCATCGCCAGGCTGCCCGCCCGGCCTGGCCCCAAGCTCAATGCGGAGGTCAGCCCGGCCGGCGGCTATGTGTCCTGGGTGCAGGACCAGAACCTGGTCGTGATGGGCCAGGCCGGCGGCGAACCGCGTGCCATCACCGACGATGGCCAGGGCACCGTCCATTGGGGCGAGGCCGAGTTCGTCGCGCAGGAGGAAATGGCGCGGTTCAAAGGCTATTGGTGGTCGCCGGACGACAAATATGTCGCGGTCGAGCGTTTCGACGAGGCGCCGGTGGGCATCGTCACTCGCGCCGCGATCGGGGCCGAGGGCACCCAGATCTTCCAGCAGCGCTACCCCAAGGCCGGCACGCCCAATGTGAAGGTCGCGCTCTATGTGATGGACCCGAGCGGCGGCCACAAGGTGAGCGTGGATCTCGGCACCGATGCCGATATCTATCTCGCCCGGGTCGACTGGTCGCAGGACGGGAAGACGCTCTACGTCCAGCGCCAGAATCGCGAGCAGACCGTGCTCGACCTGCTGCAGGTCGATCCGGCCACCGGCAAGTCGACCTTGCTGTTCAGCGAGAAGGCCCGTGCCAGGAGCTGGGTGAACCTCTCCAAGGCACTTACCCCGCTCGGTGACGGCAGCCTGCTCTGGTGGTCCGAGCGTGACGGCCATGGCCATCTCTATCGCTTCGCCAAGGGCAAGTTCGCCCAGATTACCCGGGGCGACTGGGAAGTGACTCCCGACATCGTCGGCGTGGACGAGGCCAAGGGGCGCGTCTTCTTCCTCGGCAACAAGGACGGCGTGCTCGAGCGGCACCTCTATTCGGTCGACTATCGGAAGGGCGGGGCGGTGACTCGCCTCACCGAAGCCGGATGGTGGAACGAAGCGGTGATGGACGATTCGGGCACGCATGCGATCGTCAAGCGCTCGAACCCGAACCAGCCCGCCCAGACCTATCTGGCGGACGCGTCGGGCAAGCGCATCGCCTGGGTGAACGAGAATGCGGTCACTGCCGCGGACCATCCCTACAATGCCTATCTCGCGGCGCATCGCGAGCGCAGCTTCGGCACGATCAAGGCGGCGGACGGCTCGGTGCTGCACTGGGAGATGATCACGCCGAAGCTGGAGCCGGGGAAGAAATATCCGGTATTCTTCCAGCATTATGGCGGCCCGCACGCGCAGCAGGTGAGCAAGGCCTGGGGTGGCGCGCTCCAGCAATATCTGGTCTCGCGCGGCTATATCTGGTTCCAGCTCGACAATCGCGGCTCGGCCAATCGCGGCGTCGATTTCGAGAGCCAGATCTGGCACGCGATGGGCTCGGTCGAGGTCGAGGACCAGGTGGCCGGCGCCACTTATCTCAAGACCCTACCCTATGTGGATGCGAACAAGGTCGTCACCTATGGCTGGTCCTATGGCGGCTATATGACGCTCAAGCTGCTGGAAAAGGCGCCGGGCGTGTTCGCCGCGGGCGTGGCCGGCGCGCCGGTGACCAAGTGGGAATTGTACGACACCCATTATACCGAGCGCTACATGGGCGATCCGAACAAGGTGCCGGAAGCCTATAAGGCCTCGGACAATATCGGCGAGGCCGCGAAGATCGCCGATCCGATGCTGCTGATCCACGGCATGTCGGACGATAATGTCGTGTTCGAGAACAGCACCGCGCTGGCGGCGACGCTGCAGCGCGCCGAGGTGCCGTTCGAGATGATGTTCTACCCCGGCCACACCCACAAGGTCGGCGGCCCGGGCATCAGCGTGCACCTGTGGAACACCATCCTCGACTTCCTGGAGCGGAAGACCGGGGCGAAGAACTAGGGCATCCTATCGACGGCGGCCGGGCGAGTTCGTCGCCGGCCGCCGTTCCGCGTCACCTGCCGATGCTGACGATGACGAAATCGCCGAGATCGGTGCGCTTGAACATCATTTCCAGCTCATCCTCATCAGCCCCGACGAGATGGGGCTCCTGGCCGCGCACGAACCGGGCGGTATCCTCCAGCAGCCGCACCGCTTCGTTGATCTTCACGCCCTGGATTCGCACGCGGATCGCGCCCCGGCCCGAAACCATCTCCAGCCGGCCTTCGCTTTCGTTGGTCATGCTCGTTTCCTCCTCCTCGAATATTCCGCGCATAGTCCCCGGATGGAAAAGATAAGTTAGCGCCGCCCCACGGCGCCGGGCATCGTCCCGTCGGGCCGGCCGCATATCGCGCGTGTCTCGGTGCCGTCGTAATGGCACAGGTCCACCCAGGGCTCGCCTCCGGTGGCGCGGTTGCGGCCATAGTCCATCATGCAGCGCATGAAGGCAGGGACGAACATCGCCCCGCGCGCCGCTTCCTTGAGCGGCCCGCACCGGATGCCGGCGTCATAGGTCGGCGTATAGTTGCGATAGCCGTCCGCGCTGACGAACCAGATCGCGCCGCCCGGCCGGCTGAGCCGCAGTGCCGCGATCGAGCCGATCTCGAGCTGGTTGACCATGATCGCCTCGCTTCGCTGGACGGCGCGCAGCGCATCGGCATGGGTGTCGATATCGGCGGGATAGCCCGGCATCACCGGCTGGTCGGGCGGCAGCCAGGTGGGGCCGTTGCGGATGACGTAGATCTCGCCCGGCACCGGCGGCGCGGCCTCGGGCCGGCGGCCGAGCAGCTGCGCGCGCTCCTTGCGCACCAGCGCGCCCGCCAGCCGCTGGGCATCGGCGACCGAGGCGAGGAACACCGACTGGCGCACGCCGCCGTCATAATAGGTTTTCCCGCCGACCCGGACCTGCTGGTAGAAGACCGGCACCGCGGCCGAGGCAAGCGCCGCGCCCGCCAGGCACTGCGTGGCCCGCGCGAGATCCGCCGGGCCGTCGCCATAGGGGGCGAGCAGTTCCTGGACGTCGATATAGCCGAACTCGCCCGAATTGGCTTCGATCAGCCCGAGCAGCACCTTGCGGCTCCGGGAATCGCGGAGCGTCTTGACGATGCAGGTGCCGGCCTGTCCCGCGGGGGACTTCGGGTCGTAGATCGCCGGGCAGATGCGCTGCTCGAAGCGGCGCTTGAGCGGCTTGAGATTGGCCAGCGCGCCGTTGATCGCGGCCATTGCCTGCAGCCCCTCGCGATCGACGATGTCGCTCTCCCTGGCCGGAGAATAGGCCGCGGCCAGCGCCTGGCGGATCGCCGCGCCCTCGCCGTCCTGCCGGTCGAGCCCCGCGCCGACGAACAGCGACTGGAGCGCGCCGGTGCTCACTCCGGTCACCACGGCGAAATCGGGGAATTGGCGGTTCTCGGCCAGCTGGTTCATCAGGCCCACGCCGAACGCTCCCCATTGGCCGCCGCCCGAGAGCAGCAGGATCGGCCGTTCGGGGGCGGAGGGCGCGGCCAGGAAGGCGGGATCGTCCCGCAGCCGTGCGATCTCCGCGGCGGCGAGCCGGTCGGCGAGCTCGCGCTGGGCGGGCGGCAGCGTTTCCAGGTCGAGCGCGCGGATCTGGCGCTCCAGCGGCGTCAGCTCGATCGGATGGATGAACGCGGCGAAATTGGCGCAATCGAGCTTGAGCGCCCCCTTCACCGCGCAGCTGCCCAGGCTCAGCCCCATCAGCAGGATCGTCAATATGCGACGCATCATTCCCCTCCGCTCTTTTGTCGATGCGTAACAAAATTGCGTGAAACATGTCTCCGACGAAATCGCCCAAAGCGGAGCCATGGCGTGAAACAAGCAGCGCTTGCTTGCGCACCCGCACCGATAGGCGTAGCGCGGCCCCAGTTTCCACCCTGGAGTATGTGATGGGCTACCGTGTCGTCGTCGCAGGCGCCACCGGCAATGTCGGGCGCGAAATGTTGAACATCCTGGCCGAGCGGGAATTCCCGATCGACGATCTTGCCGTGCTGGCGTCGTCGCGCTCGACCGGCGATATTATCGACTTCGGCGAGACCGGCAAAACCTACAAAGTCCAGAACATCGAGCATTTCGATCCGACGGGCTGGGACATCGCGCTGTTCGCGATCGGCTCGGAAGGCTCGAAGCTCTATGCGCCGAAGTTCGCCGCCGCCGGTTGCACGGTGATCGACAATGCGTCGCTCTATCGCATGGATCCGGACGTGCCGCTGATCGTGCCCGAGGTGAACCCGGAGGCGATCGACGGCTACAAGGCCCGCAACATCATCGCCAACCCCAATTGCTCGACCGCGCAGATGGTGGTGGCGCTCAAGCCGCTCCACGATGCCGCGAAGATCAAGCGCGTCGTGGTCGCGACCTATCAGTCGGTCTCCGGCGCGGGCAAGGCGGGCATGGACGAGCTGTTCGAGCAGAGCCGCAACATCTTCGTCGGCGACCAGGCCGAGCCGAAGAAGTTCACCAAGCAGATCGCGTTCAACGTGATCCCGCACATCGACAGCTTCCTGGAAGACGGCTCGACCAAGGAAGAGTGGAAGATGGTGGTCGAGACCAAGAAGATCCTCGATCCGAAGATCAAGGTCACCGCCACTTGCGTGCGCGTGCCGGTGTTCGTGGGCCATTCGGAAGCGATCAACATCGAGTTCGAGGACGAGATCTCGGCCCAGCAGGCGAAGAACATCCTGCGCGAGGCGCCGGGCGTGATGCTCGTCGACAAGCATGAGGACGGCGGGTACGTCACGCCGATCGAGTGCGTCGGCGAATATGCGACGTTCATCAGCCGGGTGCGCGAGGATTCGACGGTCGAGAACGGCCTGTCGCTCTGGTGTGTCTCGGATAATCTGCGCAAGGGCGCGGCGCTGAACGCGGTCCAGATCGCCGAACTGCTCGGCCGCCGCCACCTCAAAAAGGCGGCCTGACGTGATCGCGGGCGGCTGCCGTTGCGGCGCCGTCCGCTACACGCTGGCGATGGACGATCTGCCGATCGTCTATTGCTGTCATTGCCTGAAATGCCAGAGCTGGGCGGGCAGCGCCTTCACCCAGCAGGCGCCGGTGCGCGCGGAGGCGCTGGCGGTCACGGGGCCGATGGTGGAATACAGCTTCACCAACACCGGCGGATCGCTATCGCACCAGTTCGTCTGCGGCACGTGCCACACGCGCATCTACAACCGCAACAGTGCCTGGCCGGAGGTGGCGATGCTCCGCGCGGGCACGCTCGATCGCAGCGACGCGCTGGTCCCGCGCGCGCATATCTGGGCCAAGCGCAAGCAGCCCTGGATCGTCATCGCCGACGACGTGCCGCAATGGCCCGAAAGCGCCCCGATGGAGGCATTCGTGGCGCTGCTGTTCCCGGACTAGGTTCCAAACCAGGGGGCGCGGTGCGGCCTCAGCTGTCGCAGCTATAGTCTGGCGGGTAGATCGAGCGGCCCAGATCCTTGCGGACGCGGCGGGCCAGGCTGGCCGCCTCGCGATTGCCCAGCTTCTCGGCATCGGCCAGCAGGTCGGCGAGCGGGCCGGAGCAGCCGCCGGCCTGGTTCAGCATCGCCACCAGGCGCGAGGCGCGAATGGGGCCGTCGCCGGTCTCGATGCGGGCCGGGGGGAACCAGCCGAGCCCGCCGATCTTGCGCTGGCGATCCTCGCGGCTGTAGGACTTGTCGTCCATCGGATCGATCACCTGGGTGCCCAGCAGGATCATGCCCGCCGCGGCGGCCATGCTGCCGATCCGGGACGGCCCGTGCGATACTCGGTCCGGATCCGGCATCGCATAATAGCTGAGCAGCAGCGCGGCAAGTGCCCGGGCGCTCTGCCGGTCATCGACCAGCGCCAGCGCGTCCGGATCCACTTCGATGCGATCGACCCGGGCACGGGCGAAGACGCCGCGCTCCTCGGCCGGGATGGTGGCCAGAGTGAACTGCGCGCCGCCGGGCGTGAGCTCGTGCAGCGCGACGTCGAGCTGCTCGATGGGGGCGGGGCGCGGCGGGGCGGCGGCGCCCAGCGCGAGCGCGGCGGAAACCATGGCGAGCATCTTGATCCGCATCTGCATTCCCCTCTTCCCGTCGCCCGATCATAGCCGGGATCGGTGCCTTGAGCGAGACGTTGCGGCGAAGCGCAAACCGTAGGGCGAACACCGTCTTTACCGGGAATTGACCGATCCGCGCTAGAAGGGCGGCTTCTCACGGGTGGGTCGCGCGGTGGTCGAAACGAGCAATGCCGGATTGGCGCCCGTGCGCGGCAAGGCGCGCATCGACGTGCTCGACATGCTGCGCGGGCTGGCGATCCTCGGCATCTTCTACATCAACGTGCCCTATATGGCGGCGAGCGTCTGGACCTTCTCGGCCGATGTCCGGCTGATCGGCTGGACGCCGGCGGACCGCGATGCCTGGGTGGCGGTGAACCTGTTCTTCGCGGGCACGCAGCGCTGCCTGCTCGAATTCCTGTTCGGCGCCGGCATGATGGTGCTGGCCCGCAAGGCGATGACGCCCGATGGGCCGGTGGCGGTCGCCGATCTCTATTACCGGCGCAACCTGTGGCTGCTTGCCTTCGGCCTGTTCGACGTGTTCGTGCTGCTCTGGCCCGGCGACATCCTGCACATCTATGCGCTCGCGGCGCTGTTCCTGTTCCCGTTCCGCACTTTGGGGCCGAAGACATTGGTCGCGCTGGGGCTGGGCTGGGCCGTGCTCACCGGGCTCGGCATCCCCGAATATGGCGCGCGGGAATATGTCGCGCGCACGGAGCTGTCCCAGCGGGTCGAGGCGGCCGAAGCCAGGGCGCGGGCGGGGGAGGCACCGGCGGCCGCCGATGCCGCCGCGCGCGCCGAGTGGCGCCGGCTGGCCGTGCACGCGCCCGACCCCGCCGCGGTCGCCCGCGAGCGCCAGGCGCATCAGGGCGGCTGGCTGCCCTATGCGAAGAATGCCTGGCATTATTGGAGCTATCTCGCCGACGAATGGCTGCTCTGGGACGTGTTCGAGGCGTTCTGCACGATGCTGATCGGCGTCGCGCTGTGGAAATGGGGCGTGATCCAGGGGCTCAGGAGCGCGCGCTTCTATCTGTGGCTGCTGGTCGCCGGCTATGGCTTCGGGCTCACCGCCCGCGCGATCGGGCTGGCCGAGACGCTGAGCTTCGCGCCCGGCCCGCGAAGCCTGTGGGTCACCGGCGAGTTCGCGCGCATCGCGATCGGGCTCGGCCATCTCGCGCTGGTCAACCTGCTGGTGAAGAGCCGGTTGGGGAGCACCGTGCTGGGCGTGTTCAAGGCGCCTGGCCGCATGGCCTTCTCGCTCTATTTCCTCCAGCAGATCGTGGGCATGTACATCCTGTTCGCGCCCTGGGGCTTCGATCTGTGGGGCAGGTTCGGCTGGGCGCAGATGGCGGCGATTTCCACGACCGGGATCGTCTTGCTGGTCGCCTTCGCCAATCTGTGGATGCGCCATTTCGTCAGCGGCCCGCTCGAATGGGCCTGGCGCAGCCTTGCCTATGTGCAGTGGCAGCCGATGGTGCGGACGGAGCCTAGTGCCCCGCCGCGGCCGGATCGTTCTCCACTTTCCCGCCCGGCTTCTGGAGCAGCACCACCAGCGGCACGCTGACCGCGGTGACGATCGCCATCAGCCAGAAATCGTTGAGATAGGCGATCATCGCCGCCTGCCGGTTCACTTCGGCGTCGACCAGCCCGGTGATCATCGCGCCCTGCTGGCCCATGCCCTGCACCAGCGAACCCAGGCCGTTCATCGTCGTCGCGGTGACGTGCTCGCCCAGATACTGGTGGCTGCGCTGGATGTTCTGGGCGAGGATCGCGCTCACCGCCGAGATGCCCACCGACGCGCCGATGTTGCGGGTCAGGTTGAGCAGGCTCGATCCCTCGGTGCGGAAATGCGGGGGCAGTCCGGCAAAGGCGAGGCCGTTCAGCGGCATGAACACCAGGCCCAGGCCCAGGCCCTGGACGAAGCCCGAGACGATGAAGGGCGTGCTGCCCATCTCGAGCGTCCAGCCCGACATCTCCCATAGCGAGACGGCGGCGATGGCGAGGCCGATGCCCACCGACCAGCGGGGATCGAGCCAGCCGCGCTGGATGAGCTGCGCGCCGACGAACATGGTGATCACCACGCCGAAGCCGCGCGGCATCAGCAGCATGCCGGTCTGGAACACCGAATAGCCGTAGAGATTCTGCAGCATCGGCGGCAGCAGCGCCATCGTCGCCATCATCACCAGGCCGATCACCAGCATGAAGAAGATGCCGGTCACCAGGTTGCGATGCTTCCACAGCTCGCGCTCGAACATCGGGTTCTTCGCGGTGAAGAGGTGGACGGCGAACATCCACAGCGCGATCACCGCGACGAGCATCTCGACCCAGATCTCGGTCGAGGAGAACCAGTCCTGGTCCTGCCCGCGATCGAGCATCAGCTGGAGCGAGGCGATGCCCAGCGAGAGCAGCGTGAAGCCGAAGATGTCGAAGGAACGCTTGCGGATCGGGCGCGAGGGCAGCAGCCACCACAGGATGGCGAAGCACACCACGCCGACGGGCAGGTTCACGTAGAACACCCAGCGCCAGTCGAAATTATCGGTCAGATAGCCGCCGATCAGCGGGCCCATGATCGGGCCGACCATGATGCCCATGCCCCAGATCGACATCGCCTTGGGCTGGTCCTTGGGCGCGTTGATGTCGAGCATCACCGTCTGGCTCAAGGGGTTGAGGAACGCCGCGGTGATGCCCTGGAGGATGCGGAAGGCGACCATCTCCTCCAGCGTCTGCGCCGCGCCGCACATGGCGGAGGCGATGACGAAGCCGACGGTGGCGATCAGGAACAGGTTGCGCGAGCCGATCCGGTCCGAGAGCCAGCCGGTGATCGGGATCGCGATGGCCGAGGCGACGATATAGCTCGTCAGCACCCAGTTGATCGTGTCGCGGGTGGCGCCGAGCGACGCCTGCATGTGCGGGATGGCGACGTTGGCGATCGTCGTGTCGAGAATCTGCATGATCGTCGCCATCATGACGCCGAGCGTGAGCAGGCCCTTATACTTTACGGGGAGGGCGGCCCCGCCGCCCTCCCCGTAAAGTATAA
>NZ_JAPDIR010000030.1:0-2500 GCF_029870595.1 Sphingomonas sp. CBMAI 2297
TTGGTTGCGGGAGTAGGATTTGAACCTACGACCTTCAGGTTATGAGCCTGACGAGCTACCGGGCTGCTCCATCCCGCGCCACCTAGGGTTTGTGGGTCAGGTTTGCAGGCGGAGGTGCATGCTCCGCGAGGCGCCTGAGGCCAGCAAGAGGGGAGTGAATGGGTTTGTCCTTACCGGAGCACAGGCTTCAATGCCTGGCGGCGACCTACTCTTCCATCGCTTAAGCGATAGTACCATCGGCGCTGTCTGGTTTCACGGCCGAGTTCGGGATGGGATCGGGTGGGTCACAGACGCTATAGCCACCAAGCAATGAAGCCTGTGCTGCGGTAAGTTTTTCAAATCGGTGCACCAAGGTGAGATGAACATCCGATCATCGACAGCCAGGGCTGTCGTTGATGGTGGGACTCATCAAGCGCGAATAGGACAATTAGGACCGGTTAGCTCCATGCGTTACCGCACTTCCACATCCGGCCTATCAAGGTCGTGGTCTTCGACCGTCCTAAGAAATCTTATCTCGAGGGAGGCTTCCCGCTTAGATGCTTTCAGCGGTTATCCCGTCCATACATAGCTACCCTGCTGCGCCGTTGGCACGACGACAGGTACACCAGAGGTATGTTCAACCCGGTCCTCTCGTACTAGGGTCAACTCCTCTCAAATTTCGACGCCCACGGCAGATAGGGACCAAACTGTCTCGCGACGTTCTGAACCCAGCTCACGTACCACTTTAATTGGCGAACAGCCAAACCCTTGGGACCTGCTCCAGCCCCAGGATGTGATGAGCCGACATCGAGGTGCCAAACAACCCCGTCGATATGAGCTCTTGGGGGTTATCAGCCTGTTATCCCCGGCGTACCTTTTATCCGTTGAGCGATGGCCCTTCCACGAGGGACCACCGGATCACTATGACCGACTTTCGTCTCTGCTCGACTTGTCAGTCTCGCAGTCAGGCTGGCTTATGCCATTGCACTCTAACAGCCGGTTTCCAACCGGCCTGAGCCAACCTTCGCGCGCCTCCGTTACTCTTTAGGAGGCGACCGCCCCAGTCAAACTACCCGCCACAGAGGGTCCCTGATCCAGTTTCATGGATCGAGGTTAGACATTAAAAAACAACAGGGTGGTATTTCACCTATGGCTCCACATCAGCTGGCGCCGATGCTTCAAAGCCTCCCACCTATGCTACACAGTTATTTTCCAATGCCACTCTGAAGCTGCAGTAAAGGTGCACGGGGTCTTTCCGTCTAACCGCGGGTACTCCGCATCTTCACGGAGAATTCAATTTCGCTGAGCATGTCCTGGAGACAGTGGGGAAGTCGTTACGCCATTCGTGCAGGTCGGAACTTACCCGACAAGGAATTTCGCTACCTTAGGACCGTTATAGTTACGGCCGCCGTTTACCTGGGCTTCATTTCGGAGCTTGCACCCCTCCACTTAACCTTCAGGCACCGGGCAGGCGTCAGACCCTATACGTCGTCTTGAAGCCGACTTAGCAGAGCCCTGTGTTTTTGCTAAACAGTCGCTACCCCCTGGCCTGTGCCCCCTCATACTGCTTGCGCAATGTGAGGGCCTCCTTCTTCCGAAGGTACGGAGGCAATTTGCCGAGTTCCTTCAGGACACTTCTCTCAAGCGCCTTGGTATACTCTACCTGACCACCTGTGTCGGTTTCGGGTACGGTCTATACGGTGGGGCTATTTCCCGGGACAGCTTCGAAGCATGCTCAATCCGATAAGAGCATACAACACACGCCATCCGTCACACACCACCAGGCCCACGAATATTAACGTGGTTCCCATCGACTACCCCCTTCGGGCTCGTCTTAGGGGCCGGCTCACCCTGCGCGGATTAGCCTTGCGCAGGAACCCTTGGTCTTTCGGCGAAAGGGCATCTCACCCTTTTTATCGCTACTCATGTCTGCATTCGCACTTCCGATACCTCCACGACCCATTACCAGATCGCTTCACAGGCTTACGGAACGCTCCGCTACCGCGTGGATAAATCCACACCCTAAGCTTCGGTGCACGTCTTGAGCCCCGTTACATCTTCGCCGCAGGAACCCTTATTTAGACCAGTGAGCTGTTACGCTTTCTTTAAAGGATGGCTGCTTCTAAGCCAACCTCCTGGTTGTTTTGGGATTCCCACATGCTTTCCCACTTAGACGTGACTTGGGGACCTTAGCTGTAGGTCAGGGCTGTTTCCCTTTTGACGACGGACCTTAGCACCCGCCGTCTGTCTCCCGGATATCACTCCTAGGTATTCGGAGTTTGGTTAGAATTGGTAGATCTCGCGACCCCCGCATCCATCCAGTGCTCTACCCCCTAGGGTGTTCATCCGAGGCACTACCTCAATAGTTTTCGCGGAGAACCAGCTATTTCCCGGCTTGATTGGCCTTTCACCCCTAAACACAACTCATCCGGTAACTTTTCAACGTTAATCGGTTCGGACCTCCAGTGGGTGTTACCCCACCTTCATCCTGGTCATGCCTAGATCGCCGGGTTTCGGGTCT
>NZ_JAPDIR010000031.1 GCF_029870595.1 Sphingomonas sp. CBMAI 2297
GGGGGAGGGGGGGGGGGCAGGCCCCACGATTTTCACTTCGACCATCGTATAGGCCGCCCCGACCTCGTCGGCCGTTCGGTTCAGCGCCAGGCCGGCTTGCTGCAAGCCAACCAGAGCGGCGAAGGCATAGACGCGGCAATCAAGCGCTTCGTTCGCGCGCCCCTTCGGACATTCCCAGATTTTCCAGGCTCTACCGCGACCCTTCTTATCGACCAGGCGCTCGGCGGTGAGCTGGGAGAAATAGCCACGATCGCGATCTGCCGGGAAGTGCATGTAGCCGGAGCCCGGCTTTTCGAGATGAAGGCGAGCGCGCACGCTGTCCTTGGCGGCGTTCGTGCCGATGATGATCGGCCGATATGCCTTTCGGTTGCGATGCGTCGGCACCTTGGTCGGCCAGACCGGCGCGCGCATCGGGCTGCTCTCCGAGGCTCCCTTGATACCCCACACGCGCCGAGCGAGGCGAGCCTTCGTGAAATTGTAAACCGCCTGTGTGTTCGCGCCACCCGTATCGATACATGCCGCCATCGTCACGAACGGGCGGCCATCAGCCCGGCGCCATTCTCGTTTCAGATGCGCGTCGATCTGGTCCCAGAAATCCGCCTCATTCGGGTCTCCCGGGAAGACGGTATAGTCGACCGACCAGCTTTCCTCATTGCGGCCCCAGGCGACCGTCTCAACTTCGACGCGGTCGGGATGGACGTCATAGCCCTGCGTGACGACCGCAGTCCCGTCCGGCAGTTCGCCGGCCCAGACTTCGCAGCGCTCGAGCAGCTTGTCCTCGTTGAGGGCTCGCTCGCCGCGTTCCTCATAGGGCTCGCCGAGCACCAGGTTGAAAAAGGTCTTCCGCTCGAGCGGGTCATGGGCGACTTCCAGCCACTCGGTGACAAGGGCGGGCCAACTCGCGTTCGGGTCGAGGCTGTATCCGGTCCAGATATGGAAGCCGGCATGGCCGTTGAAGGGTGCGGTCGCGCGCCACTCGCCCCGATCGAGCATGTCGGCCTTATCGGCGTCGACGATGATGCAGCCATTCTCGCGACAGACGTAATGGGCAGTGTCGGCCAGGCCCTTGCCGTCCTCGTCTTTATCCCACTTCATCCCGTAGGGGACGGTGGGGCCGCCCCATTCGAGAACCTGATAGGCATCGCAATGCGGGCAGGGCACGAAGAACCTGCGCTGATCGCTACGCAGGTAGGACTTCTCGATCCGGCTCTCTCCCTTCACCAGCGGCGTAGAACCCATGATGATCCGGCGGTTCCAGAAGGTCTGGGCACGCCGCTCGCCTAGTCGGATCTGGTCGCCATCGTCGCCCGCGCCGAGGACCGGGTATCCGTCGACTTCGTCGAACATCACGACGCGGACGGTGACGCGGCGGAAACCGCCCGGGCTGTTGGCGCCGACGAAGCTGATTGAGGAGCCGTTCCTGAAGACGCGTTTCAGCAGCTTCTGCTTGGCGTCTTTGCCCTTCAGATCGCCGACAACCTCGGCGAGCACGGGCGTATCGCGGAGCATCGGCTCGATCTCGGTCGAGCTATAGTCTTCCGCATCCTCCACGCGAGGCTGGACGACGAGCATGGGGCTCGGGTCCTGATGGATGAAGTACCCGACCGCGTGGTCGAGAATCTTGGTGTAGCCGACGCGGGCCGACTTCATGATCGTGACGCGGCTCACCGACGGGTCGGTGATCGCGTCCATCATGCCGATCTGGTAGGCGTATGCCCGGAACCGGCCGGTCTGAGCCGATGTCTCCGCAGAGAGCACCGCGTATTCCGCGGCCCACTCGCTGAGGGTCAGCTTCGGCGGCGGCTGAAGGTTGCGGCGGCGTGCGTCGAAGAGCGCGGTTGCGAGGGCGGCGGCACCATCGGCGTAGACCGACGCGTCAGCCTGGAGGTGATCCATCGAGGGTGAGCTCCTCCAGCGCCTCGACGATTACGCTGCGCAGGAAGTCCTCCACCTCGGCGACGGTCTTCAGGCGGTGGACGGCTGGCGCGCGCTCCGCAGGGATGGCGAGCAGCTTTTTGCGGACACCGGCATATTCCGCGCCGACACCCTTCTGGACCTCCTCGATCAACACGACGGTGCCGGCCTTGAGGTCGTAAGAAAGCTGCTGGTGCCGAGCGAGATAGTTCTCTTTGAGCCGGAGGGCCTCGGCCAGGGAGAGTAATCCCCCTTCGGCGACAATGCGCTCGGCCGCCTCCTCCGCGGTCTCGTCCGTGCGGACAGTTGCGCGTTTCCGCTGCCTGCCCGGCGGCGTGCGGACATTTTCAATTGTCCGCACCTCTTTGGCCGCAATTTTCTCCACGCCGCGGCGGTTCGGCTTTCGCCAGTTACCGTCGACGTCGTCGGCGCTCAATTTTCCGTCGTCGCCCTTCGTTAGAAGGCCTTTTTCGATAGCGCGGCGGACCTGCTTTTCGTCGCAGCCAGCGCGCTCCGCGAAGGCGCGAACGCTCAGCCGTGCGGACATTCGGGTGCGGACAAGTTTTGACCCCTTTCAGCCAGTGACGCGTCGGCAGCGCGCAATACCCTCGGTGCGGAGGGGGCTAGGAAGGACCCAAAAGGGTTAGAGCAGAGCGCGGGCAGGGCATGCGGCGTCAGCTGCCGCGGTGGTGCAGGTGCAGGGCGCCGCGGTGAGCGGGCCGCCACGGTACGGGGCCAGCTTCCGCGGGCGCGGCACGCCGGGGATGATCGGCATGAAGTGGATACGGTCGGCACCCCAGCGCCAGCTGCCATGGTTGACGGTCACATAGGTCTCGCGCCCGAAGATCGACGCGACGGCACTGATGATGTTGACGATGAACCACGGGATCATGGGTTACCTCCGAGCGGATGCGATTGCCTGACTGAGCGCATCGCTGAACACCGCCGCAGCATTGCGGCTGATGTACCGGCGAGCACGGCCATAGAAGTCGAGGCGCTTGGGCGCCGGGGTCGTGTCCTCGAAGGCGATCAGCAGCTTCAGCTTGCCCGGCGCAGCGTTGCTGACAGCGCCCTTGCGCGCAGGGGCGCGCTTGGCCGGCGTGCGTTGCCACACGCCCGATATCGGCTTGCCAGTCCTGCGAGAATGCACGGTGCCGACGAACACGTTGGGCTTGCCCTTAAGCGCGGCGAGCTGGTTGCGCGACAGATTGCCATAGGCGTTGGTCCGCGCAGTGATCGGCACCAGCATCGCCTTCTTGCTGCCGAGCGAGCGGTTGCCGCCGACGATGTACGGCTCGAGATAGGCTTCCTGCACGTCCTTCGGAAAGACGATCGCCACCGGGCTCTTCTTGGTCGCTGGCACGATCGCGAACGACTTCTTGGTGAAGGGCGTCGGGTTGTCGAAGGTCTTGTCGATCTCGTCGGCCTCTTCAACGACCACGCCTTGGGCTAGCCGGGTGGCGCCGAGGGCGAGGGCGAAGGGGATTTGGTTCGCCTGGAGGTCGATCAGCGCGCGGTGAAGCGGCTTCAGGTCCGCCTTGAAGTTGACCGTGATCATGCCGATCGACCGCGGACGGTGGCCCGCAGTCTGGCGGCCAGGTCCTCGACGCGGGCAATGCGCGCCTCGGCATCACGCGTGTCGCGCGCCGGCTCCATGAAATCGAACGCGAGATCGTGCACGTCGCGAGCGATGTCTTCGAGCTGGCGAGGAATGGTGAGCGGCCCGTGTGCCATCGCTTCACCTCCAAATGACAGCCGCCGCACCCGAACGAGAACGGATGCGGCGGCGATCGCCCTGCGGCGCGGCCCCGGTGGGCATCGCAAACGCCTCGACGGACGAACGACAATTTCTGGTAGCCTTCGGACTTCGCGGGGAGCGCATCCCCGCGTTTCGTGGCGATGCGCATGGCTTGGTGACCAAGATCGTCTGTCGCCGAAGCCGCTCAAGCAGCGATGGGGTTGTGCCCCTTCTGTTCCAGTAGCGCAAACGGAAACACGCGCCAAGCCTCAACTTTCATGGACAGCGAGCCCCCGAAATTGATCACCGCGGCCGTGCCGGTGCTGACCTCGACTATTCCGGGGAGGCCAGCCAGCGCAGGCATATCGGCGACGCCGACCTCGTCGCCCGGACTGAAGTCCTTCCGCTCGCGGCGAAGGGCTTTCATCCGAGCGCTTTGAGTGCGGAGCTGCTCGGCGCGCTCACGGCGGACCGCTTCCCGGGTCTCGGCATCGCGCTCGGCCTGGGCCTGCGCGGCCGCTTCGGCCTCGGCCGCGCGGAGGCCAGCGAGGCCCGCCGGCTTGATCTCAGGAACGCAGCCGGCGTGATGGAAGACCGAGAACGCAGGATGCAGGCTGGCGGGATCGATGGCGATCCGTGCGAGGTCCTCGATCTGCGGTGCCCGCGCGAACACGAAACCCGGCAAGATGGCGACCTCGACCTCGATCATCACGCGGCGGGTGCCTAGAACCAGTCGGCGTGCCTGCCCAGGTGCCGGCCGCTTGATGGTCCGGATGGGTGTCCATACGTCGAAGCCGGCCGCCGTCAGCGACCGCGCGACGGCGATCGTGCGCCCAGCACTGGTGCGGAGAATGCTCCAGCGATCATTCTGATCGACGGTATTGATATCGCTCGCAGCCGCGCCAGCGGGCGCGATTTCATCGTGAACCATGTTAACCCCACCCGCATCAGAACAAGTCATTCTGGCTGCTCGACAATAGCACGATCGCAGCCTCATTGAATCACGTTTTGTTCCGCGGTCATCCAGGCGGCCGGACCAGCCGAACCACGATCTTGACCGGCCGGCCGAGCACCTCGGCGGCTGCTTCCGCGACACGCGCCGTGTGGTGCTGTTCGATCCAGCCGCGGGCGAACTCGCTGGGCGCGACCACGACCAGCGTCTCGCCTTCCAGCCGGAGGGCCACGCCCTTCAGCCACTCGTCGTAGAGCCGCGGCCCCATGCCGCTGCGCAGGATGACCCGCATCCGGGCAGCACGATCGCCCTCGGCTTCCCGGATCTCGGCGACAGCCTCGACGCCGGCTGCGTCGGCCTGAAGCTCGGCGGGCGACTTGCTGGCCACGACGATCGTGGTCGGCAGGTCGAAGCGGATGCCCTGCTGCATCTGCCGCAGCACCGAGGGGTTCTCTCGCCGAAGCCAGTTGTCCCAGGTCGCCTGCCAATCCCGCTTGCTGCCCTGCGCCCGGCTCTCGGCAAGCCAGTGGTGCCGGAACATCTCCCCGACGTGCTCGTAAGCCCCAGCCGGCCAGCCAGCGACGATCCGCTGCGTCCGCTCGGTGAGTTCGCTGGTCGGGCAGGGCTGCCAGTCCGGAGCGATGCGGGTGCCGCGAGTTCCCCTCGACTTCCCAGCCTTCGGCGAAACGCCAGGCTCGGCCCCCGCTGGGGGCGACGAACCGTCAGGTTCGTCGGGGGATATAGGGGGGTTTATTTC
>NZ_JAPDIR010000032.1 GCF_029870595.1 Sphingomonas sp. CBMAI 2297
CGCGGGTGCCGCGAGGACGCGGGAGGGGCGGGGGGAAGGGGAGGGTTTCCCGCAATGCGCGAGCGTTCGAATGACTCTGATCGAACTTCTCAATGGTCCGGCGCGGAAACCGGCGGCGAAACCCGGCGCACGATCGCATGATGCGGAAGGTGGCGCAGCGCGAGCCGGGCGAGCAGCAGGCCGATCGCCGCGGCGACCGCGACATGCTCGATCACGCGCAGCTGGCCGAAGACGGCATGGAGGCCGTGGCCAAGGGCATAGCCGACCAGCGTGAAGATCAGGCTCCACAGCAGCGAGGCGAGGGCGCTGAGCCAGGTATAGCGGATCACCGAAATGCCGGTCATGCCCAGCGCTGCGGGGCCGATCATCCGCATGCCGAACATGAAATGGAGCGCGAAGGCGAGGCTTTGCGGGTGATGGGCGATCACCGCTTCGCTGCGGGCGAAGCCGGGGCGGGCCATGGCCTGGTGAACGAATCGGACATGCGAGAGATAGCGGCCCATCAGGAAGAAGACCTGCGCCGAGGCGAAGGACATGGCCGCTCCGATCAGCACCACCACGGGCAGCGACATCATGCCCTGATGCGCGAGCACCCCGCCGGTCGCGACCGCCATCTCGCCCTGCAGCAGCGCCCCGATCAACAGCGCGACGACACCATATTGCGCGAGCAGCTCTTCCATCGGCCCGGTTCCCTCTGGGTCAGGCCGGCGGGCATATCATATCGGGAGCCGGAGGGGGCGGGGGCGTTTCGCGCC
>NZ_JAPDIR010000033.1 GCF_029870595.1 Sphingomonas sp. CBMAI 2297
GCGCCGGTCGCGACGGTCAGCGGCGACGGCACGGTCGTCAGCGGCACGGGTGAGCCCGGCGCCACCGTCACCGTCCGCGACCCCTCGGGAACCGTGATCGGCACCGCGATCGTCGCCGCGAACGGCGCCTATGCCGTCACGCTGACCACCACGGAGGGCAATGGCCAGACGCTCCACGTCACCCAGGCCGATGCCGCGGGCAATGTCTCGCCGGCCACCTCGGCGCTGGCGCCCGACTTCACGCCGCCGCTCGCGCCCACCGGCACCGTCTCAGCCGACGGCACCGCCGTCACCGGCACCGGCGAGCCCGGCGCGACCGTGCACATCCTCAACGCCGCCGGCACCGAGATCGGCACCGCCACCGTCGCCGGCAATGGCAGCTACACCGCCACGCTCACCACACCCCAGCTCAACGGACAGGTGCTGACGCTCAGCCAGACCGACCCGGCCGGCAATCACTCGCCGAACGTCACGGCGACCGCGCCCGACCTCACCCCACCCGCTGCGCCGGTCGCGACGGTCAGCGGCGACGGCACGGTCGTCAGCGGCACGGGTGAGCCCGGCGCCACCGTCACCGTCCGCGACCCCTCGGGAACCGTGATCGGCACCGCGATCGTCGCCGCGAACGGCGCCTATGCCGTCACGCTGACCACCACGGAGGGCAATGGCCAGACGCTCCACGTCACCCAGGCCGATGCCGCGGGCAATGTCTCGCCGGCCACCTCGGCGCTGGCGCCCGACTTCACGCCGCC
>NZ_JAPDIR010000003.1:0-364906 GCF_029870595.1 Sphingomonas sp. CBMAI 2297
CTTCTTCGCCGGTCACTATCTCGACGAGTTCGCCGAAGCCCATGGCCGGGCGCTGGTGGTCCGCCAGGCGGAGGGCGCGGGACCGATGCTGAAACGTTCGGGGATCACGCCGGGCAGCTGCTGCTGCGGCCGGACGCTTGGCGGCGGGGTGATGATTGGAGCGCGGCCCGGGCTCGGGGCCGGGGCCGGGGCCGGGGCGTCCTGCGCATGCGCGAGCGGCGCGGCCAGCGCCGCCGCCGCGGCGAGGCCGCACAGCAACCCGGTCCTGAGCCTCCCTGCGTTCACCATGATTTTCTGGCCCTCCAAAGATGAACGCCAGCTGCACGCCGCGCCCCGTTCGCCGCAGGACAGGGGCGGATTGTCCCTGCCGGTTCCGTCCCTTACAGGGCGAACGATCTGGGGAGACATTGGTGGCAGGCGAACGAACGGGGCAAGGCCCCGGCTATATTCCGGCGATCGACGGGCTGCGCGCCATCGCCGTCACCTCGGTGATCCTCTTCCACCTCTGGCCCTGGGCCCTGCCCGGCGGCTTCACGGGCGTGGACATCTTCTTCGTCATCTCGGGCTTCGTGGTGACGGGCTCGCTGCTCGGCCGCGAGTTCGCCAGCTTCAGGCAGCTCACCGCCTGGTTCTACGCGCGCCGCCTGATGCGGATCATGCCCGCGCTGATCGCGATGCTGCTGGCCACCCTGTTGGCCGCGCAGCTCTTCATCCCCGATGCCTGGCTGAGCAACAGCCTCGCCCAGGTGGCACGCTTCGCCTTTTTCGGGCTCAGCAACATCGTGCTGGCGACCGACACCGACAGCTATTTCGGCCCGCAGGCAGCCTATAACCCCTTCACGCACAGCTGGTCGCTCGGCGTGGAGGAGCAATTCTACCTGCTCTTTCCGTTCATCCTTTGGTGGCATCACCAGCTCCAGGCCGGGGCGAAGGCGGTGCGGCTGGTGGCCATCCTCTCCGGCCTTTCGCTGCTGCTCTGCGCGGTACTGGCCCTGTTCGCGAACAAATTCGCCTTCTACCTGATCTTTCCGCGCTTCTGGGAACTGGGCGCGGGCATGCTGCTCTGCCTGACCCGCGCGCGCTGGCAGCCCTGGGCCGCGGGCAAGGCGTGGCTGGCACCGCTGGGCGCGCTGGCGATCGCGGCCGGCTTCGCCCTGCCCGAGGGCCCGTTCTTCCCCTTCCCCGGCGCGCTGCTGCCGGTCGCCGGCACCGCGCTCGTCATCATGGCGATCCTGGGCGGCACGGCGCCCCGCGCGCTCGGCGGCCGCCCGATGGTGACGGTGGGGCTGCTCTCCTACTCGCTCTATCTCTGGCATTGGCCGGTGTTCGTGCTGTTCCGCTGGACCGTCGGCCTGCACGCGCTGAAGCTCCAGCTCGCCGCGCTGGCCATCGCGGTGACGCTGGCGATCCTCTCTTATTTCCTGGTCGAGAAGCCGTTGCGCGCGAGCCGCCGGCTGGACGGCTGGCCGCGCGGGCGCGTCGTCACGGCGGCGCTGGCTGCAGTGCTGGCCGCCGCGCTCGGCGGACAGTTGCTGATCGCCGCGCACAACCGCATCACGCTCAGCGTCACCCGCGATCGCTTTGCCTGGTATGCCGAGCCCGGCCGCCCGCTGCCGCTCGACCTCACCGGCTGCACGCCGATCGACGGCGAGGAGCGGCTGGCAGGCGGCAAGGTGACGCTATGGTCGCCGCGCTGCACCCGGCCGGGAAGCTTCACTCTGTTCGTGCCCGCGGACTCGCACGGCCTGGCCTATGCCCCCGCGCTGCGCCGGCTCGTCGCCGAGACCGGCGCGAGCGTGCGGCTCTATTTCCGGCCCGCCTGCCCCTATCTCAAGCTGATCCTGAGCCACGCCGCCCGACCGCGCTGCGCCGGCTGGTACGCGGCGGTGGAGCGCGACATCGCGAGCCGTTCGCGCCCGGGCGACGTGGTGTTCCTGCCGGGACTGCGCGTCACGCGCCTAGCCAACCAGTTCGAGAAGGACCGCGACCTGGCCGGCCGGCACGACGACAGGGTTTCCGCCGCGGCGCTCGCCGAGGCCCAGGAAATCACCCGGCGTCTCGCGGCCAGGGGGGCGCGGCTGGTGCTGGAAGCGCCCAAGCCGGTCTTCCCCAGCCCGGTCTTCCGCTGCACCGACTGGTTCAATCGCACCAATCCCGCCTGTCACGGGCTCACCATCGGGCGCGAGACCATGCTCGAGCGCCGCCGCGATGTGATGCGCGCGATGAGCGTGCTGGCCGCCGGCCAGCGCAGCACGATCCTCTGGGATCCGTTGCCGATCTTCTGCCCCGGCCGGACCTGCGAGGCGGTGCCGGGCGGCCGCCCGCTCTTCTTCGACGGCGACCATCCGAGCGGGCTCGGCAACGACCTGATCTATGCCGATCTGAAGCGGACGATCCTGGGCGTGCGGTAATTGGACTCCCCTCCCTGGCAGGGAGGGGAAGCGTGCTAGGGCACCGTCACCGTGGTCATCGGCAGGTTCGCCAGCTCGGGCTGGGCCTTGAGCTGAGGCACGACCGTCTTGAGATCGCCGACCACCACCAGGGTGAGCTTGCCCAGCGGATAGCCGGCATTGGCCGACGCCATCATCTGCTCCGGGGTCACCGCCAGCACCGCGGGGACATAGCGCTCCGTCCAGTCGCCCGGCAGGCCGAGCAGGTCGCGCGTCGCCAGCGTGCCGACCACTGCGCCCGAGGTCGAGTTCGAGATCGCGAACAGGCCGGCCAGATAGGTGCGGATGCCCTTGGCCTCCTCGGCCGGCACCGGTTCGGTCTGCATCCGGCGGATCTCCTTGAAGACCTCCTTCAGCGAGTCGCCGGTATGCTCGGTGGTCACGTCCGCCTGGAAGGTCCACAGCGCCTGTTCGGGAGTGAATTCCACATCGGAATCGGGCGAATAGGTATAGCCCTTGTCCTCGCGGATGTTGCGCGTGATCCGCGAGCTGAACGCGCCGCCGAGCAGCGCATTGGTCACGCGCTGCGGAATGTCCGCCTCGGTGCCCGCGCGGTTCGCGTCGAAGCTCAGGCGCAGCGTCGTCTGCGGCGCGCCGGGCCGGTCGACCAGCACGATCCGCGGGCCAGGCTGGTGCGGGCTTTGCAGCCCCACGGCGTCGGGGCCGGCCGCCCAGCCGGCAAACGCCTTGTCGATCGCCGCCTTCACCGCCGCCGCATCGAACCGGCCGGCGACGTAGAGATGCGCGCGCTTCGCCCCGAACTGGCCGGCATGGAAGGCCTTGACCTGCGCGATCGTATAGCCCTGGAGCTGCGCCGCGCTCGGGATGATGCGGCCATAGGGATGGTTCGCGCCATAGATGGTGCGGCCCAGCGCGACATCGGCCAGCGTGCCCGGCTGCGAAAGCGCGACCGAGAGCTGGCGGCCGAGATTGGCCTTCACCCGGGCAAGCTCGCTCGCCGGCAGCGTCGGCCGGATCGCCACGTCGCTCACCAGCGCGATCGCGGCCGGCGCATGTTCGGAAAGCACGTTCACACCGACCGAGGTCGACTGCATGCCGGCGCTGACGGCAAGCTGCCCGCCCATCCCGGCCGCGGCGGCGGCGAGATCGGCGGCGGTCCTGCCTGCGGCGCCTTCCTTCATCAGCGCCCCGGTGACCTCGGAGAGCCACACGGCATCGCCTTCGTCGACCGCGCCGGCGCGCACGCGCAACGACACGACCGCCTTGGGCGCGATGCCATAGGGGATCAGCGTGACCTGCAGCCCGTTGGGCAGCGCATAGGTCTCGGTCGCCGGCAGCCGGAACGGCTTGGGATCGGCGATCGGGGGCGCCGGCGGGAAATTGTCCTGCGCCAGCGCCGGTGCGGCGGCCAGCACGGCCACGAATGCGAGGAGCGCGCGCTTCATCACTTGCCTCCCTTGGGCTGGGCGCCAGGCTCGATGACATAGACCGAGCGGTTGGTCTTGCGCAGATATTCCTGCGCGGTCTTCTGGATCAGCGCCGGCGTCACCTTGGCGAAGCCCTCCTCGATCCCGTTCACCGCGGCGGGATCATTGTCGAACAGCGCATAGACGGCGAGCAGGTCGATCAGGCCGACCCGGCCGCCCCCGTCGATCGTGCCGTACAGCTCCGAGCGCATCTTGGTGCGCGCGCGCTGCAGCTCGGCGGCGCTGACCGGCTTGGCACGCAGCGCCTCGATCACTTCGTCCACCGCCTGGGTGATCTGCGCGGTCGAATGCGCCGTGTCGTGCGTGAAGCTGAAGCTCCACAGCATCGGCCCGCGATAGTTGAACATGTTGCCGAGATCGCCGTTGATCCCGCCCGAAAGCTCGCCGGCGATGCCAGTGTCGGAGACCAGCTTCTTGAACAACCGGCTGTCGTCGCCCTGGAGCAGGATCTGGTCGATCAGCCCCATCGCGTACCATTCGGGCGTGCCGCGCGCCGGCACGTGATAGCCCGCGGCATAGCCCGGTTTGGGCGCGAGCGCGTCGACCCGGCTCTTGAACTTCTCGGCAGTCTGGCGCGGCTCGGAGATGTCCGGCTGCTTGACCGGCGCGGCCGAGGGGATGGGCGTGAAATACTTCTCCACCATCGCCCGGGTCGCGGCATAGTCGATATCGCCGGCGATCACGAGCACGGCGTTGTTCGGCCGGTAGAACTCCTTGGAGAAGGCCTGGGCGTCCGGCACCGTCGCCGCCTCGATCTCCTTGAGATCGCCGTAGAAATTATGGCTGTTATACCAGTTGACGTTCGCCAGCATCGGCAGGTCGATCCACGGCCAGGTGCTGTAGGGCTGGTTGAGGACGTTGACCTTCACTTCGTTGCCGACCACGCCCTGCTGGTTCTTCAGCACCACGTCGTCGATCACTGGATTGGCCATGCGATCGGCCTCGAGCCATAGCATCCGCTCGAGCGCACCCGAGGGGACGATCTCGAAATAATTGGTGAAGTCGAACCGGGTCGAGCCGTTGTTGATGCCGCCGGAATTGGTGATCGTCGTATCGAACACGCCCTTGGGCGCATGCTTCGATCCCTGGAACATCAGATGCTCGAACAGGTGCGCGAAGCCGGTGCGGTCCTTGGGCTCCACGCGGAAGCCGATGCCGTAATAGACGCCGACCGTCACCGTCGGCGCGATCGTGTCCCGCGTCAGCACCACCCGCAGCCCGTTGGGCAAGGTGAAATATTGCGTGTCGACGTGCAGCTTGTCCGCCGCCGCGGCGCCGGTCTGGGCATGCGCCGCCGCCGGGAGCGCCACCGCCGCAAGGGCAAGCGCCAGGCTCAAATGCTTCATCGTTCTGGACCCCCTGGGACTCGGGAACTGTATTGCAAGGTTAGTACGGCAATGGGCATCGGGCACAAGAGCGGATCAGGCCAGCCAGTGCACCTTGCAGACCCAAAAGGACCGCATCGGCTTGCCCTGCGCGTCAAGCGCGGGCCGGAGCCGGGCGCGCTTCGAGATCGCGCGGCAGGTGATGTCGGCGAAATCGTCCGGATTGGTGCGCGCGAGCACATAGCAGCCCGCCACCTTACCCTCCGGGTCGACGTCGAGGCGGAACTGCACCAGCCCGTTATGCCCCTGGAACAGCGCGCCCGGGGGATAGTCGCCGGAATTGAGCCATCCCTGCGGCTCGGTGACGGGGGAGACGGGCCGCGTCGCCGCGGCCTGCTGGGCCGGGTCATAGCCCCAGCTCGTCACCAGGCTGTCCACGCACTTGCGCATCTCGGCGAACGGCTTGGCCAGCGAGCCGAATTCGAGCCGGACCGCCCGCTTGCCGCGAATGTCGAGCGTCACGCCGGTGACCCGCGCCTCCTGCTCGGGCGCCAGCGGCGGCGAGGCTTCCGCCGGCTCCCTGGTCCAGCCCTTGCTCCGCCAGCCATCGAGCCGCATCCCGCCGAAGAAGACCGCCTTGAGCTTGCCGACATTGCCCGAAAGCCCGTCGATCGCGATCGGTTTCCCGCCAAGGCCGAAATCGGCCGTCCCCTCGACCTTCACGGCGTTCATCCCGAAACGGTCGCCGAACACCGACAGGTCGAAAGCATCGCCCGGCTCGTAGCGGACGAAGCGCACCACCACGCTCGACTTGCCCTCGCCCATCTGCGCGGCGAGGTTGCAGGCATCGCGACTATAGTCGACCAGCCATTTGCCTTGCCGCGTGAGCGTCTCCACCGGCTTCCCGTCAGCCGGCCCGGCCGCGAACGCCGGCGCGCCGGCACCGGCAAGCGCCAGGCAAAGAAACAATGTCCTGATCATCGACCTTCCCCCCGAATTGCCGGGCATTGATCTCAGCCACATGTGTCCGGAGCGTTACGGCCGCCCGTAACGCTCCGGTCCGGTTCGATTATTTCTGCACGTTCGCCGACTGGTCGAGCGGCACCACCGGCAGCAGCACGCTGCTCGACTGGGCGCCGCCATACATCAGCGTCACCGTCGCCTTCTGATAGTCCCCGGGCTTGGCGAAGAAGATGTTCGGCACGAACTTCTGCGGGTTGCGATCATAGACCGGGAACAGGCTCGACTGGACCTGCACCATGATCCGGTGGCCCGGCTGGAACACATGGTTCACCGTCGGCAGGCGGAACTTGTATTCCTGGACCTTGTTCGCCGGGATCGCGGTCGGATGCTCGAACGAGTCGCGATAGCGGCCGCGGAAGATGTCCATCGCGATCGGGAGCTGGAACCCGCCCATCTCCTTCTTGGTGACATAGTCGTCGGGATAGACGTCGATCACCTTGACCACGAAGTCGCCATCGGTGCCCGTGGTCTTGGCGAAGATGTCCGCCAGCGGCGCGCCCGAGACGCGGACCGGCGCGGTGAGCGGCTCGGTCATGTAGGTCATCACGTCGGGCCGCCCGTCGACGAAGCGCTGGTCGGTGACGAGATAGGTCGACCAGCGGCCGTCCTGGAAGTTCACCGGACGCGGCAAATGCGGCACCGGCTTGGCCGGATCGGAGACATAGGAATCCGAGCCGGCGCCCGGCTTGTCAAAGCCCAGCCCCTCGGCCGGCTTGAGATAGATCGGCGTCAGCCTGGTGCCGCAGCCGTCGTCACAGGCCAGCGGCCATTTGCTCAGATAGTCCCAGCGATTTTCGCCGGTATTGTAGAAGCTCGCCTTGGCCGGAGTGAAAGGCGGCGCGCCGTCCTTCAGATAGGCGTTGAAGAACGGGAGCAGGATGTCGCGGCGCGCCTGGAGCGCGGTGTCGCCCTCGAAGGCGAGCTGGCCGAGCGTCGAGCCGTTATAGTTGAAGCCCGAATGGCGCCACGGGCCCATCAGCAGGAAGTTCTTGTCGGCCTGCGGCGTCTTCTGCAGCGCTTCCCAGGCATGGATCGCGCCGTACATGTCCTCATGATCCCAGATGCCCTGCTCCCAGAGCGTCGGGATGTTCGAGGGGTTCGCGGCGAGCAGCTTGTCGAGCGCCTGGCCCTGCCAGAAGGCGTCATAGGCCACGTGCTGGCTCATCTTGTTCCAGGCGGGCAGCTGGTCATAGCCGAACTGCTTGGCCCAGTCGCCCGCGCTGCCCACACGGCGGAACGTATCGTAATCGTCCCAGTCCGGGCGCGGCGGCGCCTTGCCGGCGCCCTTGTAGCCGGTCTGGGCGCCGATCCAGCCGATGTTCGCCAGGCGGAAGGCGCCGTGGTGGAACCAGTCGTCGCCCATCCAGCCGTCGATCATCGGGCTCTCGGGGGCGGCGACCTTGAGCGCGGGGTGCGGGCCCATCAGCGCCATCACCACCGTGAAGCCCTCATAGGAGGAGCCGAGCATGCCGACCTTGCCGTTGGTCTCCGGCACGTTCTTCACCATCCAGTCGATCGAGTCATAGGCGTCGGTGATGTGATCGACCTTGGTGGGGTTGAGCGGGCCGACCGGCGGGCGGGTGATCACATAGTCGCCCTCCGACTTGTACTTGCCGCGAATGTCCTGGAACACGCGGATATAGCCCGCCTTGACGAACACCTCGTCGCCTTCGGGCAGGGTGTTGATCATCTTGCCGCTCTCGGTGCGGACGACACGGCCGGCGGCGTTGTAGGGCGTGCGGGTGAACAGGATCGGGGCGTTCTTCGCGCCCTTCGGGATGATCATCACCGTGTAGAGCTTCACCCCGTCGCGCATCGGGATCATCACTTCGCGCTTGATGTAATCGGCCGGCAGCGCGGGCGGATTGAAGTTGGCGGGGATGTCGTTGAAGGCCGGCGCCGCCCCCGGCGCGGGGCTTTCCTGCGCCTGGGCGGCGGCGGTGGCGAGGAGGGCGGTTCCAGCGGCGAGCGCGAGCAGCGACTTCTTCATGTGATGTTATCTCCCTGAGGATGGCGTTCGATAGGCCCAAAACCGCGTGCATGAAAAGAGCCCGCCCCTCCCTTTCGGAAGAAGCGGGCTTCGATGTCCCCGATGTTTCGGGGATCAGGCGTGCTCGGGCTGGCCGTAGAGCTCGGCGGCGAGATCTTCGGTCATATGCGGGCGCGAGGCGCCGATCCCACCGATGCCGCCTTCATAGGCCGGGCGGCCGATCCGGAACGCGGCGGCGGTGCGCGCCTCGCTGCCGTCGGGCAGCGTATAGCGGGCCTCGGCGACCACCACCGGGTTGAACACGCGGCCGAGATCGCCCTTGGGCACCGCGAGATGCGCGTCGACGCGAGTGCCGTCGCCCGGATCGATCGAGACCGGCGGCACGATCGTCTCGCTGCGGCGCTCGGTGAGCATCCGCTCCATTTCCGTGCCCTCCGCCTCGTCGGCGAGCATGAAGCTGGAGATGCGGACGTTGCGCGCCGCGGTATCGCCGGCATTGCCGACGGTCAGCTCGAAATCGACCATCGCCTCCTCCTCGGTCGTACCGGCGCTCACCGGGCGCAGGCCGAGCTCGATCCACGGGCGGTGCGAGACCGGGGCGGTCGCGTCGGCGACGCCGGCGAGATCGTCCTTGCCCGCTTCGGAGATCTCCGCCTCCTGCTCGGTGGCAACCGGCTCGATCGCCGACGGAACCGCGCGCGGATCGATGCGCGGATCGGCCGGCGGCGCCTGGGCGATCACTGCGGCATCCGGGGCAGCGACCGGCTCGACCACGGGCTCGCGAGTCACGATCGGCGCCGCGGCGACGCGTGCCGGCTCGACATGGGCCGGTTCGGTGGTGACGGCTTCGTCATTGCGGCGGCGGCGCGCAAGCAGGAACGCGGCAAGGCCCGCGATCACCAGCGCCAGCCCGCCGAGCAGCCACGGCCAGGCGATGCCGGTGCTCCGGGTGGTGCTGGTGCTGCTGTCGGCCGTTACCGGCGCGGCGGCCTGGGGCGCAGGCGCGACGTCGACCTGGGGCGGAAGCGGCTCCGGCACCGTCCGGACCGGCGGCGACGGCGGCGTCACCGGGGTTTCGGCGGCCGGGGCGGCCGGCGCCGCCTGGCGCACCGGCGCGGCCTCGCGCGCGGGCACGAGCGCCGTGCGGGTGGTAGCCGTCCGGGCACTGGTGGTGCGCGTCGCGGTGGCGCGGCGCTCGGCCGGCGCGGGAGCATCGGCCGCGGCCGCGCCGCGCTGCTGCTCCTCGACCGAGGGAACCGGCTGAACCACCGGGCTCGAAGGCTGCATCACGATCTGCGCCTGCGGCGCGGGAGCGGGTGCCGGCGTCGTCATGATCGGCGGCGGCGTCACCTGTTGGGGAGCGTCCTGCGCATGGGCAGGCACGGCGAGAAAAGCGGCGCCGAGAAACAGCGCGGCACGGATGGTAGGCATTGCGGGTCTCTCCTTCATATCGCAGGTTCAATGAATGGAACCCGGATTCCGTCGCGAAGGAGGCTCGAAACTGCGGCGAACGGGGCTGCCGCGGCGACGAACAACTGCGTTCATTTGCAGTTAATCGCAGTTTTTCCCAGCACTTACGGCGCGCAAAAAGGTTCCGCCGGCCATTTGACAGAATCCAACAAGCTACCTATATGCCGCCCTCCACCACGGGTCCGGGAAATGATGCGTCGTCGCGCAACGCATCGGGCGAATTGGGGTCGTGGTCTCATAAGACGCTGAAAGCTGCCGAAACCCGAAATGGGAGTCGCGCGGCTTTTTCTGCGTCTTTCCGCGCGTCCCGGCCCTGGACAGGGGCACCGAAATCACGGCTGACGAGGCATTATACACCCATGGCAACCAAGGCGATCGAGGAAGGCGCGCAGACGCGCGCAGGCTCAGGCGGCACGTTCAAGCGCCGCATCCGCAAGGTGTTCGGCGACATCCACGAAGTCGTGCAGATGCCGAACCTGATCGAGGTCCAGCGCGAATCCTACGAACAGTTCCTGCGGTCGAACCCCTCGATCGGCTATGTCTCCGGCCTGGAGAAGACCCTGCGCTCGGTCTTCCCGATCCGCGACTTCGCCGGCACCGCCGAACTCGACTTCGTGAACTACGAGCTCGAGAACCCGAAGTTCGACGTGGAAGAGTGCCGCCAGCGCGGCATCACCTATGCCGCGCCGATGCGCGTCACGCTGCGCCTGATCGTGTTCGAGGTGGATCCGGACACGGAAGCCCGTTCGGTGCTCGATATCAAGGAGCAGGACGTCTACATGGGCGACATGCCGCTCATGACCGAGAACGGCACCTTCTTCATCAACGGCACCGAGCGCGTGATCGTGTCGCAGATGCACCGCTCGCCGGGCGTGCTGTTCGACCATGACCGCGGCAAGACCCATGCCTCGGGCAAGTATCTCTTCGCGGCGCGCGTGATCCCCTATCGCGGCTCGTGGCTCGACTTCGAGTTCGACGCGAAGGACATCGTCAACGTCCGCATCGACCGCAAGCGCAAGCTGCCGGTCACCACGCTGCTCTACGCCCTGGGCCTGAGCGGCGAGGAGATCCTCAACTATTTCTACAACCGCGTGACCTTCGTCCGCGGCCCGAACGGCTGGCAGATTCCGTTCCAGCCGGAAAACTGGCGCAGCGCCAAGCCGATGTTCGACATCGTCGACGCGAAGTCGGGCGAAGTCGTGTTCCCGGCCGGCCAGAAGATCTCGCCGCGCGCCGCCAACAAGGCGCAGAAGGACGGTCTGGAGACGCTCCTGATTCCGACCGAGGAAGTCTTCGGCCGCTACTCGGCCTATGACCTCATCAACGAGTCGACCGGCGAGATCTACATCGAGGCCGGCGACGAAGTCTCGGCGGAGAATCTCGAAAAGCTCGACAAGGCCGGTATCGACCGGCTCGAGCTGCTCGACATCGATCACATCGCCACCGGCCCCTGGATCCGCAACACCCTTGCCGCCGACAAGGCCGAGGAGCGCGAGCAGGCGCTGGCCGACATCTACCGCGTCATGCGCCCCGGCGAGCCGCCGACGCTCGAGACCGCGGAATCGCTGTTCGCCGGCCTGTTCTTCGATCCGGAGCGCTACGACCTCTCGGCCGTGGGCCGCGTGAAGCTCAACATGCGCCTCGACCTCGACGCCGAGGACACGGTGACGACGCTGCGCACCGAGGACATCCTCGCCGTGGTGAAGACGCTGGTCGATCTGAAGGACGGCAAGGGCGAAGTCGACGACATCGACAATCTCGGCAACCGCCGTGTCCGCTCGGTGGGCGAGCTGCTCGAGAACCAGTATCGCGTCGGCCTGCTCCGCATGGAGCGCGCCGTGAAGGAGCGCATGAGCTCGGTCGACGTGTCGACCGTGATGCCGAACGACCTGATCAACGCGAAGCCGGCGGTCGCCGCGGTGCGCGAGTTCTTCGGCTCGTCGCAGCTCTCGCAGTTCATGGACCAGACCAACCCGCTCTCCGAAGTGACGCACAAGCGCCGCGTCTCGGCGCTCGGGCCGGGCGGCCTCACCCGCGAGCGCGCGGGCTTCGAGGTCCGCGACGTCCATCCGACGCACTATGGCCGCATCTGCCCGATCGAGACGCCGGAAGGCCCGAACATCGGCCTGATCAACTCGCTGGCGAGCTTCTCGCGCGTCAACAAGTACGGCTTCATCGAGACGCCGTACCGCAAGGTGAACAACGGCCAGGTGACCAACGAGGTCGTCTATCTCTCGGCGATGGAAGAAGCGAAGCACACGATCGCCCAGGCTTCGGCCGAGGTCGATGCCGAGCACCGCTTCACCGAGGAGCTGATCTCGGCCCGCCAGGCCGGCGAATTCCTGATGGCGCTGCCGGAGACGGTGACGCTGATGGACGTGTCGCCGAAGCAGCTCGTCTCGGTCGCCGCCTCGCTGATCCCGTTCCTCGAGAACGACGACGCGAACCGCGCGCTGATGGGCTCGAACATGCAGCGTCAGGCCGTGCCGCTGGTGAAGGCGGAAGCGCCCTTCGTCGGCACCGGCATGGAAGAGACCGTCGCCCGTGACTCGGGCGCCGCGATCGCCGCGCGCCGCGGCGGCGTGGTCGACCAGGTCGACGCGACCCGCATCGTCATCCGCGCGACCGGCGAGGTCTCGGCGGAGGAGAGCGGCGTCGACATCTACACGCTGATGAAGTTCGAGCGCTCGAACCAGTCGACCTGCATCAACCAGCGTCCGCTGGTGAAGGTGGGCGAGACGGTCAACGCCGGCGACATCATCGCCGACGGCCCCTCGACCGAGTTCGGCGAGCTGGCGCTGGGCCGCAACGCGCTCGTCGCGTTCATGCCCTGGAACGGCTACAACTACGAAGACTCGATCCTGATCTCCGAGCGGATCGTGAAGGACGACGTGTTCACGTCGATCCACATCGACGAGTTCGAAGTGATGGCCCGCGACACCAAGCTCGGGCCGGAGGACATCACCCGCGACATCCCGAACGTCGGCGAGGAAGCGCTCCGCAACCTCGACGAGGCCGGCATCGTCTATATCGGCGCCGAAGTGGAGCCGGGCGACATCCTGGTCGGCAAGATCACCCCCAAGGGTGAATCGCCGATGACGCCGGAAGAGAAGCTCCTGCGCGCCATCTTCGGCGAAAAGGCCTCGGACGTCCGCGACACCTCGCTCCGCCTGCCCCCGGGCGTGTCGGGCACGATCGTCGACGTGCGCGTGTTCAATCGCCACGGCATCGACAAGGACGAGCGCGCGCTGGCGATCGAGCGCGAGGAGATCGAGCGCCTGAAGAAGGACAGCGACGACGAGCGCAACATCCTCAACCGCGCGACCTGGTCGCGCCTGCGCGAGATGCTGCTCGGCCAGGTCGCCACGGCGACGCCGAAGGGCCTGAAGAAGGGCTCCGAGATCGACGCCGACCTGCTCGACAGCGTGGATCGTCACGAATGGTGGAAGTTCGCCGTTCAGGACGACAAGGTCCAGGGCGACCTCGAGGCGGTGAAGGGCCAGTATGACGAGGCCGTGAAGCGCATCAAGGAGAAGTTCGAGGACCGCCGCGAGAAGCTGGAGCGCGGCGACGAGCTGCCGCCGGGCGTGCTCAAGATGGTCAAGGTCTTCGTCGCGGTGAAGCGCAAGCTGCAGCCGGGCGACAAGATGGCCGGCCGTCACGGCAACAAGGGCGTCATCTCGCGCATCCTGCCGCAGGAAGACATGCCGTTCCTCGAGGACGGTACCCCGGTCGACCTGGTGCTGAACCCGCTCGGCGTGCCTTCGCGCATGAACGTCGGCCAGATCTTCGAGACTCACCTTGGCTGGGCTGCCCGCAACCTGGGCATGCAGGTCGCCAAGCAGCTCGAGGAATGGCGCGAGAGCAATCCGGACGCGGTGGCGGGCGAGATGCCCGATGCCGTCAAGGATCGCCTCAAGACCGTCTATGGCGATCACTATGCCGCCGAGATCGAGGCGCGCAGCCCCGAGCAGGTGGCTGAGCTGATCCAGAACGTCCGCACGGGCATTCCGATGGGCACCCCGGTGTTCGACGGCGCGCGTGAGGCGGATGTTTCGGACATGCTGGAGCTGGCGGGTCTCGACAGCTCGGGCCAGTCGACCCTGTTCGACGGCCGCACCGGCGACGCGTTCGACCGCAAGGTGACCGTGGGCATCATCTACATGCTGAAGCTCCACCACCTCGTGGACGACAAGATCCACGCGCGTTCGATCGGCCCCTACTCGCTCGTCACCCAGCAGCCGCTGGGCGGCAAGGCGCAGTTCGGCGGCCAGCGCTTCGGCGAAATGGAGGTCTGGGCGCTCCAGGCATACGGCGCTGCCTACACGCTGCAGGAGATGCTGACGGTGAAGTCGGACGACGTGGTCGGCCGCACCAAGGTCTATGAAGCGATCGTCAAGGGCGACGACACCTTCGAGGCCGGCATCCCGGAGAGCTTCAACGTGCTCGTCAAGGAAATGCGCTCGCTGGGCCTCAACGTCGAACTCAAGTCCGTCGAGGACGCGGAGGACGGCGAAGGCCTGGCCGAGGCGGCGGAATAAGGAACCCTCGGCCCCTGTCTCCCGAAGACAGGGGTCGTTCCCTTCCCGCCCAGAGATTTGTCCTCCCATGAGGAAACAGAAATGAACGAACTTACCAACTTCGCGAACCCGCTCGCCAAGCCGGAGACCTTCGACCAGATCCAGATCGGGATCGCGTCGCCGGACCGCATCCGCAGCTGGTCGTTCGGCGAGATCAAGAAGCCCGAGACGATCAACTATCGCACGTTCAAGCCCGAGCGTGACGGCCTGTTCTGCGCGCGCATCTTCGGTCCGATCAAGGATTACGAGTGCCTGTGCGGCAAGTACAAGCGCATGAAGTACAAGGGCATCGTCTGCGAAAAGTGCGGTGTCGAAGTCACCGTCTCGAAGGTCCGCCGCGAGCGCATGGGCCATATCGAGCTGGCCGCCCCGGTCGCGCACATCTGGTTCCTGAAGTCGCTGCCGTCGCGCATCGGCCTGCTGCTCGACATGCAGCTCAAGCAGCTCGAGCGCGTGCTGTATTTCGAGAGCTACATCGTCACCGAGCCGGGCCTCACCCCGCTCGAGAAGTTCCAGCTCCTCACCGAGGACGAGCTGCTCGACGCGCAGGATGAATATGGCGAGGACGCGTTCTCGGCCGGCATCGGCGCCGAGGCGGTCAAGATCATGCTCATGGATCTCGACCTGGAAGGCGAGCGCAAGGAGCTCCTCGAGGAGCTGGCGGTCACCAAGTCCGAGCTGAAGCCGAAGAAGATCATCAAGCGCCTGAAGGTCGTCGAGAGCTTCATCGATTCGGGCAACCGCCCCGAGTGGATGATCCTCGACGTCGTTCCGGTCATCCCGCCCGAGCTGCGCCCGCTGGTGCCGCTGGACGGCGGCCGCTTCGCGACCTCGGACCTGAACGATCTGTATCGCCGCGTGATCAACCGCAACAACCGCCTGAAGCGCCTGATGGAACTGCGCGCGCCGGACATCATCGTCCGCAACGAAAAGCGCATGCTCCAGGAAGCCGTCGATGCGCTGTTCGACAATGGCCGTCGCGGCCGCACCATCACCGGTGCGAACAAGCGTCCGCTCAAGTCGCTGTCCGACATGCTCAAGGGCAAGCAGGGCCGCTTCCGTCAGAACCTGCTCGGCAAGCGCGTCGACTATTCGGGCCGTTCGGTCATCGTGACCGGGCCTGAGCTGAAACTGCACCAGTGCGGCCTGCCGAAGAAGATGGCGCTCGAGCTGTTCAAGCCGTTCATCTACGCCCGCCTGGACGCCAAGGGTCTCTCGATGACCCTGAAGCAGGCCAAGAAGTGGGTCGAGAAGGAGCGCAAGGAAGTCTGGGACATCCTGGACGAAGTGATCCGCGAGCACCCGGTTCTGCTGAACCGCGCGCCGACGCTCCACCGTCTGGGCATCCAGGCGTTCGAGCCGGTGCTGATCGAGGGCAAGGCGATCCAGCTCCACCCGCTGGTCTGCTCGGCCTTCAACGCCGACTTCGACGGTGACCAGATGGCCGTGCACGTTCCGCTGAGCCTCGAGGCCCAGCTGGAAGCGCGCGTCCTGATGATGTCGACCAACAACATCCTGTCGCCCGCGAACGGCAAGCCGATCATCGTGCCGTCGCAGGACATGGTGCTGGGTCTCTATTACCTGTCGATGCTCAAGGAAGGCGAGCCCGGCGAGGGCATGCTGCTGGGCGACATGGCCGAAGTGCATCAGGCGCTCGAGGCCGGCGCCGTCACCCTGCACACCAAGGTGATCAGCCGCGTCCCGCAGACCGACGAAGAGGGCAACCAGTACCTCAAGCGCTTCGAGACCACCCCGGGCCGCATGCTGCTCGGCGAGTGCCTCCCGAAGTCGCACAAGGTGCCGTTCGACACCGTCAACCGCCTCCTCACCAAGAAGGACGTGGGCGACGTGATCGACGAGGTCTATCGCCACACCGGCCAGAAGGAGACCGTGCTGTTCGCCGACGCGATCATGGCGCTCGGCTTCCGTCACGCGTTCCGCGCGGGCATCTCGTTCGGCAAGGACGACATGATCATCCCGCAGCAGAAGGAAGCGATGGTCGACGAGACCCGCGCCCTGGTGAAGGACTATGAGCAGCAGTATCAGGACGGCCTGATCACGCAGCAGGAGAAGTACAACAAGGTGATCGACGCCTGGAGCCGGTGCGGCGACCAGGTGGCGGCGGCCATGATGGACGAGATCAAGGCGGTGAAGCGCTACGAGGACGGCCCCAATGCCGGCCGCGAGAAGCCGATCAACGCGATCTACATGATGGCCCACTCGGGTGCCCGCGGCTCGCAGGCGCAGATCAAGCAGCTCGCCGGCATGCGCGGCCTCATGGCCAAGCCGTCGGGCGAGATCATCGAGACCCCGATCATCTCGAACTTCAAGGAAGGCCTGACCGTCCTTGAATACTTCAACTCCACCCACGGCGCCCGCAAGGGCCTGGCCGACACCGCGCTCAAGACGGCGAACTCGGGTTACCTGACCCGCCGTCTGGTCGACGTGTCGCAGGACTGCGTGATCATGGAGCTGGACTGCGGCACCGAGCGGGCGCTGGAAATGCGCGCGATCGTGCAGGGCGGCTCGACCATCGCCTCGCTTGGCGAGCGCATTCTCGGCCGCACCACGGCCGAGGACGTGGTCGACGCCAAGACCGGCGAAGTCGTCATCCCGACGGGCACCCTGCTCGACGAGGCGGCGGTCGCGAAGATCGAGGCGCTGAACATCCCGGGCATGAAGATCCGCAGCCCGCTGGTCTGCGAAGCCAAGATCGGCGTCTGCGGCAAGTGCTACGGGCGTGACCTCGCCCGCGGTACCCCGGTGAACATCGGCGAAGCCGTCGGCGTCATCGCGGCGCAGTCGATCGGCGAGCCGGGCACGCAGCTGACGATGCGTACCTTCCACATCGGCGGCGCGGCGCAGCTCAACGAGCAGTCGAACCTCGAAGCCCCCGTGGACGGCAAGGTCGAGTTCCGCGACGTTCGCATCATCGAAGACCAGCGCGGCCGCCGCGTGGTGCTCAGCCGTTCGGCCGAGCTGGCGATCCTGGACATGGACGGGCGCGAGCTCGCCGTGCACAAGATCCCGTACGGCGCGTACGTGATGTTCGACGACGGCCATATCGTCTCGAAGGGCGACCGGATGGCCGAGTGGGATCCGTTCACCATGCCGGTGATCACGGAAACCGGCGGCGTCGTGAAGTACCAGGACCTGCTCGAGGGCAAGACGCTCACCGAGCAGACCGACGAAGCGACCGGCATCGCCCAGCGCGTCGTCACCGAGTATCGCGTTGCCAGCAAGTCGAAGGAGGACCTGCGTCCTCGCCTGACCCTGACCGGCGACAACGCCGCCGAGGCCGCCCGCTACATGCTGGCTCCCGGCGCGGTGCTCTCGGTCGAGGACGGTGCGACCGTCCAGGCCGGCGACGTGCTCGCCCGTGTGGCCCGCGAAAGCGCGAAGACCCGCGACATCACCGGCGGTCTGCCGCGCGTCGCCGAGCTCTTCGAGGCGCGCAAGCCCAAGGAGAACGCGATCATCGCCAAGGTCTCGGGCCGCGTCGTGTTCGGCAAGGACTACAAGGCCAAGCGCAAGATCGGCATCATGCCGGACGATGGCGGCGAGGTCGTGGAGTATCTGGTTCCGAAGTCGAAGGTGATCGACGTCCAGGAAGGCGACTATGTCAAGCGCGGCGACAACCTGATCGGCGGCTCGCCCGATCCGCACGACATTCTCGAGGTGCTCGGCATCGAGCCGCTCGCGGAATATCTCGTGTCGGAAATCCAGGAAGTCTATCGACTGCAGGGCGTTAAGATCAACGACAAGCACATCGAGGTGATCGTTCGCCAGATGCTGCAGAAGGTCGAGATCACCGAGGCCGGCGACACCACCCTGCTCCCGGGCGAGCAGGTGGACCGTTCGGAGATGGACGAGACCAACGAGAAGCTGGCTCCGGGTCAGGCCCCCGCACAGGGCAAGCCGATCCTGCTCGGCATCACCAAGGCGTCGCTGCAGACCCGCAGCTTCATCTCGGCGGCGTCGTTCCAGGAGACCACCCGCGTCCTCACCGAGGCTGCGGTCCAGGGCAAGCAGGACACGCTGATCGGCCTCAAGGAGAATGTGATCGTCGGCCGTCTCATCCCCGCCGGCACCGGCGCGGGCATGAACCGCCTGCGTGTCGCCGCCTCGAGCCGCGACGCCGCCCTCCGCGTCCAGCAGCGCGCGCTGCAGAACGCGCTGGTGGCGCCGAACTCGGCCGCCGAAGAGCATGCCGCCGAGCTCGCCCGCTCGGTGCGTGACTCGGAAGGCACCGGCAGCGATCCGCTCGCCTCGGTCGTGCCCTCGGGCCATGGCACCGATGCGGACGCCGGCGAATATCTGAACGACGCGGAATAAGCCCCGCGCCCTTCGGGACCGAATGCGAAAGGCCGCCGTCCGGGCAACCGGGCGGCGGTTTTTCTTTGGCCGTTTGGCGCCTGCCGGCACCGATGGGATCAAGGCCGGCAGGCGCCAGGCCCGCCCTGGGGGACCAGGACGAGCCCGACTCAGGTCAGGGCATGAGGACCGAGTCGATCACATGGATCACGCCGTTCGACTGATTGACGTCCGCAATGGTGATCTTCGCCTTGCCGCCCTTGGCATCGACAACCCACCAGGACCCGTCCGGCCCCTTGGTGACGGCAAGCTTCTCGCCCTGCACCGTGGTCAGCATCGCCTTGCCGCCATGCTTGGCGGCGTCCCTGGCCAGCATCGCCGCGCTCATCTTGCCCGGCACCACGTGATAGGTGAGGATCTTGGTGAGCATCGCCTTGTTCTCGGGCTTCACCAGCGTCTCCACGGTGCCGGCGGGCAGCTTGGCAAAGGCCTCGTTGGTCGGCGCGAAGACCGTGAAGGGCCCCGGCCCCGAAAGGGTGCCGACAAGCCCGGCCGCTTTCACCGCCGCGACCAGCGTCGTGTGATCCTGGGAGTTCACGGCGTTCTCGACGATGTTCTTGGTGGGATACATCGCCGCGCCGCCGACCATCGGATAGTCCTGGATCGCCGCCACGGCGCCCGTGGCGAGCAGCGCCGAACCGGCAGCGGTGAGAAATACCTGCTTGAGACTGGGCATGTTCTGGCTCCTTCTCCGGGGCACCGGGAGATGGTGCCTGGGGGGAGCTACGGCGCGGGAGGCGCAGCGGATGCGCGCCCGGTTCAGATCTTCGAGATTTTTCCGGCGGCGACCGGCGAACTGCTCGGCGCCCGGTGCGGTGCACCATCGCGCGGCTCCATCGTAACGGCGAGCGTCGCGCCCTCCTCCATGAAGCCCCGGTGATCGGCCGCCACGGCGATGCGGCTGCTGCCATTCGCCGCCACCAGCCCCAGCGAGCGCGGCACGCCATCGGCGGGAATGATCCAGAGTTCGGGCGCAAGCCGGGAATCCGGCATGCGAATGGCACGAATGCGCAGCTCGCCGGCCGCCGCATCATAGCTGGCGGCAAGCAGCGCCCCCTTCTCGCCGCCATCGAGCTGGGCCACCGCGATCTGCTCGGGCGCGCGGACGATGGTGACGGGAGCGGATGCCGGCCGCAGGAGCAACGCCAGCGCCAGCGATGCGGCCAGCGCGCCCGAGCCCAAAGCAGCGATCCGCCACCAACGCAACGCGACCGGAGGGCGGGTCGGCTCGGTCCCGTCCAGCCGGCGCGCGATGGCGGGCCAGATATCGGGCCCGGGAACCTCGGCAAAGCCGGCACTCAGCGGCGCCAGTCGCGCCTGCCATGTCTCGACCAGCGCGGCGAACGCATCGTCCGCCAGCTTCAGGCGCAGCGCCTGCGCCAGAGCGTCGCCCTCCAGCACGCCCAGCGCCAGCTCGGCAGCGAGCATGTCGCGCGCTTCGGGAGACATTGCCGGCTCAGCCATCGAGGCACTCCCGGAGCTGGGCAAGGCCGCGGCGAATCCAGCTTTTCACAGTGCCGAGCGGCACCGCCATGCGCTCGGCAAGCCGGGGATAGCTGAGCCCGTCGAAAAAGGCCGAGCGGATCGCGCCGCCCTTCTGCGGATCGAGCGCATCGAGGCAATGGAAGATCCGCGCGCGCTCCTCCGCGCCTTCGATCAGCTCGATCGCGCTCGCGGAATCGTCCGCTACGCCTGCCGCCTCTTCCTCGGGCAGCAATAAGGGGCCGGCGGCGCGGCGACGATCGATCGCCGTATTGCGCGCGATAGTGCACAGCCAGGTGATCGGGCTCGCCCGCTGCGCATCGAAGCGCCCGGCGCGGTTCCAGATCTTGAGATAGACTTCCTGCAAGATATCCTCTGCGGTTTCCCTGTCGCGGGAGATACGCAGGCAGACGCCGAACAGCTTCGCCGAAGTGGAATCATATACGCGCCGCAACGCTTCGCGATCGCCCTCGGCGACACGGGCCAGTGCATCGACCAGCCCTGCGCGGGCGGAATCCGTGGCATCGCGTTTCATCCGGACGGCAGGCTATACCCTGCACCGGCTCCTGTCAGCCCGGCCCGGCCATCAGCTCGGCCGGATGAGATCCGCGATCACGCACCCGGCTGCGCTCAGCGAGGACATCAGCACGAGCACGAGCAGGATCACACGCACCCGCCGCCGCTGGTGCCGTTCCGCCAGCACATTCTCCCAGTGATCGGGATCGGCGGTATTGTCACGCCAGAGCTCGACCCGCGCCGGATCCATCTCGATTTCCAGTTCGGGCCAGATCTCGCGCACGATCAACAGCAGCTCATGCACCAGCACAGGATCGCAACGCCCCCGGCCCGATCCGGGATAGGCCTTGGTAGTAAGCTCGACCCAGGCATGGTGATGCGCGTTGACCGGTTTGCGGACGACCTGGAGGAACCGCACCAGCCGATAGCGCCGAACCACCTCGACGATCGCGGCGTCGGTCGAGATATCGATCTCACGCGTCGCCCAGCCGAAAAACTCGGTGGCGGGAATTACCAGCCCCACCGCGAGCCGGCCCCGGTCTGCGATCAGATGCGCCACTTCCCGCTCGGCCGCGCCATAGACGCCGATGCCCGCCTCGCCCAGCTCCTCGGTGATGCCGCGCCAGCTCTCCCGCAAGGCCGCCTTGGCCTCGCGATCGAGCCACGGCTGCCCATTTCGCGCCGCCGCGTCGAACAGGGCGGCCAGCATCGCGATCCGGATGGCGTAGCCAGCGGCCGCGCCGGACGATGGCGGGGACATCCCCTCGGCCTCGGTGCCGGGGGCCTCCCCATCGCGGGCGAGCATATAGGCCTCGCGCAGCAAGAGGAACGCGCCCGGATCGGCATCCGGGTCCAGCGCCTTCAGCCGAGCAGCATAGGCAATGCGGATCGCACGCCGGTCGGCCGTCGGCGCGATGCCGAGCGCGGCCCATATTTCGCTTTCCCCCATGCCCATAGCTTCGGCGACCACCGGCACGCAGGTCAAGATGACGATGCCGGCGCATGTCTGGGCGAAGGCGGTACGGGGTTGTCCGCTGCCCGGGAGGAAACGCTCCAAAGGCTGCCCGCGGCCGGCGGCGGCCGGGAACGGAGAAAAGCCGCCGCCCGGGATACCGGACGGCGGCCTCTTTCTTGCGCGTCACGCCCGGCGCGCGAGCGCCCGGCCGCCGACAGTTACTTCGCGGCCGCTGCCGTCGCCTCGCCCGGAGCCAGGAACTTGATCGCAGTGCCGGTGGCGTTGGTCTTACCCCAGCTGAGCGCGCTCACATGCGAATCGCCATATTTGGCGTTGATCACCGCATCGGCTCCCAGCTTCTCGGCCCGCTCCCAGAGTTCGCGATAGATCTTGGTCTGCGATGCTTCCTTGCTGAAGATCGTCGCCTTGCGGACGCCGGCCTTGATCTCGCCGAGCACCTTGTAGGGCCGATCCGGGAGGTCGGTGGCGAAGACGGGGACGCCAACGTCTTCATTGACGACGACATAGTGCTTCTCGGCCTTGCCCTTGGCTTTGTCTTGCGCCGAAACCAGCGACGGCGATGCCACCAGAACAGCCACGGCGGCAAGCGCCGCGAGACGCGTGAATTTCATGATTCCCCCCTTTGATGACCCGAATCCCATTCGGGCGGGGCGAACCTGCCCCAAGCGTGCGCATTCGACAAGAGCTTGCCAAATGCTTTACCGCGAGGGATATTCTCCTGAGGGGGACTTATCATGATCTTTAGCCTGATGGCCTTTGCCGGGCTTTGCACCGCCGTGCAGGACGTTCCGGCAGCGGCGGCCACGCCGGCGCCGGTGGCCGCGGCGACACCCGCGCCGATGCGGGTGGCGTTGCCGCGCGACACGCCGGTCGAGCTGATCGCGACGCGCGAAGTCAGCACGGCGGACGCCAAGCCGGGCACGCCGATCAAGCTCCAGGTCCGTCGCGCCGTGCTGATCGGCGACCGGGCCGTGATCCCGGCGGGCACGCCGGCCTGGGGCGAAGTAGTGACGGCGACCGACGCCGGCGGCCTGGGCAAGTCGGGCAAGATGACCGCCCGGCTGAAGCATATCCAGCTCGGCGAAGTGACGATCCCGATCGACGGCGAGATCAGCAGCAAGGGCCGCACGGGCTCGGTGGCCGGCGCGGTGCTCACCGGCGGCCTGGTGGGCCTGTTCCATCGCGGCAACAATGCCAAGATCAAGGCCGGCGAGATCGTCAGCAGCTTCGTCACCGAAGATATCGTCCTCGATTTCTCCGGCACCGCGGTGAAGCGGGTACCGGCGGACGAAGCCATCGCGACGCCGCCGCCCGCGCCCGTGGCGGGCACATGATGATCGCCGCGCTCCTGCTGCTCGGAACAGCACCACTCGCCCCGTGCGAGCGGGACCTGGTGCTGGCCGAAGGCACGACGATCATGCTGCGCACTGCCGAGCGCCTGTCGAGCAAGCACGCCGCGACAGGTGACATGGTGGCGCTCACCGTGGCCGAGGACGTGAAGATCGATGGCCTTGTCGCGATTCCGGCAGGCACGCCCGCCAGGGGCCAGATCGCCGAAGCCAGCGGCACGGGCGGGCTCGGCGCCGCGGGCCGGCTGATGCTCCGCCCCCTTTATCTGCAGCTGGGCGAGACGATCGTCCGGCTCGACGGGCAATCGCGGCGCAACGGTACCCTCCCGGTGGCGACCGCGGTGGGCATGGTCGCCGTGAGCGGATTGTTCAGTGGGCGCACCGCGCAGATTCCAAGCGGCTCGCCGCTGGAATCGGCGGTCCGGCGCACGGTCACGCTGCACGTGAAGCTACCCGACGGCTGCTGAATCCCCGCGTCCGGAGAGCCGAGCGAAATTTTTTCGCTCCCCTGTCGATTTCCCCGCGCTTCGTTCGTCGTCAGGATAGGAAGCGATGGCGCTTCGATCCGAGGAGATGAACGATGCGTGTGCTGGTGTTCGTGAAAGCGAGCGAGGATAGCGAGAACAGCGTTCCCCCCACGCCCGAGGCATGGGCGGCGATGGACGCATTCACCGAGGAGCTGGTCCAGGCCGGCGTCTTCGTCGCCGCGGCGGGGCTCAAGCCTAGCGTCGAGGGCAAGCGCATCATCTATCAGGGTGCGGATCGCCGGGTGATCGACGGGCCGTTCGCCGAAGCCCGCGAGCTGGTCGCCGGCTTCTCGATCTGGGAAGTCAAGGACATGGACGAAGCGGTGGCCTGGGCCAAGCGCTGTCCCAATCCGATGTCGGGCACCAGCGAAGTCGAGATCCGTCCCTTCTTCGAGGCGGCGGACCTGGCGGAGTTCCTGACCGAGGACGAACTTTCGGCACCGCGCGAAGGCACGCGCGGCAAGCTCGGCGTCGCCTGAGGCGCACGAGAAAATAATTTCATCCCCTGTCGATTCCGCCAGTCGCGGATCGTCGTCAGGATACGAGGCGATGGTGCCTCGAAGAACCCCTGGGAGAATAACGATGCGTGTGATGGTTCTGGTGAAGGCGACCGAGGACAGCGAAAAGGGCGTGATGCCCACCACCGAGCTGCTCGACGCGATGATGAAGTATAATGAGGAGCTGGTGAAGGCCGGCATCATGACCGGCGGCGACGGGCTCAAGCCCAGTTCCGCCGGCAAGCGGGTGGCGTTCGACGGGCCCGGCCGCACCGTGATCGACGGCCCCTTCGCCGAGACCCGCGAGCTCGTCGCGGGCTATTGGCTGTGGGAAGTCAAGGACATGGACGAAGCGGTCGAATGGGTGAAACGCTGCCCCAATCCCATGTTCGGGCCGAGCGAGATCGAAATCCGCCCCTTCTTCGAGATGGAGGATTTCGCCGAGATCGTCACGCCCGAGATCGCGGAGCGCGAAGCCCGGCTGCGCGCCGGAGCCGAAAGCCGCTGACGCCGCACCGGTCGCCGCCCGCCGCTTGCCCTCGCCGCGCGTGAAGGTCAAACAGGCGGCGTGGCGGCGATCGATATCCAGCGCACGATCGAAACGGTCTTCCGGATCGAACGGCCCCGGCTGATCGCCGGGCTCGCCCGGATGCTGCGCGATATGGGCCGGGCCGAGGAACTGGCCCAGGACGCGCTGGTGATCGCCCTCGCCGAATGGCCGGCGCGCGGCGTTCCGGACAATCCCGGCGCCTGGCTGATGGCGGCGGCCAAGCGCCGCGCGATCGACGGCCTGCGCCGCGACAAGATGCGCGCGCGCAAGCACGCGGAGATCGGCCGCGACCTGGAGACCGCGCGCGACACCAGCGTCGAGGACATGGAAGCCGCCATGGACGACGATGTGGGCGACGAGCTGCTCGGCCTGATCTTCACCGCCTGCCACCCGGTACTCTCGCCCGATGCGCGGGCCGCACTCACGCTGCGGCTGGTCGGCGGCCTCGCCACCGACGAGATCGCCCGCGCCTTCCTCACGTCCGAGCCGACGATCGCCCAGCGCATCGTCCGCGCGAAGAGGACGATCGGCCAGGCCGGCCTTGCCTTCGAAGTGCCGCGCGGAAGCGAGCGCGCCGGCCGCCTCGCCTCGGTGCTGGAGGTGATCTACCTGATCTTCAACGAAGGCTATGCCGCCACCGCGGGCGAAGACCTGGTGCGGCCGGCGCTGTGCGGCGAGGCGCGGCGGCTCGGGCGCATCCTTGCCGGCCTGGCACCCGACGAGCCGGAGGTGCTCGGCCTGCTCGCGCTGATGGAGATCCAGTCCTCCCGCCTCGCCGCGCGCACCGCCCATGACGGATCGTTCGTGCCGCTGCCCGAGCAGAACCGTGCCCGCTGGGACCGCGGCATGATCGCGCGCGGGCTCGCCGCGCTCGACCGGGCCGAGGCGCTGGGCGGCGGCGACGGCCCCTATGCGCTGCAGGCCGCGCTGGCGGCCTGCCATGCCCGGGCGCTCACGCCGGAGGCGACCGACTGGCCGCGCATCGCCGGCCTCTACGACCGGTTGCGCCTGCGCCTCCCCTCCCCCGTCGTCGATCTCAATCGCGCGGTCGCCCATGCCATGGCCTTCGGGCCCGAGGCCGGCCTCGCCATTGCCGACCAGCTCGCCGACGCGGCGATGCTGCGCAACTATGCCCCGCTCCCCGCCGCGCGCGGCGACTTCCTGTTCCGCGCCGGCCGGCTGGCCGAGGCGAAGGCCGAGTTCGTCCGGGCGGCATCGCTCACCCGCAACGAAGGCGAAAGGCGTTTCCTGCTCGGACGGGCGGCCGCCTGCATGCCGGCCGATACCGCTTGACGGCAGCGGGGCTATTCCCGCTCCAGCCGCCACGCCGCGTCGAGATATCGCTCCGCCGCCGCCTTGAGCGCGGGCTCCTTCTCAAAGGCCTGGGCCGGCAGGGGCGCGATGCCGAGCCCCTCCATCACCACCCAGAGCGCGAACTTGCGCGAAGGCTCCTGCTCCACGCCGAAATCGATGCGCAGCCGCTCCTCTCCGCGCGCGCGGACGGCATCGTCCAGCGCCTCGGGTTCGTCGGTGCCGAAATAATGGTTGAGCAATGCGTCGAGGTCCATGCGCCCTACTTCGGCGCATGGACCTCGATCTGCAAGCGGCCGGCCGTTACGCCGCCGCGCCGCCTGCAAGCCATGTCGCGCATTCGGCGCCGAGCTCGGCCAGCGCCATGGCCTCGTACCGGGCCATGTCCTCGGCCGTCAGCGCTCCGGGCCACCGGCCATCGATGCCCTTGTCGATGAAGGTCTCCGCGCCACCGTCCCATAGCGCGCCGCCCAGCGGGGCGAGCTGGGGGGCGTTGGCCTTCATCCAGTCGAAGCCGCAATGGCGCAGGATGCGCGGCCAGCTCGTGGGATCGACTTCGATCTCGAGGAAATCGGCGATCCGGCGGATCTCGCCCGCCAGGTCGCGCCGCAGCGCCTCGAAATGGACGAGGTGGACATTGGGCAGGTCGCGGACCATCCACCAGCTCCGCACATTCTCCCAGAAGGGCCAGAAGGGCGCGCCGTCGCCATCAAGCCATTCGCGGAAATAGGCGCCGGCATCGGGATTGGCGCGCGGCACCGGGGGGCCGATCCGGCCGGGCGTGTCGTTGAGCATCGCATGCCAGGCGTCGGTCGCGTGCAGATGATGATCGTGCAGACTCCGCGCCACGTCGTGCCCGTCGCGCGCGACATGGATATACTTGGCCCTGGGGCTGAAGCGCAGCGCATCGATCGGCAGATGCGTCTTGAGGATGCGGCGATGCGCCTGCGCCTCCAGCATGGCGAGCCTGGCCAGCACCGGCCCAACCCGCAGATCGACCCAGGGCGAGATATCCGCGATCGAAACCTCGGGATCCCCGTTGAACACCAGCTGCGCGACGATCTGCTGCATCCAGGTGGTGCCCGACCTGGCATAGCCGGCGACCACCACATCGTCGCCACGGAACCGCAGATCGTTCCAGATGGTCGAGTCGAAATGATGATTGTGCAGTTCGCGCAACTTGCGCGGGAACCTCGCCGGAACGGCCTCCGGCGCGAAGGTCACGGGCATTTCGCTTGTCCTACTAGAGTTGCAGGGTGGACTATGAATGCAACACACCACGGTCAATCAGCAAATCGCGCCATGCCTTACCAAGAACAACGCGAGTCATAGCCAAGTGTTATGCGATCCCGGCTCAACTAAACCTGATCTATAGATTACAATTCTTTCACCTGCGCCGGATTGCCGCCCTCAGAACTCCAGCGTCGTGCGCAAGGTGATCACCGTGACGCGCGGCGCATCCTCGTCACCGCCGCGATTCCAGATGAACTGCAGGTCCGGCTGCAAGGTCAGGAAACTGGCGAGCTGGTCCGAATAGGTCAGCTCGATCGCATTCTCCGCCGTGGCGGTGCGGACGCCGCCGGCGCGCAGCAAATCGCGATAGCGGTCCGCGAGATAGGCCTGGTTCATACCGATCGAGAACTGGCTGTCGTCGCGGCCGGGCACGACATGGGCCACGCGCAAGCCCGCCTGCCAGCCGCCCTTGTAGGGCGTGGTCCTGCCGTCCGATATCCCGGCGCGGGCGAACAGGCTGGCGGCGAAAGGCGCGTCCCGGCCGCCCAGTGCCTTCTCGGCAATCACATAGGCCCCCCGCGCCTTGCGGCGCACCGGATTGCCGGCATCGTCGGTATCGGCGATGTCGTCCTGTCGCCGGGTATAGCCCCAGGCGCCGAGCGCCAGCTTGTCGCCGTCCTTCTCCACCCCCGCTTCGCCGATCAGCAGCGCGCCGTGCTGGAAATCGAGCGCCGAGCCGCGATCGTCGCCCAGCGCGCCCGCCGTGGCGTTCAGCACCGCGACGCGCGCGAAGCCCACGCCGCCGAAACGCTGCTCGACGCGGATCGCCAATGCCGTGGTCGGAAAGATCGAGGGGCCGTTGGGGCCGGTAGCCGCGATCTCCGAGCCGACGCCGAAGGCCGGTGCGAGCAACAGGCCCGACGCCTCGCTGGCATAGAATTCGCTGTTGAGGTCATAGAGGCCGGCCCGCACCGTCGTCGCGGTGCCCAGCTTCTGCTCCACCCAGACCTCGAACAGGCGCAGCTTGGGCGAGGCGACTTCGATATTGTCGACGCCCTGCAGCGTGCCCGCCACATCGTTGGGCCGGCCGCCGAAATTGTTGAGCAGGCCGATATGGAAGCGCGCGCTCTTCCAGCCGACCAGCCGCGCCAGATCTCCATCCGCCTCGATGTTCAGGTCGTCGAGCCCGAAGCTGCGCATCCGGCGGCCATCGGCGCTCACGCCCGACAGGTCGACGCGATAGGTCGCGCCGATATCCAGGGCAGGATCGCCGGCTTCCTGTGCCAGCGCCGATGTCGAAAAAAGCAATGCGAGCGCAGTCGAGCCCCCGCCAAGCGTCGTCCTACCCATGTTTCAGCCCCGCGTTGTGAAACCCCCCGGACACAATAATAGAGGGCTCCCGCCGAGCCGCGGGCCGCTCCCCCTATAATTGGCTCGGAGGCGGACGCCGCGGAGGCTTCCGCGCGGGAGATTTCTCGTGAAGATCACGTCGCTGAACAAAGCCACGACGCAGGCCGCCGCCGTTTTGATCGGCATCGCCGCCCTTTCCGGAGGGACCGGCCTCTTCATCGTGGCGAAGGAAAATGCCGCCATCGCCGAACAGGCGATCGCGGCGAACCTCCTCCAGAACCATATGGAAGCCGACATGATGCACGACGCGGTGCGCGCGGATGTGCTCGGCGCGCTGCTCGGCGGCGGCGACGCCGCCCGCCAGCAGACGCTGAGCGACCTCAAGGAGCATCTCGACACCCTGTCCCGGGCAATCGACAAGGACGCCGCCTTCACGGGTGCCGAGAGCATCGTCGCCGCGACCAGCAAGCTCAAGGCGCCGATGGACGCCTATGCCGCCGCCGCGCAGAAGATCGTCGAGTCCGCCGGCAGCGATCCGGTCGCCGCGCGTGCGCAACTGCCGGCCTTCATGGAACAGTTCCGCGCGCTCGAGAAATCGATGGGAGCCGCTTCGGACGCGATCGACAGCCATGCACACCAGGTCGCCGCCAGCTCGGCCACGCTCGGCACCGTGGCGATGATCATCCTGTCCATCACCCTGCTCGCCGGCATGGGCACGGCCTTCCTGCTCGCCCAGGTCGCGCGCCGCCTGCTCGTCCGTCCGCTGCTCGATCTTGCCGACACGATGCGCGCGCTGGACGGGGGCGACCTGTCGGTCCGCGTGCCGCACGCCGATCGCGAGGACGAACTGGGCGGGATGGCCCAGGCGATCGACGCCTTCCGCGACAAGCTCAAGGCCGCCGAGGCCGCCAAGGAGGCGCAGACGCGCCTGATCGTCGATACGGTCGGCACCAGCCTCGACGCGCTGGCGCGTGGCGATCTCAGCGTCGAGATCGAGGCCGAACTCACCGGGCCCTTCGCCGCGCTCAAGCGCAGCTTCAACGATGCCGCGCAGGGCCTGCGGGCGCTGATCGGCAATGTCGTGACCGGCACCGAGAACATCCGCACCGGCGCGAGCGAGATCGCCTCGGCCTCGGAGGATCTTGCCCGCCGTACCGAGAGCAATGCCGCAAGCCTGGAAGAGACTTCCGCCGCCATCCACGCGATCGATCACCGCCTCAAGTCGATCGCGCTCTCGGCCAATGAGACGCTGTCGCGCGCCGATGGCGCCATCGCCGTGGTCGGCAACGGCCGTGCGATCGCGGATGAAGCGGTGCAGGCGATGACGCGCGTGTCGGAGTCCGCCAAGGGCATCGACGGCGTGATCGAGGGGCTGGACAAGATCGCCTTCCAGACGCGGGTGCTCGCGATGAACGCGGCGGTGGAAGCGGGCCGCGCCGGCGAGGCGGGGCGCGGCTTCGCGGTCGTCGCCGATCTGGTCTCGGCCCTGGCGATGCGGGCGGAGGAAGAGGCCGGCCGCGCCCGCGACCAGCTGACCGCGACCCAGGCCGACATCGTCGCCGCGGTGGACGCGGTGCAGAAGGTCGACGGCGCCCTTTCCGACATCTCCGGCGATGTCGGCCAGGTCCACGCCCTGATCGGCACCATGGCGGAGGACAACAACGCCCAGTCGCATGCGATCAGCCAGGTGAGCGACGCGGTCGGCGACATGGATCGCGGCACCCAGCAGAACGCCGCGATGGTCGAGGAGACTTCCGCTGCCGCGCGCAACCTCACCCGGGAAGTCGACACACTGGCCGACAGCGCCGCGAGCTTCACCATCGTCGCGCCGCAAGGCCATCGCCCCGCCGGGCAGCGCCCGGGAGTGAACGGCTCCACGCTGCACTAGGGTGGGAACGCATGTAACTCTTTGAGTTTATACAGATAACATTCTCATTCCGTCATCCCCGCCTCCGCGGGGATGACGGTGGGGCATATGAGTCCCCAACCCGGCCGAAAGCGCCGGCGCGGTCCATGCCGCGCCGGCTCTCCTCGTTCCTCGTGCCGCCGCGATCAGAACCTGATCTTCGCGCCGAACTTGCCGGTGAAGCTATAGTCCTCATATTGCAGCAGCCGCGAGCGGCCCGCGAAGTTGCGATAGGCGTAATAGGGCTCGTTGGTGAGGTTGATCAGGTCGCCGAAGACCTGGATGTTCTTGGTGATCCAGTATTTGGCGCTGATATCGAGCTGGAAGTGATCGGTGACATAACGATCCTCGGTCGCATCGTCGCCCAGCTCGTCGAGATATTTGTCGCGATAGGTGCCGGCGACACGGAAGGAGATCGGCCCCTTCTCATAGCCCAGCACGACGTTGAACGTGTTCCGCGCCGACGAAGGCAGCGGAATCACCCGGGGATCGCCGATGTCGCCATCCTTGAGCACCGTGCCCTTGGCGTCGGTGAAGGTATAGTTGATCTGGGTCAGCAGCCCGCTCAGCGCCCCCGGCAGGAAGCTGTAGACCTGGCTGTAGCTGAACTCGACGCCGTTGATGCGCGCGCTCGGCCCGTTGTAGGGGACCAGCGCCTGATCGAGGGTGCGTCCGTTATAGGCATAGTCCTCATATACGCGGTCGACGATGTAGTTCTTGATGTCCTTGTGGAAATAGCCGAGCGACAGGCCGCCGCCCTTGCCGAAATAATATTCCGCCGAGGCATCGAAGTTCCACGCCTTGTAGGGCTGGAGGTTCGGGTTGCCGAACTCGCCCTCATCGTCCTCGATCACCACGCGCGGGGCCAGCTTCGAGAATTTCGGGCGCACCAGGCTGCGATAGCCGGCCGCGCGCAGGACCAGGCCGTCGGTCGGCTCGAAGCGCGTGGTCAGGCTGGGCAGCCAGTCGGTATAGCTGCGGGTGACGCGGATCGGCGTCACCGTCCCGGCGTCCAGGTCCAGCACCTGGCCATGGATGTCGTTATGGGTGCGCTCCATGCGCACGCCGCCGATCACGCGGATCTTGGCGCTGTCCCAGCGGGCGAGCAGATAGCCGGCCGAGACGTCTTCCTTCACCTTGTAGTCGGAGTCGTTCGAGCTTTCGAAGGTGTCGCCTTCGTCCAGCGCGAACAGGCTGCGATTGGCGTCGAAATAGGTGCGGAACGCAGTCTTCGACAGCGCCGGCTCGATGTTCGCCAGGTCATAGTCCTGCGGGCCGAGCAGGTCCCGCATGGTCAGGTCGCCCGGGCCGTCATATTCATAAACGTCGATGTTCGCGTTGTAGCGCTTGGTGCGCCAGCGGAACTTGGCGCCGCCCTGCACCGTGAACTCGCCCGCGCCGGTCGCGAAGGTCTTGGCGAGGTCCGCCTTGGCCGCCCATTCGGTATCGACCGAATCGCTCAGCGTCGTGCGCTCGAGCTTGTCGAACGCATATCCCGTCGGATCGACGAACGCCGCTTGGCCCGCCACGATATTGTAGCGGGTCTTCATGGGGTCGCCATAGTCGAAGGCGACGACGAAATTGTCGCCATCGTCGAACTTGCGCTCGAACGCGGCCGGATCGATCGAGCCGTTCTCGCGCTCGCTCGACCGGGCCCAGCTGCCCGAATAGTTGAGCCGCCAGCCATTGGCCTTGGTCTCGCCGCCCAGCGTGACCGACTTGATCTCCTGGCGCTCGAAGCGATCCTTGAGGTCGCGCGTGACCGTGATCTCGCCGTCCCGGGAATCGAAGGTGGCGCCGGTGGCGGTGCCGCCGGAGGGCGATTCGTCCATCTCGAAGGTCAGCCGGCGGCGATATTCCTGATCGTCGAAGCGCGAATACAGGCCGCGCGCATAGAGCGTGGTGGTCTCGCTGGGCTTGAAATCGAGCGACAGCGACGAGCTGAAGCGCTTACGCTCCACGTCATAGTCGCGATATTCCACGGTGTCGGCATAAGCGTTGCCGCCATCCTCGTCCCAGCCGTCCATCTCCTCATTGTTGGTCGCGAACTTGCGCTGATAATAGGAGACGCCGCCGGCGATGCCGAAATTGTCGGTGATGCGGGTCGAGAAATCGAAGCTCGCCTTGGGCGTCACCGTCTCGCGCAGATTGTTGTAGCTGCCCTCGATCGAGGCGGTCAGCAGGTCCTTCTTGCGGGCGAAGGCGCTCACCGTGTTGATCTCGATCGACGCGCCGATCGTATCGGCGTCCATGTCCGGCGTGAGGGACTTCTTGACCTCGATCGATTCAATCGTGTCGCTCGAGATCACATCGAGCGCGACCGAGCGGACATCGGATTCCGGCGCGGGCAGGCGCGTGCCGTTGACCGAGGTGCCGTTGAGCTCCGGATCGAGGCCGCGGACCGAGACGAAGCGGCCCTCACCCTGGTCGTTCAGGATGTTGATGCCGGGCAGGCGGCGGAGCGATTCCGCCACGTTCTGGTCGGGGAACTGGCCGACCGCGTCGCGAGTCAGCACGCTCTCCACGCCGTCGGCGGCGCGCTGGCGCGAGAGCGAACCGAGCAGGTTGGCGCGCTGGCCGACCACCAGGATCTGGCTGCCCGCCGTGCCGAGCACCAGGTCCTGCCGGAGCACACCGCTCTCGGGCACCACGATCCTCACCTCGCTCGCGGGCACGCCGGCAAATTCGGCGCGCAGCGTATAGGTGCCGGCCGGCACGTCGCCAAAGCGGAAGCTGCCCGAAGCGTCGGCTTCGGTGGTACGGCGCAGCTCAACGATGGTGACGCGCGCGCCCTGCAGGTTGCGGGTGCCGCTCGCCTCGGAAACATTGCCGGTCACGTCATGGGCGTGCGCGGCGACCGGTGCGGCGAAGAGCACGGCGCCAAACAGCAGGCGCGTGCGGAGAGACGGTTGACGAAACATGAAATCGGACCCCCTTCGATGTGCACGGGCCCGGTTGCGTCAGATCATGAATGGTACATTTCTTATTGGAGACAATTCAGTGACACCACCCTAAGCCATTGCCTTGGCAAGAATCTTTGTCGCGAACCGCCATCGTGCATTTTGCTGCGGCCCAGTATCGGGCATCGTCGGAAACATTTCGCCCCCGTCCACGCCCGTTGCGCCGCGTTTCGCGGGGGCGTATCTGCGCGGCCATGGCAACCGAACTCTACGACCTGACCGTCCCGGTCTTCCTGCGCGGCTTCAAGGCAATGGCCGCCTTTCTCGAAAAGGCGCGCGCATGGGCCGACGAGCAGGGCATCCAGCACGAGGAATTGCTCGCCGCGCGGCTGGCCGAGGACATGGCGCCGCTCACTGCGCAGATCCAGCGTGTCAGCGATTCGGCGAAGCTCGCCATGGCCCGGATCGGCGGGATCGATGCACCGGCAATGCCCGATACCGAGACGAGCTTCGACGAGCTTCAGGCGCGCATCGCCGCCACCGTGGCGTTCCTCAAGGCCATCCCGCGCGACGCGATCGACGGGCGGGAGGACACCGATGTCGAAGTGAAGACGCCCAGCCGCAGCTTCCACTTCAAGGGGCTGCCCTATGTGACCGGCTTCGTGCTTCCCAATTTCTATTTCCACATGACCACCGCCTACGCGATCCTGCGCCACAAGGGCGCGCCGATGGGCAAGATGGATTATCTGGGCGGCATCTGATGGTCCGCATCGCGGTGATCGGCGCGGGTGCCATCGGCGGTACCCTGGCCGCCTGGCTGGCCCAGAATCACGACGTCACGATCTGCGCGCGTTCCCCGCTCGCCGATCTCGAGGTCGAGACGCCCGAGGGCCCGATCCGCGCCGCGCCGCGCATCCTCACCGATCCGGCCGGCGCGGATGCGGTGGACTGGATACTCTGCACCACCAAGACCTATGACTGCGCCGCGGCGGCGGCGTGGTTGCCCGGCCTGATGGGCCCGGCCACCCGGCTCGCGGTGATCCAGAACGGCGTCGAGCAGCGCGATCGCTTTCCCCAGGTGCCGGCCCAGCGCACCGTGCCGGTGATCATCGACCTGCCGGCCGAGCGGCACGCCCCCGGCCGCATCGTCCAGCGCCGCAATGGCACGATCCACGTGCCCGAGGGCGAGGCCGGCGAGGCCCTGGTCGCACTGTTCGCCGACACGCCGATCGACGCGCGGACCACGCCCGATTTCGTCACGGCGGCCTGGCGCAAGCTCGCGATCAACTGCTCGGGGATCGTCAGCGCGCTCACCCACCGCGCCGCCGAGGTGGCAAACGATCAGGGCGTCGCGGAAGTGATGCGCGTCCTCGTGCGCGAATGCATCGCGGTGGGTCGGGCAGAGGGCGCCGACCTGCCCGACAAGCTCGCCGACCAGGTCGTCAGATGGACGACGCTCGCGCATCCGCAATCGGTCAACTCGCTCCAGGCCGATTTCGAGGCGGGCCGCCAGACCGAAGTCGATGCGCGCAACATGGTGATCGTCCGCCAGGGCGCGCGGCACGGCATCGATGCGCCGATGAACCTTGCGCTCGCATCTCTCCTAATGGCGGCATCCACTCGGAATTAACCGTTACGGTGCAGGAATCCCGGCCATGGAAGCTGGTATTCGTGCGTTGCTGCTCAGTCGCGGCACCTGGTTCGTCATTCTCCTGGCCATGGCCGGGCTCTACGGCATATTCGCGTTCGACATCTTTCGCGACGAAGGCGCCAATGTCGCGGATCGCAAGTTCCGGATCGAAGTGGACGAGTTCCTGCTCTTCACCTCGGCCCTGATCCTCCTGCTCTTCGGCTTCGGGCTGAACCAGCACCGCGCGCGCGAGCGCGAGCGCGTGCGGCGCATCCAGGCCGAGCACAGCGTGCGCGACCTCGGCTATCACGACGCGCTCACCGGCATGCCCAATCGCCGCGCCTTTGACGAAGCGCTGGCGCGGCTGGTCGATGGGGCGGCGCCGGAGCGGCTCACCGCGGTGTTCATGCTCGACCTCAACGGCTTCAAGGCAATCAACGACACGCACGGCCATGCCGCCGGCGACGCGATCCTGCGCGCGGCGGCGGGCCGCATCGCCGATGCCGTGCGCGATGGCGATTGCGCGGCGCGGCTGGGCGGGGACGAATTCGCGGTGATCGCGCCCGCGGTCGTCAGCGCGGAAGTGGCGCTCTCGATCGCCGGCCGGATCGCTGCCAGCATCACGCGCCCGATCGTGCTCGACGGGCGCACGCACCAGGTGGGCACCGGCATCGGCATCGCCCTGGTCCGCAACGGCGAGCTCCATTCCGCCGAACTGGTCCGCCGCGCCGATATCGCGCTCTATGCGGCGAAGCGCGGCAATGGCGACCCGTGGCGCCTCTACGCGCCCGAGCTGGAAGCCTAGATCTCGACCACGCGCGTTCCCAGCCGCGCCGCTTCGTCGCGGTCATGAGTCACCATCAGGATCGGCATTCGCACCGCGTCGCGCAGCCGCTCGATCAGGATCATGATCTCCTCGCGCCGCGCCCGGTCGAGCGAGGACAGCGGCTCGTCGAGCAGCAGGAAGCGCGGATCGGACAGCAGCGCCCGCCCGATCGCCACCCGCCGCGCCTCGCCCCCCGAAAGCGTGCGCGGCCAGCGATCGAGCAGGTGCGCGATGCCGAGCAGCGCGATCGTCTCGTCCACGTCCAGCCCGCCATCATCGCCGCGGCGCCCATAGAGCAGGTTGGCGCGCACGCGCAGATGCGGGAACAGCCGTGGTTCCTGGAACACATAGCCCGCGCGCCGCTCGGCCACCGGCACGTCGATCCCGGCTACGGCATCGAACAGCGTCTCACCGCCCACGCGCACATGGCCGGCATCGGGCGCGATCAGCCCGGCGACCATGTTCAGCACGCTCGTCTTGCCCGCGCCCGAGGGGCCGAACAGCACGGTGAGCCCTGTGTCCGCCACGATCCGGCAGGCGATCACGGCGTCGCCCAGGCGTCTGGTCAGGTCGAGGTCAAAGGACATGCAGCCCCCTGCCCGCGCGCCGCGCGATGATCTCGGAGGCGAGCAGCGCTCCCAGCGAGAGCAGCACCGAGATACCGGCAAGGCGCAGCACCTGGCCCTCGCCGCCCGGCAACTGGAGCGCGGCATAGATGGCGAGCGGCAGGGTCTGCGTCTCGCCCGGCACGCTGGAGACGAAGGTGATCGTCGCGCCGAACTCGCCCAGCGCCCGCGCGAAGCCGAGCACCGCGCCGGCGAGCACGCCGGGCAGGCTGAGCGGCAGCGTCACGCTCGTGAACACCCGCCAGCGCCCGGCGCCGAGCGTCGCCGCCGCCTGCTCGAGCCGCCGGTCGACCGCTTCGATCGACAGCCGCATCGCGCGCACCATCAGCGGCAATGCCATCACCGCCGAGGCGATCGCCGCCCCGGTCCAGCGAAACAGCACCGAGACGCCGAACCAGCTCTCCAGCCAGGCACCGATCGGCCCTGCCGGCGCGAAGGCGAGCAGCAACAGCCAGCCGGTCACCACCGGCGGCACCACCAGCGGCAGGTGCACCAGCCCGTCGAGCAGCAGCTTCCCCGGAAAACGCCCGCGCGCGAGCAGCCAGGCCAGCGCGAACGCCACCGGCAGGGACATCAGCACCGCCACCCCGCCCACGCGTAGCGACAGCAGCACGATGCTCCATTCCGCGGGCGTAAGCATCACAGCGGCAGGAAGCCGAAACGCCGGAAGATCGCCCGCCCCTCGCCGCCCAGCAGGAAGCGGCGGAACGGCTCCGCATCGGGGCTGGCCGATGCCTTCAGCCGGGCCAATGGATAGCGGATCGGCGGATGGCTGCCATCGGGCAGCACGCGCACCACCTCGACGCGCGCCGAAGCCCGCGCGTCGGTCGCATAGACGATCCCGAACGGCGCCGCCCCGCGCTCGACGAACGCCAGCGCCGCGCGCACGCTCTCGCCCCGTACCACCCGGGCCTTCACCGCATCCCAGGCGCCCAGCGCCTCGAGCGACGCCCTGGCATAACGCCCGGCCGGCACCGCGTCCGGATCGGCGAGCGCCAGCGGCGCGCCGCCCAGCAGCCGCGCCAGCGGCACCCGCGGCCCGGCATCGCCTCGCGCGCCCCTGGGCCGCACGACCACCAGCCGGTTCCCCAGGAACGCTGCGCGCGTGCCCGGCACGATCAGCCCGCGCTTCTCGACATCGTCCATCCACGGCTCGTCGGCCGAGACGAACAGGTCCGCCGCGGCTCCCGCCGCGATCTGCCGCGCCAGTGCCGAAGAAGCAGCAAAGGAACAGACCGGCCGGGGCCTCCCCTTGCGCGCCCAGGCATCCGCCGCCGCCGTCATCGATTCCTGCAGACTGGCTGCCGCCAGCACCAGCGGCGCCCGCACGCCGGCGGAGGCCGCCGCGCCCGGCGCCATCGCCGCCACGCCCATCCCGGCAAGCAGCGTCCGCCGGTCGATCCCTCCTTCGATCGTCATGCCCCCTGCCTGACACCCGCCACGCAACGAGGCAAGGCCTTCACTTCAACGCCAGCGCCTTGCGCACATCCGTCCAGCGGACCAGCTTGAAATTCTGCGCGGCGGGCGCGTTGTCTCCGTCCTGCGCCAGCATCAGCCCGCCCCCCAGCCCGGGGCCGAAGCTCGCAGTGGAGACTTCGATCCCGTCGGTCTCGCTGGTCGCGCCGAACTTCCCCGCCGCGATCCGGAACCGTCCCGCATAGGCCATGTCCCGCAGGCGCCACACGCCATAGGCATTGTCACCCTGGCTCGACACGATCAGCCAGCCGCCCCGCGCGCCCTCGGCCGCGATCGCCACGCCTTCCACATCGGCGACCAGGCGCTTGCCGTCCACCGCGATCACCTTCTCCCCGGCGATCGGATCGCGCGGATTCGCGCCGAACCGCCATACGCCGACATCCTCCTCGCCCACGAACAGCGTGCCGGTCCGGTCGTCCGCCACGCACCCCTCGGACTGGGTGGCGAGCCGCATCGTGCGCACCCGGTCCGCCTTGATCGCTCCGCCTTCGCGCAGAATCTCCATCTGCACGATGGTGCCGCCCTTGTGCACGACAAAGGCATGCAGCCGCCCGCCGCGCGGCGCATACATGCAGAGGCCATATGCCTCGCCCGCCCCGGCATCGAACCGCCCGATCTCGGCGAGCGCGGCCGTCCGTGTGTCCAGCGTATAGAGCGCCAGCTTCGCCGCCGCCTTGTCGTTGCGGTCGCTCGCCGCCACGATCACCTGGCCGCCCCAGACCCGCAGGTCGACATTGTTCACCCGCCCCGCCGGCAGCGTCGAGCGCAGCTTGCCCGACAGGTCATAGACGTTGAGCCCCGCCTTCTTGTCGGTCGCGACGATCAGGCTGCGCGCGGGATCGCGCGGGTTGCGCCAGATCGCGGGATCGTCCGCCGCATCCTCCAGGCTCGCCACCGCCTGCGTCTCCCCGATCGCCCGCACCTCGGCGGTCGGCACCGCCCGCATATCCTGGGCGGCGGCCGGCACGGTCTGGAGCAGCATCAATGTGGCGAGCAGCATGGGTCCCCCTTCGTTACGAAGGCTCGCCTCTATAAACGCCGCGCGACGGAACGATGACAATCCGGCGACAATCGTTCACCAGGCGTCACGCCATCCACCATCCCGGACGGCAGGCGCTCCATCCCCCTAGCGCTTCGTCAAAAGGCTGATTAGCCTGAAGCGAACAAGGGGGAATCACGTGATCATCGGTATCGATCTCGGCACTACCAATAGTGCCGCCGCGATCTGGCGCGACGGGCAGGCAGTGCTCGTCCCCAATGCGATCGGCGACTTGCTCACCCCTTCGGCGGTCTCGATCGACGACAAGGGCAGGATGCTCATCGGCATGGCCGCGCGCGAGCGCCAGTCCACGCACCCGCGCGACACGGTCAGCGCGTTCAAGCGCTATATCGGCACGCAGCAGACAGTGACGCTCGGCAAGCGCACCTATGACGCCGAGGAACTGTCGGCGCTCGTGCTGCGCCAGCTCAAGGCCGATGCCGAAGCCTTTGCCGGCGAGAGCGTCACCGGCGCCGTGATCACGGTCCCGGCCTATTTCAACGATCGCCAGCGCAAGGCGACCCGGCGTGCCGGCGAACTGGCCGGGCTGAAGGTCGAGCGGCTGGTCAACGAGCCCACCGCCGCCGCGCTCGCCTTCGGCATCCAGACCCACGAGCAGGAGCCCTTCCTGGTATTCGATCTGGGCGGCGGCACCTTCGACGTGTCGATCGTCGAAGTGTTCGAAGGCGTGGTCGAGGTCCGCGCATCCTCTGGCGACAACCGGCTGGGCGGCGAGGACTTCAACGACAAGGTGATCGAGATCGCCCGCCGCGCGCTCGATCCCGAGCGCAAGCTCGAGGGCGCGGACCCGGTGATCCTCCATGAGCTGCTCCGCGCCGCCGCCGAACGCGCGCGCCGCAAGCTCAGCGAGGCGGACGAAACCGAATTCTCGATCGTGTGGCAGGGCGAGAGCTTCACCGCGGACGTGACCTCCGCCGCGTTCGAGGAAGCCGCCGCGCCGCTGCTCCAGCGCTTGCGCGATCCGGTGCTGCGCTCGCTGCGCGATTCGAACATCCGGGTGGAATCGCTGAGCGAGATCGTGCTGGTCGGCGGTGCCACGCGCATGCCGGCGGTGCGCCGCGCGATCACGCGCATGTTCGGCCGCTTTCCCAACGCGACCGTCCATCCCGACCATGCCGTCGCGCTCGGGGCCGCGGTCCAGGCCGGCCTGCTCGCGCGCGCCGAAGCGCTCGAGGAAGTGCGGCTTACCGATGTATGCCCCTTCACCCTGGGCGTGGACAATGCCGAGCCCGATGGCGGGGGCGGCTGGCGCACCGGCCTCTTCTCGCCGATCATCGACCGCAACACCACGATCCCCGCCAGCCGCGTCAAATATTATGGCACGGTCGCCGACAATCAGCGCGCGCTCCGCTTCGGCATCTATCAGGGGGAAGCGCGGGAAGTGACCGGCAACGTCAAGCTCGGCGAAGTCACGCTCCCGATCCCGCCCAAGCCGGCGGGCGAAGTGATGGTCGAGTGCCGCTTCACCTATGACAGCAGCGGGATCCTGGAAGTCGATGTCTCGATCCCGGCGACGGGGACCACCCGCAACCTCGTCATCATCGACGAGGCCGATGCGATGAACGAGAAGCAGATCGCCGCCCGCCGCGCCGAGCTCGCCGCGCTGAAGGTCCATCCGCGCGAGGAGAGCGAGAATGCCGCGGTGCTCGCGCGCGCGGCGCGCTGCTACGAAGGCTTCGTCGCCGAGCGCCGCGATCTGGTCGGCCAATGGATCGGGGCGTTCGAAGGCGCGCTCGGCACCCAGGATCCGCGCACGATCAAGGAAGCGCGGGCGCGGCTGATCGAGGCGCTGGACGAGATCGAAGGCGAACGCTTCCTGTGAGCGCCGGAGCGGCTGACTGGCAGTTGCTCGGCATCGCGCCGACGGAGGAGAACCGTGCGATCCGCGCCGCCTATGCCGCGCGGCTGAAGGCAATCGATCCGGAAAGCGATCCGCAGGCCTTTATCAGGCTGCGCAACGCCTATGAGCGCGCGCTCGCCGCGGCCGCGCCTCCGGAGGCAACGCCCGCGCCCGGCACGCTCCCGCCGCTCGCCTCTGCCGACGCGCCGGCGGACGCTGCTCCTGCGCCGGAGGAGAGCGCGGGACAGCGGCACGCCAGGGCGATGCTAGACCTGCTCTCGAACGGGGATGCCGGCCGGCCCTGGCTGGCCCCGGAAGCGCAGGAAGCACTGATATCGCACTGGCGGGGCCTGGTTACCGATCCGCGCATGGAGCGGCTCGACTATTCGGATCGGGTCGAGCGCTGGGCGAGCGCGGTGATCGCCTACACTTCTCCGCTGTCCGCGCCGATTCTGATGCTCGCCGCCGAGCGTTTCGGCTGGGTCGACGCCGACCGGAACGTCCACAGCAACCGCCATCTTTTCGAGATCGCGCAGCGCTATCGCCTGCTCCGGCTGCTGCACATGGCCTCACAGTCCGGATCGCGGCACCATTCGGCCTGGGTCGAACTGTGCAGGCCCTCGGGTGGCGCATCCCGTTCGCGGCCGGTGCATCCCTATATCATGTTCGAGCTGATCGCGGCCATGCGCTACGCGCTGCCGCAACTTTCGGAGACGTTCGATCCGGTTCGCCTGGCGACATGGGAACTCCATGCCGAGGCCGCCCGCACCGCGCACGAACAGCCCGATACCCGATCGCCTCCATCGTTCGCCATCGGCTGCCTGGTCATGGTGATCCTGCTGCTGTTCGCGTTTGGATTGAATGCCTTCCTCACCATGGTCATCGGCAAATGAGCGCGCGTCACGGCCCCTGGCGGCTGCTCGGGCTCGCCCCGACGGAAGATATCCGCGAAGTTCGCCGCGCCTATGCCGCCAAGCTCAAGGCGATCGACGTCGACCGCGATCCCCAGGCGTTCATCGCGCTGCGCGAGGCGTTCGAGCACGCTCAGCACCTCGCGCGGTGGATGGCGCACCAGCGCGAGGAGGAGAATCTCGAAGCCGAAGCGCTGGAAATGGCGGAAGGCCCCGGTTCGCTCCAGGTCGATCTCGCCGCCGCGCCGGCGCCCCCGCCCGCCGCGGAGCCCGCGCCGGCCGCCCGCGAGGGGCCCTGGTCCCCGCCCACGCCCGAGCAATTCGATGCACATGCCGCCGCGCTTGCCCAGTTGCTCCAGCGCAACAACCTCGAGCCCCGCCCCTGGCCCACCGATGCAGAACGGGAGGAGATGCTCGCCCATTGGCGCGTGCTGATCGCCGATCCGCGCCTGCACCAGCTCGACTTCTACGCTGATCTGGAGCGCTGGATCGCCGGGCTGCTCGGCTACACCATTCCCTTTTCGGACACGCTCATCCTGCCGGCGACCGAATATTTCGGCTGGGTCCGGGACGAGGGGATGATCAGCCAGAGCGATGGCCTGGCCGAAGTCGTCTACCGCTACCGGATGCTCAGCTTCCTGGATCAGATCCGCACGCCGGGAAACCGGCATTTCGAAGCCTGGTGCGAGCTCAGCACGCCGGCGGGCGAGGATGCAGTGCGTGGGCGCGTGTCGCTGCGGAAGATTCACAAGCTGCTCCACGAAGTGCGCGTCGCCTATCCCGGGCTCGAGGGCAATTTCGAGCCCGAGCGCGTTGCCCTGTGGGACCGGCGCGGCGCGGCGAGCGAGAGCATCGAGCCGCTGGTCGTCGACGAAACCCCGCCCAAGCGCCTGCCCGGCTATCTGCTCTGGTTCCTGCTGCTCGTGCTGTTCGTGTTCCCGGTGATCGGGGCCCTGACCAAGCAGGGCGACCATGTGCTCTCCAACTGGTCGATCGCGGAACCGGCCGTGCCCCTGCCTTCACCTCCCGCGAAGCTCGGCGACGAAGCGCACGACATCGCCACGCTGCTCACGCAGGTCGGCGATGGCAGCCTGACGCTCGAGCAGATCGACGAGAAGGACCCGAAGCTCGCCCAGCTGATCCGCTCCAACTGGCAGATCGGCAAGGAGCAGGGGCAGACGCTGTTCAGCTTCCTCAAGAACGTGTCCGAAGTGCTGAACGAGCGAGCGTTCGACCGGATCGCCACCGCTTCGCCCGACACGCTGATCGCCTATCGCACGCTGGTGATCGACAAGGCCAAGATACTGCGCAGCATCGCTCCCGCGAAATGCGCCGGCTTCTTTCAGGGCAAGCCGCTCAATGCCGGCGACCTGCCCGACAGCCTGGACAAGCGCCACCGGACGATGATCTCGCGCCTGCTGCTCGAGCCCGCGGCGGAACCCAGGCCGAGCTCCGGGCGGACGACCTTCATGATCCCCAACAGCGTGTTCCGCGACGCCACGAAGCGCGCCGGGATCAGCGAGAAGCGGATGGAGGATGCGGCGATGTACCGCGGATCGCCCGCAGACATCTGCAATGCGCGCATCGCGCTGGGCGAGGCGGCGATCGCGATGCCGGCGGGCGCGGAACGGACGAAGCTGCTGCGGTCGATGTAGGCGGCCGTAGCTGCCCTATTCCTCGCCCATCCGCAGCGCCGCGATGAAGGCTTCCTGCGGGATCTGCACCGAGCCGTACTCGCGCATCCGCTTCTTGCCTTCCTTCTGCTTCTCCAGGAGCTTGCGTTTGCGCGTGATATCGCCGCCATAGCATTTCGCGGTCACGTCCTTGCGCAGCGCCGCGATCGTCTCGCGGGCGACGACCTTGCCGCCGATCGCCGCCTGGATCGGGATCTTGAACAAATGGCGCGGGATCAGGTCCTTGAGCCGCTCGCACATGCCGCGGCCCCGGCTCTCGGCGGTCGAGCGATGGACGATCATGCTCAGCGCGTCGACCGGCTCGTTGTTGACGAGGATGCTCATCTTGACGAGATCGCCGGCGCGGTGGCCGATCTGCTCATAGTCGAAGCTCGCATAGCCGCGGCTGATGCTCTTCAGGCGATCGTAGAAGTCGAACACCACTTCGTTGAGCGGCAGCTCATAGGTCACCTGGGCGCGGCCGCCGACATAGGTGAGGTTCTTCTGGATGCCGCGCCGGTCCTGGCAGAGCTTGAGGATCGGACCGAGATATTCGTCGGGCACATAGATCACCGCGTTGATCCACGGCTCCTCGATCTCCGCGATCCGGTTGGGATCGGGCATGTCGGCCGGATTGTGGAGCTCGATCTCGCGCGCTTCCGCCTCGCCCGCCGCCTTGGTGAGCTTGAGCTTGTAGACCACCGATGGCGCGGTGGTGATCAGGTCGAGATCATATTCGCGGCTGAGGCGCTCCTGGATGATCTCCAGGTGGAGCAGGCCGAGGAAACCGCAGCGGAAGCCGAAGCCGAGCGCCGCGCTGGTCTCCATCTCGAAGCTGAACGAAGCGTCGTTGAGGCGCAGCTTCGAGATCGATTCGCGCAGCTTCTCGAAGTCGTTGGCATCGACCGGGAACAGGCCGCAGAACACCACCGGCTGGACTTCCTTGAAGCCCGGCAGCGCTTCGGCGGCGGGCTTCTTGGCGTCGGTCAGCGTGTCGCCGACGCGCGCCTGGGCCACTTCCTTGATCTGCGCGGTGATGAAGCCGATCTCGCCCGGCCCCAGATCGGGCAGGTTCTCGAGCTTGGGACGGAAGCAGCCCACCCGGTCGATCAGATGGGTGGTGCCGGTCTGCATGAACTTGACCTGCTGGCCCTTGCGGATCGTGCCGTCGATCACGCGGACCAGGATGACGACGCCCAGATAGGGATCGTACCAGCTGTCGACGAGCATCGCCTTCAGCGGCGCGTCCGGATCGCCCTTCGGCGCCGGAATGCGCTCGACCACCGCGTCCAGGATCTCGTCGATGCCGATGCCGGCCTTGGCGCTGGCGAGCACCGCGTTCGAGGCGTCGAGGCCGATGATCTCCTCGATCTCGTTCTTCACCTTCTCCGGTTCGGCCGAGGGCAGGTCGATCTTGTTGATGACCGGGATGATCTCGTGGTCGTGCTCGATCGACTGATAGACATTGGCGAGCGTCTGCGCCTCGACGCCCTGGGCGGCGTCCACCACCAGCAGCGCGCCTTCGCAGGCGGCGAGGCTGCGGCTCACTTCATAGGCGAAGTCGACATGCCCGGGCGTGTCCATCAGGTTGAGGACATGCCCCTTCCATTCCAGGCGCACGGTCTGCGCCTTGATGGTGATGCCCCGCTCCTTCTCGATGTCCATGTTGTCGAGCACCTGGGCGGACATCTCCCGCTCGGAGAGCCCGCCGGTGCGCTGGATCAGCCGGTCGGCCAGAGTCGACTTGCCATGGTCGATATGTGCGATGATCGAGAAATTGCGGATCTTGGAAAGGTCGGTTGCCATGATCGGGGCGCGTTAGCAGCTTGCACGCGAAAGCCAAAGGGCCCGAAATACACGACGCGTTCCTTCTGTGATTTCACCGCGACGCGTTTGCCGCTATCCGGGCGATGGTTTCAAACAGAGGGAGAGAACCATGACCTCGAAGACCGCGTTCATTGTGAAGACGATGATGGCTTCGGCTGCCCTGCTCGGCGCGAGCGGCGCCTATGCGCAGAAGCAGGCCAAGCCGACCAAGGGGGAGAAGCTGCAGCAGGCCGCCGTCAACGACGTGCCGCATTGCACGCGCAAGCTCGGCACGCTCTCGATCGTCGACGGCGACGATCCCAGCGGCTGGACCCAGTATCAGCTGGCCCCGCCCGCCAAGCTGCTCAAGGTGCTGGTGCAGCGCTCGGGCTGCTTCAACCTGGTCGATCGCGGTTCCGGCCTGCAGGCAGCGGCTCGCGAGCGTGACATCGGCGGCGGCCTGGGCCTCCAGCGTGGCGCGAATGTCGGGCAAGGGCAGATCAAGGCGGCCGATTATGTGCTCGTCGCCGAGGTGCAGGGCGCCAACAGCAACGCCAGCGGCAGCGCCGTGGGCGGCATCGTGGGCGGGCTGGTCGGCGGCCGGGTCGGCGGGCTGCTCGGCGGCATCAAGTCGCGCAAGCTCGAGGCGAACACCGTGCTCTCGCTCACCAATGTCCGCACGACCGAGACGATCGCGGTGCAGGAAGGCTATGCCGCCAAGAACGATATCGGGTTCGGCGCCGGCGGCGGCGTCGGCTTCCTCGGCGGCGCGGCGGGCGCGGTCGGCGGCGGCTATGAGAATACCGATATCGGCCGGATCGTGACGCTGTCCTTCATCCAGGCCTATGCCAAGATGGTCACCGATCTCGGCCTGGTCCGGCCGGGCGATGCCGGCACCGCCCAGGCGGCGCCCGCCAAGACCTTCACTGCCCAGGCGCCGGTCGCGATGCGCACCACCCCGGCCGCGACGGGCAAGGTGATCCGCACGCTCCCCGTGGGCGCGATCGTCTATCCGACGGGCAACAAGAACGGCCTGTGGTGGGAAGTCGCCGACGAGAACGACAATGTCGGCTGGGTGCTGAACACCAAGCTGGCGCCGTCGAACTGACATTCCCCGAACGCCAGGGCAAAGTCCCGAACGGTAGAGAAAAGGGCGGGCGCCATCGGCACCCGCCCTTTTTTGCCCTGAAGCGTTCTGCCCTGAAGGGGGGACGGGCCCAGCGGAGTTGCAATCCGCCGGGCCCGACTGACCGCCGGAAAAGGGATTAATGGATCCGGCCGGTCAGCGACACGCCGATGACGCGCGGCTCGTTGAGCACCGCGGCCATATAGTTCTCGATCACGCCCTTGAGGTTCTTCTCGTTCGTGATGTTGCGGGCAAAGGCGGCGACTTCCCAGGCGCCGTTGCCGCCCTGGTAGCCGATCTTCAGGCCGCCTTCGAAATTGCCCTTCGAATAGAACTCGTTGGTCTTGTAGAGCACATAGTTGGTGTAGCCCTGCACGTTCCAGTCGGTCGAGATGAAGACCTTGCCGCTGTCGCTGACGGGGATGTCGTAACGGGCGGTGGCGCTGAGGTTGTACTCCGGCGCGTTCGGCAGCGGGTTGCCGTCGATCTGCGCGAACACAGTCGGCGCACCGAAGACCGTGCGGGTGATGGTGGGATCGTTGACCGTGCAGACGACGGTGCCGGCCAGCGCGCAGACCTGGGCGTAGACGCGCTTGTCCTTGATCTCCGAGTGGAGCCAGCTGGCGCCGAAGGAGAGCGCGAGGTTGCGCACCGGGCGCACGTTCAGCTCGGCCTCGACGCCGTAAGCCTCGGCCTTGTCGGCGTTGAACAGCACGCCGTTGCCGTTCGAGTCGTTGCCGTTCAGCTGGATGTCGTCGACCGTGTAGTAGAAGCCGGTCAGATTGAAGCGGACCTTGTTGTCGAACAGGCTCGACTTGATGCCGGCCTCCCACGACAGGATCGTCTCCGAATTGGCGGTGGTGAAGTCCGAGTTGAACACCGCCGAGCGGCCCTGGATGGTCGGGCCGCGGAAGCCGCGCGCGACACGGGCATAGAGGCTCAGATCGTCGCTCGCCTCATAGAGCGCGCTCACGTCCCAGCTCGGCTGCCGGTCCGACAGGCGGACGTGGCGACGGCCGGTATAGGTCACGGCGCCCGCCGCCGTGTCGGCGGTCTTCAGCAGATCGGTGGTCTTGGTGTCCTGAGTCACGCGCACGCCGCCGGTCAGGCGGAAGCGCGGCGTCACCTGGTAGCTCGCCTGGCCGAACAGCGCCCAGCTGGTGTTCACGTCGTGCAGGCGCACCCAGTTGTTCGGGTTGCGACCGACCACGTTCGGGCTCAGGAACCAGGCGCGCTGGTAGAATTCGGTGATGTCGCGGCTGTCGAAATACATGCCGCCGATCTGCCACTTGAAGGCACCGGTGCCGTTGCTGGCGAGGCGGACTTCCTGCGACCACTGGTCGAGGCCGCGCAGGCGGCCCATCGACTGGCCGCAATCGCGGCACGTGCCCGTCGCCGGATTGTAGCCGAGCTGGCTGAAGCCGCCATCGGTGTCGCCGCGGCTATAGCCCGAGCTGGTCTCGAACGCCGTGATCGAAGTCAGCGTGACCGGGCCGAAATCGAAGCTGTTGTTCCACGACAGGCCGTAGGTGTCATAGTCCTGCGGATTGTTCGCCGCCTCGTCATACTGGACCGTGGTGCGCGAGACGTTGCTGACGTCGTTCGAGCCCTTCTTGAGCGCGTTGCGCAGGAAGAGGGTCGACGTGCCGTTATAGTTGCGCATGTGCGCCGAGAAGAGCGAGGTCCAGTCCTCGGTCGGCTTCACCAGCAGCTGGATGCGGGCGTCGCGCTCGTCAAAGCCGCCCATCGCGTTCTTCTTCGGGCGCTGGGTGCCATCCGAGTTCGGGCCGGAATAGGTGTTGTCGACATAGTCGTCACGGTGCTGGAACAGGCCCGAGACGCGGATCGCGACATTGTCGGCCAGCGGGCCGCCGATGCCGGCGTCCAGGCTGATGCTGTTGTAGCTGCCATAGCTCAGCGTGCCGCGCGCATCGAGGCCGTCGAGCGTCGGGCGGACGGTGTCGAACTTGACGATGCCGGCCGTGGTGTTGCGGCCGAACAGCGAGCCCTGCGGGCCGCGCAGCACTTCGACGTGATCGAGGTCATAGACCGGGTTCGACTTGAGCACGACATGCTCGAGCACCACGTCGTCCTGGATGATCGACACGGGCTGCGAGGCACCCAGGTAGAAGTCGATATTGCCCAGGCCGCGGATGTAGAAGCGCGGAAAGATGCGGCCGGTGGTCGTCTCGGCATAGAAGCTGGGGACCTTGCCCGACAGCGCGAGCAGCGTGTCGTCGCCGCTGGCGGTGAAGTCGCGGGCATCCTGGCCGCCGATCACCGCGACCGACACCGGGGTGTTCTTCAGCGCTTCGGGACGGCGCTCGGCGGTGACGACGATCTCGGTCGTGGGCTCGTCGGCGGCCGGGGCGGCAGCGTCCTGCGCCTGCGCGGTGCCGCCGATCGCGAGCGCGCCGAACGCCGCGCCCAGGAAAAGGGCAGTTCTGGTGATGCGGGTCTTCATATGGTTCTTCCCTGCTGTGCGCCCGACGCGCAGCAACGAACACGACCCCGCATTCGCAGAATCGCGCCGCCGTCACGCCGGACATTATTGTTATCGAAGAGCGGCTCTCGCCCCCTGCAGGGCGCCGTTAGGATCGGATTGTGTACGAACTATGACAAGCACCCACAATTTCTCGCAAGTGCAGCATACGCATCCTGCAATCGTGGGAGCCGCGCCTCAGCCCTCCGCCTGGGCCGCCTCGATCGCGGCGATGGCGTTGACATAGCGTTCCTCGCCCTGGCCCGACACATGCGCCCAGCGCACCCCGCGCCGCTTGAGCTCGGCCTTGCTGAGGTCGTAGAATTTCTGCCGCAATTCCCGGGTGCCGAACATGCGCGTGCCGTCGGCGCGCCAGGGCATGTCGATATCGAACAGCAGATAGAGATCCGCCATGCCCTGCCATTCGTCGAACCAGGGATCGCGCTCGCCGAACAGCATGTCCGCCCAGACCGCGGTCATCAGCGGATCGGTGTCGAGCACCAGCGGCCTGAGCCCCGCCGCGACCATGGTGCGTGCGCCCGCATCGTGCGTCTTGGCGATCTCGAGCAGATCGCGCATCGTGAAGTCGATGCCGCGCGCCTCGGCATATTCTCGGCCATATTCGTCCACCACCTCGCCGCCGAGATAAGCGGCGATGCGCGGCGCCAGGGTGGACTTGCCGGTGCTCTCCGGCCCGTGGAGACAGATGGTGCGCAGCTTCATTTCCGTGCCTTCAGCCAGTCGGCGAGCCCCCATAGCGAAAGCGCCAGGAACACCCCGTACAGCCCCGCCGTAAGCCACAATTCCTTTACGGCGAACAAAGGGATCGCGAGCAGATCGACGATGATCCACAGCACCCAGCTCTCCCAGTTGCGGCGGGACTGGAGGATCTGCGCGGCGATGCTGAGCACCGCGATGCTGCCGTCCCACCAGGGATAAGCCGCGTCGGTGAGCCGGTGCATCGCATATCCCCAGGCGCCGATCACCGCGACGCAGACCAGCGCCCAGCCCAGCCGCGCCCGCATGCCCATCGTCTCGACCACCACTTCGCCGCTCCCCGCCCGCGAGCGCGCCCAGTTCCACCAGCCATAGAGATTGACCACGAAGAAGAAGAGCTGGAGCAGCGCGTCGCTGTAGAGCTTCTCATGATGGAAGACCCAGGCGTAGAGCGAGACCATCGCCAGCGCGAAGGGATAGTTCCACATGCTGCGGCGAACGACCAGGAAGACGTTGATCAGGCCAAGCAGGCTGGCGGTCGTTTCGATCATCGACACGGCCTAGCAACAAGCCCGGGCACCCGTCGAGAGGGTTGCCCTTCCCCGCCCGGTCGTTAGGCTGGCCTCCTCAGATCGCGGGAGGAATGCCCATGCGTCACGTCGCGGTGATCGGTTCCGGGCCGGCGGGCTATTATACGGCCGAAGCCTGCCAGAAGGTGTTCGGCGATCAGGTCCGGGTCGACATCATCGACCGGCTTCCCGTGCCCTTCGGGCTGATCCGCACCGGCGTCGCCCCCGATCACCAGTCGATCAAGGGCGTCTCGCGCCGCTACGAGGCGGTGGCGCTGACCGACAATGTCCGCTTCGTCGGCAACGTCACGCTGGGCCGGGATGTGTCGATCGACGAGCTGCGCACGCTTTACGACGCCGTGGTGCTCGCCACCGGCGCGCCGCACGACCGCAAGCTGGACATCCCCGGCGCCGACCTGCCCGGCGTGGTCGGCTCGGCGGCGTTCGTCGGCTGGTACAACGGCCATCCCGACTTCGCCGATCTCGATCCGCCGCTGGACGGGCCGGCGGTGGTGATCGGCAACGGCAACGTCGCGCTCGACGTCGCCCGGGTGCTGGCCAAGACGCAGAACGAGTTCGAAGGGTCGGACATCGTCACCCATGCGCTGGGCGCACTGCGGGGCGGCCATATCGACACCATCACCATCCTCGGCCGCCGCGGCCCCCACCAGATCGCGATGACTCCCAAGGAGCTGGGCGAGCTGGGCGAGCTGCAGCGCGCCGTGCCGGTGGTCTCCCCCGCGGACCTGCCGCCGGCGGAGGACGATACCGTGCTCGATCCCGGCCAGCGCAAGTCGGTCGGGCACCTGCGCCGCTTCGCCCAGGGCATGCCCGACAAGCCGATCCGCATCGTCTTCGACTTCTTCGCCATGCCGGTGGCGATCGAAGGCGATGGCAAGGTCGAGCGCGTCATCGTCGAGCGCACCGCGCTGGGCCTGGACGGCAACGCCCATGGCACGGGCGAGACCTATGCCGTGCCCGCCGGTCTGGTGGTGAGCTGCATCGGCTATCGCACGCCGCCGATCGACGGCGTGCCCTATGACGACAAGGCGGGGCGATTCGCCAATCTCGACGGGCGGGTGCTTCCCGGCCTCTACGCGGTGGGCTGGGCGCGGCGCGGGCCGACCGGGACGATCGGCACCAACCGGCCCGACGGCTTCGCCATCGCCGAGAAGATCGCCGAGGATGTCGGGGACGGCTCGGGCAAGGCCGGCCGGCCGGGGCTCGACGCGCTGCTGGAAGGACGCGGGGTGGAGCTGGTCACCTTCCGCGACTGGCAGAAGATCGACGCCGCCGAGATCGCCGCCGCCCGCATCGGCGCCCCGCGCGAGAAGTTCGTTTCGGTCGATGCGATGCTGGGCGCGCGGAAAAGCTGATTCAGTGGCTTGCGCGTGTCCCGCAGCGTGGTTATAGGCGCCCCCTCGCAGTCGGGGTTCGCCCCGAAGGCGCCGGTCGGGGAATAGCTCAGCCTGGTAGAGCACTGTGTTCGGGACGCAGGGGCCGGAGGTTCGAATCCTCTTTCCCCGACCATTTCATCCTCATGCAAATCATCGATCCTACCCCTTTCCGGGGGAGCGAGATATTCTCGCGGATCGCCTTGACGCGCGACGCCCCCCGACGCTGGCGCCGGGGGATCGCGACCTTCAGAAGAAGCGCCCGTAGACGACCTGGATGACCTCTCCGGTCGTTATGTTGACCAGAAGCGCATCGGGCCCATAGCGCACCCATTCATAGCCGACCGGCGGAACGTCGAGGCCGAACAGCCAATAGTCCGTCAGCCAATAGTCCTGCGCCCAGAAGATGCCGGGCAGGATATCGCCATAGGCCCAGCGGCGATATTGGAAGCCCCGGGGCGGATGATATGGCCCGATATGATAGGTGCGATCGGCATTGAAGTTGTGGTTGTAATAAGGCCGATCGAGCTGGTTCGGGCGCGTCTGCGTGCCCTGGGGGCGTTCGAAGCGCGGATAGGCCATGGGCGGGCGCTCCATTTCGGGCGCGGACATTTGCCGCCCGCCTCCCTGATGATGGGCCTGCGCCATCGCCGGCGACACGCCGAGCGTCAAACCTGCGCCCGCACAGGCAAGCGCCAAGGCAGAACAGAACAGATTCTTGCGCATAACGATCTCCGTCATTGACTCGATCGCAACGGATATGGGTGCGCCAGCCTCTCCACGGCATGCGTAGGATTACGTAATTGACTCGGTTTGCCAGAATAGGCGAGTCGTCTATCCTGCCCCTTGTTCGGCCAAACCGCGCGAGGAGTTGTTTCCCCATGCTGCTGCCTCTTCTGCTCTCGCTCGCCGTGCCCGCGCAGGCGGCCCCGCTGCGCGTGGGCACCTATAGCTATCCGCGCTATGATCGCCGGGTCGCGCTGGGGCCGATCGCGGCACTGGTCGGCAGGATCGCCGGGCGGCCGGCGGAAATCGTGCTGCTGCCGACGCCGACAGCGCTGGCCGAAGCGCTGTGCAAGGGCGAGGTGGACGTGGCGATGACCAATCTCGGCGCGTTCGTCGAGGTGCGGGACTGCCCGAACCTGCGGGCCGTCGCCGTGCTCGACACGCCGCCGCCGGTACTGGACCGCTATCGCGGCATATTGCTGGTGCGGCGCGAGACCGGCATCGACACGCTCGATGCGCTGGGCAAACGGGCTTCCGGCCTGCGCTACAGCGAAGTGCTGCCGGGATCGACCTCGGGCGGGCTCGTGCAGGCCGAAGCGCTGCGTTCGGCGGGCAGCGCCCCATCGGCCTTCGCCGCGCGCCGGCTGGCGGGCACGCATGAGGCGGCGCTGGCCGACCTGATCGAGGGCCGCGCCGATGTCGCCGCGCTGACGGAGGATCCCTGGCGCAAGCTGCAGGCAAGCGACCCGGCAAAGGCCGCCACCCTGCGCCCGATCTGGCGCTCCGCCCCGCTCCCGCCCGGCCCGGTCGTGTGCCACGAGGGGCCGGCGACGCCCTGCGCGAAGATCCAGGCCGCATTGCTCGGCACGGAGGGCGGCGCGATCGCCGTCGCGCTTGCCGCCGGCTGGAGCGAGGCCGATGGCGCGACACGGTTCATGGCCTATGACCGGGCGCGCTACGAGGCGTTCAGGACGCGCTGAGACATGGCTTGGGCAAGCGGCCGAGTGCTGCTAGGCGCCGCCCATGCTTTCCTTCCGCGACATCACCATCCGGCTCGGCGGCCGGGCAATCATCGAGGGCGCTTCCGCCGCGATCCCGCCGCGTGCCCGAGTCGGCTTCATCGGGCGCAACGGCGCCGGCAAATCGACGCTGATGAAGGCGATCGCCGGGATGATCGAGACCGACACCGGCTCGGTCGAGATCCCGCGCAACGCCCGCTTCGGCTATCTCCGCCAGGACGCGCCCGGCGGCCAGACCAGCGCGTTCGACACGGTGCTGGAAGCCGATGTCGAGCGCGCCGCGCTGCTGCTGGAAGCGGAGACGCAGACCGATCCCGACCGGCTCGGCCATATCTATGAGCGGCTCGACCAGATCGACGCCTATGAGGCCCCGGCCCGCGCCGGGCGCATCCTGAAGGGCCTGGGCTTCGACGAGGCGATGCAGGCGCGGCCGATGGACAGCTTCTCGGGCGGCTGGCGGATGCGCGTGGCGCTGGCCTCGCTCCTCTTCCTCAACCCGGACATCCTGCTGCTCGACGAGCCCAGCAACCACCTCGACCTGGAAGCGGTGATGTGGCTCGAGGGATTCCTGCGCGCCTATCGCGGCACGATCCTGCTGATCAGCCATGAACGCGACCTGCTCAATAATGTGGCGGACCATATCCTCCACCTCGATCGCGGCCAGACCACGCTCTATCCCGGCGGATATGACGCGTTCGAGCGACAGCGGGCCGAGCGGCTGGCCCAGCAGGCGGCGGCGCGCGAGAAGCAGGTTGCCGAGCGCGAGAAGCTCCAGGCGTTCGTCGATCGCTGGCGGGCCAAGGCGAGCAAGGCCAAGCAGGCGCAGAGCCGGGTCAAGGCGCTGGAGCGGATGCAGCCGATCGCCGCGGTGGCCGAGGATCCGAGCATGCGCTTCGACTTCCCCAATCCGGTGGGCTTGCGCCCGCCGCTGCTGACGCTCGACCATGTCGCGGTGGGCTATGAGCCCGGCAAGCCGATCCTCTCGCGCCTGGGCCTTCGCCTCGACCCCGACGACCGGATCGCGCTGCTCGGCCGCAACGGCAACGGCAAGACCACCCTCGCCCGGATGATCGCCGGGGAGCTGCCGGTGATGGAAGGCGAGATGACCACCGCCACCAAGCTGACGGTCGGCTATTTCACCCAGTATCAGGTCGAGGAGCTCGATCCCGACGCCACGCCGGTCGAGACGATGGGCCGGGTGATGAAGGGCGCGACGCCGGTGCAGGTGCGCTCGCAGCTGGGCCGGTTCGGCTTCTCGGGCGACAAGGCGCTGACCAAGGTGGGCAAGCTTTCGGGCGGCGAGCGGGCGCGGCTGGCGCTGGCGCTGGTGACGCATAATGCGCCGCATCTGCTGATCCTCGACGAGCCGACCAACCACCTCGACGTCGATACCCGCGAGGCGCTCGTCCAGGCGCTGGCCGAGTTCAAGGGCGCGGTGGTGCTGGTCAGCCACGACCGGCACATGCTCGAGCTGGTCGCCGACCGGCTGCTCCTCGTCGATGGCGGCACCGCCCGTGAGTTCGACGGGACGATCGAGGAATATGCCGCCTTCGTCGTCTCCGGCAAGGAGCCGGCCCCCGCCCCTGCCCCCGCCGCCGCGCCGGTGGACAAGAAGGAGGAGCGCCGCGCCGCCGCCCAGGCGCGCGAAGCCTCGGCGGGCCTGCGCAAGGCGGTGAAGGACGCCGAGGGCGAGATCGCCAAGGCCCAGCGCGCGCTGGCCGAAGTGGACGGCGCGCTCGCCGGCATCGCCTCGCCGGCGCTCAAGCCCCTTTCGATGGGCGAGCTGATGAAGCGGCGCGGCGAGGTGGAAGCGCGGCTGGAGGCGGCCGAGGCGGCGTGGCTCGAAGCCAGCGAGGCACTGGAAGCGGCTAGCTGAACCGGACACGTCCGGCCTCGGGAGCGTTTGTAAACATTGATGCGCAGGGCGGCCGCTTCCCATGGTCGCCCCCCGGCCCCCATCCGCCATTCCGGCTTTCGCCGGGATGACGGATGGAGGCGGAATTGGGTTACTTCCGCCCCGTCCATTTCGCATATGCCGCCAGCGCCTTGGCGGGGCCGGCATTGTACCAGCTATAGCCGTTGCGCCGCTCGACGCTGAGTTCGTTGACGTCGGTGTGGATCGAGCGGTCGCGGTCGCCGAAGATCGGCTTGCCGGTCCGGATGTCGTAATAGCGCGACCAGATCGGGCCGGCACCCGGCCGGTCGACCAGCTTGCGGCCGTCCGGTCCCTTCTCGAAGGCGACGCCGTGGACGGCATGCGCCTCGAGCCAGGCGATGCCGTCGCGCACCGCGGCGTCGACCGACGGCGAAGGATCCGCCTGTCGCATCAGGAGGAGGAGCAGGTCCGCACTCTCGTCGGAGGACAGGGCGGCGGGTTCGAAGTTCCGGGCCCCCGCCGGGGCGAGGGTGAGCGCGTCGTGCTGCTGGCCCCAGATCGTCCGCTTGCCGTCCACGATCACCTGGGTCCGCAGGATCAGCGCGATCGCGCGGTTGCAGGCCGCCTTCGCCTGCGCCGCCAGCGCTTCGGGCACGAAGGCGTAATCGTCCCGGCGGCGGGCGACGTCCGCGAGCACCGTCACCACCGAGGAGAGCGCATCGTCGTTGAAGGTCAGCGCATCGTGGTAGCCGCCCTGGAGCGGATAGATTTGCGGCCAGCCGCCATTGGGGAATTGCGCGTCCAGCAGATAGCGCACGCCCTTGAGGAAAGCCGCGCGATAGCCCTCGCCCGCCCCGCCCGGCGCGATCGCCTGGACCCGCGCCAGGAAGCGCAATTCCGAAGTGGTGGCGTTGTTGTCGATCGTGCCGACATAGCTCCACGCCTCGTCGTCGCCGGTGCGGGCATTGGCGGGCAGATGCTCGATGGGGACATAATGCTGGCCCTTCACGCGGACCGGGCCGTCGCGATCGACATTCTTGCCCCAGCCGCCGGCGGGCGTCTGGAAGCTGACGATATTGTCGGCGACCCGGCGCGCCTCGGGCGTGGCATAGAAGGCCGCGGCGCGATCGGCGGGCATGCCGCTGCCGCCGGACTTGCCGCTGGGCGGCGCCGGCGGGATCTCGGCCAGGCCCTGCCGCTCGGCGGCGAGCGCGGCCTTGTCCGCCGCCATCAGCGCATGCGAGCGGGCGAGATAGGCGGTCCAGGCAGCGCGCTCGGCCCCGGGAAGCGCGGAGATGCGGGCATCGGTGACCGGTTCGGCCGGGCTCATATGGCCGATCACTTCGACGCCCGCATATGCCACCGGTGTCATCACTGCAGCTGCGAACAGCGCGATCCTTGCGATACGAATCATGTCCCCTCCCGATTTTGGTATCGGGGCGAGGATAGCGGGTTCTGCTGTTAGCGCTAGCGGGCGTGAAACCGGGTCAGACGGCGCCCTTCATCGTGAATCGATAATCATCGCCCGGTATCCCGATGACAAGCTCTTCGCGGCTTGCCGAGTAGGATACAGCCTGACTCTTTGTGAATTTGGAATCTCCCGCATTCCGATATGCTACTTCGCCGATCGTAAACTGGCTAACACCCAAAGACCCTATCCGACTCGTATATTGCACTTCGGACTTGCCATCCTTCCACATCCATCGATATTCTTTCCAGACTTTCCCGTCCTTGAGTTTGCGCGCGATAACCTGATGGTATTGCGTACACCGATTCGGCGAGCCACCAATATTCGCGTCGAATGCGCACAACCGCGTGCCATCAAGGACCCACGCATCTTCGGGATTGGCAGAAGATTCGACCTCCATCAGGCCAACCAAAGCTATTACAGCCGTAAAATTCATGCCGCCCTCAATCCATGTATCGACATAGAATTATTAATTTCACTAGTACTCGAAAATACTTTCCACGATGGCCAATGGAAACGGCTTCTGTCCAGCTTCATGCCCCGGCGTATCTGCCACAACCATAGAAATAGAAGCAAACGTCATTCCATGACCCCTTGCCGGCCAGACAAGGAAGTGCCGGGCGCCTCGGCATCGATAAGCGCATCGTCGGCAAATGACGGTAGCGATGTGCACGGGCCGGGATCAAGGGGCGGAGCGATGCCTTCGCGTGAGATCCGCGGCCGGGCTGCCGCCGCTTTGCTGTCTGCCCCTTCGCCAAGACAGGTTCGGGGAGGAATTCCAACGAAAAGCGGGCGAGGGATCACCCCTCGCCCGCTCCCCATGTCCCTGAACTGACGCGCCTACTCGTAGCGCAGGGCATGAACCGGATTGGTGCGCGCCACGCGGAAGGCATGGGCGCCGATGGTGAGCACCGCGATCGCCAGCGCGAGCAGGCTCGCACCGATGAACGGCACCGGCGTGAGCGCAATGCGTGCGTCATACCCGTTGAGGAACTCGCGCATCAGCCACCAGGCCACCGGCCAGGCGATGATGTTGGCGATCACCACCGGGCGCGTGAACTGCCAGACGAGCAGCCGCGCGATGTCGATCGTGCGCGCGCCCAGCACCTTGCGGATGCCGATCTCCTTGGTCCGCCGCTCCGCCGTGAAGGCGGCGAGGCCGAACAGGCCGAGACAGCCGATCACCACCGCGAGAACGGCGAACAACCCGAACATCTGCGCCCGCGCATCGAGCCGCTGATAGGCGCGGGCAATCACTTCGTCGGCGAGGATCGAGTCGAACGAGACATCGGGCGCATAGCGACGCCACACCCGCTCGATTCCGTCGCGCACCGGACGCGGATCGCCGTGGAAGCGCGCCAGCAGCCAGCCGACGCTGTGCCTGTCGAGCAGGAACATGGTCGGCTCGACCGCGGTGCGCACGGTGCGGAAGCGCACATCGCCGATCACGCCGATGATGGTGAGGTTCATCATCCCCCCATATTCGTCCTTCACCCCGTAACGGATGGTCTTGCCGATCGCGTCCTGCGCGCTCTTGAAGCCCATGCGCTTCACGCCGGCTTCGTTGATCACGATATGGCCGCCGCGCGCCACAAGCGCCTTCTCCGCCGCCGGATCCTCGGGGCGGGGCGTCGTCATGTCGTCCGCCGGGCGGTTCTCCTCGAACAGGCGGCCGGCGACCGGGCGGATGCCCATGGTGGGGAAGAAGCCGGCATCGACACCATACACGCCCATGTCGACCGGCTGGTCCCGCCCGGGCACCACCACCGAGGTGGTGGAGGTCTGGCCGGTGACGACGCCGATCTGGGTGCGGCCGGCGGATTCGACGCCGGGCACCTGCGCGATCGCGCGGGTGAGCGCGTCCCCCTGCTCTCCGATCGCCCTGGAGCCGATACCCTCCATCTGGATCAGTCCGGCCCGCTTGTATCCGGGGTCGAGCGAACGGGCATAGACATTCTGCGCATAGACCACCGCGGTGCAGATGATCAGGCCGATCGACACCGCGAACTGGATCACCACCAGCGCGCTGCGCAGCCGCCCCGAACCCTCGGCATCCGCCGCCGACTTGTTGGCCTTGAGCACGCGCGCGGGCTGGAAGCGCGACAGATAGAAGGCCGGATAGAGGCCGCCGGCCGCGCCGACGAGCAGCACCAGGCCGATCATCGGCAGGATCAGCCCGTCATGGCCGAAATAGCGCAGCTTCAGATCGGCATCGAGGAAGCTGCCGAACCAGGGCAGCACGATCTCCACCACCGCCAGCGCGAGCAGCATCGCAATGGTGGCGAGCAGTACGGATTCGCCGACGAACTGGATCATCAGTTGGCGGCGCGTGGCACCCAGCACCTTGCGCAGCGCGACCTCGCGCGCCCGCTGGCTGGCCCGGGCAGTCGCCAGGTTGGTGAAGTTGATGCAGGCCATGGCGAGGATCAGCAGCGCGATCACCGCGAAGGTGGCGATGGTCTGCGTGTCGTTGCCCGGCGTCATGCCGGAGTTGGTGGCACGGCCAAGATGCACGTCCGGCGCGGAGACCAGCTTGAAGGTGCGCTCGTCGCCGGGATTGTGCTTCTGGCCGTTGAACGTGTCGTCCGGGATGTTGCGCTTCTTCCAGGCGTCCATCTGGCTGTTCAGCGCGGCGACGTCGGTGCCCGGGCGCAGCTTCACATAGACATAGCCGGAGGTCCAACCCCAGCTGGTGAGAAAGCCATTATTCTCGGCGAAGAGCGAGGGAAAGTCGGCCCGGGCGAGCATCCGCACGGCCATGTGCGAGTTCTTCGGCAGATCCCTGAACACGCCGGTGATGCGGTAATCTGCCTTCTTGCCGCCGACGATCAGCGTGATCGTGCGGCCGATGATATTGGTCGTGCCGAAGATCTTCACCGCCTCCGCCTCGCTCACCGCCGCGGTGCCGGGGCGCGAGAGCGCGTTCCTGCCGCCCTGCGCCATCGGCAGCGAGACCGTGTCGAGGAAGCCATTGTCGACCAGGCGGCCATCCTCGACCTGGGTCGCCTGCCCGTCCTTGAGCAGGGTGAGCTGCGGCCCGCCGGTATAGGTGGCGCTCTCGATCTGCGGGAAGTCCTTGAGCAGCGCCGCCTTGGTCACATAGGGCGCGCCCTGATTGTCGAATTTGTCGCTGTTGGTCTTGCTCTGGTAATAGACTTGGAACTGATAGGTGCGGTTCGCATCGGGCAGCCACTGGTCGTAGCTGCGCTCATACTGGACGTAGAGCAGGATCAGCAGGCAAGCCGCCAGCCCGACCGCCAGGCCGAACAGGTTGATGAAGGCATAGGTGCGGTTCTTCGCGAGCGCGCGCAGGCCGACCGTCAGGTAATTGCGCCACATGGGCTTCTTCCTTCTTCTCCTCTCCCCGTGGCGGGGAGAGGGAGTTGACGATCAGGCCGCGCGGCGGCGTTCCTGGAGGACGCGGCCGTCGAGCATGCTGACGATGCGGCCCGCATAATCGGCATGCGCCGGCGAGTGCGTGACCATCACGATGGTCGAGCCTTCGGCGTTCAGCGTCTGCAGCATGTGCATCACTTCCTCGCCATGCTGAGTGTCGAGATTGCCGGTCGGCTCGTCGGCCAGGATCAGCTTCGGGCTGGCGACGAGCGCGCGGGCGACGGCGACGCGCTGCTGCTGGCCGCCCGAGAGCTGGCTGGGCCGGTGCTTGGCGCGGTGGGCGATGCCGGTGCGGTCCATCACTTCCTCCACCCGGCGCTTGCGCTCGGCGGCGGGGACCTTGTGATAGAGCAGCGCCAGCTCGATATTGTCGCGGACGCTGAGCTCGTCGACCAGGTTGAAGCTCTGGAAGATGAAGCCGATATTCTCCTTGCGGACATCGGCGAGCCGGCTCTCGCCGAGCCCCGCGACTTCCTGGCCGTTGAACAGATAGCTGCCCGAGGACGGGCTATCGAGCATCCCGATCATGTTCAGCAGGGTCGACTTGCCGCAGCCCGAAGGCCCCATGATCGCGACGAACTCGCCCGGGGCGATGTCGAGGTCGATCGCGTCGAGAGCGGTCGTCTGCACCGTGTCGGTGCGGTAGACCTTGGAGAGTTCGCGCATCTGCAGCATCGGATTCCCTTTCTTTTCGGTCATTTGGTCAGGTCCAGGCGCGTCTTGTCGGTAAGGCCGGTATAGGGCGAGGTGATCACCTTCTCGCCGGGCTCGAGCCCTTCGAGCACTTCGACGAAATCGGTGTTGCGGCGGCCGAGGCGGACGTTGCGCTTCTCCGCCGAGCCGCCGCCGGGCGCGACGACGAACACCCAGGCGCCGCCGGTATCGTTGTAGAAGGCGCCGTTGGGGATCAGCAGAGCGGGCGCGGAATCGCCCAGGGTGAGCCGCGCCTGCATCGTCTGGCCGCGCTGGAGCTGGGGCGGCTCGCCGCCGGTGAACTGCAGGTCGACCTGGAACTGGCCGTTCTGCACCTGCGGATAGATCTTGGTGACCTTGGCGGCATAGCGCTTGCCGCCCCAGTCGAGCGCCGCCTGCTGGCCGAGCTGGACGCGCCCGAGATAGAATTCGTCGACGCCGGCGATCAGCTTGTTGCGGCCGGGGCTGTCGATCTGGCCGACACGCTCGCCGCGGCCGAGCGACTGGCCGACCTGGACCGAGAAGCCCGAGAGCTGGCCGGCCACCGGCGCGCGCAGTTGCAGCGCGTCGAGATTGGCGCGGGCGATGGCCAGGCCCGACTGCATCGACTTGGCCGCCGCCTGCTGCTGCGAAAGCTGGCTGCCCTGAAGGCGCGCGTCGGTCGCCTGGCTGCGCCGGAGCGCTGCGAGGTTGCGCTGGCTGAGCGCGTAATCGGCCTCGGTATCGGCGAACTGCTTGCCCGAGACGAAGCCGCGCTGGGCGAGCGGCTTCTCGCGCTCATATTGGCGGCGGGCCTTGTCATGGACAGTCTCGGCCGCGAGCACGGCGCGTTCGTTGGTGAGGCGCGTCTGCGCCAATGCCAGCTCCTGGCTGCGCATGTTGTTGATCTGCTGCTCCACCTCGGTCTGGCGCGCCAGCGTGGAGAGCTGGAGCTCGGCGTTGGACAGCAGCGCGATCGGCTGGCCGGCGGCGACGGTGGCGCCGTCCTCGACCAGCATCTTCTCGACCCGGCCGCCCTCCACCGCGTCGATATAGACGGTGAGGAGCGGCGTGACCCGGGCGCGCAGCGGCATGAAATCGTCGAAGGTGCCGCGCGTGACGCTGGAGATGGTCACCCGGTCGGCGCCCACCGTCTGGCTCGCACCCGAGGGAGCGAACCACCAGAAGCCGAGCGCGGCGAGCAGCACCGCCGCACCGCCCAGTGCGATCTTCACCCGGGTAGAGAGCCCGCGCTTCTCGACGACCCGGTCCATCCCGCTACCCGAGACCGGACCGTCCGTCTTCTCCCTCTGTATCCGCAAGATCGTCATGCCCCCATTCCCAGCAACAGCCGTGCCAGCCGGCCTTCCCTGTGTCCGCGCATCACGCCGCGCCCGCGCAACTGTTCGATTTCGGACAGGCGCGTCCGGAATCGAACGCTATCCGAAACGAAATCGGCCCGAGATCGAGCACCGCATGGGTGGCGTTCGCATCGACCTGGAGATCGAGCCCGAAGCGGCCATGCGGCAGGGCACAGAGGAGAATCGCCAGCGCGACGAGCGCCGCGAGCGCCCTTCCTCCGATCTTCCCCGCTCCGATGCGCTGCACGATTTCCTCCTCCGGCACCTGCGCCGTTCATCGGAGTGTCAGCATGACCCGTGCCAATTGCGCGCCCAGGGGGACCAGGGCTTGGCACGTAAATTGATTGTCCGGTTCCGCACACTAGCTGTACGGGAGCGGGCAGAATGAGCGATCCGGAATTCGAATTCTGCGTCGTGATCGACGACGACGAGGACATATTGATGGCCTCGCGGCTGCTCCTGCGGCGGCTGTTCCGCGACGTCGAGGCGGTGCGCGCGCCCGAGGAAGCGCTCCCGCTGATCCAGGCGCGCACGCCCGACGTGGTGCTGCTCGACGCCAATTTCGCGCGCGGCGCCACTGATGCGGCCGAGGGTTTGGCCTGGCTCGACAGGCTGCTGGCGCTCGACCCCGAGATGGTGGTGGTGATGATCACCGCGCATGGCGGCGTGCAGGTGGCGGTCTCGGCGATGAAGCGCGGGGCGACCGATTTCGTCTCCAAGCCCTGGTCGAACGAGAAATTGCTGGCGACGGTGCGGACCGCCGCGTCGCTCCGCCGCTCGCGCAGGGCTGCGGGCGGCAAGGCCGCGGCAGCGCCCGCCCCCGCGGCCGGAGCATCGCCCCTGCTCGGCGAATCGCCCGCCATGGCGCGCGTCCACTCGCTGATCGCGCGCGCGGCGCCGACCGATGCGAACGTCCTGGTGCTCGGCGAGAACGGCACCGGCAAGGAACTGGTGGCGCGCGAGCTGCACCGCCAGTCGCTCCGGGCGGACCAGGGAATGCTGACGGTCGATCTCGGCGCGATCAGCGAGGACCTGATCGACAGCGAGCTGTTCGGCCATGTGAAGGGCGCCTTCACCGATGCCCGCACCGACCGGGTGGGCCGCATCCAGGCGGCGCATGGCGGCACGCTGTTCCTCGACGAGATCGGCAACCTGCCGCTGCGGCTCCAGCCCAAATTGCTCACCGTGCTCGAGCAGCGCCAGGTGACGCCGGTGGGCGCGAACGCACCCGTGCCGGTCGACATCCGCGTGATCGCCGCGACCAACCTGCCGCCCGAGAAGCTGCGCGACGAGAGCCATTTCCGCCAGGACCTGCTTTTCCGCCTCAATACGGTGGAGATCGACCTGCCCCCGCTGCGCGCGCGCCGCGAGGACGTGCCGCAGCTGATCACCCATTATCTCCAGCATTATGCCAGGCGCTATGGACGGCCGGTGCCGGTGCTGAGCCCCGCAGCGCGGATCGCGCTGCTCGAGCATGACTGGCCGGGCAATGTCCGCGCGCTGCGTCACGCCCTGGAGCGCGCGGTGATCCTGGCGCGCGAGGAAGCGCTGGAGCCGGAGGATTTCGCGCTGGTCCGCGCGATGCCGCGCTTCTCCAGCGCGGTGGTTCCCCCGCCGCCTCAGCACCAGCCGAGCGACGACCTCAATCTGGAGCGCGTGGAGCGCCGGATCGTCGAGGAGGCGCTGAAGAAGCACGGTTACAACATCTCGCTCTCCGCCGCCGAGCTCGGCCTGTCGCGCGCAGCGCTCTATCGCCGGATGGAGAAGCATGGGCTTTGACCGGCGCTTCACGCTCGGCCTGGTCGCCTGGATCACGGCGCTGGGCGGGGCGCTGACCGCCACTGCCCTGACATTCTTCACTCCGGGGCTGGGCGCGGCGCGGATCGTCGCGTTGCTGCTCGCCGCGGGCGCGATCCTTAGCCTGTGGCGCCATGTCACGCGCACCAATGTCGATGTCACGCGCTTCGTCGAGGCGCTGCGCTTCGACGATACCGCCGCGCGCTTCGGCGGCAATCGCGGCGCCGGGTTCGAGGCGCTCGGCACCGCGCTCGACGACGCGATGGACCGGCTACGGGCACGCCAGCTGGCGGCGGCGGCCGAGATGCGCTTCCTGGAAGCGCTGGTCGACGACATGCCGGTGGCGCTGCTCACCATCGACGATGACGGCCAGGTCGCCCCCGCCAACAAGGCGGCGCGGCGGCTCTTCCGGGAAGCGCCGGGCGCGCGGGCCGAGGATTATGCCGTCTATGGCGCGACGCTCGCCAAGCGGCTGACGGGCGGAGGCGCGGCCGAGGAGATATTGCTGCTGGCATTCGAAGGGCGGACGCAGCGCGCGCTGGTCCGCTCGGGAACGCTCGAGCGGCTCGGGCGCAGCATCCGGGTCGTGACCGTTCAGCCGATCCAGGGTACGCTCGACGCGATCGAGATGGCGGCGCAGACCGACCTGGTGCGCGTGCTGACGCATGAGATCCTCAATTCGCTGACCCCGGTGACGTCGCTGGCCGCCACCGCGGCGGACCTGCTCGACGATCCCGATCTGGTGGCCAATCCCCGGATCGGCGATGCTCGCGCGGCGGTGTCGACGCTCGCCCGGCGCGCGCATGGGCTCGGCCATTTCATCGAGGCTTATCGCGCGGTGGCGCACACGCCGGAAATCCAGCGCCAGGCCTTTGCCGCCCAGCCCTGGGCAGAGGAACTGGGCCGCATCTTCGCCGCGCGCGAGCCGGAGGTGCCGATCGAGATCCATGTGGCCTCGGCCCGGCTGGCGATCGACGCCGATCCCGACCTGCTCGCCCAGGTGCTGATCAACCTGCTCCAGAACGCCGCCCAGGCGATGGCCGGCCAGGATCGCCCGCCGCGGCTGGCGCTACGGCTGTTCCCCGACCGCGAAGCGCTGGTGATCGAAGTGGAGGACAATGGGCCCGGCGTGCCCGAAGGGCTGCGCCAGGACGTGTTCCTGCCCTTCTTCACCACGCGCGCGACCGGCACCGGCGTGGGGCTCAACCTCGCGCGGCAGATCGTGGTGGCGCATGGCGGCACGATCGCGATCAGCGACGCACCCGGGGGCGGAGCGGTGTTCCGGATCGTGCTTTAGAGTTCGATCATTCCTCCCCGGAGGGTGAGAAACGGGATATCGATCCGCCCCAGCCCGGGCTTGGCCGGAGCACCTGGCGGTGCCCCGGCCCCTGGGTCATCGGAGCAACCAGGCCCAGGCTTCGCCGATCTCATGATCGATATCGGTGCCGATCCTCCGGAAACCGAGCCCGGTGAGAATGCGCGTCGACGCATTCTCCTCCGGCATGGTCTTCGCATAGAGCTCGATCCCGGGCCGGTGATGCCGCGCGATCTCCACCAGCTTCCGGGCAGTGCGCGTGGCCACGCCCGTGCGCTGGTGCGCGGCCAGGGTGAAATAGGCGATCTCGACGCGATTACCGGCGGGAGTACCGACAAAGGCGCCGCCGCCGACGGCCGTGCCGCACATCACGGCAACATATCCGATCCAGGGCGGATCGAAGCCCAGCCGGTCGTACAGCGCTGCGGTGGCCGCGCATGCCTGGTCGATTTCGCTGGTCCGCGCGCAGGGGGACGCGATGGCCCCGTCCCGCGCGCAAGCAACCAGCGCGAACTTGTCGTCTGACATTTCTTGATCTCACATGCCAAAAATGCCCGCCGCTCTGCGCGGCGAAGCGGATCCGGGTTCAGGCGGGAACAGGAGCTCCCGGGCCTTGGGCAATGGCAGGCAGAGGCAAATCCAATCGATGAGCGCTCAGGGTAGCGGGCGCGGTGAAGCTGCGCAACGGCGGCGAGGCGCGTTGCCGGCGCGGGTGTCAGCTTGCGCCCCAATGGCGGACGTTTCCAGGATGTGCTTCAATCCCTCAATGAGCAGGTCCGCATATGCCTTTATATCGTGCGTTGCGCTGGCGATCATGTCTCTTGTTGGTGGCTGCAATCGGCCCGTTCCTGATCCAGCAAAGCTAAAAGCGATCAGGACCGAATCTCAAGCTCTGATGACTCAGCACCCGGTCTCAGCCGGAGGTGTCTATCGAGTACCGCAAGATGACTGGCCGCCTGTCCTACGCAGTTTGCATCCCGAAATGATCACAGTTTATCATTGGGGTGTCGACGTTAGGACCAAGGCATATTTTGATGGAGGCTGGGGATATAACGTTCCGCGCAATAAGCGTGACCTCCCCATGCTCGCAAGCTGTTACTCAGAACCGAGCCCGGGAGTGTTTTGGCACGGCCCGTGTTGATTGCAGCTTCCCACCCATTCTCGGACACTCCGAAGCGAAGGGTTCTGCCGTAGGCAGTCGGGTGGCAAATACCCAATGGCAGTCATTCGCGCCGCAATCGCGGTTTCCCGCTAGCTGCCGTTAGCATCCACCGCAAAGTTGACGGGCTTGCCGCGCGATGTCGGTTCCCATCCCGCCGCGAGGGCAGCACGCACGCCGTTGGCTGCGGTCGCATCGTTGATCTGGGGACGTCTACGCTGGGGCGATCCATTCCCCGCTTTTGGCATCGGGAACTCCAGCACCGCTTCGCGCTGTCCATCCAATTGCCGCAAAGAAACGGTCATTCCGCGCCAGCCATGAACTGTGCACCACTGCGGCTCGCGTTGCAGCGCCCACTCATATTCTAGACCATCGACCTCGACGATACCTGTGAGGTTGCGAGTATGAAGCATTAAGCCTTGTAATCGCGTCCAAGCCCTTTTCCAACGACCGTGGACATGCTGAGGCTGAGACAAGCGTCCTCGCCGAGGTCAGCTTTCCGCGATCGATGCCGGAGGCTGTCAGTTCACCTTCCACTCACCGGCAACCACTCTCAAGCGACCCCGCACCAACCCGCCCTTACCGCGCCGGAGGAAAACCCGGCGCCTCGGGGGGCACCGATGCCCCGCGCCAGCGCTCGACCACGCCCACCGCGATCTTGCCGTCGGGGTGCTGCACGCGCTGGATCAGCACCGCGGCCTGCTGGCTGGTGCTCCCGATCGTCGCGCGGGTGCGGACCCAGAAGGTGCCCGAGCGGAAGCTGGTGCCCCAGGGCAGCGAAAGGTTCAGGTCGCTCAGGTCCTTGAGCATGAGCTTGCCGTTGCGCCTGCGGATCTCGGCCAGCCGCTGCGCCGCCAGCGGATCGCGGAAGAGGATGCGCAGCATCTCGGGATCGGCGGCATTGAGGTTGATCGTCGTGGTGCCGGGCAAGGCCGTCACCAGCCGCTCCAGCCGCGCGGTCGCCTCCGGATCGAGGCCGGCCAGACGTAGCGGGCGGATATCGGTGATCGGGCCGTAGAGGCGGACATAGGTGATCGCCTTCACCGCATCGTCCTGCGACAGCCCGACATCCTTGGCGATCGTCTGGAACAGCACGATCGCGCCGGCATCGCCCGCGCGCAGCGCATTCAGGTTGAAGCGGCCCTCGGCATCCGCGATCGCGAGATCGAAACTGCCACCCTCGATCGGCGCGCCGCTCTCCGACAGTCGCGCCCAGGGCTCGGTGAGATTGTCCTCATTGGGGGCGACGACCATGTCGCGGCGCAGCGCCACCACGGCGGAGAGCTCGCCGCCGCGCACCACCGCCAGCGCACGCGCCGCCTCGCGGGTGCGCAGCGCGCGATCGAGCGCCAATTCTTCGCGATTGATTAGCAATAGCACAAGCCCAGACGCGATCGCGACGAACATCAGCACGTTGACGAGGATCATCCCCGCCTCGCCTTCGCGCGCCTGCTTCATTGCTTCGGATACTCCGCCTGATCGGGCAGCGTCACCACGCGGCGCAGCGCCCCGGGGGTTCCGCCGGGCCCGATCGCCTGCAGCTCGATTGCGATGGCGCGCGGCCATTTGTCCTTGTCCTCGTCGCGCAGCGGCCAACGGTCCGCCCAGGCGGCGCCGTCGAAGAAGCGCCAGCGGACATCGGCGACGCCGCCGACCACGGTCTGCAGCATCGCGCCCGATCCGCGCACCAGATTGCCGTTGGCCACCGAATATTGCAGCGGCACCGCCGGCCCGCCAAGGCCGGGCGCGGCGCGGGTGAAGTTCAGCTTCTCGCCGCCGCCCGAGACGCGACCGAACGCGATCTGGTCGATATCGCTCGACACCACGAACATCGCGCGCTGGAGATCGGCGAGGCGATCGAGCCGTTTCTCGGTGCGCCCCTGCACCTTGATGATGCCGTCGACCAGCGCGAGGCCAGCCACGGCGATCAGCGCGAACAGGCCGAGCGAGATCATCAGCTCGATCAGCGTGAAGCCCTGTTCGGCTTCTCCTTCGTTCTGGCGGCAGGGAACCGGGCGAAGCACTTCGGCCTCAGGAACCCGAACTCGACGCCACCGGCGTATAGCCGGTCTCGCCGGCGACGACGATCGCGAAGTCGCGGGCGACCGAGCCGTCGGTACGGAAGCGGACCGGGCCGGTGACGCCGTGGAAGCCCTTGGCGTTCATCAGCCCCTCCACGCTCAGCCGGTTGTCGGCGCGCAGCGTGTTGGCGATGCCGGCCGCGTCATAGGCGAGCGCGGCGATCGTGCCCGGCTCGCCGCCGTTGCGGGCCTGGAAGGCGCTGGCAAAGGTGCCGAAGGCGCCCGGATCGGGGCTGGCGAACCAGGCTCCGTCCAGCGCCGCGAGCGCCTGGGGCCGGTTGTCGAGCGCCTGGAAGGTGCCGAGCAGCTGGACGCCGGTGTCCTTGAGCGCACGCGCCGCGGCCAGCACCGCCTCGCCGCTGCCGGGAAGCAGCACGGCGTCGGGCACCTCGCCCGGCGCGGGGAGCGGCTGGCCGGGCTTCACCTGGAGGACATGGACGGTGATGCCGAGCTCCCCCTCGCTCTTGCCGGCGGCGAGCGCTGCGGCGGCGCTCCAGGGCGAGCCGTCGTCGATCATCGTGACGGTCTTCACGCCGCGGGTGCGGGCGTAGCGCAGGATCGCGGTGGTCACCTGGCCGGCGGTGATGCCGAAGATCCAGGTGCCGGGCGCGCGCAGCACGCTGTCGTTGCTGAACGCGATCACCGGCACGCGGCCGGCAACGGCACCGGAGACGGCCGGCACTTCCTCGGCCGAAAGCGGGCCCAGGATCAAGGCGGGCTTGAGCTTGAGCGCCTGCGCGGCGGCAGCGGCGGCGCCGGTCGCGGTGCCGCCCGTGTCGAAGCTCTGCACATAGGCGCTGTTTTCCGCGAGCAACGCGGCCTGGCGCATGCTAAGGCCCAGCCGCGCTCGCGGGCCCGTGAGCGGCAGCAGCAGGGCGATCGGGCGCTTGTCCTTCTTGTCCGCCGCGAACACTTGCGAGGGAAGCACGACCGATGCCGCTGACGCGACCAGGCCTGATTGCAGCGACTTCAGCAGGGTCCGTCGATCCATTGCCGACTCTGGGAGAGGGAAGCGGGGCACGGCGGTCTATTATCCTCTTCGCCCTGATCGGCATAGGGGCGTATCTGCTCGCGCTGCTCGTGACGATGCCGGCGAGCCTGGTCTTCCGGAACACCGCCTGGCGCACCGGCGTGGCGGGCACGGTGTGGAACGGCGAGGTCGGCATCGCCGGCGGCGCGACCTTCGCCTGGCACATGGCGCCGCTCCGCTCGCTCACCAGCCTGGCCTTCGCCGCCGACTGGAAGGCGACCGGACCGAACACCGATCTGGGCGGGCAGATGCTCCAGCATCTCGGCGGGCGGACGGTGCTCGACCATGTCAGCGGCTCGGCCGATGCGAGCCTGTTCCGCGCGCTCCAGCCCAACCTGCCCTTCACCTGCAATCTGGCCCTGCAGATCGAGATGCGGCGGATCGCCTCGGGCGGCGGCACGCGCATGGCCGACGGCAAGGTCACCACCGATCCGGGCAGCTGCCGCGCGAAGAATGGCGGCGGGCCGGTGGCGGTGCCGGCGCTGCTGATCACGGCCGAGCATGTCGGCGACCGCACGACGATCCGCGTGGCGCCCTCGGCCCAGCGGCTGAAGACGCTGATGACCGCGATACTGTCCGAGGACGGCACGCTCGACATCGCGATGACGCCGGAGGGTGCGGCGATCCTGCCGTTCGTCGGGCTGCCGGGCGGGGCCCGGGTGCAGGGGCAGATGTGACGGCCCGGCCGTCATCCCGGCGAAAACCGGGATGACGGATTTGGTCAGAGCCCCACCAGATTGTTCAGGTTGATGATCGGCAGCAGGATCGCCAGCACCATCATCAGCACCAGCCCGCCCATCACCAGCAGCACCAGCGGCTCGACCAGCGCGACCAAGGTGCCGACGATCGCGTCCAGCTCGCGCTGCAGCTCGTGCGAGGCACGGTCGAGCGCCGGCGCCAGCCGGCCCGAGCTTTCCCCGGAGGCGACGATCGCGACGAGCATCGAGGGGAAGACTCCCGCCTCGCTCATCGCGGCGCGCAGGCTGATGCCTTCGCGGACCCGCGCCGCGACGCCGAGCGCCTTTTCGCGCACCCAGCGATTGGGGGTGACCGCCGCCGCGGCATGCAGCGCGTCGACCAGCGGGACGGCGCTGCCGACCAGCGTGGCGAGGCTGCCGGCGAAGCGGGCGGCGCTGAGCTGGCGGCTGAAGCGCCGGAACGGGCGCTTCTCGGAGAAGAAGCGATCGACGCGCAGCCGGTTGGCGGGCACACGGGCCCAGCGCAGGAAGAGCAGCCCCGCCAGGGCAATTCCGAGCAGCAGGTACAGCCCGAAATTCTGGAGGGACCAGCTCACCGCGATCAGCGCCTTGGTGAGGAACGGCAGGTCGGCCCCGCGCGAGACGAACACCTTCACGATGTCCGGCACGATATAGACGAGCAGCAGCGCCATCATGCCGATCGACACCAGTGCCAGCAGCGCGGGATACATCAGGGCGAGCTGGAGCTTCTGGCCATTGGCCTGGCGGTTCTCGACGAATTCGGCGAGGTGGTTGAGCACGTCGGGCAACTTGCCCGAAGCCTCGCCCGCCGCCACCGAGGCGCGGTAGAATTCGGGAAAGGCGCCGGGATGCTGCGCCAGCGCTGCGGCGAAGCTGCGCCCGTCGAGGATCGCGGCACGCACGTCGAGCAGGAGCGAACTGGTCGGGGCGTGCTCGGACTGGGTGGCGACCAGGCGTAGCGCTTCCTCGATCGCAATGTCCGAGCCGACCAGCGTGGCGATCTGGCGCGTGACGGTGGCGAGCGCCTTGGAGGACAGGCCGACACGGCGGAAACGCGGCAGCTGGATGGAGCCGAAGCTGGCCCCCTTCGCGGTCGCCACCTCGACGGAAAGCGGCAACAGCGCCTGCTCGCGCAGCATGGCCCGCGCGGCGGCGGGGCTGGACGCCTCGATGATGCCCTTCTTCGAGGCGCCGGCCTTGTCGGCGGCGCGATAGGAATAGGCGGGCATCTTATATTCTTCCCCGGAACGGGGAGGGGGACCATGCGCAGCATGGTGGAGGGGGCGCACCGCAAGCGGCTCCCTCGTGGCGCCCCCCCTCCACCACGACGCTCCGCGTCGCGGTCCCCCTCCCCGTTCCGGGGAGGATCTTGGAAGAATGGCTCACCCTTCGTCCCTCACCACCCGGGCGACCTCTTCCACCGTCGTCACCCCGGCCTTCACCTTCGCCAGCCCGTCGTCGAGCAGGCTCGGATTGTCCTTGCGGGCGTGCGCCTCGAGCTCGGCCTCCGAAGCGCCGTCATGGATCAGCTTCTGGAACTTCTCGTCGACCGCGACGACTTCGTAGAGGCCCGCCCGCCCCCGATAGCCCTCGCCATGGCACTCCGCGCAGCCGACCGCGCGCCAGATCTTCTTGCCGGGCCTGATCGCGCCGCCGAGCAGCAGCGAATCCGCCTCGCTCGCCTCGTCCTGCCGGGCGCAGCTCGGGCAAAGCTTGCGCACCAGGCGCTGGGCGCACAGGCCCACGACCATCGGGGCGAGCAGATAGCGCTCCACTCCCATGTCGATCAGGCGGGTCACCGAGCCGACCGCGCTGTTGGTATGGAGCGTCGAGAGCACGAAATGCCCGGTCATCGACGAGCGCACGGCGACCTGGGCGGTCTCCTGGTCGCGAATCTCGCCGACCATGATCACGTCCGGATCCTGGCGCAGGATCGCGCGCAGGCCCCGGGCGAACGTCATGTCGGTGCGCGGATTGACCTGGGTCTGGCCGATGCCCGCCAGCTCATATTCGATCGGATCCTCGACCGTCATGATGTTGCGCTTGCGATCGTTCAGGCGGTTGAGCGCGGCATAGAGCGTCGTCGTCTTGCCCGAGCCGGTGGGGCCGGTGACGAGCAGCATGCCGTGCGGACGCTCGAGCAGGCGGGTGAATACGCCGCGGTCGCGCTCGCTCATGCCGAGCACTTCCATGTCGAGACGGAGCGAGCCCTTTTCCAGCAGGCGCATCACCACGCGCTCGCCATGCTGGGTCGGGATGGTCGAGACGCGGGCATCGACGTCGTGGCCGCCGATCCGGAGCGTCACGCGCCCGTCCTGGGGAATGCGGCGCTCGGCGATGTCGAGCCTGGCCATCACCTTGATGCGGCTGACCAGCAACGGCGCGAGCGCGCGAGGCGGCTCGATCATGTCGCGCAGCACGCCGTCGATCCGGAAGCGGACGACCAGGCGCTTCTCCTGCGTCTCGATATGCACGTCCGACGCACCTTCGCGCACCGCCTCGAGCAGCAGCGCGTTGATCAGGCGGATGACGGGGGCGTCGTCACGCGTGTCGAGCAGGTCGTCCACGCTCGCGGCGCTGTCGGCGAGCGCGGCCAGGTCCATGTCGCCGAGATCGATGTCTGCGGCCGCGCCGGCGCCCGAATAGGCGGCGCCCAGGGCAGCGTCGAACTGGTCGTCGGGCACCGAGACGAACCGGGCGGCGGGCGCGAGGCGCTGGACCTCGAGCAAGCCGTCGAGCGCGGCGCCGGCCTTGTGGACGCACTCCACCACCCCCGCATCGCCGACGCGCAGCAGCACGCCGTTCCGGCGCGCGAAGCCATAGGGCAGCGTCACGGAGGGGTCGTCGGTGAGGATCAGCATCTCGTTCATCCGCCGAAATCCACGGTTGCGCTGACCCGGCCCGGCTCCGGGCGGCGCTGAAGGTCGACTCGCCGGATCCGCAGGGTGCTGGTCGCGGAGAGATCGGCGAGCCAGGCCATGACCGAGTCATAGCTGCCGTCGGCGATCGTCGCGCGCGCGCCGTCCGGAGTCGGCGCGACGGTGACGGCGAGGCCGAAGCTCCCCACGGAGCCGTTGATCACATCGGCCGGCGAGCCCTGGCGACGCTGGGGCTGGGCCGGCGAAAGCGTGCCCGCGGCGCGAATGCGCGCGGTGAGCGTCTCATAGGTGCGGATGTCCTGCAGCGCGGAGGCGCGGGCGGCCTGGAGCGGCTTGATGACGCCATAGACCAGCACCAGCGCGGCGAGGAACAGGGCCAGGCCGCCGAGCATGAGCTGCTCACGGCGGCTGCGGCCGCTCCACCAGCCGTCGAAGCGGATCAGCGCGGCGTCGAGCGCCGGCATGCGGGCGAGAATCAGTCTCATGCGGCACTCGCCGTAATGCGGATCGCGCCTTCGGGCGAGCGCACGACCCGCGCCCCCACCCCGGCCCCCTTGAGCGTCGTCTCGATCCGCGATGCCAGCTCCGCATCGGGCGAGGCATCGAGGTCTAGCGTGAGCAGCCTGCCCTCGAAGGTCATCGCGCGCACCGCGAACGAGCCGGCGAGCGGCGCCAGCGCGCCCGAAACGCGTGTGACCAGCGGCACGAACGGCTGCGGCACGCGCGCGCCGCTGCCCGCGGGCAGCATGGCGGTGACCGAATTGGCGAGATCGTCACCCAGCGTCACCCCGGGCGCGGCGAGCGCGGCAGTGGCGCGCGCTTCCGCTTCGCGGCTATCGGCGATGTTGCGCAGCATGAGCACGTCGCCCAGCGCGATCACGGCATGCGCGGCGGCGCCGATCGCCGCGACCCAGACGAACTTGCGCCACAGGCCGGAGCCCGCGGCCTTGCGCACCGCATAGGCCCCCTGGCGCAGGTTCAGCGCAGCGACCGCGGTGCCGGCGGCAGGCCCGAACGCGGCGGGATCGAGCGTCGCCGCTCCCTTCTGCATGTCGTCGGGCAGGCGCTCGCCATAGCTGGTCACGCCCGGGCGCCCGGCGGCTTCCCAGGCGGGGCGGAGCAAGGCGGCGGGGACTTCGAAGCCAGTACCCTCCGCATCGCGCACCGCGGCGCGGCCGCCGTCCTGCGATACCGCCCAGCCCTCGGCCGGGCGCGGAAGGGTCAGCACGTCCGGGGCCATCGCCGCGTGGCCGATGCCGGCCTCCTCGGCCTGGGCGACCCAGCGCGCCATCACGTCATGCCGGACCACGCCGACCAGATAGCGGCCGGGCGCGATCTGCTCGCCGAGCGCGAGATGCACCGAATCGACCGGCTCGGCGATTCGATCCTCGATCGCGAAGGGCAGCGCCGCGACGCGCTTGGCATGGCTGGGCAGCGGCAGGTCGACCGCCAGCAGCCGCACCTGCCCGGTGGAGACGAGAATGGTTGCGGGCCAATCCCGCGCGGCTATGATCAGGCGGTCACTCGCCAGCGTCCACACGCCCGCGGCGGGCGGCTCTGATGGGTCGGACGCACCCCTGGTGTTTGGGCTCATTGTCACATTTGCTTCATGGGCAGGACGCATGGGGCGGGGATGCGCATAGTTTTGAAACAGTTCCATGACATCGCACCTAAGGTGCACGACCGCAAGCGCGCCGTTCCCGATGGCGAGGCCGGCCTGACGCTCATCGAAATGATGATCGTGCTGGTGATCATCGCGATCGTCGCCGGGCTCGTCGCGGCGAACGTGATGGGCCGCCCGGACGAGGCCAAGGTCACCGCCACCAAGAGCAACATCGCCACCATCTCGGGTGCGCTCAAGATGTACCGGCTCGACAATGGCGACTATCCCACCACCGAGCAGGGCCTGAAGGCGCTCGTCGAGAAGCCGACGGCGCCGCCGGTGCCGTCCAGCTTCCCGCAGGGCGGCTATCTCTCCGCGCCCGCGCTCGATGCCTGGGGCAAGCCGTACGAATATCGCTCGGAAGGCGGCAGCTTCACGATCCGCTCGCTCGGCAAGGACGGCAAGCCCGGCGGCGAAGGCGTGGACGCCGATATCGAAGGCAAGGGCTGAGCTTCGTGCGGGGGGCCGACATCGCCGCGCGCCCCGCCGAGCAGGGCATGACGCTGGTCGAGATGCTGATCGTGCTGGTCATCATCGGCGTGATGGCGGGCGCGGTGGCGCTCGGCATGGGATCGGTGACGCGCGCGCCGAGCGTGGAGACCGAGGCGCGCCGGCTGGCGACGCGGCTCCAGGCCGCCGCCGATGACGCGATGCTCGCCGACCGCGCGATCGCCTTCACCGTGCGGAAGAACGGCTATGGCTTCGCGATGGTGAGCGCCGACGGCAAGGCCGTGCCGCGCACCGACGATGCGTTCGGCTTCCACAAGCTGCCGGGCGGCATGGTGATGACGTTGAACGTGAAGCCGCCGGTGATGCTCGGCGTGGACGGCGCCGGCAAGCCGATGCAGGCGGTGATCGAGAGCGGGCAGAAGAGCTGGATCGTCGTCTATGATGGGATGACCGTGCGGGCGTTCCCGACGGGGGTGCTGTGATGCCCGCGATATCCCGTCATCCCGGCGAAAGCCGCGATCTCGTGCCGCAAGCGCCTTCGCCCGAGATCCCGGCTTTCGTCGGGAGGACGGATTGGGGCCGAGAGGACGAGGCCGGTTTCTCGTTGATCGAAGCGCTGGTCGCGCTCGCCGTGCTCGCCATCGCCACGGTGGGCCTGATGCGCACCGTCGAATCGCACATCGACTCCACCCGCGCGATGGAACGCCGCACCACCGCCATGTGGGTCGCCGAGAATCGGCTCGCCGAGCTGGAAGCGCGCGCGCCGGGCCGGGAACAGGTGGAGATGCTGGGCCAGCAATGGCGCGTCGCGGTCGCGCGGCGACGGACCGACGATCCGGAGATCGAGCGTGTCCGCGTCGAAGTGTTCGCCGGCACCGAGAAGAGCGCGCTTGCATCGCTCGACGGCTTCGTGGACGGACGCAAGCTGTAATGGCCACCGTCATCCTCACGCCGCGCCAGGCGCGCATCGGGCTCAACCTGTTCACCGGCGCGATGGTCGTCTCGGTGGCGGTGGCGCTCGCCGGGCTCACCTGGCGGATCGCCGGCCATGCCGGCACCGGCGCGATCACCGTGCCCTCGGGCGGCAGCGGCCCGGCCCCGGCGCCGGACATCGCCGCGGCGGTGGCGCTCGCGCCGTTCGGCAAGCCTTCCGCCTCGGAGGCCGGCCAGGCGACGAGCCTGTCGCTGGAGCTGAAGGGCGTGATCGCCGCGAGCCCCGCCGAGCTCTCGACCGCGTTCATCTCGGTGAGCGGGCAGCCGCCCAAGACCTATAAGGTGGGCGACAATGTCGAGGGCGCGACGATCCGGGCGATCCTGCCCGACCGCGTGATCCTCGCCAATGGCGGGCGCGACGAGTTCCTCGCCTTCCCCGATCCGACGCTGACGCCCGAGCAGCGCCAGGCCGCCGCCGCGGGCCGCCCGCCCGCTCCCGCCGCCAATCCGGTGATCGCGCCGGGCGCGCCGCCGCCGGCCCGCACCCCGGGCGCCCCGCCCGCTCCCGCCGTCGCGCCGCCCCAGGCGACGGTGGCCGGCATCCTGCAGCGCTTCGACGCGACGCCCGTCTCCGGCGGCTATCGCATCGGCGACAATGGCCCGCCGGGCATGGTGGCGGGCGACGTGATCCAGTCGGTCAACGGCACCGCGCTCTCCGATTCCACTGCCGCGCAGGGCGCCTTCGCGGCTGCCCAGGCGAGCGGTTCCGCCCAGATCCAGGTCCTGCGCGACGGGAAGCGGCTGACGCTTACCGTGCCGCTCCGCTAGAAAGACTCCCCGTGAAGATTCGCTCCGCCATCGCCGCCCTCGCGCTCGCCGGAATCGCCCTGGATACGGTTGCCCTCGCGCAGGCCGCCCAGAATGCCCCGCAGGACGCCGGCACCGGCGATGTGGTGGTGAACATGCGCGGCGTCGAGATTTCCGACGTCGCCGACCAGATCTCGCGCATCACCGGCCGCACGCTGATCCTCGATCCGGCAGTGAAGGGAGTGGTGACCGTCACGTCCTCGACGCCGCTTTCGCCCGCCGGCGTGTGGGAATTGTTCCAGTCGGTGCTGCGCGCCAACGGCTTCGCGGCGGTGCGCTCGGGCCGGGCCTGGCGGATCGTGCCGGCGGCCAATGCGGTGCGCGACGGCGGCATCCCGAGCCGGGGCGTATCGGGCCAGGAGCTGGTGACCCGGATGGTGCGGCTGCAGAACGTGCCGGCGGCGGACGTCGCCCGCGTGGTCCGCCCGCTGGTCGCCACCTTCGGCAGCGTCGAGCCGCTGAGCACGCCCAATGCCGTGGTGATCACCGACTATGCCGACAATGTCCGCCGGGTCGAGGCGATCGCCCGCCAGCTCGACGGCGGCAGCGGCGCCACCTTCTTCACCCTGGCGATGAAGAACGGCAACGCGACCGACGTGGCCCAGTCGCTCCAGACCGTGCTGGGCGAAGGCACGCGCGTGGCCGCCGACGGGCGCAGCAACACGGTGATCGTGCGCGGCACGCCCACCTCGGTCGCCGAGGCCCGCAAGATGCTGATCGCGCTCGACCAGCCGGGCGGCGCGACGCCGATCACCCGCATGTTCCGCCTGAACTATGCCGATGCCGAGACGGTGACCGACGTGCTGCGCGGCGTGCTCGGCCAGGGCGACAGCCCCGACAATCCGATCGCGACCAGCCTGGGCAATGGCAGCTCCAACCCGTTCGCCCGGCTGAGCCAGAACAGCCAGAACCTCTCGGCGCTGCCCAACAGCGCGGCCTCGACCAGCGGCGGCATCGGCAGCGCGATGCAGAGCGCCAATACCAGCGGCACGACGATGCAGAGCGTCCAGCACCCGACGCCGAAGGGCTTCTCCACTCCCGAGCTGACCGTGCAGCCGGCGCCGGAGCTCAACGCGGTGGTGATCCGCGGCACGCCGGCGGCGATCGCCTCGATCGAGCCGCTGATCACCGATCTCGACGTGCGCCGCCCGCAGGTGCTGATCGAGGCGGCGATCGCGGAGATCACCGGCGACGACGCCGAGGCGCTGGGCGTGCAGATCGGCACCAGCGGCGCGGTGATCAACCAGGTGAAGGGCGTCGCGACCTCGTTCGACAAGGCGGGCGTGTCCCTGGGCCAGATCCTGACCGCGCTCAAGGTGCCGGCCGCCGGGGCGATCGGCACCGGCCTCAACGCCAATATCGCGATCGGCAATGATTTCTCGGTGCTGGTCCAGGCGCTCGGCAGCTCGACCCGGGCCAATCTGCTCTCCACCCCGCAGCTCACCGTGCTCGACAATGTCGCCGGCGAGTTCGTCTCGGGCCAGAACGTGCCGTTCCTCACCGGCTCGATCCTGACCAATTCCTCGACCGTGAACCCCTATACCACGATCGAGCGCAAGGATGTGGGCATCACGCTGCGGGTGCTGCCGCGGATCAATGCCGGCGACACGATCCGGCTCCAGGTGAACCAGGAAGCCTCGTCGATCGCCGAGGCGCAGACCCAGGCGGCGTCCGACCTCGTCACCAATCGCCGCGCGATCACTACCACCGTGCTCGCCGACAACGGCCAGACGATCGTGCTGGGCGGCCTGACCGCGGACGATTACCAGGACTCGCGCCAGCAGGTGCCGATCCTGGGCGACATCCCGATCGTCGGCGAGCTGTTCAAGAGCCGGCGCGAGACGCACCAGAAGCGCACGCTGTTCATCTTCCTCAAGCCGACGATCCTGCGCGACGGCGCCGATGCGGTCGCGGCCTCGAAGGATCGCTACAACCGGCTGCGCGCGGAGGAGCTCGCCAGCTCCAAGCGCGGCAGCCTGTTGCTCGCCCCGCCGACGCCGCGGCTGACGGTGGAGATCGACGGAATCTATTGAGGGGCGGCGCCTCCGTCGAGCTTCTCTCTTCCCCCGCGCAAAGGCAGGCCCTCCGATGATCCGCATCCTGATGCTTGCCATGGCGCTCCCGATTTCGGCGGTTCCATGGGGCGCGCCCCTGGCCGCCGCGCCGGGGCGGGACGCCGTGCTGCTGCGCGAGTTCGTCTATCAGCGGGCCCCCTATCCCCAGAGCCATGCCTCGACGATCGTGCAGGCCCGGGACGGCACGCTTGCCGCCGCCTGGTTCGGCGGCACGCACGAACGGCATCCGGACGTCGAGATCTGGTTCGCGCGGCGCGGCGCGGCGGGCTGGGAGACGCCGAAATCGGTCGCCAACGGCATCCAGCCGGACGGCACCCGCCTGCCGACCTGGAACCCCGTCCTGTTCCAGGACCCGGCCGGGCCGCTGCACCTCTACTACAAGGTCGGCCCCAGTCCGCAGCGCTGGTGGGGCATGGTGATCACTTCCCCCGATGGCGGGCGCAGCTGGAGCACGCCAAGGCGGCTGCCGGCAGGCATTCTCGGCCCGATCAAGAACAAGCCGGTCATCCTGCGTGACGGCGCCTGGCTTTCGCCGTCGAGCACCGAGGACGAAGGCGGCGGGCGCTGGCAGCTTCATTTCGAGCGCAGCGAGGATGCGGGCAAGCGCTGGTCGGCAACCGCCCCCGTCGATCCCGACGCGCGTTTCGACGCCATCCAGCCCAGCATCCTGTTCCTGCCCGACGGTCGGCTGGAGGCGATCGCCCGCACCCGCGAGGGCGTGCTGGCGGCCACCCAGTCCGCCGACAACGGAAGGAGCTGGGGCAAGCTGTTCGCCGTCGACCTTCCCAATCCCAATTCGGGCACCGATGCCGTGACGCTGCAGGACGGGCGCCAGCTGATCGTCTATAACCACGCCGCCCAGCGGCCCGAGACGCCCGGCTCCGGCAGGCGCTATCCGCTCAACATCGCGATATCGCGCGACGGGGTGCACTGGCGCCCGGCACTGACGCTGGAAACCGAGCCGCTGCCCGATGGCTATGCCTATCCGGCGGTGATCCAGTCGGCCGACGGGCTGGTGCACATCACCTATACCTGGAACCGGCAGCGGATCCGCCACGTCATCGTCGATCCGGCACGGCTGAGGGACTAGAGCCACGACTCCATCCGCAAACGCCGTCATCCCGGCTCGAGGCCGGAGCGACGAGAGCGGACGATGCTGGTCGAGGACTCATCTTCCCTCCCCCGTCATCCCCGCGCAGGCGGGGATCCAGGATAGTATGGGATGATCGAAGCAATCACGCACATGCTTGCCGGAGCCGGCAAGGCGAGCCTCGCGCACCTTGCCGCTGGTCCTGGATCCCCGCCTGCGCGGGGATGACGCAGCAAGTCCATATGGCGAATAAAATCAAAGCCTTGATCGGGTTTTGGCCCTAGGGCGAGACTCCAGGCAGGTATTTGATTTCCCGCCGTCATCCCGGCCATGCGCCGGGATCCCGCTATCTCGCCAGCAAGGCAGCGGGACCCCGGCTCAAGGCCGGGGCGACGAAGGAAGAAGATGATTCCCCCAACGGAGGCCGGGGACTCATCTCCCCTCCCCCGTCATCCCCGCGCAGGCGGGGATCCAGGGTAGTATGGGACGATCGAAGCAATCACGCGCATGCTTGCCGGAACCGGCAAGGCGAGCCTCGCGCACCTTGCCGCTGGCCCTGGATCCCCGCCTGCGCGGGGATGACGGGGACGAGATAAAGGGGATGACGGGGAAGGAACAACGGGGATGATGGGAAGGGGACAACAGGGATGACAGTTGCAGGAAGATGACCCAACCCGGGGTCGCGCTCAATCAGCCACCCCCGTCACGGCCAGTCGAAAGGCGCCGCGGAAGCTGCCCCGGTTCCTCGCCGGGGCAGCGCCGTTCATGCGTCGTCGCAGCGCGGGTCCCACCGGCGGTCCACGCCGGAGAGATCCTCGCGTGGCGCCCCGGTGTCGGTAAAGCGCCACGCGCAATAGCCATATTGGAACCAGCGCCCGAAGGGGATGGCACGGAACCCGGCCAGTTCCTCCCTGCTATGATGCCAGCGCGGGGGCAGGATCGCGAAGAGCAGGTCGTTGGCGACAAGCCTGCTGCGCATCCTCAGCGAAAGCCAGGCGTGCCTTGGGCTGCCGCGCGCCGCGACGCGATCCGCCCTGGGATGGGTCAGCAGGTATCGCATCCCCTGCAACGCCTGGCCGAAGTTAAGCGTGGCGTGCTTGGCATATTCCTCGATCCATTCGAACATTTGCTACCTCAAAACCGAAATCGGAAAATCGCGCGTTCGGGTTTGGGGCTCGGGACATTTCGGGCATCCTCGGCAATCGTCGATGCCCTATCCTGCCGCAAAGCAGGCCGGCTGGAAACCACCCATCCCCGCAGGTTGCGAGGCGAAGCGTTCATGCCGCGAGCAATCCGGCGGCTAGGCCCGAGTTGCGGACATCGGCCTTCTTGATTCAAGCCTCTGAAACCTGCCAGTGATGCCTTGCCGGCTCGGGCAATGATGGAAGCTGGCGGGTCCGCGCCGGATCAACTCGATGGAACGGCCCTCTCGATCACGCCCAGAGACGGAAGCGCTAGCATTTTGCGAGCTAAAGAAAGCAATTCCGCGCGCGAGTTGATTGCACAATAGCGGGTGTCCCAGACGTCGAGCCCCTTGGCTTCAAGTCGCGTTCCAGAGGGGCAACGCTGCTGTAGCACCGTAAACCGCTCGATCGTGGCACCACCCGGCTCGCGTGCCAGCAAGGTGTAGTCGCTTCCGGGGGTGACTCCCTTCTGGAGCGCCCAAAGCTCCCAAGTGACACTGCCTTTGCGGGCCGTTCCTAACTGAACAAAGAAACCATAGTCCCATCGCGCGTCGGCCAGCTCGCCTTGCTCATCGGCTGTTCGTATGACTGCAGCACAGTGGAAGACGCCGTAGTTGGTAAACCGCTTCCAATGCTGCTTTCCAAAGCTATTTTCTGGACCGGGCGCAAAACGCCAGTCGCCAAATGCGACGCGGGACGTGCATCCAAAATCGTCGCCGGATGAGAAGCTTCGCGGCCACGTCTGTTCCCACTCGAAGGTGTAAAGCGGCAAAGCCGAATGTATGCGTTCGACCGTCAATTCGTCGTCTGCAAGCGCAGGAGGCGAGAATGGCATAAGGGTCGCTAGGCCGAGTGCAATCGCCCATGCGCGTAGATGTGTCATGCACCCGTCTCCAGCCAACTACCAATGAAAGCGACATGTCTGCAATCGGCGTCATCTTGCCAATAGCGGACCTTCTGGATTCCACCCACTTCCCGCCATTCGGTCACGCCGCTGCGCAGGTTGGCGATCGGGCACTACCGCCCCGTTTCCTCCGTCCCCGCCTCGCTCCCGCCCGGCTCGATCGGCAGCGGCACCCGCACCCGTTCGGCGCCGCGCGTGAAGAAGGCCGCGTCGATCGCCAGGCTGGCCAGGCTCCAGCCATCGACGCTTTCCCCGATCGCAAGCGTGCGGGTCGTGCCGTCGCTCGCCTTGACCAGCGCCACCGCGTCGATATTGAGCCGGCCGACGATGCCGACCAGCCGGGGGGCGTCGGCGGGGGCCTCGACGGGCTCGGACGCGCCGAACAGCGGCCGCTCATAGACGCGCGCCAGCACCGGCATCGTGCCGGCCCCGATCGGCGCGGGAACGGGCGCGGCCCTGGGCACAGCGCCGCCCCCGCCGGGCAGCAACAGCAGCACGGGCATGGCGATCGCCAGCGCGCCGGCGGCGGCAAGCAGGATTCCCGCGGGGCGCAGCTTCACTGCCATGCCGCGACCACTTCCCCGATCAGCCGGACGCCGCCTTCCGGAATCGGCTCGATCCGCCAGCTGCGCATCCGCATCAGCGGCCTGCCGCGCTCCAGCGCGTCGGCGAGCGCGACCACGGCCTTTTCCGCGCCCGAGACGCGGATGCGCAGCGCGGCCACCCCGGCAGGCGCCTGGGCGGTGCTCGCCTCCTCCACCAGCACTCCGCCCGACCGGGCAAGGGCGCGGACCCGCGACAGGATCGCCGCCCGCCCCGCCGCCGCGCCCGCGAGGTGCAGGCCGAGCCCGGGCGCGAGCAGGGGCGGCGGCGCTGCCGGCCGCGCCGCCAGCGCGGCGAGCCGGGCATGCTCGGCGCGCGCCGCGGCCAGCTCGCCGAGCGCGGTGCCGGTGGCCGGCGCGAGCAGCAGCGCCACGGCCAGGCCGGCGATGCCGCCGATCGCCATCGGGGGCAGCCGCCATGTCATTGCGCATCCTCGCGCATCGAGACGATCATCGCGGCATCGGTCCGCCGCTGGCTGGTGTTGCGCATGCCGGCCAGCTCGGGCGCGCGGCGGATCGCGGCGCGCAGCGTATCGGGATCGGAACCGGCGGCGTCGAGCTCCAGCCCGCCGTCGCGGGTGCGCTCGACCCGGACCAGCCTGGCCTCGGCGGGAAGCACGCCGGCCAGCAGCTCGAGCACCTGGCCCGGCGCGGCGCGGCCGGCGGCATTGGCGAGCGCGGCGCGCGCCTCGCGCGCGGTGGCTTCCGCATCCAGCCGCGGCGCCAGCTGCGCCTGCAACCGGACTGTCGCGTTTCTTTCATGTTGCGCGAGCATGTTGGCGCCCGCCAGGGTGAGCAGCGGCCCGGCGGCGAGCAGCGCGCCGAATGCCGCCGCCGCACGCCAGCCGCCGGGCAATGGCGTCGCGCCCAGCGCCGCGTAAAGCCGGTGCGACAGGCTCCGCGCCGGCTCGGGCGGCGCCGGGGGCGGCAATGCGGGATCGGGCTCGGCGGCGTCCATCGCGTGCCTGCCTAGACGCTGCCGGGGCTCGCGCAAAGCGTCATGGAGCGTCATGGAGTGGCAACATAAAAGTCACGCCCACGAAACCACAATCGCATGCTGGCGTCATCTCGCGCTTCCAAGGACCGGCCAACCGGGTCGCCAGTGACTCGGATGCTTGGGGGTTTCCATGACCAATCTGACCGAGACGGGCTTCGGCTATACCGACGGCGACGTCGATACCAACATCCACAACAACGGCCCGACGCTGAACGAGATCGCGGCCCAGCGCTATTCGCGGCGCGCGACGCTTCAGCGCGGCGGTGCGGCGATCGTCGCGGCCACCATGGGCGGTTCGGTCCTCGCGGCCTGCGACAGCAAGGTCACGGACACCGGCGCGGGCCCGACCGTGAACGCGGGCGCCGACGCGGCGACCACGTCGGGCCGCGTCGTCACGCTCACCGGCACCGCGACGGGCGGCAACGGCCTCACCACTGCCTGGAGCCAGATCAGCGGCCCGACCGTGACGCTGAACAGCGCCTCGACCAACACCGCCAACTTCATCGCGCCGAGCGTGAGCGCGGCCACGCCGCTGGTGTTCCAGTTCGCCGCCGCTGACGCCGCCGGCAAGCCGACGGTCGCGCGCACCACGGTCACCGTCAGCCCGGCCACGCTCGGCTTCGCCGCCGTCGCCAAGAACAAGCTCGACGTCGTGACCGTGCCGGCCGGCTACACCGTGCAGATCGGCGCGCGCCTGGGCGACCCGATTCTGGGCGGCGCCGCGGCCTATAAGAATGACGGCACCGACACCGGCTATGCGAACCGCATCGGCGACCATGGCGACGCGCTGTTCTGGTTCGGCCTGAACAGCTCGGCCGCCCGCGACGACACCAGCTCGACCCGCGGCCTGATCGTGCAGAACCACGAGAACATCAACCAGCAATATCTCCATCCGAACGGCCCGACCTCGACCGGCGGCGTCCGCCCCGAGGCGGAGGCGATCAAGGAGATCGAGTGCCACGGCGTCTCGGTCGTCGAATATGCGCAGGCCGCCAATGGCAGCTGGTCGTTCTCCGCCAACTCGACGCTCAACCGCCGCGTCACGCCGAACACCCCCATGGTGTTCAACGGGCCGGTCAAGGGCTCGAACCTGCTCAAGACCCCCTATTCGCCGACCGGCGTGGCGGGCCGCGGCACGATCAACAACTGCGCCAACGGCTACACGCCCTGGGCGACGCTGCTGACCTGCGAGGAGAATTGGGCCGGCTATTTCCGCCGTTCGGGCGACAATGCCGCCCGCACCGCCAAGGAAGTGACTTCGCTCACCCGCTATGGCGTGACGAGCACCTCGGGCAGCTATGGCTGGTCGACGGTGACCGCCGCCGACACGACGAACACCAGCTTCCGCCGCTGGGACGCCCGGGCGACCGCCGCGGATGCGCTCACCGACTATCGCAACGAGCCGAACCAGTTCGGCTGGGTGGTCGAGATCGATCCGTACAATCCGTCGGCCGCGCCCCGCAAGCGCACCGCGCTGGGCCGCATGGGCCATGAGGGCTGCTGGCCGGGCGCGTTCGTCGCCGGCCGCAAGCCCGCCTGGTACATGGGCGACGACGCCCGCCGCGAATATCTCTACAAGTTCGTCTCGAACACCGCCTGGTCGGCCGCGGACGCGAGCGCGACCGATCGCCTGGCGATCGGCGACAAGTATCTCGATGCCGGCACGCTCTATGTCGCCAAGTTCAACGCGGACGGCACCGGCACCTGGCTGCCGCTGGTGTTCGGCCAGAACGGCATCGACGCGTCGAGCGCCGTCTATCCGTTCGCGGACCAGGCCGACGTGCTGGTCAACACCCGCCTCGCGGCGGACGTGGCCGGCGCCACGCCGATGGACCGCCCGGAATGGACCGCGGTGAACCCGGTGACCGGCGAGGTCTATCTGACCCTGACCAACAACAACGCCGCCAACCGCCCGCTCAACGGCACCGACGCCGCCAATCCGCGCCACTATAACGATCCCTATGGCGCGGCGCAGACGGCGCAGTACGGCAATCCCAACGGCCACATCATCCGCCTGAAGGAAGCCAATACCGAAGCCACCACCTTCGCCTGGGACATTTATGCCTTCGGCGCGGGCGCGGACCTGAACGCGACCAACATCAACCTGTCGGGCCTGACTGCGGACAACGACTTCTCGAGCCCGGACGGCCTGTGGTTCGGCCGCGCGACCAATGCCACGGGCCTGGTGAAGCCGCTGATGTGGATCCAGACCGACGACGGCGCCTATACCGACGTCACCAACTGCATGATGCTGGCGGCCCAGCCGGGCACCGTGGGCGACGGCGGCGCCCGCACGATCACCAACACCGGCACCGGCGGCGCGACGGCCACCCAGGCCACGCGCGTCGGCGCGGCGCCGGGCGCGAACCTGAAGCGCTTCCTGGTCGGCCCGGTCGAGTGCGAGATCACCGGCGTGGACACGACGCCGGACGGCCGCACCATGTTCGTCGGCATCCAGCACCCCGGCGAGAACGGCGCCCCGGCGACGCCGTCGAGCCATTGGCCGGACAGCCAGGCAACCGGCACCGCCGGCGCCACGGTCCGCCCGCGCTCGGCGATCGTGATCATCACCAAGAATGACGGCGGCCTGGTGGGCCTCTGACCTTCCCGGATCGGTGAAACAGAGAGGGGAGGCTCCCGCGAGGGGCCTCCCTTTTTTGCTGCCGCGCCGGCGCGGCCCGTCGCGCGCTATCCGGCCGCGCCCGAGAGAATCCGGTCGCAGAGCGGCAGCAGCAGCGCGCACACTGCCGCGCCGTCACGCTCCGCGCCGCGCAGGCTGGAAAAGGTCGCAAAGCTGGTAAGCGTGAACAGCAGGTCGACCAGGTCCGCCTTCGCCTGCCCCCCGGCCACGCCCTGGCGATCGACCAGCACGCCCAGCAAGGCACGCCGCCGCTCGTTGCGCGCGGCCAGGGCGGCGCCCAGCTCGGCATCCATGGCCGCCGCCGCGAAGATGCCGCCCAGCCCGTCATGCGCCATCCAGAAATCGCAGAAGGTACGGACGACCCGGGCGAGCGCCGCGCGCGGCTCCGCGATCGCCATCGCCTCGGCCAGGCTGGCCAGATTCCCTCGCTCGGCAATCGCGTCGAACGCGGCCTCGAGCAGCCCGTTGCGCGAGCCGAACTGGTTATAGACCGTCAGCCGGGTGACACCCGCCGCCCGGGCCACGGCATCCAGCGACAACAGGTGCCCGCCAGGCTCGCCCAGGATGGCCAGCGCGGCGGCGACGAGGCGCGCTCGGGTCTCCGCCGCCTTCGCGTCACGCTTCTCGGTCGCATAGGGTCTTGACGACTTGCCGGGAATATTCACTATACATCCTGTATATCGAATCTGAGTTGCGCCCCCGGTCCGGAGCTTCGCCCATGCAAGTCTTGCTGATCCTCGCCATCGCTGTCCATGTCCTGTCGTCGATCTTCTGGGCGGGATCGACCTTCGTCCTCGCGCGCAATGGCGGCCAGGGCGCCACCGGGCTGATCGGCCCGCAGACCGGCGCGGCGAGCGCCGCGGTCCTGTCCGGGCTGCTGCTCTGGCATCTGCTCCATCGGGGAAGTTTCCAGCTGGTCGAACAAGTCCTCGCGACGGGGGCGGCGGCCGCGATCCTCGCCTTTCTCATCCAGCTCCTGCTGGTCCGCCCGGCGCTGCGCTCCGGAGAGGCGTCGTCGCGCGTTGCCGGCGGCTATCGCGCATCCGCCGCGCTGCTCGTCGTCACCATCATCTGCATGGCCGTGTCCCGTTACGTCTGAAGGAAGCTGTGATGCCCGATATTCCCCTGTTTCCCGATCTCGCCGGCAAGACCGTGCTGATCACCGGCGGCTCCGGCGGGATCGGCGCCGAGACGGCGCGCTGGTTCGCGCACAACGGCGCCCGAGTGACGGTCGTGGGGCGCGACCAGGCGCGGCTCGATAGCGTCCAGGCCTCGCTCGCCGCCATTTCGCCGGGCCATGCGGCGATCGCGCTCGATTGCACCAGCGCCGACCAGCTCGAGGCCGCCCGCGCCGCGCTGATCGCGCGACAGGACGGCATCGACATTCTGATCGCCTTTGCGGGCGGCGGCACGAGCCGGCCCGCGCCGATCGAGCAGGTGACCGAGAGCGACTGGCAGTCGAGCCTCACGCACAATGTCACCGCGACCTTCCTGACATTGCGGACCTTCGCGCCCGACTTGCGCAAGAGCGGGCGCGGTGCCGCAGTGACCATGGCTTCCACCGCCGGCCGGGCACCGTCCGCGGCGCCGCTCGGCTATGGCGTCGCGAAGGCGGGCATCATCCTGCTCACCCGGCAACTCGCCCAGGATCTGGGGCCCGATGGCGTGCGGGTGAACTGCATCTCCCCATCGGCGGTGCTGACCGATCGCACGGAGGAGCGAATGCCGCCCGCCATACGCCAGGAAATCGCCGCGGCCCATCCGCTGCGGCGGCTCGGCACCCCCGCCGACGTCGCCGCCGCTACTCTGTTCCTGGCGTCGGAAAGCGCCGGCTGGCTGACCGGCGCGACGCTCGACATTGCCGGCGGCCGGCTGATGCACTGATCGCCCGTCCTCCGCACCGAAAGGCATTACGACATGGGCTTCGAACTCGATCACGCCATCGTCCGCTGCACCGACAAGGCCGGGGCCGCGCAATTCTTCGCCGATCTGATCGGCGCTGCGCCGGTGCGCGCCTTGGGGCCGTTCGCGGCCGTACGAGTCAACGACCGGTTGACGCTCGACTTCTATGACGAGGGCACCTTCGTGTTCGGCCATTTCGCCTTCATGGTCGAGGATGGGGATTTCGACGCGATTCTGGAACGCGTCGCGGCGCATGACCTGTCGTTCGGGTCCGGGCCGTTCGCCCGGGACCGGAGGATCAACCGCCACAATCGCGGGCGTGGGATCTATGTCTGGGACGGCGACGGCAACAGCTACGAATTCTTTACCACCGACCCGCTGGGCTGAGGCGGCACGCGCACGCCCGGATAGTGGCTGCCGCGCGCCGCCGCCCTATCGATCCGTGCGGCTGATGATCTTCGCCACGCCGTCCTTCGGGATGCCGATCATATAGTTGGTTCCGCCCTTGCAGGTGACCCGCCAGGTCGGGACGCCGTCCTGGTCGGCGATGCGGGTCGAGCTGTCGACATGCTCGCAGGGCAAGGGCGCGTCCTGCAGCGCCCGGATGAAGGTCGCATTGCGCTGGGCGTCGTTCTGGCCGAGCACGGCGGCGCTGTAGTTGGTCGCGTCCGCCCCGTTCCCGGCATCGAGCTCGTTGAGCGGCTCGGCAGTCACCGCGTCGTTGGCGGTGGGATTGGCCGTATCGGAACCTCCGCCGCAGCCCGCGAGCGCCAGCATGGCCAAAGCCGGCACGATGATCCGCTTCAACATGTCGCATCCCTTCCGAAAAGACGGTCCCGCAATCAATGCGGGACCGTAACCAAGGTTCCTAGCGCTGATATGCCTTGGGCAGCGCGCCGTCCTTCGGATCGAGATAGCGCTGGCGCAGGCGCGTCCAGCGATTCTCGAGCGGCTGCTCGACGCCGTCGATGAACACGCTCACCGCCGAGGTGCCGATCTCGAGCGGGTCGCCGTCCCAGATCACCACATCGCCGCGGCGGCCGGGCTTGAGCGAGCCGAACTCGCCCCCCAGCCCGAGCGCCTCGGCCGGCTTCGAGCTGATCGCCGCAAAGGCCGCGCCCCAATCGAGGCCGGTGGCACCGGGCACCTTGGTCAGCGCGACCAGGTTGCCGGCATATTGCTTCTCCCAGCGCGCCTGGCGCGCCTCGTCCTGGTTGATCGTGCCGATCGCGACCACAACGCCCGCCGCCGCCATCCGGCCGATGTTCGACTGGCTCGCGGCGAGCTGCTCGAAGCTCTCGGGCAGGTCGTTGAGCGCGGTGGCGATCACCGGCACGCCCGCCGCCGCGATCTGCGGCGCGACCGTCCAGCCTTCGGTGGCACCGACGAACACCAGCTTGAGCGCGGGGATTTCCTTCCTGAGCTGGAGCAGCACCAGCATGTCGGACGCGCGCTCGACATGGACGAGGAGCGGCGTGCGGCCCTGAAGGACCGGCACCAGCGCCTCGGCATCGGCGCGCGTCAGGAAGGCATCCTTGCTGCGATCGTTGAAGCTGCCCGGCGCGCGGATATAGTCGCGCACCTCGAACAGCACGTTCTTCAGCGCGGCATAGGCGGCCGGCCGGCTGCCGCCCGCGGCACGGGCGCCGCTTTCGCCCCATTCCATGAACTGGAAGGCGCGCGGCTTGCTCACCGCGTCCATGTCCGCGCCCAGATCGATGATCGCGCCCTGGCCCGCGAAGATCGAGCCGGAATTGTCGGGAGCGACCACCGCGCGCGTGATGCCCTCGGCCCGGTTGATCGCGATCGGGCTCGACTTGGGATTCACCGCCGGCGCCACGTCGATCGCGGCGTGGAAGCCGACATTGCCCGGACCGGTATCGTTCGTCTGGTCGACGCCATCGACCTCGACGATGCCCAGGCGCGTGAAGCCGGCGAAGATGCCGGGCGAGACCCATTTGCCGCCCGCATCGATCACGCGGATGCCGGCGGGCACGGCGACGCCGGGGCCGGCGGCGACGACCCGGCCGTCGCGGATCACGACGGTGCCGCCCTCGACGGGCTGGCCGCCGTCGCCGACGACCAGCCTGGCGTTGGTGATCGCCACGGTCTGGGCCGCGGCGGGAGCCGCGAGGACGGCGATCGGAGCGAGCGCCGCGGCGGCGAGAAGGAGCTTCCTGGTCATCACTTCACATCCCCCTCGCCCGGCTGACCGAGCTCGAAATCGGAAACCGGCCGGCGCTTCGGATCCTTGGCGTCGTAGAGCAGCGCGCCATCGACCCAGACCATCTCGGGCCGGGTGTAGACGCTGAACGGATTGCCGTTCCACAGCACCACGTCCGCCATCTTGCCGGGCTTGAGGCTGCCGGTCTTGTCGGCGATGCCCAGCGCCTTGGCCGGGTTGATCGCCAGCCAGGTCCAGGCATGTTCCTCGCTGATGTTCATCCCCGCCTTGATGCCCGAGGCACGCGCCTTGGCGACTTCCTGGTTGAGCCGCTGGATGCCGTTGGCGTCGTCCGAATGGATCATCGCGCAGGCGCCTTCCTTGTCGAGGATGGCGAGGTTCTCGGGCACCGCGTCATAGGCTTCCATCTTGAAGCCGTACCAATCGGCCCAGACGGCGGCGCAGGTGCTGTTCGCCTTGAGCAGGTCGGCGATCTTATAGGCTTCCACGGCGTGGTGGAACGCCGAGACGTGATAGCCGAACTCCTTGGCCATATCCATGACGACGGCCATCTCGTCGGCGCGGTAGCAATGGTTCTGGACCAGGATCTCGCCCTCCAGCACGCCGCGCAGCGTGTCCATGGCGAGGTCGCGGGCGGGCGCTTCGCCGCCCTTCTCCTCATAGCGGTCCCAGCGGCGCTTATATTCGGCCGCGCGCGCCCAAGTCTGGCGATCGACCGCGACATTGCCCATCCGGGTCGAGGGCATGCGGCCCTTCGAGCCATAGACGCGCTTGGGGTTCTCGCCACAGGCCATCTTGAGGCCATAGGGGGCGCCGGGGAACTTCATGCCCTGCATGGTGCGGGCATAGACGTTCTTCACCACCACCGAGCGGCCGCCCATCAGATTGGCCGAGCCGGGAAGGATCTGCAGCGTGGTGACGCCCCCGTTCGCAAGCGCGCGGCCGAAGCCGGGGTCCTGCGGCCAGACGCTGTGCTCGGCCCAGACCTCGGCGGTGACCGGGCCGGTCATCTCGTTGCCGTCCGAATTGGCCTGGACGCCGGGCGAGGGATAGTCGCCGAGATGGCTGTGGATGTCGATCACGCCCGGGGTGACATATTTGCCCTGCCCGTCGATCACCGTCGCGCCGGCGGCGTCGAGATTCTGGCCGACCGCGACGATCTTGCCGTCGCGGAACAGCAGCTGGCCGCGATCGATCCGCCCGCCCTCGCCGTCGAGCACGGTGACGTTGGTGAGCAATGTCGGCGCGCCCGGATAGGCGTGATAGGTCGAGGGGAAGGGATCATGGCTATAGCCCTTGCCCTTGCCGGGACCGCTCGCCGCCGGCGCGGGATCGGAAGCGGCGCTCCGCGCCCTGGTGCCGCCGGAATCGCAGGCCGCGAGCCCCGCCAGCGCACCAAAGATGATTAACGTCCGGATCAAGCGAATCCTCCCCCTTGCGTAAGGAACGAGTGATCGCGCAGGTGCTGTCCAGTTGGCAAGCCGTCCTTCTTCGCAAAGAAACTGAACCACTCTGGACTATCCCCATTTTCTCTTGGGCTTGATTGGTGTTATTGACAGTTCCCGGAAGGGGAAGGTGCATCGTTGCGCTCCGCAATTGACCCCACCGAGCCATCATGGGTGGCAGCGCCCGTGAATCGACGAGTCGCGCTCGCGCTCGCCTTTTTCGGGCTGGCCTGCAGCCTGGCAGCTTTCGCAGGCTGGCTCCTCCATTTTCCGGCGCTGCGCGGGTTCGGCCTGAACGATTTCCCGATCTGGCCCTGGACCGCGATCGGCTATATCGGCCTGTCGCTGGGCTTCGTGGCTTCGTTCCTGGGCCGGCGGCGGCTGGCGATCAACTTCCTCGCAGTGCCGCTGACCATCGCCCTCGTCGCGCTGTTCGAGCGCTGGACCGAGATCGACCTGGGCGTCGACCGGCTGCTCTTCCCCGGCCAGCTCGACCAGTTCAGCTTCAGCTTTCCGGGGCGGGTGGGCATCAATCCGGCCGCGGTGTTCCTCGTGCTCGGCCTCGCCGGGCTCGGGCAATGCGTGCAGGACCTGGTGGCGAAGGAGATGCGCAGCCTGGTCGCGATGGTCGCGCTCGGGCTGGCCGCGTCCGCGGCGATCATCATCCTGTTCTCGCGCGCCGGCACCGGGCCGGCCCTGCCGCTGCTCACCACTTCGCTGCCAGCCGCGATCGTCTCGATCTCGCTGGCGCTGGCCGCGATCACCTGGAACAGCGGCTTTGGCTGGATGCGCGACCTGGCGCGCGATCCCGACAATCGCCGCATGCTGCAGATCCTGCTGCCCGCCGCGCTGATCCTGCCCGTGCTGCCGGCGGTGCTGGAACTGGTGCTCGCGCGGCGGATGGTGTTCACCGCCGCGCCGGGCCAGCTGCTGGCGATGCTCGGCAACGTGCTGATCGTCGGCACGATCGCCTATTGGGCCGTCACCCGGGTCGCGCGCGAGCAATCGGTGCAGGTCGAGCTGAGCGAGGCCATCGACGTCACCACCATGGCGCTCACCTCGCCCGACGGCCGGATCGTCCACTGGTCTGAAGGCGCGGCCCGCCTGTTCGGGTGGAGCGAGGAGGAAGCCCGCGGGCAGAACAAATATCTCCTGCTCCGCTCGCGCTGCGAAAGCGCCGAGACCGCCCTGCCCCGCCGCCCGCAGGACGAGACGCAGGAACTGGTGGAGACGACGCGGGACGGGCGCGAGATCGCGATCCTCGAGCGCGTCCACCGCGTCGAGATCGTCGGGCGCGATCCGGTGATCATCCACAAGATGACCGACATCTCCGACCGCGCCCGCGCCGTGGCCGAACTGCGCGAAAGCGAGGAGCGGCTCGCGATCGCCACCGCGACGCACGAGGTGGGCGTGTTCGAATGGGACGTCGCCACCGGCCGGCTCGCCTGGGCGCCCGGCGCGGAGGAGCGGCTGGGGCTGGTCCCCGGCACCGTCACCAGCTTCGACAGCTGGCGCGACCAGATCGAGCCCGAGGATGCCGAACGCGTGATGGAGACGATCGAGGCGGCCGTCGCCGATCGCGCGCCGCGCTTCAGCTTCCGGTACCGCTTCAAGAAGAGCAACGGATCGGTGCGCGCGGTGGAGGGATCGTCGCGCGCCTTTTACGACGCCGAGGGCAATCTGGTCCGCACCATCGGCGCCATGCTCGACATCACCGAGCGCGAGGAGCGCGAGGCGGCGCTGCGCCGCCGCGAGGCGCAGCTGCGCTCGATCATCGAGACCGTGCCCGAGGCGATGCTGGCGGTGGACGAGGAAGGCACGATCCGCGTGTTCAGCACCGCCGCCGAAGCCCTGTGGGATTATCGCGCCCATGAGGTGCTGGGCCATAATTTCGCGATGCTCACGCCCTATCCCCGCGACGAGGAAGCGGAATCGGAGACCCGGCTGAGCGCCTTCCTCAAGGCCGGCAAGCCGCTGGAACCGGGCCAGACGATCGCCGCCGCCGGCCTGACCCGCACCGGCGAGCATTTCCCGATGGAGGTCCGGGGCGGCGTCGCCCAGATCGACGGGCATTTGCTCTACACGCTCTTCGCCCGCAGCCTCAGCGAGCAGTTCGCCGCCGAGGAGCGGCTGAGCGAGCTCAATGCCGAGCTTGCCCATGTCGGCCGCCAGTCGGCGATGAGCGAGCTCGCCGCCGACATGGCGCACGAGCTCAACCAGCCGCTCGCCGCGACCTCCAACTTCCTCGCCGCGGCGCGGATGCTGCTCGACAAGGGTGAGGAATTCGAGCGGGTCGGCGAATTGCTGCGCATGGCCAATGAACAGACGCTGCGGGCCGGAGAGATCATCCGCCGGCTGCGCAGCTTTACCATGCGCGGCGAAGTGGATCTGCGCTTCACCCCGCTGGCGCCGACAATTCGTGACGCAGCCGATCTGGTCCTCATCGGAACCAGCCAGTTCAACATCAGGCTGACTTACGATCTGGACCCCGAAATACCCTGCGTCTTCGCGGACCGCGTGCAAGTGCAGCAAGTTGTTGTTAATCTTTTGCGCAATTCCATAGATGTTCTTCGCCAACAAGGCGCCAACGATCGCCGCATTACCGTGAGGTCACGCAAGTCTACCAAAGATATGATTGCAATAGAGATCGCTGATAGTGGGCCGGGCATACCGGAACCAATGCTCGACCAACTCTTTTCCCGTTTTACGACAACGAAGAAAGAAGGCGCAGGAATGGGTATTGGACTTTCCATCAGCAAGCGTATCATTGAAGCCCATGGTGGGGTTCTGAGCGCCGAAAACCGACCCGAAGGGGGCGCGGTTTTCCGCTTCACGCTACCCACGACGGAACAGGGTGGAGAGTAGATGACAAAAACGGTCTATATCGTGGACGACGACGATGCCGTCCGGGCCTCTTTGCACAGTCTCCTTTCGCTTCGCTCCGATCTGGTGATCCGGGCCTTTCGTTCGGGCGACATTTTCCTGGAATCGCTGCCGGATCTCGATCCGGGCGTGCTGCTGCTCGATTTCCACATGCCGGGCTCGACCGGGCTCGACGTGCTCAACGCGGTGACCAGCGATCCGCGCTTCGTGGCGATCATCCTGACCGGCCAGGGCAATGTCGGCCTGGCGGTGCAGGCGATGAAGGCCGGCGCGCTCGATTTCATCGAGAAGCCCTATGAGGCCGAGTTCCTGATGACGGCGATCGACCTCGCCTTCTCCCGGCTGGAGGAGGGCAGCGAGGCGGCGACCCGGGTCAATGCCGCGGAATCGAAGATCGGCAAGCTCTCCCCGCGCGAGAAGGACGTGCTCAAGGGACTGATCGAGGGACGTTCGAACAAGATCATCGCCTATGAGCTCGACATCAGCCCGCGCACCGTCGAGATCTATCGCGCGAACCTGATGGAGAAGCTGGAGGTGCGCAGCCTTTCCGAAGCCCTGCGCATCGCCTTTGCCGCGGGGATGTTCCCCAAGAGCTAGGGGCCCTGCTCAGCGCTCGGGATAGCCCCAGCCGGGCAGCATGCCCTCGATGGTGCTGGCCGGATCGTCGCGCGGGATGCGCGGCGGATATGCCGCATCCGTCGCCGCGCCGCCGACCACCGCGATGGCGCGCCAGCGCGGATCGGCACGGAGCGCGGCCTCGCCGCCGGGCCGCAGGGCAAGCGCGGCCTCGTCGATGATCAGGACCGGGCTCCGGGCCAGCCAGCGCTCGACGCGCGGATCATCGAGATTGTCGATGGTGACGAGATCCGCGCCCGCCATGGACAGGCGCGCGATCAGCGTGCTGCGGAGGCCCATCTCACGCGCAACGAGCACCAGCAATGGGAACCTGGGGCTCACCTGGCCCTCCTGCGACTTGCGACCCGGGCTTCCCGCCCGTTGCTGCGCGAATCTATGCGCGGCGATGCAGATACTGCCATCCGTGGCTTCTACCTAAGTGTCGGGCCGAAAAGGCGGATCAGAACGAGAAGGTGAGATCGGCGTGCCCGAAGCGGGTGTCGCCGGTGCGCGGCGCATTGGGCGCGTCATGCAGGAAACGGCCCTTGGCGAGCCAGGCGGCGCCGAGTTCCAGGCGCAATTCCCGCGGCACCAGCCAGCGGCGGCCGCGCAGCTCGAACTGGGTGCCGCCGAAACGCCCCGCGCGCCCGGTCCGGTCGGTTACGCCGGTCGCCGAGAAGCTGTCGGTCGCGGTGGCCAGCCACGCGCCGCGCACCGATGCCATCAGGTCGAGCCGCACGGAAGGCCTGGCCTCGAAGCGGATGCCCGGCGACACGATGTTCGCCCGTCCGAACGCGCCATAGAGCGAGAGCGGGCCGAAATCGGCGCGGCGGGCGCCATAGAGCGTGTCGAAGCGCGTGAAGCTGTCGGGATTGGCCGTGTCGCCGCTGGCATAGTCGAACAGCGCGGCCAGGCGCGGCGCCCAGCCGCCGCCGAAGGTCCAGCCCGCCTCGGCGTGCACGAAGCCCGCGCGGACGCGAAGGTCATGAACATCCGTCACCGCGGCGGTGGCGCGGGCCAGGCCGCGCTGCAGGGCGGTTTCGACTTCATAGTCGAGCGCGTGCTGCGCGGGCGCCCGGCGCAGGCGCATGCCGAACGTCACCAGGCGGCGATTGCGGGTCGGGTGCGTCGCCCGGTCATGCTCGATCAGGCGGAAGGCATAGGTTTCGAGTGCGCTCTTGCCGAACAGGCTGGCGAGCGTGGCGTTGCCGCCGAAGAACTCGATATTCTCGGTCGCGCGGTCGAGCTGGACCTTGTTGTCATAGATGTCCGCCGGCGTGTCCGGCAGCGCGGTGAAGGGGCGCGTCCAGAACAGGAAAAGCTGGTTGCGGCGCGCATCCTGCATCTCGAGCTTGGCACCGAGATAGGTGGGCACGCCGTTGGGGAAATCGGTGCGCCCGACGAGGCGGCTGGCGCCGATGTCCATCGCGAACTTGCCGGCGGTCAGCTGGATGCCCTTGGCGGGCCGCCAGGCGAGATAGGCCTGGACCGGCTCGAGATCGTTGATCTCGTTGGTGCGCACCGAGCTCCGGTCGCTCTCGCCATAACCGCGCGCGTCGACCAGCTCGCCGCCCAGCGTGAACCCGCCGATCTCGGCCTTCGCCGCCAGCACCGAGCGGAACGAGAGGAAGCTGTCATGCTCGGGCGTGTTCGGGCGAAACTGGCCGCCGATCGTCTCGGCGCGGACGCGCAGGCTGCCGTTCGCGCTCAGCTTCACCCCATCCTGCGCGAATGCCGGCACGGCGGCGAGCGGCAGGATCGCCGCACAGGCGACGGGGATGCGAACGGAACGGATCAAGGGACACTCCGGAGATGGTTACCCGTTCAATTATAGGATGATTCGCAAACTCCGGTTCACCCTTGCGGAAACTGCGCCGCCTCCGGGTGAATCCGGGAATAGCCCTATAATGATCCTAGTTTTCCGCGTGTCGGAACATCCCCTGAGCCGCGGCGCCTACAATGGAAACGCCGGAAGGCAATGGAGGATCAGGAATGCTCGGCATGATCAACAGATGAATCCCGACGAAGAAGATGCTGGCGGCCCTCCCGTTTCCGGGCGCCCGGCTCCTCGACCAGGGGTTCAACGACCACGTATTGAACAAGGCGCTCGGCGACGACGACTGGAGGTCGTCCTGATGCCGCCGCTCCCCATAGAATTTCAGTCGAGACCGGTTCTCGCCGAGAGCCCGTTTCTTCGCAGGAGAAGCATGAGATGCTTACGAAGTTGAAGATTCCTACCAAGATCCTCGCGCTCGTCGCCCTCATCGCCACCGTGGGGATGGGCGTCGCGCTGTTCGGATCGAACGCGCTCCTGCGCATCGACACGAGCTATTCGGAAGTGATCGAGAAGCAAATGCCGGTGGCGATCGAACTGGCGCGTGCCAATCGCCGCGTGTCGGACATCGCCTATGCCGGCTATCGCGCCTTTGCCTATGACGGCTCCTCGAAGACCGCGCAGGATGCCGGCAGGATAGAGCAGGACAATTTCCAGGCGGCCAGCGAGCTGCTCGACAATGCCGAGGCGCTCCAGCCCGCGCTGAAGCCGCGGATCGACCAGTTCCGCGGCCAGATCGCCAGGGTGCATGCGCTCGCGTCGCAGGCGATCGCGCTCGGCCAGCGCAACGACGATGCCGGCGCCAAGGCGAAGCTCGCCGAGATGGATCCGCTGATAATCGATCTCTCGGCCCAGATGACGAAGTTCAACGACGATCAGGTCGCCGGCGGCAAGAACCGATCGATCGAGCTCACCGATAACAGCTATTCCACTGTCTATACGATGCTGATCGTCAGTGTGGTCTCGATCCTGATCGCGATGGGCTTCAGCGTCTTCGTCTCGCGCTCGGGGATCACCCTGCCGCTCGCGCGCCTGCAGGACACGATGCGCGCGCTGGCCGGCGGCAACAACCGCGTCGATGTGCCGGGCACCGAGCGCGGCGACGAGCTGGGCGCGATGGCGAAGACCGTGCTGGTCTTCCGCGATGCCGCCCAGGCCCAGGAAACCGCCGCCGCGGCCAAGGCCGTCGCCGATGCCGAGCAGAAGATGGTGGTCGACACGCTGGGCGAGAATCTCGGCGAAGTCGCCAAGGGCGACCTCACCGCCGAGATCGCCCGCGAGTTCCCGAGCGACTATGCCGCGCTCAAGGTCAATTTCAACGAAGCCGTGACCAGCCTGCGCACGCTGATCGGCTCGGTGATGGAATCGGCCGCGACGATCCAGACCGGTTCGAGCGAGATCGCCCAGGCCTCGGAAGACCTGGCCCGCCGTACCGAAGCCAACGCCGCCAGCCTCGAGCAGACTTCCGCGGCGGTCACGCAGATGGACGAGCGGCTGAAGATCATGGCCGCCTCGGCCGGCCGCACTGTCGAACGCGCCGATGGTGCGATCTCGACGGTATCGGGCGGCCGCGCGATCGCCGACGAAGCGGTGCAGGCAATGACGCGCGTGTCGGAGTCCGCCAAGGGCATCGACAGCGTGATCGAGGGGCTGGACAAGATCGCCTTCCAGACGCGCGTCCTCGCGATGAATGCCGCCGTGGAAGCGGGCCGCGCCGGCGAGGCGGGGCGCGGCTTCGCGGTGGTCGCCGATCTGGTCTCGGCCCTGGCGATGCGGGCGGAGGAAGAGGCCGGCCGCGCCCGCGACCAGCTGACCGCGACCCAGACCGACATCGTCGCCGCGGTGGAGATGGTCGAGAAGGTCGACGGCGCGCTGGCCGATATCTCGAGCGACGTCGGCGAGGTCCACACGCTGCTCGCCGAGATGGCGACGGACAATGCCGCGCAGTCGACGGCGATCACCCAGATCAGCACCGCCATCGGCTCGATGGACCAGGCCACCCAGCAGAACGCCGCGATGGTCGAGGAAACCTCCGCCGCCGCGCGCAACCTGAACACCGAGGTCAGCGCCCTTTCCGACCAGGCCGGGCGCTTCACCGTGGGCAACGCCGCCGCCGTGCGCCCGGCCATGCGTTCCGCTTCGGCCCCGGTGCCCGCGCGCCCGGCCAAGCCCGCCGCAAAGAAGGCCGGGGCCTATGTTTCCCCGGTGAAGGCGCTGCCGCGCGCCAAGACCACGCCGGACAGCGGCGGGAACGACGACTGGACGGCGTTCTGATGCCGCCGCTCCCCATAGAATTTTAGTCGAGACGGGCTCTCGCCGAGGGCCCGTCTCTTTTGCAGGAGAAGTATTAGATGCTCGCAAAGTTGAAGATTCCAACCAAGATCCTGGCGCTCGTCGCCATCGTCGCCACCGTGGGTATGGGCGTCGCGCTGTTCGGATCGAACGCGCTCCAGCGCATCGACCGGAATTATTCGGACCTGGTCGTGAACCATATGCCGGTGGCGACCGAGCTGGCACGCGCCAATCGCCGCGCGTCGGACATCGCCTATGCCGGCTATCGCGCGCTTTCCTATGACGGTTCCTCGAAGATCGCGCAGGAAGCCGGCAAGGTGGAGGAGAATAATTTCCTGACGGCCAACAAGCTGCTCGACAATGCCGAGGCGCTCCAGCCCGCGCTGAAGCCGCAGCTGGACCAGTTCCGCGGCCAGATCGCCAGGGTGCATGCGCTCGCGTCGCAGGCGATCGCGCTCGGCCAGCGCAACGACAATGACGGCGCCAAGGCGAAGCTCGCCGAGATGGATCCGCTGATCATCGACCTTTCGGCCCGGATGGCGAAGTTCAACGACGATCTGGTCGCCAATGGCAAGGCGCGATCGAGCGAGCTCGGCGCGAGCAGCAACCACACCATCTATACGATGCTGATCGTCAGTGTGGTCTCGATCCTGATCGCAATGGGCTTCAGCTTCTTCGTCTCGCGCTCGGGAATCACCCTGCCGCTCGCGCGCCTGCAGGACACGATGCGCGCGCTGGCCGGCGGCAACAACCGCGTCGACGTGCCGGGCACCGAGCGCGGCGACGAGCTGGGCGCGATGGCGAAGACCGTGCTGGTCTTCCGCGATGCCGCCCAGGCCCAGGAAACCGCCGCCGCGGCCAAGGCCGTCGCCGATGCCGAGCAGAAGATGGTGGTCGACACGCTGGGCGAGAATCTCGGCGAAGTCGCCAAGGGCGACCTCACCGCCGAGATCGCCCGCGAGTTCCCGAGCGACTATGCCGCGCTGAAGACCAATTTCAACGCGGCGCTGACCAGCCTGCGCACGCTGATCGGCTCGGTGATGGAATCGACCTCGACGATCCATACGGGCTCGAGCGAGATCGCCCAGGCCTCGGAAGACCTGGCCCGCCGCACCGAAGCCAATGCCGCCAGCCTGGAGGAGACTTCCGCCGCGGTCGCGCAGATGGACGAGCGGCTGAAAACGATGGCAGCCTCGGCCGGCCGCACTGTCGAACGCGCCGATGGTGCGATCTCGACGGTATCGGGCGGCCGCGCGATCGCCGATGAAGCGGTGCAGGCAATGACGCGCGTGTCGGAGTCCGCCAAGGGCATCGACAGCGTGATCGAGGGGCTGGACAAGATCGCCTTCCAGACGCGCGTCCTCGCGATGAATGCCGCGGTGGAGGCCGGGCGTGCCGGCGAGGCCGGCCGCGGCTTCGCGGTGGTCGCCGATCTGGTCTCGGCCCTGGCAATGCGGGCGGAGGAAGAGGCCGGCCGCGCCCGCGACCAGCTGACCGCGACCCAGACCGACATCGTCGCCGCGGTGGAGATGGTCGAGAAGGTCGATGGCGCGCTGGCCGATATCTCGAGCGACGTCGGCGAGGTCCACACGCTGCTCGCCGAGATGGCGACGGACAATGCCGCGCAGTCGACGGCGATCACCCAGATCAGCACCGCCATCGGCTCGATGGACCAGGCCACCCAGCAGAACGCCGCGATGGTCGAGGAAACCTCCGCCGCCGCGCGCAACCTGAACACCGAGGTCAGCGCCCTTTCCGACCAGGCCGGCCGCTTCACCGTGGGCAACGTCGCCGCCGTGCGCCCGGCCATGCGCCCGGCCCCGATGCCGGCCAACCGGGCGTCGAAACCGGCTGCGAGAAAAGCCTATGTCTCGCCGGTAAAGGCCCTGGCCACCGCCGCCGCGATGGAGGCCAGCGAGGAATGGGCCGCGTTCTGAGGCCCGGCTTTGTGTGACGGAATGGGGGCGCCCCGGCTTCGGCCAGGGCGCCCTTTCCTTATCTGCCCGGGCTCATTCGAGCATGCGCTTCCCGATCGCCGCGACGAAATCATCGAGATCCGTGGTCCCGGCATTGCTCAGAAGGATCACCGTCAGGTCGCTGTCCAGGAACCGGTAGAGCTGGCTCTGCGTGCCCATGATATGGCCCGGACGCTTCGCGACACGATGCGTCGCGCCGCCGGCCCTGGTATCGTACACCCAGAGGCCGAGGCCGTAGCGGTCGAGCCCGGGCGTGGTCATCTGGTCGAGCATCGGCCGGCCGATCAGCCGGCCGCCGAACAGCGCGTTGGCAAAGCGCAGCAGATCGCCCGCGCTCGAATAGAGCGCACCGGCCGCATACCAGTTCTCGGGATAGACCGGCATGTCGTGTTGCAGCGTGCGGCGATCGGCGGCGAGCGAATAGGCGTCGGCCAGGTTGGGAACGACTTGCTGGTGCCGCATCATGCCGCTGTGGCGCATGTTCAGGGGAACCAGGATGCGCTCGCCGAGCACGGCGCCGAACGGCTTGCCATAGGCTCGTTCGATGATCTTCCCGAGGATGATATAGTCGGCGTTGTTATAGTCGAAGACCTTGCCCGGCGCGTTGACGAGCGGATCGCTGCAGAACTTCCGGAGCAGATCGTCGCTGCTATAGGGCGTCTGGTAGAGCGGAAGCCGGTCGTGCCGGACGGCATCCTCGACCTGGGCGCGAATGGCCTGCCGCTCGTCCTCGATATTGGGGATCGCGTCGATGTTCCGGAGCCCGGAAGTATGGTTGAGAAGCTGGCGGACCGTGACCCTGGCCGCCGCCTCGCCGCGATAATCGGGAAGATAGGTGCCGATCGTCCCGTCGAGATCCAGCCGGCGCTGCTCCGCGAGCTGGAGGATGAGCGTCGAGGTGAAGAGCTTGGTGATCGAGGCGGCCCAATAGGCCGTGTGCCGCGTGTTCGGAACATTGTGCTCGCGATTGGCCAGGCCGAAGCTGCGTTCGAACACCGTCCGGCCGCCCTTCTGCACCAGGACGGTACCGCTGAAGCCATGTTCCTTCGCATAGCCGGCGATGAAATCCCCGGGCGATTGCCCGGCCGGTGCCCGGATGGCGGCCGGCATGGACGGAGCCGGTTGCACGCCGGCAGCCAGAACAGGGGCGGCGGCCAGGACGATGGCCATCGCCAATGCGGGGAAGAACGGACGCACGCGAACCTCCTGCAGCGACCTCCCGCGATATCCCGTCGGCACGCGAGCGCATCGCCGGGCAGTTGCGGCGCAACATTGCGCCAGCATTGCGCCCGCCCCCCTTCCCCCTCTATGCCGGCAGCACGCCGCGCAGCAGCGCCGCGCTCGCCACTCCGACGAGGACGGTGGGCAGGAGCGGCAGCCTGGCGGCCGCGAGCGCCGTCACGGCAAGCGCAAGCAGATCCGCGGGACGCCCGCTCGCAAAGGCCGGGGCGATCACCGAGACGAGGACGCAACCGGGCGCCGCATCCATCACCGCCGTCATGCGCGCGGACAGCACGCGATCGCCGAGCAGAAGATATCCGCCGATGCGCGTGGCATAGGTCACCATCGCCATCAGCAGGATGGCCCCCAGGGTGGCGGGATCGGGCATCACGGCCGCACCCAGGCACAGGCGGCCAGGACGCCCGCAACGGCACCCGCCGGCACATACCAGGCGCCGGGCAGCAACAGGCAGGCCGCAACGGCGGCGACAAGGCTCACCGCCCAGGGCATCGCCGCGCGCATGCCCTTCCACATGCCCCGCAGCAGGACGAGGAACACGGCCGGGAACGCCATGTCGAAGCCATAGCGGGTGATGTCGCCCAGCACCGGCCCCAGCAACGCGCCCAGCGCCGTAAAGACCACCCAGGTGGCGTAGAGCCCGATCGAGACGCCGATATAGTAAGCGAGGCTGAACGGCTGCGGCCGGCCGGCGTCCGCCCTCTGCCTGGCGTCGGCGAGCCCCATCGCCCAGCTCTCGTCGCACATGAAGAACAGCGCCGGCAGCACCCGCCGGCGGGGCAGGTGACGCAGATAGGGCGCCAATGCCGCCCCCATCAGCAGGTGACGGCAATTCACCAGCATCGTCACGCCAGCGATCAGGAGGAGATGGGGCGGCGAGGTCCACAGGCCGATCGCGGCGAACTCGGATCCGCCGCCGAAATTGAGCCCGGTGAGGATCGGCACCTCGATGGCGCCGAACCCCTTGGCCGATGCCTGCGCGCCCAGCACCAGCGCGAACGGCACGAACCCGATCATCACGGGCAGCGATGCCCGTAATCCCCGCCGCAGCTCGGCGCGGCTTCCCGTCCCCGGCAGCGATCCACCCGGTTTCCCTTCCGTCATCGCTTCCCTTCGGATTCCGACGTTGCTCATGGGCAGTCGTATATGCCGGATGGAAGCGCATTTGGTTGCGAACATGCGAGTATGGCGCGACTATATCGGCATAGATGATCGCCTTAAGCAAAATATGTGGCATATTGCGCCAATGAAACTGGATCGCATCGACCGCCGGATCCTGATGGCCTTGCAGCGCAACGGGCGCCTGACCAACGTGGAGCTGGCGCAGGAAGTCGGATTGTCGCCATCGCCCTGCCTGCGGCGCGTGCGGCTGCTGGAGGAATCCGGCGTCATCGAACGCTATGTCGCGCTGCTCGATCCCGAGCGGATCGGCTTCGGCATGTCGCTGTTCGTCCGGGTCTGGCTCAAGAGCCAGGACGAGGAGACGGTGCAGCAGTTCATCGCCGGCATCCGGCCGCTCGGCGAAGTCGTCGAATGCCACCTGATGGCCGGCGACTGCGATTTTCTTCTGCGCGTCGTCGCCGCGGACCTGACGGCCTTTCGCCGATTCCAGGCGGAGCGGCTGGCGCGCATTCCCTGCGTGCTCAGCCTGAAGACGGACATTCCCATGCAGAAGGTGAAGCTCACCTCCGAGCTGCCGCTCGCGACGGACTAGGCTGAGAATCCAAACAAGTATTTGATTTTCTGCCGTCATCCCGGCCTGGAGCCGGGATCCCGCTTCCGCTTCCGCCGATAAGGCAGCGGGACCCCGGCTCAAGGCCGGGATGACGAAAGAAGAATGAGTCCCCAATCCAGGCGCGCGGCCTGGGGGCGACGGCTCCTCTCGTCCGCAACGGAAAGGGGCGCCACGGCTGTCGCCGGGCGCCCCTTTCGTTGGCCATGCGCAGGTTCAGGCGGCAGCGCGTTGCGGCCCGCGCAGCCCTTCCATGATCATGCGGTTCACTTCGATCAGTTCGCGGATCCGCTCGCGGCCGGCGATCACGTCGCTGGTGAAGCGGTCCACCCACAGGGCCAGGGAGATGATCTGCGCGCGCAGCTCACGCGGCAGGCCATTGCCCGCAATGCCGCAATCGGTAGAGAAGGCGTCCCACATCTGGCGATTGCGATGCAGTGGCGGCATCAGCAGCGCGCCCTTCAGGCCGCGCTCCTCCGCTTCCATCATCTCGCCGGTGATCTCGCCCAACAGCCTGAGCTCTGCCGAGCGTGGCGTTTCAGCCCGGGCACGGGCCGCCTGATAGGCACTAAGGGTCATGCTCGCTCCATTTGCTTGACCCTTCATTCTAGGACGATCGCAACCGTTCCGGGTGCGCGCATCCTATAAGATTAGTGCGCCCTACCGAATTGCGGGCGCGCATCCGGGGAAAATCATTGGCCAACGCAATCCTTCCGCACGCGCTGCCGTCGGCACTGGACGCCTATCCGGGCGTGACCCTGCTCTCGCTCGACTGTTTCGACACGCTGCTGTGGCGAGACGTGCACGCCCCGCACGACCTGTTCGGCGCGCTCGGCAGCGCCAATCTCCTCCAGCGCAGCTGGGCCGAGCAGACCGCGCGGAGCACCGCCGCGGTCCGCCACCGCCGCAACGAAGTCCATATCGACGAGATCTATGCCGAGCTGATGCCCAATGCGAGCGCCGCCGAGCGCGCAGCCGCGGTGCAGGACGAGCTCGACGCCGAGGCGCGCCACTGCTTCGCCTTCCGACCGACGGTGGAGCTGATGCGCGCGGCCAAGGCCAGGGGCATCGAGACGATCATCGTCTCCGACACCTATCTCGACGAGAAGCAGCTGCGCGGCCTGATCGCCGCCGCGGCGGGCGAGGACGTCGCCGGACTGATCGGCCGCATCTTCTGCTCGTCGCACTACGGCAAGTCCAAGGGCGAGGGCCTGTACGAGCCGGTGCTCAAGGCGCTGAAGATCGCCCCCGACAGGATCCTGCACATCGGCGACAACAAGAAGGCCGATGTCGACGGCGTCGCGCCGTTCGGCGTGAATACGCTGCACCTCGCCCAGTTCACCGCGGACAGCGAGCAGCGCATCCGCCTGGAAAGCGCGATCAGCAACATCTTCCACCCGACCGAGGCCGGCGTGGCGATCACCCACCAGCCGCACCGCGCGACGGTCGCCGCCATCGAGCCGCAGCTGGACGATGCCGCCGAAATGCTCGGCTTCACCACGCTGGGGCCCGTCTTGAACGGGTTCGATCGCTGGCTGGAGGACGAGGCCGCGGCGTTGCGGGCGAAGCATGGCGGCACGGTGCATGCCGTGTTCCTGATGCGCGACGGCTATCTGCCCCAGCGCGTCCACCAGGCGCGCGGCGGCACCGGCCATGCGGTGGAGATCAGCCGCTTCACCGCCACCGCCGCCTCGCTGGGCACCGCCGAGGCAGTCGAACGCCATCTGCAGCGCGATATCTGCAGCGACCTGAACGTGGTGGCGAAGCAGCTGCTGCTCCCCGCACCCGAAGCCGCCAAGCTGATCAGGGACCATCCCCGCCCCGGCGCCTTCCTCAAGGCGATCCGGGATCCGCAGCGCATGCGCCGCATCACCAATGCATCGCGCGGCCTTGCCGAGCGGCTGGCCGCGCATGTCCGCAAGATCGTGAACCCGGCCCGTGGCGACACGCTGATGCTGGTCGACCTGGGCTATAACGGCTCGGTCCAGAACGATGTCGAGCCGCTCCTCGCCCGCGCGCTGGGCGTGCGGGTTGCCGGCCGCTACCTGCTGCTGCGCGAGCAGTCGCGCACCGGGTTGGACAAGAAGGGCTTCATCGGCCACGACGATTATGACTGTGCCGCGCTCGAGGCGATGTGCACGAACGTCGCCGTGCTCGAGCAGCTCTGCACCGCCGCCCAGGGATCGGTGATCGACTATGAGAAGGACGGCACCGCGATCCGTCGCGGCAGCTCGATCAAGTCGCGCCAGTCGGACGTGCGCGACCGGGTGCAGGCGGGCTGCCTGCGCTTCGTGCGCGACGAAGGCAGCGTCACGATCCGCGCCCGGCGGCCGGCGCACGAGGCGATCCTGTGGCGCCGCGGCGCGGCGGGCGTGCTCGGCCGGCTGATGTACGTGCCGCTGGAAGCGGAACTCGCGGTGCTCGGCGCGTTCGAGCACGACATCAACCTGGGTGTCGACGACACCGTATCGCTGTTCGACCCGGCCATCGCCCGGCGCGGCCTGCGCCAGCGCGGCCTGTTCTACATGAAGGGCGCCGAGCGCATGTATCTGCCGGCGGAACTGCACGGCGAGGGACTGGCGCTCAAGCTCAGCCTGCTGGCCCAGCGCCGCTTCGCGATGCCGCTCAAATACCGGGACTTCGTCGACACCTCGATCGCGCTGCCGCTGATCGTCGCCGACGGCAACCAGGTCTCGACCGGCACCGTGACCGCCACGCCGACCCATGACGGCTATTACCTCGCCCCCATCCCGATCGGCGACAGCCGCTTCTCGGTGGGCGTGCAGTTCGGCCAGCTCTTCGACTATGTGCAGGTGGAGAGCGTGGCCTTCATGCCCGTCGACCGCTTCCTGAGCGACAAGCAGCATCCCGACGGCAATCAGGAAACCGACGCGCTGCCTTCGCTGGAGGGCATGGAGCAGGTCGCGCCCCATCTCTTCCGCTGCGAGAACGAGTTCGCCTTCATGATGGTCCCGCCGCCGCCGCGGCAGGAGGGCCGGCAGATGATGCTCGCCCTGGCCTTCCGCCCGATCGCCGCACGCCAGCCGGCCGCGCCTGCGCCTTCCCACGCCACGCTCCAGGGAGCCATCGCATGAGCCTGTTGATCCATTCCATGTCCGAATTCTCGGACATCATCCTCCACGGCCTCCAGATCGCGGGCGCCCGCAACATCGCCGAGGTGGGCGCCGAGTTCGGCGGCATGTCGCAGCAGCTCGCCGCCTATGCGCGCGTGGCGGGCGGCAGCCTGACCAGCATCGATCCCGCGCCCAAGGCCGAGTTCCTGGCCTGGGCCCGCGAGACGCCCGAGGTGCGCCATATCGCCGAGCCCAGCCATGACGCGATGCCGACGCTATCGGACATCGATGCCTGGGTGATCGACGGCGACCATAATTACTACACGGTGATCAACGAGCTGCGCATCGCCGACCAGCTCGCCAGGCGCGACGGCAAGCCGCTGCTGGCGATCCTGCACGACGTTTCCTGGCCGTGCGCGCGCCGCGATTTCTATTATGCGCCCGAGCGCATCCCCGAAGAGCATCGCCATGCGCACAGCCATGACGCGGGCGTGATCCTTGGCGATCCGGGCTGGCACGAGAATCGGGGCTTCCGCAGCGGCGGCCATTTCGCCTGGGCGCTGCACGAAGGCGGCCCGCGCAACGGCGTGCTGACCGCGGTGGAGGATTTCCGTGCCGAGGCGCAGACCGGGGAGCGTCCGCTCGCCTGGGCGCATGTGCCCGCGGTGTTCGGCCTGGGCGTGCTGTTCGACAGCTCGGCACCCTGGGCCCCCGCCCTCGCGGAGATGATCGTGCCCTGGCACAACAACAAGCTCCTCGCCGCGCTCGAGCAGAACCGGCTGCGCAATTATCTGGCGGTCATCGACTGGCAGGATCGGGCCGCAGCGGCGGCCTGAGCAATTTGCCGGCGCGGCAACGCCGGCCGGCAAATCCTTCCTATAATTCTGGAAACAACAGGGACATCGGGCGAACCGCCATGCTCAACGGCATCGGATTCATCATCATTCTCGTCTGCGTGTTCGGCAGCTTCATCATGTCGGGCGGCAAGTTCGAAATCATCGCGCATGCGCTGCCGCACGAGATGATGGCCATCGCGGGCGCCGCGATCGGCGCGTTCATCGTCGCCAATTCCATGTCGACGGTGAAGAAGGCCGGCGCGGGCATCATGCGCTCGTTCAAGGGCGGCAAGTGGAAGGCGCAGGACTATAAGGACCTGCTCACGCTGATGTTTACCGTGCTCTCCACCTTCAAGAAGGGGGGCGCCACCGCGCTGGAGCCGCATCTGGACGCGCCGGAGGAGAGCAATCTCTTCACGCCCTATCCGCGCCTGCTCAAGGACCATCATCTGATCGAGTTCATCTGCGACTATCTGCGCATGATGACGGTCAACTTCGAGGATCCGCATCAGATCGAGGCCGCGATGGACGCGGACATCGAGAAGCATCACCACGAAGAGGCCGGCCCGCAGCACGCGCTGCAGATCATGGCCGACGGCCTGCCCGCGCTGGGCATCGTCGCCGCGGTGCTGGGCGTGATCAAGACCATGGGCTCGATCGACCAGCCGACCGAGATCCTGGGCGCGATGATCGGCGGCGCGCTGGTCGGCACCTTCCTGGGCGTGCTGCTGAGCTACTGCGTGGTCGGCCCGCTCGCCGCCAAGCTGCTCGAGACGCTCGAGGCCGACAGCAAGCCCTATTCGATCGTGAAGACCGCGATCGTCGCCTATGCCCAGAACCAGCCGGTCCAGGTGGCGATCGAGATCGCCCGCCGCATGACCCCCTCGGCCTATGCGCCGAGCTTCCAGCAACTCGAAACCGCACTTGACGAGGCCAAGAATGGACCAGTCCCAGTCGCTGCCGCTGCCTGACGCCGAGGAGCGCGCGCTGCGCCTCCCCGTCCACGGCACCACCGTCACTGCCGAAGACCTGCGCGTGCGCCTGGTGCTCGCGGCGGACCTGGACGACGCGATCGAGATCGACGCGTCCGAGGTCGAGAGCGTCGGCCAGGCCGTGCTCCAGCTGCTCGTCGCCGCGCGCGCCGAGGCGGCCGCGGGCGGCCAGGAGTTCAGCATCGCCAATCCCAGCCCCGCATTCGTCGATCGCGTGCAGCGCTGCCACCTGGCCGCGACGATCGGCCTCGAGACCGGAGACGCCCAGTGAGCAAGTTGATCCTTACCGTCGACGATTCGGCGAGCATGCGCATGCTGCTCAAGACGTCGCTGACCGCACAGGGCTTCCGCATCGAGAGCGCCAATGACGGCGAGCACGGGCTGGAGCGCATGCACGAAGTGAAGCCCGACCTGCTGATCACCGACATCAACATGCCGAAGATGGACGGGTTCGAGCTGATCGAGGCGGTGCGCGCGGTCTCAGATTTCCGCGGCACGCCGATCCTGGTGCTGTCGACCGAATTCTCGGACGAGAAGAAGGCCCGCGCCCGCTCGGCCGGCGCCACCGGCTGGATCACCAAGCCGTTCGAGGCCACCAAGCTGGGAGCGGCGATCCGCCGGGTGTGCCCGTGAGCGACGAATTCGACGATATCCAGGCGATCTTCTTCGAGGAATGCGCCGAAGGGCTGACCACCGCCGAGCAGGGCCTGTCGGCCATGCAGGCGGGCGACGTCTCGGCCGAAGTGATCGCCGGCGTGTTCCGCGCGGTCCATTCGATCAAGGGCGGCGCCGGCGCGTTCGGCCATGCCGATCTCACCGCCTTCGCGCACAAGTTCGAGAATGTCCTCGACGAAGTGCGCGGCGGCAAGATCCCGCCGAGCCCCGGCGTGGTCAAGGTGATGCTGAGCGCCTTCGACATACTCAGCGACCATGTGGAATCGGCCAAGGGCCTGGCGCCCCGCCCCGCCGACCAGGCGGCGCTGGCCGCGCTCGAGCAGGTTCTCGCGAACAAGGGCGCCGATGACGGCACGCCCGCTACGAGCCCCGCCCCGGCCCCGGCGGCAGAAGAGGCCCCGGCCGCGCCCGCCGGGGACGCGGACGAGTTCGGCTTCGTGCCGATGGCCGTGTCGCTCGACGATTTCGACGCGCCCGCCGAGGCTCCGGCCGCGGACACCGCCTGGATCGTCACCTTCAAGCCGTCGCGCGCCGCGCTCGCCAATGCCGGCGAGCCGCTGCTGATCATCCGCGAGCTCGAGGCGCTGGGCGGCGAGGTCGTCGCGGTCGACACCGCGGCGGTGCCGCCGCTGCGCGACCTCGATCCCGAGGACGCCTATCTCACCTGGACGCTGCGCGTGCCGGGCGACGTTGCCGAGGGCGACATCAACGACTGTTTCGACTTCGTCGCGCCGGATTCGGTCGTCGAGGTCCGCCGTGACCAGGCCCCCGCCCCGGTGGCCGAGGCCGAGGCCGAGGCCGCGCCAGCCGCGATCGCCGACGAGTTCGGCTTCGTGCCCGTGTCCGCCGGCATCGAGGACTTCGCCGCCGAGATGCAGCGGGTCGTCGAGACGATCGCAGCTGCCTCGCCCCCGATCAGCGGCATCGAGACGCCGGCCATCGCCCCCAAGGCGGGCGGCGAGGCGCAGCAGACGATCCGCGTCGACCTGGGCAAGCTCGACCTGCTGCTCAACCTGGTCGGCGAGCTGGTGATCCGCAACTCGATCCTGGCCGACCGGCTCTCGCCGGCCGATCGCCAGCGCGTCGAGCTGCCCGAGCTGGCGCGGCTGACGCGCCAGATCCAGGACAATGTGATGTCGCTGCGCGCGCAGCCGATCAAGCAGGCCTTCAGCCGCGTGCCGCGCATGCTGCGCGACCTTTCGGTGGAGACCGGCAAGCAGATCCTGCTCGAGACCGTGGGCGAGACCACCGAAGTCGACAAGGGCGTGATCGAGAAGATCGGCGATCCGTTGACGCACATGATCCGCAACGCCGCCGACCATGGCCTGGAGAGCCCCGAGGAGCGCATCGCCGCCGGCAAGAGCCCCGAGGGCACGATCAAGCTTTCGGCCGAGCAGCGCGGCGCCCGCATCTTCGTGCGGGTGCAGGACAATGGCCGCGGCATCAATCGCGAGAAGGTCCGCGCCAAGGCCGTCGAGAAGGGCATCATCGGCGCCGACGCGCAGCTGTCGAACGAAGAGATCGACCAGCTGATCTGCGCGCCGGGCTTCTCGACCGCCGACACGATCTCGAACATCTCCGGCCGCGGCGTCGGCATGGACGTCGTCCGCTCGAACGTCGAGGCGCTGGGCGGCCGGGTGGAGATCCACTCGGTCCCGGGCGAAGGCACCACCTTCACGATGATCCTGCCGCTCACCCTGGCGATCCTGGACGGCATGATCGTCCGCCTCGCCGGCCAGCGCTTCGTGCTGCCGCTCGCACATGTGCTCGAAACGGTGCAGCCCGAGCCGGGCCAGGTGAAGCGCACCTCGCCCGACAGCGAAGTGATCGACATGCGCGGCGAATATGTCCCGGTGAAGCGCGCCACCGAGATCTTCGGCCTCAACGACGACCGCGCGATCGAGGACAGCCTGGTCGTGATCGTCGAGAACGAAGGCTCGGGCAAGGTCGGGCTGGTGGTCGACACGATCGACGACCGCCGCGAGGTGGTGATCAAGAGCCTCGACCAGAATCTCCATCCGATCCGCGGCCTGGGCGGCGCCACCATCCTCGGCGACGGCTCGATCGCGCTCATCCTCGACATCGAGGCGCTCGTCGCCTCGACCAACCGCTTCACGCCGAAAGGACTGGCAGCATGACCACCACCAACGACAACGCCGGCACCGACCGCAAGATCGTCACCTTCTCGCTCGCCCAGCAGACCTTCGGGATCGACATGCGGGCGCTGATCGAGATCCGCGAATGGGACGAGCCCACCCCGCTCCCCAATGTCCCGGGCTTCATCAAGGGCGTGACCAACCTGCGCGGCAATGTGGTTCCCGTCGTCGGCCTCGCCGAGCGGCTGGGCTGGGAGCCGAGCGCGATCCATGCCCGCTCGTGCATCCTCGTCGTCCATATCGCGGGCAAGCAGGCCGGCTTCCTGGTCGATGAAGTCAACGACATCGTCGCGATCGGCGAGGCCGAGATCCAGCCGGCGCCCGAGGTCGAGACGATCGAGCCGAGCGTGATCGCCGGCCTGGTGCGCATCGCGACCCGCCAGAAGGACGGCACGCGGGACGAGAAGGGCACGATGGTGCTGCTGCTCGATCTCGACGCGCTGAGCCTGACCAAGCATCTGGACATCGCAGCGTGACCGCCGCCGGGGGCGCCCTGGCGCCTGCCGGCGTCGCCACGGCCATGACGGGCAGCAACGCGGAGCTCACGCCCCGCGACTTCGCCGCCATCGCCGCGATCATGCACGAGGATGCGCGCATCGCGCTGAGCGTGGCGAAGACTACGCTCGTCCAGTCGCGCCTGGGGCGCCGGCTGCGCGAGCATGGCCTGGCCAGGTTCTCGGAATATGTCGCGCTGGTGCAGAGCGATCCGGCGGAACGCCATGCGATGGTGGTGGCGCTGACCACCAACCACACGCACTTCTTCCGCGAGCCGCATCATTTCGACCATTTCCGCGAGGCCGTGCTGCCGGCGCTCAAGCGCAAGCAGGGCCCGGTGCGGATCTGGTCGGCGGGCTGCTCGTCGGGCGAAGAAGTCTATACGATCGCCATGTGCCTGCTGGGCACGGACCGCACGTCCGCTTCCTGGCTGCGCAATGCCGATGTCCGCCTGCTGGCGACCGACATCGCCCCCCATGTGGTGGAATCGGTGAAGCGCGGCTTCTATGCCGACAGCACTGCCGAAGCGGTGCCCGAGCCCTGGCGCGGCCTGTGGATGAAGCCCGTCCAGGGCGGCTTCCAGATGGCGGACGAGGCGCGGGCGCTGGTGACGGCCCGGGTGCTCAACCTGTTCGAGCCCTGGCCGCTCCGCGCCGCCTATGACGTGATCTTCTGCCGCAACGTGATGATCTATTTCGGCGATCCCGCGAAGGAGGAGCTGGAGGCGGGTTTCGTCGACCAGCTCGCCGCCGGCGGCCATCTCTATATCGGTCATTCCGAGCGGCTGATCGGCCCGGCGGCGCGCCAGATGCGCTCGTGCGGGCACACCATCTACCAGAAGCCGGAGGTGCACTGATGGCAGCGGTACGTACCCTGATCGTCGACGACAGCGCCTCGATGCGCGCGACGCTCAACCGCATGCTTTCCGCCGACCCCGCGATCGAGGTCGTCGGCATGGCGCCCGAGCCCTTCGCGGCGCGGGAGATGATCAAGTCGCTCAACCCCGACGTGCTGACGCTCGACGTCGAGATGCCGGGGATGGACGGCCTGTCCTTTCTCGAGCGGATCATGCGCCTGCGGCCGATGCCGGTGGTGATGTGCTCGACGCTGACGGCGCGCGGGGCGGAAGTGACGATCGAGGCGCTCCGCCTGGGCGCGGTCGACTATGTCACCAAGCCCAGCGGCACGCCCGAGGATATCGAGCGCGACGCGGTGCTGCTCTGCGAGAAGGTGAAGGCCGCCGCCCGTTCGGTCGCCCGCGCCGGCCCGCAGCGCCTGCCCGCCCAGCCGACGCTGGCCGCCGGCGCTGTCGGCGAGCGGATCATCGCGATGGGCTCCTCCACCGGCGGCGTCGAGGCGCTGTTCTCGCTGCTGCCGGCCCTGCCCGAGAATTGCCCGCCGGTGCTGGTCGTCCAGCACATGCCGGCCGCCTTCACGCACAATTTCGCGGAGCGGCTGAACGGCGAATGCCGGGTGCATGTGGTGGAAGCTACGGATGGCGCGCCGGTGCTGCCGGGAACCGTCTATATTGCTCCTGGGGGGCAGCGCCACATGGAGCTGCGCGGCGGCGTGCGCGGCCATATCAAGCTGCGCGACGGCGATCCGGTCTCCGGCCATCGCCCGTCGGTGGACATGCTGTTCAACTCGGTGGCGCCGCTCGGCAAAGCCGCGGTCGGCGTGATCCTCACCGGCATGGGGGCCGACGGCGCCCAGGGCATGCTGGCGATGCGCCAGGCCGGGGCCCGCACGCTGGGCCAGAGCAGGGAGACCTGCGTGGTCTGGGGAATGCCGCGCTCGGCGAAGGAGCTGGGCGCGGTGGAACAGGAAGTTGGTTTGTCTGGCATGCCCGAGGCGATCCTCAAGGCATGCCGCGAGAAGATTGGGAGCGTCTGATGCCTGCTGCTGCAGCGATCAAGGTGATGGTCGTCGATGACCAGACCAGCATGCGCGCGATGATCCGTCGCGCGCTGCAGGATCTCGGGTTCAAGGACGTGCGTGACAAGCCCAGTGCCCAGGAGGCGCTGGCGGCGGTCAAGAGCGACCGCGTGCATCTGATCATCTCCGACTACAACATGCCGGAGATGGACGGCCTCCAGTTCCTGGAGGCGGTGCGCACCGATGCCGTGATCGGCAAGACGGTGTTCATCATGCTCACCGGCTCGTCCGACAAGGAGATCGTCCAGAAGGCCGCGGCGCTGGGCGTGAACAACTATGTCGTGAAGCCCTTCGCGCCGGCCGCGCTGAAGGAGAAGATCGAGCGCGTCTTCGGCGAGCTCACCTGATGCGCCGGCTCGCCATCGTTCAGGGCGAGCATGCCGTGGTGGCCGAGCCCGGGGTGGTCGTCTCCACCCTGCTCGGCAGCTGCGTCGCCGCATGCCTGTTCGATCCGGTCGCCCGGGTCGGCGGCATGAACCATTTCCTGCTGGGCGAGCCCGGCGCGGACCAGCGCGTCGGCGCCTCGGAAATGGCGCGCTACGGCGTGCACGCGATGGAGCTGCTGATCAACGGGATGATGCAGAAGGGCGCGGTGCGCGGCCGGCTGATGGCGCATCTCTATGGCGGCGCCAACATCGTCTCGGGACTGGGCTCGATCGGCTCCTCGAACGCCGCCTTCGCGCGCCGCTTCATGGAGACCGAGGGCATCGCGGTGGGGCACAGCGATCTGGGGGGCACCAGCGCCCGCAAGATCGAGTTCCTTCCCCATGAGGGCCGCAGCCGCTGCGTCAAGGTTACGGACCGCGTGCCCGAGCGCCCGCCGGTCCCCGTTCACGCCCCGGTCTCCGGCGGCGATCTGGAGCTGTTCTGATGTCCTGCATGCCCGTTCCCTCGCAGCTTCCCACCGCACGGGCGATCTCCGGCTTCGATCCCTTCTCGGCGACGCTGCACAATGTGATCGCAGGCGAGATCCGCGAGATGCGCGCCAAGCTGGAGGCGCTTGCCGAGGTGCTCGTCGGCGACGCGCATTTCGCCAGCGCCTATCTCGAGCAGCTCCAGGACTTCGACTATCTCATCCAGCATGCCGACGAGTGCGTGAACCTGCTCGAGCGGATCGCGCGGGGCGAGGATTCGCTCTCGGCGATCGGCCATATCCGCCTGGGCGCGGTGCAGCAGCGCATGCGCGACGCGCTCGGGGGCGCCTGACCATGCCCGTGCCCGGCGCCAATGATCGCCCGATCGTCATCAAGCGGGTCAAGAAAGTCGCGGGCGGCCATCATGGCGGCGCCTGGAAGGTCGCCTATGCCGACTTCGTGACCGCGATGATGGCCTTTTTCATGCTGCTCTGGCTGATCGCCAATCCCGACAAGCAGCGGCTGAAGGGCCTGGCCGCCTATTTCTCGCCGACCATTTCCGACACGTCGCCCTCGACGCCGGTGATGGGCACGTCCGAGGGCGCGGGCGGCCAGGCGCGCCGCTCGTCGAACGACAGCAGCCGCGCGAACGGCACGCCGACGACCGAGGCCGCCACCAACGGCGCGGCGCGCGGCGGCACCGCCGACGTGCCCGACACATCGATGCGCGTGCTCGCCAGCGAACTGCAGATCGCCCTCGACGCCGTGCCGCAGGACCAGGCGCGCAAGAACGTGGCGATCGAGCCGGAGCGCGCGGGCATGCGGATCACGCTGATGGACACCGACAAGCAATCGATGTTCCGCCCGGGCACCGCCGAGCTCAACCCCTTCGCCCGCGCGCTGCTCGCCAAGACCGCTGGCAAGCTCGCCCAGGCGGGCGGGCAGATCGCGATCGAGGGCCATACCGACGCGACCGGCGGCGGCCAGAGCGATGCGAACTGGCAGCTTTCGGGCGCGCGCGCGCTCGCCGCGCGCCAGGCGATGATCGCCGCAGGCATGACGCCGGACCGTTTCGCCGAGATCGTCGCCATGGGCGGCACCCGGCCGGTCTTCCCGGACCAGCCCGACCGGGCGGAGAACCGCCGCATCACCATCGTCCTGAAGGCCGAGGCGCCCTCGCTTCCGACCGACAGCAGCTTCAAGTTCTGAGTATCGCCGCCATGAAGAAGATCCTGTTCCTGGCCATCGTGCTGCTCTCCGGACTCGGCCTGGGGGGCGCCGCCGCGTTCGGCACGCTGCTGGTGCTCGGCCCCCGCCCCGCGCACGCCGCCGCCGCGCCCGCCCCGGCGGACGTCGAGACCGCGTTCGTCCAGGTGGACAAGCTGCTCGCGCCGCTGGTCTCGCCCGATGACGGGCGGCTCACCGGCTATGTCCAGTTCCAGTTCAACCTCGAGGTGCCGAAGGACAAATCGTCCGAAGTGACCAAGCGGCTGCCGCTGCTGCTGCACGCGATCAACATGCGCACCTTCAAGACGCCGATGGCCGCCGGCAAGGACGGGCTGCTGCCCAGCCTCGAGCAGTTCCGCAAGATCGTGGAAGCCGCCGCCCCGGAGGCGTTCGGCGCCGGCGTGGTGCGCAAGGTGGCGATCACCCAGGCGACTCCTGCGTAAAATACGTATTTTACGTCGAGACGGCCCGCACCCGCCGGCGATCCCCCTATAAAAAACAGAGGTCACGCAATTTCACCGAGGACATAGTGGAAGCAAACCCCGCCATCGCAAGCGAGAACCGCGACGAGTGGATCGAGCGCGCGCCGCGGGCAGTGGCCACGCTCCTCGTCGGCAAGCTGCGCCATGAAGGCAATCCCGGCCAGCTGTGCCGGGTGCGCAACCTCTCCGAACGCGGCATGCAGATCGACACGATCGCCTCGCTGCTGCCCGACATGCGGATCACCGTGGAGCTGCGCGGCGGCGCGCTGTTGGACGGCGCGATCGCCTGGACCAAGGGCGGCCGTGCCGGCGTGCGGTTCGATACCCCGGCCGATGTGAACGCCATTCTCGGCAAGCCGCAGGCCGAGGCGGCCGCGGCGCGCCCGCGCTCGCCGCGCTTCGCCGCCGACATCCCCGCGCGGATCAGCGCGCTCGGCCGCCCGATCGACGTGGTCGTCGTCGACCTGTCGCAGGGCGGCGCCTGCCTGCGCATGCAGCGTCCGCTGCGCCCCGATACCGAGGTGATCCTGATGATCCCGGGCCTGCCTTCGCGCCGCTGCACCACGCGCTGGAGCAACGAGGAGCTCACCGGCGTCGCCTTTCACGACCCCATTTCCTATGCCGAGCTCTCGGCCTGGCTGGACAGCCCCGCCGCCCGCGGCTGATCCTTTCCCGTCCCGGCGCGATCGAGGCGTCCGTGCGGTGGCACGGGCGCCTTTGCCTTTGGCGACCGCATCGGTTCCGGACCCGGAGACGCGCACCCAATTTCGACCGTCACCCCGGACTTGCTCCAGGGTTCATTGTGCCGCATCGACGAAACAGGAGCCTCTTGTCTCCCCCGTGGCCCCGAAGCCAGTCCGGGGTGACGATAGAGGTACGGCAAGCGCCACCGTCATTGGTGGCTGGGTTTGCGGTCGCCCTTTCGTCTGGATCGGAGATCCTACATCACCCGGGGCCTATCACGGCGGAAGGTCACAAAGGCCATGACATGGGCGGCGCAGGCACCGGGCATGCCGCATCCTTGTTGCGCGGACACCCACCCAGGCCGCTCCTATATTTCCCACAGAGGCAAAGAGCGCCGAACCTGCACCGGAGCGTGGACAGCCCAGCAGGCGAAACCCTACATTGCAAGGTGCACGCCCCGCACGAACAAAAAGGGCGGACGCCCCCCGGCATCCGCCCCTTTCCCGGCCGCCGGCGGCCTCGCTACTGGGCGAAGCTCCTGACCAGCGATCCGGCGACCAGCGCCCAGCCATCCACGAGCACGAAGAAGATGATCTTCATCGGCAGCGATATCGTTGGCGGCGGCAGCATCATCATGCCCATCGCCATCAGCACCGCCGACACCGCCAGGTCGATCACCAGGAACGGCAGCAGCAGCAGGAAACCGATCTCGAAGGCGCGGCGCAGCTCCGAGATCATGAAAGCCGGCGCCAGCGTGGTCAGCGGCGTCTCGGCGCGGTTCTGGATCTTCTTGCCCCCCAGATCGGCGAACAGCTTGAGATCGCTGTCGCGCACCTGGCCGAGCATGAACTTGCGAAACGGCTCGGCCGTCCGCTCAAAGGCCTGGCTCTCCGTGATCCTGCCCTTGGTATAGGGATCGACGCCCTGGCTCCATGCCTTCTCGAAGGTGGGCGCCATCACGAAGAAGCTGAGGAACAGCGCCAGGCTGATGATCACCGGGTTGGGCGGCACGCCCTGCGCGCCGATGCCGGTGCGCAGCAGCGAGAGCGCCACCACCATGCGGGTGAAGCTGGTGACGGTCATCAGCAGCCCCGGGGCCAGGCTGAGCACCGTCAGCATCAGCACCAGCTGGATCGCCTTGGCCGAGAGCGCGCCGTCCGGGCCGCCGATGTTGATCGTCGTGCCCTTGGCCTGGGCATAGGCCTCGGCCGGCATGAGGATCAGGGCGGCCAGGGCCGCCGCGAGGAGCCTATGCATCGAGCGCGGCCCGCACCGCGGCGCGGTTCCACCGCGTGGTGTTGCGCTGCTCGCGGACGCGCTTGGGCGCGCGCGGCGGATGGGCATTGCGGGTGGTGGCGACGGTCGCGGCCCGGGCGGCGACTGCCCTGGGCAGCTCGGCCAGCCTGGGAAGATCGACCAGCCGGGCGAAATTGGCCCCGAGCGCGGCGATGTCCTCGGCGAGATTGGCCGCCGGCACGGGCTCCGCGGCGGGCTCGGGCGCAGTCGGCTCGGGCGCGACGATGCCGCTCTCGATGGTCGCCTGCCCCTCGGGACCGAACATCACCAGATGCTCCATCCCGTCGCGGCGGATCAGCGCCACCGAGCGCTTGCCATCGACCGACAGGCGCTCGACGATCTCGATCCGCTTGCGGCGCGTGCTGGTCACGCGGCCGGGCAGCTTCACGTCATAGCGCTTCACGAACCAGAGCGCGCCGGCGAGCATGCCGAGCACCATCCCGAGCGCACCCACGGTGCGCAGCATCGACAGGATGTCCATCAGTTGCGCTGCTTCTTCACGAGTTCGGTGATCTCGAGCGACATCACTTCGCCGTCGACCAGGACCACGCCCTTCGCGACGAGTTCGTCGTTCACATATACGAGCGAGGGATCGTCCTGGCTGCTTTCCAGCGGGATCATCGCGCCGCGGCTCATCTGCAGGACCTGGCGGATCGGCACATTGGCCGAGCCCAGCACGATCGACATATCGACCATAATTCCGTCGAGCACTGACATGCGTGTTCCTTTCAGGAGGACTTATAGGAACCTTTTTTCCGCGCCCGGCGCCCGGCCCGGCAATTTTTGCCTACAATGGAGGAAACGGCCCGTCGGGCCTGCGTGGAAGGACGATCATGGACCTCAAGACCTCGCTCGGCATCTCCGCCTCGGGCCTGCGCGCGCAATCGCTGCGCATGCGGGTGATCGCGGAAAATCTGGCGAACCAGGACTCGGTGGCGGACACGCCGGGCGGCAATCCCTATCGCCGCCGCGTCGCCAGCTTCCAGTCCGAGGTCGACCGCTCGACCGGCGGCCTGGGCGTCAAGGTCAAGGCCATCGAGAACGACAAGTCGGACTTCGTGAAGGTCTATCAGCCCGGCCATCCGGCCGCGGACAAGGACGGCTATGTCATGAAGCCCAACGTCAACGGCCTGATCGAGACGGCCGACATGAAGGCGGCGCAGCGCAGCTACGAAGCCAATCTCAATGCCATCGAGGCCGCCAAGAGCCTGACGATGCGCACCATCGACCTCCTCAAGTAAAGGATACACAGAATGTCCATCGGAGCACTTGATGCGATGTCGGCCTATGGCCGCGTCGCCGGCCTTGGCGGCAACAGCAAGACGGACCCGATCAAGACCGGCGGCAGCGCCGGCGGCTTCGGCGCGATGGTCGAGGACATGGTCACCGGCACCGCCGACCAGCTGCGCACGGCCGAGAAGGCCTCGGCCCAGCAGGTCGCCGGCAAGGGCGACCTGATCGACGTCGTCACCGCGATCGGCGCGGCCGAGACCGCGCTCGACACCATGGTGGCGGTGCGCGATCGGGTGGTGAACGCCTATTCCGACATCATGCGGATGCAGATCTGATCCGCATCCTTGCACCTTTGCGCCCCGGCGAAGGCCGGGGCCCAGTATCGAGTTGGTGGGATAGGGAAATGCCCCTCTCAAAGGACATTGCAGCTGGGCCCCGGCCTTCGCCGGGGAACGGCTCCTTCCTCTCTCCGAACCGTTTTCGGGGCTGAGCGCATGCTGCCGTCGCAGGTCCTCGCACTGGCGCAGAGCGCGCTGATGCTGGTGCTCACCATCGCGGGTCCGCTGCTGCTGACCTCGCTGATCGTGGGCACCATCATCGGCCTGCTCCAGGCGCTGACGCAGATCCAGGAAACCACGCTCACCTTCGTCCCCAAGCTGCTCGCCATGGGACTGGTGCTGCTGCTGATGCTGCCCACGATCGGACAGGCGCTGAACGATTTCATGACGCGGATCGGCAGCCTGATCGTGACCGCCGGATGACGCTGCCCCCCGATCTGGCGCTGCAGGCATCGGCCTTCTTCATCGTCTTCGCCCGGGTGGGCGCGGTGCTGATGCTGCTGCCCGTGTTCGGCGACGACGCGATCCCCGGCCGCATCCGGCTGATGATCGCCTTCGCGCTGTCGGCAGCGATGTACGGCCTGGTCGGCGCCCCGGCCCGCGTGGCGGTGGAAGCCGGGGCGGCGCTGCCCGCAGTGCTCGTCGCCGAGCTGATGACGGGCCTGGCCATGGGCATGATCGTCAAGATCCTGTTCTTCGCGGTCGCCATGGCGGGCTCGGTGATCTCGACCCAGATCGGCCTCTCCTCCGCGGTGATCTTCGACCCCGCGCAGAGCAGCGCGGCGCCGCAGCTCTCCAAGTTCGTCGCCATGGCCGCCGCGCTGGTGTGCATGGGCATGCAGGTCCATCACCTGTGGCTGGGCGCGATCGTGCACAGCTATCAGAGCTTCCCGGTCGGCGGGCTGCCGCCGGCGCATGATTTCGCCATGCTCGCGGTCGAGGCGATCGGCCGCTCGATGACGCTGGGGCTGAGCCTGGCCGCGCCCCTGCTCATCTACGGCATCGTCTTCAACGTCGCGCTCGGCCTGGCCGCGCGCGTCGCCCCGGCGATCCAGGTCTTCTTCATCGCCCAGCCGCTCAACCTGCTGCTCGGCATCAGCCTCACCGCCGCCACGCTCGGCACCATGCTCACCTTCTTCGCCCGCGCCATGGGCGACGCGATGCAGGGAGGCTGGTGATGTCGGGCGATACCGACCAGGACGACAAGACTCACGATCCGACGGACAAGAAGCTCGAGGACGCGCGCGCCAAGGGCGATGTGCCGATGGCGCCCGAGATGCGCCACGCCGCGATCTTCGTCGGCATGCTCGTGGTGATGGGCGGCCTGGGCACCTATACGCTGCAGCTGATGGGCACGCTGTTCGTGCGCCTGTGGGGCAGCGCCGAGGATTTCCGGATGGAGCCCCAGGGCGCCGAGAGCTTCGTGACCGGCGTGATGCGCGCCAGCGCCTTCGCGCTGCTGCCGATCCTGGGCACGCTGTTCGGCATCGCCCTGCTGGGCGGCATCCTCCAGGGCCGGCCGATGCTCAGCTGGAGCCGAGTGAAGCCCAAATGGTCGAAGCTCAATCCCGCGAGCGGCGCCAAGCGCATGTTCGGCAAGCAGGCGATGATGGAGTTCGCCAAGACGCTGGCCAAGCTCTGCCTGGTCGGCGGCGTGGCGGCGTATCTGGCCTGGCCCCATGCCGCCACGATCGATGCGATGGTGGGCGCGGACCTGCAGCAGGTGGGCAGCGCCACGCACGGCATCGTCTATTCGATGCTCCGCCCGATCGCGATGCTGGTGGGTGCGCTCGCCCTGTTCGACTTCGTCTGGCAGCGCCGCACGTTCCTGCAGCGGATGCGCATGAGCCTCCAGGAGATCAAGGACGAGCACAAGCAGAGCGAGGGCGATCCCCACATCAAGGCGAAGGTCCGCCAGATCCAGATGCAGCGCTCGCGCGGCCGCATGATGCAGAACGTGCCCAAGGCCAGCGTGGTGATCACCAACCCGACCCATTATGCCGTGGCGCTGCACTATGACCATGGCCAGATGGCGGCGCCGGTGGTGGTCGCCAAGGGCGTCGACGGGATCGCGCTAAAGATTCGCGAGATCGCGGGCGAGCACGGCATCCCGCTGGTCGAGAACCGCCCCCTCGCCCGCGCGCTCTATGCCAGCGCCGAGATCGATCGCCCGATCCCGGTGGAACATTATGCCGCGGTCGCCGAAGTGATCAGCTATGTGCTGAGGATCGCGAAGAAGCGGCGGTAATCCCCAGTCTTCATAGCCGTCACCCTGAACTTGTTTCAGGGTCCAACGTGCCCCGGGCGGTATCGCCGGTGGAGGATTGGATGCTGAAACAAGTTCAGCATGACGGAAGGAAAAACTCCGCCATCCTCGCTTGAGCAAGGATGGCGGACAAATGTCAGAACTTCAGCCGCGCCCCCGCCGAGAGCACGATGGCATGGGCGTCGCGCAGCTCGCCATCGGTGAGGATCGGCGTCTGCGCGGCGGTGCCGGCATAGGCGGCGGTCACCCGGTCGATCGGTGCGTCGGCGAAGGTGACATAATTGGCGGCCAGGTCGAACGAGAGCTTCTTGTTCGCCGCGAGGCTGCCGCCCACGCCGAAGTTCCAGCGGTTCGAATCCGGCACCCGGGCATCGCGCTCGCCGTCCTGGGTCGGCGTGATCGCGCGCTGGACGCCGGCGCGCAGCGTCACCTTGGGCGACAGGGCATAATCAACGCCGCCGGCATAGCTCCAGCTGGTGCGGTAGTTCTCGGGGATCGCCTGGTTGACCGGCGCGCCCAGGCGGATCGCGTCGAACTTGTCCCAGCCATAGCGGATCACCTGCGCGTTCAGGGTCAGCTTGTCGGTGGCGGCGAAGCGGGCGCCGACGATCGCCTGGGACGGGGTGTAGAACTTCGCCTGGACGCCCGAGAGCTGCATGTTCGACGTGGCGAGCGGGCCGACCAGGCCCGAGACGGTGAGGTCGCCCTTCAGCGTGTGCTCGATCGCCGACTTGTAGCTGAGGCCCAGGGTGAAGCGGCGCGAGTGCAGCTGCACGCCCGCGGTCCAGCCGAGATCCCAGCCGTCGCCCTTCAGCTCCTGATGCCCGTCGGGCAGCACCGCCGCCAGATTCGGCAGCGCATTGCTGAGGCTGGCATCGGTATATTCGATGTTCAGCCCGGCGCCGACGCGCAGCCAGTCGGTCACCGCCACGCCGATGCTGGGCTGGATGTCGATCGTGCGCAGCTTCGTCCGGTCGGCGCTGTAGCGTGCCCAGCTGTCCGCCGGATAGTCGGTGGTGAAGCTGTAGGGCGAGGTGATCGACACGCCGAGCGCGATGCGATCGTTCAGCGGCACGGCGATCGCGCCCGAGGGGAGCACGCCGTTGTTGATCGGATTGCGGGTGACCCCGTTGCCGCCCACCGGCGCGGGCGGCTGGCCCGGACGGACGATCAGCGTGCCGCTGTCGGCAACCTCGCCGCGCGGCAGGATGACCGAGGCGGAGATCGTCGCGTCGCCACTATCGATGCCGCCGATCGCGGCGGGGTTCCACCAGAGCGACGCGGCGCCGGTATCGGCGGCCTCGCCCGAAAAGGCACGGCCGGCCGCGCGGGCCGATTGTTCCTGGAGATAGAAGGCCTGGGCCTGGGCAGCCTGGGAGAAGCCGAGCAGCGCGGTCAGCGCGCTGCCGGCGGCCAGCGAATATTTGAAGGGGGACATCGGGGTAATCCTTGTACGCGTACGGATACTGAGAACTCGGAAACGCGCGTCAGCGCACGCGGGTCCAGGTCTGGGTGCGGCAGAAGGGCTTGAACACGCAGCCGCGCAGATTGAGCTGGTCGTTGCCGGTCATGGTGATCTCGGCGCTATAGGTCTTGCCGTCCTCGGCATTGTAGATCTTGCCGCCATACCAGCCGCCATTCTGCGCGCTGAAGCCGGACAGGATCTGCAGCCCCATCAGCTTGCGCGTGCGCAGCGCCGCGGTGCCGTTGTTGCTGTCGGGCAGGTTCGGATTGGTGCGCAACTTGTCCGACCCGACGATCTTGCCGCAGATCGACGCGCCGCACCGAGTGATCTCGACGATACCGTTGTGAACGGGGGTCTTCCAGCGGCCGACCACGGCATCGGCGGGCTGGAGCGCGGGGGCCGCCGCGACGGCAAGCCCCATCAGCAAAGCCAACATAGGCATACTCTCCTCGAGGGAACTCCATGCCGCGCTCTGCCGGCCGGTCATGGAAGGAACGGCATCGCGCTTTCGAACGCGAAACCGGTGGCGCCTCCCTAGGTTCCCAAAATCCGGTATGCAATTGCGTTCGGATTTGAAACTGAAAAGCCGAGGATGCCGTAGCGGAATGAAGGGGGCGGATCAGGCCTTGAGATCGAGCTTGGCCAGTTCGACTCGGACGCGCAGCTCGATATCGGAGAGGATCGCGGCGAGCGCGGGATCGTCGGTGCGCTCGAAAGTCTCGGACCATTCGACGATCGCCTGGAGCCGCGCCGGGCTGACCACCCCGGCGACCAGCTCGCGATGGAGCTGGTCGAGCATGTCGATGCCGCGCTGGGCATCGACCGCCTGCTTGCGGCGGCGCTCGATCATCGGATCGGCGGCGGCGAGCGTGACGAGCATCGCGACCGAGGGGTTGAGCGCCTGGGTGGTTCCCGCGCCCGCTCCCGGGGGCAGGGGCGCCGGTGCAGCCGGGGCTTCCCCCTCCCCCACCGAGAAGCCGGACGCGACCTTGGGCAGCGCCGCCATCAGGCTGTGCAGCAAGGGTGCCTGCAGGTTCTCGATCCGCACGAAAACTCGTCCTCCGGGCCCGCATGGCCCTTCTTCTATCCTATAAGAGAATTATCGGAAATTTTCCACTTCCAGGGGTTATATGCCGCGCTTCGCCGCTTCCATGATCGCCCTGCTGCTGAGCCTGGGCCTCGCACCGGCCGCCATGGCCCAGACGCGGATCAAGGACGTCGTCAACGTCGAGAACGTCCGCGACAACCAGCTAGTCGGCTATGGCCTGGTCGTCGGCCTGGCCGGCACGGGCGATCGCCTGCGCAACACGCCGTTCACCGAGGAATCGATGCAGGCCATGCTCGAGCGCATGGGCGTGAACATCCGCGGGACAGAGATGAAGACGCAGAACGTCGCCGCCGTCTCGATCACCGCGACGATGCCGCCCTTCGCCCGCTCGGGCTCGCGGATCGACGTCCAGGTCTCGGCGCTGGGCGACGCGACCAGCCTGCAGGGCGGGACGCTGATCGTCTCGTCGCTGCGCGGCCTGGACGGCGAGATCTATGCGGTGGCGCAGGGCAATGTCGCAGTCTCCGGCTTCAAGGGCCAGGGTGCCGCGGCCAGCGTGAGCCGGGGCGTGACCACCTCCGCCCGCATCGCCGGCGGCGCGATTATCGAGCGCGAGGTGCCCTATTCGCTCCTCTCGGCCAATGGCCTGAAGCTGGCGCTCAAGAACCCCGACTTCGCCACCGCCGATCGCATCGCCGGCGCGATCAACGCCAAATATCCGGGCAGCGCCGCGGTGCTGGACCCGGCGACCGTGCAGCTCACGGCGGGTTCGAACTTCGTCGGCAACGTGATCGACCTGGTCACCCGCATCGGCGAACTGTCGGTCAAGGTCGACCAGCCGGCGCGCGTGGTGATCAACGAAGCCTCGGGCACGGTGGTGATGAACGCCGATGTGCGGATCACGCCGGTGGCGATCGCCCAGGGCGGCCTGACCATCACCGTCACCGAAAGCCCGCAGGTCTCGCAGCCGGCACCGTTCTCGAACGGCCAGACCACGGTGGTGCCGCGCACCAACGTGCAGGTGAACGACGGCAACGGCGCCAGCCTGGCGATGGTCGACGGCGCCAGCCTGCAGACGCTGGTGAGCGGGCTCAACACGCTGGGCGTCTCCCCGCGCGACCTGATCACCATACTTCAGGCGATCAAGAGCGCCGGCGCCCTCCAGGCCGATATCGAGGTGCAGTGATGCGCGACGTGACTTCCGCCACCGGGCCGCAGATCCCGGCCGCGACGAACAATCCGAAGCTCGACGCCAAGAACCGCGAGACCGCGAAGAATTTCGAGGCGGTGTTCCTCGGCCAGATGACCCAGCTCATGCTCGAGAGCGTGCAGCAGGGCGACGGGGCATTCTCCGGCGGGCATGGCGAGGAAATGTTCCGCGGCATCATGGCCGAGAAGCTGGGCAACGCGATCGCCGATCGCGGCGGCATCGGCCTGGCGCCGGTGGTGCTCGACCAGATCATCAAGCTCCAACAGGGTAACAAGTAAATGACCGAGCAGCTCATCGACGCGATGGTGTCCCTCACCCAGATCATGGAGGAGGAGAGCGATCGGCTGGGCCGGGGCCCCTATTTCCCCGAGCTGCCCGAGATCGCCCAGGCCAAGCTGCGCCTCACCGGCCGGATCGAGGCCGAAGTGGCGCGGATGAAGCGCGAGGCACCCGACGACTGGGCCGAACGCCTCGACCCCGAAGCGCGCGCGACGCTGGCCGAGGCCAGCCGCGGCCTGCGTGAGGCCTCGGCCGTCAATGCCCGGATCCTCGCGCGCCAGATCGAGCTCTCGGTCGAGATGATGGGCGCGATCGCCGCCGAGGCGCAGCGCCTGACCGGCAGCCGCAGCATGACCTATGGCGCCTGTGGCGGCCTGGGCGGGATGGACGCTCCGGCGCCGATCTCGATCAACGCGCGGCTCTGATCCTCCTGCGCCGGGCCGCGCTTCCAGGGCGCGGAAGTTTCCGAAGTTTGCACCATCGGGGCGTGTGCGGCGGCGGGAAACCGGCGCCGACCGGGCCCGATACATCCTATATTGCAAGGGGCGGCCGATAGCTCGCTCCCGCTTGCGGGATCGCGACCTTGCTTCCCATCTCCCAGCTATCCTGTGATGCGCTGCTGCGCGTCCGACACAATTGCCGCGTCTCGGAAGAACTCCAAGATGCTGGACCATTCGCCAGTCAAATATGCTCGCCGCAACTTTATCGTGAGCGCTCCTTTTGACAGTGAATCCAGGAATCTTATCGAGATAAAATGGCGACTCCCTGAATATGCTTGCAGGACATTGTAGAACACGCGCGCAGTTCTTCCATTACCATCGGAAAATGGGTGCGCATGCACGATCCCAACATATCCCACTGCGGCACATAGGGCATTCTTCGTAGAGATATTATCTTCTATAAATTTAAAGAGATTGATCAAAATATACTCTATTTCCTTCGCCGGAGGAAATATAGTTACAGAATTATTATTATCTGGCTTGATTTGAACTGAGCCAACTCTGAATCTGGTTCCACCAATGTTAGAACGAGTGTGGATATCCATGATCAAATCCCTGAGGCTATCGCGACTCATATCCGTCGTTTTACGAATGCAGGCACGATAAACTTGGAACTCTTCCAGCATTCTTGATTGATGCCAGCTCTCTTCCTGCAATGGCGACTTCGCCATATATGCCGCCAGATCATCCCGGAATCCCGGCAGGGTAGCAGCATCCCCCAAACCATCCTTGTACAAGTTTGTCACGAGCGTTCGCACGCTTGACTCCGAAGATTCGCACGCTCCCGATGACACCATTTCCATCGATGTCGCCAAAATGGTAGTTTTCAATTTTGTGACATCTGGAAAAGTCAGCCGAATTGGAGCAAATATCCTCCTGCCCTGTTCACGAGTATTTCTCATCGTCTCTCTCTATGGGCATATGGCGATAAGATCAGCAGATATCATTTCCCATGATCGCCGCAAGATCGCGGCAAATTGCCTTTGTTGTTCAAGAAAAAGGGAAACCGATGCGCCTTCTGACGCAATCCGAGATTGATATCGTCGCCGGCGGCGGGGGATCGTCCAATGATTGGACCTGGACCGTTACCGCCCCTCACGATTGGCCGGACTATGACGACCCCTCGAACTATAACGATCCGAACCCGGACGGCGCGGGCCCGAGCGGCGGTGGCGGCGGCGGCGCCCAGGATCACTATAACGCCAGCGATTTCCGCACAACGGCAACGGGCGCCGACCTAGTCGAATTGGAACGCGCAATCGACTATATTGCCCTCTCGCCGACCGGAAGAGCCATATTGGATTGGGCGAAGAGCAACAACATCACAATTAAGATAGATCACGGAAATCGTGATTCCAATCGCTTGGACACCAAGGAAATCACCTGGGATCCGTTCGGAGCCCTGCACCTGAAGGATGATACTGGCAAATATATCGACAAGTATCAGTCCGCCGCCCTAGGACTTATTCATGAAATTGCCCATCTTTACTATGCGGCAAATTTCTCCGGGTTCGGCCCATCCCCGGATCCGAAATGGCATACGGTAGATGAGCAGTACATCATACAGCATTGGGAGTCGGATATCGCCAAGGACCTGGGTGAGCCGTCTAGAACAAATCATTTCGGCGATTCGTATGACGAACCTGATTCTGTCACCGCCGACGGGCCTTAATGGCCTGCGCCGAATTTGAGATTTGAACCGCCACTGGCCACAAGTCCAGATACCATGGAGATACAGGCGATGCGCCTTCTTACCATATTTGCAGCGCTCCTGATTTCATCTACCAGCTATTCGGTCGCCGCAGACCCCTTCATCTCAGAGAGTCCAGTTGAATTCGCTTCCGCGGAAGAGGCGATTTCGACATCCGATGCCGTCGATTTGATGAGCGTCGATCCGCGATTGTCCTTTCGCGCCAATCTGGACCCGTCCGACCTGGGATCGGCTGCCAAGCACGTTCGGATATCGTCCGTAGATCGCGCGCAATGGGCCACGATCTCGCAAGCGGTGCGCTCCCTGTCCCCCGGCAAAACAACATCGATATTGCCGGATGTCAGGATCGGCCTGGTATTTTACCGCCATGGCGCGCCCATTTTTTCACTTTTCTCCGAGAAACCAAACGGATCCTCGGAAAAGGTTCCTGCCTATCTGAACGGCAGGAAAGTCGATATTTCCACCTCCGCTCTCGACAAGCTGCTATCGCTCGCACCCCGGCACGAATGATCCAACGGTACGCAAGGGCATCCGCGTCGTGTAGCGGCAGCATCATGGCCATACCGACCGGCAGAACGACGTCGGCCGGCAGGAAAGGAATGTATCCAGTCATGTGGCTAGAGCTTGCCGGCATTGCGATGACGGGGCTGAGTGCGCCCGCCGCAAGCACGCAGGGCAGCGCTACCGGCCGCCGGGCGCCGGAGCGGGTGAACACGACGATATCCGCCGCATGCAGCGGCAGCATCGTCGCGCTGCAGTATCAGAATGGCTATCGCGGGAATCCCTCGAAGTTCCTGGCCCTGACGGTGGATGGAAGAGCCGTTCCCGGTGCCAGCAATATGGTCCGGAGCATTGCGCGGTCGCGAGAAATAGACACGGCCGAGGTGATGTATTGCTCCAAGGATCGGAAATCCGTGAACGCCGACATCGTCATCAATTTCTCGCACGGCGCATCCGCCGGCGCCCGACTGCCGAGCGTCAGTGTTTTTCGTTTGAAGAACAACGCACTGACACATGAGTAGAGCGCAGTGGAATTCGCGTCCGCGGAAGAGGCGATTTCGACATCCGATGCCGTGGATTTGATGAGCGTCGATCGCGGGAAAGCCCGAAAAGGCCAGGAGTGAAGAAGCCGCGAAGGCGCCTCCACCCCGTCACCCCGGCCTTGCGCCGGGGTCCCGCTGTCTCGCCAGCGCAAGAAAAAGCGGAATCCCAGCGCAAGGCCGGGATTACGGTAGAAAATCAAATACTTGTTTGGGGTCCCAACCTAGGGAAAGGGGCCCGCGATCCGCTCGCGAACCCCTTTGTCTTCATCCACCGAAGCGGGCAGTTACCCGCCCTTCCCCACGGCCGTCTTCAGCATGCTCAGCTGCTTGCGATAGAGATTGGTCATCGCCGTGAAATCCGCCTGGACCTGGCCGAGCTTGAGCAGCTGGTCTTCCAGCGTGACGTTGTTGCCGTCGGGCTTGGTCTCGCTGATGTCCTTGTCGAGCACGATGCCGGCGCCGGCCGGCTGGATCGCGCCCAGGCCCTTCATGCCGGCGGTCAGCTCGACGCGCGGCTTCGCCACGCGGATGCCGCCGGTGCCGGAATTGCCCAGCAGGTCGGAGAAATCGGCGTCCTCCACCATGCGCGCCTTGAAGCCCGGAGTCTCGCTGTTGGCGATGTTCTGGGCGATCACGCGCTGGCGATCGGAGAGCGTCTCCATCTGGCGGCGGATGCCGGAGAGGATCGGGGGCATGTCCATGATCAGAATCCGTAGGTGGAGGGCGTGGAGCTGTTGAGACGGGCGAGCGCCGCCTGATAATTTGCCAGCTGGGCGTTCACGATCGCCGTGCTTTCCTTGCCGGTCGCGGCGTTCTTCTTGCTGCCGTCGATCATCTTCGCCTTGGTGTCGTCCCAGTAGAGCGAGCGATAGGCGGTCTGCGACATCGAGATCGCGTCCTTGATCTTGCCGAGCGCGGTCTTGGCCATGTCCGCCGCGGACAGGCTGAGCCCCTCGCCCAGATCCAGGCCGAAGCTGCCGCCCGGGCGCACCTTGGGCGCGTTGCTCGATACCGGCGCCTGGGTCGCGATGCGCTGCGGCTCCATGCCGAGCTTGGCGAGCGCGTCGCTGTCGCCGGTGCCGGCGAGCAGCTGCAACTGATGCCCCGACTTCATGGTGATGCGCAGCTGCTGGACGCCGTCGACCGCGGTGGCGGTGACGGTCGCCTTGGATGCGCCGAGCATGCCCTGCATGCGCGTGGCGATCGACTGGAGCGTGTCGTCGGCCAGGATGGTGAGCTTGCGGATCGCGCCGTCATCGGCCTTGAACGAGAAATAGTCGCCCGCCTTGAGCGCGGTCTGCGTCGTCACCTTGCTCGAGGCAACGGCGTTGATCGTGCCGCGCCCATAGCCGAGCGCCGAGACCGCGCTGGCGCCGCCCGTGTCGGCGGCGATGCGGACCGGCTCGGTGCGCAGCAGCGCCTGGCCGAACTGGGTGGTGTTCTGCACCGCGCCGGTCGCGGCATCGATCCGCGCGACGAAGCCGTCGGTCGGGCCGCGGCGAGTGGCCGCCAGGTCGCCGGTGGTGCGGCCGCCGGCATAGAGCTCGCCGTTCATGAAGGCGATGCTGTCGACCTGATCGTCAGCCGAGGAGCCGAGATAGGTGGTGCTGGCGTTGGTCAGGCCGGCATCGATCCGCGTGACGAAGCCGTCGCGATTGCCGCTGAGGCCGTTGACCTGGCTGCCCGAGAGCGCGGCCGAGGTCGCGCCGCCCACCGCGATCGAGCCGTCATCGGCCACCGCGATCACGCGGGCATCGGCGGTGCCGAGCGCGAGGCTGCCCAGGTCGGTGGCCAGCGAGCTGCCCTGGAGCTTGCGGAGCTCCGCATTGCCGTCATGCGAGACGAGCGCGAGGACATTGCCGTCGCCGTCGATCGCGAGCGCGTTGACGCTGTCGCTGCCCGGCCCGGTGAGGGTACGGCGTTCGGCGATCTTGCCGCTAGCGTCGATGCGCGCGACGAAGCCGTCATTGCCGGCGGCGATGCGCCCGCCGACATAGACCGAGCCGTCGGCGCCGACCGCGACCGCCTTGGCGACGTCGGTGCCGGCCGAGCGGACCACGGTGGAGAATTTCTCGTCGCCGTTCGCGGCATATTTGGCGACGACCATGTCGCCATCGGTGGAGGCGCCGCCGAAGCTGCCGGTGACCGTGCCGGCGACGACGATGCTGCCGTCGGGGCCCAGGCTCACCGCGGCGCCGGTCGACGAGCCGGTGGCGCCGAGGCTGCGCTGCCACACGACATTGCCGGCGCCGTCCACCTTGGTGAGGAACAGGTTGTTGTCGCCGTCCGACAGATTAGCGCCGAGATCGCCCTTGGTGGTGCCGACGATATAGCTGTTGCCCTGCGCATCGGTAACCACCGCGGCGGCATCGGTATTGGCGTAGACGTTGCTGGTCGACGTCTTGACGGTCTTCACCTTGCCGTCGAGATCGGTCGTGGTCGTGGTGATCGTCGTCGTCTTGCCGGCGGCCACGTTCTGCGCGGTCGCCTGGCGATCGAGCGCCTGGATCGTGCCCATCGCCACGCGCGTGTTGTCGCCCGCGGGATCGTCGAAGCGGAAGAGTTGGGTGGAACTCGGCGCGTCGAGCGCGGTCTGGCCGGTGGCGACCACCAGCGCGTCCTTGGCATTGGTCTGGTCGAGCGTGACCTGCTCGATGCCGGTGGGGTTCGAAAGGGTGAAGCCCCATTTCCCGCCCTCGTTGGTCACCTTGAAGGTCGACTTCCAGCGCGGCACGGCATTGCCGTTGGCGTCGAGCTGGGGCGCGCCATTGGTGTCGAGATTGGGGATCGCGGCGATCGCGGCGTTGAACTGCGCCGCGACGGAATCGAGCGTGGGCGGCTGCGCGCCCTGCGACAGGTCGACGGTGACCGTCTGCGCCGCGACGCCGGGCTTGCTCAGCGTGATCGCGAACTGCTCGGTACCGGTGAGGCCGGGGATCGCGTCGCTGCGGGCCTTGACCAGAGGCTTGCCCTCGGTCTCGTAGACGCTGGTCGCGGCCAGCTTGTTCGAAGTGACGCTGGACGCCGGCTTGCCATAGGCGAGCTTCACCAGGTCCGACGGGGCGGTGCTGAGATAGGATTGGAGATCGTCCAATCCCTTGAGGAAGGTCTTCTGCAGCTGGGCGCGCTGCGCGTCGGACGTGGTCTTGGCGCTCGCGGTCTCGGCGAGCACGCGCAGCTTGTCGAGCGCCTGATAGGCAGTGAAGCTGGTCTGCACGTCCTTGGGCAGGAAGGTGCCGTTGCCGTCGGTGGTGGCGGGCGTGATGATCGAGCGCAGCGCGGTGATCGCGGCGACCTGGCTGGAGTTGACCGGCAGCGCGTCGCCGCTCTTCCACGGCGCGACGGTGGCCGCGGTGGTGAACTGCGCCTTGGCCGTGCGCACCGCCTTGCTCTCATAGGCGATCGGCGAGACCGCCGAGGTCATGGTGGAGCTCGACCCCGTCAGGATGCTCAAGCCGATCAGGTTTCCAGATAAATTAACCGTCATCGCGATCCGCCCTGTCTCCCTTGCTCCTATAATAGAGGGAAAGCGGCCTCCGCCCGTGTGCGCGGCCGCAATTTTTTCGCGAGGGAAACGAAAAAGCATGTCCGTGATGGCGCCGATCGCAGAACCGCCCGAACTGAAGCGCTTCAGCGGCGCGCAACGCGCCGCCGCCCTGATGCTGGCGCTGGGCAAGGATCACGGCGCGCCGATCTGGGAACAGCTCTCCACCGACGAGGTGAAGGAACTGTCGTCGACCATCGCCGGCCTGGGCCGCATCCCGGCCCAGGTGGTGGAGCATCTGCTCGTCCAGTTCACCAGCGAAGTCGCCTCGATGGCGACGCTGCACGGCAGCTACGAGACCACCGAGCGCCTGCTCACCGGCATCCTGCCGGGCGACAAGGTGAAGGAGATCATGGAGGACATCCGCGGGCCTTCCGGCCGCACGATGTGGGACAAGCTCTCCAATGTCAGCGAGTCCGTGCTCGCCGGCGCGCTGAAGCACGAATATCCGCAGACCGTGGCGGTGATCCTTTCCAAGCTGCGCCCCGACCATGCCGCGCGCGTGCTCTCCGAGCTGCCGCGCGACTTCTCGGTCGACGTGATCATGCGCATGCTGCGCATGGAGACGGTGCAGAAGGACGTGATCAACCAGGTCGAGCAGACGCTGAAGACCGAGTTCATGACCAACCTCTCGCGGTCGCAGAAGCGCGATCCGCACGAGGCGATGGCCGAGCTGTTCAACTCGCTCGACCGCTCGACCGAGGAAGCGATGCTCACCGCGCTCGACAACCGCGCACCGGAAAGCGCCGAGCGGATCCGCGCGCTGATGTTCACCTTCGAGGACCTGGGCAACCTGCTGCCGCCGGCGATCTCGTCGATCGTCCGCAATGCCGACAAGCGCCAGATGGCGCTGGCGCTGAAGGGCGCGCCGGACAGCCTGAAGCAGCTGTTCTTCGGCGCGATGACCGAGCGCGCCTCGAAGCTGCTGCGCGAGGACATGGCGGGCATGGGCCCGGTGCGCGCCCGCGATTGCGAGGAGGCCCAGTCGGCGCTGGTGCGCCTGGCCAAGGACCTGGCGGACCGCGGCGAGATCCTGCTCGTCGATCCGAAGTCCGACGACGCGATGATCATCTAGGGAATATTGCCGATGAGCATGCACGCCCATGTCCATGTCGAGCGCTTCGGCTTCGACCGCATCTTCGCCGTGCCGCCTGGCCGGAGCGGGCCGATCGGCCCCGATGCCGCGCTCGAGGTGGCGACGCTGCGCGCCGAGCTGGCACTGCTCAGGTCCGAGCAGGAAACCGCCCTCGCCCTTGCCCGCGCCCAGGGCTATGAGGCCGGGCTGGCCCAGGCGCGCGCCGAGCGCGAGGTCGCGCTGCTGAGCGCGGTCGACGCGCTCCAGGCCGGCATCGAAGTGATCGACGCGCAATTCACCGAAGTCTCCGAGCGGGTGACCGGCGAGGCCGCGGAGATCGCGCTCGCCGCCGCCGACATGATCGCGGGCCGCGCCCTCGAAACGGCGCCGGGCGCCGCGATCGACGAAGCGATCGGCCGGGCGCTGGGCCAGGTCGCGCGCGGCACCGAGCTGCTGGTGCGCGTCCACCCGGACCTGCTGGAAGACATAGAGGGCCGCATCGCCGACCGCCAGTCGCGCGACCGCCGCAAGCTCAACCTGATCGTGGTTCCCGATGCCGACATCCCGGTGGGCGACGCCCGTATCGGCTGGGAGGAAGGCGGCCTGGCGCTCGATGCCACGGCACGCCGCGAAGCGGTGCTGGCCGAGCTCGAGACGCTGCTCAAGGCGGCTTGATAGATCTCCCCTCCCTGATGATGGGTCGGGGGTCGGTCGCGACCAGGCTTTACGGCATTCTTATGCAATGCCGTGGCCGTATCGCGTACATCCACCCACCCCTGCCCCTCCCTTTCAGGGAGGGGTTCTTGATTCTGGGGAAAGCGCGGGTTTCTCAAACCACTAGGCAAAAATTCCCCCCGGCAAAAACTGCCGCCTCCCCCGTCCCTCTATAATGATCGCAAGGGGCATCCGCCCCGCCAGTTCCATCGAACGGGGCGACATTGGAAGCGATCAAGAACCTGGTGGGCCAGATCGGCCCCAAGCGGCTGTTGCTGATGGGGGGAGTGGCGTTCGCGCTGCTCGCCGCCCTCGCCTTCGTCGCCACGCGCGGCTCGAACCAGAGCATGGGTTTCCTCTATACCGACCTTGATCCATCGGCCGCCTCGGCGATCTCCGAGAAGCTCAAGGCGCAGAACGTCGCCTTCCAGCTTTCGGCCGACGGCACTTCGATCATGGCGCCGCAGGACAAGCTCGCCGAGCTCCGCATGAGCCTGGCCGGCGAGAAGCTGGGCGGCAAGATCGGCTATGAGGTACTCGACCAGGAGCAGCCCTTCGGCGTCTCCGCCAGCCGTGCCAAGATGAACGAGACGCGCGCGATCGAGGGCGAGCTGGCCAAGTCGATCCAGACCATCCAGAACGTCACCGGCGCGCGGGTCCACATCGTGATGCCCGAGCGCGCCATGTTCGCCGAGGAGAGCCGCAAGGCGACGGCGGCCGTCACCGTTAAGACGCGCGGCCGCATCCCGAGCGAGACGGTCGCCTCGATCCGCTACCTCGTCTCCTCCTCGGTGCCCGAGCTGTCGCCCGACGCCGTCTCGGTCGTCGACCAGACCGGCGCGCTGCTCGCCCGGGCCGGCGACCCCAGCACGGCCAGCGCCGGCGATGCCGACCAGCGCCAGCAGGCCGTGGAAGGCAAGCTGCGCGACGAGATCGAATCGCTGCTCGAGCCGATCGTCGGCCAGGGCAAGGTCCGCGCCGAAGTCTCCGCCCAGATCGACCGCGACCAGTCGCGCGAGGAATCGCACGTCTTCGATCCCGACAAGCAGGTGATCGCCCGCCAGGTGAGCGTGGAGACCGGCGAGCAGAACCGCGAGACCGATGTCGGCGCGCAGACCGCCTCGGTCGGCAACCAGCTGCCCGCCGCGCAGACCGCCGCGGCCAACACGCCGGGCGCCTCGCGCCAGTCGGGCAGCAACCAGAATTCGGAAGACACGACCTACGACAACAGCTCGACCAGGACCGTCACCGTCCGCACCCCGGGCAAGGTGACGCGCCTGAGCGTCGCGGTGATGGTCGATGGCGGCGACAAGGGCCTGCCCCAGCCGCAGATCGACCGGCTGCAGCGCCTGGTCGAGAATGCCGTGGGCGCCGACACCCAGCGCGGCGACAGCGTCGTCGTCGAGAGCATGAAGTTCAACACCGGCGACGCCCCCGCCGACGCCACGGCCAGCTTCCTCTCGTCGCTGCCGATGGACCGGATCTGGGGCCTGCTCCAGCTGGTGGTGATCGGCGCGGTCGGCCTGCTCGCGCTGCGCATGCTGAAGCCCAAGCCGGCGCCGCTCGTCGCGGCCGAGGAAGTTCCCGCCATGCTGCCCACCCATTCGCCCGAGATGCTCGCGCTCGCCGAGCGCGCCGCCGACGGCGATGTGGAGGCGATGGCCCAGCTCGAAGCCATGACGCCGTCCGACGTGCCGCAGCTCGATCAGGAGATCGCACTCGCCCAGGTCGACGGCCGCATCAAACTCTCCGCGCTCAAGCGCATCGGGGACGCGATCGCCGCCAGCCCGCCCGAGGCGGCCTCGGTGATCCGTCAGTGGATGAACGCATAGGATCAGACCCATGGATACCGAACCCCATAACATCATTCCCACCGATCCCGCGATCGACCAGCCCGCGCCCGTGCTCGAGGATTTCGACAATCAGGGCGGCGCCGAGCCCCATCATGGCGGCGAAGGCCTGGAAGCCGTCCATGACGTTCCAGTGCGGGTGCAGGCCGTGCTGGGCCGCGCCCGCATGCCGATCGGCGAGCTGCTGCACCTGGGTGCCGGCACCGTGGTCGAGCTCGACCGGCGCGTCGGCGAGCCGGTGGACATCTTCGTCAACGACCGGCTGATCGCCCGCGGCGAAGTCGTGCTGATCGACAATGCCCTCGGCGTGACTCTCACCGAGATCGTCCGGGCCGAGCCTTGACGATGGGACCGATCCGGATGTTGCTGATCGGCGCGCCGGGCAGCGAGTTCCGCCGCGCGGCGGAGCTGGCGCAGGGCGCCGGCGCGGAGGTCAGCATGGCCGACGCCCCTGCCCTCGCGCTGGAGGCGCTGCGCGAGCAGGGCGCCGATCTCGTGATGATCGACGTGCTGGAGGACGCGGTGGGCTTTCTGGACGATCTGCGCCGCGAGCGCTTCGTCGTGCCCGTGCTGGCCTGCGGAATCTCCGCCCCCGCCGAGCGCGCGGTGGCGGCGATCCGTGCCGGCGCCCGCGACTATGTGCCCCTTCCCCCGCAGCGCGAGCTGATCGCGGCGGCCATCGCCTCGGTGGTGGAGCGCCAGGCGCAGGTGCCCATTGGCGGCCATCCCGTGCTCGATCGCGCCATGGCGCTCGCCGCCGCCGTCGCGCCGAGCGGCGCCCCCGTGCTCGTCCTGGGCGGCAAGGGCAGCGGCAAGGAGATGATGGCGCGCGAGATTCACCGGCTCTCCGGCCGGCCCGACCCGATCGTCTCGGTCGAATGCGCCGGCGTTGCCGCCGATGTCCTCGAATCCGAGCTGTTCGGGCATGAGGCGGGTGCCTTTCCGGGCGCCGCGGCGCGCCGGGTCGGCCGGCTCGAGAGCGTCCGGGGCGGCACGATCTTCCTGCGCGAAGTGGGCGCGCTCGCTCCCGCCACCCAGGCCCGGCTGCTCGCCGCGCTGATCGAGAAGCGCTTCGGCCGCCTGGGCGGCCAGGCGGAGATACCCTTCGCCGCGCGGCTGATCGCCTCGACCAGCATGGACCTGGAGGCCGCCGTGGCCGCCGGCAGCTTCCGCGAGGACCTGCTGGTGCGCTTGAGCCTGGCGCGTATCGAGGTGCCGCCGCTCGCCGAGCATGACGACGACATCGCCGCGCTGGCCGGGCACTTCATCGCCCAGTTCGCCCGGGGCGACGGGCTCTCCCCGCGCCCGCTCTCGGAAGACGCGATCGCGGTGCTGCGCGCCTATGGCTGGCCGGGCAATATCCGCGAGCTGAAGGAATGCATCCACCGCGCCGCGCTGCTGGCCCATGGCCCGCTGATCGAGGCCAAGGACCTGACCCGCGCCGACGGGTCGCCGCTCGCGGCACTGGTCTCGCTGCCGAGCGCCGACGGGCGGATCGAAGTCGACGGCCTGATCGGGCGCACGGTGGAAGAAGTGGAGCGCGAGCTGATCCTGGGCACGCTCGAGCGCTGCCACGGAAATCGCACCTCCGCCTCGAACATCCTGGGCATCTCGGTGCGCACCATGCGCAACAAGCTGCGCACCTTCATCGAGGGCGGCATCGCCGTGCCGCCCGCCGCATGAACGCGTACCCGCTCTTCGCCATCCAGCGCCTGCGCCTGCCGCAGGCGGAGGCCGAGATGCCTGAGAGCACGCCCGCCGCGGCGCTCTGCCACCGCTTCACACTGGGCCAGACCGGCCCGGCGCCCGCCAAGGCCGTTTGGAAAGCACGACCCTGATGCCCCCCGCGATCCTGAACTTCCTGAACAAGCTCGGCCTCAATCGCGACATCGCGCTCGCGGGCGGCGTGGTCGCGATCATCGCGATGCTGATCCTGCCGATCCCCGGCTGGCTGCTCGACCTGGGCCTGGCGCTGTCGATCACCGTGTCGGTGATGATCCTGATGACCGCGCTGTTCATCGAGAAGCCGCTGGAGCTCAGCGCCTTTCCGACGATCCTGCTGGTGGCGACGATGCTGCGCCTGGGCCTCAACCTCGCCTCCACGCGGCTGATCCTCACCCATGGGCATGAGGGGCATGACGCGGCGGGCGGCGTGATCGGGGCGTTCGGCGAATTCCTGATGGGCGGCGAGGTGATCATCGGCCTCACCATCTTCATCATCCTGATCGTCATCAACTTCGTCGTCATCACCAAGGGCGCCGGGCGCATCGCCGAAGTCGCCGCGCGCTTCAGCCTCGATTCGATGCCCGGCAAGCAGATGGCGATCGACGCCGACTTGTCCGCCGGCATGATCAACGAGGACCAGGCCAAGGCCCGGCGCGCTGAAGTGGAGGCCGAGAGCGGCTTCTACGGCGCGATGGACGGTGCCTCGAAATTCGTGAAGGGCGATGCGATCGCCGGCCTGCTGATCACCGCGGTGAACATCATCGTCGGCCTGACCATCGGCGTCGTCTCGCACGGCGTGCCGATCGGCGAGGCCTTCCACACCTATACCGTGCTCACCGCCGGCGACGGCCTGGTCAGCCAGATCCCGGCGCTGATCATCTCGATCGCCGCGGGCCTGCTCGTCTCCAAGGGTGGCGTGAAGGGCAAGACCGGCGCGGCGCTGGGCGACCAGCTGGGCCGCTATCCCAAGGCCTTCGGCATGGTCTCGGTCCTGCTGGGCGCGCTGGCGATCATGCCGGGCATGCCCTTCCTGCCCTTCGCCATCTTCTCGGCCGCCTCGGGCTTCGCCGCCTGGCGGATGAGCAAGAACGCCGCCGCCAAGGCCGCACTGGAAAAGGCCGTCGCCGCGCAGGAACAGGCCCAGGCCGCCGTGGTCGAGCAGCCGATCTCGCAGACGCTGGCGATCGACGCGGTGCGCATCGAGATCGGCTATGCCCTGTTGCCGATGATCAACGACGAGCAGCGCGAGCCGCGCCTCGACGATCAGGTGCGCGCGCTGCGCCGCCAGATGGCGACCGATTTCGGCTTCGTGCTCCCCTCGGTCCGCATCATCGACAATATGGGCTTGAAGCCCAACGAGTACGTCATCACGATCAAGGAGACCGAGGCGGCGCGCGGCGAGATCCGCGTCGACAAGCTCCTCATGATCAATCCGGGCGGCGGCCCGGCCGGCCTGCCCGGCGAGACGACCACCGAGCCGGTGTTCGGCCTGCCCGCCCTCTGGATCGATCGCGAGCTGCGCGACGAGGCCGGCTTCCGCGGGCTCACCGTGGTCGAGTGCGGCACGATCATCACCACGCACCTGACCGAGCTGGTGAAGGAGAATATCGCCGACCTGCTTTCCTATGCGGAGACGCAGAAGCTGCTGACCGAAGTCCACAAGGATTCGGAGAAGCTGGTTGCCGACATCATCCCGGCCAAGGTCTCGATCTCGAGCGTGCAGCGCATCCTGCAGAACCTGCTGGGCGAAGGCATCTCGATCCGCGACGTGCCGACGATCCTGGAAGGCATCGCGGAGGCGGCGCCGCTGACCAGCAACCTGACCCAGATGACCGAGCATGTCCGCTCGCGCCTGGCCCGGCAGATCAGCGCGTCGCAGGTGCGCGGCGAGGCGATCCCGGTGGTGACGCTGTCGCCCGAATGGGACCAGGAATTCGCGGAGAGCATCCTGGGCCAGGGCGACGAGCGCCAGCTGGCGATGGCACCGTCCTCGCTCCACCGGTTCATCGCGCATGTCCGCGAGACCTATGACCGGCTGGCGCAGGACGGCGAGATCCCGTGCATGCTGACCAGCCCGGCGATCCGCCCGTTCGTCCGCTCGATCATCGAGCGGGTGCGGCCGGCCACGGTGGTGCTCTCGCAGAACGAGATCCACGCCCGTGCCCGCATCCGCGCGCTCGGCACGATCGGCTGAGCGCGGACCGTTTCACCGGCGAACATCCTATAATGAAGAATGCGGGCTCCGATGCCCGCCCATGAGGCGCGTGCATGCAGATAAACACTATCGGATTTCCCGCGGGTCTCCTCGGCGCAGGGAGCGCCGACCCCGCCGCCGGCATCGGCTTCGCGCAGATGCTCGGCGCGCCGGGCAATCCCGCCGGCACCGGCCTCGCGCCGCCGCCGGCCGCCAATGACCTGCTCGCGCCCGCCGCGCCGCTGAGCATGGCGCAGCTGCTCACCACCGCCGCGCCGGCGGCAGCCGCGGAAGCTCCGCCGGTCGAGGTTACATTGCCGCAGCCCGCCGCGCCGGCGGAAGCGCAGCCCGCCATGGGCGCGCAGCCCCTGGCGAGCGCGCCACCGGCGAGCACGCTGCCGGCGATGACGGAAGATACCGGCGCCCCAGCCGGCAAGCCGCCGCTGCCGGGCACGGAGGCCAAGCCGGCCAAACCGGCGGCAAACGCCCCGCCCGCTCCCGCACCCGCCGAACCCGCGATCGACACGCCTCCCACTCCCGCCGCCCAGGCGAGCGAACAGGCCCAGGCCGTGGCGCCGGAAGAGCCCAAGGCCCCGGTCAAGCGCGGCCCGCCCGTGGCGAACACCGAGGACGAACCGCCAGCCGCCGATCCCGCGGCCGTCGCGGGCAATGCGCAGGCCGCCGATATGGTCGCGGCCGCCATCGTCCAGGTCCCCCCGCGCCCCGAGCTCGCGGCCAGGCCTCAGCCCGCGCCGAACCGCCAGATCGGCGAGAGCGCCTCCCCCACGCGCAAGGCCGATGCCGTGCGCGGGGGCCAGGGCGCTGCGCAGGCCCCCGAGCCCGCAGCCGGCAGCGACAAGATCCAGGCCGCGACACCAGCGATCGCCGGCAAGCCGGGCGCCGGGAAGGACAATGCGCAGGGCGACGATCGCGGCCAGGCACCGGCCTTCACGCTGCGTAACGACGCGCCCCCCGCGCCGACGGCGCCGCATGCCGCCACCGACACGCCCCGCACCCAGGCGGCTCCCGCGATGGCCGCGGCCGAGCCGGTGGTCGCGGCGCGCCCCGGCCATCTCGGCCAGGCGCTCGGCGTCGAGATCGCGCGCAAGGTGGAGGCCGGCGAGGACATGCTGCGCGTCCGGCTGAGCCCGGACAATCTCGGCAAGGTCGAAGTGACGCTGTCGTTCGACGATGCCGGCACGCTGCGCGCCACGGTGCGCGCGGACAGCGCCCATGCGCTCGACTTGCTCCGCCAGGACGCCCCTGATCTGGGCCGCGCGCTCGACCAGGCAGGCATCCGCGCCGACGCGCAGAGCTTCCGCTTCGAGAGCCGCACCGGCGACGGCAACGCGCAGGCACAGCAGCAGCAACAGCAAAACCAGAATTCCGCTACCGGCCAGCACGCCGGCGGTGACGAACCCGATACGACCGACATCGCCTATCGCGGCATTCGCGGCGACGGGCAGGTCGATCTCCTCGCCTAGGAGCAACCAGCATGACCACCGTCAACACCACCACCAATACGCCGGCGACGAACGGCACCGCCAATGCATCGAGCACCGGCCTCAACGGCGACTTCACGATGTTCCTGAAGCTGCTGACCACCCAGATGCAGAACCAGGACCCGCTGAGCCCGATGGACACGGCCCAGTACACGCAGCAGCTGGTGCAATATTCGCAGGTCGAGCAGTCGATGGCGCAGACCAACACGCTCAAGTCGATCCTGTCGGCGCTGGGCACCCAGAACCTCACCCAGGCCTCGTCGCTGATCGGCCGCGCGGTGGAAGTGGATTCGCCCGTCGCCGGGCTCACCGCGACGCAGGCGGCGCAGTGGAGTTGGAGCACGCCGCGCGATGCCGCCTCGGTGGTCGCCACGATCAGCGACGCTTCGGGCAAGGTCGTCGATACCCGCACCGTGCAGGTGACCGGCAGCAGCGGCACGCTCGCCTGGGACGGCCTGACCTCGAACGGCCGCGAGATGCCGGCCGGCAAATATTCGCTCTCGCTCAAGGCGCTCGACAGTTCGGGCAACCAGTTGACCAGCACGGTCCACAACATCGGCACGGTCAGCGACGTGCAGCTCAGCAACGGCGCGGTGCTGGTGACCGTGAACGGCAACCAGGTCGAGGCGGGCAAGCTCATCCGCATCGGCGGGGCGAATGCCGGAACCGGCACGGGCAGCAGCGAGAGCGGCACCTAGTTATTCTTCCTTCGTCACCCCGGCCTTGCGCCGGGGTCCCGCTGTTTCACCGTCGGCAGAAGAAACGGGCCCCCGGCGCAAGGCCGGGGTGACGGGTGGATGGGGCCATCACGGCTCCCATTCTGAATGTCGAGCCTCCCCAGGCCCGATCGATCCCCGGGGTTTTCCTGAGGCCCGGGCGTTTGGGGCACCCCTTCCTCGCCTCTATAATGGAATCAGAGAGGCGGGCGGACGTATCGATCCCCTCGCGATCCGCCCGTCTCTCGGTGGCGCTCCGGCGCCTTGTTTCCCTTCGTTTAACCGAGCGGGCCGGATCCTCCACCGGCCCGCTTTTTCATGCGTCCGGAGCATGCCGGAGCGGATGGAGCCGGAGATGGAGCCGGAGATGGAGCCCGCCTTCACGGCGTGACGGCGATCGAGGCCCCCTTGTCCGGAGGGAGTAGCGCCAAAGCAGAACGGGGCCCCGCAAGGCCCCGTTCGCGATACTCGAAATGGATCCGCGGATCAGGCGTGCGCGGCACGCAGGATCGGCTGCGTGGGCAGCTTGATGATCTGCATCGGCGGCAGCTCGTCTCCGGCCTCGGCGACTTCATAAGCCTCCAGCGCGCAGCCCGGCAATGCGGCGGGCGCGGTAAGCATCGCAATGCAATCGGCGATCGACGGATCCTCGCGCGGGCCGATCGTGTCGAGCACGTCGGCCAGCGTCGCGCCCGGCGCCGCCAGGCCGCGATCGGCGGCGGCGGCCCAGAGCGCCCGGGCATCCTCGACCGTTAGCGTTAACGACACCAAGTAGCTGGTCGACGCTTCCGAACCCTGCCTCATTTCACCAACGCCCATTTGTCTGCCCCCGACCTGTTCGTGTGAATTTTGTATTAAATGCCTCAAAGCCGGCTTGCGGCGTAGTACGGGCAAGCCCGTATGTGGTTTTGCGGAATCAATGGACCCGCGCTTCCGCCCGCCGGCCGAGCTCGCGGGCATGCGCCGCGACCAGGCACAGCTCGGCATAGAGCCGATCCCAGAAAGGCGCGGGAATATCGAGTGCCGGGCCGTCCGACTGATCGAGCGCGAGCGCGGCGCAGGGATCCAGCCCGAGGCGAAAGCGCGTGGCGAACACGCCGTCGATATGCTCGTCCGGCAGGTCGTGCGGCACGGCGAGGCGCGCCGACATGATGTAGCCCGACAGGATGTCGACGCCATAGCCGTCGAGCATCACGCGCGGCCGGCCGGCCATGTCCGGCCGCTCGAGCACGACGAGCGCGCCCGAGGGATGCTCCTCGACGCTCACCTGAAGGCGGCCGCCGAACGCATCGGTGATTTCTCTGATCCTGGGAAACAAGGCTCTATTCTCCTCTTGGGATCATTATAGAGGCGTCAACCAATTGGCGGGGCGGCGCGCGCAAGAAAATTGCGGGCACGAAAAAAGGAGGCCGGGACTTGCGTCCCGGCCTCCTCGTCAGGGCCATAGACTCCAGGGAAAAGTCCGGCCTTAACGGAACAGCGAGGTGATGGTCGACGGCGCCTGGTTGGCGATCGACAGAGCCTGCACACCGAGCTGCTGCTTGACCTGCAGCGCCTGCAGCTTCGCCGATTCCTTGGCGAGATCGGCGTCGACAAGGTTGCCGATGCCGCCCTCGATCACGTCGGAGAGCTTGCTGGTGAAGGTCGACTGAGCATCGATCTTGCGCGAAGCCGCGCCGAGGGTGCTCAGGCTGGTCTTCAGGTTCGCCTGGGTCGTGGTGATCGTGTCGATCATCGCCTGCGCCGAAGCCTGGGTGCTGATGTTGCCGCCCGAAGCGATCGTGACGACCGAGCCGCCAAGGTCGAGACCCTGGTTGGCGACGCTCAGCGAGTCCGGATCCCAGGTGGTCGAGCTGGTGTTCGAGTCCTGCAGCGACTGCAGGGCCGTCACGGTGCCGCCCGAAGCCTTCAGCAGGTTCGTGCCGTTGAAGTCAGACGAGTTCACGATCGTGGTGATCTGGTCACGCAGAGCAACGAAGTCCGCGTTGAGCGCGTCACGGGTCGACGTGTCGATGCCGGCGTCGGCGGCCTGATAGGCCTTCGCCTTCATCTGGTTCACGACGTCCGAGATCTGCTCGGCGCCAGCCACCGCCACGTCGGTCACGCTCTTGGCGCGGCTCAGCGACGAAGACACGGCAGCGAGGCCGCCCATGTCGCCACGCAGGCCCTGAGCGATCGTGTACGAAGCCGAGTCGTCCTTGGTCGACGCAACCTTCAGGCCGGTGTTGATGCGGCTCTGAACCTGCGACAGGCCCCGGTTGGTCTCGTTGAGGCTCTGGAGAGCCGCCATCGCACCGACGTTGGTGTTAACCGAAAATGCCATTTCACTATCCTTCTTGGATCAAGGGCTGCTTCTGCGGCCCGAACCGGAGACGCCGGTTCGCGACGGAACGTGATCGGTACGCCCGCATGATCATTGTGGGAAAAATTATAGGATGACCAAAATTGCGGCGCGAATTTTGATGGTTACCGCAAGGTTAAGGTCAACGCATCGACGGCGGAGGCCATGGATCTCCCTCTCCCCTGCCTTCTCCCCGCGAGCGGGGAGAGGGAGAAAGGAAAATCGCCCCGCAGCAGGGGCTGCGAGGCGATCCTCTCCAAATCCTGGCGGCTTCTTCAGAACGGGAAGAGCGCGTCGTAGATCTGCTGGCCCCAACGCGCCTGCTGCGCGTCGGTCAGCTGGCCCTTGCCGCCATAGATCACGCGCGCCTCGGCGATCTGCGAGTGGCGGATCGAATTGTCGCGGGCGATATCTTCCGGACGGATGAGGCCGGTGATGATCAGCTCGCGCATCTCGAAGTTCACGCGAACCTCCTGGCGGCCCTTGATCATCAGATTGCCGTTGGGGAGCACCTGGGTGACGATGGCGGCCATCGTCATGTTGATCGTTTCCGACCGGGCGGTGGTGCCGCCGCCGGCATATTTGGAGCCCGAATTGGTCTCGAGCGCCGCATTGGCATCGGCGCCGAGCAGCTTCTTCACCGGGCCGATGCCGAGCAGGCCGCCCAGGCCGCCGCTCTCGCTGCCGCCACGGGTGCGCGAGGTGTTGTTGCCCAGGTCGGCCTTGTCGGCGATGTTGATCTTGATCGTCAGGATGTCGCCGATCTTGTTCGCGCGCTGATCGCGGAACAGCGCACCGGCGCCGGTGCGGAACAGCGAGGCGCTGTTCCCCTGCTGGGGCTGCTGGCGCATCGCCACGGTGCCGTTGGTGGTCGCGCCGCGAACGCGCTCCGACGGCATCGCCAGCGACGGCTCGATCTCGGGCGCCTCGACCGGCTGGATCTCGGAAAGCTTGGGGGCCTTGCCCACCTGCTTCAGGCGCCCGACGGCGCCGCAACCCGAAAGCGTGGCGCAGATGGCCGCGGCGAGAATGATCTTGCGCATGATGGTTCCCTCAAGGCGTGACGATGCGCACGGCGCCCGTGGCCTCGACGACCCCGTCCAGCGTGCGATTGGTTGCATTGGCGACGACCCGGACGGCCTCGCCCTTGGAACCGCCGCCGAGCGCGCGGCCCGCGGCGGTGATGATCAGCGGGCCGCTGACGATGCGAATGGTCACCGGCTCCCCGCGCCGCACCATCTGCGGGCGCATCAGGTCGGCCTGGCGCACCACCGTGCCCGCGGGCAGGTTGCGTGCGGCTTCCATGCCCGCGGCCTGGTCGATGGTGAGCGCGCCGCGCGCCGTGGCGGCGGGGCGCTGCTCGACCGCGAAGTCGCCGGCTTCGATCCGGTCGCCCTTCTGCACGGCATGGCCGAGCACGGCGACCGGCACCTCTTCGGGCGCGGCGAGCGCGAGCAGCGCGAGGCCGAGAACGCCCAGCATCAGCGCAGCTGGCTGGTCGTCGCCAGCATCTCGTCCGCGGTCTTCACCACGCGGCTGTTCATCTCATAGGCGCGCTGCGCGGTGATCAGCGCGGTGATCTCGGCCACCGGATTGACGTTCGAGGATTCGACGAAGCCCTGCAGCAGCGTGCCGAAGCCCGGATCGCCCGGGGCGCCGGCGATCGGCGCGCCCGACGCCGCGGTCTCGAGGAACAGGTTGCCGCCCTTGGCCTCCAGGCCGCCTTCGTTGACGAAGGTGGCGAGTTGGAGCTGGCCGAGCGTCTGCGGCGTCGGGTTGCCCGAAAGCACGACATCGACCTGGCCGGTCTTGGAGACGGTTACGCTCACCGCGTTCTGCGGCACGGTGATGCCCGGCTGGACCGGGAAGCCGTCCGAGTTCACCAGCTCGCCCTGGTCCGACACGCCGAACGAGCCGTCGCGGGTATAGCCCGTCGTGCCGTCGGGCAGCGTGATCTGGAAATAGCCATGGCCCTGGATCGCCAGGTCATATTGGTTGTCGGTCTGCTGGGTCGCGCCCTGCTCGTTGATCCGGTAGATCGCGCCGGTCTTCACGCCCGAGCCGATCTGGATGCCGGTCGGGCTCATCGTCTGCGCGCTGGTCGCCGAGCCGGGGCGCACGACCTGCTCGTAGAGCAGGTCCTGGAACTCGGCGCGCTGGCGCTTGAAGCCCGTGGTGTTCATGTTGGCGATGTTGTTCGAGATCACATCGACATTGGTCTGCTGCGCGAGCATGCCCGTCGCGGCGATGGAAAGCGTACGCATGAGCTAGTTCCTTATGCTCGTAATGGGGGTCAGCCGACCTTGCTCAGCCGGTCGATCGCCGACTTGCGCATGTCGTTCATGCTCTGGGAAAGGTTCTGGCTGGTCTGATAGGCGCGCAGGATCTCCACCATGTCGGTGGTCTCCTGGATCGCGTTGACGTTGGAGCCTTCGAGGCCGCCGCTCACCAGATGCGTCTGCTCCGACGGCAGCTCGCGGCCGCCGGTGCCGCTGAACAGACCGTCGCCGCGCGGATCCACTCCGGCCTCGTCGAACTGCGTCACGGTGACCCGGCCGAACGGGCCGCCGGGCCCGTTGACCGTGCCGTCCTTGCCGATCGAGACCTGGTTGGCCGCTTCCTGCGGGATGGTGATCGGCTTGCCGCCGTCGCCCAACACCTTGTTGCCGCTGGAGGTGGCGAGCTCGCCCGTCGGCAGCATCTTGAGCTGGCCGGCGCGCGTATAGGCGGTGCTGCCGTCGGGCGCCTGGACCGAGAAATAGCCCTGCCCCTCGATCATCAGGTCGAGCGGGTTGCCGGTGGCCTGGAAGCCACCCTGGCTGAAATCATGGATCGCGCCGTAATCGAGCACGAACGACGTCTGCTTCGCCGGCTTCACCGCGCTGTCGGTCTTCTCGACATATTCGCGGAAGACCGGCTGCTCGCGCTTGAAGCCGACCGTGTTCATGTTGGCGAGATTGTTCGCCGCCACGTCCATGCGACGGCGCAGCGCCGTTTCCTGGCTCAGCAGCACATAGGAAGAAATGTCCACCGGACGTCCCTCAAAAATTCGCACTAGGCAACAATTGCCGGGCGCTGATCCTATAATAGGAGAAAATGCACCGACGCGGTGTCGGCGCGCAGATTTCGGAAGGTCACCAGGGAATGTCGTCTCCGGAAATCATCGAGGAGGGTGCGGAAGCCGCGAAGGCTCCCCCGCCCAAATCGAGGAAGAAGCTGATCCTCATCGGTGCCGCGGCGGGCGTGCTGCTGCTTGGCGGCGGTGGCGGCGCGGCCTTCATGCTCTCCGGCTCCAGCGCCAAGGCGGAAGACGCCAAGGACGCGCATGGCGGCGCGAAGGATGCCGCGGCGAGCGGCGGCCATGGCGAGGCAGCGGCAGGCGATGCGGGCAAGGACGCCTTTGTCGACGTCCCCGCGATGCTGGTGAACCTGCGCTCGCCCGACGGCCAGGCGCGCTTCCTCAAGATCCACTTCATGATCGTGCCGGGCGACGGCGTCGCCCCGGACGGGCTGAAGGACAAGCTGCCGCTGCTGCTCGACAGCTTCCAGCCCTTCCTGCGCGAGCTGCGCCCGGAGGACCTGTCCGGATCCGCCGCGGTCTTCCGCATCAAGGAAGAGATGATGGTGCGCGCCACCGCCACGCTCGGCGCGGGCCAGGTGAAGGACATCCTCATCCAGGACCTGGTGCAGCAATGATCGACCTCGAGGATTTCGATCTTCCCGATCCTCCCGCCCCTCCCGGCGACATGGGCAGCGGCGTGTTCGACCAGGCCGATATCGATGCCCTGTTCGGCGATGTGGGCCCGATCGCCCGCAAGTCCGGCCTGCGCGCCGTCATCGAATCCAAGGTCATCAGCCACGAGCGCCTGCCGATGCTCGAAGTGGTGTGCGACCGGGTGGTCCGTTCCTTCGCGAGCTCGATGCGCAACCTGACCTCGGACGGCGTCGACGTCAGCCTGGAGGAAGTGACTTCCACCCGCTTCGGCGAGTTCATGAACCGCGTCGCGCTGCCCGCGATGGTGGGCGTGTTCAAGATCGAGGAATGGGAGAGCTACGGCCTCGTCACCGTCGATTCGAACCTGATCTACTCGGTGGTGGACGCGCTGCTCGGCGGCCGCGGCGGCGGCTCGCCGATGGTGATCGACGGCCGCGCCTTCACCACGATCGAGACCGGCCTGGTCTCGCGCATGCTGACGCTGGCATTGAACGACTTCTCGGAGGCCTTCGCCCCGATCGAGCCGGTGAACATGAATCTCGAGCGCATCGAGACCAATCCGCGCTTCGCCGCGATCGCCGGCGTGTCCAACATCTGCGCCACCGCGACCTTCCGGGTCGACATGGACGGGCGCGGCGGGCGGTTCACCCTGGTGTTCCCCTATGCCACCCTGGAGCCGGTGCGCGACAAGCTGCTCCAGCGCTTCATGGGCGAGAAGAGCGGCCGCGACAGCATCTGGGAGGCGCACATGGCCGCCGAGGTGCGCAAGACCAATGTCTCGATGAGCGTGCTGCTGGGCGAGAAGGCGATGTCGATCGCCGACCTGCGCAACCTCGAGATCGGCCAGACCATCGCGCTCCACAAGAGCCCGGACGACGCGCTCGACGTCGCGTGCGGCGGCGTGAAGCTCGCCCAGGGCCAGATCGGCCAGCGTAACGGCCAGGTCGCCGTGCGTCTGATCAACGACGTTTCCTCCGACAAGAAGGTGAAGCAATGAGCATCGCGCTACTCGCCAATGTGCTGACGATCATCCTGTGCATGGCCGTGCTCGTGCAGAGCGTGCGGATGATGAAGAGCCTGCGCACCGTGAAGGACGGCGCGCTCACCCAGGTCGTCGAGGCGCTGCAGGTCGCCACCGTCCAGGCCCGCGCCGTGCTGTCGGACATGAAGCATACGCTGGGCACCGATTGCGCCCGCCACGCGCAACTGGTCGAACGCGCCCGCGAGCTGCGCGACGAGCTGAGCCTGATGACCGGCATCGCCGACGCCGCCGCCGAGCGGATCGTCAACGCGGTGAGCATGGCCAATGCCCAGCGCGACGAGGAAGCGGGCGAGCCGGCGGCCGCGGCCGAGGGCGACGCCCCGCTGGCGGAAGCCGCGTGATGGCCCGCCCCTCGCTGCTCCTGCTCACCGCCGGCGTGACCGGGCTCGCGGTGGTCGCCAATGCGGCGACGATCGCGACCGGCCAGCAGGACACCGGCCAGACCCGGCTCGGCAACGCGATCACCCAGGACATGAGCGACCGCGATGTCGCCGCCGCCCGCCGCAAGCGCGGGCTCGACCTGCGCGAGCAGGCGGCCAAGGCCGCCTCCGCCCGCCTGGCCGCCGATGTGGAAGCCCGCCGGAAGCAGGACGAGGCGCAGTTGCAGGCCGGCACGGCCCCCGGCGCCGGGCCCTCCCCGGCGGACTCGCAGTTCGACGAGCTGGCCCGAATCTACCAGGCGATGAAGCCCAAGGCCGCCGCCATGGTCTTCGAGCAGCTCGACATGGAAGTGCAGATGAAGGTCGCGCAGCGGATGCGCGAGCGCTCCACCGCGATGATCATGGCGGCGATGACGCCCAAGGGAGCGGCCGCGCTCAGCATGGCGATGGCGCGCCGCAACGCCGCCCATCCGCCGGCGCCGGCGGCGATCCGCCCCCAGCCCGGCCAGGCCATGGGCCCGGCCGCGACCGCACGCCGCTGACGCCGGCATCGACAAGAAAGCGCCGCCCCGGGACGATGCCGGGGCGGCGCTTTCTTGTATTCGGGTGCCGGAGACCCGTTCAGCCGGTGCGGGCGTCGACTTCGACGATCAGCACGCGGACCAGGCCGGGCTCGGCGGCCCGCAGCGCGGCGGTAAGGTCATGGTCGAGCCGCTGCGCATCGACCGCCCGAAGCGCCGAGGCATTGAGCCGGGCGAACTCCAGTCCCGCCGCCAGCGTCGCCGCGCGCAGCATCGGCATTTCGCCGCCCAGCTTCGAGGCGGCCTCGGCGGAACCCGCGTCGATCACCAGCTTGAAGCGCAGGGCGCCGTTGACGCGATCCGCGTCCACGATCGGCACGGTGATCTCTTCCATGGGCACGAGATACAGGCCCTCGCCCGCGGCGGCGCCGCCGCCCGATGCCTGTGCGCCACCGCCCGGCAGCGGCAATGCCGCCAGCCCCAGCGCCACCAGCGTTTCGCGTCGCAAGATCCTGTCCTCCGATATCGATGCCCGGCGCCCGCATCGGGCACCCATCCCTCTATAATAGAATGGAATCAGCGAGCAGGTGACGAGTTGAGCCACGATCAGCGCCCGAGAAAGATGCGTGTCGTCGATAATGGAAGGCATCCCAATGTGCGGATGACCATCGAGGACACGGCCGAGATCGTCCGCCCGCCGGCTCCCGCCCCCGCTCCGGGCAGGGCGCCGCTGCCGATGCTGCACGCCATCCTCTTCCTGCTCGCCTGTATCGGCGGCGGCATCGCCGTCGTCGCGATCCGGCCGTTCGGGCTCGGCTGATGCGCAGCCTGTTCCTGGCCCTCGCCGCCGGCGCCACCACCGCGCCCGCCGTCACCGCGCCGGCTCCGCACGGCTCCCCCGCGCCGGCCGCGACCCCCGCCCCCACGGCCACGCCGGCCGCCGTGATTCCCAGCACCGCGCTGCCCCGCTTCGCGGCCACGCTGGCGCAACTGCCGATGATCACCGGCGCGGACGGCTGGACCGGCGTCACCGGCACCGAGGCGTGGCACCAGCTCGCCACCGCGACGCCCGACACGCGCCAATCGGTGCGCTGGAGCTTCGCCAAGGGCCTGATCCGCCAGGATCGTGCCGCCGAGGCGCTGGGCGTGCTCGAGGCGATGCGCCTGGCCGATCCCGACCTGGCGCTCGTCGCCCCCTATCAGCTCGCGCGCGGCGCGGCGCTCACGCTGCTCGGCCGCGACGCCGAAGCGGTGGAATCGCTGAGCACCGCCGAGCTCGCCGGCAATGCGGAGGCATGCGCCTGGCGGATGCGCGCGCTCGCCCATTCCGGCGCCGCGCCGGAGGCGATGGGCCAGATCGGCTGCGCCCGCGACGCGATCAACGCCCGCACCCCGCGCGACCGCGCCCCCTTCATGCTCGCCGCGGCCGGCGCCGCGATCGATGCCGGCCAGCCGCAGCCCGCGCTGCAATGGCTCCAGCTGTTCGACGACCGGAACGGCGACGCCAACCTGCTGCGCGGCCGCGCGCTGCTGGCGCAGAAGGATCTGGCCGGCGCCCGGCTGCGCTTCGAGCGCGCGGCGCTCACCGGCACCCCGGAGGCGAAGGCCGGCGCCCGGCTCGGCGCGATCGAAGTGTCGATCGCCGGCCATGCGATCGCGCCGCCCGAGGCGATCCGGCAGCTCGACGCGATGCGCTTCGGCTGGCGCGGCGGCCCGGTCGAGCGGCGGGCGCTGACCATCGAATATGGCCTGGCCAAGGAACAGCAGGACCTGCGCGCCGAGCTGAAGAGCGGCGCCACGCTGCTGCGCTACTTCAAGCTGGGCACCCAGGCCGGACCGATGCTCGCCGAGCTGCAGCAATCGCTGAGCGCGGTGCTGGCGCCGGAGAGCGGCGTGCCGCTCGCCCAGGCCGCCGGCCTCTATTGGGACTATCGCGAGCTGGCGCCCTCGGGCGGCGATGGCGACCTGCTCGCCAACCGCCTGGCCGACCGGCTCCAGGCCGCCGGCCTCTATGCCCGCGCCGCCGAGCTGCTGTCCTATCAGCTGACCCGGCGCGCGCAGGACGTCGCCCAGGGCCCGCTCTCCGTGCGCGTGGCGATGCTCCAGATCCTCGCCGGCCGGCCCGACCTGGCGCTCAAGGCGCTGCAGGCCACCGAGCAGCCGAGCTATACCGCCCAGATGCGCTGGGACCGCAAGCGGATGGAAGCCGTGGCGTTCCATCGGCTGGGCAAGGACGACGCCGCCGCGGCCGCGCTGGACGGCGTGCCGGACGGCGCGGCGGTGCGCGCCGAGATCCACTGGCGCACCCAGGACTGGGGCTCCTTCGTGACGGAAAGCGAAAAGGGCCTGCCCTCCGGCAGGGGCCTGGGGGCGCCGCAACAGGCGGCGGTGCTGCGCTATGCCGTGGCGCTGGCGATGCTGGGCCGCGAGGACCGGCTGCGCGCGCTGCACGGCCGCTATGCCCCGGCGTTCAAGGGCCTGCCCACCGCCAGCGCATTCGACATGCTGACCGCCAGCCTCGACCGGATCGACCCGGCCAGGCTCGATGCCGCGATCGGCGCCATCCCCGAGGCGAGCCCGGCGGGCGCGATCGGCGACCTGCTCGACGCCGGGGGCTGAGCCGCCGGGGGCGGGCGGACAGGTCCAACATCGCGGCTCGTCCCGGTGCTCGAAAGGTCGCAAAGGCCGCAACCCGTGCGAGCCTCGCGAGACCCAAATTTCCCTAATTTCACGGGAACCCAGCACATCGCGCAACTTCCTTGCGCGAATGCGATCCTATTTTTCCAACGCGGCGAAAGAGCGGCCGGCAACGCGCACCGGCTGCGCCAGCCCAGCAGGCGAAACCCTACATTGCAAGGAGGTCAACAACCCAGTTGAGGACTCACCGTCCTTCGTCATCCCCGCGCAGGCGGGGATCCAGGGCCGGGCGCGGAACCCGCGCGGCAGGCCCTGCCCCTTTCGGAGGCTGTTCGCGCAATGGCAGCGATACCCGCTCTACCCTGGATCCCCGCCTGCGCGGGGATGACGGGATTCGCTGATCAAGCGTCAGCTCAACCCCGGAAGACCAGAACGCCCCCTATTTCAGATAGGCGGTCAGGTTCAGCCCGGACAGCTGGGCGAACACCGAATAGCTGGCCTCGAGCACGGTCTTCTGCTGGGCGAGGTCGATCGCGACCTGGCCGAGATCGGCATCCTCATTGTCCTGGATCACCCCCTGCAGCACCAGGCCGCGGGCTTCGCCGCGCGCGGTCAGCGTGTCGACCTGGTTCTGCTTGCGGCCGTTGTCGGCGTTGATCGCCCGCACGTCGCCAAGGCCGGTATTGAGCTGCGCCACCGCCTGCTTGATCGCATCCATCTGCGCATCGGTGGGCTTGGTGCCGATGTCGCCGGCCTGGCCGAGCGTGCGGAACGCCTCGTAGAGATTGGCGCCGATCTCGCTCGCGCCGACGCCGTAGCTGATGTCCACGCCGTCGGCCACCCGCGCATTGGCGCGCACGGTGTCGTTGTGGAAGGCATTGGCGGCGGGGGTCGTCGCCGCCTGGGCGAGCGTGTCCACCGAGAAGGGCGCCTGATCGATCTGGCTGCCGCCGAACAGCGGCGTGCCGCCTTCCGAGGCGTTGAGCGAGGTGCGGAACTGATCGAAGGCAGTCTGGATCGCTTCCTGCAGGCCGGCGGAATCGCCGGTGCCGACTGCCTTCATCAGGCTGGTGCGCAGATCCGAGGTGGCGTCGTCGATGCCCTCCAGATTGGCCTGGTAGAGCGAGAGGGTGGTGCCGACGCGCTTCGACACGGTCGCCTGCGCGTCCTGGCGGGCGAGCAGCGAGTGCGCGGAGAGATTGCGCACCGCCTCGGTGCCGAGATCGGCGAAGGTCGCGGCCTTCTTGCGGGTCGAAAGCTGCCGCTGGGTGTCGGCCAGCTGCTCCTGCGCGCGCGAGATCGCCCCCGCCATGGTGCGCTGGAGCGGAATGGTGGCAACGCGGGTCATGGGTCTTCCCTTCTTCTTCCGGCCCTATCGGACCATGCCGAGGAGCGTGTCGTACATGTCGTTCGCGGTGGAGATCACGCGCGCGGCCGCCGAATAGCTGTTCTGCAGCACCACCATCTGCGAGAGTTCCTCGTCGATGTTGACGCCCGCGAAACTGTCGCGGCGATTGATCGCGTCGTCGCGGCGCGCCGTGGCATCCGCCAGCTGGCCCTTGGCCTGGTTCGCATCCAGGCCGATGCGGCCCATCAGGTTGCTGGCAAAGGCATCGACGGTCGACTTGCCGTCCTTGCCGAGATCGATCGCGCTGCCGAGCTTGTTGACGAAGGCGGTCGCGCCGCGCGTGTCGCCGGAGCCGAGCGCCTTGGCGCCCACCGCGACGTCCTGCAGCCGGGCGAGGCCGAGCTTGGACGCGTTCGCGAGGATGTCGGGCCGGACCTGCGCGCTGCCGAGCCCGCTCGACGCGCCGGTGAGATTCATCATCTGCGCGAAGGAGCGCCCGGTGCCGAGCCGATTGGTCGAATCCGCCGGGATCGAGAGGGTAGCGCCGGCGACGCTCGCCGCCGGCGCGAAGCGCAGGCGCCCGCTATCGTCCAGCGAGAAGGTGCCGAAATTGGAAAGCGGGCTGCCGTTCAGATCGTTGACGAGATCGCCGAACGTGCCGCCGGTGGTGGGCGTCAGCGTATAGCTGGTCAGCGCCCGGCCGGAACTGTCCCGCAGCACGATCTGCGTGGTCTCGCCCGTGGCGAAGCCATGCGGATCGCCGGCCGCGAAACCCGAAGGCACCAGCGAGGAATCGTCGCTGCGGACGAGATCGTTGAGCCCGAAGAATTGCGAGACGCCCTGCCCGGCGCGCGCGCTGGGCTTGGTCGCATCCTGGCCGATCGCCACGCCATTGCCGGCGCCGTTGGCGACGATGCTGAACTTGCCATTGGCGAAGCTCGCCGTGCCGGCGCCGCCCAGGCCGGTATTGATCGCGGTGACCATGTCGTCGATCGTCGCGTTCGGGCCGAGCGCGTCGAAATCGATCTTGGTGCTGGCGACCAGCGTGCCGTCCGCCTTGGTGACCGCGAAGGTCGCCGCACCGGTGAAGCCCAGGCGATCGCTGCCCGCCATGCCGCTGTTGCGGCCGTTGAGCGCGGCCGGAGGCGGCACGGTGCTGCCTGCGTTCGACACCGAGTTCAGTGCCTGGGACAGGCCGGTGAACAGCGTGCCGAGCTGCTCGGAAAATGCCGGCAGCGCGCGATCGCGCAGATCGAGCAATCCGCCCAGCTTGCCGCCGATCGCGGCGGAATCGATCTTGTCGCCGGTGGCCGCGTCGGGTTGGGCGAAGCGGATCTCGATCGGCGGATAGGTGGGCTGCGAAGCCCCGCCCGCGCTGGGATAGGAGAGCTGCCGCAGGCGCTTGTCGAGCAGCATCTGGCCATTGGCCGTCTCGATGGTGACGCGGCCGTCCGCCTGGTCGCGGACGGTGACCTGCATCAGCCCGCTCAGCTCCTCGATCGCGCTCATCCGCTGATCGGCGGCGCCGCCGGCGCTGCGGCCGAGGCCGGTGGCCTGCGCCACCGTACCGTTCAGGTCGTAGATGCGCTTGAGCAGCGTGTTGATCTTGTCGACCGAATAGCCGACCTCCGATTCCACGTCGGAGCGCAGCTGGGACACGTCATTGTCCATCTGCTGCATCGAGCTGATCGCATCCTGCACGTCGTTGGTGAACTGGGCCACCGTCTGCGTGGAGCCCAGCGAGCCCGTCATCGCCACGGCCGAGGCCGATACCGCGTCGAGGCGCGCCGAGAGGCCGGAAGAGGCCCCGGGCTGCCCGAGCAGCGCCTGCAGGCGGTCGAGATAGTTGGCGGTCACTTCCGTGCGGCCGTAATCGCCCGCCCGGTTATAGACCGTCGCTTCGAGGAACCGGTCGGCGACGCGGGTGGGCTCGCCCACCACCACGCCGCTGACCTGGCCCGCGACCACCCCCGTGGTGAGGTTGACGCGCTCGCGCGCATAGCCGGCCACCCCGACATTCGCGATGTTGTTGGAAACCGCGCGGAGGCCGGCCTGGGCTGCCGCCAGGCCGGACACCGCGGTGCCGAGAATGTCGTTGAGCGCCATGTTCCCCTACGTTCTTCTGGCGTTAGCGCTTGAGGTCGCTGACTTCGCGCAGCATGTCGTCCACCGTCGTGATGATCTTCGACGACGCGCTGTACGCGCGCTGGAAGCGGATCATGTTGGTGAACTCGCCCGCCAGGTCGACCGTCGAGGCCTCGAGCGAGTTCGCCGCGATGGCGCCCGCGCCCAGCTCGCCCGGCTCGTTCAGCGTGAAGCCGCCCGAGAGACGGCTGGCGGTATAGGCGTTGCCGGACACGCGGGTGAGGCCGTCCGGGTTCTGGAAGGTCGCCAGCGGAAGCTGGAACACCGCGCGGGTGGTGCCGTCGTCGAACACCGCGTTGACGACGCCTTCCTTGGTGATCTCGATCTGCGACAGATTGCCCAGCGTGCCGCCATCGGTGTTGCCCGAGATCAGCGAGCTCGGCTGGCCGAACTGGGTGAGGCCGTCGATCTTGCCGTCGCTGCCCAGCTCCAGCTTGATCGGCACCGAGGCCGCCTGGTTGGAATAGGTGATGTTCAGCGCGCTGTTCAGCCAGCTGCCCGACGGAAGGTCGAGGCTGCCGTCCGGCTTGAACTTGACGTCGCCGCCCGCGATGAAGCCGCTGGTGCTCTTCACCGCCGGCGTCACGCTGGTGTCCATGATGTCGCCCGCCGGGCTCGAATAGACTTCGGCCTTCCACGCGTTCGGCCCGGTCTTGATGAAGGCCATGTTCAGCGTGTGCGAACCGCCCTGCTGGTCATAGACGGTGAACGAGCGCTGGAACTGGTTCTCGGTCTTCGGCGTGAACGTATTGTCCGCGGCGTACTTCGCCAGGTCGCCCTGGGTGTAGCCGGCGGCGGCCGGCGAGACGTCGGTCGCGGTGTTGAGGTTGATGCGCGCCTGGATGCGCGACGTCGCCGCCGCGGTGCCGGTCAGGTCGCTGACGCGGATCGCCTCCAGGTCGTCGAGATTGCCGGTGTTGACATATTTGCCCTCGGCATCGAGGCGATAGCCATAGAGGTACAGGCCCGTCGCCGGGTTCTTCAGATAGCCTTCCTCGTCGGCGCGGAACGAACCGGCGCGGGTGAAGGCGACCTCGCCCTGGCCGCCGGCGGCGGTGCGGGTGACGAAGAAGCCCTTGCCGTCGATGGCGATGTCGGTGCTGTTGCTCGACGCCTGCATCATGCCCTGCTTCGAGATCATCGCGATCGGCGCGGCGACGACGCCGCCCGCCGAATAGCTCGAACGCGCGCGGCCATCCGTCACCATCGTCTTGAACTGGGCTTCGACGCCCTTGTAGCCGATGGTGTTGATGTTGGTGATGTTGTCGGCGACCGCCGCCATCGCGCTCGACTGCGCGTTGAGGCCCGAGACGCCGGCATAGAGAGCGGAATAGAGGCTCAAGACGTTAACTCCCGTCGATGCCCACGGAACGCGCGCGGGCCACGCCTCAATTGTAGGATGAGCGAAGCGAAGACCCAAAGCGGGGCGCAATAAGATGATGCTGGGCAAAAATTGCCGGGTGCGGCGCCGGCGATGCGAAAGGCATCCTATAATGCAGCCAGACGAACGAAAGGCTGTTCCCCAATGCTCCGCATCACCCTTCGCGACGGCGAGAAGGCGATCGTCAACGGCGCGGTGATCCGCGCGGTCGGCCGCACCCAGATCGCCGTGGAGAATCAGGTGTCGATCCTGCGCGGGCGCGAGATCATGCGCCCCGAGGAAGCGACCACGCCGGCACGCCAGCTCTATTTCGCCGCGATGCTCGCCTATATCGATCCGGCGAACCGCGACGGCCATCACGACATCGTGGTCGGGCTGGTCGGCGCGCTGGTCGTCGCGCTCGCGGCACCGGAAGCCAAGTCGGCCTGCATCCGCTTCGCCGGCGAGATCGCCCAGGGCGAATATTACAAGGCACTGGCCAGCGCGCGCGAGGTGATCGCGTTCGAGGACGCCCTCGCCGCCCCGCAGGCGGCCTGAGGGCCACAAGGTGCAGACGCTCGCCAGCGCAGCGCGCGCGATCCGGGACATGACGCCCGATCGCCGCTTCGGCCGTGTCGTCGCGGTGCGCGGCGCCCTGATCGAAGTGGAAGGGCTCGCCGGCGCCGCGCAGATCGGCAGCCGCATCGAGATCGCCGCGCCGGGCGGCATCGTCCAGGCGGAAGTGACCGCGCTCGACCGCGAAGTCGCGCTGTGCCTGCCCTTTGTCGATCCGCAGGGCGTGGGCCTGGGCGCGCGCGCCGAGCTCGGCGCCGGCCAGTTCAGCGTCCGCCCCTCCCAGGCCTGGCTCGGCCGGATGGTCGACGGGCTCGGCCGCCCGGTCGACGGGCTCGGCCTGCTTCCCAACGGCGCCGATCCCCAGCCGATCAAGGCGCCGCCCCCCGCCGCCGCCAACCGCGCCCGGGTGGGCGAGCGGATCGAGACCGGGGTGCGGACGCTCGACCTGTTCGTGCCGCTGTGCCGCGGCCAGCGGCTCGGCCTGTTCGCGGGCTCGGGCGTCGGCAAGTCGGTGCTGCTCTCGATGCTGGCGCGCTGGACCCAGTGCGACGTTGCCGTCATCGGCCTGATCGGCGAGCGCGGCCGCGAAGTGCAGGAATTCATCGAGGACGATCTGGGTCCCGAGGGCATGGCCCGCTCGGTCGTCGTCGTCGCCACCTCGGACGAGCCCGCGCTGATGCGCCGCCAGGCCGCCTGGACCACCCTCGCCGTCGCCGAGCATTTCCGCGACCAGGGGCTCAACGTGCTGTGCCTGATGGACTCGGTCACCCGCTTCGCCATGGCGCAGCGCGAGATCGGCCTGGCCAGCGGCGAGCCGCCGGCGACCAAGGGCTATACCCCCACCGTCTTCGCCGAGCTGCCCCGCCTGCTCGAGCGCGCCGGCCCCGGCGCGCCGGGCAAGGGCATGATCACCGGGCTGTTCACCGTGCTGGTCGATGGCGACGACCATAACGAGCCGGTCGCCGACGCGGTGCGCGGCATCCTCGACGGCCATGTGGTGATGCGCCGCGCGATCGCCGAGCGCGGCCGCTATCCGGCGATCGACATCCTCAAATCGGTCTCGCGCACCCTGCCCCATTGCATGGACGACGCGCAGAACGACATCCGGGTCGGCGCGCGCAAGCTGCTGTCCACCTATTCCGACATGGAGGAGATGGTACGGCTCGGCGCGTACAAGGCGGGCTCCTCGCCCGAGGTGGACCGCGCGGTGGCGCTCGCCCCGCAGATCGAGGCGATGCTCAACCAGGGCAAGAACGACCAGGGCAATGCCGATGCCGCCTTCGCCGCGCTCGGCGAGATCGTCGCGCTCAGCATGGAGATGGACGAGTGACCCCGTTCGACACCGCCCTGCGCGTCCAGCGCCGCGAGGTCGACACGGTGAAGGTGTCGATCAGCGTCGAGATCGAGACGATCGCCGCGCTCAACCATCAGGCGCATGCGCATGATGCCCGGATGCGCGAGGAGCGCGCGCTCGCCGCCAGCGTGCCCGTTGCCAGCGACGCCTGGCGGCTGCGGATGAAGGTGGAGCGCGCGCGGCTCGACCAGCAGGCGCAGCTGGCCACCATGCGGCTGACCCATCTGCGTGCCCAGGCCGTGGAAGCCTATGGCACGATGCGCGCCATCGAAGGCGCGGCCGATCGTTTCAAGGACGAAGCCGAGCGCGCCGCCGCCGGGGCCGAGCAGGCGATGATCGACGATATCGCCGCCGCGAAGCTGGTCGTCGCGCGCCGCAACGCGGAGCGCAGCACATGATCCCGCGCGCCGACCTCTCCCAGCTCAGCCCCGCCAACCGCGCCAAGGTGATCTACACCGAAGCGCAGACCGAGCTCGCCAGCCGCTTGTGGCGCGCCGCGCTCGGCGACGGCGAACGCGACGACCGCAAGGGCAACGGCATCGGCCAGAACGGCCTGAGCGGCGATTCGCTGCTCGACCTGCTCGGCGGCCGGATCGGCGGCCAGGCGAACGGCGTGCAGGGCTGCAATTGCGGTTGCGCCTGTGCCTGCCACCGCAAGGCCGCCGCCAAGGACTTTGTCGACAATTGCATCGAGGATCTGCGCGGCGCGATCGGCGACACCGCCGAACAACGCAGCCGCGCCATGGCCGCGGCGATGGGCACCGAGGCTACCGTCTCCGTCGCCAGCGGAGCAGTGGCATCGGGCCTCGCGCTCGGCGCCAATACCCGCTTCGCGCCCGCCTTCGCCATGGCCGAGGCGCGCACCGGCATTCCGGCGACCGCGCTCGCCGCGATCGTCGACGCCGAGGCCGCCAAGGGGCATGACGGCAGCTGGAACACCATGTCGCGCAATCCCCGTTCGAGCGCGGCCGGGCTCGGGCAGTTCCTGAGCGGCACCTGGGAGCATCTCGCCGAGATTTCGGGCACCTGGCTCAACCAGTTCGCCGCCGAGCGCGGCTGGCTCGACGGACGCGGCCAGGTGCTGCCCGGCGCGCGCAGCGAGCTGCTGGCGCTGCGCTATGACGGCCAGGCCTCGATCCTGGGCATCGCCGATCTCGCCAAGGTCAATCTTTCGCGGCTCGAGCAATCGGGCATCCGCGTGCACACCGACGCGGAGACCCTGGCGAAGTCGGCCTATCTCACCCATCATCTGGGGCTCGGCGACGCGAAGAAGTTCCTTGCGGGCGGCATCGATCCGGGCCGCGCTCGCATGCTGCTGGCCGCCCAGATCGGCGGCGGCGCGGCCGATCAGCGAATCGCCGCGGCCGGCAACGCCACCCAGGCGCACCGCCAATGGCTGCTCGGATTCATCGATCGTCGAATCCGTCCGGAACAATTCGCCGGCTAAATTATTTTATCCTATAATGATGGGATCGGCGGCCTTTCAGGCGCCGAATTCCGTAAATATCACACCATTTCCGTATTTTATGCGGGGAAGCGCGCTGCGCCGAAAAATCGACACTGGTAGGACTACATATAGGATTTTAAGGGTTCTGTTAAAGGATTAGAAGCCATGTTGCCCCTGTGAACGGCAGCCGAGACCCGGCGGGCCCGGACGAAACAGGGGATACGCAATGTCGAAGATCACGATCGCGCTGGAAGCAGCGGTGGCCACCGTCATCGAGAATACGCCGAAGGACGGCGCCGCTCGCACCAACCGCCAGCGCGTCTATGTCGACCGCGCCTTTGCCCAGATCCTCAAGCTGATCGCCCCGCGCATCCGCCACTTCGTCCGCCAGTACGGCCTGACCGCGCATTGGGAGGATGCCGAGCAGTGCTGCGCCATCGCCGTCCACCGCGCGATCGAATCCTATGATCCCACCAAGGCCCAGTTCACCACCTTCGTGAACTGGCAGATCCGCGGCGAGCTCCAGAGCCTGCGCTTCCGCCTGATGACCGACCAGCGACCCTCCGCCAAGAAGGTCGAGGCCACCACCGTCTCGCTCAGCGCCCTGGCCGCCACCGATGGCGACGAGATCGCCCCCGAGGCCATGATCGAGGACGAGGATGCCGTCGCCCGCACCGAGGCCGCCGCTTCCGACTATCTCGCCGAGGGCGCCGTCTCCCAGCTCATCGACGCCTATGTCGACCAGCTCCGCAAGGTCGGCGTCGAGGCACTCCGCCGCCGACCGCGCCCGAAGCGCGCCGAGGCCGCGCTGCGCCGTACCGAGGGGCCGCGCCTGCGCTCCGCCACCCATGGCATCGATCCCGCCGAGCTGGAGAAGCTCGAGGCCAAGCTGAGCCGCGACCGCGAGATCGTCGAGCGCCGGGTGTTCCAGACCGCCACGCTCGACGACCTCTCGCTCGACACCGGCGTCACCAAGGAACGCGTCCGCCAGATCACCAAGCGCGCCGCCAAGGCGATCGCGGAGATCGCCGCGAACGACCCGCGCTTCGCCGTGATGGCCGAATATGGCCAGCCGGGCGCGCCCAAGCGCCGCCCCGCCCCGGCCGCGCGCACCACGCCGATTCTTCCCGACGCCAGCCTGCCGCACAATCGCCTGGCCAGCGTCCGCGCCGTCGACCCGAGCACGCTTTCGCCCGCCGCCACGACGGCCGCCGGCGAGCAGGCGGAGCGCGTCGAAGCGGTCCAGCTTGCGGCCGCCCCGGCGCCGTCGAGCGCCTCGCTCCACTGATCGCATCGGAACGCCACGCGCGTCCCGTCCCATCCTATAATGCTCCCGAGAGGGCTGGAGGAACCGATGCATCGCAATTTCGACTGGCATGGCACCGAGGATTTCCCAGGTTCGCTGCCGCGCCCCAATCGCCGCCTGACCGCGCTCGCGCAGGACGTGGCGCGACTGGCCCGTCCCCTGCTGCCGGTCGGCAGCGAGCTGATCCTCGGCCTGGAGGCGACCGCCGACGGCCAGATCCACCTGCTGTGGTGGCGCCGCCGCGATTTCCGGCGCGTCGCGATCATTTCCGCCACGCCCGACGCCTTCTGCCCGGAAGACACCGACGAGGGTGCGCTCCAGGATGCCGCGGCGGCGCTGCTCGACTATCTCGCCGGCCGCTGGCCGACTCCGCCGGGCGCGCTGGGCGCGATCACCGATGGCACCGGCGTGGCCTTCGCCCCCGATCATCCCGCGCCTTCGGCCGAGGGCTGGCTGCTCCGCCATGCCACCGGCGAAAGCACGCTGGCGATGATCCTCGACCTCGATCCGGCGGGCCCGTGCGGGCTGCTGACGGGTGGCCAGGCGGCAGGTTCATTCCACTAACGGAATGCCGTTTACCTTGTATTATCCTTGAATTGCTTCAAGATACCCTCAGAATCGAGGGGATCGGTCATGGCAAGCGCGAACGGCAGGGGTAAGATGCGGGCGGGACCCGCAGGCGAACCCATGATCGACTTCTATCGTGCAATTGTCTTTCCGAACCGGGTGCGCGAACAGCGGCAGCGGCACGGCTTCGCCAAATTGCTGCGCCTGTCGGCGAGGATTCCGGAGATCCCCTATATTCGTCTTTCGAAGATCGAACGCGGCGAAGTCGTCGCGCGGCCGGACGAGCTTCGCCGCGTCGCCGCCGCGCTCGGCATCGCCCCGGCCGACCTGCTGCTCGACATCGACGCCGCCGATTTCGACATCGCCGCCTGGGCCGAGCCGTTCAGCGACGGCGCCCAGATCGACCTGAAGGAAGAGCGGTTCGCCGTGCTGCTCGGGGCCGCGCTGCGCGCCCGCCGCACGCTCGATCCCGCGCTGACCATCGCCCTGATCGAGCGCGACTATGGCCTGCCGCCGGTCAACCTCTCGCGCGTGGAGAATGCGCAGAAGCCGTTCAGCCGCTGGAACACGGCCGTCCAGCGCGCGCTGTTCGCGCTGTTCGGCGTCGCCGACGAACCCGCATTGCGTGCGGAAGTGGAGAAGCGCCGCGCCACGGGCGCGCTCGACCCGTTCCTCGCCACCATCGCCAATCCCGAGACCCGGATCGCCCGCACCCGCGAGCGCGTCGCCGAACTGCTGGCGGCGCTGCGCGAGGAAGCGCCCGCGCCGGCCGCCGTTCCGGCCGCGACGCCCTTGCCGCTCCCGGGCGCGCCGGTGACCGCGATCCGCCTGCTGCCGGTCTTCGGCGCGCCCCTGCCCCATGGCCTGATCGGCCACCAGCCGACCGGCAAGACAGTGGAAGCCCCCCATATCGCGGGGCCCCGCGCCTTCGGCCTCAAGGTGTGCCGCGCCACGCTGGGCGGCGGCCTGCCCGCCCAGGCGATCGTGGTCGCCGATCCCGATCGCCTGCCGGTGCCCGGCGGGCTCGCCGCGCTGCGCGAGGAGGAAGGCTGGCGGCTGCTCTCGGTCGCATCGGGCCGCGACGGGCGGATGATCGGCTACAGCATCAATCCCGACATGGAAGTATCGCTCGACGACTGCGATCCGGCACGCCTGGCCGCGATCGTCTCTGCCGTCTTCCTCTGATCGCGGCGCCCGTGCTAGGGCGCGCTCCCATGGGGATCATCGTCGCGATCGAGGGCGCCGACGGCGTCGGCAAGAACACCATTTCGAGGCTGCTCTGCGAAACGCTCCAGGCAGCGGGCAAGACCGCCACGGTGATCGGCTTCCCACGCTATGGCGAGACCGTCGCCGGCGTGACGATCGGCCGCTACATGGCCGGCGACATGCCCGTTCCGGTACGCCCCCATGCCGCCGCGACGCTCTATGCGCTCGACCGGTTCGAGTGGCGCGACCAGATCCTGGCCGCGGCCGCGGCGCATGACGTGCTGATCTTCGACCGCTACGTCGCCTCGAACATGGCCTATCAGGGCGCGCGCGTGCCGGCGGAGGAGAGCCGCGCGCTGATGGAATGGATCCTGGCGCTCGAGACTGGCCAGTTCGCCCTGCCCGCCCCCGCCCTCTCCATCTATCTGAACACACCCTGGGAACTGGCCCGCGCGCTGATCCTGCAAAAGGCCGAGCGCAGCTATACCAGCAAGAGCTTCGACGAATATGAGGCCGATGTCGCGCTCCAGCAGCGGGTGCGGGGCAATTACGAAGCGATCGTGGCGGCCGGCCTGCTCGGCCCGTGGCGGATGGTGCACGCCAGCGCGGACGGGACGATGCGCCCGCCGGCCGAGATCGTCGGCGAGATCCTCGCGCTGCTGGAAGCGGTTCCGCAATAAGGCGTAAAGCGGCGCGACCGGCTTGACAGCCCACCCCGTGGCGCCGCATGGTAGCGCTATCAAAAGCAGATATTGGGGCGAGAGGATTTGAAAGCGTCTCCGGCGGAAGTGCTGCCTGTCGATCATGACAAGGCGATTCTGGTTGGTCGTGTCCTGACGGAAGCGGGGCCCAGCCCCGTGATCCTGCGCGACGGCCGGATCCTCGACGTATCGGCCAGCGCCGCCACCGTCTCCGATCTGCTCGACCATGCCGATCCGGCGGGCGTTGCCGGCATCGACATCGGTGCCATAGCCGATATTGGTAGCGATAACGGCCCCGTCCTGCTCGCCCCGATCGACCTGCAATGCGTCAAGGCCTGCGGCGTCACCTTCGCGCTCTCGGCGATCGAGCGGGTGATCGAGGAGCGCGCCCGCGGAGATGCCGACAAGGCGGCGGCGATCCGCGGCGACCTGGAGGCCAGGATCGGCTCGGGCATCCGCGCGGTCGTTCCCGGCAGCCCCGAGGCGGCGAGCCTGAAGGCCGCGCTGATCGAGGCAGGCATGTGGTCGCAATATCTCGAGGTCGCGATCGGCCCCGATGCCGAAGTGTTCACCAAGGCGCCCGTGCTTTCCGCGGTCGGCTGGGGAGCGGACATCGGCGTGCGCTCGGACAGCGACTGGAACAATCCCGAGCCCGAAGTGGTGCTGATCGTCGACCGGCACGGCACGCCCCGGGGCGCGACGCTGGGCAACGACGTCAATCTGCGCGACTTCGAGGGACGCAGCGCCCTGCTGCTGGGCAAGGCCAAGGACAACAACGCCTCGACTGCGCTGGGGCCGTTCATCCGCCTGTTCGACGATGGCTTCACCATGGACGATGTCCGCGCCGCCGAGATCGACCTGGTCATCGACGGACCCGAGGGCTATCGCCTGGAGGGCACCAACAAGATGAGCCAGATCAGCCGCGATCCCACCGAGCTGGTCCGCCAGGCGCTGAGCGAGCATCAATATCCGGACGGCTTCGCGCTGTTCCTCGGCACGCTGTTCGCCCCGATCCAGGATCGCGACCATCCGGGCCGCGGCTTCACCCACAAGGACGGCGACCTGGTGCGCATCTCGAGCCCGAAGCTCGGCACCCTCGCCAACCGCGTCACCACCTCCAAGGCGGCCGCGCCCTGGACGTTCGGCATCCGCGAGCTGATGCGCAACCTGGCGGGCCGCGGCCTGCTGTGAGCGATTTACTCGGACAAATTAAACGCTATTCCAAGGTGCCCTGTTCTCATGTCGGAAGCTGATCCCATGCACGTGCCGCTCACTCGCGATCAGCGCGCCCTCTATCCGAGCCTGAAGGGCAAGCGCGTGCTGATCACCGGCGGCGGATCGGGCATCGGCGCCGGCATGGTCGAGGGCTTTGTCCGCCAGGGCTGCGACGTCACCTTCTTCGACATCGCCGATACGGAGTCGCAGGCGCTGATCGCCGGCCTCGCCGGCCTGGGGCAGCCGCCGGTCTACGAGCATGTCGACCTGACCGACGTGGCCGGTGCCAAGGCCCGGATCGCGCGGCTGATCGAGGATTTCGGCAGCTTCGACATCCTGGTGAACAACGCCGCGAACGACGATCGCCACACGATCGAGGAAGTCACGGAAGAATACTGGGAAAACCGGCTCAACGTGAACCTGCGGCACCTGTTCTTCTGCGCCCAGGCGGTGATCCCGGGGATGAAGGCCAAGGGCGCCGGCGTGATCATCAACCTGGGCTCGATCTCCTGGCATCTCGCGCTGGAGGAGCTGACGCTCTACCAGACGGCCAAGGCCGCGATCGAGGGCCTGACCCGCAGCTTCGCGCGCGAGCTGGGCCCCGACAATATCCGCTCGGTCTGCATCGTGCCCGGCAATGTGAAGACCCCGCGCCAGATGAAATGGTACACGCCCGAGGGCGAGGCGGAGATCGTCAAGGCCCAGTGCCTGAAGGGCCGGCTGGTGCCCGACGACATCGCGGCGATGGCGCTGTTCCTCGCCTCGGACGACGCACGGCTGATCACCGGCCACGAATATTTCGTCGACGCGGGCTGGCGCTGAGCGATGGGCGTGGTGACCTCGGCACCGGCAAGTGTCTGGTCGCTCGCCGCGCCGCTGCTCGAAGGGCCGGTTTGGGTGGCGCGCGACGCCGCCCTGTGGTTCGTCGACATCAAGGGCCACGCCATCCATCGCTACGATCCCGCGACGGGCGACAGGCGCAGCTGGAGCGCGCCCGGCCAGGTGGGCTTCGTGCTGCCCGTGGCGAGCGGCGGCTTCGTCGCGGGGCTGCAGACCGGGCTTGCCCGGTTCGATCCGGCTGGCGGCGGCTTCGCGCACCTGGTCGATCCCGAACCGGAAAGGCCGGGAAACCGGCTGAACGACGCCACCGTCGATCCCGCCGGCCGGCTATGGTTCGGCACGATGGACGACAGCGAGGCCGCCGATACCGGCGCGATCTACCGGCTGGCGGCGGATGGCCGCTGCATCGCCGCGAGCCCCTTCGCCGCGATCACCAACGGCCCGGCGGTGAGCCCCGACGGGCGGACGCTCTACCATATCGATACGCTGGGCGGCGTGATCCATGCCTGTGACCTGGCCACGGACGGCAGCCTGGCCAACCGGCGGGAATTCGCCCGCATCCCCAACGAGCAGGGCTATCCCGACGGGCCGACCGTGGACGCGGAAGGCTGCCTGTGGGTGGGGCTCTACAAGGGATCGGCGGTGCGCCGCTACGCTCCCTCCGGGGAACTGCTGGAGACCGTGCCGTTTCCCGTCGATGCGATCACCAAGATCGCCTTTGGCGGGCCCGATCTGCGAACGGTCTATGCGACCACCGCCAACAAGCACCTCTCCCCGGCGGAGAAGGCGGCGACCCCGCAGGCGGGGGACCTGTTCGCCTTTCGCGTCTCGGTGCCCGGCGTGGCCGGCGCGCTGATCCAGGAAGGCGCCTGAGCCCCGGCGGGGAGGATTGGCTGAACTGCAACATGCCTGGCAGATGCGAGCCCCGAAGAAAGGCAATTATAGTCAATAATATTGACTATCTAGAATTGGGACTGTAAATGTCCCTTATGACGGACCAAGCCTCCCTTCCAATTCCCCTGCCCGCCTTGCTGCGCCACGCGCGTCACACCTATGGCGCCGCGATGCGGGCGGCGCTGGTAGCGAGCGGCCATGACGACATCCCCGGCAACGGGCTCTATGTGATCGGCGCGCTGGCGCTGGGCGAGGCGCCCCTCGCCCAGATCATCCGGGAGCTGCGGGTGAGCAAACAGGCGGCCGGCCAGCTGGTGGATGCGCTGGTGCTGCGCGGCTATCTCGACCGGCAGGTCGACCCGGCGGACCGGCGCCGGCTGACGGTGACGCTGACCGAGCGCGGCCGCGCCGCCGCCGACACGCAGATCGCCGCGCGCATGGCGATCGATGCCGAGCTGGCCGCACGGATGGGCGCGGAGAAGATCCGCCACGCCCGCGACGTGCTCACCGCGCTGATCGACATCGGCCATGGGGCCGAGGGCGATAGCGATTGAGCAATGGCTCCGCTGCCCAGCGATCAGGAGACCGTAGCAGACCCCCGTCATAGGGTGATAGGGGATGTTCGAAGCAATCGCGCGGAGGCTTGCCGGAAACGGCAAGACGAGCCTCGCCCACCTTGCCTCTGGCCCTGGGTCCCCGCCGGCGCGGGGATGACGAGGAAGGGATGACGGAGTCTGCCGATTGAATCCTGACCCTGGCCCTCTCCCTCCCCGGGGAGAGAGAAGGTGCCGCTCAGAACGTCAGGCCGGCCCCAGCACCGTCACGTTCACATCGATGCGGTGGCGATAGCCGAGGCGCTCGTACAGGCCGATGGCCGACGCATTGTCCGCATAGGCGTGCAGGAAGGGTATTTCCCCGCGCGCCACGATCCGGGCGGCGACCACCCGCATCAGCTTGCCGGCAAGGCCCAGGCCACGAAAATCGGGATGGGTGCACACGCCGCTGACTTCGGTGAAGTCGCGCGGCTTCATCCGCTCGCCCGCCATCGCGATCAGCCGCCCCTCGTGCCGGATGCCGATGAACCCGCCAAGCTGATGGGTGCGAGCGAAGAAGGGCCCGGGCTCGGTGAGCAGGGCGAGCGCCAGCATCTCGGCCGCGTCGGCGTCACCCAGTTCGAGAAAGGCGAAATCGGGATCGGCGGGCGCGGGATGCTCCGCGACCATCTGGACGCCCATGCGGTGCTTCAGGACGATCGCGTCCGGGACGGGAGGCAGCGGGTCCTTCTCCAGCACGATCGCCGGCCCGGTGCGGGCAACCAGCGCACCGAGCGCCGCCAGCGGTTCGTAGCCGTGGTTCACCACGGTGGCGAAAGTCGCATAGTCGCCGTCATAGCGCTGGGCGAGCCCCGCGCCGCGCGCGAGATGCTGCTGGCGGGAACAGAGCGCGGACCAGGCGGGATTGTCGAGCGGGTGCATGGCGAAGTCCCTACCTCATTCCTCCCCCCGGAGGGGGAGGAATTTGGGCTAGTGATTGTGCCGCGGCACCTTCTCGCTCGTCCGCCGGTATTTCAGCGCGAAATCGAGCACTCCGCCCTCGCCCAGCTGGCCGACCTTCTCGCGATACATCTCCTCCCAGGGCGTATTGCTCTCCGGGATCGGCGGGGCGGGCTCGGCCTTGCGGCGGGCGATCTCGTCCGGCGCGACCAGCGCATCGCAGGTGCCGGCATTCAGGTCGATGCGGATCGTGTCGCCGGTGCGCAACCAGGCCAGGCCGCCGCCCGCCGCGCTCTCCGGCGAGGCGTTGAGGATCGAGGGACTGTCCGACGTGCCCGACTGGCGGCCGTCGCCCAGCGTGGGCAGGCTCATGATGCCTCGCTGGATCAGGTGATCGGGCGGCTGCATGTTGACGACTTCCGCCGAGCCCGGCCAGCCGATCGGGCCCGAGCCACGGATGACGAGGATGCAATTCTCGTCGATGTCCAGCGCCGGATCGTTGATATTGTGGTGATAATCGTCCGAGCCGTCGAACACGATCGCCCGGCCCTCGAACACGCCTTCCCGGCCGGGGCGCGAGAGGTAGCGGGCGCGGAAATCCTCGGAGATCACGCTGGTCTTCATGATCGCCATGTCGAACAGGTTGCCCGAGAGGACGAGGAAGCCGGCCTTTTGCCTGAGCGGCCGGTCCCATTCGAAGATCACCTGGCGATCGGTGACGGCACGGCCGGCGACATTCTCGGCGAGCGTCTTGCCGGTGCAGGTCATCACATCGCCGTTCAGCGCGCCGTTCGCCAGCATCTCGGTCAGCACCGCGGGGATGCCGCCGGCCCGGTGGAAGCGCTCGGAAAGATATTCGCCCGCCGGCTGCATATTGACCACTAGCGGCAGGTCATAGCCGGCGCGCCAGTCGTCCGGCGTGATCTCGATGCCGGCATGGCGAGCCATGGCGTCGAGATGCGGCTGCGCGTTGGTGGAGCCGCCGATCGCGGTGAGCAGCCGGATCGCGTTCAGGAAGCTATCGCGGGTGAGGATCCGGGAGGGGCGCAGGTCCTCATAGGCCATCTCGACGATGCGCTTGCCGGTCTCATAGGCCATCTGGCCGCGCTCGCGATACGGCGCCGGGATCATCGCGCAGCCGGGGAGCGACATGCCGAGCCCCTCCGCGATGCTGTTCATCGTCGAGGCGGTGCCCATGGTGTTGCAATGGCCCGACGAGGGTGCGCTCTCCATCGCGCGGCGGAGGAACTCGGCCTCGTCGATCTCGCCCGCGGCCATCCTGCGGCGGCTACGCCAGATCACCGTTCCGGAGCCCACCAGCTCGCCTTCGTGCCAGCCGTCGAGCATCGGGCCGCCCGACAGGACGATCGCCGGAATGTCGACGGTGGAGGCGGCCATGAGGGACGAAGGGGTGGTCTTGTCGCAGCCGGTGGTGAGGATCACCGCATCGATCGGATAGCCGTTGAGGATCTCGACCAGGCCGAGATAGGCGAGGTTGCGATCGAGCGCTGCCGTCGGCCGGCGGCAATTCTCGAAGATCGGATGGAGCGGAAACTCCATCGGCACCCCGCCCGCCGCCAGGATGCCGGCGCGGGCGCGCTTCACCGTCTCCAGATGGATGCGGTTGCAGGGGGCGATATCGCTGCCCGATTGCGCGATGCCGATGATCGGCTTGCCCGAGGTCAGCTCCTCGGGCGTGATGCCGTAGTTCATGAAACGCTCGAGATAGAGCGCCGCCATGTCGGCACGGCCGGGCGCTGCGAACCACTCGCGCGAGCGGAAGGGGCGGACGGGGGTGCGGGTCATATTTCCTTCTCGATCCTCCCCGGCACGGGGAGGGGGACCGCCGCGAAGCGGGGGTGGAGGGGGCTCTCCGCGAAGGACATGGCTGGTGGAGAGCCCCCTCCACCAGCCTTCGGCTGGTCCCCCTCCCCGTAACAGGGGAGGATTTGAAGGGTCACCCTTCCATCGCCTCCAGTTCCTTGCCCTTGGTCTCGTGGATGAACTTCTGGACCAGGAAGAAGCTGATCACCGCGCAGACGCCGTAGAAGGTATAGGCGCCGGTGAGGCTCCACTTCGCCATGCTCGGAAAGGTCTGGGCGATGACATAGTTGGCGCCCCATTGCGCGAAGCCGCAGACCGCCAGCGCCGAGCCGCGGATCTGGTTGGGGAACATCTCGCCCAGCATCACCCACATCACCGGGCCCCAGCTGACGTTAAAGAAGATGACGTAGAGATTGGCGGCGATCACGGCGACCATGCCCATCTGCGGGGTCAGCACCAGCTTGCCGGCGGGGTCGAGCGTGCCCTGGCTGAAGGCATAGACCATCACGAACAGGGTCACCGCCATGCCTGCCGAGCCGATCAGCAGCAGCGGCTTGCGGCCGATCCGGTCGATCACCGCGATGGTGATGAAGCAGGCGGCGATCGAAACGGCGCCCGAGACGATGTTGATCAGCAGCGCGTCATTCTCGGTGAAGCCGGCGAGCTGCCACAGGGTGGCGCCATAATAGAAGATCACGTTGATGCCGACGAGCTGCTGGAACACCGCGAGCAACAGGCCCGCCCAGACGATCGCGCGGATGCCGAGGAAGCCCCCGGGCGCGAAGATGTCGGCCAGGCGCGGCCGGTGATCGGTCGAGAAGCTGGCCTGGATCTCGGCGAGCTTGAGCCCGCCCTCGGTCGCGCCGAACAGGCTGGTGAGCACCTTGAGCGCTTCGGGATTGCGCTGCTTGGCGACGAGATAGCGCGGGCTCTCCGGAATGAAGAACAGCGCGACCAAGAACACCGCGGCCGGGATCGCCTGCATCAGGTACATCCAGCGCCAGGCCTCGATCCCGCCGAGATGGCCGAGCGAGCTGCCGGCGGCCTGGGCGAGATAATAGTTCACCACGAAGGCGGCGGTGAGGCCCGAGATGATCATGATCTGCTGCACCGTCGTCATCCGGCCGCGGATGTTGGCGGGGGCGACTTCGGAGATATAGGCGGGCGACAGCACCGAGGCGGCGCCGACCGCAACGCCGCCGATGATGCGGGCGATGACGAAGATCGTGTGATCGTGCGCGAAGCCCTGGACCAGCGCGCCGCCGAGGAAGAGCAATGCGGCCAGGCGCATCACGTTGCGGCGGCCCATCGCATCGGCGAGCGTGCCGGCGAAGAAGGCGCCGAACACGCAGCCGATCAGCAGCGAGCCGACCGTGAAGCCGAGCCCGGCCTCGTCCAGCGCGAAGGCAGCCTTGAGCCCCTCCTGCGTGCCGTTCACCGCGCCGCTGTCATAGCCGAAGAGCAGGCCGCCGATCGTCGCCACCGCGACGATGGCGCCGATCAGGCCCATATTGGCCCTTTGCGCCGTATCATTCATTCGCTCTATCCCCTCCATCGCGCCCGTCCGGCGGCATTGTTAGCGGTAACGGTGACGCGATCCGAGGGGAAAAGCAAGTAGGGTTGCTTCCGCCGGAGACTCTGTCCCGCGTTGTCATGCTGGACCGGTTTGGGCCGGGGGCCAAGCCCCTTCCACTCCCCTCCCCGGAAGGAGGGGCTCAGATCACCGCCAGCCCTTCTTCGCGGGCGCCGGCCTGAGTGCCGAGGCCCCCGGAGGGGGACCGGAGGATTCGCGCAGGATCAGCTCATGGTCGAGCACCTGCTCCTCCAGCTTGTCGGTGGTGCCGGCACGGTGGGCCCGCAGCCGGGCGAGCAACAGAGTGAGCGCGCTCTCCGCCATGGCGGCGATCGGCTGGCGGACAGTGGTGAGCTCGGGCCACATTGTGGTGGCGAGCGAGGTGTCGTCGAAGCCGACGATGCTGATGTCCTGCGGCACGTGCAGCCCGCGCCGATGGGCGACGCCCACTGCGGCCGCGGCCATGTCGTCGTTCGAGGCGAAGATCGCGGTGGGCGGATCCTTGCGGTCGAGCAGCCGCTCGGCCGCGACGATGCCCGAGCGGAAGGTGAAATAACCCTGCTCCACCGGCATCGCCTGCACGTCGAGCCCGGCGGCCTCCACTGCCTCGACGAAGCCGCGATGGCGCTCGGCGGAGCTGGTCTGGTTCGGGTTGCCGCGGATGAAGCCGATCCGGCGATGGCCGAGATCGATCAGGTGCCGGGTCATCGCGGCGGCGGCGGCGGCATCGTCGATGCGCACGTTGAGGCTGCGCTCGGGCGGCAGGCCCATCGCGACCGAGACCCAGGGGATGCCCGCAGTCTCCAGCTCCGCGCGGACCGGCGCAGCCTCGGACAGCGGCGGCGGCAGGATCACGCCCTCGACGCTGGTGGAGGCGAACTGGCGCGTCGCCTCGGCCTGTTCGTCCGCCCGCTCGCCTTCGCAGGCCTCGAGCACCAGGTGGCAGCCGGCGCGGCGGGCGGCGGCGAGCGCGCCGATCAGGAATTGCGAGAGATAGGCCGCCGAGGGGTTGGAATAGAGCAGGCCGATCTGGGTCGCCTCGCCCGCCGCCAGGCTGCGCGCGGCGCTGTTGGGCGAATAGTTCAGCGTCGCGATCGCCTCGAGAACCGCCTGGCGGGTGGTCTCCCTGACATTGGATCCGCCATTGACCACGCGCGAGACCGTCATCGCGGAAACGCCGGCGGCGCGCGCGACGTCCTGTACGGTGACCGTGCCTCGGCTTCTGCGGCTGGGTCTGCTCATCGTTTCGGGGATATGCCGCGATTAGCACAAATGCAATCGGCGTGACCCGGTTGACCGTTACGGATTCCGACTGATAGTGATAGCGCTACCATAACCGGAACCAGCCGGCGCCCGAGCGCCGCGACCCAGAGGAGAGGAACGTGCGCAATTTCCGCCGCATCGCCGCGCTTGCCATCGCCGCCACGGCGCTGACCCCCGCCATTGCCCCCGCGGCGCTCGCCCAGGCCGCCAGGGCGGACGGCAAGACGGAGCGCCCGCTCTACAAGGACGCCGGCCAGCCGATCGATGCGCGGGTCGACGATCTGCTCGGCCGGATGACGCTGGAGGAGAAGGTGGCGCAGCTGGTCGCGATCTGGCTGAAGAAGGACGCGATCCAGACGCCGGCGGGCGATTTCGATCCGGCCAGGGCGAGTGCTGCCTTCCCCAACGGCCTGGGCATGATCTCGCGCCCGTCCGACCGCAAGGGCGTGGCCGCGGGCACCGCCAATGCCGGCGCCGATGTGGCGGCCAATCGCGGCCCGGTGGAGACCGCGACCTATATCAACGCCGCGCAGAAATGGTCGATGGAGCGCACCCGGCTGGGCATTCCGATGATCATGCACGAGGAAGCGCTGCACGGGCTGGTCGCCCCCGGCGCGACGAGCTTCCCCCAGTCGATCGCCCTCGCCTCCACCTGGAATCCGGGCCTGCTGGAGAAGGTCTTCTCGGTCGCCGCCGCCGAGGCGCGGGCCCGCGGCGCCAATCTGGTGCTGGCGCCGGTGGTCGACGTGGCGCGCGATCCGCGCTGGGGCCGCATCGAGGAGACCTATGGCGAGGATCCCTATCTCGTCTCGGAAATGGGGCTGGCGGCGATCCGCGGCTTCCAGGGCACCACGCTGCCGCTGGCCAGGGACAAGGTGTTCGTCACGCTGAAGCACATGACCGGGCACGGCCAGCCGGACAACGGCACCAATGTCGGCCCCGCCTCGCTGGGCGAGCGCACGCTGCGCGAGGATTTCTTCCCGCCCTTCGAAAACGCAGTGACGCAGCTGCCGGTGCGCGCGGTGATGGCGAGCTACAATGAGATCGACGGCATCCCGAGCCACGCCAACAAATGGCTGCTGCACGACGTGCTGCGCGGCGAATGGGGCTTCAAGGGCGCAGTGGTGAGCGATTATTTCGCGGTCCGCGAGCTCGTGACCCGGCACAAGATGTTCAAGGACGTGAAGGACGCCGGCGCGCGCGCGATCGATGCGGGCGTCGACGTCGAGACGCCGGACGGCGAGGGCTTCAACTTCCTGGTCCAGCTCGTCCGCGAGGGCAAGGTGAGCCAGGGCCAGATCGACAATGCGGTGCGCCGCGTGCTCGAGATGAAGTTCGAGGGCGGACTGTTCGAGAATCCCTATGCCGATGTGAAGCTGGCGGCGAGGCGGACCAACACGCCCGAGGCGATCGCCCTGGCGCGCCAGGCAGCGCGGGAATCGGTCGTCCTCCTCAAGAACGCGAACGGCCTCCTCCCGCTCGACGCCGCCGGCATCAAGCGGATGGCAGTGATCGGCACCCATGCGAAGGACACGCCGATCGGCGGCTATTCGGACGTGCCGAACCATGTCGTCTCGGTGCTGGAGGCCATGCAGGCCGAGGGCAAGGGCAAGTTCCAGGTCGATTATTCGGAAGGCGTGCGGCTGACCGAAGGGCGCGTCTGGGCGCAGGACAAGGTGACGCGCACCGATGCCGCGACCAATGACAGGCTGCGCGCCGACGCGGTGGCGGCGGCGAAGGATGCCGATGTCGTGGTGATGGTGCTGGGCGGCAACGAGGCGCTGAGCCGCGAGGCCTGGGCCGACGAGCATCTGGGCGACAGCGACACGCTCGACCTGCCCGGGCCGCAGGACCAGCTCGCCCGCGAGATCTTCGCGCTGGGCAAGCCGGTGGTGGTGATCCTGCTCAACGGCCGGCCCTATGCGGTGAACTATCTGGCCGAGAAGGCGCCGGCGCTGATCGAGGGCTGGTATCTGGGCGAGCAGACCGGCAACGCGCTGGCCGATGTGGTGTTCGGCCGCTTCAACCCGGGCGGCAAGCTGCCCGTGTCGATCGCGCGCGGCGTGGGTCAGCTGCCGATCTACTATAACCGCAAGCCGACCGCGCGGCGCGGCTATCTGTTCGGCGACACGACGCCGCTCTATCCGTTCGGCTATGGCCTCTCCTATTCGACCTTCGAGATCGGTGCGCCGGTGCTGGGCGCGGGCACGATCGGAGTCGCCGACAAGGTGACGGTGAAGGTGGACGTGGCCAATACCGGCAAGCGCGCCGGCGACGAAGTCGTCCAGCTCTATGTGCGCGACGACGAGGCGAGCGTGACCCGGCCGCTGATCGAGCTCAAGCGCTTCCAGCGCGTGACGCTGCAGCCCGGCGAGCGGAAGACCGTGTCGTTCGAGCTGACGCCCAGGGACCTGTCGCTGTGGAACGTGCAGATGAAGCGCGTGGTGGAGCCGGGCACGTTCACCATCTCGGCCGGCCCGAACTCGGTGGACCTGAAGAGCACCACGCTGACGGTGCGGTGAGACGAAGATCCTCCCTCGCGCAGCGGGGGAGGAATTGACTACGCACCCAACCACATCGCCACCCACAGCAGCGGCGCGTTCCAGTTGATCGCGACTTCGTTGAGCGCATAGGCATGGACATCATCCGCCCAGCAGCGCTGCGGCGCGCAATGTCCCTTCAGCTTCGCCGCCACCGGATCGACCATCGCCGTCGAGTTGGGCCCGCCCGAGAGCGTGCCGGGCGGCGGGCCCGGCAGGGCGGGGTCGAGCGCGGGCGCCCAGAAGCGGTGATGCGGGTTGCGCATCGAGAACAGGCCATGGCCGCTGACATAGGATGTGAAATTGGGATTGCGGCCAAGGATATAGTCGATCGCATCGATCACCCCTGCCCGGTACTTCGGGTTGCCGGTCAGATCGCCGGCAATGCCCAGCACCATCGCGCGGTTGAGCAGCGCGCCGTTCGAGCCCCAGGGATAGCCGGTGGCGAGATAGGGGATGCGATAGCCGTTGCCCGCCGCATCGGCGAGGAACCGATCGGCGGCGGCGACCAGCAGGCCGCGCAGGCGCCGCACTTCGGCCTGAGGCAGTGCGGAAGGGCGCGTCGCCAGCGTGATGGTGCCGAGCGTGGCGACCTGCGGCCAGCCGGGCTCGCCCACGGGCGCGGTGAGGTACGGAGAAGCCGTCACCGCCTGATGATATTCCGGCTTGCCGGTGGTGACGAACAGCTCGGCCGCTGCCCAGTAGAATTCGTCCGACACGTCCATGTCGCCATAGCCGCCCGAACCGGTGAAGCTGCCGGTGGCATAGACTTCCGGATTGCGCCCGGCGGCGGCGAAGGCGCGTTCGGCGGCGCTCAGGCAGCGGGCAGCGAAACCGGCGTCGATCCCTTTCCAGATGCGGGCGCATTGCGCGGCGGTGACGGCAAGGTTGAGCGTCGCGGCGGTGGTGGGGGGATAGAGCAGCCGTTCCTGCGTGTCGTCCTGGGGCGGCATGGGCAGCGCGGTCCACCTGGCGTCCGCCACCTTCTGATGCGCCATCCCCGAGGCGTCGATCTCGGCAAAGGGTGCTTGGGAAGCTTCCCGGGCGGCCCTGCCGGGCGCCGGTTCCGGCTTGCCGACGGGGACGCGCAGCCGGGTGCCGTCCGGCACCTGCATGCGGAGCAGGAACTCCATCTCGTAGCGCGCTTCGGCGAGCAGGCCCGGCGCGGGGCCGCTTCCCTGGGCGAGCGCCCCGGGATTGCGCTCGTGCGCGGCGAGCAGCGTCCAGAGCGATATGCCGCCATTGACGACATATTTGCCGTGGTCGCCGGCATCGTACCAGCCGCCGGTGACGTCGAGCGTGTAGGGACAGCCCGCCCATTCGGTGCCACGCTCGTCCTTGCCGGCGAAGCATTTCGCCACCTCGCGCGCATGGCCGGCGGGACGGGCCCATTTCGCCCCGACGATGCGCGCTTCGATCGGCGTGCCGGCGCGCTGATGGTAGAAGAAGATGAGCGCGTCACGGGCGAGCGGGCGGTAGAGGTTCGGGGCGATGGCGAAGGGCGCGCTCTCGCTGGTTCCCACGCGAATGCGATAGCCCCGGCCGGGCACGCCGAAGCGCGAGAAATCGATACGCTGGACGGGCGCGCCCGAGGCGGCATCGGGGCCGAAGGGCCAGGCCTTGCCGCTGGCCAGCACCTTGCCGGCCGCATCGATCAGCTGCCAGTCGCGCGGGGCGCCGTCCGCCTCGACGATCGCGGTCTTGGGATCACCGGGCTCGAAGCCCAGCTGGTTGAGGCTGATCGGGATGTCCTGAGCGGGCGCTTCCTGCGGCGGGGCAGCGGCAAGGAGGGGGACAAGGAGGAAGGCCGGCCATCTCCGCTCCCTTTCAGGGAGGGGAAGGCGGCGGGAATCCCTCACTCCCCCCGCCCCGCGAACACCCCGAAGACCGAACCGACGAAACCGCCCGCCACCTTGGTGGTCAGGCTGTCCGTCTCGACCGTGCCGAGCTGCTTCCAGACCGGTTTCGTGCCGGGCGCGGCATAGCTGAAGGCATAGCTGCGGCCCCGCACGTCAACGCGCAGGCGCAGCTGGCCGGCGGGCGCGGCGGCGCTGAACAGCGTCTTGCCGAGCCTCGGACTGCCCGGCCCTTCGCGCTGGTCGACGGTGAGCAGCGCCTTGCCGCCGACCTGCTTCACGCCGAGGAAGAACCAGTAATCGTCGTTCTGGAAGGCGACGAGGCCGGCGCGGTCGCCGTCCTTTTGCGGCGCGAACCGCACCAGGGTCTCGGCATTGCCATTCTGGTGCTGCTGGCGGCGGGCGAGGAACGACGGGTTGCCGTTGTCGCCCAGCCCGACCGGGCGAGCGGTGAGCTGGAGGCCGTCCTGGCCGAGCGCATACCAGCGCTCGCGCGGGTTGCGCAGCATCATCCAGTCGAACGGCAGCGTCGGCCCATTGAACGAGTCGAGCCTGGCATAGATGCCGTTGATCGGCTCCGCCCCCGTGCCGCGGGGCAACGGAGGACGGGCATGGACCCAGGGGATCGGCGTGGCGGGCGGCAGGATCACCGGCCAGCCGCCCCGCCATTCCACGGGCAGCAGGAAGGTCTCGCGCCCGGTGGCGTAGAAATCGCCTTCGTACGGCCGCACCGCGAGGAAGGTCGCCCACCATTTGCCATCGGGTGTGGTGACGAGCTGGGCATGGCCGGCGGAGGTGATCGGGTTCGGCCGGTCGCGCGGCAGGTCCCGCTGGGTGAGGATCGGGTTGCCGCTCCACGCCTCATAAGGGCCGGTGACCGACTTCGAGCGCAGGATCACCTGGCTGTGCCCCTCGGCGGTGCCGCCCTCGGCGCAGCTGAGATAATACCAGCCGTCCTTTCTGAAGATATGCGGCCCCTCGATCCAGATCGGCTTCTTCGACAGATCGACACCGCCGTTCACCAGCACCTTGCGCGGGCCGAAGGTCTTCAGCGCCTTGCGGTCGAACTCCTGGATCCAGATGGCGCGGTGGCCCTGGTAGAGCGGCGCGCCTTCGGGCGGGCCGTTGTTGACCACCCAGGTCCGGCCGTCCTCGTCGAAGAACATCGAAGGGTCGATGCCACCCTCCAGCTCGGGCAGCCAGACCGGGTCGGACCAGGGGCCGGCAGGGTTCCGCGCGGTGAGCAGGAAATTGCCGCCGCAATCGACGCAGGTGTTGAGGAGATAGAAGATTCCGTCCCGCGCCTGGATCGACGGCGCGAACACGCCGCGCGAGAGGCCGAGCTGCTTGAAGTCGAGCATGTCCGGCCGGTCGATCGCGTTGCCGATCTGGGTCCAGTGAACGAGATCGGTGCTGTGGAAGACCGGGATGCCCGGGAACCAGCCGAAGGTGGAGGTGACGAGGTAGAAGTCCTTCCCCACCCGAGTGACGCTGGGATCGGGGTAGAAACCACGGAGGATCGGGTTGGCATATTCGCCGGGGCGGACCGTCATGCGGTCCACCGCGTCGCTGCCGCTGGTGGAGAAGCCGGAGAAGGTCGCGACCGGCTGGGCGGCAGCGGGCGCGGCGAGGAGCAGCGCGGCGAACACGGTGGGAAGGCTTCTCATGCGGCGCAATGCTCCCGGATGAAGTCGCGGTGTTTAGGCATGTAGGCGGCGGAATTGGCGACGGCCTCGCGGATATGGGCAAGGCGCGCGCGCGTCTCGTCGAGGGGCATCGCGTCGGCCACCGGATCGTGCGACCCGGGCTCGATCAGCTGGCCCAGCATCACCGCGAACCAGCTGGTGTCGTTGAACAGTTCCTCATTCTCGCGAAAGGCGCGGCCATGGCTGCGGAACACGCGCATCTTCTCGGCCAGCCGATCGGGGATCGCCATGGTGCGGCAATAGTCCCAGAAGGGGGAATCGGTGCGCTCCGTCGCGTGATAGTGGAGGACGAGGAAGTCGCGGATCTCCTCGTAATCCGTCGTCATGATCCGGTTGTAGCGATCGATGTCGGCCTGGTTGAAGTCGCGGTCCGGAAACATCGTCAGGAAGCGCGACAGGCCCGACTGGATCAGCCAGATCGACGTGCTCTCCAGCGGCTCGAGAAAGCCGCCCGCCAGGCCCAGGGCGACGCAGTTCTTCACCCACATCCGGTTGCGATGGCCGGTGGTGAACGGGACGACGCGCGGATCGGCGAGCGGCTCGCCATCGAGATTGGCCATCAGGATCGCCGTCGCCTCGTCGTCGGACATGTGGTGCGACGAGAAGACATGGCCGTTGCCGATCCGGTGCTGGAGCGGGATGCGCCACTGCCAGCCGGCCTTGTGCGCGGTGCTGCGGGTATAGGGCGTCCAGGCGTCGACGCTGGCGCAGGGCACCGCGATGGCGCGGTTGCAGGGGAGATAGTGCGACCAGTCGGTATAGCCCGCCTTCAGCGCCTGCTCGATGATCAGGCCGCGAAAGCCCGAGCAATCGACGAACAGATCCGCCTCGATCTCGCTGCCGTCCTGCATCGTCACCGACTGGACGAAGCCATCCTCCCCGCGCAGCTTCACATCGACGATCCTGCCTTCGCGCCGCACCACCCCGCGCTCCTCGGCATAGCGGCGCAGGAACCTCGCATAGAGGCCGGCATCGAAATGATAGGCATAGGCGATGTCGGAGAGCGGGGAGTTGCCCGCGTCGATCCCGCGCATGAACTTGTCGTCGCGCGCCGCCATCGCCTGGAGCGACCATGCGTCCACCTCCGGCGCCTCACCCAGCTGGCGCAGGCGGAGATAATAAGCGTGGAAGGACACTCCCTTCATGTCGAGCCCGTAGCGGCCGAAGGGATGGAAATAGCGATGGCCGATCCGCCCCCAGTTCACGAACTGGATGCCGAGCTTGAAGCTGCCCTTGGTCTCGCGGACGAACTGGTCCTCGTCGAGCCCGAGCATGCGGTTGAAGGTGGCCATCTGGGGGATGGTCGCCTCGCCCACGCCGATGATGCCGATCTCGTCCGACTCGACCAGCGTGATCTTCGCATAATCGGGGCCGAGGATACGGGCGAAGGTGGCCGCGGTCATCCAGCCGGCGGTGCCCCCGCCGACGATCAGGATGGAGCGGATGTTGCGGTTATCGGTCATGCAGGGGTCCTTGCGGGCGCGTTGCGGGCGAGCCAGTCTTCGTGGCGCGGCATCGCCCGGGCGGCGCGGGCGAACATCTCGTGGATGCGCTCCAGGCTGAGCGCGAGCTTGTCTTCGTCGAGCCCGTCGGCCAGCGGATCCCAGCCGGCCGGGATCACCCCCTGCCCCAGCAGCACCGCGATCCAGCTCGATTCGGCGAAAAGCTCGTCCTCGGTGCGGAAGAAGCGGCCGCGATTGCGGAACAAGGCGAGCTTGCGCGCCAGCGTCTCCGGGATCGCCATCTCGCGGGCGCGGCGCCACAGATCGCCCTCCCGCCGCGCATTGGCATGGTAGTGCAGGATCACGAAGTCGCGGACCTGCTCCATCTGGACGTCGGCCAGCCGGTTATATTCGTCGCGCTCCACGGGCGAGAAGCCGGTATCCGGCAGCAGCGCCATCAGCCGGTGGATGCCCGACTGGATCAGGTGGATGCTGGTGGATTCCAGCGGCTCGAGGAAACCGGAGGACAGGCCGAGCGCGACGCAGTTGCGGTGCCAGGCCCGCCTGCGACGGCCTGCCTCGAACCTGAGGATGAAGGGATCGCGGAGCGGCGCGCCGTCGAGGTTCGCCAGCAGCGTCTTGCGCGCCGCATCGTCCGAGATGTCGGCGCTGCAATAGACATGGCCGTTGCCGACGCGGTGCTGGAGCGGGATGCGCCATTGCCAGCCGGCCCGGTGCGCGGTGCTGCGGGTGAAGGGCGTGATCTCCGGCCCCGGGCTGGCGCTGGGCACCGCGACGGCGCGATCGCATTGCAGCCAGTGCGCCCAGCTCTCCCAGCCTGCCCCCAGCGCCTGCTCGATCAGCAGCGCGCGGAAGCCGGTGCAGTCGACGAACAGTTCGCCTTCGACGCGGCGATCGCCTTCGAGCATCACCGCCTCGATGAAGCCGTCCTCGGCGCGCAACGGGATGTGCGCGACCTTGCCCTCGACCCGGACGACGCCGCGCGCCTCGGCATGGGCGCGCAGGTACCGGGCATAGAGCGAGGCATCGAACTGATAGGCATAGGCCATGCGCGACAGGATCGAGCCGGGATCGGCGACCGGCGGCTGGTAGCGCCCCGACGCCATCGCCAGCGCGCAGACATTGTATGCGTCGATCGCGCGCGCGCGGCCCCCGGCGTGGAGCTTGCGCCAGATCTGGTGAAACTTCACGCCCTCGACATCGAAGCCGAACTCGCCGAACGGGTGGACATAGCGATGGCCCTCGCGCGTCCAGTCCACGAACTCGATGCCGAGCTTGATCGTGCCCTGGGTCCGGCGGAGGAAGTCGTGCTCGTCGAGGCCAAGCAGCGCGTTGAAGTTGCGGATCGGCGGGATCGTCGCCTCGCCGACCCCGACCGTGCCGATCTCTTCCGATTCCACCAGCGTCACCGAGACGCCGGCAGGGATCAGCCGGGCGAGCGCGGCGGCCGCCATCCAGCCGGCGGTGCCGCCGCCGACGATGACGATCCGGCGGATCGGCGCGGGAGCGGTCATGCGATCAGTCCCTCGGCACGCAGCATGGCGCCGTGATGCGGCATCGCGCGGACGGCGTCGAGGATCAGCGCGCGAACCCGCCCGGCATGGTCGATCAGCCGCGCCTCGGAAATGGCATCGGCCAGTGCATCGTAACGGCGCGGACGCAGGCCCTGGCCGTCGAGCGCGGCGATCCAGTCGTCCGCCCCGAACAGCTCCTCGTCGCCGAGCGGCACCCGGCCCCGGCTGGCATGGAGATCGAGCTTGCGCCGGAGCGCCTCGGGGACCGGCATGGCGCGGGCGGCGTCCCAATGCGCCTCTCCGGTGCGGCCATTGGTCTTGTAGTGGAGGATCGCGAAGTCGCGGACGCTATCGGCCTCCGCCGCGGTCAGGCGATTATATTCGGCCGCCTCGGGGCCGTCCGGCGCGGCGGGGAGCAGGCCGACCAGCCGGGTGAGCGCGTTCGCGAGCAGCGCCAGGTTCCAGCCATGGAGCGGCTCGACCCGCAGCGCCGCGGCGCCGAGCGCGACGACATTGCCGGTCCAGGCAGCCGTGCGGCGCCCCTGGACGAGCGGAATGGCGCCGGGCTGATCGGGCAGCTGCGCGGCGGCATAGAAGAGCGCCCCACCCTGCCCGCCGGCCAGCGGCACGGTGCGCTGCCAGCCGGCTTCGAAGGCGCCGGCATGGGCATGGGGCGGCGGCACGCCTTCCACCTCGGTCCAGGTTTCGATGACGCGATCGCAGGGAAGCCAGGCGGACCAGTCCTCCCAGCGATCGTCCAGGCGGCGCGCGAGCGATGCGCCGGGGCCGGAGCAGTCGAGCCAGAGATCGGCGGTCACCTGGCCGCCTTCGCGAAGCTCGACGGCGCCGACCGTCCCCTCGCCGATCGCCCGGCGGAAACGGCCAGCCGGCTCCAGCCCGGCTGCGGCACGGAGCGCATCGGCTAGGCCGGCGCGATCGAGATGCAGACCATAGCCGAAGCTCGAGAGGATCGAGCGCGGATCGGGGCTCGGCCGGGAGAAGCGACCCGCGGCGGCGGCGATCGCGGCGAGCGAATAATCGGCGAGGCGCACGCGCTGCCCGGCCTCGCGCATGCGGGCAGCGAGCTGGTGGAAGGCGATGGTGGCGAGCGGCGCCCCGATCGCGCCGAAGGGCAGGAACCAATCCGCCTCGCGCGCCGCCCAGCCGGAGACCGCGGTGCCGAGCGAGAAGCTGCCGCGCGCGGCGCGCAGAAGCGCGCCTTCGTCGATGCCGTGCGCGCCGAGCCAGGCGGGGAAATCCGGCAGGCTGGCCTCGGCCGGGCCGAAGGGCCCCAGGCTCCAGTCGGGCCCCTCGGTCTCGATCAGCGAGACCTGGATCCCGGGAAGCGCCCGGACGAGCGCCAGCGCCGCCATCCAGCCGGCGACGCCGCCGCCGACAATGCCGATGCCGCGGATCATGCCGGCATCCCCAATGCGGCTTCGTGCAGGGGCATCGCCTCCGCCATCGCGGCGACCCTGGCCCGCATCGCGGCCATGGCGGCGGCGACGCCGGCCCCGCCCGCGCGCGGATCGCAGTGGCGCGGCGTCACATGCTGGCCGAGATAGACCGCGAGCCAACTCGGCTCGAGGAACGTGCCTTCGCGATACCGGACCACCACGCCGCGCTCGCGGAACAGGGCGAGCTTGTGTTCGAGCGAGTCCGGCAGGCGCATGGCGCGGCAATGGCGCCAGAATTCGGAATCGTCGCGCTGCGTGCAGTGATAGTGCAGGATCAGGAAATCGCGGACCCGCTCATATTCGAGCGCCATCAGCCGGTTGAACTCGGCCGCGTCGAGCGGGTCCCAGTCGCGGGTGGGGAAAAGGTCGAGCAGCCGGCCGATCGCCAGTTGGATCAGGTGGATGCTCGTCGATTCCAGCGGCTCGAGAAAGCCCGAGGACAGGCCGATCGCGACGACATTGCCCACCCATTGCCGGCGCCGCCTGCCGGTGACGAAGCGCAGGCGGTTGGGCTCGGCCATCGGCTCGGCGGCGATCGCGCCGAGCAGGACCCGCAGCGCATCCTCGTCGCTGGTGAAGCCGCTCGCATAGACATGGCCGTTGCCGGTGCGGTGCTGGAGCGGGATGCGCCAGGTCCAGCCGGCCTCCTGCGCGGTCGCGCGGGTCAGCGGCGGGATCGGGCCGCTATTGGCGCAGGGCAGCGCGATCGCCCGGTCGCAGGGCAGCCAGTGCGTCCATTCCTCATAGCCGGCATGGAGCGCCTGCTCGATCAGCAGGCCGCGAAAGCCCGAGCAATCGATGAACAGGTCCGCCGCCAGCGTCTCGCCGCTCTCGAGCGTGAGCGAGCGGACGAAGCCGCTCTCGCCGTCGCGCGCGACATCGATCACCTTGCCCTCGCGCCGGACGACGCCGCGCGCCTCCGAATAGGTGCGCAGGAACCTCGCATAGAGGCCGGCGTCGAACTGATAGGCATAGTTGTAGGGATCGCCGTCGGGCCGGCGGAAACGGCCGCGGCGGGCGGCCTGGATGGGCAGCGAATATGCCTCGAACGCCCCGCCCTCCGGCGCCGCGCACCATTGCTGGTGGAAAGGCACGCCGCCGATGGGCGCGCCGAACTCGGCGAAGGGATGGATATAGGAATCGCCCTTGCTGCCCCAGTCCACGAACTCGATGCCGAGCTTGTAGGTGCCCCTGGTCGCGGCGAGGAAATCGGCCTCGTCGATGCCGAGCGTCGCGTTGAAATGGCGGATGTGCGGGATCGTCGCCTCGCCGACGCCGACCGTGCCGATCTCCGCCGATTCGACCAGGGTGATCCGCGCGGGCGTGCCGGCGAGCTTGTGCGCCAGCGCGGCGGCGGTCATCCACCCCGCGGTGCCCCCGCCGACCACGACTATGCGCCCTGCCAGCATGCTTCCGATGCCCCTCTCCGTCGCGAATGTTAGCGCTCCCGTCTTGAAACCGTCAATCGTATCCAGGGGCGATTCGAGGCCGGAATCCCTCCTTCGCAGCTGCGGGATTCGTGCCGCGACGCAACGAAACCGTTGCGAAATAGCCACAAATCCGTGGGTTGCAGCGAAACGTCACAAGACGGCTTGATCTTTCGATAACTCCTACTTTAGGTTCGGCCCAAACAAGAAACGCGCCAATATATGGTAGCGCTAACACGGGAGGGGACAGCGCGATGCGAAAGCACGATTCTATTCATCATGCCGACAAGGCGGGCCGGTTCCGCACCGGGGCCCTGCGCGCGGGCGTCTCGGCCGCCGCGCTCGCCTGCCTGTCGGTAGCCGCGCCGGCCTGGGGGCAGGACACGCAGGCGGCGCCGGCTTCGGGCGACGCGCAGACCACGGAAGACACGATCGTCGTCCAGGGCTATCGCCAGTCGCTGCAGAGCGCCCAGTCGCTCAAGAAGAATGCCGACGTGATCGTCGATTCGGTGACCGCCGAGGACATCGGTGCCCTGCCCGATCGTTCGGTGACCGAGACGCTGCAGCGCATTCCCGGCGTGTCGATCAATCGCTTCGCCGCCGGCGTCGACCCCGACCATTTCTCGGTCGAGGGCTCGGGCGTCGTGGTGCGCGGCCTCACCTATGTCCGCTCGGAGTTCAACGGGCGCGAGGCGTTCACCGCCAATAACGGCCGCTCGCTGAGCTTCGCCGACGTGCCTTCGGAGATGATGGGCGGCGTCGACGTGTTCAAATCGCCCTCGGCCGACCGCATCGAGGGCGGCATCGCCGGCGTGGTCAACCTGCGCACCCGCAAGCCGTTCGACAACAAGAAGGGCCTGGTGATCGCCGGTTCGCTCGAGGCGAATTACGGCGACTACAAGAAGGAATGGACGCCGACCGGCTCGCTCATGGTCAGCGACCGCTGGGAGACCGGCATCGGCGAGATCGGCATCCTCGGCAACTTCTCCTATTCGCAGCTGAAGAGCCAGTCGGACCGTTTCCAGGTCTCGAGCTTCCGCATCCGCAACCTCTATTCGGACGGCGACGTCATCAACAACGGCAATGGCTCGACGATCCAGCGCCAGGTCTATTTCCCGCGCGGCGCGGTGATGGGCCGCCAGGAGTTCAACCGCGAGCGCTACGGCTATGCGGCCGCGCTCCAATATCGCAGCAATGACGGCTCCATCGAGGCGGTCGCCCAGTTCCTGCGCTCCGACGCGCGCCAGGCCTGGACCGAGCGCACGATCGAGATCGCGACCGACAACGTCTCGTCCAACGGCGATTCCCGCCGCGTGCCGGGCACCACGCTCGACTTCGACAGCGACGGCATGTTCGTGAGCGGCACCATCACCGGCCCGACCGGCTGGCGCGGCGACCAGAATATCGGCCAGAACAACAGCGGCCTGATCCCGCGCGTGCCGATGCTCGGCCTGCAATCGAACAACCAGCGACGCGACCACCAGGAGAAGCTCGTCACCGACGATTACGGCTTCAACCTGAAGTGGAACGCCAGCGAGCGGCTGGGCGTGGTCTTCGACTATCAGCACGTGAAGTCGAGCACCGACCTGCTCGACAACACGGTGTGGAACTCGACCTATCAGAATGCGTCGATCCGGCTGAACGGCTCGAACTTCCCGACCGTGGCCTTCCTGCCGCCCCAGGTCTGCAGCGGCCCGGCCGCCAACATGCAGGACGCGCAGGGCACGGACAATGACTGCCGCGCCGGCGGCAACCCCAACCAATATATGCCGAACTATTTTGGCGCCGGGCACACCAGCTTCACCGATCCGTTCAACAGCTTCCCGCGCGCGGCGATGGACCATATCGAACGGAGCGACGGCAATTCGGACGCCTTCCGCCTCGACCTCGACTATGCGCTGCCCCAGGGCAGCTTCCTGAAGTCGATCCAGGGCGGCGTGCGCTATGCCGATCGCGACCAGGTGTCGCGCTTCTCGCGCTACAATTGGGGCGTGCTCTCCGAGCAATGGGGCAATAACGGCCCGGTCTGGATGGACATGCCGGTGAACGGCAACAATGCCAGCCGCACCGACGGCCAGCCGTTCAACGCCAACTCGCCTTATTATTTCAACAATTTCTTCCGCGGCCAGGTGACCAACCCGCTCGGCGGCGATGGGCGCCTCTATTATTCGGGCAACACCGTCAGCGATTATGACGCGATGGTGCGCTATGCCAATGCGATCGCGCGCGAATGGCAGGGCACGACCACCTGTGCCGGCGGCCGCGTGGTCAATGCCGGCTGGAATGCGCTGGCCGATCGCTGCGGCGTGATCGCCGGCACGCCGTTCCTGCCCGACGAGATCAACCCGATCCGCGAGCGCAACTATGCCGCCTATCTGATGGCGCGCATCGACACGCATCTGGGCGGGCTGCACCTGACCGGCAATGTCGGCGTGCGCTACACCAAGACCAGGCGCAATACCGATGGCTATATCTCGTTCAGCAACACCACGGCGCTGCCGACCGACGAGACCTGCGCCACGCCGCCGCCGTCCGGGCAGACGGCTTCGCCCTTCTGCTCGTTCGACAAGTCGGTCCGCGACCAGGCGCGCGCCTTCGTCAACGGCGCGCTGATCCCGTCGCACGTCAAATTCGACTATGATTATTGGCTGCCGAGCGCGAACTTCAAGCTCGAGGTGGGCGGCGGCCTGCAGTTCCGCGCCGCCTATTTCAAGGGCGTGTCGCCGCCTCAGACCGGCTATATCCGCAACTATCTCCAGGCCAATCTGAGCGCGGTCCAGAATGTCGATTCGAGCGGCAACCTGATCCCGGGCAGCTTCCGCCTGCAGGGCGTCACCACTGCCGGCAACCCCTATCTGATGCCGGTAAAGGCCGACAATTTCGACCTGACGGCGGAATGGTATTTCTCGCGGGTCGGCTCGCTGACCGTGTCGGCCTTCTACAAGGTGCTCGACGGCGTGGTGACCAACAACACCCGCCGTGTGGACCTGACCAACAACGGCCAGACCTATCCGGTGGTGATCACCACGCCGATCAACGCGACGCAGAAGGGCAAGATCAAGGGCGTCGAGGTCGGCTACCAGCAGACCTTCGACTTCCTGCCCGGGCCGCTCAAGGGCCTGGGGTTGCAGGCGAACTACACCTATATCGACAGTTCGGGGGTACCCCAGTCGACTTTGTCGGAGACCGATCCGGACGTCGCCGCCGGCCGCGTCACCACGGTCGACCTGTCGCTGCTGCCGCTGCAGGGGCTGTCGAAGCACCAGGTGAACATCACCCCGTTCTTCGATTATGGCCCGGTGTCGCTGCGGGCGAGCTATTCGTGGCGGTCTGACTTCGTGCTGACCATTCGCGACGTGATCGTGCCGAACGACCCGATCATCAACAAGGCGACCGGCCAGCTCGACGCGTCGATCTTCTTCACCATCACCCCGCAGATCAAGATCGGCGTCCAGGGCTCGAACCTGACCAACGAGATCACCCGCACCACGGCGGTGATCACGAAGATCGGCGACCCGAAGGGATATGTGGAAGTGCCGCGCGGCTGGTACATGAACGATCGCCGGTTCGCCGCGATCGCGCGCTTCAACTTCTGATCCACGGAAACACCCAGCCTGGCGCTGCCGGTTCCCAGCCGGCGGCGCCGATTTTTTCAGGCCGGGCGATAGGTGAGGAAGATGTTGGCGGTGAGCCGGCCGCGGCGCGGATCGGCCGAACCGGAGCCGGCAACCAGCCCGGAATGCAGCTGGCGGCTGCGATAGACCAGCAGCCGGTCGAACGCGGCGTCCACCGCGGCGATCCGCTCGAATTCCCCGGTATCGCCATGGATATAGCCCTGCGCGGGCACCGGCTCGGCGGCGCGGGCGGCTTCGTAGCGCGGCGCGCGCTCGGGCGTGATCGCCTCATAGCCGGTGGCGCGGTGGCGATAGAAGCCGGTGCCGCCCAGCTCGGGCCCGCACAGATAGTGCAGGAAGGCGAATTGCAGCGGATCGGTGGTATCGATGTGTGGGGCACGCTGCGACGGCGCCAGCGCGTCGGGCGCGAGCGTGACCAGCGAGAAATTGCACTCGGCCCGGCCCAGGCGGACCGCGCCCAGCCCGAACGCCTCGCGCACCGCCGGATCGAGCGCGCGGACCACCGCCTCGACATAGTCGAGCGGCGCCGGCGCGCGGATGCCCGGATAGCCGCCCTGCGGGCCATGGACGGGCGCGAACCGGGTCTCGCGCGCGGCATAGTCGACCAGGGCCGTGGGCGCGCGCATCAGCCCGTCGAGGCAGAGCAGCGGCTCCCCTTCACGCCCCAGGTGCGAAAGGCGGGCGGCGGGACGCGGATTGAGCGAAAAATCATGCGACGACACGGACATGCCGGGGACACGAACCACCCGGATATGACCAGCGCATTTCCGGGATAGCGAAAAATGCCCAGGCGGGAGGAAGCACGGATCCGCGAGATCGAGGGGCCGCTGGACGCCGCCACATTGGGCACGCTCATCCAGGACTATGCGCCCGTGGTGCTGCGCGGCATGGCGCGGGACTGGCCGCTGGTGGCCGCCGCCGGGCAATCGGACGAGGCGGTGCGCGACTATCTGCTCGGCTTCGATCGCGGCGCCCTCGCCGAGGCATTTGTCGGCCCGCCGGCGATCCGCGGCCGCTTCTTCTATTCCGAGGACATGCGCGGCTATAATTTCGAGCGGCGCAAGGGGCCGTTCGCCGACCTGCTGCGCTATGTGCTGCAATTGCGGGACCGGGACGACGCGCCCGCCGTCTATGCCGGCGCAGTGGAGACGACGCAGGCGCTGCCGGGCCTGGCCGGCGCCAATGCCCTGCCCGCCCTGCTCGGCATGGGCGCCGAGCCGCGCATCTGGATCGGCAACCGGACCAGCATCAGCACCCATTTCGACGCGTCGGACAATATCGCCTGCGTCGCGGCCGGGCAGCGGCGCTTCACCCTGTTCCCGCCCGACCAGACGGCGAACCTCTATATCGGCCCGCTCGATCACAATGTGGCGGGGCAGCCGCTGAGCATGGTCGATATGGCCGACCCCGATTTCGCGCGCTTCCCGCGCTTCCGCGAGGCGCTGGCGGCGGCGCGGACGGCCGAGCTCGAACCGGGGGACGCGATCTACATCCCGGCGCTCTGGTGGCATCAGGTGGAGGCGCTCGCACCGTTCAACGTGCTGGTGAACTTCTGGTGGCCGGATTCGCCCGACCAGGATGCGCGCTTCGACGCGATGATCCATGCGGTGCTGGCGCTCAGCTATTTGCCGCCCGAGCGGCGCGCGGCCTGGTCCGAATATTTCGACACCTTCGTCTTCCAGGAACATGGCGATCCGGCGGCGCACCTGGCGCCCGAGCATCGCAGCGTGCTGGGCGAGCCCACGCCGCAGCTGCGCCGGTATATCAAGCGATATCTGGCGCGAGGATTGGCGAGACCTTGAGTTTCACTCTCTCCCCTTCAGGGGAGAGAGTGAATTATTTCCCCTGCCCCGGCGCATAGGGAGTGGTGATCGCCTTGTAGTAATCTAGGTCGTGCGCGGGCGGCTTGTGCCCTTCGGGCAGCGGGCGCTTCGAGATCGACTGGAACCAGGCGATCGAGGCGTCGCGCCACCAGACCGCCTCGTCCAGCTGGATCGCCAGGAAATCGCGGACCTCGGCCCAGCGGGTCTCGTCGACCTTGCCGCGCAGCCTCGCCCAATCGGCCTGCATGCGGCGGACCTGCTCCACCCCGGCATCGTAGCGCACCACGAGTTCGTCCCACAGCGTGCGCCCGGACTTCATCCGGTGGTCCCAGGGGACATGGTGAAACCAGAGCAACAGTTCGTCCGGCACCGTCGCCAGGCTGCCCCAGCGCCTCGCAACCTGCGGCGCATATTGGGCGAGCGCGTCGCTGCCCCTGGCGGTACGATCGAAGCCGATGCCGTCGGGGCGGGCCTGTGCATAATAGACCGGGTTCCATTCGGGCCGCTTGAGATCCGAGACCCAGGGCCCAGGACCATAATGATGGCCGGTCGCCATCTGGTGCGTGAGGCCGAGCGGCGTCATGTAATCGACCACCGCCTCGCGCGAGCCCATCATCATGCGGACCACCGTGCCGGTCACCACGGGATCGCCGCCCCAGGTCATCCGCGCCCAATCGCGCGCGATCGCCTCGGCCTTCGCGTCCGGATCCCAGGCGAAGCGGCCAAAGGCGTACCAATTGGCCTGGTCGAACTGCGAGCCGGACCAGTTGCGGTCGCTGCCGATATTGGCGACGCCCGCCATGCCGGTGGCAGCGCCGGCATCGACCGGCGTCTCGATCACCTTGGCCACGGTGCTGCCCCTGGCCGGGCGGAAGGTATCGGTCTCGAGCACCTCCTCCCACATCGTGCCGAGATAGGCGAGGTGCGTGGCGAAGCCGAGATATTCCTTGGTGATCTGGAATTCCATCATCAGCGGCGTCTTCGGCATCGCGCCGAACAGCGGATGAAAGGGCTCGCGCGGCTGGAAGTCGATCGCGCCGTTCTTGACCTGGACAAGGACATTGTCGCGGAACTTGCCGTCGAGCGGCTGGAACTCGGTATAGGCCTGTTTGTGCCGGTCCTCGGCATTCTCGGCAGCATAGACGAAGGCGCGCCACATCAGGATGCCGTGATGCGGGGCGAGCGCGTCCGCCAGCATGTTGGCGCCCTCGGCATGGGTGCGGTGATAGTCCGCCGGGCCCGGCTGGCCCTCGGAATTGGCCTTGACCAGCAGGCCGCCGAAATCTGGAATGACGGCATAGATCTCGTCGATCTTCGCCTGCCACCAGGCGCGGACCGCGGGATCGAGCGGATCGGCGGTCTTGAGCCCGCCCAGCTCGATCGGCGCGGAGAAGCGCGCGGTGAGATAGACCTTGATGCCATAGGGCCGGAACACCTCGGCCAGCGCCTTCACCTTCCGGAGATAGTCGGGCCGCAGGATGTCGGCATTGGCGTTGACGTTGGTCAGGACCGTGCCGTTGATGCCGATCGAGGCATTGGCCCGGGCATAGTCGGTGTAGCGCGGATCCTTGTGCAGCGGCAGCTTCTGCCAGTCCCAGATCGACTGGCCGGCATAGCCGCGCTCGACATGGCGATCGAGATTGTCCCAATGGTTGAGGACGCGGACCTGGAGCTTGGGAGCGTCGACGATGTCGAGCCTGTCGATCGGCTGGCCAGCCTGGAGCAGGGCGAGGAAGCGGAACACGCCGTAGAGCGCGCCGATATCGCTGTTGCCGGCGATGATCGTCACGCGCTTGCCCTGCACGGTCGCGCTGCGGAGCAGATAGCCCTCGCCCCCCAGCCGGGCGAACGGCAGGTCGAGCCCCTGCAGCAGCGGCGTGCCGGCGCGGACGACCAGCACCGCGCCATCGCGAAGCCCCGCCTCCTCCCCAGGCAGGTCCCCGCCGAACATCCCGCGATAGCCGCGCCGGAGCTCGTCGGCGGCAACCCGGATCGTCGGGCTGTCGCCGGGCGCGACGATGCCGGCTATCAGCGGTTCGTAGCGCGCCCTCGCGGCGGATTCGAGCGGCCGATAGCGCAGCCAGAGATCATATCCGTCCTCGGCATGGCCTTGATTCGCAAGGCCGAAACACAAAAACGCAGACAAAATAGCCAGCAATTTCCGAAGCATCGCTCTTCCTACCAGTGCGCGGTCATACGCCGCCGTTGACAAGCTTGTAACAGGGCAACAATGGTAGCGCTACCAAGCATGAAGGCGCGCGAGGGACGACGCGCCGCACAGGAAGGGGAAGCAGGGCTCGTAATGGCCGAGATCATATCCGCGCGCGTGATCGTCACTTGCCCCGACCGCAATTTCGTGACGCTCAGGATCGAGACGGCGGACGGCACCACCGGCATCGGCGACGCCACGCTCAACGGGCGCGAGCTGGCGGTGGTCGCCTATCTGCAGGATCACGTCATCCCCTGCCTGATCGGGCGCGACGCGCACCGGATCGAGGATATCTGGCAGTATCTCTACAAGGGCGCCTATTGGCGGCGCGGCCCGGTGACGATGTGCGCGATCGCCGCGGTGGACGTGGCCTTGTGGGACATCAAGGCGAAGGTGGCGGGCCTGCCGCTCTACCAGCTGCTCGGCGGGGCGAGCCGCGAGGGCTGCATGGTCTATGGCCATGCCAATGGCGCGACGATCGAGGAAACGATCGCGGAGGCCGTGCGGCATGTGGAGCAGGGCTATAAGGCGGTGCGTCTCCAGGCGGGCGTGCCGGGGCTCAAATCCACCTATGGCGTCGCCAAGCCGGGCCAGCGCTACGAGCCGGCGGACGGCGCGCTGCCGACGGAGAGCCTGTGGTCAACGGAGAAATATCTCCGCTCGGTCGCGCCCCTGTTCGAAAAGGCGCGTGCGGTGCTGGGCTGGGACGTGCACCTGCTCCACGACGTCCACCACCGGCTCACGCCGATCGAGGCGGCGCGGCTGGGCGTGGAGCTGGAGCCCTATCGCCTGTTCTGGCTGGAGGACCCTACGCCGGCCGAGAACCAGGCCGGCTTCCGCCTGATCCGCGAGAAGACCACCACACCGCTGGCGGTGGGCGAGATCTTCAACACGATCTGGGACGCCAAGCAGCTGATCGAGGAGCAGCTGATCGACTATGTCCGCGCGACGATCGTCCATGCCGGCGGGATCACCCATATGCGGCGCATCGCGTCGTTCGCCGACCTCCATCAGGTGCGCACCGGCTGCCACGGCGCGACCGACCTGTCGCCGGTGTGCATGGCGGCGGCGCTGCATTTCGGCCTGTCGGTGCCCAATTTCGGCATCCAGGAGCTGATGCCGCACACGGCGAAGACCGACGCGGTCTTCCCGCACGCCTATGGCTTCAGGGACGGGATGATGCATCCGGGCGACGCGCCCGGGCTGGGCGTGGAGATCGACGAGGAACTGGCCGCGAAATATGAATATCGGCGCGCCTATCTCCCCGTCGCGCGGCTCGAGGACGGAACGCTGTTCAACTGGTGAGCGGGAGAGGCTTGCGATGATCGAACTGACACGCCGTGGGTTGCTGGGCGCGGGCGCCGCGCTGGCCCTTCCCTTCCCCGCCGTCGCGCAGGCGGCGGAGGGGCTGAACGCCGTGGCGAAGACCAGGGGAATGCGCTTCGGCTCCTGCTCTTCCTGGAGCCCGCCGGGCGCCGATCGCGGTTCCTTCGCCAATCCGAGATATGCCGAGCTGCTCAAGCGCGACTGCGGCATCCTGGTGCCCGAGAACGAGTTCAAATGGCAGGCGGTCCGGCCGGACGCCAAGACCTTCGACCTCGATCATTTCTCCGACATGCTCGACTATGCCGAGGCGAACGGCATGGCGATGCGCGGCCACACCCTGCTGTGGCATAAGACGCAATATTTTCCGAAATGGCTGAACGACCATGATTTCGGCGCCACGCCCGCAAAGGAAGCCGAGCGCATCCTGGGCACGCACATCCGCACGCTCTGCAAGCTCTATGCGAACCGGGTGGTGAGCTTCGACGTGGTCAACGAGACGGTGGAGGAAGGTACGGGCGCGCTGCGCACCTCGTCGCTGTCCAGGGCGTTCGGCGGGACCGAGGCCATGCTCGACTTCGCCTATCACACCGCGCGCGAACATGCGCCGGGGGTGGAGCTGGTCTATAATGACTATATGAGCTGGGAGCCGGGCAATGAAGGGCACCGCACCGGCGTGCTCAAGCTGCTGGAAGGGTTCCGCAAGCGCGGCGTCCCCTGCGACACGCTGGGCGTGCAGTCGCATATCGGGCTGACCGGGGGCGCCACGGTGGGGGCGCTGGTGAGCCGTCAGGAAAAGCCCTGGCGCGGCTTCCTCGATAACGCGGTGGGGATGGGCTACAAGCTGGCCGTCACCGAATTCGACGTGAACGACAAGGCGCTGCCGACCGATGCGAAGGTCCGCGACGGGATCATCGCCAACTATGCCGCGGCCTATCTCGAGATCATGTTCTCCTACCCGCAGCTCAGGGACGTGCTCGCCTGGGGAATGTGCGACCGCTTCACCTGGCTCAACGGCTTCACCCCGCGCAGGGACGGGACGCGGCAGCGCGCGACTCCCTATGATGCCGAATATCAGCCCAAGGCGCTCTACGGGGCGATCCGCGATGCCTTTGCGGGCGCAGCGGCACGGTAGATAGGTCGATCTTGTCCAAGATCGTTCAGAAAACTCGTGCTAGGGGCTGATTCGAAGGATCCGAACGAGGGGGTGGAACGATGGCGGCGGTGGCCGCGAGCCAGGAACCGAGCTTCGAGGCGCTGCTGGCCGGCGAGCTCGACACGGACCAGCTGCGCGCCGTTGCCGACCATATCGCCGCGCGCCACGCCGCATCACCCAAGGGCGACGGCGCCGCCTTTCGCAAGACGCTCGCGCTGGCTGCCGCCAGCGACGCCCAGCGCGCCGAGCTTGCCCGCCACCAGGACGCTATCGCCCGCCGCATTGCCGCGGGCCGGGTCCGCGCCGTGGCGGGCGAGCCGACGGATCTGCTCCATGATTTCGCGGGGCCCGTGCTGGAAGTGATGCGCAGCGGCATGGCGGGCGAGGCGAACACGCTGGCCAACCGCTATCTCGATATCGCGCCGCAGGGCGCGGCCGGCTGGTCGCTGCTGCCGCTCTATCTCTCGCTGCGCGCGAGCGCGGACGGCGATGCCGAGCTGGCCGACAGCCTGCTCGCCCCCGCGCGGCCACGGCTGGTGGTGATCGGCGGGCTTTCGGGCACCGGCAAGTCGACGCTGGCGCGGTTGCTCGGCAGCCGGATCGGCCGCCTGCCCGGCGCCCGCGTGCTGCGCTCCGACGTGTTCCGCAAGCGGCTGGCCGGCGTGAGCCCGGAAACCAGGCTGCCGCCCAGGCATTACACGCGTCACAATGACGACGAGACCTATGAGGCCCTGTTCGAATCCGCCGACGATCACCTCGCCTGCGGCAACAGCGTGATCCTGGACGCGGTGTTCATGAGCCGCGGCGAGCGCGACGTGGCCGAGGCGCTGGCCGATCGCTATCGCGCCGCCTTCACCGGCATCTGGCTGGAGGCGCCCGAACGCGACCGGATCGCCCGGGTGACCGCGCGCGCGCACGACGCCTCGGACGCGACGGAGGCGGTGGTGCGCGAACAGTCGCGCCGCTCGGTCGGCGAGATCCATTGGCACCGCATCCGCGTGAACCGCCCGCAGGAGCTGATCGTCGCCGCCGCGCGCGCCGCGCTGGACCGGACGCGCCGATGACGATCGCGACGTTGACGCTCAACCCGGCGCTCGACGTCACCACCTGCACCGAGAAGGTGCGCCCCGGGCACAAGCTGCGATGCACCGCGCCCCGCTTCGATCCGGGCGGCGGCGGGATCAACGTGGCACGGGTGGTGACGCATCTCGGCGGCCAGGCGATGGCGGTGTTTCCCAGCGGCGGCCCCACCGGCGCGACGATCGTCTCGCTGCTCGAGGAGCAACGGGTGCCGATCCTGCCGGTGCCGATCGCCGGCACGACTCGCCAGAGCTTCACTGTCGACGAGGGCCGGCCGGGCGACCAGTATCGCTTCGTGCTGCCGGGCCCCGAGCTGCGCGCGGACGAGCTGGCCGGGCTGCTCGACGCGCTGTTCGGGGTGGCGGAGGCGGATCATGTCGTGGTGAGCGGAAGCCTGCCGCCGGGCTGCGACCCGGCGATCCTCAAGCGCATCGCCGAACGCTGCCATGGCACGGGCGCAAAGCTGGTGGTCGACACCTCCGGGCCGGCGCTCGCCGCATGTGAAGGTGCCGGGGCATGGCTGATCAAACCGAGCCTGCGCGAGGTGGCCGACCTGCTCGGGCGCGAAATCACCGGAGAGGCGGACGAGATGGCGGCGGCGCATGCGCTGCACGATCGCGGCTTTGCCGAACTGGTGGTGATCTCGCTCGCCGAACGCGGGGCGCTGCTCGTCGGCAAGGACGAGGAACTGCGCCTGCCCGCGATCCCCGTGGAAGCCAAGGGCACGGTCGGCGCCGGGGATTCGATGGTGGCGGGGATCACGCTGGCCTCCGCCCGGGGCCAAGCGATCGAAGAGGCGCTACGCTACGGCATCGCCGCGGGCGCCGCGACGCTGATGACTCCCGCGACCGAGCTGGCCCGCAAGGAAGATGTGGAACGGCTCTACGCCGGAACGGTTTCCTGAGTCGCATCGGTGCGGCAGAACAGGCTGTGCATCGCTTCCAGCATGTGGCGCGCCTCGTCGCTGGCGAGCGAATAGAAGATCATCTGGCCGTCGCGGCGCGCGGCGACCATCCCTTCGCGGCGCAGGAGCGCGAGCTGCTGCGACACCGCGGTATCACGGGCGCCGGTGAGGCGCGCGAGCTCGCCCACTGACTTCTCGCCCTCGAGAAGGTGGCACAGCAACAGAAAACGGCTTCGACCCGACAGCGCCTTCAGGAACGACGAGGCGCGATCGACCACGGCGATCATTTCGTTCTTCACGGGGCGAACAGCTAGGGCGCCGCAACGCCGGTTGCAACCGCTATCTTGCGGGAAAGACAAAGGAATTCCATTCGAGTATGAAGATATCTCCGGCTGGAAGAACATAGACCGGCTTCCCATATCCTGGCGGTGTCCTCTTTGTTTCCCGCGCTTTTCCAAGAGTCCCCGCCGCCCGGCATCGAACAGGCGAAGAATATCCCTTCGCCGGATGAAGAAGCCGAGCTGATCCGATCCATCGATGCGACCAGGCTCGCGCCCTTCCGCCTTCGGCAATGGCAGGGCAAGCAGCTGACGCGCAGCTTCGGCCGGCGCTACGACTTCACCGATTCGAGCTTTACCGAGACGGAAGCGGTCCCGGACTGGCTGATGCCGCTGCGCACTCGCGCCGCCGCGCTGGCCGGACTGGAGGCGGATGCCCCCGTCCAGGTGAGCCAGTTCCTTCCCGAGCTTGCCCCGGGGAGGGAGACCGCCGCCGAAGGCGGTGGCGGAGGGAATCTCAAAGCGCGCCGAAATCGATCGGCCCATCCTTGTCGAGCATCTTCGACTGATCGGCGAGCGGGTATTTCAGCCCGGTCGCGCAGTTGAACAGCACCACCTTCTCCTCGGGCGAGACCAGCCCTTCGGCCAGCGCCTTGCGCCATGCCGCGAGCGTGGCGCCGCCCTCGGGACAGAGCAGCAGCCCGTCCTTGCGCGCGGCATCGTCCACTGCCCGGGCAATGCTCTCGTCGCTCACCGCCATCGCGACGCCGCCGCTCTCCCGCACCGCGTCGAGGATCAGGAAATCGCCCACCGCCTGCGGCACGCGGATGCCCATCGCGATCGTGTGCGCATCCTCCCAGCGAGTCGCATGGCGCTCCCCCGCCTCGAAGGCGCGGACCATCGGCGCGCAGCCTTCGGCCTGCACCGCGATCATCCGCGGGCGCTTCGCCCCGATCCAGCCCAGCGCCTCCATCTCGGCAAAGGCCTTCCACATGCCGATCAGGCCGGTGCCGCCGCCAGTGGGGTAGAAGATCACGTCGGGCAATTCCCAGGCGAGCTGCTCCGCCAGCTCCAAGCCCATCGTCTTCTTGCCTTCGATGCGATAGGGTTCCTTGAGCGTCGAGAGATCGAACCAGCCCCGCTCCTGCGCGCCCCGGCCCACCAGCTTGCCGCAATCGTCGATCAGCCCGTTGACGCGGTAGACGCGCGCGCCCTGGGCGGCGATCTCGCGCACATTCACTTCGGGCGTGTCCGCCGGGCAGAAGATCACCGACTCGATGCCCACCCGGCTCGCATAGGCCGCCGCCGCCGCGCCGGCATTGCCGTTGGTCGGCATCGCGATGGTGGAAACGCCCAGTTCCTTCGCCATGGCGATCGCCATGACCAGCCCGCGCGCCTTGAACGAGCCGGTGGGCAGGCGCCCCTCGTCCTTGACCCAGAGATGCGCCGCGCCGGCTTCGCGCGCCAGCCCGTCGAGCGGGATGATCGGCGTGGCGATCTCGCCCAGGCTGACCAGATTCTCCGTCCGGCGGACGGGAAGCAGCTCGCGGTATTTCCACAGGTCCGCGGGGCGGCCGGCGAGCGCTTCCCTGGGCAGCGCGGCCTTCACCTCCGCCAGGTCGTAGCGCACCAGCAGCGGCCGGCCGGCGCGGGAAAGGCCGTGCAGCCGGTCCGCTTCGTAGCGCTCGCCAGTCATCGAGCATTCGAGATGAGTGACGAAGGTGGGGCGGTCGGTCGTCAGATTGGCGTCGTGGCGCAAGATGCTACTCCGGATGGGCGAGCGATTCCTCCGTCGGCGTATAGGCCGATCGTTTCCCCGGGACATCCGGAACATCGGTGGCGAAATAGGCGACGCCGGTGCCGGCGGCGCGATCGATCCACAGGCCCGATTTCAGGCCATAGGCATCGCCCGAATGGCCGAAGCGCCTGCGGCCGTCGCCGAAGGGATCGTCGCGGCAGCCGGGCGCGCCGGTGGCGGTGAACATCATGGCCAGCCCATAGCTGCAGGTGGCGCCGCCGACCGGGTTGGCGACGGAAATGTCGCCGCCGACATCGCCGTCATGGCCGTTCCAGGTCCAGAGCGGCGTCTCCAGCATGCGGACCGAGGCGGGACGCAGGATGCGCACGCCGTCCAGCCTGCCGCCGCCCAGGAACATGCGGCCGATCCGCGCCAGGCCGCGCGCCGAGATGCGCAGCCCGCCCTGGGGCGAGAAGATCGCGCCATTGGCACCCGGACGCCAGCCGGACAGGTCGCAGCCGTCGTCCCGCGCCGGAGTGACCGGGCAGGCCGGCGCCGCGCCGCGATTGTCGTCCTTGGCGGCGACGCGCCCGCGATACTGGACGACGGCGCGGGCGGCGGTCCCGGGGCGGCAGTTCGCCCAATTATAGCAGGCGTCGAGCTTCATGGGGGCCAGGACCAGGCGATCCATCAGCCGGTCGAACCGCTCGCCGGTGGCGCGCTCCATCACCGCGGCGATCACCGGGAAGTTGAAGTTGGTATAGGCCCACCAGCTGCCGGGGGCATGGCCGGCATCCCAGGCCTTGGGATCCGCCAGCACCGCGCGCATGTCCGCGTCGAGCGGCAGGACGTAATCGACCCGGTCGGTGAGGCTGGAGCGATGCGAGAGCAGCAGGCGCAGCGTGATCGGCGCGTCGGGAAAGGCCGGGTTGCGCAGCGTCCAGCCGAGCCAGCGCGAGACATCGGCGTCGAGATCGAGCCTGCCCTGCTCGACCAGCCGCAGCACCCCGATCGCGACGACCAGCTTGGAGATGGAGGCGATCCGCACCGGATCGTCGGCGGTGACGGGCCTGGATGCGGAAATGTCGGCCAGCCCTTTCGCGCTGACCGACATCTCTCCCCCCGCATTGAACGTTACCCGGACCATGGCAACCGGGTCCGATGCCGCCGCGAGCAGGAGCGCGGCGGCGATCATGCCGGCCCCATCACGGCGGATGGAGCCGGCACGCGGATCACTTCAGGCTGATGCGGATGCCCGCGCGGAACTGGCGCCCGAGCATGTCCGAATAGGTGGTGTTCGCCGCCATGCCGGTTTCCGGCACCAGCAGCGGCCAGCGATTGAACAGGTTGGTGACGTTGACGAAGAACTGCGCCTGGTTGCCGCCGAAACGAACGGTCTGCGACAGGTTGAGGTCGACGTAGAACAGGCCCGAGACGCGGTTGTTGTCATAGGTCGGGAAGTTGGTGGTCGAGACCGGGCAGCCGCTGGTGCACTCGATGCCGTTGGCGACATATTTGCCCGCGCTGACGCCGCGACCGGTGACGGTGGCCGAGAAGGTGTCGGTCTCATAGGTCGCGCTGCCGCGGAAGATCCAGGTCGGCGTGCTGGCCTGGCCGCCATTCGCGCCGACGGTGTTCACCGCCACGCTTCCGGCGATGCCGGTATCGGAGAGGTTCTCGATATAACGCGTCGCCACGCCCTTCAGCGTGAAGCTGCTCGCGGCGCCCAGCGGGATGCGATAGGCCGCGTCGAAGTCGATGCCGCGCACCAGCTTGCGCACGAAGTTGAACGGCTGGCTGCGGATCAGCAGATAGGGCGCGCCCGGCACCGAACGGGTCGGGTCGTTGGTGATGGCCGCGCAATAGACCGCATTGCCGTCGGAGCAGCGGTTGACGATCTCCTGCGCGCTGATCGAGTCGATCGCCCCGGCCAGGTCGATGCGGAAATAGTCGGCCGACGCCGTGAAGCCCGGCAGGAAGCGCGGCGAGACCACCGCGCCGATGTTCCACGAATTGGCGATTTCCGGACGCAGGTTCGGATTGCCGGTGGTCAGGCCCGAATAGCCCCAGGTCGCCGGACCGTTCAGGCCGTCCGAGGTGTATTTGGGATTGCGCACCGAGTCGCTGTTGGCGGTGCCGGCCTGGTACAGCTCGTTCAGATTGGGCGCGCGGATGTCGCGCGAACGGGTCACGCGGAAGCGGATATCCGGGATCGGCGCCCAGGTCGCGCCCAGCTTCCAGGTGGTGACATAGCCAGAATTGGAATAGTCGGTCGCCCGGACCGCGCCGTTGAACTCGAGGCCGAAGCCCAGCGGCACCACCGTCTCGAGATAGGCTTCCTTGACGGTGTACTCGCCGGTGAAGGGCAGATAGTTGCCCACCGACCATGCGTTGGTCGTGCCGGTGGTGGTCACGACCGGCTGGAATTCCTTCGGCACGCTGCCGCGGATCTTCTCCTTGCGGACTTCGCCGCCCACCGCGACGCTCACATCGCCCGCCCAGGTGGCGAACGGCGTGACCGACCAGTTGGTGCCGGCGACGAACTGCTCCATCACCTGATCGCGATAGGGATTGCCGAGCACATAGTTGATCGCGTCCTGGCTGGCGACGCCCACGCCCATGCGGTTCAGCGGCACGCAGTTCGGATCGTCGTTCGCGGGGTTGGAATCGACGTTGATCAGGCACTGGATCGAGCCGGTCGTATAGCCGCGCGCATTGCCCGCCGGCGCGAAGGCCGCGGCGGTCGCATTGGCCATGCGGGTCAGGTTCATGATGTTGCGCAGCTGCTCGCGCAGGTCGGAGCGGCCATATTGGGCATAGACGTCCCAGTGCGCGGTCCTGCCGAACGCTTCGAAGCTGCCCTCGGCGCCGACGACGTAGCGCTGCACCTTGCGCTCATTGTCGATCGCGCGGAACGGCAGGTCGGCGGCGGTGGTCGCCAGCGTGATGCCGGTGACGCCGGCAAGCCGCGCCGCGCCCAGCGACTGCAGCGCGAAGGCATTGCAGGTCACGGGGACGGGAACGGTGGTGCAGCCGGTGGTGTTGATCGCGATGCCGGTCGACAGGTTCGGGCCCGCGTTGAAGAAGACCTTCTGCCGGTTGTACGAGCCTTCGGCGAAGAGCTCGACCCCGTCCGAGACCTCGAAGCTCAGCCGGCCGAACACGCCCCAGCGATCGTCCTTGGGCATCAGGCCGATGCGCGTGCCGGAATCATTGACTTGCCAGGAGCCGCCCTGGACCAGGCTCGGTGCCGAGGACCCGGACGCACGCGTGAACGCCGGATAGGCGAAGCTGCCATAGTCGAAGGTGTTCACCGCCCCGCCATAGCCGAAATACAGGCCGCGCAGCCCGTTCGCGGTGCCGCCGGCCGAGCCGGTGATCAGGCCGCCGGGCGTCGAGTTCGCCGCGCCGATCTGGCGCCGGGTGGTGATGAACTGCGGCGTCGTGCTGGTGCTCGTCCAGTTCGGATCCTGGATGCGCACATAGCCGGTGTGATTCCATTCGCGATCGTCGCCGACCTCGAAGATGCCGTCCTGGTGCGCGATATTGGCGCTGAGCAGGATGTGGCCGCGGCCGCCGGCGAAGGACTTGCCGCCCGCGATGCTGGCCGAGTAGTTGCCGCCGTCGCCATAGGTGGTGATGCCCGAATCCGCCTCGATCTTCAGGCCCTCGAGCTTCTTGTTCAGGATGAAGTTCACCACGCCCGAGACGGCGTCCGAGCCATAGGCCGACGAGGCGCCGCCGGTGACGACCTCGACGCGATCGACCAGCGCCTGCGGGATCGTGTTGATGTCGACCCAGCCATAGATGGTCGAGCCGACCGAGCGGCGGCCGTCGAGCAGGACCAGCACGCGGCCCTCGCCCAGGTTGCGCATGTTGAGCGCGTTGATGCCCGCCGAACCGTTCGACAGGTTGAGGCGCGAATTGGCCGGCTTGGTCGAGCCGGCGAGCTGCGGCATCTGGTTGACGAAGTCGGCAATGTTGTTCGTCGGCGAGGTGTTCTGGATATCCTGCTGGGTCAGCACGGTGAGCGGTGTCGGGGCCTGGAAGCCGTCGCGACGGATGCGCGAGCCGGTGACGAGGATCTCGCCTTCCTCGGCGGGCGCCGGCTGGGCGGCTGCCTGCGGGGTCTCCGGATTGCCGGTCTGCGCCCAGGCCGGCAGCGCGATCGCCATGGCCGCGAAAGCCGTGCTGCTGGCCAGAACCTTCCTAAACGCCGTTGCTTCGATCATTTCCTAAAACCCCCTGAAGCCCGCAATATCCCGCGCGGTGAGAGGGCATTAGGTACCAAGAATGTTGCGGCGCGCCATAGTTTCTGTTCCCCGCGCCATAACCCCGGGGCATCAAATGTGACAATTACGCGCGAAAACGTGACACGACTGCAACACAAGCCCGCCAGGCTGGCCATTGACTGCGTGCGCGCGGCGTCCGAGCGTTAGGGAAACCAGCCCCAGGGGAGCCCTTGATGCCGCATTTCGACCGTCCGGTGCCGCGTGACTGACGCGCCGAGTCCCCCCGCGGCGCCCACGATCCGCCCGGGTTTCGGCAGGCTGGCGCTGTATCTGCTGCTCGGTTTCGCCGCGGGCCTGCCCTTCTACATGTTCAACGCCGTGCTGCTGCTCCGGCTGGCCAAGCATGGCGTGGACATCGTGACGGTCGGCTTCTTCGCCTGGGTGGCGCTGCTGCCCACCTTCAAGTTCGCCTGGGCGCCGCTGCTCGACAAATATGACGTGCCCGGCTTCGGCCGCTTCTGGGGCAAGAGGCGCGGCTGGATCATGCTGTCGCAGCTGGGCATCTTCCTCTCGACGGTGGCAATGGCGCTCACCTCGTCCGACGCCAATCTGCAGGTGACCGCGCTGTTCGCGGTGCTGCTCGCCTTCTGGACGACCACGCTGGAAGTCGCCGCCGATGCCTGGCGCATCGAACTGGCGCCGACCCAGGAGGAACAGGGGCCGATGGTGGCGGCCAACCTGTGGGGCTATCGCAGCGCCATGGTCGCGGCCGGCAGCGGCGCGATCTACATCGCGGCGAAGAGCGACTGGACCACCGCCTATCTGGTGATCGCGGCGGCGGCCTTCCTCCCCTTCCCCATCCTCGCCTGCATGCGGCCCGATCCCGGGCATGGCGGCGGGCGCGGTACCGCGCTCGTCACCGGCATCCTCGCCAGCGCGGTAGTGCTCGGCGGCAGCCTGGCCATCGCCGCCGCGGTCGGCTGGGCGCTGCTCGCCGCGCTGGGATCGGTCGGGCTCGATAATCCGGACATCGTCAAATATTGGGTATTCGCGGTCGCGCTGCTGCCCTTCGTCGCGCTGGGCGCGGCGGTGCCCTGGATCAGGAAGCTGCCGCCGAGCCACCGGCTGCTCACCACTTCCGGGCTCGCCCCCTATCTCAACGTCGCCTGGCGCTATGGGCTGGTGGTGATCCCGATCCTGCTGTTCGTCTCCGTCTATCGCATGGGCGACGTGATGGCGCTCACGCTCTCGCATCCGCTGTTCAACGCGCTGGGCTACAGCCTCGAGGCGATCGCCGTCGCCGATGGCGCGGTGGCGCTGCTCTCGTCCATGCTCGGCGTCGCGCTGGGCGGCTGGCTGGCGGCCAAGGCGCCGATGGGCTGGGCGCTGGTGATCGGCGCGATCATGTCCGCGCTCAGCAACTGGATCTTCGCCTGGCTCGCCTATCAGGCGCCGGGCGGACCGGTCTGGTTCTCGCTGCTCGGCGTGCAGGTGACCGCGGGCGATTTCGACCTCTATCTCGCCATGGCGCTCGACCAGTTCGGGCATGGCTTCGAAGGGGCGGTGTTCGTCGTCTACCTGTCCCTGCTGGTCAATCCGCGTTTCCCGGGCACGCAATATGCGCTGCTCTCGGGCCTCGCCTTCCTGATCCCCAGGCTGCTCGCCGGCCTTTCGGGCGTGTTCCAGAAGGCGATCGGCTATGACGGCTTCTTCATCATGGCGGGCACGATGAGCGTCGCCGCGCTGGTCTTCGTGCCGTTCATCGTCCGCGCGAGGCCCCGGCCGGACGGCGAGGCGGTGGCGGCATGATCGAGGCTGCCTTCGCCCCGGCCGCCGAAGCGGTGGCCGCGGGTCGCATCCCGGGCGCCACGCTGGGCGTGGTGGCGGCGGACGGGCGCCGCTGGGTCACGCATGACGGCCTGGCCGCGCGCGTCCCCGAGCCCGAGCCGTTGACGCTCGACCATTGGTTCGACCTGGCCTCGGTCTCCAAGGTGGTGGCGACGACGACAATGATCCTCCGCCTGGCCGAGGAAGGGCGGATCGACCTCGACGCCCCGCTGACCAGCGCGATCCCGGACCTGCGCCAATATGACCTGGCGGGCGCCTATGAGCGCACGTTGACGTTCAGGGACTGCCTGGCGCACCGCACGCTGTTTCCCGCGGTCGAGCCGATCTACACCTATGGCGACGACCCCCAGCGGCTGCGCGCCTTCGTGCTCCAGCGCGAATGGAAGCATATTCCCGAGCCGGTCTATTCGGACATCAACTTCCTGCTGCTCGGCATCGCGATCGAGCGGGTGACGGGCGCGCCCCTGGGCGAATGGCCGCTGGGCCCGGGCCTGAGCTATGGGCCGCCGCCGGGGCCGGCGGTGGCCACCGAGCGCTGCATGTGGCGAAACCGCGTGCTCAAGGGCGAGGTGCATGACGAGAATTGCGCGGCGATGGGCGGGCAGACCGGCCATGCCGGGCTGTTCGGCACCGTGGCCGGCGTGCTCGATTTCGCGCACGGCGTGCTGGCCGGCAGCTTCTCGGCCGCGATGCTCGCGGCGATCCGCACCCCGCAATATTCGCACCGCACCTGCGGCTGGGAGCGCAAGTTCGCCGGCTGGTCGGGCGGGCAGGCCTGTTCGGACGAGACGATCGGGCACACCGGCTTCACCGGCACCGGCCTGTGGATCGATTTCGAACGCGGGCTCGCCTGGACCCTGCTCACCAATCGCGTCCATCCGACGCGCCATTTCGACAGCGGCATCTTCGTGCTGCGCCCCGCGACGGGGGATGCCGTCATCAACGCCTGGGAGGCCCTATGATCTCGTTGCTCGCCCTCGCCATCGCCCTGTCCGGGCCCGATAGCGACACGCCCAGCCCCGCCGACCGGCTGGCCCACGACCAGATGCTGGTGCTCGACACGCATCTCGACACGCCCGAGCTGTTCGAGCATCCGGGCTGGAAGTTCGATCGCTGGCACGACCGCGACTTCGACAAGAGCCAGGTCGACCTGCCGCGCATGGAGCAGGGCGGGCTCGATGGCGGCTTCTTCGTGATCTATACCGGCCAGGGGCCGCTGACGCCCGAGGGCTATGCGAAGGCGCGCAACGCGGCGCTGACCCGCGAGATGTGGATCCAGCGCGTCGTCGCCGCCAATGCCGACAAGATGGAATTCGCGACCACGCCCGAGGATGCCTATCGCATCGCCAAGGCGGGCAAGCGCATCGTCTTCCAGTCGATCGAGAACAGCTATCCGCTGGGCACCGACCTGACATTGCTCAAATGGTATTACGACCAGGGCGTGCGGATGGCCGGGCCGATCCATTTCCGCAACAACCAGTTCGGCGACAGCGCCACCGACAAGGTGAAGCAGTGGAACGGCCTGTCGCCGCTCGGCAAGCAATGGGTGGCCGAGATGAACCGGCTGGGCATGCTGATCGACGTCAGCCATTCGTCGGACGACGTGTTCGACCAGGCGCTGGCGCTGTCCAAGGTGCCGATCATCGCCTCGCATTCGGGGCCGAGGGCGATCTTCAACCACCCGCGCAACCTGGACGACGAGCGCATGCGCAAGCTGGCCAAGGCGGGCGGCGTGCTCCAGGTGAACAGCGTCTACCTGGTCGAGGGCGACCATGACGAGGCACGGAACAGGATCTCCAACCGGCAGGACGACTGGTGGGCGCTTTCGGCGGAGGACCAGCGCAAGCTGATCGCCGACAAGGCCAAGGCGGACGCGACCAATCCCTATCAGGGCGCCGATTTCGAGCTGTTCATGAAGAGCCTGCTTCACTGCATCGCGGTGATGGGCGTCGATCATGTCGGCATCGGCGCCGATTGGGACGGCGGCGGCGGCGTGCGCGGCATGGAGGACATCACCGCCCTGCCCAAGATCACCGCCCGGCTGCGCCGCGAGGGCTTCTCCGATACCGATATCGAGAAGATCTGGAGCGGCAACGTGCTGCGCGTGCTGAAGCAGGCGGAGGACGGCGCGGCGAAGAAGTGATCCACTTCTCCCTCTCCCCTGCAGGGGAGAGGGAGAAGGCTAGTTCCCCGCCGCCACGATGTTCAGCGCGTCGTCCATATATTTGGTCGCGCTCGCGTCCTGCGGCACGTCGTTGGCGTAGAAGGCGAAGATATAGGTCTTGCCGCTTGCCCCGGTGAAATAGCCGGCGAGCGCGTTGGTGGCGTTGAGCGTGCCGGTCTTGGCGAAGATCTTGCCCTCCAGCGGCGTGCCCTTGAAGCGGCGGGCCAGCGTGCCGTCCACCCCGCCGATCGGCAGCGTGTCGCGGAACTGCGCGCCCCAGGGCTGGGCGGCGACCCAGCGCAGCAGCAGCACCGAGCCGCGCGGACTCACCCGGTTGTAGCTCGACATCCCCGAGCCGTCGGAAAAGTCCCAGGCGGTGCGCGGCACGCCCGCTGTCTCCAGCACCTTCTCGACCTGCGCCATGCCGTCGGCAATCGAACCGCTGCCCCGCAGAGAGGCGACGCGGCGCAGCGCGAGCTCGGCATGAAGATTCTGGCTGACCTTGTTGATATGCTTGAGGTCCTCGGCCAGAGGCGGCGGCGTCAGCCTGGCCAGGACTTGCTGTGTCGGCTCGAACCGGACGAGCGGCAGGCCCTTCTTCTCGCGATATTCGGGATCGTCCTGCGGCCGCAGCGGCCGGTGGCGAGCGCTGGCATTGCCCTTCACCTTCACGCCGCGCGCCTCGAGCAGCACCTTCAGGCGCCACGCCGCATAGTCGGCAGGGTCGTCGATACCGAGCTTCCAGGTGCGCGGCTTGGCATCCGCGCCGATCGTCCCGGTGATGCGCAGTTGCTTGCCGTTGGGATCACGGTCCCAGCTCAACTCGGTCTCCGCGCCCGCAACGGTCCTCGCCTGGTTGTCGACGCCGAAATAGGGCCAGAGTTCGACCTTCGCCGCCTCCCCCGCCTTGGCCGGAGAAACCGTGAGCTTGAGCTCATTGTCGTCGAGCGTCAGCGCCGAAGCGCCGGTGCCGGAGGAGCTGGGGATGTTGTTCCAGCTCATCCCCGGGCCCCAGCGCTGGTCGGGGAAGATCGTGTCGTCGCCGACGATGTTTCGGACCTGCCTCGTCTTCGCCGCGACCGCGTCGGCAAGCGTGGCAAGACAGTCGACCGTGCAGTCGTCCGCGCTCGACAGGCGGGCATCGCCGCGCCCCTCCAGCACCACATCGTCGCCCTCCAGGCGCACCGCGGCGCCGCCGATGGCATCGGGCTGGTTGATGCCGGGCAGGTTCGCGAAGGCGGCGGCGGTGGTGTAGACCTTGGTGTTCGAGGCGGGGATGAAGCGGCCGTCGGGATTGATCGCCACGATCTCCCGGCCCGTGTCGTCGGCCACGACCAGGCCAAAGCGCGTGCCGGTCGGCGCCTCGGCAAGCTTGGCGGCGACGCGCTGCTCCAGCGTCTGCTGGGCGAACGCGGGCGTGGCGAGCGTAAGGGCGATGCCGAGGACGAAATGCTTCATGCCGCAAGCGTAACTCCCGCCACCGAGCCTGCAAACCCGCGATCATTCAGAGGAGTCGCCCGGGCATAACCATGGCGCATGCCGGCATTGTACGGGCAACATCGGCCCGGCACCTTCGCGGCATGAACCTGATGCGGGCCACCTTGAAACCCCTGGCCGCGATGGTGGTGGCGTTCGCCCCGCCGGCGCTGGCGCAGACCGACGACCTGGCCGCGGCGCTCGCCCTGCCGGTCGCCAGCCAGATGGCCGGCGCACGCGACGTGCCGCGCTTCGCCTGGGTGGAGAACCGCGCCGGCGTGCGCAACCTGTGGGTGGCGGATGCGGGGCGGCAGGCCCGGCAGGTCACGCGCCATGCCGGGGACGACGGCATGATGCTCTACGATCCGGCGCTCAGCCCCGACGGCCGGCGCCTGGCATATGTGCGCGGCGGGGACGACGAGTTCCCCGACGGCAGGATCCCCAATACCGCCTCGGCCGCGTTCACGCCGGGGCAGCAGGTGTTCGTCGTTGAAGACGGTGGAGATCCCACACCGATCGGAGACGGACACCTGCCCGTTTTCTCGCCCGACGGGCAGCGCATCGCCTTCACCCGGCGCGGCGAGCTGTGGCTGTGGCAGGCGGGCAAGGCGGCGCGGATCGCCGCGGTTCCGGGCGAGGTCAGCGACCTGAAATGGACGCCCGACGGCAAGCGGCTGCTCTTCGTCGACAATCGCAACGATCACGCCTTCGTCGCGCTGCTCGACGCGGATGGCGGCCGGCTGACCTATATGGAGCCGGCGCTCGGCTATTCGGTGGAGCCGGCGCTTTCGCCCGGCGGGGACCAGGTCGCCTATATCCAGTATCTCGATCCACCCGCCGGCGCGGCGCGGGACGGCGGCCCCTATTGGTCGATCCGGGTGGCCGACGCCGCGACGGGCAGGGCCCGCACGGTCTGGACCGCCCCCCAGGGCATGGGCGGCCGCTATTACGGCACGCGCCAGCACAATCTCTGGTGGAGCAAGGGCGGCCGGCTGCTCTTCCCTTGGGAGCGAAGCGGCTTCCTGCACGTCTATGCGATCGACGCGGCCAAGGGCGGCGAGCCCCAGGCGCTGACCGCCGGCGGGTTCGAGGTCGAGACCTTCGTGCTCGGCGTCGACGACATGGTCACCTTCGCCGCCAATGCCGACGAGGCCGATCGGCGGCATTTCTGGCAGGTGCCGGCAAGCGGCGGGGCGGCGAAGCGCGTGACCGACGGCAAGGGCAGCGAGAGCCTGCCCGTCTTCGCGGGCGGGCTGCTGGCGGGGATCGCCGCCGATGCGCGCCATCCGGCCCATCCGGTGCTGGCGAAGGGCCTGGCGCCGCTGGGCGACACGGCGGAGCTGAAGGGCGCGGTGGCGCCCGAGGCGGTGACCTACCGCGCCGAGGACGGCGTTACCGTGCATGCCCAACTGTTCCGCGGCCAGGGCAAGGGCCCGCGCCCGGCTCTGGTCTTCGTCCATGGCGGGCCGCGGCGCCAGATGCTGCTCGGCTTCCACCATGCCCAATATTATTCGAACGCCTATGTGATGAACCAGGCGCTGGCAGCGCGGGGCTATACGGTGCTCTCGGTCAATTATCGCAGCGGCACCGGCTATGGACAGGCGTTCCGCGATGCGCCGGGGATCGCCCGCGACGGCGCCTCCGAATATCGCGACGTGCTCGCCGGCGGGCGCTGGCTCGCGGCGCAGAAGGACGTGGCGGCCGACCGGATCGGCATCTGGGGCGGCAGCTGGGGCGGCTATCTGACCGCGCTGGCGCTGGCGCGGAACAGCGACCTGTTCAAGGCGGGCGCGGACTTCCACGGCGTCCACACCATGCTGCGCAACGTCGAGAACAACCTGTCCCCCGAGCAACAGGCGGCCGCGCGGCAGAAACAGTGGGACAGCTCGCCGATGGGCGCGATCGGCACCTGGCGCTCGCCGGTGCTGCTCGTGCACGGCGATGACGACCGGAATGTCGATTTCGGCCAGTCGCTGCTGCTCGCCCGCGAACTGGCGGCACGGCGCATCCCGCACGAGGTGCTGGTGTTCCCCAATGAGCGCCATGAATTCTTCCGCTATGCGGACTGGCTCACTGCCTATCGCCGCACCATTTCCTTCTTCGACGGGCATCTGAAATGAGGTGGCTGATGGCGGCGGCGGCACTGGCCGGGGCGAACGGGGCGCAGGCGCAGGAACGCGCGACGCTGATCCATGGCGCGCGCGTGTTCGAGGGCACCGGCAAGCCGGCGAAGATCGCCGACGTGCTGATCGAAGGCGGCAAGGTCAGCCGGGTGGGCAAGAAGCTGCGCGTGCCCGAGGGGACGCAAGTGATCGACGCGACCGGGCTCACGCTGATCCCCGGCCTGCACGACCTGCACATTCACACGCGGCGCGAGGCGTTCACCGAAGCGGCGTCGCTCCACCGCTTCTATCTGCCTTATCTGCGCGCCGGCGTGACCAGCGTGAACGAATTCTCGGTCTCTACGGAGATGATGCCCGGCATCCGCGCGCTCCAGGCGGACACCCCGCACCTCACCCTCGCGGTGCGGCTCGGCGTGCCCGACGGGCACGGCACCGAGAGCCAGTTCACCAACGCGATCACGCTCCAGGTCACCACCCCGGCCGAGGCGCACGCCGCCATGGCCAAGGCGCTGCCCTACAAGCCCGACATGGTGAAGGTGTTCAACGACGGCTGGCGCTACGGCGACCCCAACCGCCCCGACCGTCCGAGCATGGACGAGCCGACCCTCGCCGCGATCGTCGCCGATGCGCACAAGGCGGGGATCAAGGTGATGACGCACACGGTGACGCTGGAGGGCGCCAAGATCGCCGCGCGCGCCGGGGTGGACTCGGTGGCGCACGGCGTGGGCGACGCGCTGGTCGACGACGAGCTGATCGGCCTGATGCGGAAGCACCACATGGCCTATGTCGCCACGCTGGCGACCTATGAGCCGCTCGAGACGCGCATGCTGGCCCCCGAGGAGCTGGCGATGCTCACCCCCGAGCAGCGCGAGCGTGAGACCGCGCGGCTGGCCAAGGGCGAGGCGATCGCGCCCTATGACAGCAAGCGCTGGCAGATCATGCGCGAGAATATCCGCCGGCTGAAGGCGGCCGGGATCCGCATCGGCGTGGGCACGGACACGGGCATCGAGGGCGTCTATCCCGGCTTCGGCGCGCTGCGCGAGATGCGCATCCTGAACGAGCTGGGCTTCACTCCGGCCGAGGCGATCGAGGCCGGCTCGCGGGTGAGCGCCGACATCATGGGGCGCCGGAAGACCGAGGGCACGATCCGCAAGGGCATGCGCGCCGACCTGGTGCTGACCGGCGGGGCACCGGACCTGACCTTTCGCGACCTCTACTCGGTCAAGCGGGTATGGGTAGCGGGGCGCGAAGTCTCGCTCGACTGACTCCCCTCCCTGAAAGGGAGGGGTGGGGGTGGGTGGAGGCTCGGCGATACCGAAACCGATCGCCTGACTGCTCCGTATAGCGTGCAAAAATCCACCCCAGCCCCTCCCTTTCAGGGAGGGGAACTGCCCTAGGCCCGGTCCGCCGCGCGATAGACTTCCTCGTCCAGCTCGCCTTCCCAGCGCGCCACCAGGGTCGCCACGGTGAGGTTGGCCGAGGCGCTCGGCACCGTCCGCGTCATGTCGAGCAACCGGTCGAAGGGCAGTACGAATCCGACCACCAGGGCAGTCTGTTCCGGCGAGACGCCCACCGCGCTCAGCACCGCCGCGAGCATGAACAGCGAGGCCGATGGCACCGGCGCCGTGCCGAACGCGGCGAGCGCGCCGGTGAACAGCACCGTCGCATAGACGGTCGGCGTCAGGTGCACGCCAAACGCCTGGAGCGCGAACATCGAGAGCAGGCCGACATACATCGCCGTGCCGTCCTTGCCGATGCTCGCGCCGAGCGGCAGCACGGTGGAGAAGACCGAGCGGCCGATGCCCAGATTCTGCTCGGAGACACGCATCGCCACCGGCAGCGTCGCGCCGCTCGAGGCCGTGGAAAAGGCCACCGCCAGCGCGTCGACGATGCCGCGGAAGAAGGGCAGCAGCGGCAACCGCGCGACGAAGCGCAGGAGCAGGCTGTGCACCACCAGCATCTGGATCAGCGAGCCCAGCACCACCGCCAGCGCCAGCCAGCCGACATGGACGAACACCGCCGCGCCGTTCGCCGCGACGGCATTGGCGATCAGCGCGAACACGCCGAAGGGCGTCGCCTCCATCACCAGGCCGACGACGCGCAGCAGCACCGCCGAAGTCGATTGCAGCAGGTTGGCGAAGGGCTTGCCCGCCTCCCCCGCCACCACGGTGCCGCAGCCGATCAGGATCGAGGTGAAGATCAGCGCCAGCATGTCGCCCTTGGCCAGCGCATCGAAGATGTTGGTCGGGATGATGTTGATCAGCTGCTCATAGGGCGTGACCGGCTTGCCGAGCACATGCGCCTCGGCCGTGCCGAGCGGCGCGCCGATGCCGGGCTGGACGATCGCCGCGACCAGCATGCCGACCGAGACGGCGATGAAGGTGGTCAGCGCGAACATGCCGACCGTGCGCCCGCCGAGACTCCCGAGCCGCTTGGGATCGGCGAGCGTGGTGATGCCCGAGGCGATGGTGACCAGCACGATCGGCGCGACGAGCATGCGGATCGCGCGGACGAACAGGTCGCCGACGAACTGCACCCAGGGCGCGCCCTGCGGCACCAGCAGCGCGAAGACGACGCCGAGGACGAGGAAGGCGAGCACGCGCTTCCACAGGGCGATGCCGAACCACCAGCCCATCAGTTGCACGTCCCGGAGGTGGGCTTGTGCGCCAGCGCGCGGCCGGCGGCCTTGCCGGTCATCGCCCCCTTGTCGACCGCGAGCACGCCGTTGACCAGCACGGTCCGCACCCCCGCCGCCAGCAGCGCCGGCTGCTCATAGGTGGCGCGCGAGGCATAGCTGCGCGGATCGAACACCACGATGTCGGCGAAGGCGCCGGCGCGCAGATGGCCGCGGCCCTCCAGCCCGAACGTATCGGCGGTCAGCGCCGAACTTCGCTCGATGAACTGGCGCAGGGTGATCACATGGTCGGTCTTGACGTATTTGTCGTACTTGCGGGCGAAGGAGCCATAGACGCGCGGATGGCCGCCCGAGGCATCGGACCCGGTCATCACCCAGGGCTGGCGCATGAAGGCGGCGATGTCCGCCTCGCTCTGGTTGAACGAGACGGTGCCGGGATCGCCGATGCGGATCACGGCGATCGCGGCGTCCACCGGCGACAGGTTCATCTCCTTCGCGACCGCATCGAGATAGCGGTTCCGGTACTTGCCCTCGACGATCAACAGCTTGCCCGCCCCGCCGCGCTTGCGGAGATTCTCGATCATGCCGGCGTGCATCTTCTCGGCCAGCGCGGGATCGTCGAAGCGCTTGAGCAGCGCCGGGCGACCTCCGTCCTGCGCCCAGAGCGGGACGAGCGAGGCGACCAGGCTGGTGCCCGACGCCGACCAGGGATATTGGTTGGCGGTGACCTTCTCGCCGCGGGCCCGGGCCGCGTCGATCTTGGCGATGATCGCGGGCGCCTGGCCCTGCACGTCGACGCCCAGCGCCTTGATGTGGCTGATATGCGCGGGCAGCCTGCCCTCGCGCCCGATGCGGATCGCCTCGTCGATCGCGGCGGCCAGGCCCACCGTATAGCTGCTCTCGTCGCGGATATGGCTGTCATAGCTCCCACCGCGCTTGCCCGCTTCCTTGGCGAGCTCGATCACTTCCTCGGTCTTGGCGAAGCTCTGGGGCGCGTAGAACAGGCCCGTGGAAAGGCCGAGCGCGCCCTGGCACATCGCGCCGGCGACCAGGCCCTTCATCCGCTCCAGCTCGGCGGGGGTGGGATCGCGGGCATCCTCGCCCACCACCATCTCGCGCACCGCGCCGAAGCCGACCCAGGCGGCATAGTTGATGCCCACCGGCCGGGTCGCAGCGCTGCCGAGGACCTTGGCCAGATCCGGGCTGCCGCCGCCGTCATTGCCGATGAACGCGGTGGTGACGCCCTGCATCAGAAAGGCCGGGATCAGGCGCTTCTTCGGATCCGCCGATGCGAGATCGTCGCCCATATGGGTGTGCGGATCGATGAAGCCGGGGGCGACGATCATCCCCTTCGCTTCGATCACGCGCGCGGCGAGCACATTCGCATGCGCGCCGACCGCAAGGATGCGATCGCCCTTGACCGCGACATCGCCGACAAAGGGCGCATCGGAGCCGGTATAGATCGTGCCGCCGCGGATCAGCAGATCGACCTTCTTCGGCGGAAGCGGCGCGGCGGCGCCCAGTGAGAGAGCGGCAGTCCCCAGCAGCAGCGCGATCTTCATGGCGTTCCCCAAAATCCCGGAAGTGGCGGATAGAGCGTCCCGCCGCGGTCCTCGACCCCACCGGGGCGATCCTTGGCGAGCCAGATCGGACCGTCAAGATCGACGAAATCCGACATGCGGGCGAGGTGCAGCGCCGCCGCGACCGACAAGGAGGAGCTGACCATGCAACCGGTCATCAGGCCGAGGCCGCGCGCGCGGGCGGCTTCGGCCAGGCGCAGCCCCTCGGTCAGGCCGCCGGCCTTGTCGAGCTTCACGTTCACCACCTGGTAGCGGCGCGCGACCTGGTCGAGATCCTCGCGGGTATGGAGCGACTCGTCGGCGGCGATCGGCACGAGCGGACGAAAGGTCTCGAGGCACGCATCGATCGCGGCCGCCACGGGCTGTTCGAGCAGATCGACCTTCAGTTCGGCGAGCACCGGCTGCATCGCCTCGACCAGCCGGGCGTCCCAGCTCTCGTTGGGATCGACGATCAGCCGGGCGTCGGGCGCGGCGGCGCGGACGGCGCGGATCTGCGCATCGGGCAGGCGGCCATCAACCTTCACCTTGAGCAGCGGCGCCTGCGCGAGGCGCCGCGCGGCGCAGCCCATCATCATCGGCGTGTCGATCACGATGGTGCGCGCGCTGGCGACCGGCTCGGGCTCCGGCGCGCCGAGCAGCGCGGCAACGCTCCTCCCGGCTCCGCGCGCCTCCAGGTCCCACAGCGCGCAGTCAACCGCGTTGCGGGCTGCGCCGGCGGGAAGGAGCGCCAGCAGCTCCTCGCGCCCCGCGCCCGCCTCGATCGCCGGGCGGACGCCCTCGATCGCCGCGAGCGCATTCTCGACGCTCTCGCCATGGCGGGCATGGGGCACGCCCTCGCCCTTGCCTTCCAGCGCCCCGGCGCGGATCGAGACCGTGACCATATCGGCCTCGGTCCTCACTCCGCGCGCGATGCGGAAGGGCCTGGTCAGCGCGAAGCGGTCGTGGCGGGCCGTGAGGGTTCGGTGCATAGCAACTCGTCGATGATCGCCTCGACCCCGAAGGCGATTGGATCGGTACAGGGCAGGCCGAGATCCGCCTCGATCTGCCGGCAAAGCGCGCGCGCCGCGTCCGCTTCCATGCGGGAAGTGTTGAGGCACACGCCGACCGCGCGCACGTCCGGGCTGGTCAGGCGCGCGACCTGGAGATTGGCCTCCAGGCATTCCCGCAGGCCCGGCAGCGCCCGGCCCGGCAAGCCGCGCATATGGCCGCGGCTGGGATCGTGGCAGAGCACGATCGCCTCGGGCTGGGCGCCGTGGAGCAGGCCGGTCGAGACGCCGGCGAAGCTCGGATGGAAGAGCGAGCCCTGGCCCTCGATCAGGTCCCAGCCGCCATCGGTGCGCTCGGGCGCCAGCATCTCGATGCCGCCCGAGATGAAATCGGCGACGACCGCGTCGATCGGCACGCCGGCCCCGGCGATCAGGATGCCGGTCTGGCCCGTGGCCCGGAAATCGGCCTTCTCGCCGCGCGCCTTGAGCGCATCGGCGAGCGCGATCGTGGTGTACATCTTGCCCACCGAACAATCGGTGCCGACCGTCAACAGGCGGCGGCCGGCCCTGGCATATCCGGTGCCGACCCGCATGTCCGCCGGGGGATCGCGCACGTCGAAGAGCTGCAGGCCCTTCTCCCTGGCGAGCGCGGCCAGCTCGGGCACGTCGCGCAGCCGCTGGTGGAGGCCGGCGGCGATGTTCATCCCCGCCTCCAGCGCCGCCATCGCGTCGCGCACCAGGTCGCCGCCCATGACGCCGCCCGAATTGGCGATGCCGAGGACGAGCGTCTTCGCGCCCGCCGCCGCGCCTTCCGCGATGGTCATGCGCGGCAGGCCGAGCGTGAGCGGACTGTCGTCGTGGCGGAACTCGCCCACGCAATCGCCGCGCCGGAATTCGGCCAGGCCGCGCGAGGTCTTGATGCCCACGAAATCGGTGCTGTGACCGAGGTAGAGGAGGTAAGGTGCCGGTATCATTGGGTGATAACGCTATCCCGCCGGCATCGGGCGCCGCGCATAGCGAATGCGCGCCTCGGCATAGCCAGCCGTTATGGCGTATCGATCACCTTGGCGAGCGCCTTGAGGAAATCGGTGGCGAGCGCGGTGGGCGGCCGGTTGAGCAGGAACATCGCGTGCACGTCGAAGGTGAGTTGCGGCTTGAGCGGCCGCATCGCGAGGCCGGGGACGAGCGAGGCCTGGGCGGTGAAACTGTCCACCACCGTCATCCCCACGCCCTGCGCGACCAGCGCGGTGGCGATGTAGAAGGTACGGGCCGAGATCACTTCGTCGAGATCGAGCTCGAGCCGCGCGCATTCCTGGCTGAACAGCTGGCCGATCGGGCCGCTATTGGCGAGGCTGATGAACGGGCGGCCGCGCAGCCGCTCCAGCTCGATGCGCGGCGGCGCGTCGGGCATGTCCTCCTCGCGATAGAGCACCACCAGCTCGCCCTCGCCCAGCCAGCGATGGCCGATCGGCGCGGCATGGGGCACTTCATAGGCGATCGCGACATCGGTCTCGCGCTCGTAGAGCTTGCGGAGCAGATCGTCGTGATGAACGGTCTGGAGATCGAAGCGGACGCCCTCATGCCCCCGCATGAAGCGCGCGACGGCGGTGGGCAGCGCGTTGAGGGCAAGCGACGGCAGCGCCGAGACGCGCAGCATGCCGCCGGCCCCGCGCTTGAGGTTCCGCCCCGCCTCGCGCAGCGCATAGACGCGGTCCTGGATCTCCGAGACTTCGGTGAACAGGGTGTGCGCGTCCTCGGTGGGGACGAGGCGGCCATTGGTGCGGTGGAAAAGCTGGAAGCCGAGCAGGCTCTCGGCATGGCGCAGCATCTTGGAAACCGAGGGCTGCGACACGTTGAGCGCGCGCGCGGCCCCGCTGACCGAGCCGTTCACATAGACGGCGTGGAAGATTTCGATGTGCCGCAGGTTCATCCGGCCAGCCTATCGAACTGGGCGAAAAGGGAAAGGCCCCGGTTCGGTGTGATTGTCCCGCCCATCTTGTCATCCCCCCGGCGTGAACTCCGCGACCAGGTCGTAGCGATCCCCCGGGAAGGTCTGGCGGACGAACGTCACCGCCCTGCCCGCGCGCCAGGTCCAGCGCTCGACCTGGAGGCAGGCCGCATGGGCGTCGAGCTTCAATTTCCTGGCCAGCGGGCCGCCGGCGGAGACGGCGCGGATGCGGTGGCGCGCATCGGTCCAGGGGACATGGTGGAGTAGCCAGGAGCCGGGCGCCTCGGTCTCGAACGTGTCGGCGCGGGGCACCGGCACGGTGTCGAGCGCGATCAGCCGGCGCTCGAGGGCGAAGGGCTGCTCCCCGGCGAAATGCACGCCCTCGATCAGCAGCGCGGGTGCCGGAATGCCCGAGACCTCGATATCCGGATCGCGATTGACCACCCGGCAGGTGTCGAGCGCCCAGCCATAGGCCTCGCCCCGCGCCGCGATCAGCTGGGCGAGATCGGGCACCGCCAGCACCGCGGCATGGACCTGGGGATGCGCGACGAAGGAGCCGGCCTTGCGCCGGCGCTCGATCAGCCCGGCATGGGCGAGCCGTTCCAGCGCCTTGCTGACCGTGGCGCGGGCGCAGCCATAGCGCACGACCAGCTCATGCTCGAAGGGAATGCGGTCGCCGGGCCGCAATTCCCCCGAGCGGATGCGTTCCTCGATGTCCGAGCGGATGCGTTCCTGCAGCGTCACCCGAGCAGGCGCTCCAGGGTTTTCCGATAATGATTAGCGATAGCCTCGCTCTCCCGGTGCTTTCCGCCGACGACCTGCAGCGCGCCGGCGCGCCAGACGCAGTCGATCGCACCGGCACGGCCCGCGAAGATCCAGCGATCGAGAAGCGTGTCGGCCGAAGCGCCGGCAAAGCCTGGATGGTCCATGTTCAGGCTCACGATATCGGCGGGAGCGCCGGGCGCAATCCCCGTTTCGACACCCAGTGCCTGCCCTGCGCCCCGGAGCGCTGCGCCGAACAGTGTCTCGCCGACCGAGGCGCCCTCCGGCGACAGGATCGCGCGGCGCCGGAGCGAGAGGCGCTGCGAATATTCGATCGCGCGAAGTTCGTGCGCGGCGTCGATCTGGATGTTGGAGTCGGTGCCCGTGGCGATCTTCCCGCCGGCCGCGAGATAGCGCTCGGCAGGGAAGATGCCGTCGCCGAGATTGGCCTCGGTGACCGGGCAAAGGCCCGCCACCGCGCCCGAGGCGGCAAGGCGATCGGTCTCGGCTTCGGTCAGGTGGGTGGCGTGGATCAGCGTCCAGCGCCGGTCGATGCCCAGATTGTCGAGCAGCCACTCCACCGGCCGCGCGCCGCTCCAGGCGAGGCAGGCCTCGACTTCCTTCGTCTGTTCGGCGGCATGGATGTGGAGCGGGCCCGTGGTCAGCGCCGTGACCGCCCGCAGCTCTTCCGGCGTGACCGCGCGCAGCGAGTGCGGCGCGACGCCGAGCACCGCGTCGGCGGGCAGCCTGGCGCGGCTCGCCTCGACCAGCGTCGCGAAGCCGTCGATATCCGACAGGAAGCGGCGCTGGCCGGGCTTGGCCGGCAGTCCGCCAAAATCGCTGTGCGCATAGAAGACGGGGAGCAGGGTCAGTCCGATGCCGGTCCGCTCCGCGGCGTGGACGATCGCCCCGGCAGTCTCGGCGGGATCGGCATAGCGCGCGCCGTCCACATCGTTGTGGAGATAGTGGAACTCGCCGACACGCGTGTAGCCGGTCTCGAGCATCTCGGCATAGGCCAGGGCGGTGATCGCGGCGATGTCCTCGGGCGTGAGCCGGTCGAGGAACCGGTACATGATCTCGCGCCAGCTCCAGAAATCGTCGTCGGGCCGGCCGCGACGCTCGCTGAGCCCGGCCATGCCGCGCTGGAAGCCATGGCTATGGACATTGCCGAGGCCCGGCACCCCCACGCGATGGCGCTCGGCGCCGGGCGCCGGATCGGTGCCGGGCAGCACCCGCGCAATACGCCCGTCTGCGATGCGCACGGTAACGCGCTCGGCCCAGCCGCCGGGGAGCAGTGCAGTTTCGAACCAGAGATCCATCCAGGCCTTCCCATTCCCGTCATTCCCGCCCCTTCTCCATCATCCCGGCGGAAGCCGGGACTTCAGGCGATTGCGGGACAAGAGCCGCGCGAGATCCCGACCGCCGCCGGGATGACGAACAAAGTGTGCGACGGGCCTTTCATTATGTCTAGACATAATCAACCAAGCAGGCAAGGATGCGCGCATGGACCGACTCTGGACCAATGCACGGATCGCGACGATGGCGGCCCCCGGGATGGGCGTCGTCGAGCATGGCGCCCTGGCGGCGAAGGACGGCCGCATCGCCTGGGTCGGCCCGGCCGGCGAAGCGCCCGCCGCCGCCGAGACGATCGATTGCGCGGGCCGCTGGATCACCCCCGGGCTGATCGATTGCCACACGCACCTGGTCCATGGCGGCGACCGGGCGCATGAGTTCGAGCTGCGTCTGCAAGGCGCGAGCTATGCGGAGATCGCACGGGCCGGCGGCGGGATCGTCTCGACGATGCGCGCCACCCGGGCGGCAAGCGAGGCCGAGCTGGTGGCGAGCGCGCTGCCCCGGCTCGACGCGCTGATCGCCGAAGGGGCAACCACGGTCGAGGTCAAGTCCGGCTATGGCCTGTCGCTCGAGGACGAGCTGAAGATGCTGCGCGCGGCCGGGGCGCTGGGCCGCGAGCGCAAGGTCCGGATCGCGACCACCTTTCTCGGCGCCCATGCCCTGCCCCCCGAATATGCCGATAACCGCGCCGGCTATGTCGATCTCGTCTGCGAGACGATGATCCCGGCCGTGGCCGAGGCCGGGCTGGCGGATGCGGTGGATGCCTTTTGCGAGGATATCGGCTTCACCCCCGAGGAGACCAGACGGGTCCTCGAAGCCGCCCGGGCGCATGGGCTGCGCGTGAAGCTCCATGCCGAGCAGCTTTCCAACCAGCATGGCGCGGCGCTCGCCGCTTCGCATGGCGCGCTGTCCGCGGACCATCTCGAATATCTCGACGATGCCGGGATCGCGGCGATGGCCGCGGCGGGCACGGTCGCCACGCTCCTGCCCGGCGCCTTCTATTTCGTCCGCGAGACCAGATTGCCGCCGGTCCAGGCGCTGCGTGACGCGGGCGTGCCGATCGCGCTTGCCACCGATTGCAACCCGGGCACCTCGCCGCTCACCAGCCCGTTGCTGGTGATGAACATGGCCGCGACGCTGTTCCGCCTTACCGTGGAGGAGTGCCTGGCCGGCGTGACCCGCGAGGCGGCACGGGCGCTGGGCCTCCACCACGAAATCGGCACCATCGAACCCGGCAAGTCCTGCGACCTCGCGATCTGGGACGTCGAGCGGCCGGCCGAGCTTGTCTATCGCATGGGGCTGAATCCGCTCCATGCCCGCATCTGGAAGGGCCAATGACCGAAATCCTGCTGATCCCCGGCGCGGTGCCGCTGGCCGAATGGCGCGCGATCTGGCGCGGCGCGGTACCGAAGCTCGACCCCGCCGCCGCGCCGCGCATCGCCGAGAGCGCGGCCGCAGTGGCGCGCATCCTGGCGCGGGGCGAGCCCGTCTATGGCATCAACACCGGCTTCGGGAAGCTCGCCAGCGTGCGGATCGAGGCCGAGGACCTGGCCACGCTCCAGCGCAACATCGTGCTCAGCCATGCCGCCGGGATCGGCGCGCCCTCGCCCGCCACGGTCGTCCGGCTGATGATGGCGCTCAAGCTCGCCAGCCTCGCCCAGGGCGCTTCGGGCGTGCAGCCGGCGACGGTGGCGCTGCTCGAGGCGATGCTGGCCCGGGGGCTGGCGCCGGTGGTGCCGAGCCAGGGATCCGTGGGCGCGAGCGGCGACCTCGCCCCGCTCTCTCATATGGCGGCGACGATGATCGGCATGGGCTCGATCGAGGTCGATGGCCGCGTGCTGCCAGCCGCGCAGGCGCTGGCCGAGGCCGGCCTCGCGCCCGTCACCCTCGGCCCCAAGGAAGGGCTCGCCCTGCTCAACGGCACTCAATTCTCCGCCGCCAACGCCCTTGCCGGGCTGTTCGAGACCGAGACGCTGTTCCAGGCCGCCCTCGTCACCGGCGCGCTCTCGACCGAGGCGGCCAAAGGCACCGATGCGCCGTTCGACCCGCGCATCCATCAATTGCGCCGCCATCCCGGTCAGATCGCGGTCGGCGAGACGCTGCGCACCCTCATGCAGGGCTCCGCGATCCGCGCCTCGCACCGCGACAATGATCCGCGCGTGCAGGACCCCTATTGCCTGCGCTGCCAGCCCCAGGTGATGGGCGCGGTGCTCGACCTGCTGCGCCAGGCAGGCACGACGCTGGAGACCGAGGCGAACGGCGTCTCCGACAACCCCCTGATCTTCCCGGATACCGACGAGGCGCTGTCCGGCGGCAATTTCCACGCCGAGCCGGTCGCCTTCGCGGCGGACATGATCGCGCTGGCGATCTGCGAGATCGGTTCGATCGCCGAGCGCCGCATCGCGATGCTGGTCGATCCCGCCCTGTCGAACCTGCCCGCCTTCCTCACTCCCCGGCCGGGGCTCAATTCCGGCTTCATGATTCCCCAGGTGACCGCCGCCGCGCTCGTCTCCGAGAACAAGCAGCGCGCCATGCCGGCCAGTGTCGATTCGATCCCGACCTCGGCGAATCAGGAGGACCATGTCTCGATGGCCGCGCACGGCGCCCGCCGCCTGCTCGACATGGCGGCGAACTGCGCCGGCGTGATCGGCATCGAGCTGCTCGCCGCTGCCCAAGGCTGCGATTTCCATGCCGGGCTCACTTCGTCGGAGGCGCTGGAGCGCGTTCGCGCCCGGTTGCGCCGCGAGGTGCCAACGCTCGACCATGACCGGCATTTCCACCCCGATATCGAGGCCGCCACCGCCCTGGTCCGCGCCGGTGCGGTAGCCGAGGCAGCGGCGATCACGCTGCCGGGGGTCGCATGAGCTGGCTGGAGGTCCATCGCGGCGAGGCGCCGCTGATCGTCGCCTTTCCACATACCGGAACGGACATTCCGGCGGAGATCGCGTTCACTTCGCCTTGGCTCGCCCGCAAGGATGCCGACTGGTGGATCGATCGGCTCTACGACTTCGCCGCCGGCCTCGGCGCGACCATGATCCGCACCACGATCTCGCGCAGCGTGATCGACGCGAATCGCGATCCGTCGGGCGCCTCGCTCTATCCCGGCCAAGCGACGACCGAGCTTTGCCCGACCACGACCTTCGACGGCGAGCCCCTCCAGCGCCCGGATGCCGATGAGATCGCCCGGCGCCGCGCCATCTGGTTCGATCCCTATCACGCCGCGATCGAGGCGGAGATCGCCCGGTTGCGGGCGATCCACCCCAAAGTCGTGCTCTACGACGCCCATTCGATCCGCAGCCATGTCCCCCGTCTGTTCGATGGCGAACTGCCCCAGTTCAACATCGGCACCAATGGCGGCACCACCTGCGCGCCCGCGCTCACCCGAGCAGTCGAGGCCGCCTGCGCCGCCACGCCGTGGAGCCGGGTGATCGACGGCCGCTTTCGCGGGGGCTGGACCACGCGCCACTATGGCCGGCCCGAACAAGGCGTCCATGCCATCCAGATGGAGCTGGCCTGCCGAGGCTATATCGAAGAGCCCGCGACGTTCGACGAGGGCCATTGGCCCACCCCCTATGACGAGGCCCGTGCCGCGCCGATGCGCGACGCGCTCGCCCAGATCCTCACCGCCTGCCTCAATTTCGCCGGAGCCCCGGAATGACTCGCCTAGATAACAGCCGCATCATCAAGCCCGCCACCGGTACCGAACTCAGCGCAAAAAGCTGGCTCACCGAGGCGGCGTTGCGCATGCTGATGAACAACCTGCACCCCGATGTCGCCGAGCGGCCCGAGGAGCTGGTCGTCTATGGCGGCATCGGCCGCGCGGCGCGCGACTGGGAGAGCTATGACAGGATCGTCGCCGCGCTGCGCGATCTCGAAGCCGACGAGACGCTGCTGATCCAGTCGGGCAAGCCCGTCGGCGTGTTCCGCACGCACGAGAACGCACCGCGCGTCCTCCTCGCCAATTCGAACCTCGTGCCGCACTGGGCGACCTGGGAGCATTTCAACGCGCTCGATCGCAAGGGCCTGGCGATGTACGGCCAGATGACCGCCGGCTCCTGGATCTATATCGGCACCCAGGGCATCGTGCAGGGCACCTACGAGACCTTCGCCGAGATGGGCCGCCAGCATTATGGCGGCGACCTTAAGGGCCGCTGGCTGCTCACCGCCGGCCTGGGTGGCATGGGCGGGGCGCAGCCGCTGGCGGCGGTGATGGCGGGCGCCTCGTGCCTCGCCATCGAATGCCAGCCGAGCCGGATCGAGATGCGCCTGCGCACCGGCTATCTCGACCGCGCCGCCGAGACGATCGACGAAGCGCTCGCGATCATCCGCGCCGCCGACAAGCCGGTCTCGGTCGGCCTGCTCGGCAATGCGGCCGAGCTGCTGCCCGAGATGTTCGCGCGCGGCATCCGCCCCGACCTGCTGACCGACCAGACCTCGGCGCATGACCCGGTCAACGGATATCTGCCCGTGGGATGGTCCGTCGCCGAATGGATCGAGCGGCGCGAGCGCGACCCGGAAGCGACGGCCAGGGCGGCAAAGGCGTCGATGGCGCAACATGTCCGCGCGATGCTCGATTTCCACGCGGTGGGCGTGCCGACGGTCGATTACGGCAACAATATCCGCCAGGTCGCGCTCGACGAGGGCGTGGCCGACGCCTTTGCCTTTCCCGGCTTCGTCCCCGCCTATATCCGCCCGCTCTTCTGCCGGGGGATCGGGCCGTTCCGCTGGGCCGCGCTGTCCGGCGATCCGGAGGACATCGCCCGCACCGACGCCAAGGTGAAGGAGCTGCTGCCCGACGACGCGCATCTCCACAACTGGCTCGACATGGCGGCCGAGCGCATCCACTTCCAGGGGCTGCCCGCGCGGATCTGCTGGGTGGGCCTGGGCGACCGCCACCGGCTCGGCCTCGCCTTCAACGCGATGGTGGCGTCGGGCGAGCTCAAGGCGCCGATCGTGATCGGGCGCGACCATCTCGACAGCGGATCGGTCGCCAGCCCCAATCGCGAGACCGAGGCGATGCGCGACGGATCGGACGCCGTCTCGGACTGGCCACTGCTCAACGCGCTGCTCAACACCGCGAGCGGCGCGACCTGGGTATCGCTGCATCATGGCGGCGGCGTCGGCATGGGCTATTCGCAGCATGCCGGCATGGTGATCGTCGCCGACGGCACGCCGGAAGCGGCGAAGCGGCTCGAGCGCGTGCTGTGGAACGATCCCGCCACCGGCGTGATGCGGCACGCCGATGCGGGCTATGACATCGCGATCGATTGCGCGCGGGAAAAGGGGCTGGACCTGCCGGGGATATTGTAAGCGCGGCGCCCCTATCTCCCCCCCTTCCGGGGAGGGGCGTTTCGGCTCAGATCTCCACGAACCTGCCCGCCTCGCGGTCCTTCACGACCCTGCCGGCCTCGAACACGGTGCCGTTCATGGTGATGTAGACGCCCGGCTTCGCGACCTGGACGGTGGCGAAGGCCATGCCGAGGTTGAAGGTGGCATCGCTCTCGGCGAAGCGCGCCGGGGCGAGCGCGCCGACCAGCACGATCGTCTTGCCCGCGATGCCGGTCAGCGCCTTGGCGGTCTCGGTCATCGTGTCGGTGCCGTGCGTTATCACGATGCGCTCCGCATCCGAGGCGGCGGCGCGCGATGCGATCAGGGCGCGATCGGCGTCGTCCATCTCCAGGCTGTCCTTGCGCATCACCTCCTCGACCTCGAAGGGATGCAGCACGCGGCCCAGCTCGAGCAGCCGCGTCACCATCGTGCCCACGATCGTGTATTTGCTCGAGGCGTCGAAATATTGCTTGTCGATCGTGCCGCCGGTGGTGAGCACGAGGATGGGCTGGGTGCTGGTCATGCGCGGCCCTTACGCCTCTTCCTTCCCGACGTCATCCCGCGAAGGCGGGGATGACGGGAGCGTGGGACAAAATGCCCAGCCCGCCTGCGCAATTACGCAGGTGACACGCCGCACCGAAGCGCGTAGCCCGGTCGATCATGGGGGCATGGCGCGTTTTCCTGAAGGAGCATCGCTGGCTGGCATTGTGGCTGATCGCCGCGGCGCTGGCGGTGAAGGCGCTCGTTCCCCAGGGATATATGCTCGCTGACACCGGCGGGAAGACGCTCACCGTGGCGATCTGCGACGGCAACGGCCCCGCGACGATGACCATCGACGTGCCGATGGCACCCGATCACGCCAAGGCGCCGGACGGCACCAAGCAGGATGGCGGCTGCGCCTATTCCTCGCTCGGCCATGCCATGACGGGCGGCGCCGATCCGGTGCTGCTGCTCGCCGCGATCGCCTTCCTGCTCGCGCTGGGCTTCGCGCCCGCCGCGCAGCCCATGATCCGGCGCCGGGCCTTCGCCCAGCCGCCTGCCCAGGGGCCCCCTTCCCGCGCCTGAACCCGTCGACTTTCCTCGTTCAGGTGATTTCCCATGGCTTCCCATCGTCGCGCGCGCCTTTGCGCGCTGCCGCTCCTGTGCATCGCCGCTCCCGCCCTGGCGCAGGAAGCGGAGAATGATTCCTCCATCCTAGTCGTCGGCCAGAAGGGCGCGCCGATCACCATCGACCCGCGCGGACTCTCCGTAAGTCTGGGCGACGCGCAATTCGCCGGCGTCAACGCCCAGAATGTCGAGGATCTGATGAAATATGCGCCCGATTTCTTCGTGCGCAAACGCTATGCTGGCGATTCCAACGGCGTGCCGGGCTTTCGCGGCACCCATTCGACCCAGAGCGCCCGTACGCTGGTGATGGTCGACGGTTTCGTGGTGTCGAACTTCCTCGGCAACTCGTTCGGCTTCGCGCCGAAATGGGGCGTGGTCGGCCCGGGCGAGGTCGAGCAGTTCGACATCGTCTACGGCCCCTATTCGGCGCGCTATCCGGGCAATTCCATGGGCGGGATCGTCAACATCACCACGCGCTCGCCAGAGAAGACCGAGGCCTTCGCCACGGTGCAGGGCCTGGCCGAGCCCTATGACCAGTACGGCACCCATGCGACCTATCGCGGCTGGTCGGGCGAGGCGGGCCTGGGCTGGCGGCAGCAGGACGGGCCCTGGTCGGCGCGGGTCTCCGGGCGGCATTTCCGCAACGACGGCCAGCCGATGAGCTGGTACGGGCTCGTACCGGCAACAGGCGCGCCGGGCACGGCGGTGACCGGCGCGGTGATCGATCCGGGCCAGGCCATCCCCAACGCGCCGGGCAGCGCGGGCAATCCCATCTTCGCCGCGCAGAGCCCGGCGGCGACGACGCAGGACCAGGCCAAGCTGCGGATCGGCTATGACGGCGCCTCGGGCGTCACCGGCGAGATGCTGTTCGCCTATTGGCGCAATCTCGATGCCCAATATGCGCCCGACTGCTATCTGCGCGACGCGGCGGGCAACAAGGTCTGCGAAGGGCGCGTGACGACGCTCGGGCGGACCTGGACGGCAGCGGGCGCGCGCTGGTCGCGGACGGTGCGGGACGAGTTCCTGGCGGGCGGCAGGATCGCGGCGCCGATCGGGGCCGGGGTGACGGCGAAGCTCAACCTCTCCACCTATCAGATCGCGCGATCGGACGGGTTCACTTCGGCGAGCTGGGCGGCGGGCGCCGCCGACGGCGCCGGCCTGCTCGCGCGGCAAGGGCCCACCGGCTGGTACACGGCCGAGCTGTCGCTGGACGGCAGGGCCGGCGCGCTCGACCTTGCCGCCGGGGCGAGCGCCAATCTCTACCGGACCGACCTGACCAACTACACCCTGCCACGCTGGCGCACCGACGGCGGCCGCGTTTTCTCGACCCGCACCTTCGGCAGGACGCGGCTGCTCGCCGGCTGGGCCGAGGCGCGGCTGCATGCCGATGCACTGGTGTTCACGCTGGGCGCGCGCCTGGAAAGCTGGCGGGCGTTCGACGGCGGGCTCGGGCGGATCGGCGCTTCCGGTCAGCCCGTGACCAATCGTTATGCAGCGCGCAGCGACACGGCGTTCGATCCCAAAGCCTCGGTCGAATGGCATGGCGGGGCGACCAGCGTGCAGCTCAGCCTCGCCGAGGCAACCCGCTTCCCGACGGTGGGCGAGCTGTTCCAGGGCAGCCTGAACGGCGACGGGAGCTTCAACCGCGACAGCTTCGATCCGAACCTGAAGCCCGAGCGCTCGCGCGATGCCAATCTGGTGGTGGCGCATGATTTCGGGCGGCTGAAGCTCACCGGATCGGCCTTCTGGCAGCGGGTGGAGGACACGATCTTCGCGTTCGCGGGATTCAACCAGAACGGCGTGACCACCTCCAGCTTCAAGAATATCGACCTGACCCGGCAATATGGCCTGGAGCTGATCGCCGAGGCGCGCGATGTCGGCCTGCCCGGGCTCGACATCGACGCCAATGCCGCCTGGATCGATTCACGGACGGTGCGGAACGCCAGCGCGCCGGCGGCGGAGGGCGTGCAGTTCCCCCGCATCCCGCGCTGGCGGCTCAACGCGAATGTCCGGTACCAGGTGACGCTGCGGCTGCTCGCCTCGCTCGGCCTGCGCTATGCGACGCGGCCCAATACCGACCTGTTCGGGCTGCAGCGCGGCGACACCTTCGGCTATACCTCGGAGCTGTTCGCGCTCGATGCGAGAGTGAATTGGAAGATGACCGACAGGTTCCGGCTGAGCGCGGGCGTGGACAACATCACCAATGATCGCGCCTGGGTCTATCATCCCTATCCGCAGCGCAGCTTCCTGGTCGAAGCCGGGTGGACGCTGTGAGCGCGCCCGCCCCTGCCCGGCACGAGCGCTGGTTCCGCGCGGTGTGGCGCTGGCATTTCTACGCCGGCATCTTCTGCGTGCCCTTCATCCTGTGGCTCTCGGTGACGGGCGGCATCTATCTGTTCAAGCCGCAGATCGAGGGCTGGCTCTATGCGCCCTATACGCATGTCGCGCAGCCGGGCGTGCCGATGCTGGCGCCCGAAAGGATCGTCGCGGCGGGAACGCGCGCGGTGCCGGGATCGGTGCTCCACAAATTTGTGCTGCCCGAAGCGCCGGACGACGCGGTGCAGCTGCTCGTCGGCACCGGCGCCGAGGAAACACGGGTCTGGGTGCATCCGCAGACCGGGCAAGTGCTGAAGGCAGTGCCCGAAGAGGCGCGGTTCATGCGCGTGATCTTCCGCCTGCACGGCGAGCTGCTGGCGGGCGACCGGGGTTCGGCGCTGGTCGAGATCGCCGCCTGCTGGACGATCGTGATGATCCTCACCGGCCTGTTCCTGTGGTGGCCGCGCGGGCGCAAGGGCAAGGGGCCGGGCGGAATCCTGTGGCCCCGGCTCGGCGCCGGCAAGCGCGTCTTCTGGCGCGACATGCACGCGGTGACCGGGCTGTGGGTGTCGATCGGCGCCGTGTTCCTGATCGCATCGGGCCTGCCCTGGGCGAAGAACTGGGGCGACTATCTCAAGCAGGTGCGCGTGGCGACGGGCACCGCGGCAGGGCGGCAGGACTGGTCGGCGGGCTCGGCCGCCGATGCGGCGGCGCGCGCCGATCTGGACAAGGGCGCGCGCGCGATGCTCGACGAGCATGCCGGGCATCACGGGATGACGATGGCGCATGTCGCGCCTGCGGGCCCCGCGCTCGACCGAGTGGTGGCCAAGGCGATGACGCTCGGGCTCGCCGCGCCGGCCGAAGTGAGCCCGCCGACGCGCCCGGGCGCGCGCTGGCTCGCCCGATCCCAGGCCGAGGACCGGACCCGCCGCGTCTCGGTCGAGATCGGTGAGGACGGTGCGGTGATCGGATCACAGGGCTTTGGCGACCGGCACTGGATCGACCGGGCGGTGGGCTTCGGCGTCGCGGTGCACGAGGGAGCGTGGCTGGGGCTGCTCAACCAGCTGGCCAATCTGACGATATTGATGGGGCTGGTGACGCTGGCGGTGTCGAGCCTGGTGCTGTGGTGGCGCCGGCGGTCGCCGGGCCGGCTGGGCGCGCCGGCGGCGAAGGATCCGCTGCGGCACAGCTGGGCGCTCGTCGGCCTGACCGTGATGCTCGGACTGCTGATGCCGCTGTTCGGGATCACGCTGGCGATCGCGGCGGCTTTCGAACTGGGGGCGCGGCGCATGGCGCCGGGGCTGGCGCGTTGGCTGGGGCTGCGCGCGCCTGTCGAAAATGTAACCTGACGGCCACCGCCCCGATACCGGCGGGAGTGCATTTCCCGTCTCACGGTCACCGAGAACGACCAGAGAGGAGTAAGGAAATGCCCCATCGCCGCACCACGATCGCGCTTCTGGCCATCGCCACGCTCGTGAGCGGATCGGCGGCCTGGTCGACCGCGGATGCCCGCCTCGTCGCGCACGCACCGGTGGCGGCCGCGCACGGGCGCTGACCACGACAGTTTCGGCATCGCTCACTCTCCCTGTCCGGGGCGATGCCAGCGGGTGCGGGTTTCCTCTTTTGCCTGCACCCGCAACACCTGAACGGCCGGCGCGCATCCCCTCCCGCGCCGGCCGTTTTGTTTTGGCCAATGGCGCACATGACAGTAAGTTAATCTGCAAGGCAGGTCCGGGAAGGGCGGGCAAGGCTATCCCGAACGGGCAGGCCATCTCCGCGTTCATGGCCGGCAAACCGCGGCGCCCGGCCCTCCTGCACTCCTCGGGCCGGGCGTCGCACCCAGACATTGCAACCAGGGCACACAGACGATGGAACGTCCGATCTTCTTCGATGCGAGCGGCAAGCGGAACCGCTGGACGATGCGGGCCTTCTTCGCACTGCTGCTGGCGATCGTCCTCGCCGCCGGTGCCTTCGCGATGACCGTGGTGCGGGTGCCCACGCCGGGGCCGCTGGCCATGGCGCTCGAACATCCCCAGCCGCGCTCACTGAAGCAGCAGGCCAACCGGCTGCGCCACAGCTTCGCTTCCTGGCTGCCGCAGGGACCGGCCAAGGCCTCCGCCGCGCCGCTCGCGGTGGGCTTCTACGTGCCCTGGGACGATGCCAGCGGCGCCTCGCTGCGCCGCCATATCAACGAGCTGGATTGGGTGGTTCCCTCGCTCTACACCGTCACCGGGCCGCAGCACCGCATCGCGACGGCGCCGGACACCGAGTTCGACCCGATCCTCGCCTCGGCCACGCGCCGGCCCAAGGTGCTGCCGATGGTGCAGAACGCCACCGGCGACAATTGGGACAGCGCCGGCGCCGCCGCGCTGCTGCGCGATCCCAAGACGCGCGCCGCCTTTCTCGACGACCTGCAGCGCACCCTGGCGGCGCGCAAGGCGGACGGCGTGGTGTTCGACTTCGAGGAGCTGCCCACCGCCTCGCAGCGCGACTATCTGGCGCTGCTGCGCGAGGCGCGCGCCCGCTTCGCCGCGGCGAAGCTGAGCATCGCGGTCACCGTGCCCGCGCAGGACGACGACTGGAACATGAAGGCCTATGCCGCCGCGGCCGACCATGTGATCCTGATGAACTATGACGAGCATGCCCCGGCCACCGCCGCGGGCCCGATCGCCAGCCAGGCCTGGTTCGTCCGCCAGATGAACGCCGCGCTGACCCAGGTGCCCGCCGAAAAGCTGATCGTCGGCATCGCCAACTATGGCTATAACTGGACGGCACCAGGCAAGGCCGACCCGATCTCGATCGAAGAGGCCTGGCTGATCGCCCATGACAGCGAGGCCACCGTCACCTTCGACAAGGCGAGCGGCAACCAGAGCTTCGCCTATGAGGAGAACGGCACCGAGCACACCGTGTGGATGGCCGATGCCACCACGGCCTGGAACCAGCTGCGCGCCGCCAATATCAAGGGCGTGGGCGGCGTGGCGCTGTGGCGCCTCGGCTCCGAAGATTCCAATTTCTGGGCGGCGCTGGGCGCGGCCCATTCGGGCAAGATCCCCGACCTGCGCCGGATCGAGGCCGTCGGCGATGTCGACGTGGAGGGGTCGGGCGAAATCCTGCGCATCACCAGCACGCCGAGCGTCGGCGCGCGCACGATCGTCCAGAATCCGCAAGGGCTGATCGTCGACGAGATCTTCCATTCGCTGCCGACCCCGTATGTCGTCACTCGCACCGGCTATATGCCCGGCAAGGTCGCGCTGACCTTTGACGACGGCCCCGATGCCGACTGGACGCCGAAGATCCTCGACGTGCTCAAGCAGAAGCAGGTGACCGGCACCTTCTTCATGATCGGCGAGAACGCGATGGCGGAACCGTTCCTCGTCCGCCGGGTGGTCGACGAAGGGCATGAGATCGGCAGCCATACCTTCACCCACCCCAACCTCGCGCTGGCCTCGACGCGCGGCACGCGGATCGAGCTCAACGCCACCCAGCGGCTGATCGAGGCCTATACCGGCCGCTCGGTCCGCCTGTTCCGCGCGCCCTATTTCGGCGACGCCGAGCCGACCACCGCCGACGAGCTGATCCCCGCGCTCACGGCGCAGCGCGCCGGCTATACCAATGTCGGCCTGCACGTGGATCCGAACGACTGGCAGCGCCCGGGCGTCGACGCGATCGTGGATACCACGCTGCGCGAAGTGGAAGCGGGCAATGCCGAGCAGTCGGGCCAGATCATCCTGCTCCACGACGGCGGCGGCGACCGTTCGCAGACGCTGGCGGCGCTGCCGCGGATCATCGACGGGCTGCGGGCCAAGGGCTATCAGTTCGTCCCCGTCTCGCAGCTCGCCGGCCTTACCCGCGACCAGGTGATGCCCGAGGTGCAGGAGGGCGATCTGGCCGCGGTGCGGATGGACGTGGGCATCTTCCTCGTCGCGGCGACGCTGGGCTTCATGCTGAAATGGTCGTTCTTCCTGGCGATCGCGCTCGGCATCGCCCGCGCCCTCGTCCTTGCCGGGCTGGCGGTGAACGGCAACCGGCGGAAGAACCGGCCGCTGGCGCCGGAGATCGTGCCCGATCGCTTCGTCTCGGTGCTGATCCCAGCCTTCAATGAGGCAAAGGTGATCGAGGCCTCGATCCGGCGCGTCCTCGCCAGCGAGCAGGTGAGCGTCGAAGTGATCGTGCTCGACGACGGATCGCAGGACGGCACCAGCGACGTGGTCCGCGCCGCCTTTGCCGGCGAGCCGCGGGTCAAGCTGCTGACGCTGGAGAATGGCGGCAAGGCGCGCGCGCTCAACCGCGGGCTGGCACTGGCCAGGGGCGACATCGTCATCGCGCTCGATGCCGACACCCAGTTCGAACCGCTGACCATCGCGCGCCTCGCCCGCTGGTTCGAGGATCCCGAGGTCGGCGCCATCGCCGGCAACGCCAAGGTGGGCAATCGCATCAACCTCGTCACCCGCTGGCAGGCGGTGGAATATGTCACCTCGCAGAATCTCGAGCGGCGGGCGCTGGCCAGCCTCGACGCGATCATGGTGGTGCCGGGCGCGGTCGGCGCGTGGCGCAAGGCGGCGCTCGACGATGTGGGCGGCTATCCGGTCGACACCCTGGCCGAGGACCAGGACCTGACCATCGCGATCCAGCGCAAGGGCTGGCGCGTGGGCTATGACATCGACGCCGTCGCCTGGACCGAGGCCCCGGAGAGCTTCCGCGCGCTCGCCAGGCAGCGCTTCCGCTGGGCGTTCGGCACGCTCCAGTGCCTGTGGAAGCATCGCGCGATCCTGCGCACCCGCAAGCCGGCGGGCCTGGCCCTGGTCGGCATTCCCCAGGCCTGGGTGTTCCAGATCGCCTTCGCGCTGATCTCTCCGCTGATCGACCTGGCGCTGATCGCCTCGATCATCGGCACCGCGGTCCGGGTCTGGCAGCATGGCTGGGCCCAGACCGAGAGCGATGTGCTGCGCATGGGCATCTACTGGATTTCGTTCATGGCGATCGACTTCCTGTGCGGCTGGGTCGCCTATCGCATGGAGAAGCGCGAGAAACGCTATCCGGGGCTGCTGCTGCTCGCGCAGCGCTTCGTCTATCGCCAGCTGATGTACTGGGTGGTGATCCGCGCCGTCGCCAATGCGCTGCGCGGCCCCTGGGTCGGCTGGGGCAAGCTGGAGCGCAGCGGCCGGGTGGAGGCGCAGGCGACGCCGGAGGCGCAACCCGCGCAGGAGACGCGGGCCGCGGGGGAGACGCAGGCAACCGCCGCATGAGGAAACTGCCCGAGGAAAGACCCAGCCAATATGTGCTGGACGAGCGCGCATGCCGGATGATCTGCCCGATCGCGGCGGCCATGGTGGGCGTGTGCCTGACGGCGATCGGCATCCTGCGGGTGGTGATCGCCGTCAGGCGCGCCAACACGCTCGCCGACGACCTGCTGGCGCTGGACGCGGTGCTGTTCCTGATCGCGACGCTCACTTCCTATTTCGCGCTGCGGACGGTGACGACGAAGCGGATGCACGATCTCGAGCGCGTCGCTGACGTGACCTTTATCGCGGCGATGCTGCTGATGACCGTGGCCGCGCTGGTGATGACCTATGCGCTGGCGGTGTAGGCTGGAGGTCCATATTCCTTCGACGGAATGAGAGCCGAAGGGGCAAGCAGCGTCAGAAGCGGATCGTCGCGCGAAGCCCGGGCGCATTGTCCTCCAGCGCGAGGCTACCCTGGTGGAGCCGGGCCACTGCCTCGACCAGCGACAGCCCCAGGCCCGAACCGGTGACGTGGCGGGCCGGATCCAGGCGGCCGAAACGGCTCAGCGCCTCGGCGCGGCGTTCGGCGGGGATGCCGGGACCATCATCGGCCACCCAGAGCGCGATGCCGCCCGCCTCGTGCGCCGCGCCGACGACGATGCGATGGCCACCCTCGGCATATTTGGTGGCATTCTCGATCAGATTGCCAAGCGCCTGACCCATCAGTTCGCGATGGAGCGGCGCGTGCATGCCGGGCTCGGCCTCGACCGCGATCTCGAAGCCGCGGTCCTCGGCGAGCGGGCCATAGACTTCGGCAAGATCCTCCAGCAGCGCGGCGACATCGGTATCGACGAAGCGGTCGCGCCCGATCCCCGCCTCGGCCCGGCTGATCAGCAACGCCGTGGAGAGCATGCCGAGCAGCGTCTCCGCCTCGCCCGAAACGCGCTCCAGCGCTGCGAGCGCAGTCTCGTCCTCCGTCTCGATGATCGCCCGCTCGAGCGTCACCTTGATCCGGGTGACCGGCGATTTGAGATCGTGCGCCAGCCCATCGGTCATCATGCGCAGCTGCGAGACCAGCGCCTCGATGCGATCGAGCATCCCGTTGACCGCTTCACCGAGCGCATCGAACGCGTCGCCGCTGCCGTCGATCGGAACACGGCGGCCCAGCCTGCCCTCACCCACGTCGCGCGCGGTGGTAACCACCGCCTGGATCTGATTGGAGAGGACGCGGCCGATCAGCAGGGCGCTGAGCAGCGCGAAGACCACGCCGATCACCAGCGCGGCGGTGATCGCTTCCTCGTTCACGCGCGCCAGGCGCGCGCTCGAGGTGATCACATGGCCGGCGAGGAGCCGCTCGCCATTGGGAAGCGTGGTGGAGGAGACGCCCATCAGCTCGGCCCGGTCGCTGCCGGTGCGATAGAGCTCGATCGCGCGCCAATCGGTCTCGGCCGGGATCACCGTGGGCCAGTCGCCGAGATTGCCGCGGATCGGGTCTTCCTTCGCGGTGGCGAGCAGGATCACCAGTGGGCTGGCATGCGCCTGGGCAAGCCGCGCGTCGATGATCCGCACGAGCGCCGCATCGCCGCCGGCATGCCAGGCCGAGACGAGATCGTCGCGCAGATCGGTTACCAGCGCCTTCTGCTCGGCCGCGAGCGCGCTTTCGCTCGATTGCTGGACGAAGAGCAGGATGCCGCCGGTGACGGTGAGCTGCACCAGGAAGGCAATGATCACGAAGCGCGCGATGACCGAGCGCGCGAGTTGCCCCCAGCGCAGCGTCACGTCACGCCGCCGGACCGAGACGATAGCCGGCGCCGCGGATCGTGTGGAGGATCGGCTCGCCGCCGTCGTCCAGCTTCTTCCGGAGCCGGCTGATATGGACGTCGATCACATTGGTGCCGGGATCGAAATGATAATCCCACACCCCTTCCAGCAGCATGGTGCGGGTGATCACCTGGTCCGGATGGCGCAGGAAATATTCGAGCAGGCGGAACTCGCGCGGCTGAAGGTCGATCACCTTGCTGCCGCGCTTCACGCGGCGCGAGAGCAGGTCCATCTCCAGATCGCCGGAACCGAGCTTGGTCACCGCGGTCTCCGCCGCGCCGCGCTTGCGCAGCAACAGGCGGATGCGGGCGAGCAGCTCGGCAAAGGCGAAGGGCTTCACGAGATAGTCGTCGGCGCCAGAGGTGAGGCCACCGACCCGGTCGTCCGGAGTACCGAGCGCCGAGAGGATGATCACCGGCGTCTCGATCTTCGCGGCGCGCAGGGCGCCAAGCACGGCCATGCCGTCCATCCCGGGCAGCATGCGGTCGAGCACGATCGCGTCGTAGCTGCCGTCGCTGGCGAGGAACAGGCCGTCGCGCCCATTGTCGGCACGGTCGACCGTGAACCCCTCTTCGCTCATTCCCTTGACGATATAGGCAGCGGTGGGCTCGTCATCCTCCACCAGCAGCAGCTTGTGCCCCATTCTCTCCACTCGCGCTTCGCAAGAGCTTGAGATGGCGTAGCTGCTTTTGGTGCACCAAGTCGAGATATACCTGCGGGTGGCGATCGTTGCGGAGATAGCGCCGGGCCTGATCGAGCGTGTCCACCCCGCGCCCGTCGATGGCGACGATCGCGTCGCCCACCTCCATCCCGTCCCTGGCCGCCTCGCTTCCCGAACGCAGGCTGGTCACCACCAGCCCGCGCGCGGTGCTGCCCGGCGTCTCGGCGGTGAAGCCCGGGAACAGGCTGGCGCCGCTCTGCGCGGCGAAGACGCGGTTGATACCCGATCGCCAGGCCCAGCCCAGGATCACCATGGCGCTGAGCGCGAAGGAAAGGACGAGGATCAGCACGAACCCATCGGTTCCGCGCATCGTGCGACCGGCGGGAGCGGTGCTATCCTGGATGTCGCGGCTGGTCATTGCGAGCATGGAAATGCCCGTGGCGCCCAGCCAAGTCACGTTAAGCTTTGGTCATGATCTCGTCACGGGAAAGCGAATCGCGTGTATCTATCGAGGCGAGACTTTCAAGGAGTTCGCCATGCGCCTTCGCCGCCGCAAGCTCGGCATCGCCCTCGCCGCCCTGGCCCTGATCCTGGCCGGTTTCACCGGCTTCCTCGCCTATGTCGGCTATCTGGGCGGCCCGGTCTATTACGACATAGCGCCCACCCGCCCGACGCCGCCCGCGATGAAGGGCCTCGCCGTGGTGCTGGTATCGGGCGATATGGGCTTCAAGATCGGCATGGGGCCGGAAATCGCGAGGCGCTTCGCCGCGGACGGCGTGCCCGTGGTGGGCGTCAGCTCGATGGCCTATTTCCGGCACAAGCGCACGCCCGCCGAAATCCAGGCCCTGATCACCGACGCGGCACGGCGCGCGCTCGCTTTCGGCCATGCGGACCGGCTGGTGATGATCGGGCAATCCTATGGCGCCGACATGACGCATGTGGGCCTGACCGGCCTGCCCCAGGACCTGCGCGCCAAGGTGAAGCTGGTCGCGCTGGTGGTGCCGACCGACACCGTCTTCTACCAGGTCTCGCCTGCCGAGATGTTCAACTGGATCAAGCCCGACGCAATGGCGCTGTCCACCGGCCGGCAGCTCACCTGGGTGCCGACGCTCTGCGTGCAGGGCGTGGAGGAGAAGAACAGCCTGTGCCCGATGCTGACCCAGCCCAATGTGCGTAGCGTGGCGCTGCCGGGCGGACACATGCTTCACCACGACCCCGATACGCTGTACGATACGCTCAAACCCGCGGTCGCCGACATTACCAAAAATTAGGATTTCGATCACGGCGCCGACAGGCACGCAGGGCCAAAGAGCGACACGAGAGATACCGAGGGAGTTTTCGAAATGCGCTTCGGCAAGCTATTGGCCGGCATCGGCGTCGGCGCCATTCTGCTCGGCACGGTGCAGGCTTCCGCCCAGGCGCCGGCGGCCGCGACCGGCGTGGTCGGCACCTGGGTCAATCCGCGCGGCAGCGTGAAGGTGCAGACCGGTGCATGCGGCGACAAGCTGTGCGGCTGGGTCGTCTGGGCCAATGACGAAGCCCAGCGCGACGCGCGCGACAGCGGCGTCCAGAAGCTGATCGGCACCGAGCTGCTCCAGGACTATCATCCCACCGGCAACGGCAAGTGGCAGGGCCGCGTCTATGTGCCCGATATGGGCCAGACCTATTACTCGAAGATCGAGCAGCAGGGGCCGAACAGCCTGAAGATCAGCGGATGCATCCTGGGTGGCTGGATCTGCAAGTCGCAGGTCTGGCAGCGCGGCTGAGGTCGGCCGCGATGCGCCCCGCCTACAAGACCGCATTGCAGGTCGGCGCCGTCGTCGCGGTCGCCGCGCTCGCCTTCGCGGCGCTGCACGGCCTGCTCCATGAAGTGCACTGGCGCGATGTGCGCCACGCCTTCCGCGCGATCAGCTTGTGGCAGATCGCCGGCGCGCTGGCGCTGACCATCGGCAGCTATGTGATGCTGACGCTGTACGACGTGCTCGCGCTGCGCATCATCGGACGGCCCCTGCCCTATCGCACCGCCGCGCTGGCCTCGTTCACCAGCTACACGCTCAGCCACAATCTCGGTTTCGCACTGCTTACCGGCGGATCTGCCCGCTATCGCGTCTATAGCGCGGCGGGGCTCGACACCGCGGATATCGTCAAGGTGGTCGCCACCGCGAGCCTCACCTTCTGGTCGGGCGTGGTGGTGATGGCGGGCGCGGCGCTGGCACTGCACGCCGGCGGGCTGGAACTTGCCGGATTCACCATCCCGGCCAGCGTGCAGCGCGGGATCGGCATCGCCATCCTGATCGTGACGCTGGGCGTGCTCGCGATGCTGCGCGGACCGGCACGCGAAGTGAAATTGTGGCACTGGCGGCTGCGCTGCCCTAGCCTGCCTCAGGCACTGGGCATGATCGCGACCTCGGCGATCGACCTCGCGCTGGCCAGCGCGGCGTTGCTGATCCTGGTTCCCGGCGCCGGGCTGCACGCCTTCCCGGCCTTCTTTCTGGGCTATGCGCTGGCGATCATCGCGGCGCTGGTGACACACGTGCCGGGCGGCGTCGGCGTGTTCGAGGCGGTCATGCTCGCGGTGCTGCCCGACACCGATCCGTCGCACGTCCTGGCCGCGCTGATCCTGTACCGGCTGATCTATTATGTATTCCCCCTGCTCGTCGCGGGCGCGCTGCTCGCCATCCACGAGCGGCGGCAGCTGCGCAAGCCGCTCGCCGCGATCCGCGCCGTGGGGCTGGCGATGCACGGGCTGGCGCCGACCTTCCTCGCGGCGCTGGTCTTCGTAGGCGGCGTGGTGCTGCTCGTCTCGGGCTCGCTGCCGGCGATCCATGCGCGCCTGCGCGACCTGCACGCCTTCATACCCCTGCCCTTTGTCGAGGCTTCCCACATCGCGGCAAGCCTGGCCGGCACCGCGCTGCTGCTGATCGCGCCGGCGCTCTATCGGCGGCTCGATGCGGCCTTCCACCTCTGCCGCACCTTGCTGCTGGCGGGCGCGCTCTTCTCGCTGGTGAAAGGCGTGGACTATGAGGAGGCGATGATCCTGCTGATCATCGCGGGCCTGCTCCAGCTCTCCCGCACCGCCTTCTACCGCAAGACCGCACTCACCAGCACGCTGTCGACACGGGCGCTGCTCTCCGTCGCGGTCGCCGTGGCGCTGGCGACCTGGATCGGCTTCTTCGCGTTCAAGAACGTGCCCTATCAGGACGATCTGTGGTGGGAATTCGCCTGGCGCGGCGACGCTTCGCGCTTCCTGCGCGCAAGCTTCGCCGCCGCGGTGGCGCTGACCTGCGTCGCGGTGACCCAGTGGTTCGGCTATGCCCAGCCGAAGCGCGAAGAACATGCGCCGGACACGGAGCTGCCCCGCCTGCCGCTCGCCCATGCCAACCGCACCGACGCGCTGCTCGCCTATGCCGGCGACAAGCGCTTCCTGCGTTCGGAAAGCGGCCAGACGCTATTGATGTACCAGGTGCAGGGGCAGAGCTGGATCGTGATGGGCGACCCGGTGGGCCCCGCCGAGGAATGGGGCGACCTGCTCTGGGAGATTCGCGAGATGGCGGACGCCGCGCAGGGCCGGCTGCTGCTTTATCAGATCTCCACCGACGCGCTGCCGATCGCGATCGACCTCGGCCTGCAGCTCGTCAAATATGGCGAGGAAGCGCGCGTGGCGCTGCCCGGCTTCACGATGGAGGGATCGGAAAAGCGCTCGCTGCGCCATTCGGAACGCCGCGCGGCGCGCGAAGGCGCAAGCTTCGAGATCGTCCCCGCCGCCCAGGTGCCCGCGCTGATGGCCGAGTTGCGCGCCGTTTCCGATACCTGGCTGCACGACAAGGGGCAGAGCGAGAAGGCATTTTCGGTCGGCCGCTTCGATCCTGCCTATCTCTCCCGCTTCGATTGCGCGCTGGTGCGCCAGCATGGGCGGATCGTCGCCTTCGCCAATATCTGGGCGACGGAGAATCGCGAGGAGCTCTCGGTCGATCTGATGCGGCATCTGGTGGAGATGCCCTATGGCACGATGGACTTCCTGTTCGTCCAGCTCATGCAATGGGGCCGCGACCAGGGCTATCGCTGGTTCAACCTCGGCATGGCGCCGCTATCGGGCATCGAATCGCGCCGCCTCGCGCCGATGTGGGCGCGGATCGGGGCGCTGCTCTATCGCCATGGCGATGCGTTCTACGGTTTCGAGGGGCTGCGCGCCTATAAGGACAAGTTCTCGCCGGTATGGACCGCCCGCTATATCGGCGCGCCTCCGGGACTGGGGCTGGCGCGCGGGATGATCGATCTGCAGACGCTGGTGGGCGGCGGCTCGCGCAGCGCCGCGATGCGGAGGCGGTTGCGGCTGGTGGCTTGAACCCCTCCCTTCCCGGGAGGGGACCGTCAGTACCGTCCCCAGACGAAGCGCGAGGACAGCGCGAAGTTCCAGACGGCGGCGACGGCGATGCCGGCCAGCGCCGCGAAGCGCCAGTCGCCGTGCTGGACGTTGTGCAGGAACGCCGCCACGCCGACATTCGCCGCCGCGCCCACGCTGCACACCAGGCAGAAGGAGAACCAGCCCGCCAGCATCGGGCCCGCACCCTTCAATCGCTGCTCGCGATAGGTGAGCGCATTGTTCAGGAAGAAGTTGAAAGTCATCGCGGCTAGCACGGCCGTCAGCGTCGCCCCGACAAAGGGCCAGTTGAGGCCGCGGAACAGGGCGCCGAGCACGAGGAAATGCACGCCCGCGCCGAGCGCGCCGATGCCGGAGAACATCACGAAGCGCACCGGCACCACCCGGCCGAACATCCGGTCGTAGAGCGCGATGAGATATTCCATCGCCACCACATAATCGAGCTTGCTCTCCCCCAGCGCCCGCGTCCGGAACACATAGGGCAGCTCCAGGAACTTCAGCGGACGCGGCGACGCCGTCATGATGTCCAGCAGGATCTTGAACCCGATCGCCGACAGCGTCGGCACCAGGCCGCGCACGATCTCCGTGCGGATCATGAAGAAGCCGCTCATCGGGTCCGACAGGTCCGCCTTCAGCACCCGCCGCGACAGCTTCGTCGCGAAGGCCGACTTGGCCACCCGGTCGTCGTCCCATTCCCCCGTCCCGCCGCCATCGACGAACCGCGAGCCGATCACCACGTCGAGACCGCCATCCCCCTCCAGCGCGTCCAGCATCTTCGGCAGCAGCGTCTCGTCATGCTGCAGATCCCCGTCGATCACCGCCACGAACGGCGCCGCCGTCGCGCACATCCCCTCGATACAGGCCGAGGACAGGCCCCGCCGCCCGATCCGCTGGATCACCCGCACCCGCGGATCCCGCCGCCCCAGCGCACGCGCCGCGTCCGCCGTGCCGTCCGGGCTGTCGTCGTCGACGAATACCGCTTCCCAGTTCCGGCCCTTCAGCGCCGCATCCAGCTTCTCGATCAGCAACGGCACGTTCGCACGCTCGTTGAACGTCGGGATCACCACCGCGAGCTCGAGATCCGCAGCGGGAGCGATGCGGACGAACCGGGCGGTCTCGCCGTCGAGAAGGAGCTTCATGCGATCCCTTTTCCGAGCCCTGATTGGGCCCCGGGAGGGACGCGCCGGGGCACAGATACGCGTGGCGCGCCCTCCCGGGGGTTCGAGACAACACCATCGAGCCGGGGGACGACTATCGTGGCTTGCCTCGGGGGCATGGTTGAGACGGAGCCCCCGCGGCGATCCCGCAACGGATCATCCAAAAAATCTAGAAGCCGATTTCGATCCCGAGACGCACCGTGCGCGGGCGCAGCGGCGTGATCTGCTTTTCGTCGCGGATCAGCAGCGGCGTGCCGAGCGCGAAGCGGTTGCCGCGGGTATCGAGCAGATTGGTCGCCGAAAGCGTGATCGCGCGCCGGCCCCGTTCGAGCCGCAACTCGAGGCCGGTATCGACATAGTCGCCCTGGGGCCGGCCGAGCACCGGGCCGATGCCGAGCGTCGAGCGGCCGACATAGCGGAGATAGCCGGTCGTGGATAATTCCATGTCGCCGGCCAGCGCCTCGCGCCACGCCGCGCCGAGCCGGCCGCTCGCATCGGCGACGTTGGGCAGCCGGTTGAAGTCCGACGGCCCCTCGGCCAGCGGAAACACCGCCTGCGAGGGATTGGTGACCTTGCTGTCGTTCAGATAGAGCGAACCGTCGAGATCCAGCCCCGGCAGCGGCCGCCAGCGTACCGCCACCCCAAGCGAGAGCACCCGCCCATCGCCGATGTTCGCGGTGGTGGGAAAGCCATAGCCGTCGATCAGGTCCGCCTGGATGCTCGTCCACCAGGTCACCGATGCGTTGGCCGAGACGGACAGGCCGTTCTCGGTGTAGCGCCCCCCCGCCTCGATGGTGGAAAGGCGATCGCCCTGGAAGCGCTGGATCACGTCGCGGCGCACCGCCAGGCCGCCGGGCCGGAAACCCTGCTCGAAGCGGCCGAACACGGTGAGCCCATCGGCGGGCCGCCAGGCGATCGCGGCGGAAGGCAACAGCCGCGTCTCGGTGCGCGCCGCCCGGGCGCGAGGGTCCTCGCGAAAGGCGAAATAGAGATCCGCGTCCTCGGAATTGCCCGTGAGGTGCGAATTGGTGAGACGGCCGCCGGCGGTGACCGTCACGCCGCGCACCGGCTCGATCGTGCCTTCGCCATAAAGCGTGGCCTCGTCGACGCTGTTGCGCACGCCGGTAAGCGCTGCGCGGGCGACGCCGAAATTGCGGTTCACCCGCCCGCGATTCTGCAGAAAGCTGACGCCGATCAGCCAGCCGGTGCCGCGCGGCCCGCGGCGCGCGAGCCGCGTCTCGCTGGTGAGCATGCTCACCCGGTTGATCTGCTGATAGCCGATCAGCGGCGCATCGGCCGCGGGCAACGGAAAGCCCTGATTGACGTCGGAGACCGAAGCGCCGGCGAACACTTCCGACACATATTGCCGCGCATAGGCGACGGCCGAGCTCAGCTCGAGATCGCCCCAGCGCTTGCGCGCCACCAGCTCGCCCAGCCAGAAATCATTCTGGAAGGGCTGGGCGATCGAGCTGCGGCGGGACAGCCCGTCGCCCTTCCCGTCCGAATATTGCGCGTCGCGCCCGACGATGCTCTGGCCGACGCCGTTCAGATCGATGGTCCAGCCGTCCATGTCCCAGCGCAACGCCAGGCGCCCACCGGTGGTGCGCACGCTGTTGACATCCTTCAGGCGGCGCTCGCGATCGTCGATATAGCCGCCGTCCAGGGCCGTGAAGGCCAGCGCGCGCACCGCCACGTCCCCTTCCTTTATCGGCAGGTTGACGATGCCGCCGGCATCCCAGCTCAAAGCGCCATGCTCGGTGGCCGAGCCGCCGCCCCAGACCTGGCCGCCCCGCGCCCACAGATCGGGCGCGCGCGGCACCACCCGCACCACGCCACCGAGCGAGCCGGCGCCGTAAAGCGTGCCCTGCGGTCCCTCGAGCACCTCGACCCGGCCAATATCATAGAGTTTCAGGTCCGGATCGGGCGCGCTGTAGGTGATGCGGCTATTGCCCCAATATTGCCCGACAGTCGCCTGGGTGGGGCCGACGAAGCTGGAATCGGCGATGCCCCGGATGAACAGCTTGTTGCGGCCCGGCCCGAGATGCGTGGAGGCCAGGCTGGCGACGCGATTGGCGATGACGTCGCTGCCCTGCCCGCCTTGCGAGACAGGAATATCGTTGCCCTCGACGATCTGCACGCCGCCGGGATAGGCCTTGAGCGGCACATCGCGCTTGCTGCCGGTGACGAGGATCTCGGCGGGCGGAGCATCGGGCTCCTCGGGCGGCGGCAAGGGGCGCGGACGGGGCCGTTCGGGCGGCAGGCGCTCGATCAGCCAGGTGGCGGCGGCGACGCGGCGCGCGCGCGTGCCGGAGCCGCGCAGCATCTCCGCCAGCGCGCCGTCCACCGTGTGCCTGCCCTTCACGGGACGGACGTTGATCCCCGAGAGACCAGGCTCGCGCAGGCCGATGCTGCTACCGGTCTGGCGGCCGAGCGTGAACACCGCGGCATCGAGACGGCCGGCGGGCACCGAGACGGAATGGCGCTTGTCCTGCGCCAGCGCCGGCGAAGCGGCCAGCAGCGCCAGCGGGAGGATCAGATCAGCGCGGCGCACCGTCGATCGCGTCCAGCATCCATCCATTGCCTGCGCGGGTCGCCCGCGTCCCGGTGAGCGCGGCAATGCGCTCGATCACCGCGCCGGGGCCGCCCTGGGTGGAGATCGTGCCGGTGAACGGAATATCGCCGGTCCCCTTCCCCGCGCGGACCTGAATGCCGAGATTGCGGGAGACATCCGCCGCCACGCGCTCCAGCGTGGCGTTGCGATAGACGAGTTGGCCGCCGCGCCAGCTGCCGACATCGGCGGCCAGGGTGCGCGTCACTTCGGGGCGGCCGGAGCCGCTCACGCTCAACGCATCGCCAGGGCCAAGGCGCACGGCATCGGCCCGGGGCTGATAGATCACCGCGCCTTCGGCCACCGAGACGCGCAGGCCGGTCTCGTCGCGCACCACGTTGAACACGGTGCCCGCGTCCTCCAGCGTCACGCCACCGGTCTTGACGATGAAGGGATGCGCGGCGTCGTGGCGCACCTCGAACAGCGCTTCGCCCTCGATCAGCTCGGCATGGCGCCTGTCGACCATGGCGACGCGGGTGCCGCCGTTGAGGACCATCTTCGAGCCGTCGGCCAGCGCGACCTCGCGGTGCTCGCCGGGGGCGGTGCGATATTCGAACGGCGCGTTCGGTCCGGGAACCAGGCTGGTCCAGCCGACCACCGCCGCCAGCGCCGCGGCGACGGCCCCGCCCGAGATCAGGAACAGCCGGCGCGACGGGCGGGCCACCGTCTCCGCCGCTTTCGCCGGCGCCAGGCGGAACAGCTCGGCCATCGCCTCGTCGGTTTCGAGCGCGGCATTATAGGCGGACAGGTGCGCGGGATCGCGCTCGAGCCATTCGGCGAACGCGTCCCAATCGGCAAATGCCGCGTCCTGCAGCCGGATCACCCAGTTACGGGCATCCTCCGCAAGATAATCCGAAACCTGCCCGTTCATGCCCACCTCTGCGCAGGGACGGAGTCGAAGCGTTCATTCCGCATCGAATTTGTCCTTGAGGTGCGCAAGGGCGCGATATGCCTTCTGCAGATCCTTCTCCACCGAGCTCAAGCTTATCCCCAATTCCCGAGCGATCGCCACCTGGCCGAGCCCATCCAGCCGGTAGCGACGGAAAACCTGATCGACTCGCGGGCCCAGCGCAAGCAGCGTCGCCTCGGCCTCGCGCAGCCGCTCGCGCGCGATCAGCACACGCTCGCCCTGGGGCGCGTCGTCGCTGCCGGCCAGGTCGTGCCATTCATGCTGGCGCCGGTCGCGGCTGAGCGTGGCGCGCTGGCGGTCGCGCAGCACATTCTCGGCGGCGCGGAACAGATAGGAGACCGGATCGGCGACCGGCCGCGCCTCGACGCCGGAGATCTTGTGCCACAGGTCCTGCAGCACGTCCTCGGCATCGTCGCCCGCGCCGCGGGCCGCAAGGAAGCGGAGCAGCCGCGGCCGCTCATTTTCCAACACGCGTTGCAACCCGCCGGTCTGCGAGGACGAATCCATGTTCGCGCCAAAAGCATTGTGCGCGGCAATTGCCAAGCCTCGGCTTCGCGATTGTGCGAATGCGCCGCCGCGCGCCGGCTCAGGCACCGGGCCGCCGCCGATAGACGATGCGGTTGCGATTGCCCACCGGGACTGCCAGCGCGGGCGTGTAATCGCGCTGCAGGAGCCTGGTCATATAGGCAAGCACCTCCGGGCTGAGATCGCGGTCGGGCCGGGTGCTGGCGACGACGAATTCGGGCCGGGCGGCCATGATCCGCGCGACTTCGGCCATGGGATCGGTGCCGAGCGCCCGCGATTCGCGGGTGAGCGTCAAATGGCTCGGAAAGGGCCAGCGCGTGGGCAGGCAGCTGTCGGTCAGGCGATAGAGCACCGGCTCCCCGTCGAACACGTAGAGGCAGTCCCGAAGCTGCGGGCGGATGAAATCGGCCATGCGCTCGACCTGCGGCCCCCAGCCCCGCGCGCGCCGATTGTCGTTGACGATCTGGAGCGAGACGAACGTGATCAGCACCATCATCGCCAGGCCCGCGGGGATGCGCCAGCGCGTGCGGCCCGAGGCGAGCACCAGCCCGGCCGCGCCGTCGCCGAACCAGGCCGCGGCGAGCACGCAGAGCGGGGCGATGAGCGGCAGGGCATAGTGATCGAAATAGGTGCCGAACAGCAATACGCCCCCGATCGCCGCGATCGCCCAGCCGTCGAGCAGGCGCCGCACATCGTCGCTCACCGGCCGCGCCATGCCGCGCCCCAGCCAGGCGGCGAGCCCGAGCGGGACGAGGCAGAGAGTCATCCAGGCAAGCCGCTTGAACGCGATGCCGATGCCGTCGGAGCCGCGATCGAGGATCGACAGGAAATTGGCCTGGACGAAGGCATCGCCATGGCCGATCGCCGCGTACCACGCCCAGGCGGCGAGCGTGGGAAGCAGGGCCGCGCCGACCCAGGCCAGCGCCATCGCCGCGAGCGCCCATCGTCCCGTTCCGCCCCTCCGGCCGAACCAGAGCAGCGCCAGCCCGAAGAACAGCCCTTCGAAAAGCGCAGTGTACTTCACCTGCATCGCCACGCCGATCAGCAGCATCGCCGCCAGGCCTCCGGCGAATCCGAAGGCACCGAAGCCCGGCCGCCGGACGAGGCCGATCATCGTCCAGGCGGCCAGCGCGACGAACAGGTTATAGAAGACCGGCGACTGGCCGCCCTCGCCGCCGAACATGCCGAGATAGAGGATGTATACCACGCCCGCCGCGGCGGCGCCGTGCGGGCCGGAGAGATTGCGGGCGATGCGCGCGACGACGAGCGCGGTCGCCACCACGAAAAGCGTGGCGACGATCTGATATTGCAGCACGCCCGCGCCGCCCAGCAGCCGGATCGCCGCATAGATCAGGAACAGCCCGACAGGCTTGCGATCCCATATGTCGACATAGGGCAGCGCGCCATGGAGCATCCGGTCGCCGGTGAGCAGGTAGAATTCGTCATCGACCTGGACCACCGGATTGCCGAACTGCGCCGCCCGCGCCGCGACCGCGACCAGGAGCAGCAGGGCGGCGAGCCGCGCCGGGCTGGCGATCCAGGTCCGCGCCGCCGCCGCCAGCCGCACCGTCCAGGGGGCGTGATCCGGCTCGACCAGGCGAAGCTGACGCAAATGGTTCGCCTCGGGCCAGGCCCGGGCTGGAGTACGCTGCATAACCAAGACCCAACAAATGGTTGCAGGTCGAGACGGAGCGGCAGCGCCGGTCCCGCAAGGCAAACGCGATCAGACGCACCCGGGCGGCGGCGGGATGCCTCGATCCGCCCGGCAGGCCGCGCGCCTAGCTATGCGGCGGCTTGGTATAGGGCACGAAATCGCCCAGCCCGACCCATCCGGTCGTCATCCGGACGCCGGTATCGTAGAGCTTCACCGTATCGATGCTGCACAGCTGCGACGAATGCGTGTCGGTCACCAGCACATTGGTCCAGTTGAGCGATTCCGCGCCGCTCCTCGGCCGGTTCACGTAGAAGACGCCGTTGTTCATCTCATAGACGATCGCGGTGCCGTCGATGATCCGCGACGAGCGGATGTTGCGCAGCAAGATGCAATCGACGGGCTTGCCGGCGGTGCGTCCGGCGACTGCCTTGGCGAGGTCCGCCTCGCCGTCGCGCGCAGCGGCTGCGGCAGGCGTGGCGACCGCGGCGAGCAGCGCGGCACCGAGCAGACTGATCGAGATCCTGTTCATGGCACTGTCCTTTCGATCCCCCTTCGGGGAGATGACGGATTATATAGGCATAAACCGTATCCGGATCATCGGCGCGGAGGCGATTCTTGTGTCGCAAACTGTCGCAGCGGCGCGGCTCAACCCTCGGGGCCCGCCCATCCCGGCAGATAGGCGGCGCGCTTGTGGCGCGCCAGGTCGAGCGCGCGCTCCAGGGCCCTGTCGAAATCGGCATCGAGCAGCTTGGCGGTCACGTGCCGACGCAGGAAATCGGCCCAGAGAAACTCCGAATAGGGAGTCGGATCCTTGGCATAGCCGCCGCTGCGGCGCAGCTCGCCGGCCAGCGAGCGCCAGGGATCGTCGCGCAGGCCGCCGACATGCTTGGGCAGATGCCGCGCATCCAGCCTGCGACCCTGCGGATCATAGGGATGAAGCCAGCCCCGGCTGTCCATGAAGGTGCGGAAGGCGCGACCGGGCAAGGCGGACAGATCGGCGATCTCGCGCACCAGCACGAATTCCACGCCCTCGTCGTGCAGCGCGCGGGCGAGGTGATGGGCATCGACGATCCAGAAACGGTCCTTGGGCCCTCGCACAGCGGGGATCATGTGGCGGCCGAGAAACTCGGAGCCGTCGGTCTGCGCCCGCGCCCGCCAGTCGTGCCGCTTGCGGGCCACTTCGCGGAAGCCGACGGTGATCTGGGTGGGCCGCAGCGCATCGATCGAGACGGGGCGAAGAAAGGGTTCGGGCTCGCGCATCAGGGGTTCTCCAGCCGCGCGACCGCATCGGCCACGCTATAATCGCTGCGCTCGACCAGCGCGTCCGCGCCGGCGGCGTGCAACAGGTCGCGCACCCGGTCATGCACCCGGGCATAGTGCAGGGCGAAGCCCTTGGCCGTCATCGCCCGGTCGAAGTCGAGCAGCGCGTCGAGCGCCGTGCTGTCGATATCGCTGCTCTCCTCGAGGCTGATCACCACGGCGCGGGTTCCGGGCTCAGCCAGGGTCCGCCGCGCGATCTCGGCGAACATCCGCTCGGCATTGGCGAAGAACAGCGGCGCGGCGGGCCGCCAGATCGCGATTCCCGCGGGCACCTGCGCATCCGGATGGCGGTCGGCGTCGACAAAGTCGTGGCTGGCGCCCAGCCGGCCGAGCCGGGCCAGCCGGGCATTGCCGAAACGCTGCACCAGCGCGGCGAGCGAAAGCAGGATCGCGCACAGCATTCCGTCGAGCACGCCGAGCAGAAGTACGCCCAGCGCGGCGGCGAGCGCGATATACTGGTCGCGGTCGAGCGCCCAGAGCCGGCTGATCGGCCGCGGATCGAGCGCATGGGTGAGCGCGGCGATCACCACCGCCGCCAGCACCGGCTGCGGCAGCAGCGCGACCAGCGGCATGGCGAACAGCACGAGCGCGCCGAGCGCCAGCGCCGCCACCGCTCCCGCCAGGCGGGATTGCGCGCCCGCGGCTTCGTTGGCCGCGCTGGCGGACAGGCCGGCACCGACCGGCATGCCCTGCACCAGAGATGCCGCGAGGTTGGCGAGGCCCAATGCGCGCAGCTCGCGGCCGGGATCGAGCAGGTCGCCGTGCCGCAGCGCCAGCGCGCGCATCGTGCCCCAGCTCTCCGCCAGCAGGATCAGCGCAAGGGGCACCGCGAGCTGCGCCGTTTCCAGCACCAGTGCGAGCGAGAAGGCAGGCATTGGCGTGGCGCCCGGCATCAGCACGATCCGGCCGACGGTCGCGACGCCATGCGCGCCCAGATCGAGCAGCCCCGAGGCGGCAACGCCCGAGACGAGCACGATCAACGCACCCGGCATGCCCGGCCAGCGCCGCAGCGCCAGCAGCGCGGCGAGCGCAACCAGGCCGACGGCAAGGCTGGTCAGGTGCCAGTCCGGCAGCGCCCGCGCCACGGCGAACCCGGTATGGAACAGGCTGCCGCCGGGCGCGGGAATGCCGGTGAGCACCGGCAGCTGCTTCACGCAGATCGTGATCGCCAGCCCGAAGGCGAAACCGCGCAGCACCGGATGCGAGATGAAGCCGGTGAGCCCCCCCAGCCGGAACAGCCAGGCAAGCAGGAAGAGCAGCCCGGCAAACGCCACCGCCATGATCAGGAACAGGGCACGCACGCCCTCTCCCCCCGGCAGCGTCGCCAGCGACGCGGCGAGGATCGCGGCCGAGGACGAGGTGGCGGAAACGACGGCGAAACGGCTGCGCCCGGCCAGGGCATAGGCCAGCGTGCCGATAATCGCGGCGAGGATCGCATGCCCGGGCGCCACGCCCGCGATCGCGGCATAGGCCACCGCCTCGGGCAGCATCAGCCCCGATACCGCAAGGCCCGCAACGATGTCGGCGCGAATCTTCAAGCCGTTCCTCCGGCCGACCATGCTGCGCTCATCGCCGGCGGATGGGAAGCGATCAGATGCCCCGCCTCGCTCCCCGCAAGTCGAAGCGGCCTGAAATGGGTTGATGGCTCATATTCTTCCTTCGTCACCCGGCCTTGAGCCGGGATCCAGCCGCCTCGCCTCGCGGAAGCAGAAGCCGGATCCCGGTCAAAGGCCGGGATGCCGATGAAAATCAAAGGCTTGCTTGGGTTCTAAACCCTAGCGCAGCTGCCTTTTCTCCAGCTTCCGCGCCAGCGTCCGCCGGTGCATCCCCAATCGCCGCGCGGTCTCGGAGATGTTGAAGTCCGTCTCCACCAGGGTCTGGTGGATATGCTCCCATTCCACGGTCTTGATCGACGAGGGCCGGCTGGCGAGCGGCGCATCGGGATCGCCCTCCTCGCGCCCGAACGCGGCTTCGATATCATCGGTGTTCGAAGGCTTGGCGAGATAATAGGAAGCACCGAGCTTGATCGCTTCCACCGCGGTGGCGATGCTGGCGAAGCCGGTAAGCACGACGATCTTCATCGCCGCATCGGCCGCGCGCAGCGTCTGCACGCAGGCCAGGCCGGAAGCGCCGCCAAGCTTGAGGTCGACCACGGCATAGGCGGGATGGAACCGCTCGAGCAGCACAGTCAGTTCCTCATGGCTCGCCGCGGCCTCGACCAGATAGCCGCGCCGCTCGAACGAACGGCGGAGCGTCCGTGCAAAGGCTTCATCGTCCTCGACGATCAGCAGCTTGCGGATGGCGGTCATGCCTGTTCCTCCCCGGGCCGGGCAATCGCGTCAAGCGGCAGGCGGATGCGCACGAGCGCGCCGCCGCCCGGGCGATTCTCGGCGCTGGCCGTGCCGCCCAGCTTGCGCAGCACGTTGACGAGCAGGAACAGCCCCAGCCCGCCCCCCGGCTTGCCCTTGCTGGAGCGATAGGGCTGGCCGAAGCCGGCGAGCATCTCGGGCGCGAAGCCCGGCCCGCGATCGGAGATCTCGATCACGAGATCGTCCCGCTCGCGCGACGCGGCGATGCCGATCCAGTCGGGCGAGACTTCGGCGGCATTGTCGATCACGTTGCTCAGCACCTGGCGCAGCGCCGGATCGGCGACGATCGGCATGTCGGGCCCGAAGCCGTCGGCATAGTCGAGCATGCCGGTCAGCCGGCTGGCGCGCCATTCGGCGACCACCGCGTCCAGGAAGCGGCGGACGGTGGTGAATTCCGAGGCGATGCCGCGCGCCTCGCCAGCCGAGAGCAGGATGCCGCTGACGATCGTCTTGCAGCGCGCCACCTCGGCCTGCATGTCGGCCACGTCCTGCGCCAGGTCCCTGTCGCCGGCGATGCGCGGCATGCGCTGCCAGTCGCCCAGGATCACCGAGAGCGAGGAGAGCGGCGTACCAAGCTCATGCGCCGCGCCGGTGGCGAGCAGGCCCATGCGGACAATGTGATCCTCCTCCGCCGCGCGCTGGCGGATCGCCGCGCGTTCGGCATCGCCCTCGCGCAGGTTGCGGGCGATGCGCGTGATCAGCAGGACGAGCAGCACGGCGATCAGGGCGAAGCAGATCAGGCTGCCGGCAAGATAGAGCCGAAACGGATCATTGACTCCGGTCGGCAGGTCGAGCGGCACCGGGCTGATCGCGATGGCGAAGAGCGCCAGGCTCGCGGCGCCGACGATCATCCAGCTGGACCCAGGCTGGAGCAGCATCGCGCCGGTGACGACCTGGAGCAGGAAGAGCGAGGCGAAAGGATTGGCGAGCCCGCCGGTGAAATGCAGCTGCCAGGCCAGTGCGGCGACGTCCGCCAGCATCGCCACGGTCAGCTCCCAATTGGTGATCGCGGCGCGGCGATCGAGGAGCGGATAAGTCGCCAGGTTGATGCCCGCGAGCATCAGCGGCGCGATGAACAGCGGCACGAGCGGCAAGTGCACGCCCATCACGAAATGGACGAAACCGATCGTGCCCAGCTGGCCGCCCACCGCGATCCAGCGCAACTGCACGAGCAGCCACATGTTGCGGCGGCCGGGATCGGTGTCCTCCAGCCCCCTGGCGGGGATCATGCCGCGGCTCCGCGCCGCCGGCCGACGAACCATGCCGCCCACAGCGCCATGGCCGCGAGCCCGAACCAGGTGAGCGCATAGACGAGGTGATTGTCGGCGAAGCGCACCACGGTCAACCCACCCACCGGCCAGCCCCCGGGATTGGGCGCGGCATCCGCATCGATGAAATAGGGAGCGACCTGTCCGAGCCCATGGGCCCGGGCGATAGCCGCGACGTCGCGCGAATACCAGCGATCGCTCCCGGGATCGTTGGCGCGGAGGAAGCCGCCGCCCGGCTCGCTGACGCGCAACAGGCCGGTGACGCTCGCCTGCCCGGGCGCGACGGGCGGGCGCCGGCGCAGGGCATCGGGAATGAAGCCGCGATTGACCAGGACGGTGAAGCCCGGCGCCGCCAGCGGCGTCATCACCCAATAGCCCGAGCCGCGCTCGGTGACTGCCTTCACCAGAGTGGTGCGGTCGTCGCGGAAGCTGCCGGAGACGGTGACGTGGCGATAGGCGTCGCCCGCCGCGGTGATGCCTCCCCATGCGGACGGCCCGGGGGCGGACACCGGCGCGGCATGAATGCGGGCATCCACCGCCGCGACGAGTTCATGCTTCCAGGCCCGCCGCTCGAGTTGCCAGATGCCGAGCCCCGCCAGCACCGCCGCACAGAAGAGCGCCGCCAGCGCGACGCCCCACCGTGCGCGGGGCCGGCGGGCATCGGTCACGGCAGCTGGCTCGGGTCGTGCAGCGGCATCATGTTGGCGTTGAGATGGTACATCACCCAGAGCGAGCCGGACAGCATGATCACCACGACGATGATGGTGAAAAGCAGCGCGGTCATCGTCCAGCCACCCTCGGCGTTCGGCTTGAGGTGGAGGAAATAGACCATGTGGACGACGATCTGGACCATGGCGAATGCCATGATCGCGGCAGCGGTGACGCCGTTGGAGAACGGGCGCTCCATCACCAGGTAGAACGGGATCGCGGTGAGGATCACCGAGAGCACGAAGCCGATGACATAGTCGCGCATCGAACCGTGCGGGATCTCGACGCCGTGGCCGTGATCCCCGTGGTCATGGGTGTCGTGGCTCATCGCAGCATTCCCATCAGATAGACAAAGGTGAAGACGCCGATCCAGATGACGTCGAGGAAGTGCCAGAACAGGCTGAGGCAGGCCAGGCGGCGCTGGTTCGCCGCGGTCAGGCCGAAGCGGCTCACCTGCACCATCAGCGTGACCAGCCAGATCGAGCCGAAGGTGACGTGCAGGCCGTGCGTACCGACCAGGGTGAAGAAGCTCGACAGGAACGCGCTGCGCCACGGGCCGGCGCCCTCATGGATCAGCTCGCTGAACTCGTAGAGCTCGATGCCCAGGAAGCAGGCGCCGAACACCAGGGTGATCGCCAGCCAGATCAGCACCTGCGACTTGTTGCCGCGCGCCATGCCCATCATCGCGAAGCCATAGGTGATCGACGAGAACAACAGCATCGCGGTGTTCAGCGCGACCAGCGGCAGGTCGAACAGCTCCTTCGGGCCGGGGCCGGCCGCGAAGTTGCCGCCGAGCACCGCGTAGCAGGCGAACAGGATCGCGAAGATGAGGCAGTCGCTCATCAGGTAGATCCAGAAGCCCAGCATGGTGCTGTAGCCTTCCGGATGCGGATGCTCGTCGAAGTCGTAGAAGCGGACCGGTTCGTCCGTAGCGGGAAGCGTGGTGGTGCTCATCGGTCAGGCTCCGGCGGCGAGCTGGCGCGTGCGCGCCGCCTCGGTCTCGGCGACGGTTTCGGCGGGAATGTCGAAATCGCGCTTGTAGTTGAAGGTATGGAAGATCGTGGAGCCGATCAGCGCCACGAAACCCAGGCCGACCAGCCACCAGATGTGCCAGATCAGCGCGAAGCCGATCAGGGTGCTGATGCCGGCAAGGATCACGCCCGCGCCGGTGTTGCTCGGCATGTGGATGTCCTTGAAGCCGGTGAGCGGACGCTCGCCGCCGCGCGACTTCATGTCGTACCACGCGTCGAGGTCGTGGACCACCGGCGTGAAGGCGAAGTTATACTCCGGCGGGGGCGAGCTGGTCGCCCATTCCAGCGTGCGGCCGTTCCACGGGTCGCCCGTGGTGTCGGCCAGTTCCTTGCGCTTCCAGATGCTCACCGCGAACTGGACGAGCATCGCACCGATCCCGGCGGCGATCAGCACCGCGCCCAGCGCCGCGATGACGAAGAAGATCTGGATGCTGGGATCGTCGAACACCCGCATGCGGCGAGTCACGCCCATCAGGCCCAGGATGTAGAGCGGCATAAAGGCCATCCAGAAGCCGACCACCCAGCACCAGAAGCTCACCTTGCCCCAGAAGACGTTGAGCTTGAAGCCGAAGGCCTTGGGCCACCAGAAGTTGATTGCGGCGAACAGGCCGAACAGCACGCCGCCGATGATCACGTTGTGGAAGTGGGCGATCAGGAACAGCGAGTTGTGCAGCACGAAGTCGGCCGGCGGCACCGCCAGCATCACGCCCGTCATGCCGCCGATCACGAAGGTCAGCATGAACGCCACCGTCCACATCATCGGCAGCTCGAAGCGGATGCGGCCGCGATACATGGTGAACAGCCAGTTGAAGATCTTGGCGCCCGTCGGGATCGAGATGACCATCGTCGTGATGCCGAAGAAGCTGTTGACGCTGGCGCCCGAGCCCATGGTGAAGAAGTGGTGCAGCCAGACGAGGTACGACAGGATCGTGATGACGATCGTGGCGTAGACCATCGACGAATAGCCGAACAGCTTCTTGCCCGAGAAGGTCGAGGTGACTTCCGAGAACACGCCGAACAGCGGCAGGATAAGGATGTAGACCTCCGGGTGGCCCCAGATCCAGATCAGGTTCACGTACATCATGGCGCTGCCGCCAAAATCGTTCGTGAAGAAGTTGGTGCCGACATAGCGGTCGAGGCCGAGCAGCGCGAGCACCGCGGTCAGCACCGGGAAGGACGCGACGATCAGCACGTTGGTGCACAGCGAGGTCCAGGTGAAGACCGGCATCTTCATCAGGCTCATGCCCGGCGCGCGCAGCTTCAGGATAGTGACGATCAGGTTGATGCCCGACAATGTCGTGCCCACGCCCGCCACCTGCAGCGCCCATAGATAATAATCGACGCCGACGCCGGGGCTATAGGCGATCCCCGAGAGCGGCGGATAGGCCAGCCAGCCGGTCTGGGCGAACTCGCCGACGAACAGCGAGGCCATCACCAGCACCGCGCCGCCGGTCGTCATCCAGAAGCTGAAATTGTTGAGGAAGGGGAACGACACGTCGCGCGCGCCGATCTGCAGCGGCACGATATAGTTCATCAGGCCAGTGACGAACGGCATCGCCACGAAGAAGATCATGATCACGCCGTGGGCGGTGAACACCTGATCATAGTGATGGGCGTTCAGATAGCCTTCCGAACCGTTGAACGCGAGCGCCTGCTGGAGGCGCATCATCAGCGCATCGGCAAAGCCGCGCAGGAACATCACCAGGCCGAGGATCATGTACATGATCCCGATCTTCTTGTGATCGACGCTGGTGAACCACTCCTTCCAGAGATAGCCCCAGAGGCGGAAATAGGTGAGCGCGGCGAACAGGCCGATGCCGCCCAGCGCGACGACCGCGAAGGTCGCCACGACGATCGGCTCGTGCAGCGGCAGCGCGTCGAGCGAGAGCTTGCCCAGGATCGGGCTCACGGGTGCGGGTTGCGGGATCATATCTCGATTCGCGATCAGGAGAGAGGACGCGGCCGGGTCTCGGACGCAACGCTGGGAGCGGTCGGGCTCGGCTCGGCCGAAGGCTGCTTCATGCCCGCGCCGGTCAGCGGCCTGGGGTTGCCCGGCTTCGGCGCGGCGCGGACGGCAATGCCCTGCTTGTCGGCGCAGATCTCGCCGACGAAGCTCTTGCCGCCATGCGCATGGGTGCCGCGGCCGCCGAACTTGTCATAGGCGAGCTGGCGGACGTTATGGAGCCCGGCCTTGCCCATGCCGCCCTGCGCATCGAGCGCCATCATCTGGTGCATGCACATCTTGCCCGGCTCGACGCACAGGTTGGTGACCATGTCGAACAGCCCGGCCTCGACTCCGGCGAAGCGGCGCACCGGCTCCTTCTCGCTCGGGCGCTCGAGCTTCAGATATTCGGCGCGGTCGAGCATGGCGCCGGCCTTCTTCGCCTCGGCCACCCAGGCATCGAAGCCGGTCTGGTCGGTGCTGTGCGCCTTGAAGCGCATCGAGGAGAAGCCGTGGCCGCTGTAATTCGCGGAGAAGCCCTGGAACGCGCCGGTCTTGTCGAACACGGCGTTCAGCGGGGTCTCCATGCCGGGCATCGCATAGATCTGGCCGGCGAGCGCGGGGATGTAGAAGGAGTTCATCACCGACGAGGCCGAGATCCGGAAGCGGATCGGGCGGCCGACCGGGGCGGCCATCTCGTTCACCGTGGCGATGCCCTGCTCGGGATAGATGAACAGCCACTTCCAGTCGAGCGCGACCACCTGCACCTCGAGCGGCTTGACGTTCGCGGCGATCGGCTTGCCCGGCGCGGTGCGCGAGAGCGGGCGATAGGGGTCAAGCAGGTGCGTGCTCACCCAGGTGATCGCGCCCAGGCAGATGATGATCAGCAGCGGCGCCGACCAGATCACCAGCTCGAGGCTGGTCGAGTGATCCCAGTCCGGCGCATAGGTCGCTTCCTTGTTCGACTCGCGATAGCGCCAGGCGAACAGCACGACCAGCGCCATCACCGGCACGATGATCAGCAGCATCAGCAGCGTCGAGACGATCACCAGGTCGCCCTGTTGACGGGCGACGTCGCCGGCGGGGTTGAGCACGACCATGTCGCATCCGCACAACAGCGCGAATGCCGGCAGGATCAGCAGCGCACGGAGGCGTGCGAGGAGCGGACGGGGGCTAGGCATGGCGGGCGCCTAGGCTGCTCATGTTGCACCGCACATAGGACATTTTGTCCAATCCCTGCGTTGTCTGCTATGGCGCAAGAGCGCCGCGCCGGGGGCACTCTAGCCTCCTCCACGGCGTTATGAAACGCGCTCGCGCGGCGCGTGTTGCAGGAAAGTTCGAACTCGATGAGCGGCGATACCGTCCCCACCCTTCCCGCCGAGCGCGACGCCCGTGCGCTGCATGCCGGCGGTCACCGCATCCATCCGGGCGAGATCGCCATCGGCGTGATCATCGGCCGCACGTCCGAGTTCTTCGATTTCTTCGTCTATGCCATCGCCTCGGTGCTGGTGTTCCCGAAGCTGATCTTCCCCTTTCTCGACCCGCTGCAGGGCACGCTCTGGTCGTTCGCGATCTTCGCCCTTGCCTTCGTCACGCGCCCGTTCGGCACGCTGATCTTCACCGCGGTCGACCGCGCCTATGGCCGCGGCGCCAAGCTGACCATCGCGCTGTTCCTGCTCGGCGGCTCCACCGCGTCGATCGCCTTCCTGCCCGGCTATGCCGATGTCGGCATCACCGCGGCGCTGCTGCTCGCGCTGTTCCGCATGGGCCAGGGCGTGGCGCTGGGCGGCACCTGGGACGGCCTCGCCTCGCTGCTCGCGATCAACGCCCCCCACGAAAAGCGCGGCTGGTATGCGATGATCCCGCAGCTGGGCGCGCCGCTCGGCCTGTTCGTAGCCAGCCTGCTCTTCGCCTTCTTCATCGCCGCCCTGCCGGCCGAAGACTTTCTCGGCTGGGGCTGGCGCTATCCCTTCTTCGTCGCCTTCGCGATCAACGTGGTGGCGCTGTTCGCCCGCCTGCGCATCGTGGTGACGCCCGAATATGCCCGCCTGTTCGAGGATCGCGAGCTGCAACCCGCGCCGATCGCCGAAACCGTGCGCGCCGACTGGCGGATCATCGTGATGGGCGCCTTCGCCCCGCTCGCCAGCTTCGCCATGTTCCACATGGTGACGGTGTTCCCGCTCTCCTGGGTGTTCCTCTACACCGAGAACAGCCCGGTCGACTTCCTGGTGATCGAAGCGGCCGCGGCCGTGGTCGGCACTCTCTCGATCATCCTCTCGGGCCGGCTCGCCGACCGGATCGGCCGCCGCACCCTGCTCGGCGTCTCGGCCGCGGCGATCGCGGCGTTCAGCGGCTTCGCACCGCAGCTGCTCGCCGCCGGCGAGGTGGGCGAGATCGTGTTCATGCTGTTCGGCTTCGCGCTGCTCGGCATCTCGTTCGGCCAGTCCTCGGGCGCGCTCTCGTCGATGTTCTCCAAGCCGCACCGCTATACCGGCTCGTCGCTCACTTCGGACCTGGCCTGGCTGTTCGGCGCCGCCTTCGCGCCGCTGGTGGCGCTGTGGCTGGGCAGCAGCTTCGGGCTGCTCGCCGCGGGTGCCTATCTGCTCTCGGGTGCGATCGGCACGCTGCTGGCGCTATGGCTGAACCGCGAGCTTGCCAAGACGATCGACTGATCCGGATGCGAGGCCGGCCGGTTCAATCGGCCGGCCATGCCTCGAGCGCGATCCAGTCATATTTCTGGCGCCGTAGCATCGGCACCCGGCAATAGCGGCACCGGCTCGTGAAACGGCCATTGCGCGCCGGGCGGACATTGCTTCGGTTGCGCTCGTGCTTTCCGGCAACGCAACGCGCGCGCCCTGCTATCCAGCGGAACATTTCTTCTCCTGTCTCCGGCGATCCCCGGGCCGCCGCACCCACGCGGATACCCGGGGATCGGGACCTCATTCGGCGGCTTCGCCGCAATCGGCAGACTGGAACGTGCCGACCTGCCGGTTCTTGAGGGTCATCGGCTGGCCGTTATGCTCGAAGCTGAGCACGGCATCGAGCGTGAAGCCGGCGGCGGTATAGCTGCCCTTGAACGACATCAGGCCCTTGGCCGGGCCCTTCGCCTCGAAATCGATCACCCCGCCCGAGGCCCGGTTACGGACCACCGTCCAGCCGGGCTGCACGTCCTTGGCCGCGACATAGCCGCCCTTCGCCAGCGTCTCCGCGGTGATGCAGCGCTCGCTCTCTTCCTCCGCATCGCCGGTCTGGACGATCTTGTAGAGGCCGGGGCGGAGCGACCCGCCAAAGCCCTGCAGGGCCGGCTGCGCCGCGCCGGCGACGGCGTTGGCACTGGCATTGGCGGCCGGTTCCTGGCCGCATCCGCCCAGCAGGGACGGCAGCAACAGCGAAAGGGTCGCGATCCGGCGCGCGGCGCGAACATACCCGACATGGTGCATCATCAGCAGCCGCTCCCCTCACTGGAGCCGTCCTGGCCAGTCGAGGCAGGCTGGCTGGCGGCGACGTCGATCGCAGTGCTCGCCGCGGTGCTGGCGAGATAGGCATCGCCTCCCACCCGTCCGGCGATACCGCCGATCAGGCCGGTATTGCGCGCGGCGCGCAGCACGCCGCCGAGCCCGAAGCCCTTCTTCTTCTTTTTCTTCGGCTTGCACTCCGGCGTCGCCTGGCCGGCATCGGCGGAAGCGGCCGGCGCCGTCTGCGGAACGTCCTGGAAGCCCGCCTGGGCGGGAATCGCGAGCAGGATGGCCGCACAGGATGCGGCCGCAACGATCTTTCTCATCACATGGTTCTCCTTGAGCAAGGCGGCCATGCGTCGAACCATCGGAACAAGGGGGGACGCGCAGAGCCGCGCCCGCGACCCGTGGCACCGGACCGGACCGGCACGAAGATTTCTGCGACCAATGCCGCCAGGATGCGACGAAGCCGGCCGGCGGAACGGTTCTTGTTTGCCTTGTCCGCCATGGGGTTTGGGATAGGCTGGCTCCCACCGGGCAAGCGATCGCCTCCGCAGCAAAGGAAGAACCGCGCGTGACAGCGTCTCCATCCAGGCCGCAGGGCGAGACGCGCCCTCGGCTCGGGCACAACCTGACCCATGGCCTGCTCGATCGGCTGGGGCACGCGATCGTCACCGGCCATTATGCGCACCGGCCCTTCCCCACCGAAGCGGAGCTCGCCAGGCAGCACGGCGTGAGCCGCTCCGTGACGCGCGAAGCGGTGAAGATGCTCACTGCCAAGGGGCTGCTGAGCGCCCGCCCGCGCCAGGGCACCATGGTAGAGCCGACTTCGTCCTGGAACCTGTTCGACACCGACGTGCTGCGCTGGCTGCTCGAACGGCGCTCCCCGGCGGACCTGCTCGCCCAGCTCGACCAGCTGCGCGTCGCGATCGAGCCCGAAGCCGCGGCGCTCGCCGCCCGCTTCGCCACCGACGCGGACATCGAGGCGATCGGCGGAGACCTCGCCAGCCTCGCCGCCGCCGGGAAAACGCCCGACGACCTGCTCAAGGCGGACATCGCCTTCCACACCGCTGTCCTGCGCGCTTCGGGCAATCCCTTCTATCTCCAGTTCCGCGCCATGGTCGGCACCGCGATCCGCGTCGCCGGCCGCCTGAACGGCGGCCCCGCCGGCATCGCGGACCATGGCCGGGCGCTCGCGGCGATCCGGGCGCGCGATCCCGAGGCCGCCCGCGCCGCGATGCGCGCGCTGATCGATGCGCGCGGAGGCGGGCCGGCCTGATCCCGGGCCGGCGCTTGCCTCTCCTGGTTGCAACAAACCGAAATCCCCGCGCGCGCCGGTGCTCCCAGAGCATCGCCGACACGATCTTCACGGGGGATTTCATGCAGGATTCGAAATCGTTCGGCGCACGCCGCCATCTGATGCGCGCCGCCATTCTGGGCACGGCGCTGACCCTGGCCGCACCGGCCCTCGCCCAGATGGGCCCCGGAGGCGGCGGCTTTCCAGGCGGTGGCGGCCCGGGCGGGCATGGCGGCCGCGGCGGTCCTCCCGGCGGCGGTCCGCGCGGCGAGCGCCCGCGCATGATCAAGCCGATCAAGCGCGACCAGCTCGACAAGGCAGTGACGGGCATGTTCCGTGCTGCCGACCGGAATGGCGACGGGCTGGTGACCTTCGAGGAGCTCAAGTCCGTCATCGAGGCGCGCCGCGACGCGCGCATCAAGGCCCGGTTCGAACGGATCGATACCAATCGTGACGGCGCGATCAGCGCCGCCGAGTTCTTCGCCTGGCAACACGACATGGGCTCGCTCGCATCGTCGGAGCACCAGCCGGTCGCCGAGATGGGCGGCCCCGTGTCCGAGAGCATCGCGCCCGAGCTGGACGACGATATGGAGGGCATGGCGCTCCGCCGGCTGATCGAGCCGCTGAGCGCGATGGTGATCGTCAACGCCAATACCAATTACGACAATGGCGTATCGCTCGACGAGCTGCTCGCCTATGAGCGCAAGCGCTTCGATGCCGCCGATGCCGACCATGACGGCGTGCTGAGCATGGAAGAGCTGCGCAGCCTGGAACCGCGCGATCGCGGACCCGGCGGACCAAGGGGCCCCGGCCCCGGCGGCCCGATGGGACGCCCTCCCCGCGAGGACTGAGCGGCACCATCGATCGCGCCACCCGCAGGGCCTCGTGCCCCAGGGGCGGCGCGCCGGCTTCCCGCTCTTCCGGACACCGAAGGCCAGGCGGCTGCCAGGGAGAGCTCCTTTCGCTTTCGTTATATTCACTCGGTAGAGAATTAGTGTTGCAAGCCCTCCGGCTTTGCGGCATCCTCGCCCGACCGTGCCGAAGAGCGCGGCTGGAGATGGATGTGGGAGGGACCCTGATGAGATACCGTCCGTTGCTGCTCGGCGCCTCGGCGCTGGCCATGGTCTGGAGCGGCGGCGCCGCGGCGCAGACCGCCACCACTGAAGCGCAGCACGCGCCCGACGCTTCGGGCGAAGAGAGCGAGATCGTCGTCACCGCGCAGCGCCGCAGCGAGAATCTGATGACCACCGCGGTCTCGGCCTCGGTGCTGTCGGGCACCCAGCTCGACAACAAGGGCGTCGCCAATGTCGACGCGCTGCAGTTCGCGATGCCGAGCATCGTCGTCAACAATTTCGGCCAGGGCAACGACTTCAACGTCCGCGGCATCGGCAAGGCCGAGCACAACACTCAGACCACCACCGGCGTGATCACCTATCGCGACGGGGTGCCGACCTTTCCGGGATATGTGCAGGGCGAGCCCTATTACGACATCGCCAACATCCAGGTCCTGCGCGGCCCGCAGGGCACGATCGTCGGCCAGAACGCCACCGGTGGCGCGGTGTTCGTCAACACCAACGATCCGATCATCGGCGGCGGCATTCATGGCTATTTCAACCTGAACTATGGCAACTACAACGAAGCCGGTGTCCAGGGCGCGGTGAACCTGCCGCTGAGCGACACCTTCGCCGCGCGCGTGGCGCTCTACGGCTCGCGCCGCGACAGCTTCTACAACATCACCGGCCCGAACGGCGGCCCCTATCCCTATGACAAGGGCAATGTCGGCATCATGGCCGCGCGGGTCAGCTTCCTGTGGAAGCCGAGCGACCGGCTGTCGGTGCTGTGGAAGACCGATCTCGGCCATCTCGACATGGGCGCCTATCCGGCATCCCCCTATTCCAACTATTTCAAGACCCTGCCCGGCACCACCACGCCGAACCCCAATCATCGCGACCTGTTCGACGTGTCGTTCAACGCACCGCAGGAGGCACGCGACGAGTTCGTCCGCTCCACCCTGAAGGCCGAATATGAGCTCGCCGGCGGCGTGAAGCTCCGCTCGGTCTCGAGCTATCAATGGGCCAACACCCGGTATCGCGCCGACCTAGACGGCACCGCGACGGGCATCAGCACCTTCTTCGACAGCGTCGACGAGCAGCAGGTCACCACCGAGCTCAACCTGATCTCGCCCGACAACCAGCGCGTCACCTGGCTGCTCGGCGCGTTCGGCCTGTGGAACGACTATTATTTCCGCAAGCCCTATCAGTTCATCGTCGACCTTGCCGCTCCGTTCAACCTGCCGACGGCGCAGTACAAGCTGCAGGGCACCAATCCGACGCGTTCGCTGGCGGCGTTCGGCCAGATCGGCTTCGCGATCACCCCCCGCCTGAAGATCGACGCGGGCATCCGCTACACCGCCAGCCGATCGACCAACCATGTCGACGTGCTCCAGTACGGCACCTATATCCGCCAGGACCAGACAGTGAAGTCCGACAATGTGTCATACAAGGTCTCGCTCGGCTGGAAGGCGAGCGACAGCCAGTATCTCTACGGCTTCGTCGCCACCGGCTTCCGCCCCGGCGGCCTGAACGTGCCGGTGGGCCTGGGCCTGCCCGCGCCGTTCAAGCCCGAGGAAGTGACGTCGTTCGAGGCCGGCTGGAAGGCCAATTGGGCAGGCGGCAAGATCCGCACGACGCTCACCGGCTTCTACAACGACTACAAGAACTTCCAGGTCATCATCGGCTATCCGGACTTCCCGACCTTCGGGATCGAGCTCAACGTGCCGGGCAAGACCAAGATCTACGGCTTCGAGGCGGAGACCCAGTTCCACTTCGGCAAGCTGCAGCTCGATGCCGGCATCAACGTGCTGCACAGCGAGCTGGGTACCTTCTACGCCGTCGACACGCGCAACCCGCCGGCGGGCACCCCCGCCGATCCGGTGCGGCCGTGCAGCCCGGCGGCGGGCCCGGCGGGCGGCAAGTGCATCGACCTGACCGGCCGGCGCCAGACCTATGCGCCCAACCTGACCTTCAACCTGGGGGCGCAATACGAGCTGGAGCTGAAGAGCGGCGACAAGATCACCCCGCGCGTCAATTTCGGCCATGTCGGCGATCAATGGGCGACGCTCTTCCAGAGCAGCGCGCGCGGCGACCATCTGGAGGCGCGCAACATCCTGAACGCGCAGCTGGCCTATCAGCACGACAGCTGGACGGCGACGCTCTATGCCACCAACCTGACCGATCAGCATTATCCGGCGGCGCTCAACTCCGGCCTCTATTTCGCCGGGCCGCCCCGCCAGTACGGCATCAAGCTGCTCAAGACCTTCTGATCTTCCTGCCGGCCGCCGGGGCTCCCTCTCCGGCGGCCATTCCTTCCCTCCGTGCGCCCCAAGGTTTCATGCAGCCCTACGGACTGACAGTAGACAAGTTCCTCGATCATGCCGCCAAGTGGTTCCAGGACTGCGAGGTGGTGGAGGCGGATGCGGGAGCGATTGTCCGGCGGAGCAGCTATGCGGCGCTCCGCGAGCGCAGCAACCGCCTGTCAGGCGCGTTGATCGCATTGGGGCTGGAGCCGGGCGACCGGGTGGGCACACTCGCCTGGAACACGATCCATCACTTCGAGATCTATTATGCGGCGATGGGCGTGGGCCTGGTGTGCCACACGCTCAACCCGCGGCTGACCGCGGCGCACCTCGCCGCGATGATCGACGAAGCCGGCAATCGCGTGCTGGCGGTGGCGGCCGACCTGCTGCCCCTGGCCCGCGAAGTGATCGCGCGGTGCCCGGCGATCGAGCATGTCGTCATCCTGGACGGGCCGGACGCGGATTCGGACGCCCTCGGGTCGCACCGGGCGCGCATCTGGGGGCTGGAGGCGTTGCTCGCGACACATGGCGAACCCGTCGCCTGGGGCACGTTCGACGAGAATGCGCCGGCGGGGCTCTGCTATACCAGCGGCACCACCGGCAGCCCCAAGGGCGTGGTCTATACCCATCGCTCCAACTATATTCACACGCTGCGGGCGCTCCAGGCCGATGCGGTGGCGATCACTGCGCGCGACACGCTGCTGCTCGGCGTGCCGATGTTCCATGCCAATGGCTGGGGCATGCCGTTCGCCGCGCCGGCCGCCGGCACCAAGCTGGTGCTGCCGGGGCGGACGCTCGACGGACCCAGCCTGGCCCGGCTGATCCGCGAGGAAGGCGTGACCGTGGCCGTCGGCGTCCAGACCGTCTGGCTGACGCTGGCCGATCAGGCCGAGGCGACCGGCGAGCGCTTCCCCACGCTGGAACGCGTGCTGATCGGCGGATCGAGCTGCCCGGACGCGCTGATCCGCCGGCTGGAGGCGAAGCTGGGTGCCGCCGTGCAGACGAGCTGGGGCATGACCGAGCTTTCGCCGATCGGCACGATGGCGCCGCGCGACCTGCCGGCGGACGCGCCGCGCGCATCGGGCCGGCCGGCCATGGGGATCGACCTGAAGCTCACCGATTCCGAAGGCAACGCGCTGGTGCCCCAGCGCGGCGTGCTGGGGCACCTGAAGGTTAAGGGCCATAGCGTGATCGAGCGCTATTTCCGCACCGAGGCGAGCGCCCTGGACGCCGAGGGCTATTTCGACACCGGCGACCTGGCGATGCTCGACGAGGCCGGCAACCTGACGATCTGCGGGCGCGCCAAGGACCTGATCAAGTCGGGCGGCGAGTGGATCAACCCGAACGAGATCGAAACGATCGTGGGCACGCATCCGGCCGTCCGGCACGTCGCGGTGATCGGCCGTACCGACGACAAATGGGGCGAGCGGCCGGTGCTGATCGTCGAGACCCAGGGCAGCGAGGGCGACCCGCGCGCGCTGCTCGCGCTGCTGCGGGGCAAGGTCGCCGACTGGTGGATTCCGGGCGAGGTGGCCGAGGTGGACGCGATGCCGCTCGCGGCTTCCGGGAAGATCGACAAGCAGCGGCTGCGCGATGACTATGCCGAGGGGCGGATCGCGGGGCGGAAGCTGGGGCGATAGGGACGAGTTTCCCGCCCACCGGCCCTTGTCGTCACCCAGCAGAACCGGGGATGACGATCATGGGAGGTGGAATGGCCCCAATGGGTGCGGGGCCCATTGGGATGCGGGACGGACTCAATCGCACCCCGCCGCCCTGGGCGGGAGCTTGGGCGAGGCCAGGCCGGCGTTCCAGTTCCACGCCACGCCCGCCGCACGGCGGCGGCAGACCACGGCCTCATATTGGTCGTACATCCCCGGCATCAGGCCGCTCTCCGCCCGGGGGGCATCGGTGATGTGGAGATAGGTTCGCGCCTTGCCAAAGGCCGGCCAGGCCGCGCCGGGCGTACCCGTCCTGGCGAAGCTGGTCCAATAGCCCAACATCGCATCCGAGAGCGGGCGGTCGCCCTCCGGCATCGCCGGCCATTTCGGCGGCAGCGGCGCCAGGTTGCCGAACACATAGGGCAGCTCGCTGGCATGAAAGGCGTGCAGCCCCGCCGCTTCCATCGCCGGATAGCCATGATCCCACAGATAGACCCAGGCAGACTGGCCGATCGCCGCCTGCTTGCGGGCGAGCCGCTCGGTCGTCCAGCCATAGAGCGCGTCGCGGCTCGTCGCCAGGATGCTCTCCTTATAGTCGGCGGCGGGGTAGAGCTTCAGAAAGGCATCGGCGAATTCGCCGTACTTCTCGCGGATCGCCTTCTCATAGTCCCCGGCCGTCGCCGGGGCCTTGGGCGCCAGCACCATCAGCGAGCGGATCTCGCCCTGGTTGAAGCCGGTCAGGATCGGCACCGGCGCCTGCTTGCCCTGGTCGAACGCGTCGACCATCTGGGTCGGCAGCACCAGCCCGTCGACCACGCCGAACGGGAAGAAGCCGAGCTTGGCGGCGCTGTCGGTGAGGGTCTGGGCGTCCATGCCGCGCAGCGCGGCGAGGTCCGGCGCCTGGACGCCGGCCGCCAGCATCGTGCCCACCGCCTCAGCCGAAGGCGCGCCATAGGCCTGCTTCTTCAGCTCGGGCATGGCGACCATATAGGCGCTCTGCGCGATCGCCTTGCTGAAAGTGCCGCGGGCGAGCGGAGACTCCATCAGGAACATCACGCTGAGGCCGCCGGCGGATTCGCCCGCGATCGTCACCTTGGCCGGATCGCCGCCGAACGCCGCGATATTGTGCTTCACCCAGGCGAGCGCCGCCATCTGGTCGAGCAGGCCGTAATTGCCCGACACTTTTTGCGGCGACTCGGCCGAGAGCGCCGGATGGGCGAGCCAGCCGAGCACCCCCAGGCGATAGTTGATCGAGACGACGATCACGCCCTGCTCGGCCATCTTCCTGCCGTCGTACATCGGCTCGCGGCTGGACCCGCCCGAAAGCGCGCCGCCATGGATCCAGAAGAAGACCGGGGCCTTTTTCGCATCGGCGGGCGCCCAGATGTTGAGCGTCAGGCAGTCCTCGCTCACCGGCAGCGGCGCGGCGGGGGAATAGACGCTGGTCGGCGTCCTGCTCTGCGACTGGACGCAGGCCGGGCCGAAATCCTTCGCGTCGCGCACGCCCTGCCAGGGCTGCATCGGCGCGGGCGGGCGCCAGCGCATGCCGCCGACCGGGGGCACGGCATAGGGAATGCCCTTGAACACGCGGATATCCCCCTCGCTCGTGCCGCGCACGCTGCCCGAGGGCGCGCCGACCACGGGCTCCTGGGCGAGCGCGGTGCCCGAGAGCAGCAGCGCGGCGGCAATGGCGGCGTGGCGGAACAGCTTCATGCGGGCACCTTTGCGGCTTGCTCGGCGCGCAGGATGCGGGCGAGCGTGAGGAAGAGCGCGATCGCGATCAGGTAGAAGGGGGAGAGCGTGTAGAGCGCGAGCTGCAGGCCATGCTCCCAGCCATGAGCTTTGAACCAGTCGCTGGCCGCGCCGACATAGGTGGGCCCGAGACCGAGGCCGATGAAGTTCATCACCAGCAGCAGCAGCGCGCCCGCGAGCACGCGCTGATCGGGCCGGACTTCCTCCTGCACCAGCGCGACCGAGGCGGAGAGGTAGAAATAGTTGAAGCAGTTGACGATGGTCAGCAGCAGCAGCGCGAGCGGCCAGCCCGGCGCCCAGACAAAGGCGATGTAGAAGGGCAGCGCCACGGCAAGCGAGAGGGCGGGGCCGAGCGCGTAGACGGTGCGCGAGCGGCGGCTCAGCCGGTCGATCACCCGGCCGGAGATGAGCATCGCCGCGCTCATGCCGATGCCGACGACCAGCGCGTACCAGACCGCAATCTCCGACAGGGTCATCCCCTTTTCGCGGATCAGGAACAGCACCGCGAAATTGCCCAGGCCATAAGTGACGAACTGGGTGGCGCCGCTGCCGAGCGCGGCGAGCATCAGCACCGGATGGGTGAAGAACATCCAGCAGGTGCCCCAGAAGGGCGCCTTGGCGGTGGCGGCAGGCTGCTCGGCCGCGGGCACCGGGTCGGTCGCGCCGCGCTTCGGCTCGCGCACGATGATGCGGACCAGGATCGCGGTGACCACGCCGACGATGCCGATCGCCACGAAGGCGTCGCGCCAGTCGAAGATCGCGGCGATCGTCGCGCCGAACGCGATGCCCAGCGCCGCGCCGATCGGCGGGCCCAGGTTGAAGATGCCGAAGGCGGTGCCGCGCTCACCCGGGCGGAACGTGTCGGTGATGATCGCATAGCTGGGCGGCACCCCGCCGGCCTCGCCGAAGCCCACGGTCATGCGGGCGACGACGAGCTGGGTGTAGCTGGTGGCGAGGCCGCAGGCGATCGTCGCCCCGCTCCAGATCGCGCAGGCGAGCGACAGGATCGTCACCCGGTTGGTGCGATCGGCCAGCCAGCCCACGGGGATCGCGATGAAGCAGTAGAACATCGCGAAATACAGCCCGCCGATCAGCCCGAGCTGGCCGTCGGTGACATGGAGCGAATCCTGGATCGGCTTGGCGAGGATCCCGAGGAGCTGCCGGTCGAGGAAATTCAGGACATAGACGAAGGTGAGCGTGACGAGCACGATCCAGCGGCGGGCGCCGCTTGCCTGGGTTTCCACGCTTCCTCTCTCCCTGACGGTTCTTCCGCCTTTGCCGTATCATGCGGGCAAGCGCGCGATGCTGTCAACACACACTATCACGCGTGTGAATATCTGCGCGGAGGCTTGACGCTAAGCCCTTAGACGGGAAGGAACACAGGCGTGACCGAAACCGCCAAACCCGTTCGCCGCTCCCGCAAGGCCGAGCAGCGCGCCGAGACGATGGAGCAGATCTACGACGCCGCCGAGGCGTTGTTCTCGCAGCACGGGCTGTACGGCGTCACGCTCAAGGACGTCGCCAAGCAGGTGGGCGTGCACCACACGCTGCTCAACTATTATTTCGCCGACAAGAAGGCGTTGTTCGATGCCGTCTTCGCCCGTCGCGCGGTGGTGACCAGCGAGCGGCGGATGCAGGCGCTCGACGCGTACGAGGCCGAATGCGGCGGCATGCCGACGGTGGAAGGCGCGCTGCGGGCGTTCCTCGATACCGATCTCGACACCTATATCCAGGGCGGCGAGGGCTGGAAAAACTATGCCAAGCTGGGCGCGCAGGTCGCCAACACCCCGGCCTGGGGCGCCGATCTGATGGACGCGCATTTCGACCCCGTCGTGCTGCGCCTGATCGGCCTGCTCAAACGGGCCCTGCCCGATTGCGCCGAAGCGGACATCTTCTGGGGCTATCACTTCGTCACCGGCGCGCTGATGCTCACGCTCGCGCGCACGGGCCGTATCGACAAGCTCTCCAACGGCCTCTGCCATTCGGACGACTTCGCCGCGGTGAAGGAGCGCATGGCTTCGTTCATGGCCGCCGGCTTCCTCGAGATATGCAGCCGGGGCAAATAGCGCCATATATTCGCTATCTTGCTAGTGAACCACCGCAGCGCTACCAAGCGCCCCGTCGATAGAGTCGAAGAACGGAGAGCGGGATGTCGCTGGCGGGTCGTGTAGCAATCGTGACGGGTTCGGGCGGGGGACTGGGGCGCGCGCACGCGCTGTACCTGGCGAGCAAGGGCGCCCGCATCCTCGTCAACGACCTGTCGCAGCCCGCGGCCGACGCGGTGGTTGCCGAGATCCGCGCGGCCGGGGGCGAGGCGATCGCCTTCGCCGCATCGGTGACCGACGAGGCCCGCATCGCCGCGCTGGTCGCCGAGACGCTGCACCGCTTCGGCCGCATCGACATATTGGTCAACAATGCCGGAATCCTGCGCGACAAGAGCTTCGCCAAGATGAGCATGGACGATTTCCGCCTGGTGGTGGACGTCCATCTGATCGGCGCGGCGATCTGCTGCAAGGCGGTGTGGGAGACGATGCGCGCGCAGAATTACGGGCGGATCGTGATGACCACTTCCTCCTCAGGCCTGTACGGCAATTTCGGCCAGGCGAATTACGGCGCCGCCAAGATGGCGCTGGTCGGCCTGATGCAGACGCTGGCGATCGAAGGCGAGAAATACGGGATCCGCGTCAACAGCCTGGCCCCCACCGCCGCGACCGGCATGACCGAGGGCGTGCTCTCCGCCGAAAGCCTGGAGATGCTGGCGCCCGAGCTGGTGAGCCCCGGCCTGCTCGCCCTGGTCGGCGAGGACGCCCCCAGCCGCGCGATCCTCTGCGCCGGCGCCGGCCATTTCGCCGCCGCGCACGTGACGCTGACCGACGGCATCCAGGTCGGCCGGAGCGACACCGCGGGCGAGCGGGTCGCCGCCGAATGGAGCGCGGTGGCGGACCGCACGGACGAGATCGTCCCCGCCTATGGCTTCACCCAGGCCGAGCGCGAAGTGGCGGCCGCCACCCGGCGCGCCCCGGTCGCCGCGACGGCGCGGTGAGCGACGGCCTCCGCCTCGGTCGCCGCGAACTGATCGCGGCCGCCGCGCTGGGGGCAGCCGGGGCCTCTCCCGCGGCGGCCACGCCCCTTGCCCGCCGCAAGCCCGCCCCGCCGGGCTTCCTGTGGGGCACGGCGATCTCCGCCTATCAGAGCGAAGGCAACAACACGAACGCCGACGCCTGGCTGATGGAGAATCTCCAGCCGAGCATGTTCAAGGAGCGCTCGGGCGACGCCTGCGACTCCTATCATCGCTATGCCGAGGATTTCGCGCTCGCGGCGAAGCTGGGCTTCAACAGCTACCGGCTCGGCATCGAATGGGCGCGGATCGAGCCGAGCCAGGGCTATTTCTCCAACGCCGAGCTCGATCATTATGCGCGGATGCTCGAGGCGTGCCGCGCGCACGGCCTGCGCCCGATCGTGACGCTCAACCATTTCACCACGCCGCTCTGGTTCGCGCAGCGCGGCGGCTTCGAAGTAGCGGACGCGCCGCAGCTGTTCGCGCGCTATTGCCGCAAGGTCGCCGAGCGGCTGGGCGGGCTGATGCACATGACGACGACCTTCAACGAGGCGAATATCCGCCTGCTGGTCGACATGATGCCGGGGATCGCCGCGTTCGTGCCGGTGGTGAAAGCGGCGATCGCCGCCGCGGCGCGGGCGACCGGCTCGCCGAAATTCTCGCGCCTGGCCTATGCCGATCCGGCGGTGGCGACGCCGATCATGCAGGCGGCGCACCGCCAGGCCTATGCCGCGATCAAGGAAGTCCGCCCCACCCTGCCCGTCGGCATCACCCTGACCACCCAGGACGTGCAGGCCGACACGCCGGAGCGCGCCGCCTATTATCGCGACAAGCTCTATGGCGAATGGGTGCAGGTAGCGCGCGAGGCGGCCGATTTCTTCGGCGTCCAGACCTATACTCGCTTCGTGTTCGATGCGAACGGCATGGTCGCTCCGCCCAGGGACGCGGAAATGACGATGGCGGGGTATGAATTCTATCCCCAGGCGCTGGCCAACACGATCCGCTGGGCGCATCGCGAGATCGGCAAGCCGATCTATGTGACCGAGAGTGGCATCGCGGCGAAGGACGATGCCCGCCGCATCGCCTTTATCGACCAGGCGCTGGACGGCGTGCGCGCCTGCCTGGACGAGGGCATTCCGGTGCACAGCTATCTCTACTGGTCGCTGCTCGACAATTTCGAATGGACCTCGGGCTATGGCGTGCCGTTCGGGCTGGTCGCGGTGGACCGCGAGACGCTGAAGCGCACTCCCCGCCCGAGCGCGCTGCACCTGGGCGCGATCGCGCGGGCGAACCGGATTTAGGTGGAGCCCACATTCTCCCTTCGTCACCCCGGCCTTGAGCCGGGGTCCCGCTGCCTTATGGTCGGAAGAAGAAGCGGGATCCCGGCTCAAGGCCGGGATGGCGGGCAGGTAGGACTATCGCGGCCTTTCGCGCCGAATGTCGACCAACCTCAATCGATTCTCGCCGCGAAATCGAGCAAGAGCCTGACTTCCTTACTATCGATCGTTCCAGCAAGGCCATTAAAGGAATAATCCACGGCGTTGGAGCCGAGATCCTCCCTTGGGAACTCCAATATCGCGGCGTTCCCAGTGGAGCTTCCGGGAAGGAAGACGACGATACGCGGCACGAAATTATCTTTCTCCCGCTCGGTCGCGCGCTTCGAAGGGTTGCAGATCTGGCGCGCGAACCGTTCCCAGAGCGGAGAGCCGCGGGTTACCCTGAAACCCTCTCCGCTTTTGACGATCTCGTCCGGACCCGGCTGAATCCGGAAAACCACGCCGGGCCTTATCACGCGTATCTCGATGAAATCCGACGGACGCTGCGTCCGGCAGAGCGCCGGTGTCTCGATGGATTGCGCAAGGCCGGCGGAGCCGCTGGTTTGTCCCCCTAGGGCAAACATGGCGGCTAGCAGTTCGAATATCATGCGCATGACGGCCGCCCTCCCGCCGCTGCCCGAGTGGTGGTCGAAGACGCCGTTACATAAGGTGTCCCGACATTATGTCCGTTTGCCGGACGAGCCGCCTCCGCGTTGTTGTTATAGTAAGCGTTGAGTTCGGCAGCGACGGCGCGTTCTACTTCCATCGCATGGGCGTAGCTGTCGGCGTCCGATCGATTCCAATATTCCGCATGTGCGAATTCATGCGCAAGGGCCACCATCGCCGATTGACGAACCACCTTCCCCTCGGCGTCGGTGAACTCGAGTCCCGAGAACGGATCCCAGTTGATATTCGTGAGGCGGACCTGAGTATTGTCGACGCCATTGTTCACCAGGGAAATGGTCCATTGATAGGAGCCATTGAGCACGCGATCCATGACAGCAGCTGCTGTGGGAGAAGCAGTACGAAGGGCCTCGAGGGCGCTGCTGAAAGCCGCTTCCTCCTTCGCGCAATCCACGTCCTTCAGAATGACGTTCGGCGTCCCCGCTGGCGGTGGCGTGCTTTGCTCGCCACCACCGCCGCCACCGGGATTGCCACCGGCGGAGACCCACCGCCAGGTGCCGTTGCCACCGGGTGGGTAGTCTCCAAAATAGCTTGCCGGGGCGAACCAAGCCCAATGGCCGCCATTGGACGTGTTGTTGGGGTTTCCACCGCCACCGCTATTGCCGGCACCATACCAGGAACCGTCGTAATTGTCGTTGCCATTAAGCTGGGCGTCATCGGTAGTACCTGTTCCTCCGGCGACCAGATCCAATTCATATTCCGTAAGCAGTCGCATGCCTGCACGCCCCCATTATAGATGCCGCCCGGCCCGATACTGTTCGTATATTACGTCAGAAATACGCGCAGCGCCGGTCACGGCCGGCCCATGCCAGGATCGCCCGCGGAAGGGGCCGGCGCTCACCCCTCGGCGAGCGCCGGCTCCTCGTCGACGATGTTGCCCGATTGCCGGTCGAACAGCCGGCGATAGCGGCCGTCCGGATCGGCCAGCAGCGCGGCATGGTCGCCATCCTCGACGATGCGGCCCTGGTCGAACACCAGGATCCGGTCGAGCGTGCGCACCGTCGAGAGCCGGTGGGCGATGACGATCGCCGTGCGGCCCTTCATCAACCGGTCCATCGCCTGCTGGATCAGCGCCTCGCTCTCGGAATCGAGGCTCGAGGTCGCCTCGTCCAGGATCAGGATCGGGGCATCGGCCAGGAAGGCGCGGGCCAGCGCCACGCGCTGGCGCTCGCCACCCGACAGCTTGACGCCGCGCTCGCCCACCGGCGTCGCATAGCCGCGCGGCAGCTTGACGATGAAGTCGTGCGCATTGGCCAGCCGCGCCGCCGCCTCGACCTCCGCCTGGCTCGCGCCGGGGCGGGCATAGGCGATGTTGTCGGCCAGGCTGCGGTGGAACAGGATCGGCTCCTGCTGCACGATCGCGATCTGGGCGCGCAACGACTGCTGGGTCGCGTGCGACACGTCCTGTCCGTCGATCGTCACCCGGCCCTGGTTCACGTCGTAGAGGCGCTGGATCAGCTTGACGAAGGTCGTCTTGCCCGACCCCGAATGGCCGACCAGGCCGACGCGCTCGCCGCCGCGGATAGTGAGGTCAAGATGCTCGTAGAGCGGCGTCTCGTGCCCGCCATAGCGGAAGGTGACGTCATCGAAGCGCACTTCGCCCGCGGTGATGCGGATCGGCGCGGCATCCGCCCGGTCCTCGATCCCCAGCGGCTGCTCGTCGAGGTCGACCAGCTCCTCCATCTCGTTCACCGAGCGCTGCAGGTGATGGATGTGGAAGCCGATGTCGAACAGATAGCTGTGCACGACGAAATAGCTGGCCAGCACGAAGGTGACGTCGCCCGGAGTCGCCGCCCCGCGCCACCACAGCCATAGCGCGGTGCCGGTGATCGCCGCGCGGATCGCCCACAGCACCGCGATCTGCGCGCTGCCCGACCAGGTGTAGCGCAGCCAGGTGCGCCGCGTGCGCTTCGCCCATTTGGCCAGCAGCGCGCCCACACGGCCTTCCTCACGCTCCTCCGCGCCGAACGCCTTGACCACGGCGTTCGAGCCGATCGCGTCGGAGAGCAGGCCGCCCAGCTTCGTGTCCCAGGCGTTGGAGAGAGTCGCGGCGGGCGAGGCCCAGCGGGTCGCCAGCACCATCGTCATCGCGACATAGGCGATCGCGCCGATCGCCATCACCACGCCCAGCACCGGCCAGTGCCAGCCGAGCAGCAGCATCGTGCCAAGCAGTACGGCGAGCGACGGCAGCAGCTGGAGCAGCAGCACGTCGTTCAGCGTGTCGAACGCCCACATGCCGCGCGTGATCTTGCGCACGGTGGAGCCGGCGAAGCTGTTGGCGTGCCAGTCGGTCGAGAAGCGCTGGACGCGGTGGAAGCCGTCCTGCGTCACGTCGCGCATCATGCGCAGCGTGAAGGGGATGATGCCCGCCCAGGCGATGTGGCGGAGCACCACCATGGCGAGGCCGAGCGCCGCCATCGCCGCGAACAGCGCCAGCGCGTCATTGCGTAGATCGGCCGCCAGCGCGTCGATCAGCCGGCCCGCGAACATCGGGACGAAGATCTCCGTCACCGTCGCGGCGGTGATGAAGCAGGCGATATAGGTCGCGCGGCCCCGCTGCCGCGCCCAATGGCGGAAGGTGAAGCGCAGGACGCGGCGGATCGAATCCGGACGGTCGGTGTCGTGGGTCATGTCGTGAACCGGCGCCGAAGCGCCGTCTCCAATGCGATATCGATAGGGGTGATGCGGGAGGAACCCGGATCAGGGAGGCTTCAGGACCTAGTGGTGGAAGCGCCCGATGGTGCGGAACGCACCCGGAAGGCGTGTGGTAACATCTGTCATTTACGCCCTCCCTTCTTCGCAGTGGAACGAGCGCGAGATGTAGCGACATCGCGTGTGGCTGGCAAGCCGTTGGCACTCGCCGCTATAGCTGCGACAAGGGCTCGACCGAACCCGAAGGGAGCCACGGCGATGGAATGCCGCCACGTGATGACCGTCAACCAGGTCACGCCCAGCGCGCGCGGCTGCGAGGAGTGCCTGGCGATCGGCAGCGCCTGGGTGCATCTGCGCCTGTGCCGGGCCTGCGGCCATGTCGGCTGCTGCGACCAGAGCCCGCATCGCCACGCCGCCGCGCATTTCCATGCGACACGCCACCCGATCATCGAAGGCTATGACCCTCCGGAAGGCTGGGGCTGGTGCTATGTCGACGAACTGGTGGTTGAACTGCCCGACCAGACACCCCAGCTGGGCCCCATTCCGCGCTACGTCTGATTTCCCCCGGAGCATCCATGACCACCCCCCTGCCCCAGGCCACCGGCGCCGCGCCGGACCGGCTAGGCCGTCCGCTGATCTTCGCCATGGCCGCCGCCACCGGGATCGCGGTCGCCAACATCTATTATTGCCAGCCGATGCTGGGGGTGATGCAGCGCGACCTGCCCGGCGCGCTGACCGTGCTGGTGCCCACCGCCACCCAGATCGGCTATGCGCTGGGCCTGTTCCTGCTGGTGCCGCTGGGCGATCTGGTCGAGCGCAAGCGGCTGATCGCGATCCAGTTCGTCGTGCTGGCAGGCGCGCTGATGCTGGCCGCGATCGCGCCCAGCGCCGCGCTGGTGATCGCCGCCTCGATCGCGGTGGGGTTCGCCGCCACCGTGGCGCAGCAGATCGTGCCGCTGGCCGCCCATCTGGCCGCGCCCGAACGGCGCGGCGCGGTGGTGGGAACGGTGATGGCCGGGCTGCTCTGCGGCATCCTGCTAAGCCGCACGCTTGCCGGCTTCGTCGCGGCGCATGCCGGCTGGCGGGAGATGTTCTGGCTGGGCGTGCCGCTGGCGCTCGCCGCGGGCGGCGTCATGGCGCTGACCCTGCCGCACAGCGCGCCGGATTCGGACCTGCGCTACCATCAATTGCTCCGCTCGCTCGGCGGCTTGTGGCGCGAATTCGCCGCGTTGCGCCGGGCGGCGATCACCCAGGGCCTGCTCTTCGCTGCATTCAGCGGCTTCTGGACGATCCTGGCACTGCGCCTGCAGCAGCCGGACTTCGGGCTGGGGGCCGAAGTGGCCGGCCTGTTCGGCGTGGTCGGCGCGGCGGGCGTGCTCGCCGCCCCGATCGCCGGGCGGATCGCGGACCGGCGGGGACCGCGCCCGGTGATCCTGCTCGGCGCGGCGGCAGTGCTCGCCGGCTGGGCGTTCAACGGGCTCTGGCCCACGATCCCCGGCATGGTGATCGGCGTGCTCCTGCTCGATTTCGGCGTGCAGGGCGCGCTCGTCTCGCATCAGCACATCGTCTATGCGCTGCGGCCCGAGGCGCGGGCGCGGCTCAACACCATCTTCATGGGCGCGATGTTCATCGGCGGCGCCACCGGTTCCGGCGCGGCGACCTGGGCCTGGGCGCTGGGCGGCTGGAACGCGGTATCGCTGCTCGGCGCGGGGTTCGCGGCGGTGGCGGTGGCGATCCAGTTCGCGGGGAAGCGGGGCTAGGCCTCGCGCACCCGCAGCGTCGCCAGCGCCGCCAGCAGCATCACCACCGCCGCGATCGCCATCGTCCAGATCGGCTGCCCCGGGAAGAGGTGGCGCATCACCGTGCCGATCAGCGTGGCGACGAGCAGCTGGGGGATGACGATGAAGATGTTGAACAGGCCCATGTACACGCCGAGCTTGGCCTGGGGCAGCGCCGAGGCGAGGATCGCATAGGGCATGGCGAGGATCGAGGCCCAGGCGATGCCGATCCCGATCTCGGCGACGAGCAGCGCATGGGCGTCGCGCAGCACCAGGAAGCCGGCATAGCCGAGCGCGCCAAGCGCCAGCGCGATCGCATGGGCGCGCACCTTGCCGACCCGGGCGGCGAGCGGGCGGAGCAGGAACAGCGCGGCGAGCGTGGCGACGGCATTCTGCGCGGCGAGCAGGATGCCGACCCAATTGCCCGCCTCGTTATACAGGGCGCCGGTGGTATCCGGCGCGTGGAAGACATACTGCGCCACCACGGGCGTGGTGTAGACCCACATGATGAACAATGCGGACCAGCTGAAGAACTGGACGAGCGCGAGCCGCTTCATCATCGGCGGCATGCCGGAGAAATCGCCCATCAGATCGCCCAGGATGCCCGCCTTCGTCACCGCCGTGACCATCCGGGCGAGGCCGAAGGCGGCGAGCAGGCCGGCGAGCAGGTAGAGCTCCTTCTCCAGCCTCAGGACGAAGACGAGCGCGCCGAGCGCCGCGCCGCCGACCAGCCACGGGATGCCCGCGCCGATCGTGGCCGGCGGCGCCGGACGCGGCGCTTCGGCGCGCGGGCCGTCGAACGCCGCCATTTCTTCCGGTGAATATTCGCGGGTGGTGAGGACGGTCCACAGCACCGCGAGCAGCAGCGCCGCGCCGCCGAGATAGAAGCTCCAGCGCACCGTATCGGGCAGGCCGCCAGCCGCCGCGACGTTCGACACGCCGAGATGATCGAGCAGCCAGGGCGTCGCCGATCCGATCACCGCGCCGGCGCCGATAAAGGCGGTCTGGACCGCATAGCCGGCGGTGTGCTGCGTCTTGTCGAGCATGTCGCCGACGAACGCGCGGAACGGCTCCATCGCGACGTTGAGCGAGGCGTCGAGCACCCAGAGCAGCAGCGCGGCGACCAGCAGCACCGGCGCGTTGGGCATGGCGAACAGCGCCAGCGTCGCCAGCACCGCGCCGGCCAGGAAATAGGGCCGCCGGCGGCCGAACCGGCCCCAGGTCCGGTCCGAATAATGGCCGATGACCGGCTGGACGAGCAGTCCGGTGAGCGGGGCGGCGACCCACAGCAGCGGGAGATTGTCGATGCTCTCGCCCAGCGACTGGAAGACGCGGCTCATGTTCGCGTTCTGCAGCGCGAAGCCGATCTGGATGCCCAGGAAACCGAAGCTGATGTTCCACAGCCCCGCGAACCCCTGGCGCGGCCGCCCCCCGGCCGAGCTCATCGCCGCCGCGCCTTCTTGCCCGGCGCGACGAAGCGGATCGCCTCGCCGCCGCCCGGCGCCAGCGCGATTGCCAGCGTGTCGCCCTGCTTCACCGGCCTGCTCTCGATCGTGATCGCATGGCGGGCATCGGTGCGGTAGTCGGCGCCGGGACCGTCGCGATAGATCTCGGCGACATAGGTCTTGCCGGCATCGAGGAAGTCGAGCGTCACCACCGAGCTGCGCGCCTGCTCGTCGCCCACCGCGCCCAGATACCAGTCGTCGCTGCCCCTGGCCTTGCGGACGATCGTCGCATAGTCGCCGACCTCGCCGTTGAGCACGCGCGTATCGCTCCAGTCGGTCGGCACGTCGCGGATGAACTTCATCTCGCGCGGGTATTTCGCATAGTTCTCCGGCGTGTCGGCCGCCATCACCACCGGCGAATAGAGCACCACGTAGAGCGCGAGCTGCTTGGCGACGGTCGACTGGATCGCCGAGCCGTTCGAGCCGCTCAGGCTCAGCACGCCGGGCGTGAAGTCCATCGGCCCGCCGAGCAGCTGGGTGAAGACCATGTTCGCTTCGTGCTCGGGCGGGTTCTTGCCACCCTCCCAGGCGTTGTATTCCATGCCGCGCCCGCCCTCGCGCGCCACCCAGTTCGGCCAGGTGCGGCGCAGGCCGGTGTCCTTCACCGGCTCATGGCTGTCGATCGAGACATGGTATCTGGCCGCCGTCTCCACCACGCGCAGATGGTGGTTCACCATCCACTGGCCCTCATGCCATTCGCGGTGCTGCGTGCCGTCGGGATCGACCCGCTCGATCTGCGCCGCGTCGGTCACATAGCCGGTCTTCACCACCGGGATGCCGTGGTCCCGGGCATAGCTGAACGCGCGGTCGAGCTGGCTGTCATAATGGCTGGCCGAGCCGCCGGTCTCGTTGTGACCGATCAGATAGACGCCCTTGGCCTTGGCGTAGCGCGCCAGCTCGGCGGCATCGAAATCCTCGGTCGGCCGGTCGAACTGCATCTCGTTGCCATTGCCGAACCAGTTGCCGTCCCAGCCGATGTTCCAGCCCTCGACGAGCACGCCGGGGATGCCGTTCGCCGCGGCGAAGTCGATATATTGCTTCACATGCGCGGTGGTGGCGCCGTGCTTGGGGCCGCGCGACCAGGTCCATTCGCCCTTGATCATGTTCCACCACACGCCGACGAACTTGCCCGGCCTGATCCAGGAGACATCGCCCAGCTTGTTCGGCGCGTTGAGGTTCAGGCCGATGCGGCTGGCGGCATAGAGGCCGGCCGCGTCGTCAGCGATGGCGATGGTGCGCCACGGCGTCGAGAAGCCCGCATCGCGCGACACCTTCGCCGCGCCGGCGCCCGGCGTGAGCGAGGCCTTGAAGGTATTCCCCTCGGCGCGCGCCAGGTTCATCGCCGAATAATCGACCAGCGCCGCCTCGTGCAGCGCGACATGGGTGCCGCCGGCCAGCTTGACCGTCATCACCGTCTGCGCGGTGCCGACCGTGTCGAGCGGGGTCTTGTTGTAGAGATATTCCTCGCGGTTCCACAGATAGGCCGGCTTCCACCAGGCCGTGCCCGGCTCGGCAAAGGCGAACTCGGTCAACTCGTCGGCGATGTTGGCATGCTTGAGGTTGGGCTGGGCGGGCAGCGTGTAGCGGAAGCCGACGCCATCGTCGAAGATGCGGAAGGTCACGTCCATCTCGCGCGCGAAATCAGCCCTCTCGCGCAGCCGCACGGTCATCTCATTATGGTTGTCGCGGATCGTGGTCCATTCGCCGAAAGGCTGGGTCCAGCTGGTGTCCGCCTTGTTGCGCTTCACTTCGACCAGCGCCATGTTGCGGTCGAGCTTCGGCGCGTCGGTGAACAGGAAGCCCAGCCGGCTGTCGGTGAGCAGCGGCTTGCCGGCGCGCTGCACCGCATAGCTGGCCCGGCCATCGCCATCGATGCTGACGGTCACGGTGATCCTGCCGTCGGGCGAGGCGCCGCGGGCGACGACATTGCCGTCCCGCTTCTGCGACAGATCGTCCTGCGCCAGCGCGGGCGCCGTGAAGGTGAAGGCGGCAAACGCCAGCGCGAGGGGGGCGAGCTTCATGGTTTCTCCTCAGGCTTCGTAGCGGGCGATCAGCCCGGAATGGGATGCGAAAGTCCAGTCGCCGACAGTGCCGGTCGCGAGCAGCGGGCGCCAATGAGACGGGTTCGCCGGCGCCCAGCGCTGCGCGGCATCGCCCAGGTTGAACAGGCAGAGCAGGCGCTCGCCCTCCGCCTCGCGCTCGAACGCGAGCAGCTCGCCCGGCGCGTCGAGAAAGGCGATGTCGCCGGTGCGGAGCGCGGGCGAGGCGCCGCGCAGCGCCAGCACCCGGCGCGTCCAGGCGAGCAGCGAAGCCGGATCGGCATCCTGCACGTCCACCGCCAGCGCGGCATGGTTGGGGCCGAGCGGCAGCCAGGGCTTGCCGCTGGTGAAGCCGAGCTCGGGCGCGGTCGCCGACCAGGGCATCGGCGTGCGTGCGCCGTCGCGCGACAAGGTGCGCGGCCAGTTGGCGATCGCCTCGGGATCCTGCAGCGCCTCGAACGGAATCTCGACCTGGTCGAGCCCCAGCTCCTCGCCATAATAGAGGAAGATGTTGCCGCGCAGCGCCGCGAGCAGCAGCATCTTCATCCGCGCGAACGCGTCCGCCGCCTCCGGCCGAGTCCAGCGCGACACCGCGCGCGGCGCGTCGTGGTTCTCGAACGCCCAGCTGGGCCAGCTGCCGCCGGCCGGCCAGTTCTGCAGCGCCGCGCGCACGCCCGCCGCGCTCAGGCGGGGGGCATAGAGGAAGTCGAAGCCATAGGCGGTGTTGAGCCGGTTGCCGCCCGCGGTGAACAGCTTCATCTCGCGGTCCGCGTCCGCGCCGCCCACTTCGGCGACGGTGAAGCGATCGGGATATTCGTCGAACACTCCGCGCAGCCGCTCGAGGAAGCCGGGGATGTCGGCATGGCTCTGATTGTAGATGTGCAGCTGGAAATCGAACGGGCGCGTGCGCTGCGTTCCGTCGTCGGGCGCCGGCGGATTGTCGCGGAATTCGGGATCGTGCATCGAGAAGTTGATCGCATCGATGCGAAAGCCGTCCACGCCACGATCCAGCCAGAAGCGCGTGATCGCGAGCAGTTCCGCCTGCACTTCGGGATGATGGCAGTTGAGCTGCGGCTGCTCCTTCAGGAAATTGTGCATGTAATATTGGCCGCGCCGCGCGTCCCAGGTCCAGGCCGGGCCGCCGAAGACCGACTGCCAGTTGGTGGGCGGCGAGCCTTCCGGCTTGGCATCGTGCCAGACATACCAGTCGGCCTTGGGATTGGCGCGGCTGGCCCGGCTCTCGACGAACCAGCCATGCTGGTCCGAAGTATGCGCCCAGACCTGGTCGATCAGCACGCGCAGCCCCAGCGCATGGGCGCGGGCGATCAGCGCGTCGAAATCGGCGAGCGTGCCGAAGATCGGATCGACGTCGCGATAATCGGCCACGTCATAGCCGAAATCGGCCATGGGCGACTTGAAGAAGGGCGAGAGCCAGATCGCGTCGACGCCCAGGCTGGCGATGTGATCGAGCCGCGCGGTGATGCCGGGCAGGTCGCCGATGCCGTCGCCATTCGAATCGAAGAAGCTGCGGGGATAGATCTGGTAGATGGCCGCGCCCCGCCACCATGGCTGCGCATTCCGGGTTTCCGCTTTCGCGGCAAGCTGGTTCACTGTTTCGTCTCCGCCGCGCACACCGCATATCCGAGCGGCGGCAGGGTGATGGTAAGGGAGCCGGGCGCGCTGGCCGTGGCGGCACAGCTTCCGGCAAGCGGATGGAAGCGGTGGGAGCGAGTCTCGACCTGGACCTGACGGGCCAGCGGCTCGGTGGAGGTGTTGAAGGCGAGCAGCACTTCGGCACCGGTGACGGGATCGAAGCGCGAGAAGGCGAGCAGCCCCGGCTTGTCCTCGCGGGCGCGCAGCAATTGCCGTCCGCGAGTGAGCGCCGGCGTGGCGGTGCGGACGCGCGCCAGGCCGGCGATCGCGCGAAAGATCGGATGCGCCTCGTCGAAGCGCGGCGTGGCGATGCTCGCATCGGTGCCAACCAGCTTGCGCGCGGCATATTGCGCGACCTTGCTGCCGAACTGGTCCTCGCGCGCATCGACATCGTTCGCGCCGCCGGCAAAGCCCTGTTCGTCGCCGGCATAGATGGTCGGCACGCCGCGCAGTGTGAGCAGCAGCGCGTTGGAGAGCAGTACCCGCCGGAGAACTTCCGCCTCGCTCGCCTGGGGAAAGGCCTTGCGGACGAACCAGGCGAAGCGACCATTGTCATGGTTGCCGCTGAACGTCGGCAGCGCGATCGCCGTGTCGAAGCCGCGCGCATATAGCACATCGTCGTCGAACAGCTTCTCGAACACATCGGTGCCCTTGGTCCCGGCAACGCTGTCGAGCAGCGCCTGGCGGAAGGCGAAGTCGAGCACCGAGGGCAGCTTCGCGGTGATCGTGTGCGCGGCCTGGGCGGCGGGGTCCGCCACTTCGCCGAAGATGTGGAAATTGGGGATGCCCCGAGCCCGGGCCCGCGCCAGCATCGGAGGAACAAAGGCCCGCCAGAATTCGGGGTTCACGTGGCGAGCGGTGTCGATGCGGAAACCGTCGATGCCGAACCGGTCGATCCAGCTGCCATAGATGTCGATCATGCCCGCGATCACGCGCGGATTCTCGGTCATCAGATCGTCGAGCCCGACGAAATCGCCCATCGTCGAGCTCTCGCCGGCGAAGGTCGAGTCCCCGCGATTATGGTAATAGATCGGATCGTTGAGCCAGGCGGGATGCTTGGCCGCCTTCTCCGCTTCGGGAACGAAGGGGGTATAGGCATAGCCGGGATCGGTCAGGCGCGCGAAATTCGCCGCCGTGCCGATCGCATCGCCCGCGAACCCCGGATTGATCGCCGCACCGTCCACGCCGCCCCGGCGCTGATAGGGATAGTCCGCGCGGCCGCGATAGGGGCAGGCATCGGCGCCGGCGCATTCGCGATACTGGATCACGTCCGCCGTATGGTTGGCGACGATGTCCATATAGACTTTCATGCCTCGCCCATGCGCGGCGTCGACCAGCGCCTTGAACTCGGCATCGGTGCCGAAATGCGGATCGACATGGGCGAAATCGGTGATCCAATAGCCGTGATAGCCCGCGCTCTGCTGGCCCGGTCGGCCCTGGACGGGTTTGTTGACGAAGATCGGCGCGACCCAGATCGCGGTGATGCCGAGCGCCTGGAGATAGGGGAGCTTCCCCCGGAGCCCCTTCAGGTCGCCGCCATGATAATAGCGCGCGTCGGCGGGATCGAAGCCGGTGGTGCCGCGATCGCCGGACAGGCCGCCACGATCATTGGCCGGATCGCCATTGGCGAAGCGATCGGGCAGGACGAAATAGATCACTTCGTCCTGGGGCAGGCGGGCGCGGAAATCCTGGGCGGCGGCAGGCTGCGGGGCAATGACGGCGGCAGCCAGGCCAACGCCCCAGGCAAGCCCTCGCCACATCTTCGTCATTCCCGCGAAAGCGGGGATCCAGGGTAGCGCGGAACAACCGGCGCTATCGAGCGCTCGGCCGCCGGACAGGCCGAAGCGAGCCCCGCCCATTCCGCCAATGGCCCTGGATCCCCGCCTGCGCAGGGATGACGATAGGGTTTTCGGGGATGACGACGCGCCTTTCATGCCGCAGCCTCCCCCGAACAATGCTGCGCCACATAGGCCGCGTGGTCCGCCATCTGGCCGGCTTCGCGAGCGTTCAGCAATTCGATCAATCCGAGATACTCCGCGATGTGCTCGCGCGGCGGCGCATCGGCGAGCGGGTGGTAGCCGGCCGCGGCGATCCCCTGCCCGGCCAGGACCTGCAGCCAGGCGACTTCGCTGAACAGGTCGGCCTCGCCGCGCACGATCCTGCCCGCATCGCGCCACAGCGCGATCTTGTGGCAAAGACCGGCGGGCAGCGCCGCCGCCCGCCGCTCGGCCCAGAAGGGTTCGTCCCGGTCGTTCGCCCAATAGTGCAGCGCCAGGAAGTCGCGGACGCGGTCATATTCGAGATGCGCCTGGCGATCATATTCGTCGCGCTGCGTCTGGGAGGCATGGCAGCCCGGAAGCAGGTCCAGGATCCGCTCGATCGCCGACTGGATCATGTGGATGCTGGTCGATTCGAGCGGCTCGAGGAAACCGCTGGCGAGGCCGAGCGCGATCACATTGTGCTTCCAGAAGCCGCGGCGCTTGCCGGCCGCGAAGCGCAGCGGCCGGGGGTCGGCGAGCGCGGGCTCGTCCAGGCCGGCGAGCAGGCGCGCCGCCGCCTCGTCGTCCGAAAGATGCGCGCTCGCATAGACCAGCCCGTTGCCGGTGCGGTGCTGAAGCGGGATGCGCCATTGCCAGCCGGCGCCATGCGCGGTGGCACGGGTATAGGGGGTGAAGTCCCGCGCGCGCGCGGAGGGCACGGCCATGGCGCGATCGCAGGGGAGCAGGTCGCTCCACGCCTCGAACCCCACGCCCAGGGTCTCGCCGATCAGCAGGGCGCGGAAGCCGGTGCAATCCAGGAACAGGTCGCCCGCCACTTCGCGCTCGCCCTCCAGCGTCAGGGCGGTGACGTCGCCGCTCTCGCCGTCGCGCGCAACCGCGACGATCCGGCCCTCCACGCGCTCGACGCCGCCGCTCTCGGCCAGGCCGCGCAGGAAGCGGGCGTAGAGGCCCGCGTCGAAATGGAAGGCATAGGGCATTTCGGGCAGCAGCTTCGCCGTGCGCGCGGGCCCGCGCTGCACCCGGTTCGTCAGCGCCGCCACATTGTTGAGCGAATAGGCGCCAAGCGGCCGGGCGACGCCCTCGGCCATGCCGCGCAGCCAGCTGTGCTGGAAGGCGAGCAGCCCGTTCGCGCGGCCGACATCGCCGAACGCGTGCATGTAGCGCCCGCCCTTCGTCCAGCCGACGAACTCGATGCCGAGCTTGAAGCTCGCCTGGGTGGCGGCCATGAAAGCGTCCTCGTCGATGCCCAGGCCGGCGTTGAACAGGCGGATCTGCGGGATCGTCGCCTCGCCCACCCCGACCGTGCCGATCTCCTCCGATTCGACCAGGGCGACCCGGAAACGGGGACCGAGGAACCGGGCGAACGCGGCCGCGGCCATCCAGCCCGCGGTGCCGCCGCCGGCGATCACGATCCGGATCGGCTGCTCACTCTGCACGTCCGCCCCTCGATAAACAGGCGGCCCGGCGCCACGGCCGGGCCGCGTTTCCACGCGTCAGAACTTGTACGTGATGCCGATATAATAGTCGCGGCCGTAACGCTGATATTCGCGCACCAGGCGGGGATCGCTAGCCTCCGAGGTGACGAAGGGCTGGTCGGTCAGGTTCTTCGCCTGGGCGAGGATCGAGAGGCCGGTCAGCGGGCCGTTGCGGAACTCATAGCCGATCTGCGCATCGAGCACGCCTTCCGAACGGCCCAGGCGATATTCCGGGTTCGCGGAAAGGCCGGCCAGCTCCGCCAGGAAGCTGTCGCGCCAGCGATAGGTCGCACGCGCCTGGAAGCCGTTCTTCTCGAAATATGCGGTACCGGTGGCGACCCATTTCGACTGGCCGGGCAGCGTGATCGGCGTGACGTTGTTGGCGTAGCGGATCTTGCTGTCGACATAGGTGCCGCTGGCGAAGATGCCGAAGCCGTCCAGCGCCTGGCTGAACACGGTGAAGGGCAGCGACGCGGTGGCTTCCACGCCCAGGATATCGCCGCGTCCGGTGTTCTTGGGCGAGCTGACCAGGCCGATCTGCGCGTTCTGCGCGACCACGATGGCACGCTGCGCCGGCGTGAGCGCGGCAAGCAGCGGCGAGAAGTCGTAGAGCACCGAATTGTTCGGATCGACGAAATCGGTCAGGTGCTTGAAGAAGCCGGTCAGCGCCAGATAGCCGCCGCTATTGCCCAGATACTTCTCGAACGAGATGTCGATGTTGGTCGACTGATAGGGGCGCAGGCGATAATTGCCGCCGTTCGAGCTGAACGGGCTGTTCTGCGGCTGGCCGCCCAGGCCGATCTTCGAGAGGTCGATCGATACTGCCTGGGTGATGCGCTCCTGGTCGAGGCGCGGGCGCACCATGGTCTGCGCGGCGCCGAGCTTGATGTAGAAGCTTGGCTCCAGCTCGAGGCTGAACGAGGCGGAAGGCAGGAAATTGGTGTAGCTGACCGAGCCCGCCACCTGCGAGATCGTCACGACGCCGCCCACCAGCGCCGCGATCTGGCCCGACGATTGCTGCTTGGTGCGGATCACCTGCAGGCCGAGCGAGCCCTTGAGCGGCTTGTCGCCCACCGTGCCGTCCACGGTCAGCTTGGCATAGCCGGTCCACACGTCCTCGCTCACGACATTGTCGCGCACCAGCGAATCCGGCCGGTTGTCGTACACCGAATTGAGCAGGCCATAGACCTTCATCGGATCGACGGTCAGCATCCGGGGCACGCCCAGATAGTCGAGGCTCACCGTCTCGCCGAGCAGCACGTCGTTCGGCACCGCCAGGCTGGTCGGCGTGCCGCTGGCGACGGTGCAGTTGGTGCCGCCGCCCTTGGGGCAGAGGAAGTAGCTGGTGTAGTTGCTCTCCTTCTTGCGGCGGCTGAAATTGCCGCCCACTTCCCAGGCGCTCAGCACGCTGCCGCTGATCTCGCCCTTCAGGCTGGCACGCAGCGCCTTGAGGTCGTCGACGAAATCGGGCCGGTTGAGGAAGCCGGCCTGCACCACCGCGGTGGTGCCGTTATAACCCCAGCCGCGCGGATCGGTCAGGCGGATGACGCCGGTGTTCGAATAGTCGATCGTCGGCACGATGTCATAGGTGCCGTCGCTGTTCTGGCGGATCCTGATCGTGTCCTTGGCGCCGCTCGAATTATAGCCGGTGCCCGAATAGGTCTCGAGCAGGAAGTCGGTGCGGGTGGCGCGGCTCCAGCTGGCGTCCACATTGAGGTGGATCGTGTCGCTGAGCTTCAGGTCGTTGTTCCAGCCCAGCGAGATATTCTCGGCCTTGCGCTCGTTGAGGTCGTTGCGCTGGACGGCGACGAGGTTGCTGATCGTCGCTTCGGTGACCAGCCCGTCGCGCACCGTATAGCCCGGCGCGATCACGCCGCCCGAGCCCCAGGCCGGCGCCACGCCGAACTCGATGCCGCGCAGATGCTGGGTTTCCTTGAAGTTCGAATAGAGCGCGTCGAAGGTCGAGTGGAAATTCTCGCTCGGCGCCCATTCGATGGTGGCGACTCCGCCATAGCGCTTCAGCAGGTTCGACTGGACATAGGGCTTGGCGCCGCCGAGGAACAGGTTGCCGCCGGCGAGCGGCTCGTTCGGGAAGCCCCAGGCGGCGTAGCGCTCGATCTGGGTCGGCGTGTTCTGCGCCGAGACGCCCAGCGCGATGCCCAGCGTGTCGCCGGCGAACTTGCCGACATATGTAGCAGAGGCCTTATAGCCATAGCGCGTGCCGTCGGGGTTGAGCTTGTCCTTCTCGTTCATCTGGCCGCGCAGCGAGACGACGAACGTGTCCTTCTTCTGGTCGAGCGGGCGCAGCATGCGCAGGTCGACCGTGCCCGAGATCCCCGCCGCGATCAGCGAGGCGTCGGCCGACTTGTAGACATTGACGTTCTTGAAGAATTCGGACGGATATTGATCATATTCCACGCCGCGATTGTCGCCAACGGTGACCTGCTCGCGGCCGTTCAGCAGCGTGGTCGAGAAGTCCGGGCCAAGGCCGCGGATCGACAGGCGCTGGTCGCGCCCCTCGAGCCGCTGGGCAGTGACGCCGGGGATGCGCGCCAGCGAGTCGGCGATCGAGACGTCGGGCAGCTTGCCGATATCCTCCGAAGAGACCGAATCGACGATCGTGACGTTGTTGCGCTTGATGTTCGCCGAGGAAGTCAGCGAGGCGCGGATGCCGGTGACGATGAGGTTGCCCTCCTCCGCCTGGTCGGCGGGCGCCGGTGCCGGCGTGGCGTCCTGGGCGAAGGCCGGGGTCGCGCCCAGCAGCAGCAGTGCGGCGCCGAGCGCGCGGCTGCTCGTTCCCAGCGAAAGCGCCGAACGGGCGCGCAGAATCTCGGCGTGATTGGACTGAGCCATCGTCTTCCTCCCCAAAGGTCCTCGCCGCCTTTCACTGGCGACGGTTTTTCTAAGCCTCCCCCAATTCGCCGCATGCGGCCGACAAGTGAAGGCAACCGCATACGTATTCAGCGCTGCTTCCGCTTCCGGCCCAGTCAGGCTAGTTGCAACAAGCGCGCAACAATTCGCGCGGCTGGGGAGCAGGGAGCGGCATGGCCTCGCCGGACAAGCCGACATCGTTCGACATCGCGGCACTGGCGGGAGTCTCGCAGCCGACCGTGAGCCGTGCCCTGCGCGGCGATCCCACCGTGAACGAAGGCACGCGCAAGCGGATCGAGGCGATCGCGGCCCAGCTCGGCTACAAGGTCGACAAGAACGCGTCCTCGCTGCGCCGCGGCCAGAGCAGCACGCTCGCCCTGCTCTTCTTCGAGGACCCGCTGCCCGACGGCACCGCGATCAACCCCTTCTTCCTGGCGATGCTCGGCTCGATCCTGCGCACCTGCGCCAAGCGCGGCTACGACCTGCTCACCTCGTTCCAGCAGCTCTCGTCGAACTGGCACAAGGATTATGAGGACGCGCGCAAGGCCGATGGGCTGATCCTGCTCGGCTATGGCGATTACGAGCTGTACCGCGCCCGGCTGCAGGACCTGGTCCGCCAGGGCACGCATTTCGTGCGCTGGGGATCGGTGGAGCTGGACGGGCTGGGCACCACGATCGGCTGCGACAACATGCTCGGCGGGCGGCTCGCCGCCGCGCATCTCCTCGCCCAGGGCCGCCGCCGGCTGGCCTTTATCGGCGAGGCGACCAGCCATTATCCCGAGTTCCGCGACCGCTATCACGGCTTTTGCGACATCCAGCTCGAAGCCGGGATCGAGCCCGATCCGCGCCTGCAGACCGGCGCGCTGTCGATCGAGGAATCGGGATTCGAGGCCGCGCGCCGGCTGCTCGCGGGCCGGGTGCCCTTCGACGCGATCTTCGCCGCTTCGGACCTGATCGCGATGGGCGCGCTGCGGGCGCTGCAGGAAGCGGGCAAGTCGGTGCCCGGCGACATATCGGTGGTCGGCTTCGACGACATCCCCGCCGCCAGCCTTACCAATCCCCCGCTCACCACCGTCGCGCAGGATTACAATGCCGCGGGCGAGATGCTGGTCGACACGCTGATCGGCGAGATCGGCAACCATTCGTCCGAGATGCGGCTGCTCCCGCCCCGGCTGATCGTCCGCAGAACAAGCTGAGGAGTTCGGCCCCATTCTCCCTCCCTGCAAGGGAGGGGAGCGAATAAGCTGAACCGGGATGGGCCGCTTGCGGTTTACTGCGGCGCGGTTGTGCGCCCATAAAGCGGGCGATGACGAGGAAGACCGCCAAGGAGCGGCCCGGCAAGACGGGCGCCCGACTCACCATGCAGGACATTGCGCGCCTGGCGCAGGTTTCCACGCCCACCGTGTCGCGCGTGCTCAACGGCAGCCCGCTGGTGACCGAGGAAACGCGCGAGCGGGTGATGGAAGTGGCGCGCCAGCATGGCTATGCCGTCAACCGCAACGCCGCCAAGCTGCGGCATACCCGCACCAACACAGTGGCGGTGATGCTCGATTTCGGCTCGCACCGGCACGGCGCCATCGGCGATCCCTTCATCTTCGAACTGCTCGCCGGCGTCTCCGAAGCATTGTCGATCCGCAACCAGGACCTCCTCCTCTCCCCGCCCGGGCTCGAGGACGTCCGCGCCTTTCGCGACTTCTACCAGGCGCGGGGCGCCGACGGGTTCATCGTGCTCGGCCAGGGCACCCGCGACACGATGCTGCGCGAGCTCGGCCGCAGCGAAGTGCCGCTGGTGGTCTGGGGCGCCGTTGCGCCCGATGCCGGCTATTGCTCGGTCGGCAGCGACAATTTCCTGGGCGGAGAGCTGGCCGGGCGCCATTTCCTGCGCGCAGGCCGCAAGCACTGGCTGTTCGTCGGCGACATCCGCCACGAGGAGCTGCGGCTGCGCTACGAGGGGCTGTGCGCGGCCGCCAGGGACCAGGCCGATGTGACCGTCGATTTCCTGCCGATCGCCTCGATGGCGTTCCACGCCACCGCCGACACCGTCACCGCCTATCTCGCCGCCGGCCGCCAGCCCGACGCGGTATTCGCCTTTTCGGACACCGCCGCCATGGCCGTGACCGGCGCGTTCAGGGAGCGGGGCCTCGTCGCGCCGCGCGACTATGCGCTGGTCGGCTACAACAACATTCCGCCCGCCGCCCATTTCAGCCCGGCGATCACCACGATCAACCAGAAGACCGACGTGGCCGGCGCGCTGCTCGTCGAGAAGCTGATGCAGCAGGTCGATGGCGGCCGCGCCCGTTCCACCACCCTGCCCACCGAGATCGTCGTGCGCGATACCTGAACGGGCGGCTCAGGCCGTAAGGAAAGGGAACGGAAACCACGCCGCGCGACAACCCTGATCCTTTGTTCTTGAAAACGATATCAAAGAGCCTGTAACGCAACTTTTCATAAGAGTTGGGGAGCGGGTGTTGGCTCGGACATTGAACGGCGCGGAAGATGGAGTGCTCTTCGCGGAGGACGGCTGGTCGCTGGACGTGATCGGCGACGACCCGGCCCGTGAGGGCTGGGCAGCGACGATTCTCGCGCTCTCCAACGGCGCGATCGGCGTGCGCGGGGCGATCGAGGAGCGTGCCGAGGCCACCACCTTCCTGGCCCATGCCTATGAACAGGCGCCGATCCATTATCACGAAAAGCTCAAGGGCTTCGCCGCCCGCTCCGATTCGCGCGTGCCCGTTGCCGAAGCCCTGGGCATGGAGGTGCGGATCGATGGAGAAGCAATCGATTTCACGACGCTGCGCTCGGCGACTCGGCGCACGCTCGACCTGCGCGCGGGCATGCTCCGCCGCGAGACGCGCTGGTCCCTGCCCGACGGACGGCTGCTGCGCATCCGCACCGAGCGGATCGTGCCGCTCGACGGCAGCACGCTGCTGGTCCGCCGGCTCCAGGCAGAAATCGAAGGCGCGGGCAGCGTCACGCTGCATCCCCGCCTCGCCCGGGCCCCTCATGGCGCCGCCCAGTCGGACGATCCGCGCATCGGCGTGAACCTCGCCTCGCGGGGCTTCGAGACCGAGCAGGCGGCGGAGGATATCGTCGTCGAGCGCCTGCCCGGCAGCGGCATCGCCGTCGCCGCCGTGCAGCGCACCCGCGAGGACGCGGGCTGGCTGCTGGCGACCACTGGCTTCGCCACCGGACGCGACGGCTCGGACGCGCTGGCCGAACGGGCCGCCGCGCTCGCCGACACCGCGCTCGCCGCCGGGTTCGAAGCCGCCGCGGCCGCGCAGCATGCGCTGCTCGATCGCTTCTGGGCCGCCGCCGATCTCGCCATTGCCGGCGAGCCGCGCCTCGCCGCGACCCTGCGCGCCAACCTCTTCCACCTCTTCGCTTCGGCGGGGCGCGACGGCCGTTCGAGCGCGGCGGCCAAGGGCCTGACCGGCGAAGGCTATGAGGGCCATTATTTCTGGGACACCGAAGCATTCATGCTGCCGGTGCTCTCGGTGCTCGCGCCCGACATTGCCCGGGCGATGCTCGTCTACCGGGCGCACACGCTCGACGCCGCCTTCGCCAATGCCCGCGCGCTCGATCATCGCAAGGGCGCGCTCTATGCCTGGCGCACGATCGAGGGCCGCGAATGCTCAGCCCATTATCCGAGCGGGTCGGCGCAATATCACATCAATTCGGCCATCGCCTTCGCGATCGGCGCTTATGTCGATGCGACCGGGGACGAAGCCTTCCTGGTCGAGCACGGCGCGCGCATGCTGGTCGAGACCGCGCGGATCTGGCTGGCGCTGGGCGATTGGGCGGATGGGCGGTTCCATCTGCGCGGCGTCACCGGCCCGGACGAATATACCGCGCTGGTCGACGATAACTGGTACACCAACCGCATGGCGCAGAAGCATCTGCGCCTCGCCGCCTCCGCCGCCGCGCGCGTCGCCGCGCTGGCGCCCGAGACCTGGGCCGGCCTGGCCGCCGACATGGCGTTGGACGCGGACGAGCTCGCCGAGTTCGGCCGCGTCGCCGATGCGCTGCACCTGCCCTGGGACGCGGCGCGCGAGCTCGACGCGCAGGATGCGAGCTTCCTCGACAAGCCCCGCTGGGACCTGGCCGGCACGCCTGCGTCCGAATTCCCGCTGCTGCTCCATTATCACCCGATGACGCTCTACCGGCACCAGGTCTCGAAACAGGCCGATCTGGTGCTCGCCATGGTGCTGGGCGGCGAGGAGGTCTCGGCGGAGCGCAAGCGCCGCGTGTTCGACCATTACGAGCCGATCACCACGCATGATTCCACGCTCTCCGCCTCCACCTTCGCGATCCTGGCGAGCGAGGTCGGGCACGAGGCACTAGCGCTGCGCTTCTTCGCGGAGACCAGCCTGGTCGATATCGACGATCGCCACGGCAATACCGGGCACGGCGTCCATATGGCGGCGCTGGCGGGCTCCTGGCTGGCGCTGGTCTGGGGCTTTGCGGGCTTCCGCCCCCATGGGCCGGCGCTGCGCTTCCGCCCCACTCGCCCCGTAGCCTGGCAGGGCTATGGCTTCGGCCTGGTCTGGCGCGGCACGCTGGTGCGCGTCGAGGTGGCGGGCGACCAGATCACCTATCGCGCCGTCTCGGGCCCCGCGATCACCATCGGGCACCATGACGGCGAGATCCGCCTCGCCCCCGGCGAGAGCTGGACCGGAGCGCTGGCCGCATGACCCTGAAGGGCGTCGCCTTCGACCTGGACGGGGTGCTGACCGACACGGCGCGCGCGCATTATCGCGCCTGGAAGAAGCTTGCCGACAGCCTCGGCATTCCGTTCGACGAGGAAGCAAACGAGGCGCTGAAGGGCGTCGACCGGATGGGCAGCCTGGCGCTGATCCTCGGCGACCGGCCGGGCCATGACATGGCCGAGCGCCAGCGCCTCGCCGCGCGGAAGAACGACTGGTATCTCGAGGAGATCGCGCATTTCGGCCCCGGCGACCTGTTCCCCGGCGCCCGCGCGGCGCTCGCGCAGTGCCGCGCCGCCGGGCTGGGCATCGCGCTCGCCTCGGCCAGCCGCAACGCGCCGCTGCTGATCGCGCGGATGGAAGTGGCGGAGCTGTTCGACGCGGTGATCGATCCCGCCAGCCTCGCCGCCGGCAAGCCCGCGCCCGACATCTTCCTTGCCGCCGCCCGTGCGCTTGCCGTCGCGCCCGCCGAGATGCTGGGCGTCGAGGATGCCCCGGCGGGCGTCGTGGCGATCCATGCCGCGGGGATGAAGGCACTGGGCGTCGGCGATCGCGCCGCGCTCCCGGAAGCCGACTGGATCATCCCGGCGATCGCCGATTTCGATTTGGCCGAGTACGTCTTCTAGGCCGGTTGCATTTCCTGGTTCGCCATCCGCCTCGGGCAGCGGAGCGACGCCCTTCGCGGGGATGACGAATGCCTTGCGATGTAGGATTCGAACTGCTGGGCTTGGCCGTCGTCAGACCGCTCTTTGCATGTTGGAAATATAGGATCGCCGATGCGCAAGCATGTTGCGAAAGTCACGGTTTTCGCTCCATGAAATCCGCGCGACGTCGTGACTCTCGCGACCTTCCGGGCCCCGACTCAGGCCGTGCCGTTGGAAGGTTTCCGCGTCAGCCGCTCCAGTCGCACCAGCGCCAGCGCGATCAGCACCAGCGGCACCAGCACCAGGTAGAACGCCGTCTGGCCCGAGAAGCGATCGAAGGTGAAGCCGGTGATGAACGAACCGATGGTGCCGCCCAGCGCCGAGAAGATCACCATCAGCCCCACCATCGCCGCATGCCGCTCCCGCGGCAGCGCGCTCAGCACCACCGAGGAAACGATCGGGTAGATCGGCGCCATGAACATGCCGATCAGCGGGAAGATGTACGCGGCGGCCGGCGCGTCGAGCCAGCCCATGTTCGCACGGGGGTGCAGCCCCTGGGTGGTCGGCAGCGTCAGCAGCACCAGCGCCGCGATCAGCGCGAGGCAGCCGAGCAGCAGCCTGAGCCAGCCGAGCCGCGCGACCAGCCCGCTGGCGCTCAGCCGCCCCACCGCCAGCGCGGCGATGAAGATGCTCGACGCCTGCACGCTCATCGCGCTGGGCAGATGCAGCACCTGGTTGTTGAAGGTCGGCAGCCAGGTACCGACGCCCTGCTCGATCAGCACATAGAGGAAGATCGCGGCCAGGAAGGCGATGGTCGAGGGCAGCACGAGCAGCGCCAGCGCGTCGCGATAGCCGGTGCCCGGCTCGCCTTGCGCGGCCTTTGCGGCGCTCTCGTCGAGATCCGCGAACCACCAGAGCACCGCCGTCGCCAGCGCGAGCACCGCGATCACCCGGTAGACGCCAAGCCAGCCCTGCCCCGTCATGTCCTGGCCGATGAACCAGCCGAACAGCCAGATGCCGGCAAGGATGCCGACCATGAACACGCCCTCGATCAGCGAGGTCAGGCTGGCGTGGCGCGCCGGATCGGGGCGGACCAGGCCGATCGAGCTGTAGGTCGCCACCTTGGCGATGCCGAAGCACAGGCCGACCAGCACGAAGAACAGCTGCATCGCCCAGAAACTGTTCGCGAAGGAGATGGCGAGCGCCCCGGCGGCAACCGCGAGCATCACGCCGATCTGCGCGCGCCGGAAGCCGAAGCGCGGCAGCGCGGTGGCGAACAGGAAGGAGGCGACGACCACCGACAGGTCCTTGCAGGCCTCGAGCGTCGCCGCCTGCGGCTTGCTGACGCCGTAATGCGCGATCGACTGGAGAATCACCGTGCCGACGCTGTTCATCAGCAGCCCGAGCAGGGCGTAGCTGGTGATCAGGGCGGGTACCGCCCAGGCTGCGCGCTTCATTCGTGATCCTCTCCGTCTCTCTGTCGCCCGGCAGCGAAGCAGATCATGCAATGCATTTCAACGGCTGCGTCAAACCGCGTCGAATTGGCTGTGGAGTTCCTCGCCGCCAGCATTGACCCACAGGTCGAACGCGCCCGGTTCGATCCGCCACTGCCCGTCCGCGGCAACCAGGGCGAGCTCGGCATGGGGAATGGCGAGCGTCACGACGCGCCGCTCGCCCGGATCCAGCGTGACGCGGGCATGGGCCCTCATCTGGCGCACCGGCCGCGTGCGGCTGGCGACTCGGTCGTGGATGTCGGCGCGGACGAACGCCTCGCCGCGGCGGCCGCCGATGTTGGTGACGGCAATGCGGACCTGCACCGCCTCGCCGCGCGCCACCCGCGAGGAGAGCTGGAGATCGGCAAGCGCGAAGCGGGCATAGCCCTGTCCGCTGCCGAAGGGGAACAGCGCGCGATCGGGCGCATCGCGCCAATGGCTGCGGCCCGGCGCCATCGGATCGGCGTCGGCCGCCGGGCGGCCGGTGCCGCGCCGATCATACGACCAGGGCTGCTGCCCCGTCGCCAGCGGGAAGCTCACCGGCAGCCGCCCGGTCGGCTCGCGCAAACCGAACAGGATATCGGCCACGGCCGCGCCGGTCTGCTCGCCGAGGAACCAGGTGCAGAGCAAGGCCGGCGCATCGCGCACCGCCCCCTCCAGCGCCAGCGCACGGCCATGGCGGAGCAGCACCACCACCGGCGTGCCGGTCGCCGCCACGGCCTCTGCCAGCGCCTGCTGCGCCGCCGGCACGGTGATCTCGACGCGGCTATTGCCTTCGCCGGACATGTCGCCCGCCTCGCCGATCGCGAGCAGCACGACATCGGCCGCCCTCGCCGCCGCCACTGCCCGCGCGATGCCGCCGCCGAGCGGCTCGTGGATGCCGCTCCCCGCCTCCACCGCCAGCGCGTCGGGATCGGCCAGCAGCGCGCGGATGCCGGTGGCAAGGTCGATGCCATGCTGCGCATCGCCAGCGAAGGACCAGGGGCCGTTGAGGTTCGCCCGGTCCGCCCCGAACGGGCCGATCAGCGCCACCCGCCTGCCCGCGCGCGGCAGCGGCAGCAGATCGCCCCGGTTCCGCAGCAGCACGACCGAGCGGGTCGCCACCTCGCGGGCCAGCGCCTTGATCGCGGGCGTGGCGGTCCGCTTCCGCTCGGCCGCGGCGTCGAGCGAGCGGAAGGGGTCGTCGAACAGCCCCAGCGCCTCCTTCAGCGCCAGCACGCGCCGGACCGCCTCGTCCACCCGCGCCATCGGCACCCGGCCGCTCGCGACCAGCGCCGGCAAATGCTTGTTGTAGAGCCCGCTCTGCATCGAGACATCGACGCCCGCGAGGATCGCCAGCCGCGCCGCATCGGCCTCGTCGGCGGCCACGCCATGCGCGATCAGCTCGCGATCGGCGTCATAGTCGGAGACGCAGACGCCGCCAAAGCCCAGCTCGCCGCGCAATATGTCGGTGAGCAGCCAGCGATTGGCCGTCGCCGGAACGCCGTTGAAATCCGTGAACGAAGCGATCGTCGCCAGCGCGCCCGCGCCGAAGCCGGCGGCGAAGGGCGGCAGATAGGTTTCGCGCAGCTCGGCCACGCTCATGTCGACCGCGGCATATTCCATGCCGCCGCGCACCGCCGAATAGCCGGCGAAATGCTTGGGCGTGGCGAGCAGGCTGTCCGGCCGCCGCAGATCGGGGCCCTGGAGCCCGCGCACCCGCGCCACGGCGAGCTGGCGGTTGAGCAGCACGTCCTCGCCCGCGCCTTCGGCCACGCGGCCCCAGCGCTGGTCCCGCGCCACATCGACCACCGGCGCGAAGGTCCAGTGCAGGCCGCCGGCGCTCGCCTCTTCGGCCACCGCCCGGGCGGCGCGCTCGGAGAGTTCGGGATCGAACGCCGCCGCTTCTGCCAGCGGGATCGGGAAGATGGTGCGGCAGCCATGGATCACGTCGGCGGCGAAGAGCAGCGGAATGCCGAGCCGGCTCCGCAGCGCCGCCTGCTGCGCCCGCCGCGCGCCGGCCACGCCATAACCGTTGAACAGCATCCCCACCCGGCCGGCGCGGATATCGGCGAGCAGCGCATCGGCGCCGCGCGGGTCGACCACAGGGTTGAACACCGCCCCCACCGGCCGGATCTCGTCGTTGAAGCAGCTGAGCTGGCCCGCCTTCTCCGCGATCGTCATCCGCGCGACCAGATCGTCGATCCGCGCGGACGCGGCCCGCGCCGCGACCGGCAGCATGCCGAGCAGCGCCACCTGGGCCGATCCGGCGAGCAAGGCACGGCGGCCGATTCGCGTTCCGGCGTCGCGCGCCATCCTTCCCTGCCTCAAAATCCGCTCTCCCACACCCGCGGCCCCACCAGGGAGCAGGCGAAAACCGTTGGAATCTGGACGTGTTGCCCCAGTGCACCACTGGTTGGCAAATTCCGCGTGACAGTTGCAGAAAACGATTTCATTATCCTGCGGCCGCGATTAGTCGGGCGGGATCAACCGCCGGACAGTCCGGCGATAAACTCGGTTGGGGAGGATATATGTTGCTTTCCGTTCGCGCCGGCGTTCGCGCTGCGCTGTTGGCCAGCGCAGCCATGCTGCCGCTCGCCGCCCAGGCCCAGACCGCGGCCACCAACGCGGCCGCGCCGGCCGCGCAGGACGATGCCGCCGACGAGGGCCAGATCATCGTCACCGGCCAGACCACGCCGAATCGTCCGCTGATCACCGCCTCGGCCGACATCACGCTCGCCAATCGCGAGCTGATCGACCAGAAGGCCCCGCGCTCGACCGCCGACCTGCTCGAGATGGTCCCGGGCATCTTCGTCGAGGCGACCGCCGGCCAGATCTCGAACAACTATTCGGTCCGCGGCCTGCAGGGCGGCGGCCAGCGCTTCGTCCAGCTTGAGGAGGACGGCATGCCGATCCTCTATGGCGGCGGCGGCGCCGACTTCTTCTTCGACCAGGACCTGACCATCGATCGCCTCGAAGCGGTCAAGGGCGGCTCGTCGGGCGTGCTCACCGTCAACGGCGCGGGCGCGACGATCAACTTCGTCTCGAAGAACCCGAACCACGAGAAGGCGGAGGGCATCGCCCGCTTCACTGCCTATAATTACGGCCTGAAGCGCGGCGATTTCTATTATTCGCAGCCGATCACCGACAAGCTCGCGTTCAACGTCGGCGGCTATTTCCAGTCGAGCCCGGGCGTCCGCAAGAACCCGTTCGACTATCAGGGCTGGCGCCTGAAGGGCTCGCTCGAGTACAAGTTCGACGACGGCGGCTATATCCGCCTGTCGGGCAAGGGCGGCCACGTGGAGAACGCCTACTACGCCGACCAGCCCTATCGCTTCCAGAACGGCAAGCCGACGAGCATCACCAGCCTCGACACCCAGTTCGGCAATGTCGGCGGCGACGCCTTCGCGAACATCGCCGTGCCGGTCTCGACCTTCGCGCATTCGAGCGGCTATCGCGACTTCAAGTATCGCGACGGCGTGGTCGCCAAGACCTGGCAGGCGCGCCTCGACTTCGAGAAGCCGGTCAGCGATTCGTTCACCCTGTTCGGCCATGGCCGCTATCTGGACTATTCGTACGATTTCAACGGCCTGTTCCCGGGCTCGGGCACCGGCAATGCCGGCCTGACCAGCGCGGTCAACTATCTGACCCCGGGTAACAACTCGCCGATCAACAGCCTGCTGACGCTCGGCCAGGCCGCCTTCCCGGCCACCGCGCGCTTCGGCATCAAGAACCTGCGCACCGGCCAGGTGATCGGCTCGAACCAGACGGACGTGCTCAACGCCCTCAACGGCAACGGCTTCCTGCAGCGCACCACGCTCAACCACGACGCGATCGACGCCTATGACTTCGGCATGAACGTCGGCGGCCGCTGGAGCTTCGAGAGCGGCAGCTTCAAGAACTCGCTGACCGCGGGCGTGATGTACTACAACACCAAGCGCAACCAGGATCAGTCGGCGACCGCCAGCGTGGTCAACGACGTGCGCACCAACAGCGACATCTACGACATCGTCGCGCTCAATGCGAGCAACCAGGTCATCGGCACGCTGTCGGACAACGGCCTGGTCTCCTATGGCGATTGGGGCGCGGGCATCCGCAGCCGCAAGGATTCGAGCCTGTCGCTCTATGTGAACGACGAGTTCTCGATCGGCGACCTGCACGTCGACGCGGGCGTGCGCTGGGAGCATGACAGCGCCACGGCGTGGGACGGCAATACGCCGACCGCCGCCAATGCCGCCGCGCGCATCATCCGGACTCCGGGAAATTCGTTCGAGCAGCTCGTCCCGGCCGGCACCGCCGGCGTGCTCACCACGGTCGGCTCGACCTGGGACGGCACCTATTCGGTGCGCAAGGCGAACAAGAAGGCGGTGGCCTACACCGTCGGCGCGAACTATCTGATCACGCCGAACTTCTCGATCTATGCCCGCTACGCCAATGGCTTCCAGATGAACAACGTCGATCCCATCACCGGGATCGAGCTGTACGAAGCCGGCGTGCGCTACCAGCATGGTCGCCTGATCTCGGCCTCGGCGACGGTGTTCCGCACCAACTTCCGCAACCAGAACTACAATTTCGCCGATCCGATCAACCCGTCGGTGCAGAGCAACATCAACGCCGACCTGCGCACCAACGGCGTCGAGCTCAACCTGAACGTCCGTCCGGTCGATGCGTTCTCGATCGACTTCCAGGGCGTGTTCCAGGATCCGAAGCTGGTGAATCTGGCGATCAACGGCGCCAACCAGGCGGGCTTCGAGGGCAATCGCCCCGAGCGCACCCCGGCGCGCCTGTTCACGATCACGCCGAGCTACAAGCTGCCGAACGGTCTCGGTGAGATCTATGGCCGCTACAAGTATATCGGCAAGATCTATGCCGATGCCGGCAACGGCGTGGCGCTGCCGAGCTATGGCGTGACCAGCGTCGGCGCCTCGTTCAACCTCAGCAAGCAGCTGCAGCTGAGCGTGAACGCCGACAACATCTTCAACGTCATCGGCCTCACCGAGGGCAATCCGCGCCAGGGCCAGACCCAGGCGATCACCAACGGCTATTTCTACGCCCGCGGCATCGTCGGCGCTACCTATGGCGGCACGATCACGTTCAAGTTCTGATAACCCGCGAGGGTCGCAAAAGGGGGGCGCGGCAACTGAGAGGTTCGCCGCGCCTTTCCGTATCTGGAATAAAAAGGAGGAAGCGGATGCGAGGTTCGATGCGATTGATGCTGGTGGGCGGGCTGCTGCTTGCGGGCGCGAGCAAAACGGCCATGGCGCAGCAGCGCGGGGGCAAGGCACCCGAGCTGGCCTATAGCCTGACCGAGGGGCAGAATCTCAATGCCTTTGTGCGGGACGGCAAGGTCGCGGCGCACCTGCTGCTGCGCAACGGCAGCGATCCGCGCATCCTCGTCGCCTTCCCCGCCGGCAACAGCGGCGTCGGCCTGTGGTTCGAGCCTGTAGCCCGTCCCGCCACCTGGCGGCTCGAGCAGGCGCCGCGCCCGGTCACCTTCGCCGATGCCAAGGGTCGCCCGCTCCACGGCATCGAGAGCATCGCGACGATCGATGCCGCCCGCCTCGCTCCCAAACAGGCAGTGCTCTCCAATGTCCGCTTCCTGCGCGACTATCAGTCGGTCAGCCGCTTCCCCGCCGAAGTGGCCGCGCCGATGCGCGTCGAGGGCAACCGCATCCTCTACGCCCGTGACCGCGTCGATGGCGCGCCGGGCTACAGCCTGGAGATCCAGGTGCTGGGCGGCCGGATCAAGAATGGCGCGATCGTCGCCGGTGCCGATGGCCGCATCCGCCTGCGCATCGTCGCCGCGACCGGCGATACGCCGCTGACCGGCCTGAGCAAGGCCGAGCTGCTCAATGCCAAGGCCGCCGCCGATCCCGCCGCGCGCAATGCCCTCGCCTTCCTCAGCTACCGCGAGAAGTTCCTCGCCGGCTCGTGGCGCTTCGATACCTATTTCGGCCGCGACACGCTGATGTCGGTCCGGTTGCTGATGCCGGCGCTCAAGGGCCCGGCAGTCGAGGCCGGGCTCGGCGCGGTGCTCGCCCGCCTCGACGACAAGGGCGATGTCGCGCACGAGGAGGGGCTCTCCGAATTCGCGCTGGTCGACCATCAGCACCATGGGCAGCCGGGCGGCGACACGCCGACGCTCGATTACGCGATGATCGACGACGACTATATGCTCGCGCCGGTCGCCGCCGAATATCTGCTCGCCCCGGCCAATCGCGCCGCCGCCGGCGCCTTCCTGGCGCGTGACGTGCCGAGCGTCGCGCATCCGGGCACCGCCCAGCCCGCCGGTGCGCTGCTGGTCCGCAACCTGCGCTTCGTGCTCGAGCACGCCGCGCCTTTCGCGAAGGATCCGAGCTGGAACAAGCTCGTCGCGGTCAGGGCCGGTCGCCTGACCGGCGAATGGCGCGACAGCGAGGAAGGGCTCGGCCGGGGCCGCTATCCCTATGACGTCAACGCCATCCTCGTCCCCGCCGCGCTCGAAGCGGCCGACAAGCTGCTCCGTGCCGGGCTGCTCGACCGCTTCCTGACCCCGGACGACCGCGCCGCGCTCGAACATGCCCATGCCATGGCCGCGACCTGGCGCGGCAAGGCGCCGGGCCTATTCGCCGTGGAGACCCCCGCCGCCGAGGCCGCGGCCCAGGTTCGCGACTATGCCGCCCGTGTCGGCGTGCCCGCCGCCCCGGCGCTCGCCGCGCTCAAGGGGCAGGCGCTGCGCTACCATGCGATCGCGCTCGACGATGATGGCAAGCCGGTGCCGATCATCAATTCGGACGAAGGCTTCGCGCTGCTGTTCGGCCATCCCGATCCGGCCGATCTCCAGGCCTATGTCGGCGCGCTGGCACGGCCCTTCCCGGCCGGGCTGATGACCGATATCGGGCTGCTCGTGGCCAATCCGGCGCTGGCCAGCACCGAAGTACAGGACCGCTTCACGCCGGCCGCCTATCATGGCGCGGTGGTCTGGTCATGGCAGCAGGCGCTGTTCGCCGCCGGCCTGGAGCGCCAGCTCGCCCGCACCGACCTGCCCGCCGCTACCCGCGCGGTGCTGAAGGATGCGCAGGCCAAGCTGTGGCGCGCGATCCAGGCGACCCGGGCGACGCAGAGCTCGGAGCTCTGGTCCTGGGCGTTCGAGAATGGCCGCTACAAGGTCGTCGCCTTCGGCGCCGGCAAGGCGGACGTCGACGAATCCAACGCCGCGCAGCTCTGGAGCACCGTCTATCTCGCGGTCCAGCCGCCCAAGGCGGCACCGGCGAAGAAGAAGCGCTGAGCTGAGCCAACCCAACACCCCACCTCGGCCCGCCATCCCTCCCCGGGGTGGCGGGCGTTTTTTTGAGGGAGCGCCCTTCCCCCGCCCGTCATCCCCGCGCAGGCGGGGGATCCAGAGTCACGCAGGACATCGCTCTGTTGTCCTGGCCCCCACCTTCGCGGTGATGCCGATCACGAGGTCAACCCGCGGACAGAAACGCCGTCGCCGTGAGCCGCCCGGTCGCCGGATCGGGATCGAGCACCGCATCGGCCGCGATCGCCCCGCTGTGGAGCAGCGCGCTGCGATAGATCACCGCGCGATTGTACCGCGCCTCGACGTGCGCGATCCGCTCGAACAGGCTCGTATCGCCGAAAGGATAGGCCGCAGCCGGCGCGTCGGCGCGCAGCTCGGCATTGAGCGTGGCGAGATAGCCCGCCGAACGCGCCGCATCGATCGTCTCGAAGCCGGTCGCGCGGTGGCGGAAGAAGCCGGTGCCGTCGCCGCCTGTCGGCGCGAGATAATGGACCAGCGCGATCCGGCCGGGCTGCACGGCATCGACATGCGGCAGGCGCTGTTCGACGCCGAGTTCGCCCGGCGGCGTCGTCACGATCGAGAAGCTGGCATCGAGCAGGTCCACGCCAGAAACCCCGAACACTTCGCGCAGCACCGGCACCAGCGCGGGCCGCACCTTGGCGAAGTAGTCGACCGGCAGGGCCGCGCGGATGCCCGGATAATGATGCCGGCCGGGCTCGAACTTCGCCGCCAGTGCCGCCGCCCGCAGCGAATCCGGATCGGGATGAAAGCCGTCGACGATCGCGATCGGCTGGCCCTCGCCGCCGATCCGCCGGGCGACGATGTCCGGCTTCGTCACCCGCCCATCGCCGCCGCCAGCGCGGCATCGTGCAGCGGCAGCGTCGGCGCGGCGCGCTGGATCACTTCGGCGACCTGGCGGACCTGCGTGCTGTTGGCGGCACTGTCCAGCACGTCGGCGAGCGGATTATAGTCCTCCGCCACGATCTCCTGCCCGTTGAGCACGGCCAGCCAGCTCGCGTCGCGGAACAGCTCCTCGGGACCCAGCATCAGCCGGCCCGAGCGGCGATACTGCTCCTCGCGCGCCACCAAGGTCTCGGGCAGCGCCATCTCGCGCCGCTCGACCCAGAACGGGTCGCTCCGCCCGGGATTGGCATGATAGTGCAGGATCAGGAAGTCCTTGATATTGTCCATGTCGGCATTGAGCAGCGCATTGTACCGCGCGGCCAGCATCGGATCCATGTCGCGATCGGGGAACAGCGTCAGCAGCTTGGCGATGCCGCTCTGGATCAGGTGGATGCTGGTCGATTCCAGCGGCTCCAGGAAGCCCGAGGAAAGCCCGATCGCCACGACATTGCCGATCCACGCCTCGCGCCGCGTGCCCGCCGTGAAGCGCAGGGTGCGCGGCTCGGCCAGCGCCTCGCCGTCGAGATTGGCGAGCAGCATCGCGGTCGCCTCGTCCTCCCCCATGAAGCGGCTGGAAAAGACATGGCCGTTGCCGATCCGGTGCTGGAGCGGAATGCGCCATTGCCAGCCCGCCGGGCGTGCGGTGGAGCGCGTGAACGGCGTGGTATGCTCGGTCCGCGCGCAGGGCACCGCCACGGCGCGGTCGCAGGGCAGCCAGTGCGACCAATCCTCGAACCCGCCGCCCATCGTGCCGTCGATCAGCAGCGCGCGGAACCCCGAGCAGTCGATGAACAGCTCTCCTTCGATCCGCTCGCCGCGCTGGGTGGTGAGCGCGGTGATCAGGCCGCTTTCGGCGTCGCGCTCGACATCCTGCAACCGGCCTTCGACGCGCGTGACTCCGGCCGCCTCGGCGAGCCCGCGCAAATGCTTCGCATAGAGGCTCGCGTCGAAATGATAGGCATAGCCGAGCGTCGACAGGATCGAGCGCGCATCGCCCGTCGGCATGGCGAAGCGCCCCTGCCTGGCCAGCTCGGTCGCCAGCGAAAAGGCGGAGAGCGGCAGGTCCACGCCCTCGGCCCGCGCCTTCATCCAGCGATGGTGGAACGCCACGCCGGGGAAGCGCACGCCATATTCGCCGAACGGATGGAAATAGCGATGGCCGGGGCGCACCCAGTCGACGAACTCGATGCCCAGCTTGAAGCTCGCCTTGGTCTCGCTGAGGAAGGCGGCCTCGTCGAGCCCGATCAGTTCGTTGAACCAGTGGATCGTCGGGATCGTCGCCTCGCCCACGCCGACGGTGCCGATCTCCTCGGATTCGAGCAGCGTGATCCGCAGCGCCCGCCCGAACTGGCGCGACAATGCGGCGGCGGTCATCCACCCCGCCGTTCCGCCGCCCAGAATGACGACCGAACGCACGCGCCGCGGATCCCGGGCCATGGGGGAATTCGTGTCGGTGGATGCGGTCATCGGGAGGCTTCTCATGCTGGTGAAGCCCGGGATTAGCGCGCCGCGCCCGTCCTTGAAATGCATTTCCTTCCCGGATCCGCCCGCATTCCGGGCGGATCACCGGAGCGGGCCCCGCCGCTCCGGTGAAATGATCCTCTCCCGTGGATCTATTCCTGCCTCAGAAGGCCGCGCTGACCGAGAAGATCACCGCGCCGTCCGCGATCGAGCTGCCGTCCTTCACGCGCGAGAAATTGGGCTGGATATAGGCCGTATCGGCCTTGCTGATATTGGTGTCGACATAGGCGATGCCGAGCGTGAGCGGCCCCACGACCGCATCGGCGCCGAGCGACCAGTCGAGATACCTGCCGGTGGGCGCCACGCTGGTGCCGTTCGGCCCCAGGCCCGGATTGCCGCGCGAGCCGCCGAGATGCGCCTTGAGCGTGATCGGGGTGCCGGGAACGCCGGTGCTGGCGTCGGCCCATAGATAAAGATTGTCCTGCTTGTCGCCGGGGCGGCTCCGCGGGGTGTTGCTCCAATTGCCCAGCGCCTCCTGGCGCGGCGCATAGGCGACCCCGGCCAGCATCGAGACTGGCCCGATCGAGCTGCTGAGCTTCACATAGGGCTCCGCGAAGTCGGTCTTGTCCGCGCCCGAAGGGTACATGTACCAGGTGACGCCGACATCGACCGCCAGCCCGTCGCTCAGCTCTTTCTTGTAGCCGGCGATCAGGTCGAGCTCCATGTTCGCGCCGCCGAAGGTGCCCCAACCCGCAAGGCTCGAGCCCCAAGTGCCGATATAGAGGCCGCTTTCATGGGAGACGGTGATGCCGCCCTGAATGGCCATGCCCTTGTCGCTCTGCGACACGCCGCGAAAGCGATAGTCGGAGACGAGCGCGACATTGCCGGAGACGGTGATCGGCTTGGGCGGCGCTTCTTCCTGCGCCAAAGCCGGTGCGGCCGTGCAGCAAAGCACGGCCGCGATCAGATAGTGTTTCATGCGGGCATTCCCCTTAGCTTGAGAATGTTCCCGCCTGCGTCGGAAAGCGCGACCCTCTCATCCCGGGATGGGTAGTGGGAAGGGAGCCGCTGCTTTCCGACTTTCAAAGTGCCGGCCCAGTCAGGCCGGCGGGTTTCTCCTTTGTGAGAAAATGTTGCTGCGCCTCAGGCCGGCTGGAGCTTGCGGAGCTGATCGGGATGGCCGCTCAGCTCCACCTTCAGCCCGCGGGCCCGGCGCCGCTGCACCCAGTCACGCAGCGTTTCTGCGCTGGTATGGTCGATCGCCGGCACCTTCTCGAAGGCGAGATGGACCGGCTGGTCGCCCGGCACCGCGTCGAGCGCGCTGTTGAGCTTCGGCAGCGTGACGAAGGTCGCGGCACCGTCCAGATTGATCCGGTGCGTCTCCTCGCCATGTTCCGCGTCCACCTTCAGGCGCAGGCGGCGGAAGTGCGGCAGCAGTTCCAGCACCGAGAGGCCCAGGCCGACCAGCACGCCGGTCAGCAGGTCGGTCGCCACCACCAGCACGAAGGTCACCGCCCAGATCGCGGCGGGCAGCATGCCATAGTGATGGAACAGGTGACGGACATGGCTGACGCTCACCAGCTTCCAACCGGTGACGACGAGCACGCCGCCAAGCGCCGCCATCGGGATCTCGCGCAGCAGCCAGGGCAGCAGCGCGGCGAAGCCGAGCAGCCAGGCACCGTGGAGGATCGCCGACATGCGGGTGATCGCACCCGCCTGGACATTGGCCGAGCTGCGGACGATCACGCCGGTCATCGGCAGCGCGCCCGCGAAGCCGCAGAGCAGGTTGCCCACGCCCTGCGCGCGCAGTTCCTTGTTATAGTCGGTGCGCACGCCGTCATGCATACGGTCGACCGCGGCGGCCGAGAGCAGAGTCTCGGCGCTGGCGATGAACGCCACCGCGATCGCGGCGATGATGATCGTCGGGCTCAGGAACGAGCTCAGGAAATCACCGCCCGGCAGCGTCACCGCCGAGGCCAGCGAATCCGGCACCGCGACGCGGACGACGTCGAGGCCGAAGCCGAAGGCGACCAGCGTCGCGCCGACCACGCCGACCAGCGCGCCCGGGATCAGGCGGAGCGCCTGGGGCTTGAGCTTGTCCCAGCCGAGCATCAGCACGATCGTCAGCACGCCCAGGCCCAGCGCCAGCTCGGTGCCGGCGATGTTGGTCGGGTCGAGGCCGAACAGACGGCCCGGCAGCGCCGCGAGATTCTCGAGGCCGCTGGAGAGCGGCTTGGCGTCGAACAGCGTGTGGAACTGGCCGACCACGATCAGCGCGCCGATGCCGGCGAGCATGCCGTGCACCACGGCGGGCGAGATCGCGCGGAACCAGCCGCCGACCTTCACGACACCGGCCAGCACCTGCAGGGCGCCGGCGAGGACGAGGATGGCGCCGAGCGCGGCAAGGCCGTGCTCGCGCACCAGTTCGAACACGATGACGGCGAGGCCCGCCGCGGGGCCGCTCACCTGGAGCGGCGAGCCCGCGATCAGGCCGACGACGACGCCGCCGATGATGCCGGTCAGCAGGCCCTTTTCGGGCGGCATGCCGGACGCGACGGCGATGCCCATGCAGAGGGGCATCGCGACGAGGAAGACCACGATCGAAGCCGTGAAGTCACGGACGACCCAGCCCTTGGGGAGGGTAGCGGAGGTCATTCGGCGGCTTCCACCAGGTCGAAGTCGGCGGCGCGGCGCTGGGCGGGCTTCACGGCCACGGGCAGCGGCTGATCGTCACGGACGATCTGGAAGCGGCTGGTCTCGCCGTCGAGCGCCAGGATCTGGCCGGCATGGATATCGACGAACCAGCCGTGCAGCGCGATCTCGCCGCGCGCGATCCCGGACGCGACCGAGGGATGGGTGCGCAGGTGCGCGATCTGCGCCACGACGTTCTCGAGACTGATCGCGCGGACGCGAGCGGCTTCGTCGAGGCCCGGATAGGCATCGGCGACGACCTTCTGCGCCGCGTCGCTGTGATTCAGCCACACCGCGACATTGGGCATGCCCGCCACCATCTCGGGATGGGCGACTGCCTTCATCGCGCCGCAGTCCGAATGGCCGCAGACGATGATGTCGCGCACGCCGAGCGCCATCACGGCATATTCGACGGTCGCCGAGACGCCACCGATCTTCTGCGCGAAGGGCGGGACGATGTTGCCGGCATTGCGGCAGACGAACAGGTCGCCCGGGTCGGCCTGCATGATGTGCTCGGGCACGACGCGCGAGTCGGCGCAGGAAATCATCAGCGCCTTGGGGCTCTGCCCCTGGGTTGCGAGCTTGCCATAGAGGTCGCTCTGGTTCGGGAAGACGGTCTTCTCGAAGCTGAAGACCCGACCAATCAACTCGTTCACGGTTACAACTCCTTTTACAGCGGATTGCAACCTAAGGAGCCAGTTTTGCCGCAGCGCAGCGGAACTGTGAGAAAGTGTTGCCGTCAGCCGGGCAGGCGGATTTCCGCGATCAGGCCCCCGCGCTCGGCATTGGCGAGCGTCAGCCGCCCCTTCTCCAGCGCGACTGCCTGCTGGACGATGGCAAGGCCCAGGCCCAACCCCTTGGTATTGCGCCCACGCTCGACATCGAGGCGGACGAAGGGGCGCATCGCCTCCTCGATCTGCGCCGGCGGAATGCCGGGCCCGTCATCCTCGATGCGGAAGACCAGCTCGGTTTCCTCGTGCCCCACCGTCACCCGAACGGACTTGCCGTAGTGCAGCGCATTCTCGATCAGATTGCTCAGCGCGCGGCGGAGCATCGACGGGCGCGCCACCCATTCCAGATGCTGCGGCCCCGAATAGCGCGCGTCGCGCCCGCGATCGGTGGCGTCCTCCACCAGCGTTGCCGCCATCACCGCGACGTCGACGGCGACGGCCGGCTCGGGATCATCCTCGCCCTTCAGGAAAGTGAGCAGCGAGGCGATCATGTCGTCCATCTCGCTGACATCGTCCTGCATCGCCCGGCGGCTGTCCTCGTCGCGGACGTCCTCCAGCCGCAGCTGGAGCCGGGCGAGCGGCGTGCGCAGGTCGTGCCCCACCGCGGCCAGCGCCTGGGTGCGGTTCTCGATCAGCTCATGGATGCGGCGCTGCATGCCGTTGAAGGCGTGGATCAGCCCGCGGATCTCCGCGGTGCCCTCTTCCTCCACCACCGTCACCCCGTCGCCCGAGCCGACCCGGCCGATCGCGCGGACCAGCTTGCGCAGCGGCAGCAAGGTGCTCCGGATCAGCAGCGCGCCGAGCGTGAGCAGCAGCAGCGCCGGCACCAGCGCCACCAGCGTGCGCTCGATCGCGAACTGCCAGACCTGGACCGCCTCGCGGGTCTTGAACACGATCCAGCTGCCATCGGCCAGGCGCATCTCGCCGGCGACCACCGAGCCATGCGCGCTCGGCGCCAGGCGCAGTTGCAGGTGCGACGCGGCCAGGCCCTTTTCCCAATTGGTCACCTGCGCCTCCATCCGCTTCTGGCGCGGCGGAAAGGCGGGGCGCTCGGGGATGGTGGGCGACCAGCGGACGATGTAGCGATCGGTGGTGAGCTCGCGCGCAGCGTCGGACCGCTCGGCCACCGGACGCTCGCTCAGCAGCTTCTCGGCGATCACCAGATGCTCGGCGAGCCGGTGCGCGTCGCTCTCCTCGATCGAGTAGCGCGAGGCGCGCTCGTACAGGAAGGTGCTCGCCCCGAACTCGATCGCGACGGTGAGCAGCAGGATGAGCAGGATCCTGCCGAGCAGTCCCAGCGGATGGCGCGGCACCAGGCTCAGGAGCGGGTTACCTCTGTACGGAAGATATAGCCGATGCCGCGCACCGTGCCGATCGGCGGCTGATGGCCGGCGGCGGAGATCTTGCGGCGCAACCGGCTGACGAGCACGTCGACGCTGCGATCCGAGCTGTCGCCGAGGCGGACGCGCGACAGCTCGACCAGGCGCTCGCGCGCGATCACGCGCTGCGGCTGGCTCAGAAAGGCCGCGAGCAGATCGAACTCCGCCCCCGTCAGCTCGACCACCGCGCCGCTGGGCGACTTCACTTCGCGGCGCGGGAAGTTGACGGTCCAGCCATCGAAATGCGCCTGGGTCTCGCGGTCCCCGCCCGCCATCCGCTCGAGCCCGCCGCGGCGGAGCACCGCGCGGATGCGCGCGATCAGCTCGCGGGTGCTGAACGGCTTGCCGAGATAATCATCGGCACCGAGCTCGAGCCCGAGCACACGGTCATGCTCATTGCCCTTGGCGCTGATGAAGATGATCGGCACGTCGCTCTTGCGCCGCACTTCGCGGCACAGATCGATGCCGCTGGTGCCGGGCAGCATGATGTCGAGCAGCACCAGGTCCACCGGCCCATTCTCGAACGCCAGCCACATCTCCGGCGCCGTGGCCGCCTGGCGGACCGAATAGCCATTTTCCTGAAGCGCCCGCGCGGTGAGGGTGCGCAGGGCCGGATCGTCTTCCACCAGCACGATGACAGGGGCGCTCATGCCATGGTCTCGCAAAAACTCATTGCCGGCACTTAGGCGTCTCCCGGGGCACCCTCAAGGCTGACCCGCGATTACAGCAATGCTTTGTCACGAACCAGCATGGCTTCGCAACCGGCGGGAAAATCTTCCTTACAGGCGGGCAAAGCGCCGCTCAGGCGCCGCCGTTATCTCCGGACATTGCACAAAGGAGATTGCATGAAACTCGCCCTGGCCGCCGCGGCGGCGCCCATCCTGCTCCTCGCCCCGGCCGCGCAGGCCCAGTCGCTGCACGAGACTCACCAGCTGGTCTGGGCGCCCTCGGGCAAGACCCCGGTTGCGCATTGGCGCATGCGCGACAAGCCGGCCTGCCAGCCGGCGCAGAGCCATCATCAGGCGGGCAAGACCGCCCTGCCCGCACGCGCCAGATGCGACGCGCAGAACGTATCGGCCAAGGCCCGATAGGGACACACCCCTCCTTCCCGTGTCCCCGGCCCGCGCAGCCCCACCTGCGCGGGTCGTCCTTGCCGCCGGGCGCGCTGCCGGGGCCCCGAACCTAGCCCCGGCTCGAGCGCTTGATCTCGGCCAGATCGATGCCGAAGCGGGCGATCTTGTCGTACAGCGTCTTGCGCGGGACGCCGAGCTCGGCGAGCGCCAGCGACACTCGGCCGCCATGCCGCAGCAGCGCATCGCGGATCAGATTCTCCTCGAACTTGGCCACCCGCGCCGGCAGATCCGCCCGGCCGCCCGCCCCCTCGGCACCGGCGAAGCTCCGGCCCGCCGCCACTTCGAACGCGAAGTTCCTGAGCTCGCGCACATTGCCCGGCCAGCCATGCCCGGCGAGATGCGCGTGCACCGCCGCGTCCAGCACCACGTCGCCGACACCCAGCTGCTGCTTGGCTTCCTCGATAAAGGCCGCGAACAGCAGGAACACGTCGCCGGCGCATTCGCGCAGCGCCGGCACGCGCAGCCGCATCGTCGCCAGGCGATAGTAAAGGTCCGCGCGGAACCGCCCGGCCGCAACCGCTCCGGCGACGTCTTCCTTGGCGGTCGCGATCACGCGCAGGTCCACCGGCTCCGGACGTTCCGCCCCGATCGGCTGCACTTCGCGCTCCTCCAGCACCCGCAACAGGCGCGCCTGCATCGCCAGCGGCATCGAATCGATCTCGTCGAGCAGCAGCGTGCCGCCGCTCGACGATGCGATGCGCCCGGTGCGTGACAGCCGGGTATGCGGCACGCTGTCGGCGGCATGGCCGAACAGCTCGATCTCCGCGATCCCGTCGGGCAGCGCCGCGCAATTGACCGCCACGAAAGGCTTGCCCCGCCGCCGGCTGCTCCGGTGCAGCATCCGCGCGACCAGTTCCTTGCCGGTGCCGGTCTCCCCCTCGAGCAGGATGTCGACATCGGTCTCGGCGAGTTGCCCGATCATCGCCCGCAGCCGGACCATCGCCGGGCTCTCGCCGATCAGCGGGCTTTCCTCCTGCGCGGCGGCCGCCGCCGCGGCGCGCAGGCGGCGATTCTCGATGACCAGCGCGCGGCGATCGAGTGCGCGGCGGATGGCGGCGAGCAGCCGTTCGGTGGCGAAGGGCTTGGGGATGAAGTCGAACGCGCCATCGTGCAGCGCCGCGACCGCCATCGGCACATCGCCATGCCCGGTGACGAGCAGCACCGGGATGTCGCCATCGACCGCCAGGATGCGCGCGAGCAGCTCGAGCCCGTCCATGCCCGGCATGCGGATGTCGGACACGACCACGCCGGGAAAGTCCGGCGTCAGCCGCCCCAGCGCCGCCGCCGCGCGATCGAACGGCAGGACCTGGAGCCCGGCCAGCTCCAGCGTCTGGACCGTGGCGAGCCGGAGCTGCTCGTCATCCTCGACGAACATCACGGTGGCATTGTCGGGCGCGAGCATCATGCCGCCTTCAGCAGGAGGTGGAACGCCGCGCCGCCGCCCGGATTGGCGGTGTGCGCGATATCGCCGCCGAACTCGCGCGCGATGTCGCGGGCGATGGCGAGGCCAAGGCCGAGGCCGCCCGGCTTGGCCGAAGTGAAGGGCGAGAACAGCGTGTCCGCGATCTCCGGATCGACGCCCGGTCCATTGTCGATCACCGAAAGCCGCACCGTCTCCCCTTCCCGCGTGCCCTCCACGAGCACGCGCGCCTCCTTCATGCCCTGAATCGCATCGAGCGCATTCTGGAGCAGGTTGATCAGGATCTGCTCGAGCCGGATCCGGTCGCCCCGGACGACGACCTGGCGCAGTCCCCTGGGCATCTTGAGTGTCACCACGCCGCGCGCGCGCTCGCCGAGCAGCAGCAGCGTGCCGTCGAGGATCGAGCCCAGCTCGGCATTCCCCTCGGCCGGAGTCTTGCGCCGGGCAAAGGCACGGAGCTCGGCGGTGATCGTGCCGATCCGCTCGGTCAGCGAGACGATCTGCGCCAGATTGGCGCGCGCATTGTCGGGCGCCGCCCGGTCGAGGAAGGTCGAAGCATTCTCGGCGAAGGTGCGGATCGCGGCGACCGGCTGGTTGATCTCGTGCGCCACGCCGGCGGTGATCTGGCCGAGCGAGCCGAGCCGGCTGGCCTGGGCCAGCTCCTCGCGCGCCGCGCGATAGCGGCGATCGGCTTCGATACGCTCGTCGGACTCGACGATCAGCCGGGCATTGGCGTCGCGCAGCTCGGCGGTGCGTCGTTCCACCTCCGCTTCCAGCCGCGCCTGGTGATGGCGCTGCAGACGGCGCTTCTCGGCCGCGCGCAAGGCGAAGCCGAGCAGCATGCCGGCCGTCAGCAGGATCGCCAGCGCGATCAGCAGCGCCTGGGTGCGCGCCGCGGCCAGCGGCGGCTCGAGCGGCGCGAGATGGATCAGATGCGCGCCCGCCAGCGGCGCCGGCTCGGCGGCGGCGCGATAGCGTTGCGGCTTGCCCCCGGCCGCCACGCTCGCCGCAGCACCGTCGATCGCGAGCGGCGCGCGCCGGGGCGGCTGCGCACCGAACTGGAGCGTGCGGCGCGCATCGGCGAGCGTCGCCGCATCGAGCGCCCGCGTGGTCTGGAAGCGCCAGGCACGAATCGACGTGACCAGAATCACGCCATGGGCATCGGTGACGATGGTAATGCCCGGCGCGCGCGCCCAGGCGGTCTCGACATCGTCGAACTCGACCTTGACCACGACCACGCCCAGCGCCTGCCCGCCGCGATCGACCCGCCGCGCGAGATACAGGCCAGGCCGGCCGCTGATCGTGCCCAGCGCGAACAGCTCCGAGGCGCCGCGCTCCATCGCGTCGCGGAAATAGGGCCGGAAGCCATAGACCTGGCCGACAAAGCTGGTCGGCAGCCGCCAGTTGCTCGCGGCGACCGTCCGGCCGTGGCGGTCGATGACGTAGATCACCGCGGCATCGGTGCGTGCGGCGAGCAGTTCGAGCGTGGCGTTCAGCCGGCGCTGCGCCACCGGATCGCCGCCGCGCAGCGCCGGCGCGATCTCCGGATTCTCGCTGAGGACCAGCGGCAGCAGCCGGAACTTCTGCAGCTCGCTGGTCAGCAGCCCCGCATGCGCGCGGGCCGTCTGCCGCGCCATCGCATCGGCGGAAGCGCGCGCCTGCCCCATGGCCCAGCGGCTGCCCGCCCAGGCGAGCAGCAGGATCATGGCGATCGTCGCGCACGCGAGCAGCAGATGCCGATACCGAAGCGCCGCCAGGAATCTCATTTGTGCGGTTTATCGCACATTTCAGGAGAATCCGCGCGGACTTTCACACGCTTTTCCGCGGCGGCATCGGGGCTCGATTCACAGGAACATATATAACTCAAATACTTATCCCAAAAAATCCGAAGCGCTGGAGGGCCGCAGCAAGAGGGATATGGTGCACGGCCAAGGCCCCGACACAAGAGGGTGCGCGCGCCATGCCGGCGCGACGAGAGGAGAATATGATCATCCAGTCGATCCCCGACGGGCAGCCCAGCGCTGCCCGCAAGCCCTTTTACCGGCACCTCTATTTCCAGGTGCTCGTGGCGATCGCGCTGGGCGTGACGCTCGGTCATTTCTGGCCATCCGTCGGCGAGTCGTTCAAGCCGCTTGGCGACGGCTTCATCAAGCTGGTGAAGATGGTGATCGCGCCGGTGATCTTCCTCACCGTGGTGAGCGGCATCGCCGGCATGCGCGAACTCGGCTCGGTGGGCCGCGTCGCCGCCAAGGCGTTCGGCTATTTCCTGTTCTTCTCCACGCTGGCGCTGATCATCGGCCTGGTCGTCGCCAATGTCGTCCAGCCGGGCGCCGGGATGAACGTCGACCCCAGCACGCTCGATGGCAGCGCCGTCGCCGACTATGCGCACAAGGCACACGAGACGACCGTCATCGGCTTCCTGATGTCGATCATCCCGACGACGCTCCCCTCTGCCCTGACCGAGGGCTCGATCCTGCAGACCCTGTTCGTCGCGGTGCTGTTCGGCGTCGCCATGGTGCTGGTCGGCAAGCCGGCCGAGCCGGTGCTCGACCTGGTCGAGCGAGTCGCGCTGATCGTCTTCCGCATCGTCGGCATCCTGATGCGCGTCGCGCCCCTCGGCGCGTTCGGCGCGATGGCCTTCACCATCGGCAAGTACGGCGTCGAGTCGCTCGGCAACCTCGCCTGGCTGGTCGGCACCTTCTATGCCACCTCGCTGTTCTTCGTCCTGGTCGTGCTCGGCGCGGTCGGCTGGTTCAACGGCTTCTCGATCTTCAAGCTGCTGCGCTATCTCAAGGCCGAGCTGCTGCTGGTGCTGGGCACCTCCTCGTCCGAGGCCGCGCTGCCCAGCCTGATCGCCAAGCTGGAGCGCGCGGGCTGCGAGAAGGGCGTGGTCGGCCTGGTCGTGCCGACCGGCTATTCGTTCAACCTGGACGGCACCAACATCTACATGACGCTTGCCGCGCTGTTCATCGCGCAGGCGACCGGCGTGCATCTGAGCTGGGAAGAGCAGATCCTGCTCGTCCTCGTCTCGATGCTGAGCTCCAAGGGCGCGGCCGGCGTCACCGGCGCCGGGTTCATCACCCTGGCGGCGACGCTCTCGATCGTGCCGAGCGTGCCGGTGGCGGGCATGACGCTGATCCTCGGCGTCGATCGCTTCATGAGCGAGTGCCGCAGCCTCACCAACTTCGTCGGCAACGCGGTGGCGGCGATCGTCGTCGCGCGCTGGGAAAACAAGCTCGATCGCGCGGCGCTGGATGCCGCGCTCTCGGGTCGCACCCTTTCACAGCCGGAGAGCCTGGAGCGGAGCCAGGCGGCCTAGAACAAGATCAACAGACCAAAACAAACAAGAAAAAACAGAACAGGGAGAGAAGACATGAGGAAAGGATATCGGCACATTGCCTTGACGGCGGGCAGCGCGCTCGGGGTGCTGATGCTCGCGCAGGCGGCACAGGCGCAGGAAGTGCAGGTCCCGGCGGGCCAGGAGGCACCGGCGGCCCAGGAAGGCAGCGTCGCGACCGACGAGATCGTCGTGGTCGGCACCCAGATCAAGGGCGCCAGCACCACGGCCGCCCTCCCCGTCTCGGTGATCGACGCCAACCAGATCGACGCCACCGGCGCGCTTTCGGGCGACGAGCTCTTCCGCTCGATCCCGCAGGCCGGCGACGTGACCTTCAACGAAGCGAACAATCCGCAGACCAGCAACGCGGCGCGCGGCGACGTCAACTCGATCAACCTGCGCAACCTGGGCGTGGGCAACACGCTGGTGCTGCTCAACGGCCGCCGCCTGGTGAACCACCCGACCAGCCAGGCCGGCGACGGCAACGTGCCCGTGCTCGGCTACAATGCCAATTCGCTGCCGGTGGCGGGCATCCAGCGGCTCGAGATCCTGCGCGACGGCGCGGCGGCCATCTATGGCTCGGACGCGGTGGCGGGCGTGGTCAACACCGTCACCAAGACCAACATCCATGGCGGCTCGCTCGACTTCCGCTATGGCGGGGCCGAAGGCACGCATCGCCGCGAGTTCCAGGTGACCGGCACGGCGGGCAGCAACTTCGCCGGCGGCCGCGGCAACGTCTCGCTGTATCTCGACTATACCCATCGCACCGCCCAGCTGGCCGAGGACCAGCCCTATACGGCGACGGACAACCTCATGTCCTATTTCGCCAACGATCCCGCCTATGCCGGCAACCTGACCGCCGACGGGCGCGCCACCCAGTCGCCCTGGGCGAACCTTGCCGTGGTGGGCGGCCCCGGCACGATCCGCCGCAGCCCGGGCAACCAGGCGCTGACCTCCTCGGCCGGCGCCTTCCATACCCAGTCGAGCGCCAATCCGGGCTGCCTGGTGGCGCTCAGCGCCGACACCTGCCTGGGCAGCGGCACGCGCGCGACGGCTTCGACGCTGCGCTCCGAACGGTTCGACACCCGCCCGGGGACAACGGTTTCGCCGCGCATCAACCGCTACAACAGCTTCGCCAGCGCGCATTACGACATTTCGGACAGCCTGACCGTCTATGGCGAGGCGGGCTTCTATTATGCCGAGACGCGCCGCATCCAGCCGCCGACGATCAACCTCAACGCCATCGTCATTCCGGCCTCCAATTATTGGAATCCGTTCGGGCCGACCACGATCAACGGCCAGCCCAATCCGAACCGTATCCCGAATCTCACCAACGTGCCCGCCGCCGGCCTGCCGGTGCGCCTCTCCACCTATCGCTTTGTCGATGCCGGCAACCAGGTGGTGAACGTCACCAACTGGCAGTCCCGCTTCCTGGGCGGCCTGAAGGGGCAGATCGGCAGCTTCGATTTCGACAGCGCGTTCCTCTATTCGGCGGCGCAGGCGACCGACGTCTCGAACGCCATCAACATGACCAAGCTGCAGCAGAATCTCGCGCTGTCGACGCCGGATGCGTATAATCCGTTCAGCGGCGGCTGCGCGGCGACGCCGAGCGTGGGCGACTGCTCGCCCGCTTCCGCCGCGACGATCGACTCCTTCCAGTTCAAGCTCAAGCGCCGCTCCCGGACGACGCTCGCGCTGGCCGACTTCAAGATGTCGAACGCGCGGCTGCTCGCGCTGCCGGGCGGCAATCTGGGCGTCGCCTTCGGCATCGAGGGCCGCCGCGAGACTCAGCGCGACGACCGCGATCCCAACCTCAACGGCACGATCGGCTTCGTCGACATGGTGACCGGCGAGACCAACCTGTCGAACGTGGCGGCGGTGAGCCCGACGCCGAGCACCAAGGGGCACCGCGAAGTCTTCTCGGCATTCGCCGAACTCGCCGTGCCGCTGGTCTCGCCCGAGATGCGCGTGCCGCTGGTCCATCGCCTCGATGTCCAGCTCGCCGGGCGCTACGAGCATTACAGCGACTTCGGCTCGGTGGCGAAGCCCAAGGTCGCCGCGGCCTGGGACCTGGTCGACGGCCTGCGCATCCGCGGCTCCTGGTCGCAGGGTTTCCGCGCGCCGAACCTGGAGCAGACCAACACCGTCGCCTATTCGCGCCTCAACTCGAACACCGATTATTATCGCTGCGAGGCGGATCTGCGTGCCGGGCGCATCGCCAATTACAGCGCCTGCTCGCGCGGCATCAGCTATTCGATCTTCGTCAGCGGCAATCCGAACCTGAAGCCGGAGAACAGCACCAGCTGGACGCTGGGCACGGTGCTCCAGCCCAAGTTCATCCCCGAAAGCGCCGGGCGGCTGACGCTCACCGCCGATTTCTGGTCGATCAAGCAGACCGGCATCGTCGGCCAGTTCGGCGCGCAGAACGCGCTGGTGCTCGACTATCTGCTGCGCCTGCAGGGGTCGAGCAACCCGAACGTGATCCGCGCCGCGCCGACGGCGGACGACACGCCGGTCTTCACCGGCACCGGCCTCGCGCCCGCGGGCGTCGTCACCCGGATCAACGACCAGTTCGTCAACCTGCTGCCGCAGACGGTGCAGGGCGTCGACCTGGCGCTGCTCTACAATGTCCGCACCGGCATCGGTAAGTTCGACCTGGCGCTGAACGGCGCGCGGCTGACCAAATTCTCGCGCGATACCCCGCCGGCGGTACAGGCATTGTTCGACGCGCGCACAGCCGGGCAGATCAACGCCGCCACCCCGCTCACCGACGCGCGCGACCTGATCGCGGACCGCGGCAAGCCCAAATGGCGCGTCACCGGCTCGCTCACCTGGTCGAAGAGCGGCTGGCAGATCGGTGCCTTCGCCAACTATATCGACACCGTCTACGACAGCAATTTCCTCGACGCGAACGGCCGCCCCTACAAGCTGGACGGCCAGGTGACGTTCAACCTCTATACCCAGTATCGCTTCAAGGGCGGGGTGCTGGACGACACGCGCATCCGCATCGGCGCGCGCAACATCTTCGACAAGCAGCCGCCGATCACCGCGGACGGCTATCTGGGCTCGCTCTACAGCCCCTATGGCCGCCATCTCTACATGACGATCGGCAAGAGGTTCTGATGCTGCGCCTGTCCTTCCTCGTCTCCCTCCTGGCCGCGGTTCTTGCCGCGGCCAGCCCTGCCCTCGCCCAGGACGGGCTGGGCAAGCCCGAAACCTACCGGGTGTGGCCGGGCGAGGCGCCGGGCTTCGGCAAGCCTTCGGGGCCGGAGAAGATCGGCAATGAGGGCGGACAGACCGGTTCCTGGTCGAACATCTCGGAGCCGCGCTACGAAGTCTATCGGCCGAAGCGTCCCAATGGCGCGGCGGCGCTGCTGCTGGGTGGCGGCGGCTATTTCCGCATCCAGATCGGCTCGGCCAAGGACGTCGCGGCCAAGCTGGCGGCGGCCGGCATCACGCCGGTGATCCTCTATTACCGCCTGCCCGGCGACGGCTGGAACGCGGACGCGCCGTTCCAGGACGCGCAGCGCACGCTCCGGCTGCTCAAGGCGGGGGCCGCGCGCTGGGGCCTGGATCCCGCGCGGATCGGCGTGGTCGGCATGTCGGCCGGCGGGCACCTCGCCGGGATGATGGCGACGCGCGGCAGCCATGACTTCTATCCGCCGGCGGACGAGGCCGACCGGCTGAACGCCGTCCCGGCCTTTGCCGGGATGATCTATCCCGTCGTTTCGATGCGCCCGCCGATCGATACGACGCAAACGCGCAAGAAACTCTCGGTCCTGCCCGATTATCGCGACGCCTTTTCGGTCGAGGCGCAGGTGGGGCCGGATACGCCGCCCGTCTTCCTGGCCCACGCCACCGACGATCCCATCGCCAATGTCGAGCATTCGCTGCGCATGTTCGCGGCGATGCGCGCGGCCGGGCGGCCGGTGGAGCTCCATGTCTTCGAAAAGGGCGGGCACAGCTGGGGCGCCGGCAAGCCGGGCACCCCGGTAGCGCAATGGCCGAACCTGTTCCTCACCTGGCTGCGGCTGCACAAGGTCCTGCCCTGATCCGCGCCGTTACGGGGCGGGCTCGCATTCGGTTAGGGGCTCATATTTTCCCATTCCCGCCATCCCCGCCTTCGCGGGGATGACGGAACCAGCATGAGGCCCCCAACCTAGGCGCGCTCCCCAGCACAGTCCGAACAGCATCCCGGAAGCTCCGCGAAGATCCGGTGCGCCCGGAAGCCGGCGCGCCCGGCCGCCGCTTCGACCGCCGCCCGCACCGCTTCGCCCGGCGCCACCAGGATCGCGCCGCAGTGCGTGCAATGCAGGTAGAGCGGCTGGTCGCCATCCTCCCGCAGCAGATAGCCGCGCGCCAACAGCAGCTTCTGCACCTTGCCCGCATCGACGAGCTGGCGCAGCGCCCGGAACACCAGGCTGGGCGCGGCCGGATCGCCGCCTTCCCGCAACCGCTCGACCAGTTCCAGGCCGCCGAGCGGACCGGGGGCCTGTGCGAGCAGCGCGGCGATCCGCTCGGCCAGCGCGCCCGCGCGGCGCCTAGCCATGGCGGTGGCCGCGATGCCGCAGCCGCCAGTTGCCGATATGCGCCGCGGCAAGGCACAGGCTGCCGGCGACCGTCATCGGCGCCTCCGCCGCGCTCTCGGCGAAGACGAGCGCCGCGGCGGCCATCAGGGAGAGCCCGGCGCCGCCGAGCGCGAGCATCTCCGGCTGGTCGTGCCGGCGATAGCCGCCGATCAGCGCCAGCGCCGAGCTGGGGATGGCGAAGGCAAGCAGCCAGAGGTGCAGCTGTTCGGGAATCGCCAGCACCCGCGACAATGCGGGCAGCGCCGCGAGCAGCAGGGGCAGCCCGGCGCAATGAACCAGGCAAAGCAGGGACGCGCCGACCGCCGCGCGCTCGATCAGGTCGATCGCGCGGGTCCGGCCTGCGTGCGGATCGCAACGCATGCGGTATCTCCAAGCCGAAGGGATGGCCGGGCGGCGCGCGTTCGCGGCGCGCCGCCCGGCGGATCAGAAGCCCAGCCGCAGCGTCGCCCGCAGGTCCCGGCCGGCCAGCGGCGCGAAGTCCTTCAGGAAGCTCGAATGGCGCCGCGCATCGACATCGAAGATGTTGTTGGCGCTCAGCGTCAACGAGATCTTCCGGTTCTGCGCGAACGGCCGGATGCTCAGCGAGGCGTTGGTGAGCGTATAGCCGGCGGTCGGCGTCTCGAACGCCGCGATCCGGTCCTGCGCCCAGACATGCTCGAGCTCGACGCGCGCGGTCAGCCGGCTCGACTGCGCCTCGAGGCCGCCGAGCACGCGCAGCGGCGGGATGCGGGGCACCGGATCGCCATTGCCCTGGCTGGCATGGACATAGTCGCCGAGCAGGTCGAAGTTGATCGCATAGTCGCCGATCCGGGCCAGCCGCGCCGACAGGTCGCCCTCGAGCCCGTAATAGCGGGCCTTGACCTGCTGGAACTGGAAGCAGGGCAGATCGACGGTGCGGCCGCTCGGCAGCGCCGCCGCCTGGCAGACGCTCTGCGCGACCTGGTTCTCGGAGATATAACCGTCGAACCAGTCATAATAGGCCGAGGCGTCGAAGCTGAACCCCTCCTTGTGGACGTGCAGCGTCGTCTCGAGGCCCCAGGACTTTTCCAGCCCGAAATTGGGATTGCCGAGCTCCCAGGCCTGGGTGCCCGCATGGCCGCCATTGGCGAACAGCTCCTCGCCCGAAGGCGCGCGCTCGGTCCGCGAGGCGTTGATGCCGATGCGGACATCGTCGGACAGGGCATAAGAGAGCCCCGCCGACCCCGAAAAGGCGTCGTAATTGCGCTTGGCATTGGGGAAGCGCAGGTCGCCCGCCGCCGGGTTCGACTGGAGGCTGCTATGCTCGTAGCGAATGCCGCCCTCGGCACGCAGCTTGCCGAAGTCGAACTGCTGGAGCGTGAACAGGCCGATCTGGCTGGTATTGTTCTGCGGCAGGAAGGCCTCGTCCCCCACCACGTTGAAGTCGCGATGATAATATTGCACGCCCGAGGCGCCCTGCCAGCCGCCGCGTTTGGCCTGGACCAGCTCCAGCCGCCCCTCGAAGCCCTTGTTGTAGAAGGCGGTGCCGATCGAGCCGTCCTCCTCGAGCTCGAAATGGCGATAATTCGCATAGCCGGCGCGCGCGCGGACCTTGGAGAGGAAGCCGCCCCCGGTGTCGATGTCGGCGCGGAAGTCGAAACGGTTCTGGAGCACGGAGAGGCGCGGCGCCTCCTGCTCCTCGCCCGAGGCGAGCGCATAGCGGATAGGCACGCCGTACAGGCTGTCATAATGCGAATAGGACACGCCGATATTGGCGGTATCGCTGACATAGGCCAGGCCGGCGCCCGCGGTCCAGGTCTCGGCCTGGGTGTTGGGCAGCTTGCCCCGGAGCGCCGCGGTTTCGGCGAAATCGGGATCGTCGGGCGTGGTCGGCCCCGCCGCGGCGGCGAGCGCCTGTGCCCGGGCGGAGGGGCTGAGCACATAGCCGCCGATCTTCAGGTCGTCGCTCTTGGAGTAGGAGCCGTCGGCATGGAAGACGAAATGCCCGCCCAGCGCGACATCGCCCGAGCCCGCGATCGAGCGCTCGTTCGCGGCCGAGCCATAAGTGGCGATCGCGTCCACGTCATAGCCGTTCTCGGGCAGCGCGCGCGGGATGCGCTTGTCGATCACGTTGACGACGCCGCCGATCGCCGAGGAGCCGTAGAGCAGCACCGACGGGCCGCGCAGCACCTCGATGCGCTCCGCCAGCAGCGGATCGATGATCACCGCATGGTCGGCCGAGGTGTTCGAGACGTCGATCGAGCCGATCCCGTCGGTGAGCACGCGGACGCGCTCGCCCTGGAAACCGCGCAGGATCGGCCGCGAGGCGCTGGGGCCGAAGGAAGTGGCCGACACGCCCGGCTGCTTGGACAGCGTCTCGCCGATGCTGGGGCGCAGATCGCGGGTGAGCACTTCGCCCGAGACGACCGAGGTGCCGGCGAGCACGTCCCGCTCGCTGGTCGGCAGGATGCCCGTAACGACGATCTCGTTGCCCTTGTTGCCGGTCGTGCTCTGCCCGTCCGGGCCGCTGTCACCGGCCGGGGCGGGAGTGGCCGGGGGCGCCGGCGGGTTGTTGCTGTCGGGGCCGGCGGCGTGCGCGGCGGCGGGGATGGCAAGCGCGAGCGTGGCCGCGCGCAGCAGGAACAGATGACGCATCGAAAATGACTCCGAGAACCTTGATTTTATCGCGGGAGGGACGCGGACACGAGGCCCCGGCGCGCAATTGCACCGGGGTGGTCCCGATTCCCTAGGCTTGGAGCCGTTGTGGCGGCGCCCGGCTGCGCGTGGTTCGCGGAGGTGCGAAGAAGGATAATATGGGCAGGCGCACCGGCGCGGCGCGGAACGCGACCGGGGCCGGAGCGGCAAGCGCGACCGGCGCGGGCAGCAGCACCGCTCCGATATTCGCCACTTCCCGGCAGATCGGGCAGTTCGCCGGGGAATCCGCGGGCGCCTGGCGATCCGTCGCCTTGCCCGCGCCGGCCGGGGCAAGCCCCGCCGCTTCCAGGGCGATGCCGCGATCGAAGTGATTGTGCGTCTGGACGACGGCGCCCTGCCAGACGAACGCGAGGAGCAGGGCGCAGAGCAGCGCCCACCGCGTCACGGTTCGCTGCCCGCCCCGCGGCGCCCTCGTTTCGCGCAAGCGATTCGGGCGACTGCCGTTCACGGCCGAGGCGATGCAACAAAGATGTTATGTTGTAAAGTCTCACCTGCGGGCGACCGGGACACGACCGCGATGGAATCGGCCCCTCCCCTCGCCCGCGCGCGGTGACGGACCAAAGCATCGGTCGCGGCCCACCTCCGGCCCGGGCCCTACGCCCCCATTTTTCGTCACCCCCGCCCGCGCGGGGACGACCGGGATGCCAGCGGCGATGACGGGGGAAGAACGGGGCGACGAGAGAAGATCATGGCTCCTCGACCTGGCGCTTGGCCGGGACACGCCGCTGTCGTAGCAGCGCCGCCCCGCACTGCCCCGGCGCAAGTGGCGTAATTTTGCAACTGCCACGCGGGATGTTCGCGACATAGGACATCAGTAGTCTTTTTGGAATTGAAATAGATTTTCACCTATGACAGCTTCACTACGATCGGGGCGTGGAATCGGCACCCCGGCACGGCAAGGCCGCGGCCACGCGGCGGGTAACTGGGGTAATATTCATCGATGAGAACGTCTCGCCGCGGCGCCATGGCATGGGGAATGGGAGGCGCCGCCCTCGCCTCCGCCGCGCCCGGGCTCGCCCGCGGCGCGGAACGCACGCTGATCCTGTCGACCTGGGATTTCGGCGCCGCCGCCAACGCCGCGGCCCATGCCCAGTGGCGCAGGACCGGCAGCCTGCTCGACGCAGTCGAAGCCGGCGCCCGCATTCCCGAGGCCGATCCCGAGAACCATTCGGTCGGCCATGCCGGCTATCCCGATCGTGACGGGCATGTGACGCTCGACGCGATCATCATGGACGACCGCGGCAATGTCGGCGCGGTCGCCGCGCTCGAGGATTTCGCGCATCCGATCTCGGTGGCGCGTCGCGTGATGGAAAAGACGCCGCACACCTTCCTGGTCGGCGAAGGCGCGCACCAGTTCGCCGAGGCCGAGGGCTTCGACAAGGTCGCGATGCCGACGCCGGCGGCCGAGAAGGCATGGCGCGACTGGCTCCGGACCGCCCGGTACAAGCCGGTCGTCAATATCGAGAACCAGCGCGGCTCGGCGCTCGACCATGACACGATCGGCATGTTGTTCTGCGCGCCGGACGGGCGGCTGGCCGGCGCCTGCACCACTTCGGGCATGGCGTTCAAGCTGCGCGGCCGCGTCGGCGATTCACCCCAGGCGGGATCGGGCCTGTTCGTCGAGGCCGGCGTCGGCGCCGCCACGGCCACCGGCGTGGGCGAGGAAGTCACCCGGATCGCCGGGTCGGCGCGAGTGGTCGCGTCGATGCGCGCCGGCATGTCGCCCCAGGCCGCCTGCCGCGAGGCCGTGCTCCACATCGCCAGGCTGCGCGGCGACGCCGTGCGTGACGCGCAGGTGGGGTTCCTCGCGATCGACCATCACGGCCGGATCGGCGCGTTCGCGCTCCAGCCCGGCTTCACCTTCGCCGCGACCGACCTTGCGGGGCGGACGCGGGTCCAGGCCGCCCAGAGCCTGAAAATGCCCGCAACGACCAAGTGACCGTATCTATTTCCAAAAGGGGGGAAGTAATGAAGAAATTCAATGCATTGTTGCTGAGCTCGACATGTTTCGCGGTATTGCTCGCCGCACCTGCCATGGCGCAGGAAACCGTGCCGGACACTGCCGGGAGCTCCGCCACCGACGCCCGGGACGACGGCACTCTCGTCGTCACCGGCACCCGCATCGTTCGCCTGAACAACCGCTCGGCCGCGCCGATCGTCACCACCACCGCCGCCGAGATCGCCGCACAGGGCGCGACCACGATCGAGGAAGTGGTCAACCGCCTGCCGCAGGTGCAGGTCAATTCCGAGCAGAATTTCAGCGACTCCGAAGGCCGCCAGCGCATCAAGCTGCGCAGCCTGGGCTATGAGCGCACGCTGATGCTGATCGACGGGATGCGCATCGGCCTGCCCAACACGGTCGACGTCGGCATTATCCCGAACGCGCTGGTCGAGCGGGTCGACGTGCTGACCGGCGGCGCTTCCGCGGTCTACGGCTCGGATGCGGTCGCGGGCGTCCTGAACTTCATCCTGAAGAAGAATTTCAACGGCATCCACATCAACGGCAACTACAGCTTCTTCAACCACAACAACCGCTCCAGCGCAGTGACCGAGGCCGCGCAGCGCGCCGGGTTCAATTCCGCCAGCGGCATGAGCAACGATGGCGGCCGCGCCGATGTCAGCCTCGCCGCCGGCACCAACCTGTTCGACAACCGCGTCAACATCTCGGCTTTCGTCAACTATCGCCAGTCGAGCCTGGTCCGCCTGCGCGACCGCGCGAACGCCGTCTGCGAAGTGGTGACCACGAGCAACACCTCGCCGCTCTCCTGCTCGCGGGCGACCTATACCCCGGCCGGCACGATCATCCCGCGCGCCGGCGCCAGCAGCGGGACGACGCTCGTCAACAACCCGAACGGCAACGGCACCTTCATTCCGATCAACAGCGGCCCGGTGGGCGCCTCGGCCAATCCCTATGACGACTGGGCGTTCCAGCGGGCGTTCAACCGCGTCAACGCGGGCGGCTTCCTGACCGCGCAGCTGACCGATCATGTCGAGCTGTACGGCAATGCGCTGTGGTATCGGGACAAGTCGTACAACACGATGCTGAACCGCACCTATTCGTACAGCGTCTATGGCAACACGCCCTATCAGGTGAACTGCGACAACCCGTTCCTCTCGGCATCGCAGGCACAGACCCTGTGCGGCGCGAATGCGGGCGTGGCGGGTCAGTATGCGCCGCTCGACGTGCGCTATCGCTTCGATTCGATGCCGCTGGTCCGCCAGCAATTCATCAACTCGGGCTATCGCGTCGTCGCGGGCTTGCGTGGCCGCGTGCTGGACAATGTCTGGTCCTATGACGTGGCGGGCATGCTCTCGCGCGCGCAGCTCGACACGATCGACGTGCCGGCCGCGGAGTTCGCCACCGTCAACCGCTCGCTCGACGTGGTGAACGTCAACGGCCGCCCGACCTGCCGCTCGGTGGTCAACGGCACCGACAGGAACTGCGTGCCGTTCAACGCCTTCGCGCCGTTCAACAATGATGCGGCGCTCAACAGCTATCTGTACGGCAACGCCTCTGGCGGCATCAGCACGCGTATTCCGCGCCTGTTGCAGTTCATCGGCACCGTCAGCGGCGATCTCGGCAAGTACGGCATTGCCTCGCCCCTCGCCGAGCAGGGCATCGCGATCGCGCTGGGCGGCGAATATCGCGAGGAGATGGAACGCACCGTCGTCAACGCAATCTACCAGCAGAACAATGGCGGCACGAACCAGCGCGTCACCCAGAACATCCTGGAGGCCTATGCCGAAATCCAGGTGCCGCTGGTCGAGAACAAGCCCTGGACCAAGCTGCTCCAGCTGAACGGCGGCTATCGCCTGTCCAAGTATAACCGCCTGGACAACAAGTTCGGCACCTGGAAGATCGAGGGCATCTGGTCGCCGGTCGAGGACATCAGCTTCCGTGCCTCGTTCAACAAGGCGCAGGCGGCACCGGGCGTCGGCACCGCCGCCAGCGCGTCCAACATCTTCTGGAACCAGGGCTTTTACGCGGACCCCTGCGCCCCCCGGATCGATGCGGCCAACCCCGGCGGACCGCGCATCGCCCCGGCCGCAACGCAGCAGCAATGCGCCAATACCGGCCTGCCGGCGAACCTCTATAACAGCCCCACGCTGATCTGCCCGGACGATCGCTGCTCCGTCCGCGAAGGCGGCTTCAACCTCACGCCGGAAACCGCGTACACCAAGACGTTCGGCGTGGTGTTCCGCCCGCGCTTCGTGCGGGGGCTGACCGTCTCGGTCGATCGCTGGCTGATCGATCTGAAGGACCAGCTCGACTTCCTCCAGCCGCAGAACCTGATCAACGACTGCCTCACCACCGGCAACGAGTATTTCTGCCGCGCCATCGTCCGCAACGCGGACGGCACGCTGTACAGCTCGCCGGCGACGCGTCCGGCCACGGGCTGGGTCGCGCGCGGCCCGGCAAATGGCTATCGCTCGCAGTCGCATGGCTGGGACTTCCAGGGGCAGTATGACGTCGGCATGGGATCGGTCGGCCGCCTCGAGATGATCTTCAACGGCACGCTGATGACGCGGGTCGCCTCGCAGGCATCGCCCACCGCCACCTCGCGCAATTGCGTCGGCTATTGGGGCAATTCGTGCGGTGAGAGCATGCCCAAATGGGCGCACCAGATGCGCGCCACCTGGGTCCTGCCGGAGCGCATCGCCAGCGTCTCGGTGAACTGGCGCCACCGCGCGGGCATGCCGCTCGACGTCTATGCGCCGGCCAGCACCGGCATCCCGACGGCGGCCCCCAGCCAGCTGCGCGACCAGTTCCCGGGCATCAAGGCCTATGACTGGTTCGACCTGGCGCTCAGCTTCGACGTCACCAAGCGGATGACGTTCCGGCTTGCCGCGAACAACATCTTCGATCGCGATCCCCCGATCGTGCCGGACAGCCGTTCGCGCATCGGCCTGCTGCGCGGCAACACGATCATGGGCTATGATCTGCTCGGCCGGCAGATCGTCGCCGGTGTCTCGCTGCGCATGTAACCACGCGGTTGCCCTTCCTCCGGAGGCCAGGCCTCCGGGGGATCGGGGCACGGCGCTCTTCCGCGCCCCGCCTCCCCACTCCGCCTCGGGGCCTCCCGCCGGCAGCATGGATATGCCGCCACGTCACCTTGCTTTCAGGATATTTTCCGCCAGCGTCCGGCGGAGCAGTCCGGATCGCGATCGAGGAACGCGAAGCACGCCGGGCAGCCGGATGCGACAGGGGCCGTGGGCGCACCGACGCCGCCGATAGTATCGACGTTGCCGTGGCTCAGGCCGCGGGCGACCTCATAGCGACTGGGTCAGCAGCGAGACGAGATCGGTGGTCGCCAGGGAGTCCGCCGACCAATTCCTGAAATCCTCCACCAGCGCGGCGGTCGCACGAACGCGCGTGCCCTGGCTCTCGACTATCTCGACATAGCCGGCAGCGGTGGCGGTGCGCAGAATACCGCGAACATGCACGCGGGTAGTGGCGCTGCGCTCGGCTGCCAGCGAGTAGAAGCCAGGTTCAGTCCAACCGTCGGGATTGTCGCGCGCCGATTGCAGCAGCGTGGCCAGGATACGCGCGCCGCCCGCCTGGTGCAGGAAGGAATCGACAGGTGGATGCTCGACCATCGTCTCGCGGGCCATGGCAAGCGTTATGAGCGAGCGCGCGCGATAATAATGATGATAGGCCGGGTCCTGCGAGACCGCCGCCCGGTAGCGCGGCTCTTCGGGGAACATCAGTGCCAGGGGCGCGTGAAATACCGCCACCCACTCCCGATCGATCGCGAGCATCGCCTCGGTAGGGCGCAGCCGGTGCCGGCGCCGATCTTCCGCCATGGGCGTTTCGATCAGATGGCCGTCGGCACGCATTTCCTCGACATAGCGGCGCACCCGGCGCGCCGGGCCGATCGCCATGATCTTGGCCAGCTCGACGAGCCTGGCGACCGTCAGCCAGGTCTCCGGATCCTCTTCGCGTTCGCCCGCGGCGATGCAGATCGCCAGCATGAAGGTGACCGCGCGCTTATATTCGGAAAGCTCGCGGATGAGCCGCCGGTCCCCGCCGTACAGCGTGGCGAGACCATCGGTCAGATTGGATACCGCCGCGTCGAACCGGGGGTGCCGCTTCAACATGTCGGCAGTGGCATAAGGAGGCAGTGGCAAGGGTTGCGAAGCCATGGACGGGTTTGGGATTCCGTGAGATCGAGCTGAAACTCGATTGTATTTACTGGAAAATTTCTCCCACGATAGCGAAATAGTACCAATTTGTTTCATTGAGCCATTTTGGAGCTTCCCTTAAGGAAAGCGCTCGTTTCAGGGGCGACGGGGGGCACCATGCGAAAGACATTCCACACCGTCTGATCGTCGTCGGCGGATAGCCGGCGAATCTCCCAACCGAAGATCATTTGCCGCGTGTCGGGCCGTTCCCGTGCGCACGGCTTCGCATATGCGCGCGTCAAGCGCCGAGCTGAGGGAATGAAGATGACCGCTCCGATCCTGCGCACGCCGCGCCGCGCCCGCAATCTCCTGCTCGCCTCGACCGCCCTGGTCGCGGCCGCTGCGGCGGCAGCACCGGCCTATGGGCAGACGCTCTCGGTGGGAGGCGGTACGATCGAAGGCGGCGCGCCGACCCAGGTGACCGACGAGACGCCGATCGGCGGCGGCATCGTCCTGAACGGCACGACGACCGATGTGGCGATCACCGGGGTCACCGTGAACAACGTCTCAGGCACGACGATCATCCCGCCGCGATACGTCGCCGCCTATTTCCAGGACACCGCCAGTCCGGAGGTGAACCTACGCGTCACCGACAGCAACCTGGCGGCCACGGCCCCATCCAGCGCCTATTATGCGGTCGCGCTTTATCTGAGGGCGCCCACGGGGAACGCCGCAGTGAACCTGACGCTGGACGGCGATAATCGCTTTTCCGGCGGAAGCGGCATCTGGGTCAATGGCCCGGGCGGCACGGTCAACATCCGGAACAACGGCACGCTGACGTTCAACGGGAGCGGCGAAGGTATTTTCGCGAACGGCGGCACCTATTTGAATGCGCAGCTTGGCCGGGTGGACATCAACAGCGGCTCCAATGGCGTCCGTTTCGCCTCGACGGAAACGATGATCGTCAAGATCGACAGCGGATCGATCGTCGCTAGCGACAGCGGCATCTATGTCAGCAACGGCTTTGGCCTGCGCTCGGATATCGATGTCGGTGCCTCGATCATGTTCGGCGAGGCGGGGCTGGACAACGCCTTCAGTCGCTACGGCATCTACGCCGATCTGATAGAAAACAGGATCGTCACCCGCGCGGGCGCGACGATCGACACTGTCGGCAATGGCGGCTCGGCTATCCTGACTTTCTCCGCGGTTGCCGATCTTCAGATCGGTGGCGCGATCGGCAGCTTGAGCACCGGAACGGACAACCTCTTCGACCAGGGCATATATTATGACAGCCCGGCCGGATCGCTTCGCACCACCGCCTCGATCAATGCGCGACGGGGCATTTACGCCAGCTTGAATTCGGGAACCGCGACCTTCGACATCGGCGGCGACATCACCGCGCAGGACGAAGCGATCTATGCCGAGAATGGCGCGACCGCGCTCACGATCGGATCGGGCATCACCCTGCGCGGCAACCAGTCGCAGGCCGGCAAGACGACGATCACGCTGACCCAGGGCTCGATCGACAATTACGGCACGATCGTCAACGGCGCGGCCGGCACGCCAGGCAACGGCTCAGCGGTCAGTTTCCTGAATGGCGGCAGCCTGATCAATCGCTCGGGCGCCACGATCAGCAGCGGCAGCTTCGGCGTCAACGTGGCCGGCGCGGCCGGCACGATCGACAATTACGGCACGATCACCGCCGGGAACGCCGCGGGCATCATGCTCAACGCGGGCGGCACCGCGACCAACCATGCGAACATCACCGCGACGGGCAACAACAGCACCGGCCTGCGCAGCACGGGTGCGGCCTCCACGCTGGACAATCGCGGCACGATCAACGCCAATATCGGCATCCGCACCGATGCCTCGGGATCGACGCTGAACAATTCGGGCACGATCAACGCGACCAGCTTCGGCATCTATGTGCCCTCGGGCACCGCGACGCTGGTCAACTCGGGCACCGTCAACGGCTCGGTCGGCGCGACGCTGAACGGCGGCGGCAGCATCACCAACACCGGTTCGCTGATCGGCGTGTCCTATGGCATCACTTCCGCCGGCGCCGCGACCATCGTGGTCAATGACGGCACCATCTCGGGCGGTTCGGGCGCGATCTCGCTGTCGACCTTCAACGACATCGTCACGCTCAATTCCGGTTCGACCACGATCGGCTCGATCAACCTCGGCAACGGCAACGACACGATCAACATCATGACCGGCGCGACGTTCGGGACGATTGCCGGCGGCAACGGCACCGATACGGTGGTGCTGGACGGCCCCACCACGGGCACGCTGAACCTGGCAACCGTCAACAGCTTCGAGATCCTCAACAAGGTCGGCACCGGCACCTGGACGCTGAGCGGCGCGGCCGCGAGCCCGGCAATGGCGATCACCGCCGGCAACGGCACTCCGAGCGGCACGCTGGTGTTCAGCGGCACCGGGCTCACCGGCACGATCAAGGTCAACGGCGCGACGATCCGCGCGACCGGCGCCGGTGCGTTCGGCACCGGCACGATCACCGCGATCGACCCGACGATCCAATATGCCGCGACGGGCAGCTACGCGAACCAGATCATCCTGGCCGCGATCGATCCGGCAAACGATCCCACCCGCCTGGAGGCCGATGCCGGCGTGGTCGCGACGCTCACCGGCCAGCTCATCGAACAAAGCGGCGGCCAGCCGCTGGTGATCGGCGGCGCGGGCACGATCATCCTCACCAACCAGAATAATTTCTGGAGCGGCGGCACCCAGATCCTGGCGGGCGCGACGCTGCAGGGCTCGGGAACCGCGCTGGGCAATGGCTCCTATGCCATCGCCAACGACGGCACGATCATATTCGACGAAAGCAGCAGCTATTTCCAGATCGGCGTGGTTTCCGGCAGCGGCGCCCTGGTCAAGCGCGGCGCGGGCACGCTGACGCTCGCTTCCGCCAACAGCTTCACCGGCACGACGACGATCGAAGCCGGCACGCTGTCGCTATCGAACACCGGCGCGCTGGCCGGCAGCTCCGCCATTGCGCTGACCGGCACGAACACGGTGCTCGACGCCGCCGGCCTCAACTCGGACGGACTTGTCCTCAACAATCTGTCCGGCGTCGCTGGCAGCCGGGTGCTGTTGTCGGGCAAGAGCACGACGTTGGCGAACAGCGCGAACACGATCTTCGCGGGCACGCTCGGCAGCACGCCGACATCGACGGGCGCGCTGACCAAGAGCGGCACGGGCACGCTCACTCTCGCGGGGAACAACAGCGACCTGTTGCTGCCGGTGCTGGTCAACCAGGGCACGCTCGCCCTGTCCGGCGGCGGCACGCTTGCCAGCGCCAGCTATGTCGCGGTCAACGGCGGCACCTTCGACATTTCCGGCGTGAGCGGCGCGGGTGCGGCGATCAAGGATCTGCGCGGCACCGGCGGCTCGGTGGCCCTGGGCGACAAGCTGCTCACCATCACCGCGGCCGCCAATGGCAACAGCTTCGGCGGCGTGATCTCCGGCAATGGCGGCATCACGCTCGCCGCCGGCGTCGCGACTCTTGCGGGCGCCAACACCCATTCGGGCACCACGACGATCGCCAGCGGCGCGCAGCTCAACCTGAGCGGCGCCGGATCGCTCGCCAGTTCGGACGTCGCGGCGAACGGCTTCTTCCAGCTGCTCAACGCGGATGCGAGCGTCCGCAGCTTCTCGGGCGGGGGTGGCTCCGCCTTCCTCAACGGCTACACGCTGACGATCGCCAATGGCGGCAGCTATGCCGGCCAGTTCAACAACGGCACGCTCAACCTGACCGGCGGCACGCTGACCCTGACCGGCAACAATTCGCTCAACACGATCGCATTGAACGGCGGCAACCTCACGCTCGGGAATGGCGGCACCGACGGCTATCTCTACAGCACGAGCTTCGTGCTCAACGACGGCACGCTGACGATCAACAAGGCCGACGACTGGACCGTCGCCAATATCGGCGGCGGTGCCGGCAACCTCGTCCAGGCGGGCTCGGGCATTCTCTCGCTGTGGAACAACAGCTATACCGGTTCCACGACGGTCACCAACGGACGGCTGCGCCTCTTCAACGGCAACGCGATCAACGATGGATCCGCGCTGATCATCGGCGCGGCCGGCACCGCCGAGCTGTTCGGTTCCGACGAGACCATCGGCAGCCTCTCGGGCGCGGGCAGCTTCATCCTCAACGGCAATATGCTGACCATCAACAATGGCGGCATGTTCTCCGGCGTGATCGGCGACAGCAATGGTGGCACGCTCGTCATCGCCGGCGGCACGCTGACTCTCACCGGCGCGAACGCCAATAGCGCGACGACCATCGCGCAGGGTGCCGGTCTCACGCTCGGCAATGGCGGCGCCGGCGGATCGGTGCGCGGCACGATCACCGCGAACGGCACGCTCACCGTCGATCGTTCGGACAGCCTCTCGGTCACCGGCCTGATCGGCAGCGGCAGCCTCGTGCAGGCGGGCGGCGGCACCACCCGTCTGGGCGGCGCGGCCGACTTCACCGGCGCCGTCACCGTCGCGAACGGCACCCTCGCCCTCGACACCAGCCAAGTGCTGTCGAACGGCAGCGGCATCGCACTTTCCGGCACGGGCGCGGTGCTCGACCTGACGGTGGCGGGCGGCACGATCAACACGCTCTCGGGCGCTTCCGGCGCCGTGGTCCGCTATGGCGATCATGGCATGCGCATCGTCCAGGGCGCCGATGCCATCTTCGCCGGCAGCTTCGACGACGTGGCGAGCGGCGCGATTTCCCCCACGCCGGCGCTCACGCTCGCGGGCACGGCCAGGCTCACCCTCACCGGCCAGAGCGATCTGGCAGCGGTGCGCATCGACGGCGGAACGCTTGCGCTCGCCGGCAGCGGTTCGATCGGCGGCGGCGCGGCGCTGACGATGGCCAGCGGCACGCTCGACCTGTCGGGCGTGGCCGGCGCCGGCCATGCGATCGGCGGGCTTGCCGGCATCGGCACCGTGACGCTCGGCGACAAGAACCTGACCATCGGCAACGCGGGCGGCGGCTTCTCCGGCGTGATCCAGGGCAATGGCGGGCTGCACCTCACCGGAGGCACGCTCACGCTCGGCGGCGTCAACACCTATACCGGCACCACCGTGATCGATGCCGGCGCGGGGCTCGCGCTGACGGGCAGCGGCTCGATCGCCAGCCCGACCATCACCGTGAACGGCGTCTTCGACGTATCCGGCGCGAGCGGCGCGCTCCCGTTCACTCATTTCACCGGCACGGGCAACATCCGGCTCGGCAACGGCGTGCTCAGCATCGCCGGCAATGGCGGCGAGAGCGACTTCACCGGCGCCATCACCCAGGCGGCGGGCTATGGCAATGGCGCGGTGACGATCGCCTCGGGCCACCAGACCGTCGCCACCGACTGGAGCTATGGCGGCATCACCACGCTGCTGAACGGCGCGAGCATGACCATCGGCGATGGCGCCGGCAACGGCTCGCTCAGCGGCGCGATCGCGCTGAACGGCGGCACGCTGACCACCAACCGGACCGGCACCGTCCAGGTGAACGGTCTGTCGGGCGCCGGCACGCTGAAGATCGCGGGCCCGGGAACGACGAACCTTGCCGGCAGCGGAGTCTTCACCGGCAATGTGATTGTCGCCGACGGCACGCTTTCGCTGAGCGGGCCGAACCAGCTCCTCGCCGCGTCCTCGGTCGCGCTCACCGGCGCGAACGCGGTCCTCAACGTCGGCGCGGGCATCGGCGAGCGGATCAACAACCTGTCCGGCGTCGCGGGCAGCCGCGTCAATCTCGGGCCGAAGGGCCTGACCGTGAACAACAGCGCGGCGACACTCTTCGCCGGCACCCTGCAGGAAGCGACCTTCCCGGGGAGCAGCGGTTTCCTCAAAAATGGTGCCGGCACGCTGACGCTCACCGGCCAGAACATGCTCCAGGGCGTGACGGTGGAGGTCGGCACGCTGGCGCTTTCGGGCAACGGCGCGCTCGGCGCCAATGCCGCGGTTTCGGTGGCCAGCGGTGCCACGCTCGACCTCTCGGGCTTGACCAGCGGCGCCACCGAGTTCGGCGGCCTGCGCGACGACGGCACGGTCGATCTCGGCGCCAACACGCTGACGTTCAACAACCCCGACAGCACCAGCTTCGGCGGCGTCATCCAGGGCAGCGGCGGCCTGACCATCGCCTCGGGCTTCCAGATACTGAGCGGTGCCAACACCTATACGGGCGACACGAACATCAACGACGGCGCGGCGCTGTTCCTCAACGGCGGCTCGCTCGCGAGCGGCACCGTCATCGCCGACGGCACGCTCGCGATCGGGGGATGGGGCGCGGCGCTCACCCGCCTCACCGGCGGCGGCGCGGTCCGGCTTGTCTTCGCCGATCTTTCGCTCGGCGCCAGCGACTTTTCGGGCGAGATCCTGGGCCTGGGCAACCTGGCCTTTGCCAACGGCACCAGCACGCTGCGCGGCGCGAACACCTATCTCGGCACCACCACGATCGACGGCGGCGCCACCTTGGCGCTCGCCGGCGCCGGCACGATCGGCGGCGGCGCGCTGATCGCCCATGGCGCGTTCGACATTTCGGGCGCCGGCGCGGACATCGAGATCGCCAATCTTTCCGGCAACGGCACCGTGGCTCTCGGTGCCAACCGGCTGACGGTCGGCTGGGACGATGAGGACAGCGACTTCGGCGGCGTGATCGGGGGCACCGGCGGCCTCACCAAGACGGGCACCGGCGTGCTGACTCTCTCGGGCGCCAACACCTATTCCGGCCTCACCCTGGTCGATGCCGGCACGCTGCGCCTCGGGGCCTCCGGGGTGCTCGCCGACGATTCGACGCTCGAGGTGCGCAACGGCGCGACGCTCGACCTGAACGGCTTCGACGAGACCGTCGCCAGCTTCACCATCGCGGGCAATCTGATCGGCGGCGGCACGCTGACTGCCGCGATCTACAATCTGCTCGGCGGCACGATCGACCATGATCTGGGCGCCGGCGCAGTCTATCAGCGCAGCGGCGTCACGCTGCTCAACGGCACCTCCGCCGGATCCGCGGTGCATGTCGAGGGCGGCACCCTTCAGCTCGGCGCGAGCCAGCGGCTTGCCGATACCGCGATCGTGACGGTGCTCGCCGGCGCGACGCTCGACCTGCAAGGCCATGACGAGACCATCGGCAGCCTGGCGCTGGCCGGCACGCTCGGGGGCTCCGGCACGCTGACCGCCGCCACCTACACGCTCGACGGGGCGACGGTTTTCACCAATCTCGGCACCGGCACACTGACCCAGCATTCGGGTGTTTCCGACCTCAACGGCACCGCGGCTGCCGGCATCATCAACGTGACGGGCGGCACGCTGCGCCTTGGCGGGTCGGACCGCCTGTCCGATACGGCATCGGTCGCTGTCGCCTCCGGCGCAGTGCTCGACGTGCAAGGCAATAGCGACACGATCGGCAGCCTGGCGCTGGCCGGCACGCTGGGCGGCACCGGCACGCTGACCGCGGCGACGACGATGCTCGACGGCGCGACGGTCGCCGCCAATCTCGGCGCCGGCACGCTCGTCCAGCGCTCCGGCACTTCGTTGCTCGGCGGCACCACGGCCGCCGGCAGGCTCGACATCGCCGGCGGCACGCTCCGGCTCGGCGCGAGCGATCGCCTTCTCGATACCGGGCTGGTCACCGTCGCGGCCGGCACAACGCTCGACCTCCAGGGCTTTGACGACCGCATCGGCACGCTGACACTGGCCGGCACCCTCGCGGGCACCGGCACGCTCACCGCCGCCACGACGACGCTGGACGGCGCGGTCGTGAACGCCAATCTCGGCACCGGCATGCTCATCCAGCATTCGGGGACCTCGCTGCTCGGCGGCACTGCGGCGAGCGACATCGTCCGGATCGATAGCGGCATGCTGCGGCTCGGCGCGAGCGATCGCCTTGCCGACAGCGCGGCGGTGACCGTGGCGAGCGGCGCGACGCTCGACCTCCAGGGCTTTGACGACCGCATCGGCACGCTGGCCCTCGCCGGAACCCTGGCGGGCACCGGCACGCTGACCGCCGCCACGACGACGCTGGACGGCGCGATCGTGAGCGCCAATCTCGGCACCGGCACGCTCGTCCAGCATTCGGGAACCTCGCTGCTCGGCGGCACTGCGGCGAGCGGCACCGTCCGGATCGACGGCGGCACGCTGCGCCTGGGCGGCGCGGATCGCCTTGCCGCCGGCGCGGCCGTGACCGTGGCGCGCGACGCGACGCTCGACCTCCAGGGCTTTGGCGGCAGCGTCGGCACTCTGGCCCTCGCCGGAACCCTCGCGGGCACCGGCACGCTCTCGGCGGCGAGCTACACGCTCGACGGCGCAACCGTGCATGCAAATCTCGGCACCGGCACCCTGGTGCAGAACAGCGGCGTGTCGGTGCTGCACGGCAGCTTTGCCGGCGGTTCGGCGCAGATCAACGGCGGCACCCTAGCCTTCGACCGGGCCGGCGCCACGACCTATGCCGGCAGCTTCTCCGGCAGCGGCACGGTCGCGCAGGCCGGCACCGGCACGCTGACGCTGAGCGGCAACAGCGCGGCCTTTGCCGGCACCACCACCGTGTCGGGCGGCGGCCTCGCGGTCATCGGCCAGCTGGGCGGCGACGTGCAGGTCGCGAGCACGCTTTCGGGCACCGGCAGCATCGGCGGCACGGTCAGCATCGCGGACGGCGCGCATCTGGTCGGCGCCACCGGCGGCACGCTGGCGATGGGTGCCCTCACCCTCGCGTCCGGCTCGGTGATCGACGTCACCCTGTCCCAGCCCCCGGCCACCGCATTGTTCGCGGTAAGCGGCGACCTGACGCTCGACGGCACGCTCAACATCGCCGCCCAGCCGAGCTTCGGCGCCGGCGTCTATCGCCTGTTCTCCTATGGCGGCGCGCTCACCGACAACGGCCTGGTCCTCGGCACGGTGACCGGCATCGGCACCGCCGGCCTGTCGGTGCAGACGGGCAATATCGGCCAGGTCAACCTGGTCAGCACCAGCGGCGCGACGCTCGCCTTCTGGGACGGCGCAGCGGCGGCGAGCCATGACAATGGCCGCATCGATGGCGGCTCGGGCAGCTGGAGCCTCGGCACCCGCAACTGGACCGATGCCAATGGCGCGGTGAACGGGCCGATGCAGCCGGTGCCGAGCTTCGCGGTGTTCCAGGGCAATGGCGGCGCAGTGACGATCGACAATGGTGCCGGCCAAGTCTCGGCCACCGGCATGCAGTTCGCAACCGGCGGCTATACGCTCTCCGGCGGCACCTTGGCGCTCTCGGGCGCCCAGGCGACCGTCCGTGTCGGCGACGGCACCGCCGCCGGCGCCGGCATGACCGCCACCATCGCCTCGGCGCTCACCGGCGGTGCCATGCTGGTCAAGACCGATCTCGGCACGCTCGTGCTGACCGGCGCCAACAGCTATACCGGAGGAACGGCCGTCCAGGCAGGCACGCTGATCGGCAATGCCGCCTCCATCCAGGGCAGCGTCCAGAACGCCGGCACCGTCGTGTTCGACCAGGCGAGCAACGCCACCTTCGCGGGCACGATCAGCGGCGCTGGCAGCTATGTGAAATCCGGTGCCGGCGCGCTCACCCTCACCGGCGCGAGCAGCAGCAACTGGCGAGTCACTGCCGGCAGCCTGGTTTCCACCACTTCCCTGTTCACCGGCAATGTCGATCTGAGCCAGGGCACCAGCCTGGTCTTCAACCAGGCGGCGAACGGCACCTATGCCGGCACCCTGAGCGGCACCGGCAGCGTGCTGTTCCAGGGCGGCGGCACCGTGCTGCTCACCGGCAACAGCGCCGGCTTCGCAGGTGCCACCACCGTCGGCGCGGGGAGCCTGTTCTCGCTCAACGGCACCCTGGGCGGCACGATCGACGTGCTCGCGGGCGGCCGCCTGCAGGGCGGCGGCACCGCGGGCTCGGCCAGCATCGCCGGCACGATCGCGCCGGGCAACTCGATCGGCACGCTTGCCTTCACCGGCAATCTCGCCTTCGCTTCGGGCAGCGTGTTCGAAGTGGAGGCCAATGCCGCGGGCCAGAGCGACAAGATCGTCGTCGGCGGCAGCGCCTCGATCGCGAGCGGCGCGACGGTGCGCGTGCTGGCCACGGACGGCAACTATGCCGCCAATACCAGCTACACGATCCTCACCGCCGCCGGCGGCCTGAACGGCACCTTCTCGAACGTCACGACCAACCTCGCCTTCCTGACGCCGACGCTGGCCTATGGCGTCAATGCGGTGACGCTGAACCTCAAGCGCAACACGGTCGATTTCATCGCCGTGGCGCAGACCGGCAACCAGGCCGCGGTTGCGCCGCGGGTGCAGGCGCTCGGCGCGGGCAATGGCGTGTACGAAGCCGTTGCGGCGCTCACCGCGCCCGAAGCCCGCGCCGCCTTCGACCAGCTCGCCGGCTCGGACTATGCGAGCATGCGCGCTTCGCTGGTCGAGGACAGCCGCTTCATGCGCGATGCGATGCTCGCACGTGACGAGATGGCGGGTGCCGATGGCCTCGCGGCCTGGGGCCGCGTGACCGGTGCGTGGCGCGACGTCGACGGTAACGCCCAGGCGCAAGGCTATAGGCGTTCGGCCAAGGGCTTCGTCACCGGCTTTGACGGTTCGTTCGGCAACCATTGGCGGATCGGCGTGGCGCTCGGCTACGGCACCAGCGAGTTCCGCACCTCGAACGCGACACACAAGGCGGCGAGCTACCAGGCGGGCGGCAGCCTGCTCGGTTCCTATGGCCCGGTCTCGATCCAGCTCGGCACAGCCTATGGGTGGCATGCGATCGCCTCGCAGCGCCATGTCGCGTTCGGCAGCCTCCGCCAGCTGCTCGGCGACAATTACGATGCCCGCACTTTCCAGGCCTTTGGCCAGCTGGGCGTCAAGGGCAGCATCGGCGGCGTCGATCTCCAGCCTTTTGTCGGCCTTGCGCATGTCGCGCTGTCCGATAGCGGCGTGAACGAGCATGGCGGCGCGGCGGCGCTGCACGGCAGCGGCAGCGGGTTCGACGCGACCTATGCCAGCCTCGGCCTCAAGGCGCGGATCGGCTGGGATCTGGGCGGCACCAGGCTGAGCCTCGACGGTTCCGCCGCGGCGCGCCGGGTATTCGGGGACCGGGTGCCCGGGATCGATCTCGCCTTTGCCGGCGGCAGCGCGTTCCAGGCGCGTGGCATCCCGCTCGACCGGACCAGCGCCGCGGTCGATCTCGGCCTGGCCCTCGACTTGAGCGAGCATATCCGCCTTGGCGTGTCCTACACCGGCACCTATGCGGATCGTTCGAGCGACCATGGCGCCCGGGCCCAGCTCAGCTGGCGCTTCTGACCCTCCCTCACTGGTGATCTGACATGTTCGACCGTCTCGTCCACTTCTCGGCCCGCATGACGCCGCTCGCGATCGCGGTATCCAATGGGGCCGAGCATATCAGCTATCGCGACTTCGACCGCGCCATCGATCGCGCCGCCGCCGCGCTCGACCGGGCGGGCATAGCGGGGCCCGCGCCGGTGGGGATCAGCGTGCGCGACAGCTATCGCCATCTGCTGCTCATAATCGCCTGTGCCCGGCGCGGCGTGCCGACGGTGTCGCTGATCCCGGAAATGGCCGGGCCGATGGTGGTGCCGGCGGCCGGTGCGACGAAGCTGCTCAGCGACGATCCGGCACATGCGCCGGCGCTGCTCGTCGATGGGCCATGGCTCGCCGCAGCCCTGGCCGCGGAGCCCGTGGCGCTCGCCCCGGTCGCCGTCGATGCGCAAGCGCTCGGCCGAGTCCAGCTATCCTCGGGTTCGACCGGCGAGCCCAAGGCCGTGGGCATGAGCTGGGCGCTGATGGAGCGCCGCATCGAGCATACCTGGACGCGCAATTTCGGCTATGAGCGGCTGCTCTCGCTGATCGGCCCCGAAAGCGGCGCGCTGCCGCTGTTCCTCTGGTGCTGGGCAAAGGGCGGCACGGTGCTGTTCGGTTCTTCCGATCCCGCCATCCTCGCCCGCTCGCTGCCGATCCTCCAGCCGACCGGCATGCTCGCCGCGCCGGCCCAGCTTGCCGTCGTGCTCGACGCGCTGCCGGCGGAGGCGACACCGCTGCCCGGCCTCCAGATCGCGATCGGCGGCGCGCATGCCGCGCCGAAGCTGCGTACGCGCGCGGCGCTGCGCCTCGGCGCCGTCAACGTGACTTACGCCTCCACGGAGGCGGGCGTCTGCACCAACGGATTCGCCGCCAGCCTGGACAGCGAAACCGCGGTCGGCTGGATCACTCCCTGGTCCGAGATCGAGATCGTCGACGAGCGGGACAATATTCTCCCGCTCGGCAGCAGCGGCCGCGTCCGCATGCGCGGCTCCGATGTGGTGGGCGGCTATCTCGGCGACGGCGGCCCGGACGATCGCTTTCGCGACGGCTGGTTCTATCCAGGTGACATCGGCGCGATGCGCGCGGACGGCATGCTGGAGATCGAAGGCCGGGAGGATGAAGTGATGAACTTCGGCGGCCAGAAGTTCCTCCCCGGCGCGCTGGAGGGGCCGGTGGCCATGGTCCCGGGTGTCGCCGGCGTTGCCGCCTTCGCCCTCGAGGACGCGCAGGGCATCGCCCAGCCCTGGCTGGCGATCGTCCGCGAGGGCGAGATCGACGAAGGCGCGATCGGCCGCGCTCTGGTCATCCCCGAACTGCCGCCGGTGCGCGTCGCCTATATCGACGCGCTGCCCCTCACGCCGCTCGGCAAGGTTCGGCGCGAAATGCTGCGCGAGGCGGCGCGGCAGCTGAACGTCTCGTAGGAGGAGCCCGGGTATCGGGCACCGCCCCGCGCGTTGCGGGCGGATGGGTGGCGATCCGCATCCGGGCTTAAGTCTGCCTCTGGGCACCTTGGTTCGCATCGAATGCCCGCAGCGAGGGTGCCGCTAAGCAGTCACGGCCAAATCTTGTCGGCTCGGCACACAGCCGGGATTCGGCGGAATGACGGCCGTTCACGGGCCGTCATTCCGCCTGGATGTGATCCTTGGCTGGGGCGGAAGGATTCGAACCTTCGGTACACGGTACCAAAAACCGTTGCCTTACCACTTGGCTACGCCCCAGCGGGAAGCGCGCTTATAGGGACTTAGGAGAGCCGTTCAACCCAGCCATGCGGGTCCGGCGCAGTTCCGCGCTGAATGCCGCCCAGCTCGCTCCTGAGCTTCTCGGTAAGGATGCCCGGTCCGCCATTTCCGATCATGAACTCATAGCCGCGGCCGCGCACCTTGCCGATCGGCGTCAGCACCGCGGCGGTGCCGCAGGCAAAGGCCTCGCGCAGCTTGCCGCTCTGGGCATCGGCCTTCCACTGGTCGATCGAATAGCGCTCCTCGCGCACCTCGATCCCCTGCGATCGCGCCAGGGTGATCAGCGAATCGCGGGTGATGCCGGGCAGGATCGTGCCGCCCAGCGGCGGCGTGACGATCGAGCCGTCGTCCATCACGAACATCACGTTCATGCCGCCCAGCTCCTCGACGAAGCGGTTCTCCACCGCATCGAGGAACACCACCTGGTCGCAACCCTGATCGATCGCTTCCTTCTGCGCGACCAGGCTGGCCGCATAATTGCCGCCGCACTTCGCCGCGCCCGTGCCGCCCGGCGCGGCCCGCGTGTAATGCTCCGAGACCCACAGCGTCACCGACGGCGCGCCGCCCTTGAAATAGGCGCCCGCCGGCGAGGCGATCACCATGTAGAGATATTCGCTGGCCGGCTTCACGCCCAGGAACACTTCGCTCGCGAACATGAAGGGGCGCAGATAGAGCGAGCCGCCCTCGATCTCCGGAATCCATTTCTGATCGATGCGGACCAGTTCGCGGATCGAGTCCAGGAACAGCGCGTCCGGCAGCGGCGCCATCGCCATCCGCTCGGCGGATTCGCGGAAGCGGCGGGCATTCTCGTCCGCGCGGAACAGCGACACGCCGCCATCGGGCAGGCGATAGGCCTTCAGCCCCTCGAAGATCTCCTGGGCATAATGGAGCACTGCCGTGGCCGGGTCGACCTGGATCGGACCGCGCGGCAGGATCTTCGCTTCGTGCCAGCCCTTGTCGGCGCTGTACTTGATCACCGCCATGTGATCGGTGAACACCTTGCCGAAACCCGGATTGGCGAGCACCGCCGCACGGTCGGCGTCGCTGACCGGATTGGGATGCGCCTCGAACTCGAAATCCAGGATGGTGGTGTCTTCCATTGCACTCGCCTTCGACTCTGCCGGACCGGCTTGCAGCGGGTTAGGCGCGGTGGCAGAAAGCGTCAACATGGCTGCCCCAATTCCTGCTTCCCCGCTGTTCCTGCGCGAGCCCGAGATCCGGCGCGGCGTGGAGCTGCTCTATTTCGGGTATGCGCATCTGACCCGATCGATCGACGCAGGGCTGGCGGCGCAGGGCCTGGGCCGCGCCCATCATCGCGCCCTCTATTTCATCGCCCGCAAGCCGGACCTGACGGTGAGCGAGCTGCTCGCGATCCTGGCGATCACCAAGCAGTCGCTCGGCCGGGTGCTGACCGAGCTGGCCGATCGCGGCTTCGTCGAGACCCGCACCGGCGATCGCGACCGGCGCCAGCGCCTGTTGCGGCTCACCCCGGCGGGAGCGAAGCTCGAAGGCGCGCTGTTCGACGCGCTGCGCGAGAAGATGGCCAATGCCTATTCGAGCGCGGGACAGGGCGCGGTGGGCGGCTTCTGGGCCGTGCTCGAGGGGCTGGTGCCCGAGGAAGAGCGCCAGCGCGTCGCGGCGCTGGGGCGATAGGCCGCCGTCCCCTCCCCGAGGGGAAGGGGCCTGGCGCCCCCTCCCCGCGCGCGATCACCCCAGCCGGATCGACAGCTCCACCTCGTCGGTGAACGGCATCGACATATAGCCGTTCGCCACGTCGCCGACCCGCTCCAGATATTCCGGGCAATAATCGGCATTGTCGGCGATCAGGATCGCGCCGGGGCGCAACCGGCTCTCGACCCGGTCGAGAATGTCCGAATAGAGCGCCTTGGCGCCATCGAGCAGCAGCAGGTCGATAGATTCGGGCAAGCCGGCGGCGAGCGTCTCCAGCGCGTCGCCTTCGCGGAATTCGACGAGATCGGCCAGCCCGGCTTCGGCCAGGTTCGCCCGGGCACGGGCAAGCTTGCCCGCCTCGAACTCGCTGGTGATCAGCCGGCCGCCGCCATTGTCGCGCAGCGCCGCCGCCAGGTGAAGCGTCGACAGGCCGAACGAGGTACCGAACTCGACGATCGAGCGCGCTCGGGTGGCACGCGCCAGCATGTAGAGCAGCCTGCCCAGTTCGGGCGAGACCGGCAGCGCGAAATCGGCGAGCTTCGCGTAGAAATCGCGATACCCGGTCTTGCTGCGCATCATCGCGCGGTGATCCTCGCTCGTCATGCCGGCAAAGGCCGGGCTGGCGGCAGGCGGGTTGGCTTCGGTCTCGGCGAACAGGCGCGCGAGCAGGGGCGCCACGGGGGCGCTCGACAGGGTCGTCATCCGGGGTTTCTCCATGTGGCGGCGGGGGCTTGCCCGCCGGTCCGGAAAATACGACTAGTTCGTCAGTTTTGGCTATTCGCATTGGCAGCATGCCCGCATGACCCCTCCCCGCACCCCCCGCGTCGCCTCGCGGAAACAGCCGCGACAGGCCCGCTCGAGCCAGCTGGTCGAGGCCGTGCTCGACGCGGCTGTTCAGGTTTTGACGAAGGAAGGCGCGCAGCGTTTCACCACCGCGCGAGTCGCCGAGCGCGCCGGGGTGAGCGTGGGCTCGCTCTACCAATATTTCCCCAACAAGGCGGCGATCCTGTTCCGCCTGCAGAGCGACGAATGGCGGCGCACCTCGGCGATGCTGCGGGGCATCCTCGAGGATGCCGCCACGCCGCCCCTCGCCCGGCTGCGGCGGCTGGTCCATGCCTTCCTCCAGTCCGAATGCGAGGAAGCGGCGGTCCGCACCGCGCTCAGCGACGCCGCCCCGCTCTATCGCGACGCGCCCGAGGCGATCGAGGCGAAGGGAGAGAATGCGCAGGTCTTCCGGGCCTTCCTGCGCGAGGCACTGCCCGATGCGGCGGAGGATGCGCGGATGCTGGCAGGGGACCTGATCAAGATGACGCTCAGCCAGCTGGGCAGCAGCTTTTCCGAGACGCCGCGGACCGAGGCGGAGATCGCGGCCTGGTCGGAAGCGATCGCGGACATGCTGTGCGGCTATGTGGAGAAGTTGGCGAAGAGGAGCAGCTTCCCACCCAAGGCTGGGCGCCCGTGACTATCAGCCTCCTCCGCGTTACACTTCAGCCCTTCACGCGCAGCAGCGCATCCCCGTCATTGTCCAGAAGGCCAGTGATCGCTCCGGTAGCAACGTCACGGGTGATGGTGATTCCCTCACCGGTGTAGCGATCGATGAACTTGTCGCGATCGAACGCCACCAGATGATTGGTCTTTCCGGTGGTCAGGTCCTTCAGGACCAGCTCGTTATCGGCTCCGGCGGTCGCGTTGAAGAAATAGTTCTCCGCCCCGGTATATTGATATCGCCCCGCGATCGCCGCTAGCTCGTCAGCGGACACCGGGATCCGGGTAACCGCGCGCGTCGGGAACAACCCCAGTGCGAATTTGTTCGAGATGGCCCGGGCCAGTTCATTTCTAACCACTCGGCCATTCTCGGAATTGGTCATCAAGACGACTCCCAATCGACGCTGCGGGAAATAGAACAGTTCGCTCTTGAAGCCGGCATTGCTGCCACCATGCCCGAACGAGGCGGTCGCATCCTTCCCGCGCAATTCGAAGCCGAGGCCGTAGGCATCACCACCTCCCGGTTTGCCGCTCGGTTGGATCATCTGCTCGGCAAGCGCTCTGGATATCAATGCCCCCTTCGCCCCGGACAGCGCCTTCAGCATCCCGGAACAGAATTTCGCTATGTCGGAGGGAGTCGTCCACAAGCCGGCCGGCGCAAGCTCCGGATAGACATGCCAGCCGCCGGGAAAGGGTTGGCCATCGAACTGATGGGCGAGGCTGACATTCCCTTCGGGATAAGAGTCGAACGTGCTGTCGGCCATATGCAGCGGCGTCAGCACATGTCGCTGCAGGTAACGGCCGAAGGGCATGCCGGACTGATCCTCGATCAGCTTCTGCAGCACGACATACCCACCGCCCGAATAGGAATATCTCGATCCTGGCACCGCTTCGACGCGAAGCGCGGGACTGTTGCCCTTGCCGTCCAGCACCCCGGCCGCATCGGGTATTGCCCGGGTCTTCTCGTAACCGGCGAAGCCGCCAACGTTCAGCCCGGCGGTGTGGCTCAACAATCGGCGAATCGTTACCTTCTCGGTTCGGTTGGGTTCGCTTGAAGGAACCTTCCACGTGCGAAGATAGTCGTTCACATCCCGGTCGAGGTTCAGGCCTTTGGATTGGACCAGGGTCATCACGGCAAAAGCGGTGACCGATTTGCTGATGGAAGCCGCCTGGAAACGCGTATGCACATCGACGCCTTGGAACCGTCGACTATCGGTGGATCCATAGCCCTTTGCCCAGATAACGTGCCGGTCATCGAAAATGGCCACGCTGACGCCGGGGACGCCAAGCAATGCCATGCGCTCGTTGAGATTGTAGGTCCTTCGCGTTTCATCGGCCAGAACGACCCGCGGTATCAGGCCATTCTCGATGCTCACGATCTCCGCGGCAGACAGGTTGGCGGGAGCAGCCGGAGCGACTTGAGCCAACGCTCCGCCACAACAGGCAATCGAAAAGACCGCGCATCCAATGCCACGATACATGCGTCCCCCTCCAGGTCCCCGAGCTTCCAACTCTTCGGTGTGCGCATCGAGTATGGCCGGCGCGTGACAAAGCCCCAAGCGGATACTTCCGAACCTTCCGTCAGAATGGCTTCAGGGGAGCCAGCACATGGCCCCGGGCGCAGCGCTTGGGGCACAGAGCGCGGTGGACGCCCTGCGCCTCACGCCACCTTGAACCCTTCCCGGTTCATCGCCTGGGTCAGCGCCCGGTTCTTCTCGTCGCTCAGCTGGGCGCGCAGCATCGGGAACAGGCGCAGCTCCTCTTCCTCCATATGCGCCTCGATCTCGGCGCGGAACCGGCGGATCCTGGCGATCCAGTCGGGCGAGGCGGTGGGGATGCTCTCCAGTTCGTAGAGATGCTGCTTCACATAGCCATGCTCCTTGGTGAGCTGATCGGCGGCATCGCGTTGCCCGGCCTCGCGCAGCGCCGGATAGATGACATTCTCTTCCTCCACCGCATGCTTCATCAGCGCGTGCTTCAGATGCGCGAGCAGCAGGTTGCGCTTGGTCGAGGAATGCTCGTCGGTGGCCTCGATCTGGCCGAACACCTTGCGCAGCGCTTCATGCTCGGTGGCGAGCGCCTCGTCCCAATTGCCCGCGAGCAGGCTTGGCGCCTGCACCACGGCCTTGCGCCCGAGCAACGCCAGCACGCCCAGCGCCATGCCGCCCGCCGCGGCACCGGCGATCACGCCGAGATTGTGCGTGGTGCTCGTCCGCTTGGATCCGGTGAAGCGGCCCTTGCTGTCCCGCGTGGCGGTGGTGGTCGTCATGGCGCTCGACTCCGATGTTACGCTGTCGGCGCAACAACGAAGCGCGGCGGGGGGCGTTCCGGTCAGCGCCGGGCGGCGGCGGCCATTTCGGCGCTGCGGCGCGCCGATGCGCCGAGCGTGGCGCGCAGCAGCGCCGCGAGCGCATCGTCCGCGTCGAGCACGTCGAGCCCCTTGCGGGTCGTGCCGCCCGGGCTGGCCACCCGATCGACGAGCGCCGAAGGCGGCGCGTCGGCCTGGGCAGCGAGCAGCCCCGCCCCTTCCACCGTGGCGATGGCAAGCCGCAGCGCCTGTTCCTCGCCGAACCCGATCGAAACCCCGCCCGCCGCGAGCGCATCGATGAAGCGATAGACAAAGGCCGGCCCGCAGCCGGCGAGCACGCCGAGCCGGTCCAGCCCCGCCTCGTCGCCCCACTCGACCAGCCCGAGCGGCTGCATCAGCGCGTCGACAACGGCGCTGCGATCGCCGGCCAGGCCGACCACGCCCTTGCCGATCGCGACCGGCAGGTTGGGCATGGCGCGGACGATCGCTCCGGCCCGGAACCGGCCCGCGAGCGAGGCCAATTCGACCCCGGCGAGGATGGAGACGAGGAGCGGCACGCCGGCGATGCGATCGCCATGGGCCTCGGCGACCGCGTCGATCTGCTGCGGCTTCACGCCGAGCATCACCGCCTGTGGAAGCGGGCCCTCGGGCAAGGCCCTGCCCTGGCGCACGCCCTCGGGCAGCGCGCGATCCTGGCGGTTGACGACGAACACCGTTGCGGGATCCACCGTCCCGGCATCGATCCAGCGGCGCAGCATCGCGCCCGCCATGTTGCCGCAGCCGACCAGCCAGAGGCCGGCCGGGGGCGTGGCGCTCACGCCTCGCCCTGCGTTTCGATGAGCGCGGAGGCCAGCGCGTCCTGCGGGGTCTTGCCGCCCCACAGCACGAACTGGAACACGGGATAGAAACGCTCGCACTCGTCGATCGCGCTCTCCACCAGCAGCTCCGCCTGGGCCAGGCTCAGCGTCGGCTCCTCGCCGTCGATCAGCGCGGCGTGGCGGAACAGCAGGATGCCGCTCTGCGACCAGAGCTCGAAATGGCCGATCCAGAGCTGCTCGTTGACCAGGCCGATCGTCTCATAGACCGCCATGCGGCGCTCGTCGGCCACGCGGATGTCCGGAAAGGCGAGGAACTGGAGCACGCCGTCGTCCTCGCGCCAGATCGCGCGCAGCTCATACTCCGTCCAGCTGCCCTTCACCTTCGCCACGATCTCGTCTTCCTCGCGGCTGTGCGTCCAGCCATGCGCGGCGAAATAGCTTTCGAGCATGTCGATAGGGGCTGCGTCGTCGCGGTCGAATTCCGCTTCGTCGAGCATCAGTTTCTCCACTGGGGCCGGATTGCTTGGGCAGAATCTGCCAACCGCATCGGGCCCGCACAAGCACGGGGTTCACAACCCTGCGCAAAAGCTGTGGACAAGGTGTTTATGCTTGTCCCGCCGGCTTTTTAGGCGATTTCGGCGCCTTGGGTGCTGCCGCCGGCTTGGCAGCGCCGCCCAGCTGTGCCTCGAGCGCGGCGAGGCGCGCGTGGAGCGCCTCGTTCTCGTCGCGCGCGGCCACGGCCATCGCCTTCACCGCTTCGAATTCCTCGCGGGAAACAAAGTCCATCCCGCCGATCCATTCGCGGGCACGCTCGCGCGCGGCGCCTTCGGTCTCGCGGGCGACGCCGGCCAGCGTGCCCGCCGCGCCGTTCACGAACTTCACGAAATCGTCGAACAGGCGGTTGTCGGTCTGCATTTCAAATTCCTCGCGCGATCACTTGATCTGTATTTCGTCAGCCGAACGCGAAGATACAAGGCTTCCCGCGTTCGGATTGAGCTCGTGGATCTGGTAGAGAAGCACCCCGGCGAACGCGATCCAGGCGAGATAGGGGACCAGCAGCACCGCGGCGAAGGTGCGGATGCGCGCGAAGAGGACGAAGGTGACCAGCGCGAGCACGAACAGCGCGCCCAGGATCGCCAGCGCCGGCACCACCTGGTGCATGCCGAAAAAGACCGGCGACCAGACGAGGTTCACCACCATCTGCACCGCGAAGACGGTCAGCGCCGGCCCGCGCAGCGTCGATCCGCGCGCGTTGATGATCATCGCCAGCGCCAGCCCCATCAATATGTAGAGCGCGGTCCAGGCCGCCGGGAAGACCCATTCCTCCGGCATGATCGCGGGCTTCACCAGCCGCGCGAACCACGGATTGGCGCTGCCCGACGGCGCCATGCGCGCCGAGGTGAAGCCGAGCAGCAGGATGAACGGCACCGTGACCACGGCCCATCGCAGATAGGCGAGCCGCAGCTGCCCCTTCGATGCGATTTCCCTCAACGCGCCCTCCGGTTAAATCCTGTGGGCGCAAGGGCTATGTTGCAGCGCGCCGAAACGCAAGCGTTGCCGTTATGTTTCGCGCGTCGCGGCGATCAGGAATTCGACATTCCCCTCGGGCCCGGTGATCGGGCTGGCAGTGACGCCGGCGACGGCCCAGCCCTGCGCGGCGACCCAGTCGGACACTTCGCGGCAGACGCGTTCGTGCACGGCGGCATCGCGGACCACCCCGCCCTTGCCCACTTCGTCACGCCCGGCCTCGAACTGCGGCTTGATCAGCGCGACCAGCCGGGCGCCGGGCCGGGCGAAGCGGAACGGCACCTCGAGCACCTTGGCCAGGCCGATGAAGCTCGCGTCGCAGACGATCAGGTCCACCGGCTCGGGGATGTGCCCGTCGGTCAGGATCCGCGCGCTGGTCTGCTCATGGACGACGACGCGCGGATCCTGGCGCAGCTTCCAGGCGAGCTGGTTGGTGCCGCTGTCCACCGCATAGACGCGCGCGGCGCCGTTGCTCAGCAGCACGTCGGTGAAGCCGCCGGTCGAGGAGCCGACGTCGATCGCCACCGCCCCCGTCACATCCCAGCCGAAATGCGCGAGCGCGTGCGCCAGCTTGATCCCCCCGCGCGACACCCAGGGATGGTCGCGCCCGCGCACGTCGAGCACCGTCTCCTCGGGGAATTGCTGGCCGGGCTTGTCGACCTTGCGGTCGCCGGCGAAGACCAGGCCGGCCATGATCAGCGCCTGGGCACGCGTCCGGCTCTCGGCAAGGCCGCGGTCCACGAGCATCTGGTCGGCGCGCTGCTTGGGCATTGCCGGCCTTTAGGTGCAACCGCCCCGGATGCAAAGCCGCCCGGCAAATGGCCCGCCCCAACGGCCCGCCGCAACCCGGCTTCGATCCGGCGCAATCCATATTGCCCATTAAAATAGTGGGAATAAATTGAAGCTCCGGCCTGCCCTCCCGTTGGAGTGCAATTGCAATGAGTATCTTCGCTCCGTTTGACGAACATTCGCCGCTCGTCCTCACCGTCCCCGGGCTCGGTGGCTCGGGGCCCTCGCACTGGCAGACGCTCTGGGAGCAGTCCCGCCCCGATACCAGCCGGGTCGAGCTCGGCATGTGGGATACGCCGCATCGCAATGCCTGGGTGACCAGGCTCGACCAGGCGATCCGCGGTGCCCAGGCGCCGGTGGTGCTCGCCGCGCACAGCCTGGGCTGCCTCGCCGTCGCCTGGTGGGCGGAGCTCTCGCCCCAGCCCTTTGGCTGGCCGGTTGCAGGGGCGTTGCTGGTGGCCCCCGCCGATGTCGACCGGCCGGACGTGAAGTCCGAGCTTGCCGGCTTCGCGCCCGCCCCCGCCAGGCCGCTGCCCTTCCCCTCGATCACGGTGGCGAGCCGCGACGATCCCTGGATCGGCTTCGATCGCGCCCGCGAACTGGCCAAGGGCTGGGGCAGCTTCTTCGTCGACGCCGGCCCGCAGGGGCACCTCAACGCCGCCAGCGGCATCGGCTGGTGGCACGAGGGGCAGGAGCTGCTCGACCGGGTGCTCGATGCCGCATCGGATCGGTCCGGCCGGGTCCGGACCGCGGCGGAAGCGCGCTCGCTGCTCGCGATCAATGCCACGGAAGCCGCCCAGGCGCATTATCTGGGCCGGCATGCGTGATTCGGCGTGTGGCCGGTGCTTCCGGACGCACGCCACTGGTAACTGCCCGCAAATCCCCTAAATAGGGAATGCGGGCGTGGCCGGGTGGCGTACCCTAGAGCGTCACCCGGCCTACCCGCGCCTTTTTCCTTCCGCCGGCCGCTCCACCCGGGTACACCGGTGTCATGGATCGTCGCGACCTGCTCGCCGCCGCCGGACTGGCCGGCCCGCTGCTCCCGCTTGCCGCCAGGGCCGCGTCCGATACGCCGCCCGGCCCCGTCGCTCCCGATGCGCGCGTCAACCTCTGGCCGGGAGAGGCACCGGGCCTGCTCGACCAGGCGTTGCGGGACCATGTCGTGGTCCGCGGCGCCGATCCGGGCTTTCCCGATCGCGCGATGGAGCATGTCCGCACGCCACGGCTCGACATATTCCAGGCCGCCCGGCCGAACGGCGCCGCGATGCTCGTCATTCCCGGCGGCGGCTATGCCCGCGTGGTGATCGACAAGGAAGGCTATGAGCTGGGCCCCTGGCTCGCCGCGCGCGGGATCACCGCCTTCGTGCTCTTCTACCGCCTGCCCGGCGACCCCTGGCGCGACCCGGGCAACGTCGCCCTTGCCGATGCCCAGCGCGCCATGCGGCTGATCCGGCATCGCGCCGCCGAGTGGAAGGTCGATCCCGCCCGCGTCGGCGCCATGGGCTTTTCGGCCGGCGGGCATCTTTGCGCCGATCTCGCGGCGCGCTTCGGCCGCACCTCCTACGCGCCGATCGACCGGGCCGACACGCTCGACGCGCGCCCGTTCGTCGCCGCGCCGATCTATCCGGTCGTCTCGATGGACCCGGACTTCGCGCATATAGGCTCGCGCACCCTGCTCATCGGCAAGGAGGCCACGCCCGCCCTGGCCGCCGAACACTCCCCCGAGCGCCAGGTCGGGGCCCATACGCCGCCCAGCTTCCTCTGCCATGCCGAGGACGACGCCACCGTGCCGGTCCGGAATACGATCGCCCTGCGCGCCGCCCTGAGGGCCGCCAAGGTGCCGGTGGAGACGCATCTGTTCGAGCAGGGCGGCCACGGCTTTGGCTGGGGTCCGCGCACCCTGGGCAAGCCCGCGCACGCCTGGCCCGAGCTGTTCCTCGCCTGGGCCAGGGGGCACGGCCTGCTGGGTTAGGGTCGATCGACACTCAGGCCAAGGGTGTAGCCTGACGGGCCGGAACATTTCGAACCAGCCTCTTGCGTCACCCTGAGCTTGCTTGGCGCGTATCCCGTAAAGGCAAGTGCCCCCCCATTCCGTCATCCCCGCCTGCGCGGGGATGACGGCTATCGGGAGCGGAAGGGACAGAGCTGAATGTCGATCCGTCCCAGGCCCGGGCGCGACGACGGTGGAACCCGCAACCATTTTCGCCGCATGTTATGTTGTATCTTCAACTCGCTTGCCCTATATCCGCGCCATGCCGGTGAGTCTTCCGTTGGCCCGCTTGTGGGGCGGCATTGATGCGCGCCTCGATCGTATCGCGATCGGGATCAGCGGGCTGTGCCTCGTCCATTGTGTCACCACCACCATATTGCTCACCGTGATCTCCTCGGCCGGCGGCCTGCTCAACCCGGCGATCCACGAGATCGGCCTCACCCTCGCGATCGGCGTCGGCGCCTTCGCGCTGGTCAAGGGCGTGATGTCGCATGGCTATATGGCCCCGGCGGTCGTCGGCGCCTTCGGGCTTGGCATCATGGCCGGCGCATTGTCGCTGCCGCATGGCGATTTCGAGATTTTCTGGACTTTGGTGGGCGTCAGCCTGGTCGCGCTGGGCCATGACCTCAACCGGCGCGCCACCTACTGAACTTGCCGCGAGGGGCCTGCGAGCCTACATCTGATCCATGCACGCGCACGACCATCACGAGCATCACGGCAACGATCTGACCAAGGCTGCCCAGGCGACGCTGGAGAAATCCGGCGAGCAATGGACGACCATGCGCGAGCGGGTGTTCGAAGCGCTGGCGGGCTTCGACAAGCCGGCCTCCGCCTATGACATCGCCGAGGCCGTCTCCAGGGCGGAGGGGCGCCGCGTCGCCGCCAACAGCGTCTACCGCATCCTCGACCTGTTCGTCGGCGCCAATCTCGCGCGGCGGGTGGAGAGCGCCAACGCCTATATGGCGAACACGCATCCCGACTGCCTGCACGACTGCATCTTCCTGGTCTGCGATAATTGCGGACAGACCACGCATATCGACGACGACTCGATCACCAGGACGGTGCGCGCCGCCGCCAAGGACATGGGCTTCTCGCCCGAGCGGCCGGTGATCGAAGTGCGCGGCAAATGCGCGGATTGCGACTGACCGCTCTCCCTGCACGGCGTCTGCACGCAAAATCCACACGCGCAAGGTTCGACTTCCCGGAATCGGAAGAGTAAGGGCAGTTGGATGGCCGATCTACCCAGCACGCCGCTGCTCGATACCGTCGATACGCCCGAGGACCTGCGCAAGCTCGATCCGAAGCAGCTTCGCCAGCTCGCCGACGAGTTGCGCGCGGAAACCATCTCGGCCGTGGGCTCGACCGGCGGGCATCTCGGCTCCGGGCTCGGCGTCGTCGAGCTGACGGTCGCCATCCACTACGTCTTCAACACGCCCGACGACCGGCTGATCTGGGACGTCGGGCACCAATGCTATCCGCACAAGATCCTCACCGGCCGCCGCGACCGGATCCGCACGCTGCGCCAGGGCGGCGGGCTCTCCGGCTTCACCAAGCGCAGCGAGAGCGAATACGACCCGTTCGGCGCCGCCCATAGCTCGACTTCGATCAGCGCCGCGCTGGGCTTCGCGATCGCCAACAAGCTGAGCGACAAGCCGGGCAAGGGCATCGCGGTGATCGGCGACGGCGCGATGAGCGCGGGCATGGCCTATGAGGCGATGAACAATGCCGAGGCCGCGGGCAACCGGCTGGTGGTGATCCTCAACGACAACGACATGTCGATCGCGCCGCCGGTGGGCGGCCTCTCCGCCTATCTGGCGCGGATGGTGTCGTCGTCCGAATATATGGGCCTGCGCAGCCTGGCGAAGCGCGCGATCCGCAAATTCTCGCGGCGCCTGACCACGGCGGCGGGCAAGACCGAGGAGTTCGCCCGGGGCCTCGTCACCGGCGGCACGCTCTTCGAGGAGCTCGGCTTCTATTATGTCGGCCCGATCGACGGCCATAATCTCGAGCATCTGATCCCGGTGCTCGAGAATGTCCGCGATGCCGAGGAAGGCCCCATCCTCGTCCATGTCGTCACCAAGAAGGGCAAGGGCTATGCTCCGGCCGAGGCGGCGGCGGACAAGTATCACGGCGTCCAGAAGTTCGACGTGATCACCGGCACCCAGGCCAAGGCGCCGCCGGGCCCGCCCGCCTATCAGAACGTCTTCGCCGACCAGCTGATCAAGGATGCCGAGCACGATCCCCGGATCGTCGCGATCACCGCCGCCATGCCCTCGGGCACCGGCGTCGATCGCTTCGCCAGGGCCTATCCGGACCGCACCTTCGACGTCGGCATCGCCGAGCAGCACGCGGTGACCTTCGCCGCCGGGCTGGCGGCACAGGGCATGCGCCCGTTCTGCGCGATCTACTCGACCTTCCTGCAGCGCGCCTATGACCAGGTGGTGCACGACGTGGCGATCCAGAACCTGCCGGTCCGCTTCGCGATCGACCGCGCGGGCCTGGTCGGCGCGGACGGCGCGACCCATGCCGGCAGCTTCGACATCACCTATCTCGCCACCCTGCCCAACATGGTGGTGATGGCCGCGGCCGACGAGGCCGAGCTGGTCCATATGACGCACACCGCCGTGCTGCACGACAGCGGCCCGATCGCGCTGCGCTATCCGCGCGGCAACGGCACCGGCGTGGCGCTTCCGCAAATTCCGCAACGGCTCGAGATCGGCAAGGGCCGCATCGTCCGCGAGGGCAAGACCGTGGCGATCCTCTCGCTCGGCACGCGCTTGGGCGAGGCGCTCAAGGCGGCCGACACGCTCGAGGCCAAGGGGCTCTCGACCACGGTCGCCGACCTGCGCTTCGCCAAGCCGCTCGACGAGGCGCTGATCCGCCGCCTGCTCGCCACCCATGAGGTGGCGGTGACGATCGAGGAAGGCGCGATCGGCGGCCTGGGCGCGCACGTCCTCACCATGGCGAGCGACCAGGGCCTGATCGATACGGGCCTCAAGCTGCGCACGATGCGCCTGCCGGACCTGTTCCAGGACCAGGACAAGCCCGAGCTGCAATATGCCGAGGCGGGCCTCAACGCCGACAACATCGTCGACACCGTGCTGAAGGCGCTGCGCTGGAACGAAACCCCGGTGAGCGACGGCGCGCGGGCCTGATCCTTCTTCTCCCTCTCCCCTGAAGGGTAGAGGGAGCAAAGCCCCAATAGCCCCAGGTTATGGCCATCGAACCTATGTTCCGATGGACAGCCGCATTTGCCCGGACCACCCTCCGCGCCAAAGCGCCATCCGGGGAATATCCAATGCTGAACCGCCGTGCCTTTCTGCTGAGCTCGACCACGGCGCTGCTCACCGGCGCCGCCGCCGCGGCCGCGCCCCGGCTGGTCGCCGCCAAGCAGCAGAGCGTGCGCGGGGCGAGCGCGCCGATCGAGATCGTCGACGACGAATGGGGCACGCCGCACATTCGCGCCGCGACGATCCCCGACGCGTTCTTCGGCCAGGGCTATGTCGTCGCGCGCGACCGGCTGTTCCAGATCGACCTGTCGCATCGCCGCGAGCTGGGCCGGCTCGCCGAGGCGTTCGGCGCGCGCTTCGCCCGGCACGACGCCAATGCCCGCCTCTTCCACTATCGCGGCGACATCGACGCCGAGCTGCGCCGCGTCCCCGCCGATGTGCTGGCCTGCGCCCGGGCCTATGTCGCCGGCATCAACGCGCGCATCGACGAAGTGATCGCCGACCCCTCGCTGCTGCCGCTCGAATATCGCATTCTGCAGATCGTCCCGATCCGCTGGGACCTGCGCGACCTGGTGCGCGCCCGCGAGGCCTCGAGCGGCAATGTCGACGACGAGATCCGCCGCGCCCGCCTCGCCGCCCTGGGGCTGCTCGATCTCGACGCGATCGTCGCGCCGCTTCGCCCGGCCTGGACGATGAAGGTGCCCGACGGGCTCGACGCCGCGGCGGTGAGCACGGCCGACCTGGGCGTGCTCAACATCGACAGCCTGCCCTGGGCCGAGCTCACCGGCCAGGACCCGGCGGCGGCTTCCGCCGAGCGCGCCAATGCCGGCAGCAACGCCTGGACGGTATCGCCCTCGCGCACCGCCACCGGCCGGCCGATCCTGGCCAACGACCCGCATCTCGGCATCGGCGGGTTCAGCCCGCGCCACGTCGCGCACCTGACCGCGCCGGGGCTCGACCTGATCGGCGGCGGCGCGCCCGGCCTGCCCGGCATCATGCAGGGCCATACCGATCGCTTCGCCTTTGGCCGCACCAACTTCCACATCGACCAGGGCGACCTGTTCGTCCTCGAGCTCGATCCGGCCGATCCCGAGCGCTATCGCCATGACGGCGGCTGGAAACGGTTCGACCGGGTGGAGGAAGCGATCGCGGTGAAGGGCGGCGCGCCCGTCACGGTGACGCTGCGCTATTCGGTCCAGGGTCCGGTGCTCTCGCACGATCCCGCGAAGCGCCGCGCCACCGCGCTCGCCACGATCGCGATGCAGCCCGGCGGCGACGGCGCCTTCGCGATGATCGCGATCAACCTGGCCAGGGACTGGGACGGCCTGCGCAAGGCCTTCGCTCTCCACCCCTCGCCCACCAACTTCCATTATGCCGATGTCGACGGGAATACCGGCTGGCAGGTGATCGGCTTCGTGCCGGTGCGCAAGCGGGGCGACGGGCTGCTCCCGGTGCCCGGCGACGGGCGCTACGACTGGACCGGCATGCGCAAGTTCGAGGCGCTGCCGAGCGTCTACAACCCCGCCAAGGGCTGGTTCGCCTCGGCCAACCAGAACAACCTGCCCGCCGACTGGCCGCGCGACCGCATCCCGGCCTTCTCCTTCCGCGATCCCTATCGCTATGACCGCATCGCCGAAATGCTCGCTTCCCAGCCGAAGCACACATTGGCCGACAGCGCCGCGCTCCAGCACGACACGCTCTCCACCCCGGCGCGCCAGTTCCTCGCGCTGCTGCCCCAGGCCCCCTCGCCCGCCGCCCGGCCCGCGGTGGAGATGCTGCGCGGCTGGAACGCGCGGATCGACCGCGACAGCGGCGCCGCCGCGCTGTTCGAGGCGGTCTGGCGCGAGGCCGGCAAGCGCATGCTCGCCGCGATCGTGCCGGCCCGCGCCAGGGGGCTGATCCCCGGCATCGCGCCGTCGATCCTGCTCGACGCGCTGGCCAGGCCGGACGCGCGGCTGGGCGCCGATCCGGTCGCGGCGCGCGACGCGATGCTCGATGCGGCGCTGGCCGCCGGCTGGGCCGCGACCCGCGAGAAGCTCGGCCCCGATCCCGCCGCCTGGCGCTATGGCGCGCTCCACCAGGTGCGCCTGCGCCATCCGCTCTCCGCCATCCCCGCCATTGCCAGGGCCTTTCCGGCGATCGAGGGCGAGGGCTCGGGCGGCGACGGCTATACCGTCATGGCGCGCTGGCTCGGCGCCGGCCCGGGCTGGCAGGTCGGCGGCGGCGCGAGCTATCTCCAGGTGATCGACGTCGGCGCCTGGGACAATTCGCTGATGCTGATCCTGCCCGGCCAGTCGACCGATCCGCGCTCCCCGCATTATCGCGACCAGTATCGCAACTGGGCGGAGGGGCGGATGCAGCCCATGCCGTTCAGCCGCGCCGCGGTCGACGCCCGCGCCGCCGCGCGCACCACGCTGAGGCCCGCATGAGGCGCGCCGCGCCGCTCCTGCTTGCCGCCACTCTCGCCGCCGCCCCGGCCGCCGCGCAGGATCGCGGCAGCGACCGGGCGCTCGACCGGACAGTGGCCGATTTCCGCGCGCTCCACCGCGCCGAGGTCGCCAGGGCCGGGATCGCGGGCAGCAGCTTCTATGTGATCCGCGACGGCCGCACGATCGTCGCCGACCATATCGGCGAACAGGATGCCGAGGCGCATGTGCCGGTCGACGCGCGCACCATCTACCATTGGGCGTCGATCACCAAGACGATGACCGGCATCGCGATCATGCAGCTGCGCGACCGCGGGCTGCTGAAGCTCGACGACCCGATCATCCGCTACGTCCCCGAGCTCGCCGGAGTGCACGACCCGTTCGGCGATCCGGGCGCGATCACTCTCCGCCAGCTGATGAGCCACAGCGCCGGCTTCCGGAACGGCACCTGGCCGTGGCGCGACAAGCCATGGCAGCCCTTCGAGCCCCCGGGCTGGAAACAGCTCGAGGCGATGATCCCCTATACCGAGGTGCAGTTCAAACCGGGCAGCCGGTTCGGCTATTCCAATCCCGGCATCGTCTATCTCGGCCAGGTGATCGAGCGGCTCTCGGGCGAGGATTTCGAAGTCTATGTCGACAAGAACATCCTGCGCCCGCTCGGCATGCAATCGAGCTATTTCGACCGGACCCCGCCCTATCTCCTGCCCCACCGCGCCCACAGCTATTACATCCAGGGCGGCAAGCGTGTGCCGGCCCCGTTCGACGCCGATACCGGCGTGACCGTCTCGAACGGCGGGCTCAACGCGCCGCTGCCCGACATGGCGAAATATGTGGCCTTCCTGCTCGGCGATCCCAAGCGCGGCGCCGAATATGACCTCGTCCTCAAGCGCGCCTCGCTCGAGGAGATGTGGCGGCCGGTGATCAGCGCGGGCGAGGATTTCACCCAGGGACGGATGGCGCCGACCACCTGGAGCGGCCTGTCCTTCTTCCTCGACAGGACCGACGGCATCCGCATCGTCGGGCATAATGGCGACCAGAACGGCTTCCGCACCTATCTGAGCCTGTGCCCCGACCAGCATCTGGGCACGCTGCTCGCCTTCAACACCGAGACGCGCGGCGTGGAGAATGATCCGGGCAACCGCGACATGCCGGAATCGCGCATCGCGCTGGCGACGGACGGGCTGTGCAAGGCAGTGGCGAAGGGCGGGAAATAAGGCGATTAATAAGGCACCGTCCCGGTTTTTCGTCATCCCCGCGAAGGCGGGGATCCAGGGCAGCGCAGGGCTATCGATGCCATCGAGCGCACGCTCTCCGGAACCGCCTCGGCGAGCCGCACGCCATCAGCCCCTGGCTCTGGATCCCCGCCTTCGCGGGGATGACGGTTAGGAACACGGGGATGACGGTGAAAGGCAGCTATCGCCCTCGCCGCAGCAGCCGCCCGCTCTTCCCTACGCGCACGCCGCCCTCGAAAGCGGGCTTCCCATTCACCATCACCAGGTCGAACCCCTCGGCCGTGGCAAAGGGATCGACATAGGTGGAGCGCGCCTTCACCTTTGCCGGATCGAACAGGATCAGATCGGCCTTCGCCCCGGCGCGGATCACGCCGCGATCGGCCAGGCGCAGGATATGGGCGGGATAGCCGGTGCCCTTGCGGACCATCTCCTCGATCGTGAGCTTGCGGTCGCGCACCACATATTCCTCGACCAGCTTGGCATAGGTGCCGGTCGCGCGCGGATGGCGCATGCCCGGCCCGCCATCGGTGGAGAAGGCGACGTGCGGGTCGACCAGCAGCACGTCCTGCAATGCCTTGTCCTGGGTGAAATGCGCGCCCGATCCGCTCTGCGGGCCGATCTTGATCAGGAAGTCGGCATAATCGAGCCCGGCCTCCCGCGCCGCCTGGGCCAGCGTCTTGCCGGCATAGGGCCTGGTGCCGATCAGCAGCGCCTCCGGCCCGCCGCGCCGGGTCATGCGCTGCACCAGATAGTCGCGCAGCTCCTGCCGCCGCTCGGCGACCACCCTGGCATAGTCCGTCGGCGGCAGCGCCCATTTGGGGAACAGGATCGCGATGCCGGTATAGCCGGCCTCATAGGGATATTGATCGGCGGTCAGGTCGATCCCCTGGCGGCGCTTCTCGGCCAGATAGGCGAGCAGCTCGCGGGCCCGCGCCTCGCCCTTGCCGAAGACGACCTTGAGGTGCGAGATGTGCGGCCGCGCCGGCAGCGACGAGGCGATCAGCTCGTCGATCGAGGCCTTGATATCCTCGTCATTTTCCGAGCGCATATGGCTCATCACCACGCCGCCATGGCGCGCCACCACCTTGCCGAGATTGGTCAGCTCCGCGGTCTCCGAATAGATGCCCGGCACATATTCCAGGCCATAGGACAGGCCGAACGCCCCCGCCCCCAGCTCGGCATCGAGCTGCGCCGCCATCCGCGCGAGCCCGGCCGCGTCGGGGCGGCGGACCGAATCCGGCACGCCCGCCGCGCGGCGCAGCGTGCCATGGCTGGCGAGCAACGCGACATTGACGTCGATCGCCGCGCGATCGACCGCGGCCATCCAGCTCCGCGGATCGAGATCCTTGCCGAGCCGGGGCCCGCTGCCGTCCTGGCCAAGGGTGATCGTGGTCACGCCCATCGCGAGAAAGGCTTCATAGCTGTCGTCCAGCGGATCGCCATGGCTGTGCATGTCGATGAAGCCGGGCGCGAGCACCCGCCCCTCCCCGGCGATGATCCGCACCGCCGAGCCTCCTGCCGAAGCGGGCGCGACCTCGATGATCCGGTCGCCGGCGACCAGCACATTGGCGAGCCGGGGCGCCGCGCCCGTCCCGTCGACGAGCAGCACTTCGCGGAACAGGGTCTCGGGCTCGGCCGCCAGCGCGATCAGGCCCGGCCAGCTCGCCAGCCCCCCGGCCGCCACGGCCCCGCCAATCGCCTGCCGCCGTGTCAACCGCTGGGTCATTGCCCGTTTCCCCCTGTTTTTCGACCTCGAAGGCCGACTATGCGCGGAAGCGGCGCGAAGACGAATCCCTAAAAATGATTAACCTCATTGCTTCCGCGCATGGGCGTTGCGGTTGGGGGGGCAGGTCATCTCGGCATTCAGGCCAAACGCCCGTCATCGCCGTTCTTCCCTCGTCACCCGAAACCTGAAGGCATTTATTCCCTTGAGACGTTCATTCCCTTGAGACGTTCATTCCCTTGGGGCGTTCATTCCCTTGGGACAAGGCATGCCCAATAGTCGTCATCCCCGCGCAGGCGGGGATCCAGGGTAATATGGGACAATCGATGCAATCGCGCGAATGGTTGCCGGAAAGGGCAAGGCCAGCCTCGCCACCCTTGCCCGTGGCCCTGGATCCCCGCCTGCGCGGGGATGACGAGGAAGGGATAGCGGGGATGCCCCCGGAGAATAGGAGTCTTCACCCTGGATTGGGGACTCATATCCTTCCTTCGTCACCCCGGCCTTGCGCCGGGGTCCCGCTATCTCGACGGCGCAAGAAGCAGCGGGATCCCGGCGCAAGGCCGGGATGACGGAAGTAAATCAGATACCTGCTTGGGTTCTCGACCCAGGATCAGAACCCGATCAAGACTTTGATTTTATTCGCCATATAGACGTATTTCGTCATCCCCGCGCAGGCGGGGATCCAGGGTAATATGGGACAATCGATGCAATCGCGCGAATGGTTGCCGGAAAGGGCAAGGCCAGCCTCGCCACCCTTG
>NZ_JAPDIR010000003.1:365005-424258 GCF_029870595.1 Sphingomonas sp. CBMAI 2297
GCCCGTGGCCCTGGATCCCCGCCTGCGCGGGGATGACGAGGAAAGGATAGCGGGGATGCCCCGGAGAATAGGAGTCCTCACCCTGGATTGGGGACTCATATCCTTCCTTCGTCACACCGGCCTTGCGCCGGGATGACGGAAGTAATCTCAGAGGCTTGGTCAGGATCCCGACCCCGGCTCACCACTCGCCCGCGATCTCGAAGAGGGCGGAAACGAGCCCGCACCTCCATCCATGGTCAAATCGGTCCGGATCGGGACTCGCCTTGGCCACGCATCGGAACTAGACCTCCGCCCCGTGCTCCAGATGACTTCGCTTCCCGCCTCCGCCCGTCCCCGCGCCCTTGCCCATTGGCTGTTCGCCGTCGCGGCGCTGATCGTGCTGATGGTGGTGATCGGCGGCATTACCCGGCTCACCGAATCCGGCCTGTCGATCACCGAGTGGAAGCCGCTGTCGGGCGCCGTCCCGCCGCTCACCGATGCGCAGTGGCAGGCCGAGTTCGCCCATTACCAGCAGATCGGCCAGTATCAGCAGCTCAACCGCGGCATGTCGCTGGCCGAGTTCAAGAACATCTTCTTCTGGGAATATCTCCACCGGCTGCTCGGGCGGGTGATCGGGCTCGCCTTCTTCCTGCCCCTGGTCTGGTTCGCCGTCCGCCGCGAGATTCCGAAGGGCTATGGCTGGCGGCTGACCGCGCTGCTCGCGCTGGGCGGGCTGCAGGGCGCGCTCGGCTGGTGGATGGTCCAGTCCGGGCTCAACAGGACCAGCACCGCGGTCGATCATTTCTGGCTCGCCGCGCACCTGCTCACCGCCCTGTTCACGCTGGGCGGCATCGTGTGGACCGCGCTCGACCTGCTGGCGCTGAACCGCAACCCGGCGGCGCGCCCCGCCCGGCTGACCGGCCTCGCCATCGCGGCGCTGCTCGTGCTGTTCGTCCAGCTCTTCTACGGCGCGCTGGTCGCGGGGCTCGATGCCGGGCTGGTGACCGATCAATGGCCGCTGATGAACGGCCATTTCTTCCCGGGCGTGACCCAGCAGGGCGCGAGCCTGGGCCATGTCCTCTTCTCCGATCCGGCGGTGGTGCATTTCATCCATCGCTGGTGGGCCTGGGTGACGGTGGCCGGGCTGATCCTGCTCGCGCGCAGGGTGCGCGCGGCCAGCCGCCGCGCCTCGATCGCGATCCACAGCGCCTTCGGCACCCAGATCCTGCTCGGCATCGCCACGGTGATGGCCGGGGTGCCGATCTGGCTCGCCGCGCTCCATCAGCTCACCGGCGCGCTGGTGGTGATCGCCGCCGTCTGGGGGGCGCACGTCGCCGGCAGCCGAGCCGGCGCTTGAGCGCGCTGACGCTCTTCTACGTGACCTTCGCCAACCGCGCGGATGCCGAGCGGGTGGCGGAAGCCGTGCTGGCCGAGCATCTCGCCGCCTGCGCCAACATCCTCGCCCCCTGCACCTCGCTCTATCTGTGGCACGGCGCGCTGGAGCGGGCGGAGGAAGTGCCGGTGCTGTTCAAGACCCGCCCGATGCTCGCCACCCGGCTGCACGCGCGGATCGCCGCGCTCCACCCCTATGAGCTGCCGGTGATCGAGAGCTGGACCGTGACGGCCGACGAGAAGGTAGGCGCCTGGGTGGAAGGCGAGACGCGCTGATGCTGCTCACCGCGATCGTCCTCCAGGCGAGCACGGCGGGCTTCGCCCCGCCACTGGATGCGCCGATCCGGGTGGTGACCGAGCGCCGCGAAGATGCCCGCATCTATCGCATGGAGCGCGATGTCCGCTTCACGCGCGAAGGCATGGGCTATCGCGCCGAAGTGGTGCTGCGCGCCGGCACGGGCGAAACCGCCGACAGCACCGGTGCCGCCTATGAAGCCGGGTTCGGCGCGCTCGCCGGCAGCACGCTCGTCTTCCATCTCGATCCGCGCGGCGCGATCGTCGCGATCGACGACATGCCGGCCCTGTGGGACCGCTTCTGCCGCCGCGTCGCCGAAGCCGCCGCTGCCCGGCGCACCCTGGCGCCAGCCGAGCGCGAGAAGCTCGCCGCACGCATCGCCGCTCCGCTCCGCGCGCTGCCGATCGAACGCCAGCGTGCGATGCTCGCCTCGCTCGTGGTGGCGCTGATCGCGGACGAGGCGATGACCCCCGGCAGCACGCCGGTCCGCCTGCCCGGCCAATCGGCCTATGGCGGCACGATACCGCTCGAGGGGCAGCGCACCGTCGCCGCGCTGCCGGGCGGCCTGTTCCGCAGCACCGTCCGCGCCGATGCCCCCGACGTGACGCTCGAACGGGTGACGGACATGGATCCCCGTACCGGGCTGATCACACGCAACCGCAAGACGCTGCGCATCCGGGCGGGCGGGCTGGAGAAGGTCAGCGTCACGCTGCTCACCGTGGATCCGGCCTCGGAATAGCCCAAGGTATCCAAATACCCGTCAGCAAACCCGCGCTTTTCTTGACTTTCTCCGCGCGAATCGTCAGAGGGCCATCAACCGCGCTGCCCGGAAGGGTGGCGCGCTTGCGTTTCATACTCGAAAGGTCTCGCCCATGAAGGCGCTGATGAAGACCACCAAGTCGGCCAAGCCGGCCGAGGTGGAGAAGAAGTGGCACATCGTCGATGCCGACGGCCTGATCGTCGGCCGCGCCGCCGTCGTGATCGCCAACGTCCTGCGCGGCAAGCACAAGACGAGCTTCACCCCGCACGTCGATTGCGGTGACAATGTCATCGTCATCAACGCGGACAAGATCAGGTTCACCGGCAAGAAGCTGGCGCAGAAGGTGTACTACAAGCACACCGGCTATGCGGGCGGCATCAAGGGGATCACCGCGGGCAAGGTGCTCGAGGGCCGTTTCCCGGAGCGCGTGCTCGAAAAGGCCGTGGAGCGCATGATCCCGCGCGGTCCGCTCGGCCGCCAGCAGATGCGCAACCTGCGCATCTATAACGGTGCCGAGCATCCGCACGAAGCGCAGAACCCGCAGGTCCTCGACATCGCCGGCATGAGCCGCAAGAACAAGGTGGGCGCATAATGTCCGACAACCGCCAGTCCCTTTCCGATCTCGGCGCCATCGCCGCCGGCGAGCAGGCCGTGGCCACCGAGGCCCAGGCTTCGTCCGACAACCGCGCCGAGGCGTATCTCGCCGGCCAGCTGGACGAGCCGTCGACCCCGGCCGTGCTGCGCCAGCAGGAGCTCGACAAGTTCGGCCGCGCCTATGCGACCGGCCGCCGCAAGGACGCCGTCGCCCGCGTGTGGCTGAAGCCGGGCACCGGCAAGATCACGATCAACGGCCGTGACCAGGAAGTCTATTTCGCGCGTCCGACGCTGCGTCTCGTCATCAACCAGGTGTTCGGCATCACCGAGCGCGAGGGCCAGTATGACGTGGTCTGCACCGTCAAGGGCGGTGGCCTTTCGGGCCAGGCCGGCGCGGTGAAGCATGGCATCAGCCAGGCGCTCACCAAGTATGAGCCGGCGCTGCGCACCCCGGTGAAGCGCGCGGGCTTCCTGACCCGCGACAGCCGCACGGTCGAGCGCAAGAAGTACGGTCGGGCCAAGGCTCGCCGCAGCTTCCAGTTCTCGAAGCGCTAAGCGGTTCTTCACGGAACAACGAAGGGGCGGTCCGGCGACGGGCCGCCCTTTTCGTATCTGGTCCAAGCCGCTAGTTTGGCGCCATGTCGCTCGATCACCCCGACACGATCCGTATCCTGGATTTTCTGGCCGAGATCGGGATCCCGGTTTCTCGGGGCGGGATCGCGGGCGACAGCTTCCTGCCCGGCATCGAGATTCGAAGCGGCGGGCTGGTGCTCGACCCCGCCCGCCCCTTCCATCCCGGCGACCTGCTCCACGAGGCCGGCCATGTCGCCGTCACCGATCCCGCCGATCGCCCGACGCTATGCGCGGTCCGCGACGATCCCGGCGAGGAGATGGCGGCCATCGCCTGGTCCTATGCCGCCGCCCGCGCGATCGGGATCGACACGCGCACGCTGTTCCATCCGGATGGCTATCTCGGCGGCGGCGAGGCGCTGGCGCTCGCTTTCGACAACGGCGCGGGCCCGGGGCCGCCGATGCTGCAATATTTCGGCATGGCCGCCGAACCGCATCAGGCCGCGACGCTCGGCCTCCCCGCCTATCCGCAAATGGCGCGCTGGCTGCGCTAGGCGCGCTCCAGCCAGCCGGCATAATGGACCACCTCGCCGAGCAGCGGCAGGGCCACCCCCACTTCGAAGCGGAAGCGCCCGTCCTCCTGCCATTCGCGCGCGGCGATCCGCGGGCCCAGCAGGCGCGGCATCGGCACGCCGAACGCGCTCCAGCGCCGCAACACCATCCGCAACCCGTCGCCATCCGAGGGCAGGTCGAAGGCGAAGCGCAGCGGGCCGAAGCGCTCGGCGACACCTTGCCCCGCCTGGCCGAGCTCGCTGGAAAAGGCGTGGCCGCCAAAGTCGCGGGTCCAGCGTTCCTTGCCGCCCCTGGCCGCGAAGGCGACGCGCAGCGGATAGCTGCCGCTCGGCGGAAACCCCATCACCCGCCCGACCAGCCAGGCCAGCCCGGCGCCCCGGCGCACCTCCCCTTCCCCGGTCGCCCCTGCATCGCCGTGCAGCGCGTGCATGGCGCGCACCTGCTCCGGCAACCCGGCGAAGCGCGCGCCCATCGCCCGGGAATAGAGCGGCTCGACCGGGCGCTCGCACACCGCGTGGCGGATGGCCAGCCCGGCGAAGAGCGGCTCGAACCGGTCGAGCGTCAGCAGCCGGCTGGCATCCCGCGCGCCCGGCGGCACGCGGCCGGCCAGAATGTCCTCGGCCAGCAGTTCCGCCGCCAGCGTGGGAATTTCGGGCCCGTCTCCCTTCTCCGCGATCAGCGTCCAGCGCCGGCGGACGCCCGTCCCGACCAGAGTCACCGACATGGCCGATCGGTCGCCCCCCGCCCAGCCAGTGATCCGCTGGAGCTTGTGCAGCCAGGGTGCCGCGCCGCGCAGCGTGCCGCACCAGCCCCAGCGGACCGGCCAGCTCAGCAGCCACAGGGCGAGCATCTGGAAGCCGAGCTCGGTGCCGGCGCGGAAAGTCGTGGCGGGGCGGCCGGGCAGCAGATCGGGCGACAGCGAGAGGTCGGGCACTTCGGCCAGCGCGATCCAGCGGCGTAGCGGCGCGCCGCCGCCTTCAATGGCAAAATGCTCGCGGCGCAGCTCCTGCCAGCCCGTAGCCCGCGTCCAGCGCTGGCCGCGCCAGACGCGCACCGGCCTGCCGACATAGGAAAGGATCGCCGCCGCCACCGCGGGCCCCGCCACCGCCCGGTTCGAGGCGCTGATCGCGATGTCGACGCGCTCGACCCGGGCCAGCCCCTCCGCCAGCGCGCGCGCCACCGCGCCCGAGAGCGCCGGCACGCTCGAGGCTCCGCTGACGACCGGCACCTTCACCTCGGCGCCCTTGTTCAGCGCCGCGATCCCGGTCACGAAATCGCGCGAATCCGCCAAGTCGAGATAGGGGATGCGCATCGCGATGCACGCTTCGGGCACGGTATAGCCGCTGCCCTGGAAAGGGCCGGCGGCATCGATCACCAGTTCGGGCCGCTCGCGCGCCAGCACCATGCCGATGCCGCTGGTCCGGTCCGCGACCACCGGCTCGGCGCCCTCCAGCCCCGCGCAAAAGGCCGCCGCCCGGTCGAAGCGCCGGCCTGCCACCAGCACCCGGTGCCCGGCACGGAGCAGCCGCCGGCTCAGCCGCGCGCCGAACCCGCCATAGCCGCCGATGACGAGGATGCGGCTCATCCCCGCGTCCCCGTACCCAATCGCGGATCGACGCCGCGCACCGCTCGGACCGACAGTCCCGCACTTGCACCGCAGGCAGCACAGAAGAGCAAAATCCTTGCGGTATCCTGCCAATCCCTGACCGATACGCGCGGCCCGGCGAGCAGTATCGAGAGCAGGGCCGCCGGGGCGAGGCCCACCACGAGCCCCAGCCCCCCGGCGTTCCACCAGCGCATCGGCATCCGCCTCGACATCGCGAACCAGGCAGGCCAGCCCAGAAAGAAAAGGTGCAGGAACGCAATCACGCACCCGATCCCGAACCCCAACGCCATGCCCGACCAGTTCCAGTAGCCCACGGCCATCGCAAGAATGACCGTGCCCAGCATCGCGGGGGCGAGAATTGCCGCCAGAGCCGCGAGCAGAACGCGCAGATCCTCCTTCATTCCGCCGGATCCGCGAACACGCAGAGCTGGTGGACCAGCTCGCCAAGCCAAGGATGCACCAGGTCGAGGCTGAACAGGAACCGTCCGCCGCCAATGTCCATATGCCCCACCGTCAACTGCCCCGGCATCGCCCAGCCGGGCAGCCGCAGGCGCAGCCCGCCCAGCTTCAGGAAATAATGGTCGCCGACGAACAGCAATGCCCCGCCCGCCTCCTCGAGCCGGAGCGCGATCCCCACGCCAAGCCCCAGATATTCCTCGATTCCCGTCGGCCCGGCAAAGCGCTTGGCGCTGTGGATAACCTGTGGAAAACCCTGTGCACGGCCATATTGCCGCGTCCAATATTGCCCCTGGCCATCGGCATCGGCCGTCACGCTCACGCTCGCCGACACCCCCAGGTCCGCGCCGAGCGGCAGCGGCGCGCCGATCAGCCGCGCGGCCTGCGCCAGCACCCATCCCGCCCGGCTGATCCGGCATTCGGCGACTTCGCCGAGATAGGAGACACAGGCCCCCGCCTCGATCTTGCGCAGGAAACGGCGGCGCGTCGCGGGCGGCAGGAACAGCCAGCGCTCGCCGAGCAGCCGGGCGAAGGGGCTCTCGGCATCGTCGCGGCATGGCGCCGGCCTGCGGCGCCAGCCGGCATAGCGGGCCAGCGAACCCGGCACATAGCCATGGGCCGCAGCTCCGATCGGCATTCCCATCGCCACCCTTTCCGCGGCCACCCGGTCGCTATTCGGACTTGCTCTTCGGCAGAAACGCCAGGACCCGCTTGCCCAGCCGGATCAGCATCATCAGCCGCCCCGGCGGCACGCTCATCATCTGCTGGTACCAATCGTCGATCGTGACGACGAAATCCTGCATCGCCTCGATGCGTCCGCGCGCGACGGCGGAGATACGGCCGTCGCGCCTGGCTTCCTCGGTGCACACGCGCAGCGCCGCCACCGCCGGATCGATCTCACGCTCCTTGCGGCCCTGGGCGATGCGGGTCAGCATCTGCATGAGGTCGACCTCGGCCTCATAATGGTCGCGCCGGTCGCCCATCACGGGCACCCGGCGGATCAGCTTCCAGCCGAGCAGCTCCTTCAGGCTGTTCGACGTGTTGCTCCGCGCGATGCGCAGCGTGTCGCTGATCTCCTCCGCATTGAGCGGGCGATCGGAGAGATAGAGCAGCGCGTGGATCTGCGCGACCGAGCGGTTGACGCCCCATTGCCCGCCCATCTCGCCCCAGTGCAGCACGAACTGCTGCACCGCGATCGGCAACTGAACAGCATTGTCCGTAGTTTCTGTCATAACAGAAATATGAGACACGATTGCCGGGGAGTCAACCGCCTTCGCATCGGGCGTTCCATCCCGCATTCGGCTCGCTTCGTCGCCGGCCGCGCCATTACGAGAGCGCAACCATCGGCCAAGCCAGCGGCATTGCGCCCGTTGCAATCGCACTGAACCCCGCCTTAGGTATTTCTGCAGGTTGTTGGGAATCCGCCGGCAAACTATGCAGACCCGTGCAGGCTGCGGCTTCTCGCGGCGGGCGGGGGAAATTGGTGTTCCGGCAAAGAAAACCGGCCGTGCTTGGCGCGGCGCTTGGCTTGCTCGCGCTCGCGGGTTGCGATTCGGGCGGAGGAGGCGGGGCCTCGGGCGGCGGTGGCGGCGGCGTGGTCGCGGCACCCGCGCCGACGCCCGCGCCCGCCGTCTTCACCGAGGGGGATGCCGCGCGCCTCGCCAAGCAGGCAAGCTTCGGCCCCACCCCCGATCTGGTCGCGCGGATCAGGCAGCTCGGCGCCACTGCCTGGGTCGACGAGCAACTCGCCGCATCCAGCAGTTCCTATGCCGATCTCGCCACCGAAGTGCGTCGCGATTTTTGCGCGAGCAACGACACGGTCTGCTCGCGCGCCCATTTCAGCCGCACGCCGGTGGCGATGCGCTTCTACGCCAACGCCGTCGCCGGCTCCGACCAGCTGCGCCAGCGCACCGCCTTCGCGCTCGGCCAGATGATCGTCGCCTCCGAAGCCGAGGTGAATTCGACGGCGGGCATCGCCGCGTTCAACCAGATCTTCCTCGCCAACGCCTTCGGCAATTACCGCGACATCCTCCAGCAGGTGACGATGAGCGGCTATATGGGCGACTATCTCGACATGGCCGACAGCAACAAGTCGGGCCCGTCGGAGAATTACGCCCGCGAGCTGCTCCAGCTGTTCTCGATGGGGCCGGACCAGCTGAACATGGACGGCAGCCTGAAGCGCGACGGCAGCGGCGCGGCCGTTCCCAATTACGCCACCGACGACATCAAGGGCGTCGCCAGGGCGCTGACCGGCTGGACCTATGCCCGGGTCGGCGGCGCCGCGATCACCGACGGCAATGCCCGCGACTATGCCAAGCCGATGATCCAGGTCGCGACGCGCTACGATACGACGGAGAAGAAGTTCCTCGGCGTCACCGTCGCCGCGGGTGCCACGCAGGAAGCCAGTGTCGCGGCGGTGGTCGATGCCGCGTTCAACAACGCCTCCACCGCGCCCTTCGTCGCGCGCCACATGATCGTCCACCTCGTCACCGCCAATCCGAGCCCGGCCTATATCGGCCGCGTGGCGGCGGTGTTCGCCGACAATGGCAAGGGCGTGCGCGGCGACATGAAGGCGGTGGTCCGCGCCGTCCTGCTCGACGGCGCGGCGCGCGCAGCCCCCACCGGCACCAGCGGCAAGCTCAAGGAACCGGTGCTGCTGATGACCGCGCTCGCCCGCGCGATCGGCTTCGCGACCGACGGCTATGTCTTCACGACCCGCGACAGCAATCTCGGCCAGCCGGTGTTCCGCGCGCCCTCGGTGTTCAACTTCTATCCGGACGATTTCCCGCTGCCCGGATCCACCGTGCTGAAGAGCCCGGCCTCGAAGCTGCTCAACACCTCCAACGTGCTGCGCTGGCACAATTTCGTCTATGACTGGACCGTCTCGGGCGATGCCAGTCGCAGCGAATATGCGCTCGATTCCGGCTTGCCCATGTCCTCGCTCACCCAGCCGCTATGGGCGAGCTGGGAAGCCTATGGCACCGATCTCGACGCGATGGTCTCCCGCATCGACCTGACCCTGTTCGCCAATACGCTGAACCAGGCGCAGAAGGACGCGCTCAAGGCCGCCGCCACGCCGATCACCAATGCCGATGCGAATGTCCAGGCGCGCCGCCGCGCCCAGATGATGCTCTACGTCGCGGCCACGAGCCCGATGTTCCTGGTCGACCGCTGAGGAGCCGGACCGATGACGATTTCCCGACGCGACTTCCTCAAGGTCACCGCCGGCACCGGCGCGCTCGCCGCGATCGGCCAGCTCGGCCGCACCACCGCCATCGCCGCGCCGAGCGGCAGCTATCGCGCGATGGTGGGCGTGTTCCTGTTCGGCGGCAATGACGGCTGGAACATGGTGATCCCCACCGATGCCCGGCATGCCCAGTATCTGGCCTCACGCGGCACCGTGGGCATCAAGGCGAGCCAGCTCACCGCGCTGACCGGCGCGCCCTATGCGCTCCATCCGGCGATGGCGGCGCTGCGCCCGCTCTGGGACGAAGGCAGCCTGGCGCTCGTCCTCAATGCCGGCACGCTCTATGCGCCGCTCACCAAGGCGACCTATCAGTCGCGCGCCGATCTGCGCCCGATGAACCTGCTCAGCCATTCGGACGAGCAGGCGCACTGGCAGGGCCTGCGCGCCCGCGACTTCGCCACCGACGGCTTCATGGGGCGGCTGACCGACCGGATGGGCACGGGCGCGGTCCCGTCGATGATCTCGATCGCCGGCTCGAACCTGGCCGTGATCGGCAAGACCAGCTCGGCGCTGGTGCTGCCGTCCACCGGCACGCTCACCCGCTCGGGCTATTCGAGCATGAGCAACGCGGCGAACAACGCCAAGAACGCCGCGCTCGCCAGCTTCTCCTCCGCCACCGGCCTGGGCGACGTCGCGGAGGCGAGCGCGCGCGACATCAATGCCAGCTATGACCAGGCGACCACCGCCAACACGATCATCTCGGCGAACAGCGCGCTCGACGGCTATTTCGTCAATCCCGCGACCGGCGCCGCGCTCACCAGCGACGTCGCGCGCCAGCTGATGCGCGTCGCCCGGATGATCGATGCGCGCGGCAGCCTGGGCCATGGCCGCCAGACCTTCTTCGTCAGCCAGGGCGGGTACGACAATCATTCGGGCCAGACCAATGGCGGCAACAACGACACCGGCACCCATGCGGGCCTGCTCGGCGACCTCGCCATGGCGCTGGCCGGCTTCCACCGCGCGATGCAGGCGATCGGCATGGCCGAGAACGTCACCAGCTTCACGATGAGCGACTTCGGCCGCACCTATCGCGGCAATGCCCAGAACGGCACCGATCATGCCTGGGGCAGCAATCACCTGGTGGTGGGCGGCAATGTCGCGCCCGGCGGCATCTTCGGCGCCTATCCGGACCCGGTGCTCGGCGGCGCGACAGATGTGAGCAGCGAGGGCCGCTTCGTGCCCGGCGTGGCGCAGGAGGAATATATCGGCGCGATCGCCCGCTGGCACGGCGTCGCCGATGCCGACCTGCCCTATGTCTTCCCCAACTGGTCGACCTGGAGCACGGGCGGGCGCGGGCCGCTGGGCCTGTTCCGAACTTAGGTTGTCCCGCGCTTAACTGCGTATCGGGATTGCGCTATCGTTCCGCTCCGGTAATGGGGCGCGCCTTTCGGGGAGGCGGACGATGGCCAATCTCTATCGCGTTACACCGTTCATGCATGTGCCGGACTTCGAGAAGGCCGTCTGGTTCTTCACCGAGGTGCTGGGCTTCACGCTCTATTTCCGCACGTCCAACTATGCCTATGTCCAGCGCGAGCAGGCGGGGTTCCGCCTGCTGGAGAATGTCGGCGACGATGGCGCTCCGCCGGGCAATCGCCGCTTCTGCTATTATGTCGACGTGGAGGATGTGGAGGCGATCGCCGCGGAGCTGAAGCCCAAGGCATCCCTGCTCAACGATGGCGACATCCATGGGCCGGTCGACCAGATCTATGGTCAGCGCGAGCTGATGGTGGTGGCGCCGGACGGCAATCTGCTGGTGTTCGGGCAGGACATCTCGAAACGGTGATCAGAGGGGAACGCTCCCCTCCCCCATGAACCGCGCCCGGGTGGAGAAGCCCGTGCCCGCCACGCTGATCTCGTTGAACGAAGGCGGCCGCGCCCGCACGCGCTCGGACAGGGTGCCCGCCCCGATCAGCCGCACCGTGCGCTCGCCGATCCGCCGCTCGATGTCGAACGGGTCATGGACATGGCCGGTGAGCACGGCGTCCACCCCGGCCTGGGCCAGCGCGCCCAGGGCTTCCGGCCCCCGATGCGTCTCCGAAGTCATCCGGGTGCCGCCCTCCACCAGCGGATGGTGGCAGGCGACGAACACCAGGCCGCCCGGCGGCACCGCTTCGACCAGCGCCAGCGATGCCCGCAACGCCCGGGTGCTGACATAGCCCTTCGCCCAGTTGAGCCGCCATTGGAAGCGCGCGGTGGTCTTGAGCGGCACCACCGCCACGCCCTTCATGTCGAGCGGCCGCTCGATCATCCGTTCGAGCGCGTGGTAGCGTTTATAGGGCGTGACGAAGCGCGCCCAGAGGTTGAACCAGGGGAGGTCGTGATTGCCCACCTCCACTGTAACCGGCCGGCCAAGGCCCTTGAGCCACTGCGCCGCGGCCGAGAATTCCCTTGCCCGCGCCTGCATGGTCAGGTCGCCGGTCACGATCACCGCGTCGGGCTGCTCCTCGCGGACCCGCGCGGCGAACCAGTCGACCGCGGCGCGATCCTCGCGCCCGAAATGGACGTCGCTGACGTGGAAGAGCCGCGTCATCCCAGCCCTGCGCGCGTCGCGATGAAGGCCTTGCGGCTCATCCCCGCCGTGATCGGGGTTCCCGGTGCGAGCGACACCGGCTCGCCGTCGAACAGCGCCAGCACCGGCTTCTTCCCGCGGGCGGCAAGCTCGCGGGTAAGGCTCTCGCTCACCGCATGCGCCGCGACCCAGTCGCCCGTGAGCCATTCCCAGCCCAGCTGCACGATCGCGCTCCAGTCGCGCGCATCCACCGCCGCCACGTGCAGCTCGCCCCGCTCGGGCCGGACGAACACCGCCTGATAGCGGCCCGCAAGCGCCGACACGCCCGAGACGCGAATTCCGCTGCCGCCAAAGGTACGGCTCCACGCGACGTTCGCGGCCTGGAACAGCCGCCTGAGCGCGCCCTTGCGCACTGCCTCGCGCGCGCGGAACCAGGCGGTGGCCGGCCCCATGATCAGCCCAACGAACGCGCGATTCCCGGCCGCCTGGATATAGGGCAAGGCGATGCGCGTCGTCTCGTCATGCGCGGCCTGGATGATCGCCTGGGGATCGAGCGTGCTGTGCAGCGACTTGGCGAGCAGGTTCATGGTCCCGCCCGGCAGGATCAGGAAGCTGCCCTCCCAGGTCCGCAGCGCCGAGAGCGCGGCGTTGATCGTCCCGTCGCCCGCGAACAGCACCACCGTGTCGACCCTGTCCCGGTCGAGCTCCGCGCCGTCGGGCATCGCCTCGGCGGGAAACGCGGTGCGGCCGACAAGCGTCAGCCCGCGCTCCGCGAACACGGCTTCGAGCGCATCGCACTTGGCCTTGGTGGTCGATCCCGAGCCGGGGTTGGTAATGAACCAGAGTCTTTCCATCAGGATCGTAACGCTCGGGATATGATTTGGCTCACTCGGGTCTCAATAACGATAGAGCCGCACCTTCTGGATGCCGAACTGCCCGGGCGGCAGGCGGACGTGCCGGCCCTGATGCGTCTCGTCGCCGTTGAGCTTCCGGCCGGCCACCCATTTCCCGTCGACGAACCTGCCTTCCTCGACGAAATCCAGGCCGGTGCGCGGCCCGAAGGTCACCGTGATCCCGCTGCCCGCGACCAGATAGTCCTCGCCACCCAGCCAGAGCAGGATCCCGCCATGCTCGCCCGGCTCCTGCTTGTCCTTCGGCGTCCAGGGATCGACGAAGCCGATGGTCAGCGCATAGCCGCCCAGCGTCGCCGCCTGCGGCGCACTGTCGACCACGCCCTCGAAGCTGACCGGCGGCGCGAACCCCGCACGCGCCTGGGCGGCGAACAGCGCCGGGGTCAGCTGCTCGAGCATCGCGTAGAAACCGCCCAGCCGGTCCCGGTCGGCGATGTTCTCGATCGCGAAGGGGCTGAAGCCGATCGCGCCGTGCTTGCCGATCACGCGCATCGCATTGGCCGGCGCGCGCGGGTCGCCCGCCTGATTGGCCTCGGGCACGAACAAGGGGTTGCCCGGCACGGCATAGCCGTCGGCGATGCCGGCGAAGTTCGGGAAGTAGATGTCGGGCGAGAGCATGTCGATCGCGGGCGCGGCTTCCTTCCATGTCCGCATCAGGTGCGCGAGCGGCCCGCCGCTCGGATAGTCGCCCGGCAGCTTGCCCGGCCGCCCCTGCGCGCCGTTGACGAACATCGGCAGCCGATATTCGCGCTTGCCCGCCTCGGCCACGGCATTGGCCCAGCGCGCATAATGATGGGCGGTGAACGCCTCCTCGCCGCCCCGCCACTTCGCGAAGGCGGCATCCGCCAGCGGGCCGTGCTCGCGCGCGGTCGGCAGGAAGCCGATCTCATTCTCCACCTGCACCATCAGCACCGTGTGCCGGTCGCCGTCGATCGCCTTCAGATGCTTCATCAACGCGGCAAAGGCCCGCGCATCAGCATCGCGCGTCGCCGCGCCGAACACCGAGAGGATATCCTGCGGCTGCCCGTCCTTGCCGGTCGAGCGCGGAAAGCGCTTGCCGTCACGCTTCACCCAGGCGGGCACATAGGTCGACATGCTGTTCTTCCAGGTGCCGAACCAGAGCAGCACCAGCCGCATGTCATGGGCCCTGGCATCCTCGATCAGCCAGTCGAGGCCGGCGAAGTCGAACCTGCCCTCCTCCGGCTCGATCGCCTCCCAGGTCACCGGCGCCAGCACCGTGTTGAGATGCAGCGCCTTGAGCCGCGGCCAGTGCGGCGCCAGCCAGGCGCGATCGGTGGCCGAGGAATTGCCCAGCTCGCCTCCGCGGATCAGGAACGGCTTCCCGTCGACGATCAGCCGCCCGCCTTCCAGATGCGGCACCTGGGCGAATGCGGGGGCGGCGAGGAAAAGGGCGAGCGCGGAGAGCCAGCGGAGCATGGCTTGCACAATAGTCTGATTTAATCGCGCGTGGGAACCACGCATGGCGCATCGCCCGCGATTCGCGGCAACTGTTTCGGAATCAAGGGGAAGTTGGAGCGGGTAGCGGGAATCGAACCCGCGCTAGAAGCTTGGGAAGCTCCTGTGATACCATTTCACCATACCCGCTCGGGCCCGCCGAAATCCCCGCTTTTGCCGATTCTGTCAAGCCGCTCCGCTCAGTGCCGGAGCTTCAGGTGGTGCGGCGGCGGCCGGCGCCTGCGGAACAACAGCTTCAGGCACACCCAGAGCAGCAACCACTCCCATAGCGAGGGCACGCGATCGGCACGCATCATTTCGGCTCCCAAGGTTCGAGGAACGCGGGCGGCACCGCCTCGGTAAGCCACACCCCGTTGCTGGTAAGGAAGAAATCCCGGCCGGTTTCGGCAAGCGCCGCCGCGCGCACGGCCAGGAGCACCGGCGCCCCGCGCCGCTGCCCCACGCGCGTCGCAGTATCGCGATCGCCCGAGAGGTGGACGTGATGGCGCCGCATCGGCTTCAGTCCCTCCGCCAGGATCGCCGGCAGGAAACGCGCGACCGTGCCATGCCACAACAGGGCCGGCGGCGCGGTGCGCGGCCAGTCGAGCGCCACCGCCACCGAATGCCCCTGCCGCGCCCGGATCCGCGCCGCGTCGCCGGAAAGCTCGAAGCGCTGCTTGTCGCTTTCCTCCACAAGCCGGAGTAGCTCGTCCCAGCCGCAGGCGACGCCCGCCCGGGCGAGCCCCGCCAGCACCGCGTCCACCTCGGTCCAGCCCTGAGCATCGAGCACCAGCCCGCCCGCCCCCGGGTCGTGCCGCAGCCAGAGCGACAGCATCTTCGATTTGCGAATGTCGCCCATCACTCGATCTCCACCGGCCGCTCCGGCCACTGCTCCACGGCAACCCTGTCGATCTGGCGCTCGATGCCGCGCGTCAGCGTCGACGGCACCGTCACGTTGAAGGCCCGCTCGAGCAGCCCTTCCACCGCCCAGCGCACGCAATAGTCCGCCGCGACACCGATCACCGTCACTTCCTCTATCCCGGCCCGAGCGAGATCGCCGAAGAACCGGTTGCGTGACCGGAGCCGGTCGCCGTCGATCGGCGCGACCCCGATCCCCTCCTCGGCCCACATGTCGAACACGCCCTTTTCCAGCCGCCAGGTCGGGATCGCCGGATCGACCGCACCTGGATCGACCACCAGCTGCCAGCCCGGCGTGCCTTTCACGCAATGCGGCGGGAACTGCTTCGCCTCTTCGGACGCCGCGTAGATTTCGGGCACATGCGTATCGAAGGTGAACAGAACACCCTCGGTCTTCTCCGGCCGCAGCCCGGCCAGCCAGTCCCGCATCGGCGCGACGATATCCCCGGCACCCGGCACCGGCAGCGCGCCGTCCGCCGCCACGAAATCCCGCTGCATGTCCACCACGATCACAAAATTTTTCATCACCCGTCTCCGGTTCCGTATTTGACATATATCTTATTCGCACATAAGTAAAGCGCAAGATGGATATAAGGTGATGCGAATGGGCGAAGCCGCCTTTCTCGAAAGCTATGATCCGGCGGCGTTCGAGCGCCCGTCGGTGGCGGTCGACCTGATCCTGATGAGCGTGGTCGACGGCGCTCCCGCCGTGCTGCTCACTCGCCGCGACCAGCATCCGTTCCAGAACTGCTGGGCGCTGCCCGGCGGGTTCGTCGGCATCGGCGAGAGCCTGGACGCGGCCGCGCGCCGCATCCTCGCCGAAAAGGCGCACATGGCCGATGCCTGGGTCGAGCAACTCTACACCTTCGGCGCGGTCGACCGTGATCCCCGCATGCGGATCATCAGCGTCGCCTATTTCGCGCTGATCCCGGCCACCGCCTTCGCCGCCGCGCTCAAGGCCGCGCCCGAGCTGGCGCTCGCCGAGCTGACCGTGCCTTGGCAGGGCGAGGCCGGCGGCCCGGTCGAGGTCCGGCCCGCCGAGGGAGCGCCGCTCGCTCTCGCCTTCGACCATGGCGAGATGCTCGGCGTCGCGATGCTGCGGCTGCGCGGCAAGCTCGACTATTCCGGCATCGCCTTCGCCCTGCTGCCCGAGCGCTTCACGCTGCGCGCGCTCCAGGACGTGTACGAGGCAATCCTCGACACTCGCCTCAACAAGCCCGCCTTCCGCCGCCGCATGCTCGATCGCGGCTGGCTGGAGCCGACCGGCGAGCGCGAGACCGGCGCTTCGTTCCGCCCCGCCGAACTCTATCGGTACCGTAACCCGAACCAGGGAGAGCAATGATGGCCTATATCCGCAATTTCCCCTTCGCCGCGCAGCTTCGCGCCGATGCGAGCAACCATGTCCTGCGCTATCGCAAGGGCCGGGTGCGCCAGAGCGGGCGCGGGCTGGTCTTCTGGTTCCGGCCGGAGACCGCGAGCATCGCCGAGCTGCCGATGGACGACCGTGAGATGGCGATCTTCGTCAAGGGTCGCAGCCAGGATTTCCAGACCGTCGCGGTCCAGGGCACGCTAACCTGGCGCGTCGCGGATCCCGAGCTGCTTGCCAGCCGTGTCGATTTCAGCATCGGCCTGCGCTCGGGCGTCTGGCTCGCGGAGCCGATCCAGCGGATCGAAACGCGCCTCGCCGGGCTCGTCAACCAGGCGGTGCTGCAATATCTCGCCCAGGCGCCGGTGCGCACCTTGCTCGATGCCGGGCCCGAGCCGCTCCGGCTTGCGCTGGAGACCGCGCTGGGCCGCGACCCCGCGCTTGCCGAGATCGGCCTTGCCGTCGCCGCGATCCGGTTGACCAACCTCGCCCCCTCCGCCGAACTCGAACGCGCACTGCAGACGCCAACCTTCGAGGCGCTCCAGCAAAAGGCCGACGAAGCGACCTTCGAGCGCCGCGCCCTGGCGGTCGAGAAGGAGCGCGCGATTGCCGAGAACGAGCTGGCCAACCGCACCGAGCTCGCCCGGCGCGAGAAGCAGCTGATCGCCGAGGAGGCGGAGAATGCCCGTACCCGCGCCACGGGTGCCGCCGAAGCCCAGCAGGTCGAGGCGGCCGCCGAAGCCGAACGCATCCGCACGGTCGAAGGCGCGAAGGCGGAGGCTGAGCAGGCGCACATCGCCGTCTATCGCGATTTGCCGCCCGCGGTGCTGCTCGGGCTCGCCGCGCGCGAGCTGGCCGGCAAGCTCGATACGATCGAGCATGTCAACGTTACGCCCGACCTGCTCGCCAGCCTGGTCGGCGAGTTCCGGCGCGACCATGCCGCCCCGGCGGCACTGCCGGCGGCCTGAGAGGCGGCATCATGCCCACCAACAGCCCCCGCGCCGTGTTCGTCACCCGCGAGAGCGACTATGCCGGCCTGCTCGCCCGTCATGCCACGCGCGAGCAGGCCCGCTTCTTCCTCGAAACGCGCGGCCAGAAGATCGAGACGCTCGAGGAACGCGATCGCCAACTCCACGACGCGCTCAAGCAGGCACGCACCCGGGTGCCCGACGACTGGCGCCAGGCGCATGTCCAGCGCGGCGATCTCGATCGCTTCCTGTTCGGCCCAGAGGACGTGATCGTCCCGGTCGGCCAGGACGGGCTGGTCGCCAACGTCGCGAAGTACCTCACCGGCCAGCCGGTGCTCGGCATCAATCCCGCGCCCGATCTCTATGACGGCGTGCTGGTCCGGGTGCCGCTCCGCCATCTCGCCGAGCTGCTGCGCGCCAGCGTCGCCGGTTCCGCCCCGGTCGAGCCGCGCACGATGGTCGAGGCCGCGCTCGACACCGGCGAGCGGTTGCTCGCGCTCAACGAAGTGTTTGTCGGCCATCGCAGCCACCAGTCGGCGCGCTACAGCATCGCCGACGGCACCGCGCACGAGGATCACAGCTCGAGCGGGCTGATCGTCGCCTCGGGCACCGGCGCCACCGGCTGGGCCCGCTCGATCATGGAGGCGACCGGCAACCGCCTGCCGCTCACCCCCGAAGAGCGGGCGGTCGCCTGGTTCGTCCGCGAGCCTTTCCCCAGCATCGCCACCGGCACGGCGATGCGCGCCGGCAAGCTCGCCCGGGCCCCGCTCCAGGTCACCTCCCGCATGAACGACGGAGGGGTGATCTTCGCCGACGGCATGGAGCAGGACTTTCTGGCGTTCGACTGGGGTCGTCGCGTATCGCTGGGCCCGGCGGCCCACGCCCTGCATCTCGTAACCGGCTGAATCCGGAGGAAGCCTTGCCCGTCACCGATATCGCCACCCGCGTCTACAATCATGGCTGGCGGCTCGATCCGATCGTCCGCAGCCTGCTCGACACCGATTTCTACAAGCTGCTGATGCTGCAGATGATCCGCCATCTGCACCCGGACGTGCAGGCGACCTTCTCGCTGATCAACCGCACGAAGCGCGTCCGCCTGGCCGAAGTGATCGACGAGGCCGAGCTGCGCGCCCAGCTCGATCATGCCCGCACCGTGCGCTTCTCGAAGAAGGAGCTCATCTGGCTGGCGGGCAACAGCTTCTACGGCAAGCAGCGCATGTTCGCGCCCGACTTCATCGCCTGGCTCGCCGATTTCGAGCTGCCCGAATATGACCTGCACCGGGTCGATGGCCAGTTCGAGCTGCACTTCGCCGGCCCCTGGACCCACACGATGATGTGGGAGATCCCCGCGCTGGCCATCGTCAACGAGCTCCGCTCGCGCACCGCGCTGAAGGGCAAGGGCCGGTTCGAGCTCGACGTGCTCTATGCCCGCGCCAAGGCGAAGATGTGGGAAAAGGTCGAGCGCCTGCGCCAGCTTCCCGACCTGGTGATCTCGGACTTCGGCACGCGGCGCCGCCATGGCTTTCTGTGGCAGCGCTGGTGCGTGGAGGCGCTGAAGGAAGGCCTGGGCAGCCGCTTCATCGGCAGCTCGAACGTGCTGCTCGCGATGGACAACGACCTGGAGGCGATCGGCACCAATGCGCACGAGCTGCCGATGGTCCTCGCCGCGCTCGCGGAGACCGACGAGGAAGTCGCCGCCGCGCCCTATCGGGTGCTGGAGGAATGGCGCGCCCATTATGACGGCAACCTGCTCGTCGCCCTGCCCGATGCCTTCGGCACCACCGCCTTCCTGCGCGACGCGCCGGACTGGGTTGCCGACTGGACCGGCTTCCGCCCCGATTCGATGCCGCCGATCGAAGGCGGCGAGCAGATCATCGCCTGGTGGCAGGCGCGCGGCCGCGATCCGCGCACCAAGCTGCTGATCTTCTCCGACGGCATGGACGTCGACAGCATCGAGGCGACCTATCGCCACTTCCACGGCCGGGTGCGGATGAGCTTCGGCTGGGGCACCAACCTGACCAACGACTTCCGCGGCTGCGATCCGGCGGGCGGCCACGAGCTCGAGCCGATCTCGCTCGTCGCCAAGGTGACCAGCGCGAACGGCCGCCCGGCGGTCAAGCTCTCCGACAATCCCTCAAAGGCCACCGGCGATCCGGCCGAGATCGCCCGCTATCTGCGCATCTTCGGCGGCGAAGGCCGGACGGCGCAGGACGTGGCGGTCTAGGAAGCGGCAGGCATCCGCACGGCTGGGCGGGCGACCAGCCAGAGGCCGGCCAGGACCATGGGCAGGCTCAGCGTCTGCCCCATGGTCAGCCCCCACCAGAGATGCTCGAGCCCGGCATCGGGCTGGCGCAGGAACTCCAGCAGGAAGCGGGCGGACCCGTACAGCACCAGCCCCGCGCCGACCAGGCGGCCAGGGACGAGCCGGGCATCGGTCCGCCAGAACAGCCAGGCCAGCACCAGCATCGTCACGCCGCCCTCCAGCGCCGCCTCGTAGAGCTGGCTCGGATGGCGCGGGATGCCGTCTCCCGTGCCGGGAAACACCATCGCCCAGGGCAGACTGCTCGGCCGGCCCCATAGTTCCCCATTCACGAAATTGGCGATCCGGACCAGGATCAGCCCGAACGGCGTGGTACAGGCGACATAGTCGCACACAAGCAGCATCGACAGGCCCTGCCGCCTGGTGAACAGCCACAGCGCCGCGATCACGCCGACGAAGCCGCCATGGAACGACATGCCGCCTTCCCATAATTTGAGCACGTCGAGCGGATGCGCCCAGATCTCCGGCCGATAGATCAGGCAATAGCCGAGCCGGCCGCCCAGGATCACGCCGGCGAAGATGTAATAGACGAGATCGTCGACCTGCCGCCGGTCGAGCGGCGCGCCGGGCTGGCGGATCAGGCGGAGCATGTACCACCAGCCGAGCAGCATCGCCGCGAGATAGCTGAGCGCGTACCAGCGCAGCTGGAAGAAGCCGAGGTCCAGCGCGACGGGCGAAAGGCCGAGCCGGTCGAAATGAATCGCCGCCGCGGCACCGGCAAATGCAAGCATCGAAATCCCCCTTCGCGTCATGATTCCCTAGTCGAGCCCGGACGACCGGACAATCGCGCCGGGCCGCCCTGATCGGATCCGTCAGAACCCGATCGGAGACGCTGCGCCGGGCCGGCCCGCCGCTTCCGCCCGCAGCCGCGCGACGATGTCCGCCGCGCCGCTGGCCGGCCGGTGCCGGAGCTGCCGCGCCACCACCGCGAAGTCGCCGGGCGTCAGCCCGTCGAGCCCCGCCGGCGCGTCCATCCCGAAGAAGCGCGCGAATGCCCGCGCCGACCGTTCCCGCCCCAGCGGCCGCAACGCCAGCTTGAACACGAACCGCCGCAACGTCGCCGGATCGAGCTTCCCCGGACGGTTGGTCGCAGCGACCACCGGCAGCGGATGCCGGTCGAGCCACGTGAGCAGCTCGTTGACCTGCCCCACTTCCCAGCTCGCCTGCGCCGTCGTCCGGTCGAAGAGCAGCGAATCCGCCTCGTCGAACAGCAGCACCCCGCCCCGCCGCCGCGCCTCGGCAAAGGCGTCGGCGATGTTCGCTTCGGTCTCGCCGACCCATTTGGACAGCAGGTCCGAAGCGCGCTTCACCACCAGCGGCCGGTCGAGCCGCCGCGCCAGGTGCCAGGCGAGCGCCGTCTTGCCCGTGCCCGGCGGCCCGGTGAGCAGCAGCGAGACATCGGCCGCGCCCGCCGCCGCGATGCCCTCAATCACTTCCGCCACGGGCGGATCGCTTTCGTAGAGCGCCACGTCGAGCAGGCCCGGCCCAGGCTGCGGCAGTTCGCCGCCCCGCAGCGCCTTGACCAGCGCCTCGGCCGAGCGCACCCCGCCATCCGCCTCGCCCGCCAGCCTTCCGGCCCGCGTCGCCACGCGCAGCACCGTCGCCGCCTCGGGCGCGGCGTCGAGCAGGCGGGCGAAGCCGTGCCCCGGGGTAACGCCCTCGTCCGCCGCCACGCGCGCCAGCATCCGCTGCCCGGCGCCGCGCGAAGGCAGGCCCAGCTTCAGCACATGGCTCATCCGCCGCAGGATCGCGCCGTCGACATTGCCGATCGCGTTGGTCGTCCAGATCACCGGCACCTTGTTGGTCTCCAGCATCCGGTTGACGAACACCTTGCTGCCCGTGCGCTTCTGGAACCAGTCGCCGTCGCTCGGGCTGGCCTCGCCGATCAGGTCCTCCATCTCGTCGAACAGCAGCGCGGCACCACGCCGCCCGCCGAGCACGCGCTGGGAGAGCTGCATCGCCGCGATGCGCTCCCAGCGCCTGGGCTCGGCGCCGTCCTCGTCCGCCTCGGCCACCGCGTGCAGCCGCGCGCCCGCCGCGGCGGCGAGAGTCCGCGCGAACTCGGTCTTGCCGGTGCCGGGCGGCCCGTGGATCAGCAGGTTGATCCCCGCCGCCTGCTCGGCCAACGCACCGCGGAGCAGCCGGACCAGATAGTCCGCCTCCTCCACCGCGAAGTCGTCGAGCCCGAGCCGCGCGACCTGGCACGGGCCGGCCAGCGCCTCGAGCAGCGGCCGGCCCGGCCGCGGCGCCGCGTCGAGCACCCGCTCGAGCGACCAGCTCAGGCTGATCTCGTCCCGGCCCTGATAGTCATGGCCGAAGCTCGCCAGCCCGAGCCGCACCGCCGCCGAGCGCCGCGCCAGCCGCCCGGCATCGACCGGCTCGGCCCCGGCAAGCGTGCCGAGCAGCCCCGGCAGGTCGATGCTCACGCCGCAAAGCACCTCGACCAGCCCATAGACGCGCGGCAGCCGCCGGGCCGCGATCATCAACTCGAGCAGCCCATGGTCGAGCGGCCCGAAACCGAGCAGCAACGCCAACTCGTCGGCGATCTGGAGCACCTGCGGGCGCACCTCGCCGAGCGGCCGCCAGCGCAGCGTCGCCGCGTGCAGCGCCTCCCAGCCGATATCCTCGCCCCCCACGGCCGAGCCGGTGAGCCAGTCGACATGCGGCAGCGCCCATTCGTGCACCGCCTTGGCGAGCGGTGCCGTGGCCGGCAGGTTCCGGCCGATCCGGCGGAGCATCCGCCGGACGATCTGATGTTCGTGCATAAATTCCCGTGCTCGCCCCAGGCGCAGGCGCGCGTCTTCACGACGCGCGGCATCGGCCGGCGCGGTTCTCTGACTGGTTTATCGAGACGGATGCTGCGGGCGCCGCTCGGCTCCCACAGCGCTCAGGCGAGCACTATCGGAACGAAGCGACGCAGGGCAGAAGGCCGTTTCGGGCGTTCGTGTCCAACACGTCATTTCTCCACATCGCCGGGCGGAAATGGTCCCCCGGCCGGGGCGGGCTCCTACGCGCGTTTCCGAGCAATTTCAAGTTTGACCTGCCCCGGTCCGGCGCTAGCGTCGCGCCCAGGCAATGGGAGACACGGGTAATGCGGGTTCTGGCAGGTGCGGCGCTGGTCGCGATGGCGTTCACCGGAACCGCCGCCCGGGCGCAGCAGAATCCCCAGGCGGAGGCGCAGGCGCTCGAGCTGCTCAAGCGCGGCATCGCCTTCCGCACCGTCGCCGGGCCGGGCAACCAGACGTCCGATTATGCCGCCTATCTGAAAGCCCAGCTCGTCGCCGGCGGCTTCGATCCCGCCGACATCCGCATCGAGCGGATCGGCGACACCGCCTGGATGGCGGCCCGCTATCCGGGCACCGACAAGGCGGCCAAGCCGATCTACATCTCCGGCCATATGGACGTGGTCGAGGCAAGGCCGGAAGACTGGACCCGCGATCCGTTCACGCCGATCGTCGAGAACGGCTATATCTTCGGCCGCGGCGCGACCGACATGAAGTACGACCTGTCGACGATGGTCGCCACGCTGATCCAGCTGAAGCGCGAAGGCTATAGGCCGTCGCGCGACATCATCCTCCTCGCCTCGGGCGACGAGGAGACCAGCATGAAGACCACGGCCGCGATGGCCGAGCAATATCATGACGGCGAGCTGCTCCTGAACATCGACGGCGGCGGCGGCGCGCTCGACGAGCACGGCAAGCCCGAGATCTTCGGACTGCAGGGCGCCGAGAAGACCTATGCCGATTACGAGCTGACCTTCACCAATCCGGGCGGCCATTCGAGCGCGCCGACCAGGAGCAACGCCATCTATTCGCTCGCCCATGCGCTGGCGAAGATCGAGGCATATCAGTTCCCCGGCGAGATCAACGACATCACCCGCGCCGGCTTCGTCCAGGGCGCGAAGACCGCCGATCCGGAGATGGCCGCGGCGATGCGCGCGTTCATGGCCAATCAGCGGGATGCCAAGGCGCTCGCCGTGCTGCGTTCGGAGCCCGGGCTGATCGGCCAGACCGGCACCACCTGCGTGGCCACCATGGTCAATGCCGGCCATGCGACCAACGCGCTGCCCCAGCGCGCCACCGCCAACATCAATTGCCGCATCTTCCCGGGCACCTCGGTCGCGGCCGTAGCGGCGACGCTGACCAAGGTGGTCGGCGACCCCGAGCTCAAGCTCAGGACGCTCGACAGCGGCACCGTCGCCAGCCCCGCCTCGCCGCTGCGGCCCGACCTGATGAAGCTGGTCTCGGACGGCATCCACGCCCGCTTCCCCGGCGTGCCGATCGTGCCGGCGATGTCGGCGGGCGCCAGCGATTCGATGTGGTTCCGCGCCAAGGGCGTGCCGAGCTACGGCGTCAGCCCGATCTTCATGAAGGGGTCGGACAGCTTCGCCCACGGCCTCAACGAGCGCACCCCGCTCAGCGAGATCGCGCCGTCGATCACCTACTACAAGTTCCTGCTCAAGGGCCTGACGCAATAAACCCGAGTCGAGGACTCATTATTCTTTCTCCGTCACCCCGGCCTTGAGCCGGGGTCCCGCTATCTTGCCAGCACAGGAAGAAGCAGGATCCCAACGGGCCAACGGACAGCCGCAGCGGCCGTTTCCGGCAGCTCAGGCCGGATCGCCGCCATCGGGGGCCGGCTGCTGCTCCATCAGCCGGGACGGCCAGCCGATGCGGATCAGCATGCCATCCGGGCCGGCGATCCCAACTTCGTAGAGGCCCCATTCCCGGTGGCGCAGCACGCCGCCGGGGCGGATGACCAGGTCGTCCACCAGGGCGGCGATCGCCGCCACTTCGGGCGTGCGGATGAAGACGCCGAACGGATTGTGCTCCTCCGGCACCCGCCATGGGCCGGAACCCGCCTGGGTGAGGTTCACCTCGCACCCCCAGCCGGTCATGATCGCATAGGCGGCATCGCCCCCGACCCGAGTGAAGCCCAGCCGCTCCCAGAAGGGAATCGCGGCGGCAAGGTCGTTGTGCGGCACTATGGCGAACGCGCCCACTGTCGCGGGGATCGGCATCGGGCTTCTCCTTGCTTTCCAGACAATCCTTCGCATCCGCCCATATCACATGCATGCAAGTCCTGGCTTCCGGCGATACGCGGCGATGGCGGATATCCCGTTCGCATTGTAAGCCCATGCGACAGTGAAGAGGGAGCCGATGACCGCCAGATACGACGCCCTGATCATCGGGGGCGGGCACAACGGACTCGTCTGCGCCTTCTATCTCGCCCGCGCCGGCCTGAAGGTCCGGGTGCTGGAACGCCGCCATGTCGTCGGCGGCGCGGCGGTGACCGAGGAATTCCATCCGGGCTTCCGCAACTCCACCGCCAGCTACACGGTCAGCCTGCTCCGCCCCAAGGTGATCGCCGACATGAAGCTCCCGGCGCGCGGCTGGCGCGTGGTCGAGCGGCAGATCTCCAATTTCCTGCCGCACGATGGCGGCTATCTGAAGCTGGGCGGCGGGCATGCGCGCACCCGCGCCGAGTTCGCCCGCTTCTCGGCCCGGGATGCCGAGGCATTGCCCCGCTACGAGGAAGCGCTGGAGCGCGTCGCCGCGGTGCTGCGCGACATGGCGCTCAGGACGCCGCCCAATGCCGGCGGCGGCATCCGCGCGCTGCTCGCCGCCGCCGCGCAGGGCCGCAAGCTGGCGGGCATGCCGATCGAGGCGCAGCGCGACACGATAGACCTGTTCGTGAAGTCGGCGCGCGACTTCCTCGATGGCTGGTTCGAGAATGACTATGTCAAGGCGGCCTTCGGCTTCGACGCCGTGGTCGGCAACTATGCCAGCCCCGACACGCCCGGCAGCGCCTATGTGCTGCTCCACCATGTCTTCGGCGAAGTGAACGGCAAGAAGGGCGCCTGGGGCCATTCGATCGGCGGCATGGGCACGATCACCCGGCTGATGGCCGAAGCCTGTGCCGAGGCCGGGGCCGAGATCAGCCTGGAGGCCCCGGTCGCGAAGCTGCTGGTCGACGGGAACCGAGTCGCCGGCGTGCGGCTGGAGAGCGGCGAGGAGATCGCGGCCGGCATCGTCGCCGCCAATATCGGCCCCGCCCTGCTCTATCGCCGGCTGGTCGACCGCGCCGACATGCCCGCCGACTTCGCCAGGCGGATGGACCGGTACAAGGCCGGCTCGGGCACCTTCCGGATGAACGTCGCGCTCTCCGAGCTGCCGGACTTCACGGTGCTGCCCGGCCCCGGCGAGCATCACACCGCCGGCATCATGATCTGCCCGACGCTCGACTATATGGACCGCGCCTATACGAGCGCGCGGGCCAGGGGCATGTCCGACGAGCCGATCGTCGAGATAACCATCCCCTCCACGGTGGACGACAGCCTCGCCCCGCCGGGCCGGCACGTCGCCGCGCTGTTCTGCCAGCAATTCGCGCCCGGCCTCGACTGGGACCGGCACCGCGAGGCCGCAGCCGACCGCATCATCGATACCGTCACCCGGCACGCGCCCAACTTCAAGGCATCGGTGATCGCGCGCCAGATCCACTCGCCGCTCGACCTGGAGCGCAAGTTCGGCCTGGTCGGCGGCGATATCATGCACGGCCACATGTCGCTCGACCAGCTCTGGGCCGCCCGCCCGGTGCTCGGCCATGGCGATTATCGCGGGCCGATCCGCGGGCTCTACATGTGCGGCGCCGGCACCCATCCCGGCGGCGGCGTCACCGGCGCGCCGGGGCACAATGCCGCGCACGAGATCCTAAGGGATCGCAGCCTCCTCGGCCGCCTGCTCGGCTGAGCCGCGCATCAGGTAGAGCGGGATCGCCGTCGCCATCAGCAACAGGCTGAGCCCGATCGCCTCATAGCCCGCCCCCCAGATCGCCCAGAGCGCGAAGACCAGCCCGATGGCGGCGGCGGGCCGCATCACGCCCAGCACCAGCGCGGACAGGCAGGTGCCGGCATAGAACCACAGCGTCGCCGCCGTCGTCACCCGCAGCATGAAGTCGTAGATGGCGGCGGTATCGCGCGAGACGTTGCTGAGCACCAGCACGCTGGCGAGCAGGCTCGACGCGAGCAGCGCCGCCACCGGCACGTCACGCCCGCTGGTCCGGCCGATCCGGGCGGGGATCACGCCCGCGCGCGCCATGCCCAGCGGCACCTCGCCCTGCAGCAGCACCCAGCCGTTGAGCGCGCCGATCGCGGCCACCGCGGCGAAGCCGGCCACCGCCAGCCCGGCCCAATGCCCCCAGAAGGTCTCGACGAACAGCGCCACCGGCGCGTTGGCGCCCGCCACCGATCCCTGCGGCATCGCGAAGATGATCCCCGAACAGGCGATCAGATACAGCAGCCCGGTCAGCCCCACGCCGGTCAGCGTCGCGCGCGGGATGGTCCGGGCCGGATCGCGCACCCGCTCGGCCGCGACCCCGGCGCATTCGAACCCGACCATCGCGAAGAAGGCGAGCGTCACCGCCGATGCCAGCTGGCCGGCATCGAACGGCGTGTGCGGATGCGCGCTGGCGGCGAGCTCGCCCTTCGCGCCGAGCTGGGCGAGCAGCAGCACGATCGCGACGAGCGGCACCAGCTTGACCAGGGTCGTCACGACCTGGAACTCGCCGGCGGCCCGCGCCCCGCGCAGGTTGAGCAGCGTGATCCCCCAGAGCAGCGCCACCGCCGCCAGTACCAGGCTGAGCGAGGATTCGGCCAGCGGCGGCCAGAATACCGCCAGATAACGCACCGCGGTGAGCGCGATGAACGCGTTCGCCGCCCACACGCCCACCCACATCGTCCAGGCGATCAGCACGCCGGGGAGCGGCCCGAGCGCGCGCGCGCAGATCGCCAGCGTTCCCGTCGCCTCGGGCATCGCGCGCGAGAGGCCGGCGATCACCCAGGCGATCACCAGCGCGCCCGCGATCGCCGCGATCCAGGCCGCCACGCTGGTGAAGCCATAGGGCGCGAGCTGGGCGGGCAATGCGAAGAAGCCCGAGCCGATCATGTTGCCGATCACCAGCGCGGTCGCCGTCCAGAAGCCGAATGGCCGCTTCGATTCCGTCATGCCCATCCCCCCGGGAAAGTCAGATCCCGCCTTCGACCGCTTCAAGCCCCCGCTCCGCCAGCCCCCGGATCAGCGCGTCTCCGCACGCATCGAGCAGCGCCTGCTCGGTCGCGCGGACCACGAAGTTCGCGCCGGTGCGGCCGTCGCGGAAAAAGGGATAGCTGCCGATCGCCACGCCTTCGTGCGCGCGCTCGGTCTCGCCCAGGAACTCGGCGATCTCGCTCTCCGCCACCCAGGCGCCGATCGTGCGCGAAAGCACCGGGCGCCCGCCTTCCAGCGTGCCGGTCAGCGCGTCGAGCATGCCCGCGGTGATGTGCGGCACCCCCGCCAGGATGAAGAGATTGCCCAGGCGGATGCCCGGCGCGCCGGACATGCGATTCGGGATCAGCTCGGCGCCCTCCGGCACCCGCGCCATCCGCAGCCGCGCGTCGGTCAGCCCGCCGCGCGTCTCGTAATAGCGCTCCAGCACCGCCCGGGCCTGGGGATGGATCACCACGCCGACGCCCAGGGCCACCGCGATGGCATCGACGGTGATGTCGTCGTGCGTCGGCCCGATCCCGCCGGTCGTGAAGCAATAGTCATAGCGTTCGCGCAGCGCGTTCACCGCCTCGACGATCCGCCCCTCGACATCGGGGACCACCCGCACCTCGGCCAGGCGGATGCCCTGCACGTTCAGCCAGCTCGCGATCTGGGCGATGTTCTTGTCCTGCGTGCGGCCCGAGAGGATCTCGTCGCCGATCACCGCCAGCCCAGCCGTCCAGATGCGTTCGCCCATGGGACCGGCATAGACGCATGCGCCGTCCGCGCCTAGCGTTCCGATCATGCTTTCGACGCTCGCCGCGCTCGCGCTTTCCGCCGCCGCTCCCTGCCAGGCCGAGCTGGTGGTGCTCGGCACCTCGCAGGATGCCGGCACGCCCCAGATCGGCCATCCCGAAGACCCCGCCTGGCGCGATCCCGCGCTGCGGGCCTGGGCCGCCTCGCTCGCCCTGGTCGATCACGCGAGCGGCGCGCGCTACCTGTTCGACGCCACGCCGGACCTGCGCGAGCAGCTGGAATGGCTCGACGTGCACGACCCGAAGCGCACGCCGGGCCTCGGCATCGACGGCATCTTCCTCACCCATGCGCATATCGGCCATTATGCCGGCCTGATGTTCCTCGGCCGGGAATCGGCGAACAGCCGGGGCGTTCCCGTCCATGCGATGCCGCGCATGGCCGAGTTCCTGAGGAGCAACGGACCCTGGAGCCAGCTCGTCAGCCTGGACAATATCGCGCTCCGGCCGCTCGCCGCCGGCGCCGCTACCCGGCTGCCCGACGGCATCACCGTCACCCCCTATCTCGTCCCGCACCGCGACGAATATTCGGAAACGGTGGGCTTCGTCATCGCCGGCCGCGGGCGAAGCGCGCTCTACCTCCCGGACATCGACGGCTGGGACAAATGGGACCAGCGGCTCGAGGACATGCTGGCCCGGGTGGACATGGCCTATCTCGACGGCACCTTCTTCGACGATACCGAGCTCGGCGATCCGGCGCGGATGAAGAGCGTTCCCCATCCCCGCATCGCCGACACGATCCGCCGCCTGCCGCCCGCGCTTGCCACCAAGGTCCGCTTCATCCACCTGAACCACACCAATCCGGCGCGCTTCCCCGATGCGGCGAAGCGCCGCGCGGCGGAGAGCAGCGGCGCGGGCTTCGCCACGCTCGGCGAGCGCTTCTGCCTCTCGCAACCGGGCGCCGATGCGCCTATATCGCCACGATGACCGAATATGTGACCGTTACCGCCGACATGCCCCAGGCCCGTGACGGGGCGATCAAGCTCCACGGCCCCGCGGGCTTCGAGGGCATGCGCCGCGCCGGCCGCCTCGGCGCCGAGATTCTCGACGCGCTCGTCCCCCATGTCGTGCCGGGCGTCGCCACCGCCGAACTGGACGACATCGTCCGCGAGATGACCGTCGCCGCCGGCGGCGTGCCCGCCACGCTCGGCTATCGCGGCTATACGCACAGCTGCTGCATCTCGATCAACCATGTCGTCTGCCACGGCATCCCGAGCGACAAGACGCTGAAGGACGGCGATATCGTCAATATCGACGTGACGCCGATGCTCGACGGCTGGCACGGCGACACCAGCCGCATGTTCCTGGTCGGCGATGTCGGCATCAAGGCACGCCGGCTGGTCGACGTCACCTATGAGTGCCTGATGCTCGGGCTCGAACAGGCCAGGCCCGGCAACCATCTCGGCGACGTCGCCCATGCCATCCAGCGCCATGCCGAGAAGCATCGCTACGGCGTGGTCCGTGATTTCTGCGGGCACGGCCTCGGCCAGATCTTCCACGACGCGCCCGAAGTCGTCCATGTCGGCCGCCCCGGCACCGGCCCGGAGCTGCGCCCCGGCATGTTCTTCACCGTCGAGCCGATGATCAACATCGGCCGGCCGGACGTGAAGCTGCTCGACGACGGCTGGACCGCGGTGACGCGGGACCGGTCGCTCTCGGCCCAGTTCGAGCACTCGATCGGCATCACCGAGACCGGCTGCGAGATCTTCACCAAGAGCCCCAGGGGCCTCGACAACCCGCCCTATTGAAGCACCCGGCCCGCCTTGTCGCAGCACTCCGCGACGGCCTGTTGAGAGCCCGCACCGGCCCAGATCATCGCAACGGCCTAAGTCCCGCAACGGCCTAAGTCCCGCAACGGGTTGCGTCCGCCAGCGGCCGGAGGGCCGGGCGGACGCATGCGGCGGGTGGAGGGAGTGGGCCGCACCGCCGCCGGGGCTCGACTGCCCGCGCCAAGTCAAGCGCGAGCCGATTCGAACAATTCGCATGATAAATCCCCAGATCGACTGAGGAGTCAATGCGAGTTGCCGGAGACATTATTCCCATTTTGGACACTATTACTTCACGGAAATAGTAAACGGCAGTACGTAAATTATGGAATTTTCGGGAAACGACCCGTCTTCAGTGCGGCGTGCCCGACCAGAACGATAGCTGTTCCTCGGCTCCCGCCGCATCCAGATCGCCGATCTCGCTGTGAATCCAGCATGTTTTCCGCGCCTCGGGATCGAGCGCCAGCAACCCGTGCGCCATGATGACGAGCGGCCCCGTGGCGACGATCACATCGCCGTCCGGCAGATCGCTCCCGCGCCGATGCAGTTCGGCAGGCAGGTCCATGGGCATAGGCTGCATACATCGCACCCCGGTACGCTCGTCGCCACAACGCGACTCCACCGAAACGGTTCCACAAGCCGATCGCGGACAATTTGTTGCCGCCGGGCAACGCTTTCGCCGCTGCCGCCAAATCCGGCACCCCGTGGCGCGCTGCCCATTTGATAGGCACTTGTTAAAGCGGCGCGGCGCGTGCAACCGAGAGGACGAGCCGAGTCCCGCCTCTGGCACGAAGTTTGCCAGACGCGCGGACAGGCAAGCCTCATGTGCCTCGGGGGAAACCGTGAAAAAGATCGAAGCGATCATCAAGCCGTTCAAGCTCGACGAAGTGAAGGAAGCGCTGCACGAAGTCGGCGTCTCCGGCATCACCGTCACCGAAGCCAAGGGCTTTGGTCGCCAGAAGGGCCATACCGAGCTCTATCGCGGCGCCGAATATGTCGTGGACTTCCTCCCGAAGGTGAAGCTCGAGGTGGTGGTCGAGGATTCGCTTGCCGACCGCGTGGTCGAAGCGGTCGCCGCCGCGGCGCAGACCGGCCGGATCGGCGACGGCAAGATCTTCGTGATCCCCGTCGAGACGGCGCTCCGCATCCGCACCGGCGAGCGCAACGAAAACGCGATTTGACGCGCCGCAACATAGCGTCGATGTAGCGCCCGTTTTGGGCAAGATTCTTTCCCGATTCGTCGGGTCAACGAAAGAGAGCGAAAGGGCTTAACAATGGCGAATTCGGCCAGCGACGTTCTGAAGATGGTGAAGGACAACGAGATCGAGTGGATCGATCTCCGCTTCACCGATCCCAAGGGCAAGTGGCAGCACCTCACCATGGTCGCCAAGGTGATCGGCGAGGACGAGCTGACCGACGGCCTGATGTTCGACGGCTCCTCGATCGAGGGCTGGAAGGCGATCAACGAATCCGACATGATCCTGAAGCCGGATCTGGACGCGGTGTGGATCGATCCCTTCTCGGCCACCCCGATGCTGATCCTGGTCTGCGACATCGTCGAGCCCTCGACCGGCGAGCTCTATGCCCGCGACCCGCGCAGCACCGCGAAGCGCTCGGAAGCCTATCTCAAGTCGCTCGGCATCGGCGACACCGTCTATGTCGGCCCCGAGGCCGAGTTCTTCATGTTCGACGATGTCCGCTTCGAGAACAGCTACTCGACCAGCTACTACGCGATCGACGACATCGAGCTGCCGGGCAATTCGGGCAAGGAATATGAGGCCGGCAATCTCGGCCACCGTCCGCGCGCCAAGGGCGGCTATTTCCCCGTCGCCCCGGTCGACTCGGCCGTCGACATCCGCGGCGAGATGGTCGCGACGATGCTCGAGATGGGCCTGCCCTGCGACAAGCATCACCACGAGGTCGCCGCGGCGCAGCACGAGCTGGGCCTGACCTATGGCACGCTGGTCCAGACCGCCGACCGCATGCAGATCTACAAATATGTCGTGCACCAGGTCGCGCATGCGTACGGCAAGACCGCGACCTTCATGCCGAAGCCGATCAAGGAAGATAACGGCTCGGGCATGCACACCCATATCTCGATCTGGGAAAAGGGCGCCAACACCTTCGCGGGCAATGGCTATGCCGGCCTGTCGGACGCCTGCCTCTATTTCATCGGCGGCGTGATCAAGCACGCCAAGGCGCTCAACGCCTTCACCAACCCGACCACCAACAGCTACAAGCGCTTGGTGCCGGGCTATGAGGCGCCGGTGCTCCTCGCCTATTCGTCGCGCAACCGCTCGGCTTCGTGCCGCATCCCGTACGGCGCCGGCACCAAGGCGAAGCGCGTCGAGTTCCGCTTCCCGGACGCGCTGGCCAACCCGTATCTCTGCTATGCGGCGCTGCTGATGGCCGGCCTGGACGGCATCCAGAACAAGATCCACCCGGGCGACCCGATGGACAAGAACCTGTACGACCTGCCGCCGGCCGAGCTGTCGCAGGTGCCGACGGTGTGCGGCTCGCTCCGCGAGGCGCTCGACAGCCTGGAAGCCGATATGGACTTCCTGCTCAAGGGCGACGTGTTCTCGAAGGACCAGATCGAGGCCTATGTCGAGATCAAGCGCGGCGAGGTCGCCCGCTGGGAGATGACGCCGTCGCCGGTCGAGTACGACATGTATTATTCGGCCTGATCCGCGCGAAATCAGACGATGCGGAAGGGCGTCCGGGGAAACCCGGGCGCCCTTTCCGTTTCGGGAGCCTCGCGCGCCGCCGCCGGACTCGACGTGCCCCGCCCGCGCGCATTAGGCTGGCCGGATCCGCCCTACCCGCAACAAGGAGCCGAGATGGACGAGGATGATCGCCCCGCCGACAAGGCGCCGCCGCGTGCGCCGGGTCCCGCGACGCTGCCCGAAATTCCGGGCCTGGGCTCGATTCCGCCCATCGGCGCGCTGCCCATTCCCCTCGGCCTCCCGCCCGGGGACGTGATCGCCGAAGGCCTCGGCATCAAGAGCCTCACGGCGCAATTCCCCGGCATCGGCCTGCCGTTCCTGCCCATCCCACCCCAAGCTGCGCCGCAGGGCATTTTCGGGCATGCCATCGGCAAGCTCGGCGCTCCGCTGGGCGGCGCGCTCGCCATCCATCCCGACTCGCAGACAGGGCCGGGTATCCAGATCGGGAGCGTGGCGGGCCAGATCGGCTCCTTCCTCCCCTTCTCCGCCGCTCCGATCCCCGGAGGCGTGCCCGGAGCCGCGCCGGCCGCGCCGGACAAGGACGACCCGCCGCCTTCCTGATGCCGCCCGAACGCGCGGGGCGGCGGGCAAAAACACGCCCGGCCCCGAAGGACCGGGCGCATTCCCCCTTTTAACCCGTCAGCGCTTGCCGATCCGCAGGCTCGCGGCGATGCCATAGATGCGCGGTTCGCCGGCGATGAAGGTCGGCATGCCCAGCGCGTCGCCGGTATTGCCGGCGTCCTTGATATATTTCCGGTTGAAGGCGTTGGTGACGAAGCCCTCGAACCGCCAGCGGCCATCGGCGGTCTCCAGGCCGAGCCGCGCATCGGCCAGCGCATAGCCGCCCTGCACTTCGTCCTGCACCAGATCCGGCACCAGATTGTTCCGCTGCAACGCCGGCAGGTCGTTGTCGTCGTCGAAGAAGACCTTGGACTGCCAGGTGACGCTCGGCGTGAAGTCGATCGTCACGGGCCCCGCCGGGACCTTGAACTGCACCGCCAGCGCGGCGCTGTGATCGGGCGAAAGGCGGAAGCGGTTGCCGTCGCGCGCGCCGCTCGCGAAACGGCTATGGTTATAGGCATAGCTGCCGAACAGGTTGACCCAGCTCGCCGGGCGCCAGCTCACCTGCCCCTCGAAGCCATAGCTCTCGGCCCGGCCGGCATTGACGGTGACGAACACCGTGCCCTGCTGCTCGGTCGTCTGGAAGTTCGAGTAGCGATAATAGAACACCGAACCGTCGATGAAGAGCGTGCGGTCGGCGAGCGCCGTCTTCAGGCCGGCCTCGTAGCTGTCCACCGTTTCCGACGGCAGCACGCTGAACCGGGCCGCGCCGCCCGGCGCGGCGGGCGCGCTCACGCTCAGTATCTCGGGGCGCCGGCCGCGCGCATAGGTGGCGTAGACATTGGCCTCGGGCGAGATCTCGTACTTGGCGGTGGCGCGCCAGGTGAAGCCGCTGTCATTATGGTCGGCGCTGTAGAGCTGGCCGTTGGCGCCGCTGGGCTGCAGGCCCAGGCCGAACAGCGGCACCGGATAGAGCGCCGAGGCCGGGATGTTCGCGGCGCCCGACACCGCCAGCGCGCCGAGCAGCGCGGTGCGCGTCGCCGCGGGCTGGGCGAGCGCGCCGATGAACCCGCCCAGGATCGAGCGCCCGTTGCTCACCGCGGAGGAGAAGCCGGTGGTCTTCGCGTCATGGCTCCAGCGGATGCCGCCGCCGATCTCGAGCCCCTCGGCGACGTTGAAGGTCACGTCGCCGAACAGGTCCCAGCTCTCGGTGCGGCCGTAGTTGGTGCTGGTCTCCTGGTGGCCGGACTTGAGGTTCGCCGCGATCGCCTGGGCCTGCGCGCTCGACAGCGCCACGCCATAGGCGCCCGCCACGCCCTGGAGCAGCTGGCCGGTGAAGGCGGTGTTCGAGAACAGCGCCAGCGGCGCCGGGTCGCTCGCGGGCCGGCCCGGGATCGCGCCGCCACCGTTCAGCGCATTGGTGAGCCGCGCCAGCGCCACCCGCTCGTCGAACTGCGACGGCGTGCGCTGGAAGCCGTTCTCGCGGAAATAGGTGCCGCCCACGAACGCCGTGAAGCGGTCGTTCTTCCAGGTGAGGCGCAGCGTGCCCATGGTCTGGTTGCCCTGCGCATCCTCGGCGGCGGTCAGCGCGGGCAGCGAGATGCCGTCCGCGTCGAAGATCTCGATGCCGGCGAACTTGCGGTACGAGCCGATCGCGTTGAGCGAGAGGTTGGGCGAGAAATCATAATTGGCGATGCCGGTCACGCCCCACACGTCGCGGTCGAGGCCCAGCGGACGGCCGCGCTCGAAGCTGCCCGGGCTGGCCAGCGCCGCGCCCGAATTGCGCCCGCGATCGCCGATCACCGCGCCGGTGACCGGGTCGGTCGGGTTGTAGGCGATCGACTTGAACGACGTGCCGCTCGCCTTGTCGTGCTGATAGTTGCCGATCAGATCGAAAGTGAAGGCGCCCGGCGCCCAGCGCAACGAACCGCGCACCGCTTCGGACTTGATGCCGTTGAAAGCCTCGCCGCCGAGCAGGTTGGCGACATAGCCGTCGCGCTGCTTGATCCGGCTGGCGACGCGGATGCCGATATCGCCGCCGAGCGGCAGGTTCACCGTCTCGTCGATCCGATAGCCGTTGAAGTTCGAATATTGGCCATAGACATAGCCATAGGCATTGTGCGGATCGGCCTTGGCCTGGACCAGGTTGACCGCGCCGATCAGCGCGCCGCGGCCATAGAGCGTCGATTGCGGGCCCTTGGCCACTTCCACCCGCTCCATGTCGAACAGCTCGACATAGGAACCGCGCGACTTGGAGATCGACACGCCGTCCTGGAAGACCGAGACGCGCGGCTCGTTGAAGGCGCTGCCCGAATCCGAGGTGATGCCGCGCATCACGAAGCCGGGATTGTTCGGGCTCTGGTTCTGCACGTCGAAGCCGGGCACGAACTGGCCGAGCCGGTCGAACTCGGTGATGCCCAGATCGTCGAGGAACTTGCCCTGCAGCGCGGTGAGCGCGAACGGCACGTCCATCGGCCGCTGCTCGACCAGCTGCGCGGTGACGACGATCTCGCCGTCGCCGGCCCTGTCCTCCGCCGCCGCCGCGGCGGCTTCCGGCTGGGTCCTGGCGGCTTCCTGCGCCGCCGCATCGGTGGCGGCGAGCAGAGCGATCGGACTGGCAAGCGCGAGCAGCGCGTAGCGGACGGACATGATGAGCTCCCTGTTTGCGGGGGAGCGATCCCCTTCCCCCCGTCGCGAAGCCGTTGGCCGCCATTCATGACATCCTTGTTGCGGCGCAGCGAATTTTGTGTGGAGGCCGCCCGTCCGGCCGGGCGCGTCGACCCGGTTTCCGCGGCCATGGCGGGGCTTCTCTTCGGCCGGCGCACGCTTCCGCCTTGCAAGCCCCGCGCGCACTCGCCATTTCCATACCTTAAATTCGAATCGGAGAGGCGAGTGATGCGCAGCTATCTGAAGCAGTTCATCGGGGGCGAGTGGGTCGAGAGCCAGGGCGGCACCCGGCACGAAGTGATCAACCCCGCCACCGAGGAAGCCGTGACCGAGATCACGCTCGGCTCCGCTGCCGATGTCGACCGCGCGGTCGCCGCGGCGCGCAAGGCGTTCGAAAGCTTCTCGCGCACCAGCGTCGACGAGCGGGTGGCGCTGATCGAGGCGATCCTGGCCGAATACAAGGCGCGCGCCGGCGACATGGCCGAGGCGATCAGCCAGGAGATGGGCGCCCCGATCAGCCTGGCCCGGACCGCGCAGGTCGGCTCCGGCCTCGGCCATCTGATGTCCGCCGCCAAGGCGCTCCGGGAATTCCAGTTCGAGGAGCAGATCGGCAACAGCCTGGTCGTGCACGAGCCCATCGGCGTCGTCGCGATGATCACGCCCTGGAACTGGCCGCTCAACCAGATCGTCTCCAAGGTCGCGCCCGCGCTCGCCGCCGGCTGCGCCATGGTGCTGAAGCCCAGCGAGGAAGCGCCGCGCTGCGCGATGATCTTCGCCGAGGTGCTCGCCGCCGCCGGGGTGCCCGCGGGCGTGTTCAACCTCGTCAATGGCGACGGGCCCGGCGTCGGCACCGCGCTTTCGCGCCACAAGGGCGTCGACATGGTGAGCTTCACCGGCTCCACGCGCGCCGGCGTGCTCGTCGCGAAGAACGCGGCGGAGACAGTGAAGCGCGTGCATCAGGAGCTGGGCGGCAAATCGCCTTCGCTGATGCTCGAGGGTGCCGATCTCGGCCGTGCGGTGCAGACCACCTTGTTCAGCGTGCTGATGAATTCGGGGCAGAGCTGCATCGCTCCCACCCGGCTGCTCGTGCCCAGGGGCATGCAGGAACAGGTCGCCGCCGCCGCCGCTGAAGTGATGAAGGCCACCCATACCGGCGACCCGGCCGAGGAAGGCCGCCATATCGGCCCGCTGGTCAACAAGACCCAGTGGGAGAAGGTCCAGGGCCTGATCGCCCGGGGCATGGAGGAAGGCGCGAAGCTGGAGGCCGGCGGCCCCGGCCGGCCGGACGGCGTCGAGACCGGCTATTTCGTCCGCCCGACGCTCTTCTCGGGCGTGCGGAACGACATGACGATCGCCCGCGAGGAGATTTTCGGCCCGGTGGTGACGATCATCCCCTATGAGGACGAGGAAGACGCGGTCCGCATCGCCAACGACACCGATTACGGCCTGTCCGCGGTCGTCTTCGGCGACGCTGCCGCCGTGAAGCGCGTCGCGCCGCGGCTGCGCGCCGGCATGGTCTATGTGAATGGCGGCCAGCCGGATCCGAACCTGCCCTTTGGCGGCTACAAGCAATCGGGCAATGGCCGGGAGCACGGCAAGTTCGGCCTGGCCGAGTTCATGGAAGTGAAGGCGATGGTCGGCGCGCTGGCGTGATGCGCGCGGCCTTCCTCCTCCCGCTCGCGCTGCTCGCGCCGTCCATCGCGGCGGCGCAGCAGGCCGGCGACCGGTTCCAGCTCGTCCGCACCACCCTGGTCGAGCAGCGCGGCCCCGGCACGATGCGCAGCACGCAGAACAGCGACGCGCTGATCGAGCGCATCGTCGCGGTGACGCCGGCCGGAGTCGAGCTCGAATTCGGCCTGTCGCCCGGCAGCCAGGGAGGCGACTGGACCTTCCCGGTGCGCGTGTTCCAGCCCCAGGACGGCCCGCGCCAGCTGCGCGACCGCGCCGAGCTGGAGGGGCGGATCGACAAATGGCTGAAGGACGCCGGCCTGACGCGCGCGGCATGCGGGCACTGGGTCGCCGGCTGGACGGCCTTTCGCGTCGAGTGCGACCCTGATGCGGCGCTGCGCACGGTGGATGCCTTCGCGATCGGCCAGCTGAAGCTCGTCGACGGCGCCCCCTATGCCGATGCCCAGGCGGCGCGCCCGGCGCCGCTCAAGGCCAGGCCCGACGGCAAGGGCTTCACCGCCGAGCTGGCCGTCGACCCCGCGACCATCCGCGACGAACTGGCCCGGGCCGATGTCGCGGCGGCCGAGCTCGGCGGGCAGGCGCTCGGCCTGGACGCCGCCCGCAAGGCGCATGCGGGCGACCAGGTCTCGGGCACGATCAAGGTGACGATCGAGCTGGCCGGCACCGTCAGCCGCCGCACCCGCGTCGTCGCCTGGACGATCACCCGGGGCGGCCAGACCGAGACGCGCACCACCACCGAGAGAGTCGAGCGCCGCCCGATCGTGCAGCGCGTCGATCCGAGCAGCATCTGATCTCCTCCCTCTCCCCTGAAGGGGAGAGGGAGATCGCCACCGCCTCCCGCCTCTCAGGGCAGCAGGATCGTCGATCCCGTCGTCCGGCCCGCCTCCAGCGCCCGGTGCGCCTCGGCCGCGTCCTCCAGCGCGAACCGCTGGTTGACGTCCACCCGCACCGCGCCCGAGCGCAGCATCTGGAACAGCCGGGCGCTGCCCGCGGCGCGCTCCTCGGGCGTCACATAATAGTCGAACATCGTCGGCCGGGTCACGTAGAGCGAGCCCGCCCGGGCCAGCGCGCCCAGCGCCACGCCCTCCACCGGCCCGCTGGCATTGCCGAAGCTCACCACCAGCCCGCGCCGCCGGGCGGACGCCAGCGACGCCTCCCAGGTCGCCTTGCCGACGCCGTCGAGCACCACTTCCACGCCCGCGCCGCCGGTGATCTCGCGCACCCGCGCGGCAATGTCGTCCTCGCGCGAGAGCAGCACATGGTCCGCCCCCGCCGCGCGCGCCAGCGCCACCTTGTCGCCATGCCCCACCGTCGCGATCACCGTCGCGCCGATCGCCTTCAGCCAGCGCACCGCGATCTGCCCGACGCCGCCCGCCGCGGCATGGACGAGCACCGTCCAGCCGGGCTCGACCCGGGCGCAGCGCTCGACCAGGAATTCCACCGTGCCGCCCTTGAGCAGGGCCGCCGCCGCGGTCTCGTCATCGATATCGTCGGGCAGCGCGAACAGGATCTTCGCCGGCACGTTGCGCGCGGTCGCATAGGCGCCCAGCCCCGGCCCGAAGGTCGCCACCCGGTCGCCGACCGCGAAGTCGCTCACGCCCTCGCCCACCGCCTCGACCACGCCCGCCGCCTCGCCGCCCAGCCCGCTCGGCAGCGGCACCGGGTACAGGCCCGAGCGGTGATAGGTATCGATGAAATTGAGCCCCACCGCGGTGTTGCGCATCCGCACTTCGCCCGGGCCCGGCGGCGCCAGCACGACATCGCTCCACCCGATCACCTCGGGCCCGCCCGTCCGCTCGATCCGCGCCATCCGTTCCATATGTGCGACTCCCGTCAGAATACCGGCCATACCCATAGGATCAGCGGCGTCCCCACCACCAGCACCAACACCGAAAGCGGCGCGCCCAGCCGGGCATAGTCGCCGAACCGATAGCCCCCCGGCCCCATCACCAGCGTGTTGCACTGATGGCCGATCGGGGTGAGGAAGTCGCAGCCCGCGCCCACCGCGGTCGCCATCAGGAACGCCTCGGGGCGATAGCCGAGCTGCCCCGCGAAGGTCGCCGCGATCGGCGCCATCACCAGCACGGTCGCGGCGTTGTTGAGGAAGGGCGTCACCGCCATCGCCGCCGCCAGGATCAGCGCCACCGCGCCCCAGGGCGGCAGCGTCGCGGCGAGCTGCCCCAGCCAGTCGCCGATGATCCGGCTCGCCCCCGTGGTCCGCAGCGAATCGGAGACCGGGATCAGCGCGCCCAGCATCACCAGGATCGGCCATTCGATATGGTCGTACGCCTCGCGCACCGGCAGCGCGCCGAGCAGGATGGTGAGCCCGGCGGCCGCGAAAAAGGCCACCGCCACCGGCACATAGCCGAGCGCGGTCGCCGCCATCGCCGCGGCCAGGATGGCGACCGGCAGCAGCCCCTTGCGGGCGCTGCCCAGCCGCAGCGCCCGCTGGGCAAGCGGCAGGCAGCCCAGCTCGCCCAGCCGTTCGAACAGCAGCTCGAGCGGGCCCTGCAGCACGATCACATCGCCCGCCTGCAGCACGATCGCGCCCAGCCCGCTCGCCAGCCGCTCGCCCTGGCGCGACACCGCGATCAGGTTCACCCCGAAGCGCTCGTGCAGGCCCAGCCGCCCGGCGCTGCGCCCGATCAGCGGGCTGTCGGTGCCGATCACCGCCTCGATCACCCCCACCTCGCCCTCGGCGCCCTCCGGCCGCTCGCGCTGCGAGCCCTCCAGCTCCAGCCGGTCGCCGGCGATCACGCGCTCCAGGCTGTCGGGCGCGCCGGTGAGAATCAGCCGGTCCTCGGCCCGCAGCGCCGTGTCGGGGAAGGGCGTCGCGCGGATGCCGGCGCGCAGGATCGCGGTGACCGTCACTTCCTGGTCATGACGCGCGCGAAAGGCGGCGACGGTCTCGTCCACCGCCGGCGATCCGGCGGGAATCTCCGCCTCGGTCACATAGTCCTGGATGTCGATCGCCTCGCCCAGGGTCGGCGCGGCCCGGCGGTCGCGCGGCAGCAGCCGATAGGCGAAGCGCAGGAAGACCAGCCCCATCAGCGTCAGCCCCAGCCCGACCGGCGCATAGTCGAACATGCCGAAGGGCTGCCCGATCATCTCCTCGCGCACCCGGCTGACGATGATATTGGGCGAAGTGCCGATCAGCGTGATCAGCCCGCCGAGCAGCGAGGCGAAGGACATCGGCATCAGATAGGCGGCGGGCGAGGTGTTCGAGCGCTTCGCCATCTGGAAGGCAACCGGCATCATCATCGCCAGCGCCCCGATATTCTTGACCAGGGCCGAGGTGAAGCCGACCGAGGCGCAGAGCAGCAGCAGCTGCGAGCGGATCCGCGTCACTCGCCGCTGCAGCACCAGCATCGCGCGCTCGATCACGCCCGAGCGCTGCACCGCGCCCGAGAGCACGAGCGCGCTGGCGACGATGATCACGATGTCGTCGGAAAAGCCGGTAAAGGCCTGTTTGGGGCTGACGATGCCCAGCGCCAGCGCGGCGAGCAGCGCGATCACCGCGACCATGTCGTAGCGGAAACGCCCCCAGATGAAGAGCAGCATCATGCCGGCGAGCACGCCGACGGAAAGCAATTGGGGCGCGTTCATTGCGCAAGGAACGCCGCGCGATGGTTTCGGGTCCGTGCCCTTTCATCCCCTCTCCCTTCCAGGGAGGGGAATGCCCTCAGTGCACCGTCCCCACCGCGCGGCCGACCGACATCAGCACGATCAGCCGCTCGATCTGGCGCCAGCGGCAGAAATGGATGTGGTTGCCAAGGTCGCGGCTGCGATCGGCAAGCGCCGCCGCCTCGCTGCCGGCAAGCTCGCCGAACCGGGCGATGAGTTCGTTGGCGTCGGCGATTTCGCAGCGATCGCCGAGATAAGGCATCATGTCCATGCGCGCACGAGACTCACGCATCGTGCCAGTTTCGCGGAACGCCCCGCTTCGCGCGCCATGCGATGCTGAATTTCCGCTAACCATGCCGGAAACGCCGTATCGCCTGCCCCGGTTCGGCACAGGTGGCGTCCCGGCCCGGGACGTGGCAGAGGAGCGGTCATGACCAAGACCCCCTCCAAGACGCCGATGGCCGGCGGCTTCCTGCTCGCGCTCAGCCTGATCGTCGGCGTGTTCGCCGGCATCGCCCGCGGCGAGGCCTCGTTCGGCTTCGTCGTCGGCCTGGGCATCGGCATCGCGCTGCTGGTCCTGGTGTGGCTGGTCGATCGGATGCGGACGGGGCGGTGAACCGGGATTGAAGCCGATCGGGCTTCGATCGCATGCGTCATCCCGATCTACTTCGCCGCCCGCGTGCAGGCGGGGACGGCGGAGGGGTTTTGGCCCGGCGGGATAAACGCCCCCGCCGGAAAGGATCCGGAGTGGATCAGATCGCCCGGCCCAGCCAGGCCACCCGCCCCACCACGTCGACCAGCGCCGCCGGCACGATCCGCGCTTCCCAGGCCGGATTGTCCGAGATCACTTCGATCCCGCCCACGCCGGCGCGCAGCCGCTTCACCATCAGTTCGCCGTCGAGCCGGATCACGAACACCCCGCCCCGCCCCTCGATCCGGCGGCGGTCGCGGTCCACCAGTATCTCGTCGCCGTCCTCCAGCGTCGGCGCCATCGAATCGCCCTTCACCCGGATCATCGACGCGGCCTCGGCGCGCACGCCCAGCGCGCGCAGCAATTCGGGCGCGAAGCTCCCCGGCCGCCGCCGCGCCTCGCCCTCCACCAGGCCGCCGGGGCCGGCCGAAGCGCCGACGTCGAGCCGCGCCACCGCGACCATCCCCGCCATCTCGGGCCCGCCCAGCCGCGCTTCCGCCACCCCGAAATAACGCGCGAGCAACGCGCGATCCGCCTCCGCCAGCAGCCGCGGCGTGCCGCGCACCAGATATTGCTGGAGATAGGCCAGGTTGCGCCCGAGCAGCCGCGAAAGCTCGGAAAGGCTCGCGCCATTCTCCGCCACCAGCGCCGCCAGCGCGGCTCGTTGCGCCTCCGGTCCCATAGTGTCTCCATACTCGTAGGATTTTTCCTAGACAAGTAGGAAATGGAGAACAAATTAGGAACGATCTTGAGCGAATCGGACGGGAGACAGGCGGATGTCGGTACATCGCAAGATCGAGAAGTTCCTTCGGGCGACGGACATGCCGCCCACCAAGTTCGGCCGGCTGGCAGTGCGCGATCCGCGCTTCGTGCTCGACCTGCGCCGCGGCCGGGAACCCGGCCCGCGCGTCATCGCGCGGGTCGAGGCGTTCCTGGCCGCCCAGCAGCCCCCGCGGCGCGAGGCCGGGCAATGAGCCGAGGCCCCGATGCGGAAACCATGCTCCGCCGCGCGCTGGAGGCGAGCGCGGAGGCGGCGGGCTGCCCGGTCGTGCTGGTCGAATCGGACTGGACGCGCTGGGCCAGCGCCACCTTCACCGGCGCGCGCCACCTCCTCGCGCTCGCCGCCCCGCCCTCGGGGGCGCTCGATGCCTGGATCGCCGGGCTGCCCGATGCGGAGCTGCGCCTGCGCGGCCATCTGGTGGCGGACCTGGCAGTCGAGCATGTCCGCCGCGCGGGCGATCGGGTGACGGTCTCGCTCGAGGTGCTGACGGTGGAGGAAGGGCGGTGAGCGTTCACCCAGCATATGTCCTCCCCGCGAAAGCAGGGATGACGAAAGAGACGATCCGGCGCGGTATCAGGCCGTCCGGCGGGCCAGGTTGCGCAGCGTGACCAGCGCCTCTTCCAGCCCGCGCTCCTGCTGCTTCGGCTGCGGCTGGGCCGCGGGCGCCAGGCCCTTGTCGGCCACGCCGCGCTCCAGCCGCTCGAGCAGCGCATGGATCGACGCGTCGGTCTCCGGCCGGGCGATCCGCTCGCGCGGGAGCGGCGGCATCGGGGCTTCGGCGGCGGGTTCCGGCACGTGGCGGCGCACCGCCGGGGTCAGCTCGAAGATCTCGAACCGCTCGCTCTCGTCGAAGATCGACGGGCGCGGCGTGCGGCGCAGCGGGGCGAGCGGCACCGGCGCGGGCTTGGGCACGGCCGGAATCGCCTGCGGATCGAAGGCCGAGAGCGGCTGGTCGAAATCGGCCGGCAGGTCCTGCTCGGCGAGCGGCTGGAAGCCGCGCGCGTGGATGTCGCGACTTTCGGGACCTTCCGGCGCCGCGGCGGCCGGCTCGGGAGCGGGAATTGGGGCCTCCGTGGCGTAGACTTCGGAAACTTCCGGCGCCGCGATCACGGGCGCGGGCGCGGTGGCCATCACCGGCGGCGGCACCGGGGCCGCGGCGGCGGGCCCGGGCGCCTGCACCACCGGCTCCGGCGCCTTGGGCGGCGTGATCGCGCGCGGCGGGAAGATCGCGTCGAAATCGATATGCTCGTCCTCGGGCTCGGCCGGCGCGGGCACGGCGGCACGGATCTCGAGGAACGGCCGGCCCAGGTCGCGGGTGGCGAGCAGCGGCGGGCGCGGCGGCGCGTCGGGATGCGCATCGGCGCGGCGGAGCACCGGCAGCGGCACCTCTTCCGGGTCGAGCGCGACGTCTTCCGCCTCGCCGATGGTCAGCCCGCGCGAGCCGAGCAGGATGAAGGCGGAGAGCCACATGAACGCGCCTACGAACGCCCCGGTGCCCAGCGCCACCGCAAGGCGGGCAGTGGTGCCCAGCGGCGGCTCGGCCGCGGCGAGGATGGCGGGAAGACCGGAATCCATCACCAGCGCCTCGAGCGCGGGCACGGGGATCATCGCCACGCCAAGCGCGGCGAGCCCCCCCGCGACCGCGGCGATCAACGGCGCCAGCGGCAGGTTCATGCGCTCACCATGGGCGTGTGCGACCACGAGTCTTCCATGGCCCCGATCTTGGCGAGTCTTTGGTAAACGGAGTCATAACGGCCGACATTGATCGCCCAGCTGCGCTCCGCCTCGACAAAGGCGCGGCCGCGCGCGCGCCGCGCGTCCCATCCGTCGCGCTCGGCGAAGAGCCGGGCCACGGCCTGGGCGAGCGCCGCGGGATCGTCGGGCCGGAACAGCGTGCCGGTATCGCCGTCGCGGATCAGCTCGCGATGCCCGCCCACGTCCGATGCCGCGACCAGCCGGCGCTGCGCCATCGCCTCGAGCGGCTTCAGCGGCGTCACCAGGTCGGTGAGGCGCATATGCTTGCGCGGATAGACCAGCACGTCGATCACGCTGTAGTAACGCTCGACCTGCTGGTGCGGCACCCGGCCGACGAAATGGATGCGATCGGCGACCGGCGAGGCCGCCGCCTGCGCCGTCAGCGCCGCGTCGCACGGCCCGCCGCCGACCAGCACCAGGTGCAGCTTCGGCCGCGCGGCGACCAATGCGGGCATCGCGTCGATCAGCACGTCGAGCCCCTCATAGTCGTAGAAGCTGCCGATGAAGCCGATCGTCTCGGCGCCCTCGATCCCCAGCTCCCCGGCCAGCGCCCGGTCATACGCCAGGGGTTCGCCGAACAGCCCCAGGTCGACGCCGTTGGGCGAGATCAGGATCTTGCCCGGATCGATCCCGCCCCGGGCGACCAGGTCGTTCTTCAACCCCTCGCAGATCACCGCCACGGCATCGGCCCGGCGCACCGCCCTGGTTTCCAGCCAGCGGATCGCCCGGTATTTCCAGCTGCCCTCCGTCCCGGTGCCGTTGCCCACGGCCGCGTCTTCCCAAAAGGCACGGATCTCATAGACCAGCGGCAGGCCGAGCCGGTCGGCCACGCGCTGCGCCGCCATCGCGCCCAGCACCGGCGAATGGGCGTGCAGCACGTCCGGCCGCCACCGGCGCGCCACCGCTTCGATCCGCCGCGCGAACGCCGCAACCTCGCGCAGCTCGCCGATCACCGGCGGCCCGGAATTCACTCGCGGCGTCCGGTAGAAGCGGATGCCGTCGATCGTCTCCTCGTCGGTATCGAACTTGCCGTGGCGCGGGCTGGTCACCGCGGCGACTTCCCAGCCCCGTGCCATCTGCGCCTTCAGGATCGCGCGGGTCCGGAACGTATAGCCGCTGTGCAGCGGCAGGCCGTGATCGAGGATGTGGAGGATCCGCATGGCCGCGCATTGGCACAGGAGCACTTAACGCCGCGTCAACCGCATCCCGCTACACCGGCGCTTCGAAGCAGGAGCGCCGACGGGCACATGATCGACAATCTATCGCTCGCGATCTCGCACGGGCTGATGCTGCTCGCGGCCTTCCTGCTGCTGCGCCGCCCCGATCTCGACCACGAACCCGGCCCCGGCGACCAGCCGTCCAAGGCCAAGCCCAGCCGATGGGGCAAGCCCGGTGCGTGATCTCGTCTTCGTCGCCTTCCTGCTGGCCTTTTTCGGGATGGGCTTCCGCAAGCCGTTCCTCTTCGTGCTCGTCTACGCCTATATCGACATCGTCTCGCCGCAGCGGCTCACCTATCTCCTGCTCAACTCGGTGCCGATCTCGCTGATCGCGGTGGGCCTGTCGGTGCTCGGCTGGCTGGCGATCGACGACAAGCGCGACGTGCGGGTCGCGCCGCGCCAGCTGATGATCGTCCTGCTGCTCGCCTATTGCTTCTACACCACCAAGAACGCCGACTTCAAAGTCGAGGCCCTGGACAAATGGGACTGGGTCTGGAAGGCGCTCGCCTTCGCCGCCTTCCTGCCGCTGACCCTGCGCACCAAGCTGCGCATCGAGAGCCTGTTGCTGTTCATGATCCTCTCCGCCGCGTCGATCATCATCGTCGGCGGGATCAAGACGCTCGGCTCGGGCGGCGGCTATGGCGAGCTGAACCTGATGGTCGCCAACAATTCGGGCCTGTACGAAGGCTCCACCATCTCTACCGTCGCGATCGCGATCATCCCGCTGATCGTCTGGTTCATGCGGTTTGGAACCATTTTCCCGCCCGACTGGAAAGTGAAGGGCTTCTGCATCGCCCTCATCTTCGCCTGCCTGCTGATCCCGATCGGCACCTCGACGCGCACCGGCCTGCTCTGCATCGGCCTGGTCGCGCTGCTGATGCTCCGCGACACCAGGCGCAAGTTCGTCTATCTGGCCGCGCTGGGCTGTCTCGGCCTCGTCGCCGTGCCCTTCCTGCCCTCGGCCTTCACCGAGCGCATGGGCACGATCAAGACCTACAAGGCGGATGCCTCGGCCTCCACCCGCCTCGCCGTGTGGCAATGGACGATGGACTATGCCAAGACCCATCCGCTGGGCGGCGGGTTCGAGGCCTATCGCCAGAACCATATCCGCTACGAGAAGGTCGCCGTGGAGAGCGACGGCGCCGGCCAGGCCACCGTCGACCGCAGCCTGGAGGTGGACAAGGCCCGCGCCTATCACAGCGCCTATTTCGAGATGCTCGGCGAACAGGGCTATCCCGGCCTGGCGCTGTGGCTGACGATCAACCTGCTCGGCATCTTCCGCATGGAAGTGCTGCGCCAGCGCTATCGCAAGCCCGAGCCGGGGCAGGAATGGGTCGCGCCGCTCGCCTCGGCGCTGCAGACCGCGCACATCGTCTACATGCTGGGAGCCACCTTCATCGCCATCGCCTTCCAGCCCTTTGTCTACATGCTGATCGGCGCCCAGATCGGACTCGACACCTATATGGCCCGCAAGCGCGAGGAAGCGAGCTGGCGGCCGCTGCGCAAGGCAAGGCCGGCGCTGGCATGAAGGACGGGCAAGCCAGGAGGGAACTCAGGGCCCTGACCAGCGTCCGCGGCATCGCGGCCTGGTTCGTGGTGTTCTTCCACATCCGCTTCGCATTGGGCCTGCCCGATCCGGAGCTGCACCTGCTCGCCAAGGGCTATCTGGCGGTCGACTTCTTCTTCCTGCTCTCCGGCTTCGTCATCTGGATGACGTGGAGCGAGCGCATCCGCGCCGGCGGGCCGGCCGCGGTGCCGGGCTTCCTGCGGCGGCGAGTCGCCCGGGTCTGGCCGCTGCACCTGTTCATGCTCGGGGTCGGCGTGGCGATCGCGGCGGCGCTGGAGCTCACCGGGCGGGGCAGCGACCAATTCCCCTGGCACGAGCTGCCGCTCCACGTGCTGCTGCTCCAGAACTGGGGCTTCACCGGGCATCTGACCTGGAACGATCCGGCCTGGTCGATCTCGTGCGAGCTGGCCGCCTATCTGCTCTTCCCGCTGCTCGCCCTTGCGATCGACTGGCGGCGCGTGCCCGGCTGGGCGGTGATCGCCGCCATCGCCGCGCTGCTCGGCCTGCTCCACGCGATCTTCGCCAGCCGCGGCGCCTGGGCGCTCGGCCAGGAGATCACCAGCCTCGGCCTGGTCCGCTGCGTGATCGAGTTCGCCGCCGGCACCGCGATCGCCGCGCTCTGGCTGCGCTGGCGCGAACGGTGGCGCGCGCCCGCGCTGGCCGCCGCCGCGCTCGCCCTCGCCTTCGCGGCCGGCTGGGCGCTGGGCCTGCCCGAGACCTTGGCCGCGCCCGCCACCTTCGCCGCGCTGCTGCTGGCGCTGGGGCTCACCGCCGCGCGCCGCGGCAATCCGCTCGAGGCGGGCTGGATCCATTATCTGGGCGAGATCAGCTACGCGACCTATCTCTCCCATTATCTCCTCTGGTTCGCGTTCAAGCTCGCCTTTGTCGAGAACGAGCATGCGGTGCCCTGGCCGCTGGTCGGCGGCTTCCTGCTGCTCGTGCTGCTCGCCTCGATCGCGCTCTACCATCTGGTCGAGCGGCCGGCGCAGCGCTGGGTGAACGCCGCCCGGCTTCCCCGGGGCGCGCCGAAACGGGCGCTGCCCTAGGCCCGCCTCCGGAACGAAGCGAAAGGCCGCGCATTGACCCGGGCATCGCGAGGAGGACCATGCCCGAACCCGAGATCGTCTATGTCGACGACCAGCAGCCCGGCATCACCCGGCGCAAGGTGCGCCATGGCTGGGGCTATCGGGACAGCGACGGCAAGCGCATCGGCGATCGCGACACGATCGACCGGCTGAACGCGATCGGCCTGCCCCCGGCCTATGCGGATGCCTGGTTCTGCCCGGATCCGCACGGCCATATCCAGGCGACCGGCCATGACGAGAAGGGCCGCAAGCAATATCGCTACCACGCCGCCTTCCGCGAGGCGCAGGAGGCCGCCAAATATGATCGCTGCGCCGATTTCGGCGCGCATCTGGCCAGGCTCCGCGCCCGGGTGGCGCACGATCTCGGCCTGCGCGGCCTGTGCCGGGAGAAGGCGATCGCCGCCGTGGTCCGCCTGCTCGATCTCGGCAGCATCCGCGTGGGCAACGAGCAATATGTCCAGGCGAACAAGAGCTTCGGCGCCACCACGCTCCGCAAGCGCCATGCCCGGGTGAAGGGCCGCACGCTCCGCCTCCAGTTCCGCGCCAAGTCGGGCAAGCTGCGAGTGCTGACGATCACCGACGGCTCGCTCAGCCGCTTCGTCCGGAAATGCCAGGACCTGCCCGGGCAGCACCTGTTCCGCTGGCTCGACGAGGCGGGGGAAGCGCACCCGGTCACCTCGACCGACGTCAATGCCTATATCCGTGCGGCCATGGCCGAGGATTTCACCGCCAAGCATTTCCGCACCTGGGGCGCCAGCGTGCTCGCCTTCCGCGCATTGGCCGGCGCGCGCGAGCATCTCGGCCTCAAGGCGATGCTCGAGCCGGTGACCGAGGCGCTGGGCAACACGCCCGCCATCGCCCGCAAATCCTATGTCCACCCCGCGCTGGTCGATCTCGCCAAGGATCGCGAGGCGCAGGCGGCGTGGCGCGCCGGTCTCCACTTGCCCCGCGCCACGCGCTGGCTCAATCGTTACGAACGCGGCCTCATCGCCTATCTCGAGCGCGAGGCCGCACATAACCAGCCCCGAAAGGCCGCATGATCATCAATCGCACCGCCACCGGCTTCCCGCAGAGCGAGGACCTCCAGATCCAGGCCGAGGTCTTCGCCACCGACAGCTGGACATGGGCCCAGTCGCACTGGCTCCAGATCCTGATCGCCACCGGCATCGCCATCGCGGTGTTCTTCCTGCTCCAGGCGATCAAGGGCTGGGGCGCGCGGGTGTGCAAGAAGGGCGAGGGCGTGGCCAGCTGGTACGCCGTCATCGGCCGCGCGGTCGCCAAGACCGGCAATTTCTTCATCCTCATGGCCTCGATCCGGCTGGTCACCGGCTATGCCGGCCCCCCGCGCATGGTCGAGAGCACGGTCGAATTCCTCTTCACCATCTCTGCCGCTTTCCAGTGCGCGATCTGGCTGCGCGAGCTGATCTTCGGCGCGATCGAGAACAGGACCAGCGCCGACAATTATCATGGCTCCGGCCTGGCCAGCGCGCTCGGCATCATCCGCATCCTGATCACCGTGGTGCTCTTCGCGATCGCAACCGTGATGGTGCTCGGCAATCTGGGCGTCAACGTCACCGGCCTGATCGCCGGCCTCGGCGTCGGCGGCATCGCCATCGGTCTCGCCGCCCAGGGCATCTTCGCCAATCTCTTCGCGGCATTGACCATCATCTTCGACCGCCCCTTCCGCGTCGGCGACAAGATCCGCTTCGATCGCAACAGCGGCACCGTCGTGTCGATCGGCCTGATGAGCACGCGCATCCGCTCCTTCATCGGCGAGGAGCTGGTCTTCTCGAACAAGCAGCTGCTCGACAAGCTGATCGAGAATCTCTCGCTGCGCCACCACACCCGCACCAAGCTGCCGATCGGCGTCGCCTATGAAACTCCCGTGGAGAAGCTCGAGGCGCTGCCGGCGATGTTCCGGGAGATCGTCGAGCAGGCCGGCGGCACGCTCTCGCGCGCCAGCACCGAAGGCTTCGGCGCCAGCTCGATCGATTTCGTGATCGAGTTCGACGTCGAGGGCGACGACGTGCCGCACGCCCAGATCGTGCGCGACAAGATCATGTTCGCGATCCTGCGCCGGTTCGCCGCCGAGGGCATCTCGATCCCCTACCCGACCCAGACCAGCTATACCGCCGATCCCAGCGGCAGGTTCATCCTGCCCTATCCGGAGGAAGCCAAGGCCTGAGCGCCCGCGCCGGTGACAATCTGGAGTGAAGATCCATGCTCAAGGACCATAGCAGCCACGCGATCCTCCCCTGCCGGGACATCGCCATCGCCAGGGCCTTCTATACCGGGACGCTCGGCCTGCCGCTGGTCGCGGATCATGGCGAGGTGTTCCTGCTCCGCACCGGCGCCACGCTGCTCAACGTCTATCGCAGCGACTTCGCCGGCACCAACCAGGCCAATGCCGTGGTCTTCGACGTGCATGACGACCTGGAGGCGATCGCCGCCGATCTTCGCGCCAAGGGCGTAAGGCTGGAGGAATATCCGGGCGGCTTCGAGCGGGTGGAGGACGGCGTCCACATCCTCGGCGATTTCCGCGCGATCTGGTTCAGGGATCCCGACGGCAACATCCTCCACGCCAACAGCGGCGGGTGACGGCCCGACTCGGAAACATCGACTTTCGAATATCGGGTTTGCACAATCGCCGCGCCGTCGCCGTGTTACGTGCCTAGCCGGACGCTACGTAAGCCGTGAATTTCAAATTTCCGGTCGGCCGAGGCTTGCGGGAGCCACTGCCTCGCCACTAGATGGGCGCAGAACAGGGCGAGAGGACTGCTATCTTGGCGACGATCACCGTGCAGCAGATGGCCGAGAGCATTGGCACCGAACGCGTTTCCGACTGGGTGGAAGTCACCCAGGCGATGATCGACCAGTTCGCCGAGGCGACCGGCGACCACCAGTTCATCCATGTCGATCCCGTCCGCGCCGCACAGACGCCGTTCGGCGGCACGATTGCCCATGGCTTCCTCACGCTCTCGCTGATGCCGATGCTCGCCGCGCGCACCGATGCGCCGGCGATCGCGGGCGCGAAGATGGGCGTCAATTATGGCGGCAACAAAGTCCGTTTCATGCAGCCGGTACGCTCGGGCAAGCGCGTCCGCGGCCGTTTCAAGCTGCTGAAGTTCACCGAGCGCAAGCCCGGCGTCTGGGAACAGGTCCAGGAATATGCGCTCGAGGTCGAAGGCGAGGCGAAGCCCGCGCTGATCGCCGAGTGGATCGCGCTGGTGTATGTATGAGCGGCGCGCGCATCGCTCCCCTCGAAAGGCCGTTCCCGCCCGCGTTCGATGCCCAGATGCAGGCGCTGATGCGCGGCGCCGAACCGCTGCGGCTGTTCACCACGCTGGCGAAGTCGGAGCGCGCCTGGACGAAATTCTCGGCCGGCTCGCTGCTCGACCGCGATAGCCCGCTCTCGCTGCGGCAGCGCGAGATCGTCATCCACCGCACGACGGCGCGGTGCGGCTGCGAATATGAATGGGGCGTCCATGCGGCGATTTTCGCGCCGGCCGTGGCGGTGGACGCGGCGCAGCTCCACGCCACCGTGCACGGCCCCGCCGACGCCGCGACATGGAGCCCGGAGGAGCGCGTGCTCCTCGCCACGGTCGACGCCTTGCTCGACGAGCGCCGGCTGGGCGACGACGCCTGGGCCGGCCTCAAGGCACATTTCAGCGACGAGCAGGCGTTCGAAATCGTCCAGCTCGTTGCCTTCTACCACGGCGTGGCGCTCATCTGCGGCGCGTTCGATCTTCCACTCGAAACCCAAGCGGCACGCTTTCCCGCCGCCTGAAGGAGAATAAGTCCATGCCTCGCTCCGCAGTCATCGTCTCCACCGCCCGTACCGGCATCGGCCGCGCCTATCGCGGCGCGTTCAACGCCACGCCGGCGCCGACGCTCGGCGCGCATTCGATCAAGGCCGCGGTCGAGCGCGCCGGCATCGATCCGGCGGAAGTCCAGGACGTGGTGTTCGGCGCCGCGCTCCAGCAGGGCAGCCAGGCCGGCAACATCGCCCGCACCGCGCTGCTGCGTGCCGGCCTGCCCGTCACCGTCGCCGGCATGTCGGTCGATCGCCAGTGCGCCTCGGGCCTGATGGCGATCGCGACGGCCGCGAAGGAGATCATCGTCGACAATATGGACATCGCCATCGGCGGCGGCGTCGAATCGATCAGCCTGGTCCAGACCCCGCAGATGCGCGTCGAGCCCGATCGCGAGCTGCTCGCGATGCATGGCGACATCTACATGCCGATGCTGCAGACCGCCGAAGTGGTCGCCGCCCGCTACGGCATCGGCCGCGACCGCTGCGACGCCTATGCCCTCCAGTCGCAGCAGCGCACCGCCGCCGCGCAGGCCGCGGGCAAGTTCGACGACGAGATCGTGCCGGTCACCGCGACGATGAACGTCGTCAACAAGGAAACCAAGGAAGTCTCCCAGAAGGAGATCACGCTCGCCAAGGACGAGGGCAACCGCCCCGAGACCACGCTCGAGGGCCTGCAGTCGCTCCAGCCGGTGCTGCCGAACGGCACCGTCACCGCCGGCAACGCCTCGCAGCTGTCGGACGGGTCCTCGGCCAGCGTGCTGATGGAGGAGAAGGTGGCGGAGAAGCGCGGCCTCACGCCGCTCGGCCGCTATGTCGGCATGGCCGTCGCCGGCACCAAGCCGGACGAGATGGGCATCGGCCCGGTCTTCGCGATCCCGAAGCTGCTCGAGCGCTACAACCTCAAGATGGACGATATCGGCCTGTGGGAGCTGAACGAGGCATTCGCGGTGCAGGTGCTGTATTGCCAGGATCAGCTGGGCATCCCGAACGAGCTGCTCAACGTCAATGGCGGCGCGATTTCGATCGGCCATCCCTATGGCATGTCGGGCGCCCGCATGACCGGCCATGCGCTGATCGAAGGCAAGCGCCGCGGCGCGAAATATGTCGTCGTCACCATGTGCATCGGCGGCGGCATGGGCGCGGCCGGCCTGTTCGAGGTGCTGTGATCGCCCTTCGTTGAAGAAGGGCACCTGCAATGCTATAGAGGTGTTGCAAGCGTCATTGGGTTCGTCCCGTTGATATGGGCCCCGGTCGTGCCAGCGACCGGGGCCCAAATCGTTCGGGGCCCGGCTGGCAGGCCGCCCTTCATTGAAGGTCAACGCCCGCCATGCTATCCAGGCGGCAGGCGATGACATAGGCGCCTTTCTGTGAGCCCCGGTTGTGTCAGCAACCGGGGCTCAAACGTTTGGGCCCCGAGTGTCAGCTCGAGCCCCGCCCGTGCACCTATTTCTTTCGAGCCATCTCGATCACCTTCACGATCAAGGTCGCAAAGGCGAACAGCACGCCCAGAAACAGGCACAGATCGGCGAATGACATAGGTTCACCTTTCTGTAGCGGCGGCAGGATTGCCGCCACGCCGAACCTACATCCGGATCGATCATGTGCCGGGAGCCTGGCCCGTAACGGACGCGTCTACCGAACCCGCGTGAAATAGTTCGTCCGCATCACCGGCTTGCCGTCCGCGCCGATATAGCCGGCGGTCTCGATCATGGTCTTCCCATCCGGCGCGACCGTGTAGATCCGCGTCGAGGCGGGAACGCCGCCCTTGCCGAGCACCATCACCAGCACATTGGGCGCCGGCAGCTTGACCGCGGCGATATCGGCTTCCGGGCTGCCCTCCACCACATAGGGCGTGCCGTCGGGCGTATAGGTGCCGGCCGTATGGTTCTCATAATCCTTGCCGATGATGTCGACCCGGGTATGCCACCGGCCGTCGGCCAGCGCGCCATAGGTGATCGTCACGCTCTTCGGCCGCGCCTCGGGCGGCATGGGCAGGCGCTCGAGATCGACCGCCCAGCTGCCGAGCAGAGGCGATGGCGGCGCCTGCTGGGCCAGGGCAGGCGCGGCATGGCTCAGGCCGGCCGCCAGCAGAATCGCGAAAAACGCCTTCATCCATCTCTCTCCCATGGTAGATCCGGCGAGAGGATATGCCGAAGGTCGACGCGCAGTCCCGCTGTAACTCCCATGTAACGATTTAAATCCGGCTGTAACAAAGCCGCTTGCAAGGGCGGCCCTGTTCGTTTTACGCTCTGACAACGCTGCCAATCGTAATCTTGTTGCTCATGCGGCAACGGCTATCGATAGCGGCATCCGGACCTCGCAAAGCGGGGCCGACAGGACAGGGGGTGCGCCCATGGGCGAGGACTTGGCGTTGGTGGCCGATATCGGCCGCCAGTCGGTGCGATTCGGGCTGACCGGCGGCGAAGCCGGGCCGGCACCGCGCGACATCCGCCGCTTCTCGACCAGCGAGCATCCGACCTTCACCAGCGCCCTGGTTTCCTATCTCAGCGGGCTTGGCCTGCAGGATGCGCGGTTGCCGAGCGTGCTGGCGGTGGCCGGCGCGGCGCGCGGCGACCTGATCAACCTGACCGGCAGCCGCTGGTATATCTCGCTCTCCGGCGTCGAGGCGGTGCTGCGCGCGCCGCCCCGCGCGCTCAACGAATGCGCCGCCAATGCGCTGGCGCTCACCACCCTGCCGCCCAGCGCCTTCACCGCGCTGCACGGTCCCCCGCCCCGCGCCGTCGAGCCCGACGGCAATTATGTGGTGATCGGCACCGGCACCGGGCTTGGCGTCGCCGCGCTGATCAGCACGGGCGGGCGGCTCGTCCCGGTGCAGAGCGAAGCCGGTCACATCGCTTTCGCGCCCGAGACGGCGGACGAGCGCAAGTTCGCCGAATTCTGCCGCGCGCGCGGCCATGCGCTCGACGTGGAGGCGCTGGTCAGCGCACCTGGACTGTGCCTCGCCTATGCGGCGTTGTCGGGGGGCACCAAGGTGGCTTCGCCCGAGGACGTCACGCGCGGCGCCGCGCGTGATCCGGTCGCGGCAGCCGTGGTCCGCATGTTCGTCGAGCATCTCGGCGCCTTTGCCGGGGATCTCGCGCTCGCGTTCGGGGCCTGGGACGGCATCTATCTCACCGGCGCGATCAGCCGCGCCCTCCACCCCCATCTCATGGACCCCGGCTTCCGTCGCCGGATGGAGAGCAAGGCCGTGTTCCGCCGCCAGCTGGCCGAAGTCCCGGTGGCGCTGGTCAATCGCAACGATCTCGAGCTGATCGGTGCGGCGGCGGCCTATGGCAATGCCTGACGCCGCCCGCCCCGCGAGCTTGCCCCGCGTGACGGATGGCGCTTGACGCTGGGGGTCGCCCGAGCCACCCCATCCCCATGACCGGCCCCTCGCTAGCGCACCGCATCCGCACCGAAGCGCACGCCATCTGGTTCGCGGTGCGCGATCCGCGCACACCGTTGATCGCCAAGCTGGTGGGCGTGCTGGTCGCCGCCTATGCGCTGTCGCCGATCGACCTGATCCCGGATTTCATCCCCGTCCTCGGCCTTGTCGACGATGCGATCGTCATTCCGATCGGCGTCTGGCTGTTCGAGAAGCTGATCCCGCCCGCGCTCCTCGCCGAGCACCGCGCCCGCGCCGAGATCGAGACGCAGCGGCCGGTGAGCTGGCCCGGGGTGCTGATCATCCTGGCGATCTGGGCGAGCGTGGCGTGGCTGATCTGGAGCGTGGTCGCGACCAGCGAGTATAACTAGGCAAGCGTCGCCCCTAGCCCCGGGTTGGCGACTCAATCAGCAAACCGCGTCATCCCCGCTATCCCTTCAACCGTCATCCCCGCGCGGGCGGGGATCCAGGGCAGCGCGGCGCGACCGAAGCGATCACGCGGATGCTTGCCGGAAACGGCAAAGCGAGCCTCGCCGTTCTTGCCCTTCGCCCTCAATCCCCGCCTGCGCGGGGATGACGGTGCCTGTCGATTGCGGGCGGCCCCAGGCTCTAGGCGGAATGCGCCGTCATCCACTGCTCCAGGATCGGCGCGATGCGGTTGCGCCACTTGGAGCCGTTGAAGATGCCGTAATGGCCCACGCCCTCGGCGAGATGATAATGCTTCATCTCCTCGGGCAGCGCGGTCGCGATGGTCAGCGCCGCCCTGGTCTGGCCGATGCCCGAGATATCGTCCTTCTCGCCCTCGATCGCGAGGATCGCCACGTCGCGGATCGCCGCCGGATCCACCTTGCGCCCGCGATGCGTCATCGTACCCCGGGGCAGCGCATGCGCCTGGAACACCGTGTCGATCGTCTGGAGGTAGAATTCCGCGGTCATGTCGCAGACCGAGCGATACTCCTCGTAGAACTTCATCGTCGCCTCGGCGCTCTCGTCGTCGCCCTGGACGAGATGCTTGAACATCTCCCAGTGCGAGATCATGTGGTTGCCGAGGTTCATCGTCATGAAGCCCGCGAGCTGCAGGAAGCCCGGATAGACCTTCCGCCCCGCGCCGGCATAGCTCATCGGCACGGTCGCGATGACGTTCTGCTCGAACCAGCTGAACGGCCGCTCGGTGGCGAGCGTGTTCACCGCGGTCGGCGCTTCGCGCGTGTCGATCGGGCCGCCCATCATGGTGAGCGTCGCCGGGCGGTTCGGATGCGCGTCGGCGCTCATCACCGCCACCGCGGCATAGGCCGGTACCGAGGGCTGGCACACCGCCAGCACGTGCGGCCGCGGATCGCCGTCCTTGCCGATAAAGGCGAGGAACTCGACCAGATAATCGATATAGTCGTCGAGGTCGAAGCGGCCGGCCGCCAGCGACACCAGCTTCGCGTCGCGCCAGTCGGTGATGTAGACGTCCGCCACCGGCAGCATCCGCTCGACCGTGCCGCGCAGCAGCGTGGCATAATGGCCGGACATCGGCGCGACGATCAGCAGCTTGGGGCTGCCCTCCACGCGCGCGCCATCTTCGGTGGTGCGCACGAAGCGCTTGAGCTGGCCGAACGGCTTGCGCAGCACCACTTCCTCATGGACGGCGACCTGCCGGCCGTCGATCACCGTGCGATCGAGCCCGAATTCCGGCTTGCCGCGCGGCGCGGAGGCATGCGCGAACACCTCGAGCGCCGAGGCCAGCACCGGCCCGCCGCCGAAATAGGCGAACGGATTGGCGGGGTTGTTCAGCAGACCGGCGGAAAAATTGGCCAGCGCGCTCGCACCTGCGAGAAGCGAGCGCTGAATCTCATAAGCGTCGTACAGCATTGCGTCCCTTCCGCCGTCCCCCTCCCCAAAAACGGCGGCGGCTATGTTAGCGTTATAGGCGAGCCGTGCTGCGGCGCAACGCCGGGCGAGGCCGTAATGCGACGGAACGATGCCCCGCGCCCATACCGCAACCACGAAATCCCGGCCGACATCCGGCTAACCCCCTCTGTATGCACGACGAACTGGCCGTTCCGGAATTCCTGTGGATATCCGGCCGCCCCGTCCCGGCAAAGGACGGTTCCCCTCTCTCTCCAATCGCGCTAGTCCGCCGCGCATGGCCGAACCCGTCCCGCCTGCGCCCGCGCTCCCCGCCTCCGATGGGCCGCAGCGGCGCAAGATCTCCAATCTCCTGGTCGTGTGGGGCTTCACGCGGCGCTACCCGCTCCAGCTGCTGGTCGCGATCGTCGCGCTGATTGGCTCGTCGCTGACGACGCTGCTGATCCCCCGCACCTTCCAGAAGATCGTCGACCATGGCTTCGCCGCCGGGGCGGACACCAGCCGGATCGGCATCTATTTCCAGGGGCTGCTGCTCGTCGTGGTGGCGCTCGCGGCGTTCACCGCGGTCCGCTTCTATTTCGTCTCCTGGCTGGCCGAGCGCACCGTCGCGGACCTGCGCATGGCGGTGCATCGCAACCTGCTCCGCCTCCCGCCCAAATGGTTCGAGGAGAACCGCCCGTCCGAGATCGCCTCGCGCCTCACCGCGGACACCGCGATCGTCGAGCAGGTGGTCGGCTCCACCGTCTCGATCGCGCTCAGGAACCTGCTCACCGGCGTGGGCGGCGTCATCTATCTCTTCGCGCTCGCGCCCAAGATCGCCGCCTATCTCGTCGTCGGCATCCCGGTCACCATCCTGCCGATCGTCTGGCTGGGCAGCCGGGTGCGGCAATTCTCGCGCACCAGCCAGGACCGGGTGGCCGATGTCGGCGCGATCGCTTCCGAGACGCTGGGCGCGATGCGCATCGTCCAGGCCTTCGGGCAGGAGCAGCGCGAGGCCGAGCGCTTCCAGGGTGCCGTCACCCGCACCTTCGAGGCGGGCAAGCGCCGCTTCGGCCTGCGCGCGATCATGACGGCGCTGGTGATCGGCTCGCTGTTCACGGCGATCACGCTGATCGTATGGGCCGCGGTGGCCGATGTCGCCGCCGGCCGGCTCTCGGGCGGATCGATCATGGCGTTCGTGCTCACCGCGGGCCTCGTCACCGGCTCGTTCGGCGCGCTCACCGAAGTCTATGGCGACCTGCTGCGCGCCTCGGGCGCGGCCAGCCGCCTTGCCGAGCTGCTCCACCAGGAGCCCGACATCGCGGCCCCCGCCAGCCCCG
>NZ_JAPDIR010000004.1 GCF_029870595.1 Sphingomonas sp. CBMAI 2297
GCAGTTGATCGAAGTTCATCTCAACTCTCCTGAGGTCCGAACGGCCCCGTCGCGCCCGCGGCCGTTCGGACCTCAGGAGAGTTGAGATGAACTTCGATCAACTGCTCGCCGTGCCGGGCCTGGCCTGGCTGATCCTCGCCGCGCTGCTCGCCATCGCCGAGCTGCTCGCGCCGGGCATCTTCCTGGTCTTCATCGCCGCCGGCGCCGCGGTCACCGGCATCGTCACCCTGCTGGTGCCGGCATTCGACCTGGTGTTCGAAGTGTTCCTGTTCGCGGGCGCCTCCGCGGCGGCGGTGGCGGTCGGGCGGCGCTGGTATCGCGCCAATCCGGTACCGAGCCAGGATCCGCTGCTCAACGATCGCGTCGCCCGGCTGATCGGCCAGGTGGTAACCGTGGTCGAGCCCATCGTATCGGGCCAGGGCCGGGTGAAGGTGGGCGATGGCGAATGGCTGGCGAGCGGCCCGGATGCGCCGGTGGGCGCGCAGGTCCGCATCATCGGCGGCCGGGGCGGTTCGCTCGACGTCGAGCCTGCCTGATGTCTCTTTCTTCGTCATCCCCGCGCCGGCGGGGATGACCGCCGTTTCGAGGAATTCCGAATGAACACCACTCGCCGCCAGTTGCTGCTCGGCGCGGGCTCGACGCTCGCGATCGCCGGCACGCCCGCCGGGGCCCGCGCGCTGCTGGCCGATAGTGACGCGCCGGCCCAGGCGCTGATCGACCGGATCGCCGAGCAGATGCTGCGCGACTATCCCGAGACGGCGACCACGCTGGGCGTCGACAAGGACAAGCGCGCGAACCTGAAGCACCAGCTGATGGATCGCTCGGTCAAGGGCCAGGCGCGGATCGCGGCGAATCTGAAAAAGGGGCTGGCCGATCTGGCGAAGCTCGACACCAACGCGCTGAGCCCGGCGATGCGCACCCATGTCGACGTGATCCAGGCGAGCTTCTCCAACGCGCTCAAGGGCTTCGCCTTCGGCTATGGCGACGTGGCCACCGGCAGCTGGCGCAACTCGCCCTATGTCGTGGTCCAGAATGTCGGTGCGTTCCTCGACTTGCCGCGCATGCTGGACAGCGACCACCAGATCGCGACGCCGGAGGACGGCGAGGCCTATCTCGACCGGCTGGAGAGCTATGCCGAGCAGGTCGACGGCGAAACCGAGCGGCTCAAGCGCGCGGCGGCCCGGGGCGTGATCGCGCCCGACTTCCTGCTCGACAAATGCCTGAAGCAGATCCGGCTGGCCCGCAGCGGCAATCCCGCCGGCTGGGGCGTGGTCACCTCGGTCGCCAATCGCACCGCGGGCATGGACGGCGATTTCGGCGAGCGTGCGTGGCTGCTCGCGAAGGACAGGCTGGCGCCCGCGCTCGACCGGCAGATCGCCGAATTGCAGAAGCATCGTGCCCGCGCGACCAGCGATGCCGGAGTGTGGAAGTTCAAGGACGGCGACGCCTATTATGCCTGGGCATTGAGCGCCGGCACCACGACGGCGATGACGCCCGACGAAGTCCATCAGATGGGCCTGGACCAGCTGGCGAAGATCCAGTCCGAGATGGACGCGATCCTGAAGAAGCAGGGCTATTCGCAGGGCCCGGTCGGCGCGCGGATGGAGGCGCTGGCCAAGGATCCGCGCTTCGCCTTTCCCGAGGGCGATCCGGGCCGCGCGGAGATCCTCAAATTCCTCAACGAGCGCATCGCCGACATTCGCGGCCGCATGCCCCAGGCCTTCCACACGCTGGTGAAGGGCAATGTCGAAGTGAAGCGGCTGCCGCCCGAGGAGGAGCCCGGCGCGCCCGGCGCCTATGGCGGCGCGGGATCGATCGACGGCGCGATCCCGGGCAAGTTCTGGATCAACCTGCGCACCACCAGCCTGCACACCCGCTTCAGCCTGCCCGACCTTGCCTATCACGAAGCGATTCCCGGCCATGTCTGGCAGGGCGAATATGCCAATCGGATGCCGCTGATCCGCTCGATCCTGGCCTTCAACGCCTATTCGGAAGGCTGGGCGCTCTATGCCGAGCAGCTGGCCGACGAGCTGGGCGTCTATGCCGAGAATCCGGCGGAGAAGCTCGGCTATCTCCAGTCGCTCGGCTTTCGTGCCTGCCGGCTGGTCGTCGATACCGGCCTCCATGCCAAGCGCTGGACCCGGCAGCAGGCGATCGACTGGTTCGTCACCGCCAATGGCTCGTCGGTGGAGGAAGTCTCGGGCGAGGTCGATCGCTATTGCTCCTGGCCGGGCCAGGCATGCGGCTACAAGGTGGGGCATAGCGAGATCAATCGCCTGCGCGACCATGCCAAGGCCGCGCTGGGCGAGCGCTACGACTTCCGCGCGTTCAACGATGCGGTGGTGCTGGGCGGCAATGTGCCGATGACCGTGCTGGGCCATGTGATCGACCGGCACATCGCCGAACGCAAGGGCTGATGGCCTGGCGCCCGCGCCATGCGATCGTCGCGGCGCTGCTGTTGGGAGTGGAAGTGCTGATCGCGCTCCATGTCCGGGATCGCTTCGTGCGGCCCTATCTGGGCGATGTGCTGGCGGTGATCCTCGTCCATTGCAGCCTGCGCGCGGTGCTGCCGATCCGGCCCCTGCCCGCCGCGGCGGCGGCCTTCGCGATCGGCGCGCTGATCGAGTTCGGCCAGGCGATCCATATCCTCGACCTGCTCGGGCTGCGCGGCAACCGGGTCGTCGCGGTGGTGCTCGGCGGCAGCTTCGAGTGGCTCGATTTCCTCGCCTATGCCGCGGGCGCCGGGATCGCGCTGGCGGTTGATCGAAGAGTATTGCCGAACTAATACAGTTGGCGAACCACAAGGGGGCTGGAAACGGTGGCGTTGCGGCGGGCGCGGCATGAATTCTGGGGCGACGGCCCCGCCTATCGCGCGATCGGCGGCTTCACCTATCACCGCCTCGCCGCCACGGCGCCCGAGCACGAGGTCGAGACGCACACGCATGACGAGGCGCATTTCGTGCTCGTCCTTTCGGGCGCGTATAAATCCTCGGCCAGGGATGCGCCCCCGGTCTCGCGCACGCCGCTGCTGGTGTTCAACCCGCCCGGCACCACGCACCGCGACCGGTTCCATAACGGCCAGGGCAGCTTCCTCGCCATCTCGGGCGGATATGCGCGCGGCGAAGGGCCGGCGGTGCGGGTGCTCGATCCCTATGCGATCTGGACGGCGCACGCCGTCGCGGCGCAGTTCGACCGCGCGGCGCCCTCTCCCCTCGCCTTTGACGGGCGCGCGCACCAGCTGGTCGCCAGCGTGCAGCCGCTCTCGTCCGACGAGGCGCGACGTGCCGCCAGGCCGCCTTCCTGGCTGCGCCGGGTATTCGAGATGAGCTTCACCGCCGACGACCCGGAACTATGCGTCGCCGACCTTGCCCGCGAGGCGGGGGTGCACCCGGTGCACCTTGCCCGCGTCTTTCGCCGCTATCTCCATTGCACCCCGGGCGAGTTGCTGCGCGGGCGGCGGCTGGAACGGGCGGCGGCCATGCTGGGACGCGGCACCGCCTCGCTGGCGGAAGTGGCCTATGCCACGGGCTTTGTCGATCAGGCGCATCTGAGCCACGCTTTCCGGGACGCGTTCAGCGCCACGCCGGCCCGCTGGCGGCGCGAGGTTGCGCGGATACAAGACGGTGGCGCGCCGCCCGCGCAGAGCGGCGGACCCAACCGATGAAAGGGTCTCGATGCGTACCGCCTTCCTCTCCGTCCTGCTCGCCGCCGCAATGACCCTCCCGGTTCCCCTCGCCGCGCAGGGTGCGGCCCAGGATCTCGTCGGGCTCTGGGTCGCGAAGAAGCGCTTCGGCCCGGATGTGCGCGGCACGCTCACCCTGGTCCGGGATGCGTCGGGCTGGCGGGCCGAAATCGCCGGACGCGAGGCGGCGGTGACGCAGGCGGGCGACACGCTGCGCTTCACGCTGGCGGGCGAGCGGGGCGGCTTTCGCGGGCGGATCGAGGGCGACCGCATCCGCGGCCATTGGATCCAGCCCCGGAGCGTCACCGGCGGCATGCGCTATGCGACGCCGGTAGTGCTCGCCGCCGCCGGCCCGTCGCTGTGGCGCGGCGAGGTGCGGCCGCTCGACGAGACCTTCACGCTCTATCTGAAGATCGACCGCGAGGCGGATGGGCGGCTCGGCGTGTTCCTGCGCAATCCGGACCGCAATATCGGCCGCAACGTCGACCTCAGGCATGTCGAGCTGAAGGACGGCCATGTGCGGCTGCTCGGCAAGCCCGGCGGCGCGGCCGAGGAAGTGGAAATCGCCACCGGCAGCTTCGATGCCGGCAACCGCCTGCTCTCGATCGCCATTCCCGGGCGCGGCAACAGCTATGATTTCGAGCCGGCGGGCGCGTTGAGCGACTTCTATCCCCGCCCCGGCCTCACGGCGCCCTATGCCTATCGCGCGCCGCTGCCCAGGCAGGACGGCTGGCCGGTCTCGACGCTGGCGGCGGAAGGGATCGACCGCGCGGCGATCGAGCGCTTCGTCCAGATGCTGATCGACCAGCCGATCGACTCGGTCCACGCCCAGGATATCCATGCCGTGCTGATCGCCCGCCACGGCCGGCTGGTGCTCGAGGAATATCTCCACGGCACCGACGGCGATGCCCTGCACGACACGCGCTCGGCCGCGAAGAGCCTCACTTCGGTGCTGATCGGCGCGGCGATGCAGCAAGGCACGCGGATCGGGCCGGAAACGCCGGTCTATGCCACGATGGAGAAGGCGCTCCCCGCCGATCTCGATCCGCGCAAGCGGGCGATGACGCTGGGCGACCTGCTCGGCATGGCATCGGGGTTCCACTGCGACGATCGCGATCCCAAGGCCCCGGGCAATGAGGACGTGATGCAGGACCAGGAGGCCCAGCCGGACTGGTATCGCTATGCGCTCGACCTGCCGATGGTCGCGGCACCGGGGGCGAGCCGCGTCTATTGCAGCACCAATCCCAACCTTGCCGGCGGCGTGCTGGCGCGCGTGACCGGCGAGCCGCTGGAGCAGAGCTTCGACCGGCTGATCGCCCGGCCGATGCAGTTCGGGCCCTATGCCCTCAACCTGCAGCCGACCGGCGAGCCCTATATGGGCGGCGGCGCGCAGTTCCGGCCGCGCGATTTCATGAAGCTCGGCCAGCTGATGCTCGACGGCGGCACCTGGCGGGGCAAGCGCATCCTGAGCGCCGACTGGGTGCGGCGCTCCACCGCCCCGAGCGGCGAGCTGCGCGGGCTGCACTATGGCTATCTCTGGTGGGGGATCGACCTGCCCTGGCGGGGCACGAAGCTGCCGGCCTTCTATGCGGCGGGCAATGGCGGCCAGGTGGTGATCGTGGTGCCGAAGCTCGACCTGGTCGTCGCGATCTTCGGCGGCAATTACGGGGACAAGGTGATGTACGTGCCCCAGGAGAAATACACGCCGGACCATATCCTGCCGGCGATACGCTGAAACACGCGGGCTCGCCCGGCCGGATGCCGGGCGAGCCCGCGCGGATCTCAGCTCTTGGTGCCGAACAGCCCCGAGGCGAGGCCGCCGAGCTGGCCGAGCACGCCCTCGCCGCCCTCCTGCATCAGCTGCGAGAAGCGGCCGAGCGAACCCTCGCCGCCGATATGGCCGATGATCTCCTGGAGCTTCTCCACCGGCAGCCCGGTCGCCGAGGCGGCGCCTTCGGCGGTGTCGGTGTCCATCGGATGGAATTTGGCGAGCGCCTGCACCGCCTGCTCGACATGCTCGGGCGAAAGCCCGACCTTGGCCGCGAGATTGGCCACGTCCACGTTCTGCGAAACCTGGCCGAGAATGCCGTCGAGAATGCTCATATGCTTGCTCCCGTTACGAATGGTCGGAACGGGAGCAGGCTTAGCACAGCTTGGCGCGGGCGCCCACAATTTCCCCCGGCATCCGGCCGGGAAAAGCGCGACGGATCAGGCCGAAACCTTAGGCGCCGCCTCACGCACGCCCGCATCGACATGGTCGGCGAACTGGGCGAAATTCTCGACGAACTGGTCGACCAGCCTGCCGGCGGTCGCGTCGTAGTCCGCCTTGTTCGCCCAGGCCGCGCGCGGGTCGAGGATCGCGCCGTCCACCCCCGGCACCGCTATGGGCACCATGAAGCCGAAATTGGGATCCTTGCGGAACTCCGCCTGGGCCAGGCTGCCGTCGAGCGCGGCATTGAGCAGCGCCCGAGTCACCCGGATCGGCATGCGCTTGATGCCCGGATCGGTGGCGCGCCCGCCGCTCCAGCCGGTATTGACCAGCCAGCAATCCACGCCGCCCTTCGCGATCCGCTCCTTGAGCAGATTGCCGTACACCGCCGGATGGCGCGGCATGAAGGCGGCGCCGAAACAGGTGGAGAAGGTCGCCTCGGGCTCCGTCACGCCGATCTCGGTGCCGGCCACCTTGGCGGTATAGCCCGAGAGGAAGTGATACATCGCCTGATCGGGCGTGAGCTTGGCGATCGGCGGCATCACGCCAAAGGCATCCGCGGTCAGGAAGATGATGTTGCGCGGCACCGGGCCGAGATTGCGCTCGGAAGTGTTGGGAATGAAGTCGATCGGATAGGCGCCGCGGCTGTTCTCGGCGAGGCTGTTGTCCGCAAGATCGAGCGCGCGGCTCTCCTCGTCCATCACGACATTCTCGAGCACCGTGCCGAAGCGCTTCGTCGTGGCGAAGATCTCCGGCTCGGCCTCGGCCGAGAGGTTGATCATCTTGGCATAGCAGCCGCCCTCGAAGTTGAACACGGCGGTGTCCGACCAGCCATGCTCGTCGTCGCCGATCAGCGTGCGCGAAGCGTCCGCCGAGAGCGTGGTCTTGCCGGTGCCCGACAGGCCGAAGAACACCGCGGTATCGCCGTTCGCGCCGATATTGGCCGAACAGTGCATCGGCATGATGCCGTCCTGGGGCAGCAGATAGTTGAGCAGCCCGAAGACGCTCTTCTTCATCTCGCCGGCATAGGCGGTGCCGCCGATCAGGATCAGCTTCTCGCTGAAGCTGACCGCGATCACCGTCTCGCTGCGGCAGCCATGGCGCTCCGGATCGGCGCGGAAGCTCGGCAGGTCGACGATCGTGTATTCCGGCACGAAGCCGGCAAGGTCCCCGGCCGGCGGACGTACCAGCATCGTGCGGATGAACAGATTGTGCCAGGCCAGCTCGTTGATCACGCGCACGTTGACACGGTGCTCGGCCTGCGAGCCCCCATGGAGATCCTGCACGAAGAGCGTGTCGCGATCCGCCAGCGCGGCAAGGAAATCGGCCTTGAGGGCGGCGAAATGCGCCGGGCTCATCTCCTTGTTGACCTTGCCCCACCACACGCTGTCCTCGGTAGTGGCGTCGCGGACGATGAACTTGTCCTTCGCCGAACGGCCGGTGTGCTTGCCGGTGGTGACGACCAGCGGGCCGTCCTGGGCGAGCTTGCCCTCGCCGCGGCGCACGGCATGCTCGACGAGCTGCGCGGTCTCCAGGTTCCAGATGATGTCGGCGTCCGTCCCGATGCCCATGGCATCGAGACCATGGCGCGGCGTGCGCTCGGTCAAATTAGCCTCCGTCTCCAAGTGCTTGCCCGGATTGTTGCCCTCCGGTGCAATAATATTGCGCGGCCTTGGACCTCAGCCGGACGGGGGTCAACCCGAGTAAACGTTGTCAGCCGATTGAGCGGCAAAGAACTTTCGGTTACGCCACGGATTCAATGGATCCGAGTGCCGCACAAGCATGACCGCAACGATCGCGTTGGTCGATGACGACCGCAACATCCTCACCTCCGTCTCGATCGCGCTGCAGACCGAGGGTTTCCTCACACGCGTCTATTCGGACGGCGAAAGCGCCCTGAAGGCACTGATCGACAATCCCCCCGACCTGGCGGTGCTCGACATCAAGATGCCGCGGATGGACGGGCTCGAGCTGCTCCGCCGGCTGCGCGAGAAGAGCACCATCCCGGTGATCTTCCTCACCAGCAAGGACGACGAGCTGGACGAGGCGCTCGGCCTGGCGATGGGCGCGGACGACTATATCGCCAAGCCGTTCAGCCAGCGGCTGCTGATCGCGCGGATCCGTGCGATCCTGCGCCGCACCGAAGCGACGCAGCCCAGCGCGGAAGGGGGCGAGGAAGTGACCGCCGAGGCGCTGGAGCGCGGGCGGCTCACCATGGACCCGGCGCGCCACCGCGTGACCTGGAACGGCATCAACGTGACGCTGACCGTCACCGAGTTCCTGATCCTGGAGACGCTGGCGCAGCGCCCGGGCATCGTGAAGACGCGCAATCAGCTGATGGATGCCGCCTATCAGGACGACATCTATGTCGATGACCGCACCATCGACAGCCACATCAAGCGCGTGCGCCGCAAGTTCCGGCAGGTCGACTCGGAGTTCGACGCCATCGAGACGTTGTATGGCGCGGGCTACCGGTTCTCGGACGAATAGGGACGAGCGCGACCTCGCGCTCAAATGGTCCAATCGCGTCAGCCTGACGCCGCGCATCCTCGCGGTGAACATCTTCGCGCTGGCGCTGCTGGGCGGCGGCTTCTCCTATCTCGATTCCTATCGCAGCCGGATCGTGGACAGCCGGGTGGAGCAGGCCGGGCGCGAGGTGCGGCTGATCGCCCAGGCCCTGGCCTCCGCCAAGGACGAGAAGCGCCGCGACCTGCTGGTGCTCAGCCTGGCGCGCGACACCGGCACGCGCATCCGCCTGTTCAACGAAAAGGGGAAATTGCTCGCGGACAGCAAGGCGCTGGGCCTGCGCAACGTGGTGCTGCGCGATCCGGACAAGGACCCCTGGGGGCTGGAGGCGGCGCGCTTCCTGGATGCGGTGATCGACACGGTGGCGGGAGCCGACCGTGCGCCGCTCTATCGTGAGCGGCCGGCGGACCAGGGGCTCGACTGGCCGGACGTGCGCACCGCCCTCTCAGCCCATGGCACTCCGGCGACCGTCTGGCGCGCGCCCGATCGCACGCCGGTGATCACCGCCGCCGCGCCGATCACCGAGCTGGGCGTGGTGATGACCACGGTGAACGCGCGCGACATCACCCAGACGGTGCGGGCCGAGCGCTTCCGCCTGGGCATGGTCCTGCTGTTCGTCTCGGTCTTCTCCATCCTGCTCTCGCTGTTCCTGGCGCGCACGATCGTGCGGCCGCTGCGCCTGCTCGCGCGGGCCGCGATCCGGGTAAGGCTGGGCCGGGCGCGCGAAGTGGTGGTGCCCCGCCTGCCCGATCGGAGCGACGAGATCGGCCTGCTCGCCCGCGCGCTGTCCGACATGACCCAGGCGCTGCGCGCCCGGATCGACGCGACCGAGGCCTTTGCCGCCGACGTCACGCACGAGCTCAAGAACCCCCTCGCCTCGCTGCGTTCGGCGGTGGACGGCATGGCGGCGGTGAAGAAGAAGGAACATCGCGACCAGCTGCTCGAGATCGTGCGCGACGACGTGCTGCGCCTGGACCGGCTGATCACCGACATCTCCGAGGCTTCCCGCCTCGATGCCCAGCTCAGCCGCGCCACCTTCGAGCCGGTCGATATCGGCGCGATGATCCAGGCGCTGCTCGACCAGCGCGAGGCCCGCGGCATTCCGAACGGCATCCGCATCGCCTTCGATCGCGGGCCCAATGTCGAACTCACCGTGCTCGGCGAAGGCGCGCGGCTGGAGCGGGTGTTCGAGAATTTGATCGAGAACGCCATCTCCTTCTCGCCGCCCAGGAGCCTGATCGCGATCTCGGCATCCAGCGATGAGGACTATCTCACCGTCCGGGTGGAGGACGAGGGCCCCGGCGTGCCCGAGGAAGCGCGCGACAACATCTTCCGCCGCTTCCATTCGGTGCGCCCGCAGGACGAGGCATTCGGCCAGCATTCCGGCCTGGGGCTTGCCATCGCCCGCACGATCGTCGAGGGCCATCAGGGGAGCATTTCAGTCGAATCGCGGGAGGATCGATTGAGCGGGGCGCGATTCGTGGTGCGACTGCCACTGACGGGACGCAATTGATGGCGGAGCTGTCCTCGGAAGCGATTATGGGCGCCTGCGTGGCGATCGACGGGCGCGGCGTACTGATCGAGGCGCGCGACGAGGCGCAGCGCACCGACCTGCTGCTCCGCCTGCTGGATCGCGGCGCCACGCTGGTGGCCGATACGCGCACCGTCTGCGTGCGGCGCGGCGCCGAGCTGCGCGGCACGGCGCCCGCGGGCGCCGCCGGCCGCATCGAGATCCGCGGCATCGGCGCGGTGGAGCTCCCCAGCCTCGCCGAAGTGCCGGTGGCGCTGATCGCGGTGGTGCTCGACACCGCGCCGCGCCTGCCCGAGGACCGGCGGACCCAGCGCATCGCCGGCGTCGACGTGCCGGTGATCGCGCTCGCTCCCAACGAGCCGGCCGCGCCGATCAAGGTCGAATATGCGCTGAAGGCGTTCGCATGACGAGCAAGCGCCCGAAACAGATATTGCTCGTCACCGGCATGTCCGGCGCGGGCAAGTCGACGGTGCTGCGCACGCTCGAGGATCTGGGCTGGGAGACCGTCGACAACCTGCCCCTGCTGCTGCTCAACCGCCTGCTCGACACGGCGCCGGGCGATGCCGACGACGATCGGCCGCTGGCCATCGGCATCGGTACCCAGACGCGCGGCTTCGATCCGGAGAACATCGTCCGCCGCATCAAGAAGCTGCGCGAGGACCATGGCCATGACGTCGGCACGCTCTTCCTCGAATGCTCGGGCGCCGAGCTGGAGCGGCGCTATTCGGAGACGCGCCGCCGCCATCCGATGGCCCAGGACCGCCCGGCGCAGGACGGAATCGCGCACGAGCGCGAGCTGCTCACCCCGCTTCGCAGCTGGGCGAACCGGCTGATCGACACGACCGACCTGAGCGCCAACGAACTCGCCCAGCAGATCCGCACCACCTTTTCGGGCGCGGGCCTGGGCGATACCGTGATCTCGGTCGTCTCGTTCGGCTTCGCCCGCGGGCTGCCGCGCGATGCCGATCTGGTGTTCGACATGCGCTTCCTGCGCAATCCGCATTGGGATCCGGAGCTGCGCCCGGGCACCGGCAAGGATCCCCGGGTGGCCGCCTATATCGCGGCCGACCCGGCATATCCGGCGGCGATGACCCAGATCGAGTCGCTGCTGCTCCTGCTGCTCCCGCGCTACCAGGCCGAGGGAAAGGCATATGTTACGATAGCGTTCGGATGCACCGGAGGCCGCCACCGCTCGGTGCATGTCGCCGAACGGATGGCCGCGCGGTTGCGCGACGCGGGTTTTTCGCTCACGGTGACGCATCGTGATACGAAGACCGCGCCGCAGGACTCGCTGGAGGGGGCCCCGGTGACCACGGCAGGGGGCGGAGTTTGAGATGATCGGTTTGGTGCTCGTGACGCACGGACGACTCGCGGAGGAGTTCGTAGTCGCGATGGAGCATGTAGTGGGCAAGCAGGAGCAGGTCGCCTCGATCTGCATCGGGCCCGAGGACGATATGGAAGGTCGCCGCGCGGATATCGCCGCGGCGATCAAGAGCGTCGATTCGGGCCGGGGCGTGATCGTGCTGAGCGACCTGTTCGGCGGCACCCCTTCGAACCTCGCCATTTCGCTGATGGAAGCGGGCCGGGTCGAGGTGATCGCCGGGATCAACCTGCCGATGCTGATTCGCCTGGGTAGCGCGCGCAAGACGATGAAGGTCACCGAAGCGGTGGCCGCGGCGCGCGATGCCGGCCGGAAATACATCACCATCGCATCCGAAGTGCTGGGAGAGGCCGCCGCTTGAACCGCTGCATCCGCATGGTCACGATCGAGAACAAGCGCGGCCTGCACGCGCGCGCCAGCATGGCCTTCGTGACGCTCGCCACCGCCCAGCCGGTCGAACTCACTGTCGAGAAGGACGGCAACACCGCCTCGGGCACTTCGATCCTCGACCTGATGATGCTCGGCGCCGCCAAGGGCGATACCATCTCGATCAGCGCCGAGGGCGATGGCGCGGACGGCGCGGTCCAGGCGCTGGTCGCGCTGGTCGAGGCGCGGTTCAACGAGGAATAGCCTCGGGCGGAAATTGGCATTAGGGCATCGCCGATGCCTCGCGAGATAACTGCCTTTTCCAATCCCCTCATCAAGCGCGTCCGCAACCTGCGCGACAAGAAGCATCGCCGCGAGGAAGGCCTGTTCCTGGCCGAGGGCCTGCGCATCCTCACCGAGGCGCACGAGGCCGGGCGCGTCCCGCACTATCTGTTCTTCGCCCGCGACATGGCTGGCCATGCCCTGGTCCGCGCGCTGGTCTCCGCCACCGAGGCGGCCGGCGGCGAAGCGATCGAGACCAATGCCGACATCCTCTCCAAGCTCTCGGGCAAGGACAATCCCGGCGCGGTGGTGGGCGTCTATCCCGAGTTCGCGGTCACCCTGGCAGATCTCGACCGGAACCGGGCGGGCATCTGGCTGGTCGCCGAGCGGCTGCGCGACCCGGGCAACATGGGCACCATCCTGCGCACCGCCGATGCGGTGGGCGCCGGCGGGCTGATCCTGATCGACGATTGCGTCGACCCCTTCTCGGTCGAGGCGGTGCGGGCGAGCATGGGCGCCCTGTTCACCGTGCCGGTGGCGCGGGCGGGCTGGGGCGATTTCCTCGTCTGGCTGCGCCAGGGCCCTGGCCAGCTGGTCGGCCTCAGCCTCGACACCGAGCACGACTATCGCGCGCCCCGCTACGAAGCGCCCACCTTCCTGCTCACCGGCAACGAGGCGCAGGGCATGCCCGGCTTCATGGCCGAGGCCTGCGATCTGCTCGTCAAGATTCCGATGCTCGGCAAGGCAGACAGCCTGAACGCCGCGGTGGCCACCGCGGTGATGGCCTATGAAGTGCTCGGCCAGCAGCGAAGCTGAACCCCCGATAATCGTTACGGCCATGGAGCGTTCAGCCCGGCCCGCGCATTGCTCGCGACAAAGAGGAGTGAGACATGCGCATTTCGACCATCGCCGCCGCCAGCCTGATCGCGCTGACCGCCCTGCCCGCCACCGCCCAGGCCCAGGACGCGTATCGCGCTTCGGGCACCGAGCCCTTCTGGAGCCTGACTATCGGCGCGCGGACGATGCGCTTCGAGGCGCCCGGCCGCCCCACCGTGAGCGTGCCCACGCCCCGGGTGATCCACGGCTTCGCCGGCGAGATCTGGCAGACGCGGCGGATCGACGTGAACACCAACCACCGCCAGTGCAGCGACGGGATGAGCGACCGCGTCTATCCCGACACGGTGACCGTCCGGGTGGACGGCCGGACCTTCACGGGCTGTGGCGGCGAGCCGCGTGCCCAGGCCGGCGCGAGCGTGATCGACGGCAATTGGCGGATCGAAGCGCTGGACGGCCGGCCGGTGCTGCGCGGCTCCAGCCCGGTGGTCGCGTTCGAAAACGGCCGCATCTCGGGCAGCACGGGCTGCAACCGCTTCTCCGGCAGCTATGACTTCGCCCGCGGCCGGCTAAGCATCGGCGGCGTGGCCAGCACCAAGATGGCCTGCCTCGATCGCGGTCGGAACCTGCAGGAGCGGGCCATTCTCGACCTGCTCGGCGAGCGCCTGACCGTGTCGGGCAACCGCGCCGGCAAGCTGGTGCTCACCGGCGCGCGCGGCCGAACCATGACCCTGGTCCGCGCCCGGCCCTGAACCAGGGTCAAGCCCGGCCAGCTTCTCGCCATCCGACCAGGGTCTCGTCATCCCGCAAAGGCGGGGATGGCGAGAGGGGGAATGCGGGCTCCGAACCCCGGCAGGCCCCGGGCTATTCCGCCGCCGCCTCGTCCGACGGGCCCGTCACCAGCTTGGTGAGCGGGCGCGGCGCGCTCTCGACCATCGGCAGCGGCTCGATCTCCTTGGCGCCGCTCGACACTTCCAGCGCCTCGAAACGCTTGGCCTGAGTCATCACCTGGCTCTCCAGGCTGCCGACCATCGCATTATAGGCCCCCGTCGCCTGTTCGAGGTTGCGGCCCATCCGGGCGACATGGCCGCCCATCGTCGCGAGCCGCGAATGCAGCTCCTTGCCGAGCCGGGCGATCTCCGCCGCTTCCTCGGCCAGCTTCTCCTGCCGCCAGACGCTGGCGACGGTGCGGGCGATCGCGACGAGATTGGTGGGCGTGGCGAGCAGCACGCGGCGCTCGAACGCCCATTCCCACAGCGCATCGTCCTGCTCCAGCGCCGCGGTGAGGAAATGCTCGCCGGGGATGTAGAGGATCACATAATCGGCCGCGTCGCCGAACTGCGCCCAGTAATTCTTCGAGCCGAGCTGCTCGGCATGCCGGCGGATCGCGGCGGCATGCGCGGCGAGATGGGCGACGCGGCTGCCCTCGTCATGCGCCTCGCTGGCGTCGAGAAAGGCGTTGAGCGAGCATTTCGCGTCGATGATCAGCTTCTTGCCGCCGGGCAGGCGCACGATCACGTCGGGGCGCAGCCGCCCGTCCTCGGTGTTAACCGAAACCTCGGTCTGGAAATCGGCATGCTGCGACAGGCCGGCCTGCTCGAGCACGTTGCGCAGGCTCTGCTCGCCCCAGCGGCCGCGCGCCTTGGGGCTGGCCCGCAGCGCATTGACCAGCTTGGCGGTCTCGTCACGCACCTGGCTGTGGCCGGCATGGAGCTGCTGCACCGCCTCGCGCAGCGCCTGATAGCTGCCCACCCGCTCCTTCTCGACTGCGCTCAGGCCCTGCTGATAGCGCGTCAGCGTCTCCTGCACCGGGGCGAGCAGCGCCTTCATCTTCGCTTCGTTGGTCTCCCCCGCCTGGGCGAAGCGCTGGTCTGCCCGCTCCAGGAAGCTCTTCTGCGATTCGCCCAGGATGCGGTGGGCCAGCTCGGCGAAGCGGCTCTCCATGCCGCTGGTCTCGGCCTTGAGGCTGGCCAGCTCGATCTGGGCGCGGCCGAGATCGGCGGCGGCGGCCTTGAACTCCGCCTCACGGGCATCGCGCTCCGAACGCATCTGCGCCGCCGGACGCCCACCCAGGAACATGCCCAGGCCGAGCCCGGCGACGAGCGCGGCGACCGCAACCAATAGCGCCAGCAGATCCAACCCAAGCCTCCCGAAAAGTCACAAAAGCCCTAACCCCATCGCGCGCGGCTGCCCCAGCGGGCACATGCCCCGCGCGGGGCCGTTCACCACCGGAACATAATTCGAACGGCAAGCGTAGGACAGCGCGAATTTCCGCCGCCCACGCAAAAGCCGCGGACGTTTCCGCCCGCGGCTCGCGATTGCACGGGAATGCGCCGGCTCAGGCCGCGGCGCGGCGCGCCTTGTTGAGCTTCTTGAGGATCATGTCGCGCTTCAGCCGCGAGAGATGATCGATGAAGACGATGCCCTGAAGATGATCCATCTCGTGCTGGATGCAGGTGGCGAGCAGGCCCTCGAACAGCTCGTCGTGCGCGCCGCCCTTCTCGTCCAGCCACTTCACCCGGCAGCGCGCGGGGCGCTCGACATCGGCGAACTGCTCCGGGATCGACAGGCAGCCTTCGGTATAGACGGACTGTTCCTCGGCCGGATCGAGGATCTCGGGATTGATGAAGACGCGCGGCTCGCGGATCGGCTTGCCTTCCTCGTCTTCCTTTTCCTGGAGATCCATCACGATCACGCGCTTCGGCACGCCCACCTGGATGGCGGCAAGGCCGATGCCCGGCGCGTCGTACATGGTGTCGAACATGTCCGCGATCAGGTCGCGCAACTCGTCGGTCACCTCCGCAACGGGTTCGGAGATGAGGCGCAGGCGCGGATCGGGTACTTCGACGATGGGTAGAATGGCCATCGGTCTAATTTAGGCTGGCCGGGCGTGTGTCGCAAGATTTGGTTCACGCGAAGGCGCGGAGGAGAAGAAGGTGGTTCGCGCAGAGGCGCAGAGAGCGCAGAGGGGTTCAGCGCCGCGCAAGCGGCGCCCCTCCCATCCCAGGGTTTCCACGATCCTGCCGCTGACGCGGCGCCCAGGCTCACCGCGAGCGGAACCTCTCTGCGCCTCTGCGCGAACAAAAATCTCCGCGCCTTCGCGTGAACGGATTTCAGGCCACCGGCCGCCGCGCGCGCAGCGCCTGGGCCAGCGTGCCTTCGTCGAGATAGTCGAGCTCGCCGCCCACCGGCAGGCCATGGGCGAGCTGGGTGACCCGCACCGGATAGGTCTCGATCCGCTCGGCGATATAGTGGGCGGTGGTCTGGCCCTCGAGCGTGGCGTTCATCGCGAGCACCACTTCATCGATCCCGCCGGCGGCGATGCGCGCGACCAGCCGGTCGATGCGCAGATCCTCCGGCCGCACGCCCTCCAGCGCGGAGAGGCGGCCGCCGAGCACATGGAAGCGGCCCGGGAAGAGCCGCGAGCGATCGAGCGCCCACAGGTCCGCCACTTCCTCGACCACGCAGAGCGATCGCACGTCCCGGCGCGGATCGGCGCAGATCTGGCAGGGGTCCGACGTGTCGACATTGCCGCAGACCCCGCAGGTGGCGAGGTTGCGGCTCACCGCGCCCAGCGCCGACAACAGCGGATCGAGCGCCGTCTCGCGCTTCTTGAGCAGATGCAGCACCGCGCGCCGCGCCGAGCGCGGCCCGAGGCCGGGCAGTCGCGACAGGGCCTGGGTGAGCGCTTCGATCTCGGGAGATGCCATGGGCGGAAATGTAGCCATGCGGGAACAGAAAGGAAACCATGCCGTTTCCGGCGATTATCCCGTTTGAGCAGGTATGTGCTCCCCGGCGAAGGCCGGGGCCCGGTCGCGGCATGTGCGCGAGGGCGCAGTGCCGTCGAGGGGCCTTCGCAACCGGGCCCCGGCCTTCGCCGGGGAACTGCTTCGCGCTACATGCTTGAAGGGGATAATCGCTCCGTTTCCGCGCGATGCCGCCATCGTCGCCGCGGCCCGCGCGGGGATGACGGAAAGGTGCCGGACGGCTAGAGACCCGCCCATGCGAGTGATATTCATGGGAACGCCCGAATTCGCCGTGCCGGTGCTCGACGCGCTGGTCGAGGCCGGGCACGACGTCGTGGCGGCTTACAGCCAGCCTCCGCGCGCCGGCGGGCGGCGGGGCAAGGCGCTCACCCCCTCCCCGGTGCATGCCCGAGCGGAGGAACTGGGGATCGAAGTGCGGACCCCGCTCTCCTTCCGCAAGGACCCCGAGGCGCTGCCGGCGTTCGAAGCGCTTGAAGCCGATGTCGCGGTGGTCGCCGCGTACGGCCTGATCCTGCCCCAAGCGGTGCTCGACGCGCCCAAGCACGGCTGCCTCAACGTCCATGGCTCGCTGCTGCCGCGCTGGCGCGGCGCCGCGCCGATCCAGCGCGCGATCCTGGCGGGCGACGCGGAGACCGGCGTCGGCATCATGCAGATGGAAGCCGGGCTCGATACCGGCCCGGTGCGGCTCGAGGAGCGGTCGCCGATCGGGCCACACGACAGCAGCGGCGTGCTCACGCACCGCCTGTCGCATCTCGGCGCCCGGCTGATGGTGCAGGTGCTGGGCGACCTGGAGCGCTACCCCGCCCAGCCGCAGCCGGAGGAAGGCGTCACCTATGCCGCCAAGATCGACAAGTCCGAGGCCCGGATCGACTGGGCCATGGGCGCGCGGCAGGTCGATCGCCAGGTCCGCGCCTTCAACCCGGCGCCCGGCGCCTGGTTCGAGCATGCCGGCGAACGCATCAAGATCCTGACCGCGCATGTCCAGAGCGCGTCCGACAATCCGGGCGACGTTCACTATCGCACCACGCCGGGGCTCGTCCTGGACGCGCAGCTGGCGATCGGCTGCGGCAACGGCGCGATCCGCCCGGATAGCGTGCAGCGCGCGGGACGTGGCGTCATGACGGTGACCGAGCTACTGCGCGGCTTCCCCATTCCGCCGGGGACCCGGCTTTGACGCGCTTCGCGCTGACGGTGGAGTTTGACGGCCGGCCCTTCATGGGCTGGCAGCGGCAGGACCATGGCCCGAGCGTGCAGCAGGCGATCGAGGAAGCCGCCTTCGCGGTCACCGGCGAGCGCGCCGCGGTGCAGGCGGCGGGGCGCACCGATGCCGGGGTCCATGCGCTCGGCATGCGCGCGCATCTCGACATCGAAAAGCCGATCACCGCCTTCCGGCTGATGGAAGCGCTCAATGCGCGGGTGCGGCCCAATCCGGTGGCGATCCTCGATTGCGTCGAGGTCGCGGACGATTGGCACGCGCGTTTCTCGTGTGTTGCCCGTCATTATGAATATAGAATCTCAACAAGGCGCGCGCCGCTCACCTGGGAGAAGGGCCTTGCCTGGCGCGTGATTCCGCCGCTCGACGCGGGGCTGATGGCCGAGGGTGCGGCCCGGCTGCTGGGGCGGCACGACTTCACCACCTTTCGCTCGGCCCATTGCCAGGCCGACAGCCCGTTGCGCACGCTCGACCGGCTCGACGTGGTGCAGGACGGGGAGCGGATCAGCGTGTTCGCCTCGGCGCGCTCCTTCCTCCATCACCAGGTGCGCTCAATGGTGGGATGCCTGGTGCTGGTCGGCCAGGGGCGCTGGAGCCCCGAGGACATGACCGCGGCGCTGGAAGCCCGCGACCGCGCGGCGCTGGGCCTCAACGCCCCGTCGGACGGACTGTTCTTCCTGCGGGCGGACTATCCCCCAGATCCCGCGCCCTGAAATCGCGCGGGCCCTAGCGGCTGAAGCGCGCCGCGAGCTCGACATGGGTCGACCAGCGGAACTGGCCGACGGGCTGGATCCAGTCGAGCGTATAGCCCCCCTCGCACAATATCTCCGCATCCCGTGCGAACGTGCTGGGATTACAGGAGACATAGGCGATGCGCGGCGCCCTGGCCCTGGCCAGCTCCCCCACCTGCTCGCGCGCGCCGGCACGGGGCGGATCGAGGACCACGGCATCGAACTTGTCGAGATCGGTGCCGGTAACCGGGCGGCGGAACAAGTCGCGATGATCGGCGAAGACCAGCCGGCGGGCCTGGCCTGCGGCGGCCTTGAGCGACAGGATCGAGTCGCGCGCCGCCTCGGCCGCATAGACCTTGGCCATGGGGAAGGCGAAAGTGAAGGTGCCGAGCCCGGCGAACAGATCGGCAACGGTGCCGGCATCGCCGGCGATCTCGCGAACCGCCGAGACCAGCGCCGCCTCGCCCTCGGCGGTGGCCTGGAGGAAATTGGCCGGCGGGAACGGCACGGCGACTCCGCCCAGCGTGATGGTGACCGGATCCGGCTCCCAGCGCGCGGTGGGGCCCAGCCCCTCGTCCATCGCGAAGCGCGCCAGCTGGTGGCGATGGGCGAAGGCGGTGATCGCCTCGGCCGCGGCCAGCCCCTCGGCCTCCAGCCCGTCGAGCAGCACGTCCACGCCCTGGTCGGCCCTGGCGAGATGGACGTTGATCCGCCGCGAACCCGGCAGCAGCGCGGCGAGCAGGCCCCGCAGCGGCGCGAGCAGCGCGAACAGCTCGGGGGCGAGGACATGGCATTCCTGCAGGTCGATCAGATTGTGGCTGCCCTGCGCGGTGAAGCCGAGATGGACCTGGCGGCCGCGGCGCTCGGCATGGAGCGTGGCGCGGCGGCGGGTGCGCGGCGGCGACAGCTGGGGCACGCGGATCTCGGTCTCGAGCTTGTGCTGGGCCAGCGCGCCGGCGATCCGGTCGACGATGAAGCCGCTCCACGCCGCATCGTCGAGATGCTGGAGCTGGCAGCCGCCGCACGTCGGGAAATGGCGGCAGGGCGGCTCGCGGTGGTGTGGGCCGGGAACGATGCTGCCATCGGCGCCGATCCGGTCGCCGGGCGCGGCCAGGGGCACATGGCGGCCATCGGCGGTGACGCCGTCGCCGCGCGCCGCTACCTTCAGGACTTCGCTCAGAGACATTCGGCGATCGCTTGGGGAAGATGCATCGGCAGCGCATCGGCGATGAAGGCCGGCCCTGCAAGAGCGGCAGCGCGGGCATGCAGCCAAACCGCTGTCTCGGCGGCGTTTTTATTGCCGGTCGCGACCTGGGCGGCGAGCGTGCCGGCAAGTATGTCGCCGGTGCCCGCGGTCGAGAGCCAGGACGAGGCGCCCGCCAGCACGCGCACTTCGCCCCGCGGCGCGGCGATCACCGTATCGGCCCCTTTATGGATCACGGTCGCCCGGGATTCCGATGCCGCAGCAAGGGTTTGCGAGATCTTGTCCCCATCGCCTTCGAACATGCGGCCGAACTCGCCCTCATGGGGCGTGAGCCAGGTCGCGGCGGTGCGGCGCTGCAGCCAGGCGGTAGCGGATTTTCCCAGCAAGGTCAGTGCGTCCCCATCGAGGATCAGGGGAAGTTCGGCGCCCAGCGCGGCCTTGAGCAGCCCCTCGGCGCGGCGATCGCGGCCCAAGCCGGGGCCGATCAGGATTCCCCCGATACGTTTCTCGGTGAGGAAATCGGCCAGATCGTCGCCATTCGCGATCCGGTGGCGCACCAGGGCGTCTGGCCCCCCGCCGCCACCGCCACCGCCACCGCCGCCTTCATCGCGGCAGGCGAGGATCGTGTAGCCGGCGCCGCCCGCCATGGCGGCATGGGCGGCGAGCCGGGCGGCACCGGGCATGTCGCCTTCCACCACCACGACCAGGCCGCGACTATATTTATGGGCGCGCGGCCCCGGCGCGGCAAGCCTCGGCCGGGCGACGCTGCGCCAGTCGCTCTCCACCGGGATGCCGATATCGGCGAGCAGAACCTGGCCGCAGCGCTCCAGCCCGGCGCCAAGGACGTGCGCGGGCTTGAGCGCGCCCAGCGCCAGCGTCGCGTCGATCCCGCGCGGCGCGCCCAGATCGGCGCCGCTGTCGGTCGCCAGGCCCGAGGGCAGGTCGATCGCGAGCGCGAACCGGGCGGCGGCGACCAGCTCGGCGAGCACCGGCGCGATCCCGCGCTCGAGCGGCCGGGTTAGGCCGGTGCCGAACAGCCCGTCGACCAGCACCGGGCGCGGCCGGGCCTGGTAGAGCGAGCCCACTTCCCCGCCCCAGCGCTCCAGCATCGCCCGCGCGGCGGGGGTGCCGGGCTCGCCGCCGGCCGCGACGGCGACGTCATGGCCGGCTGCCTTCAGCAGCCGCGCGGCGACATAGGCATCGCCGCCATTGTTGCCGGGCCCGGCCAGGACAAGGATCGGGCTGCCCCGGGCGAAGCGCGCCACCGCGCGCGCCACGGCGGCGCCCGCGCGCTCCATCACGTCCAGCTGAGGCTCGCGCCGGAACAGCGCTTCCTCGGCGGCGCGCATCCGGGCGGCGGTGACGATCGGTGCGCCGGGCGGGATCATTTGCCCGGCCCGGCGCCGCGCACCGTCGCGGGCAAGCGATAGCGCGCGCCGCCGATCGCGACTTCGATCAGATTCGCGGCGAGCGGCGTCACCACCGCCTTCTCCGCGCCATCGGCGGCGACCACCCCGCGCCCGTCGGTAGTGACGAGCAGCCGGCGGAAACCGCCATCGGGATGGCGCAGGGTGAGGAACAGCCCGTCCTGCGACTGGACCCGGTCGATCGTGCAGGCATAGGCGAAGCGCTCGGCCCCCGGCGGCGCGCATTCGATGCGCCCCTCGGCCTTTTCCCGCTTCTCCGCCTGAACTTCGTTGCGCGCCTCCGCCGCCTTGTCGCGGACCTGCATGTCGCAGGCGGTGAGGAGGGCGAGAGCAGCCAGCGCAAGTGCGTGCCGCGCGCCGCCCCTCTCCCCAACCCTCTCCCCACGCGCGGGGAGAGGGAGATCTGGTCTAGATATCGGCGAAGACATGGGTTTCGGCGCTGGCTCCCGGGTGCGTTACCGCTCCCTTATAGGCCGGGCCGACATTCCGGGAAAAGCGCCACAGCGCGCCGGACTGATAATCGTTCGCGCGCGGTTCCCATTTCGCGCGGCGCTCGGCGAGCACCGCCTCGGGCACATTGAGGTCGACGGTGCCGGCCTCGGCATCGATGCTGATCTCGTCGCCATCCTCGACCAGCGCGATCGGGCCGCCCTCGGCCGCCTCGGGCCCGACATGGCCGATGCAGAAGCCGCGCGTGCCCCCCGAGAAACGCCCATCGGTGATCAGCGCCACCTTCTCGCCCAGCCCCTGGCCATAGAGCGCCGCGGTGGTCGACAGCATCTCGCGCATGCCGGGCCCGCCCTTGGGCCCTTCATAGCGGATGACCACGACCGTCCCCTCCTCGATCGCATTGGCCTCGACCGCGGCAAAGGCGTCCTCCTCGCGCTCGAACACCTTGGCCGTGCCGGTGAACTGGAGGCGCTTCATCCCCGCGACCTTCACGATCGCGCCCTCGGGCGCCAGCGAGCCGCGCAGCCCGACCACGCCGCCGGTGGGCGTGATCGGCGTCCTGGCGTCGTAGATCACCTTCTGGTCGGGGTTCCAGGTCACCTGCTCGATATTCTCGCCCAGCGTCTTCCCCGTCACCGTCAGGCAGTCGAGGTGGAGGAAACCCTCCGCCGCGAGCGTCTTCATCAGCATGTAGATGCCGCCGGCCTCGTGCATGTCGCGGGCGACATAGCGGCCGCCCGGCTTCAGATCGGCGATATAGGGCGTGGTCTTGAAGATCTCGGCGACGTCGAACAGGTCGAAATCGATGCCCGCCTCATTGGCCATCGCCGGCAGATGGAGCGCGCCGTTGGTCGAGCCGCCGGTCGCCGCGACGATGCGGGCGGCGTTCTCGAACGCCGCGCGGGTGCAGATGTCGCGCGGGCGGATATTGCGGGCGATCAGCTCCATCACCTGGCGGCCCGCCGCGATCGCGATCTCCTCGCGCGACTTATAGGGTGCCGGGGCCATGTTGCTGTTCGGCAGCGACAGGCCGATCGCCTCGGCGACGCAGGCCATGGTGTTGGCGGTATATTGGCCGCCGCACGCGCCATGCCCCGGGCACGCGGCCTTCTCGATCGCGGTGACTTCCGAGAGCGGGCATTTGCCGGCGGCATAGCGGCCGACCACTTCGAACACGTCGATGACGGTGAGGTCGCGCTCCTGGTAGCGGCCCGGCAGGATCGAGCCGCCATAGACGAAGATCGACGGCACGTTGAGGCGCAGCATCGCCATCATCATGCCGGGGAGCGACTTGTCGCAGCCGGCGAAGGTGACGAGCGCATCATAGCAATGGCCGCGGACCGAAAGCTCGACCGAGTCGGCGATGACCTCGCGGCTGACCAGCGAGGACTTCATCCCCTGATGCCCCATGGCGATCCCGTCGGTCACGGTGATCGTGTTGAAGCGGCGCGGCATGCCGCCGCCCTCGTTCACGCCCTGGCGGCACCAGTCCGCCTGCTGGTCGAGCGTGGTGTTGCACGGCGCGCTGTCATTGCCGGCCGAGGCGATGCCGACGAACGGCCGGGCGATCTCCTCCTCGGTGAGGCCCATGGCGTAATAATAGCTGCGGTGCGGCGCGCTCTCGACGCCGACCGAAACATAGCGGCTGGGGAGCTTGGACTTGTCGAATCGCTGGGTCATGATGCGCAAGCCTATGTCGCGAGAAGGAGGTTTTACGCAAGACTATTGCGCAAAGAAATTATCGCGGGGGGGAAGCGCCGTTGCCTCCGCCCTGGGAGAGAGGGGGATTCCGCTCGTCCGCGGCCCTTCGCCTTTCACGCGCAGGCGCGGAGAAGAAGGTGGTTCGCGCAGAGGCGCAGAGAGCGCGGAGGAACCGCGTGCGCGGTAAGTTCAGGTTGTGTATTCCTATTCTCCGACGGCATCCCCGCTATCCCTTCCTCGTCATCCCGCGCAGGCGGGGATCCAGGGCCAGGAGCAAGGACCGTGGGGCTCGGTTCGCCGTTTCCGGCGACCCTGGGTGCGATTGCATCGATTGGCCGATATTACCCTGGATCCCCGCCTGCGCGGGAATGACGGAATGTGCTGATTGGGTGGTGCCCCCCCAAAGCGCCGCGCCGGCGGCGGGAATCCTGGAAGCCCTGCGATGAAGGGCGCCGCTTGCGCGGTACCGAACCCCTCCGCGCCCTCTGCGCCTCTGCGCGAACCAGCTTCTTCATTCTCCGCGCCTTTGCTTGAACACCGGCGGCCTCTGTCGTCGGGGGCGGTAACGGCCAGGTTGCAAGCATCGCGCGTGCGAATATGATGGCCCGATGTGGCAATTGGCTATCCTCGCCCTGGCGTTCACGGCCCCCGCCGGACGGCAAGGCCTTAAGGTCGATGGCGAAGCCTTTGGCGCACCCCGCGCCCTTACCTGCACCTGGTTCACCAACTTCGAGAATAGCCGGTTCGAGCAATGCCGCGATGCGACCGGTAAGCTGCTCCAGGACGGCGATGGGGCATCCATAAAATGCCTTCGGGACATATGCGAGCAATTGGACGCCGCAGCGCGGAAGGCAGCGGGTTGGCGAAAGCCCGAGCCAGTCTGGGGTAGATTCACCGTGCGATTGCGCGGGCGGATCAGCCTCCGCACCCATATGAAGCGCTATCTCGGCGACGCCACGAGAACCGTCCTAATCGAGAGTATCGAAAGCGTCCGCGCAGCGAGATAGGGATAACGGAGGCGGCCAAGCTCAAGTCCGAGCCTTGGCACTTATCCCCTTGCGACAAGGCGTGCCCAATAGCCGGCATCCCTGCGAAGGCGGGGAAAGAACCGCCCGGGATCCCGGCTTTCGCCGCGATGACGGCTTGGGCCGGGACGACGGCCTTGGGGCGGGGAAACGACGGTTATGCGAGCAGATGCTCCGCCAGATCCGCCAGCACGCCCGCCCATTCCTCCACTCCGGCATCCTCGCGGATCAGGTCGTTGCGGATCTCGATCGCGGCCGAGGGGATGCCCTGTCCCTCGGCATGGCGGTTGAGCGTCGCGTTCAGCAGCCGGCCCGAATAGGGCTCGTTGTCGCCGGTGACGAAGCCCCGCCCCTCGAGGAACGCCACCGTCGGACGCGCGGCACGGACGTCGCGATTGTAGAGCACGCCGACCTGCCAGGGGCGATCGATGCCGCCATGCTCCAGACAGGGCGTGAAGCTGTGGATCGAGAGGATCAGCCTGGGCCGCTGCGCGCGGATGCTCTCGCGCAGGACGCGGTGATAGGGCGCGTGGAAGCGGGCGATGCGCGCGGCCTTGTCCACCGTCTCGTTGCCGGGGATCAAATGGCCGTCGCTCCGGTGCGGGATCAGGCCGACATGATCGGGCTCGCGGTGGAGATCGATCACCAGCCGCGAGACGGTGGCGAGGATCGCCGGGCAGCCGAGCCGCGCCGCCAGCGCGCGGGTGACGGCGGCGGCGCCGATATCGATGGCGATATGCTTGTCGAGCAGCGCGGGATCGATGCCGAGATCGATGTCGGCCGGCACGGCGTTGGAGGCATGGTCGCACAGGAGGAGAATGTCGCGCGCGGTACCCTCGAGGATCTCCGCGGCGCTCACCAGGCCGGGCTCCGGCGCGCGCGGAAGGCGGCGAGGCCCTCGGCGAATTCGGCGCCGCCGAACGCGTCCTCGAAGCCCTGGTCGGTCCGCTCCCCGCCCAGGGTTCGCTTGAGCAGGCGGATCGCCTCCGGCGCGTTGCCGGCGATCGCGCTCGCCATGGCGGTGGCGGTGTCGATCGCCTTGCGGGTCTTCAGCTCGACCAGGCCGATCTTGTGCACCTCGTCGGGACGGAGCTTGTCGCCGGTGAAGAGCAGCAGCGCGGCCATGCCCCGCCCCAGCTGCGCTTCCAGCCGGGCGACGTCCTCGCGCGGATAGCCGAGGCCGAGCCGCGCGGGCGTGATCGCGAACTCGGCCTGGGCGCCGGCGATGCGGATATCGGCGGCGAGGATCAGCGCCACCGCCGCGCCGAAACAGCCGCCGTCGATCGCGGCGATCACCGGCATGGGCAGCGCGGCGATCGCCTCGATCCCCTCGCGCATGGCTTCACGGAAGCGGGTGCGGAGCGCCGGATCGGCCTGGAGCCGCTCGAACTCGCGGACATCGGCGCCGGCGGAGAAGATGCCGGGCACGTCGGACCTGAGGATCACGGCGCGGGCATCGCCCACGTCGCGCGCGGCGGCGGCGAGCGCCTGCCAGGCGGCGGTGGGGAGCGCGTTCTTCGCCTCGGGCCTGGCGAGCGCGATGGTGGCGACATGGCCGTTGCGGGTGAGATGGATCATGGCGCGGATCGGCCCGAACGGGGCGCCGCTGTCAAGAGCCGGGTGCGCCGGATGGGGCGGGCTTTCGCCCGCGCCACCGACAGACGTTCTGCTCCCGGCAGTCGATCCGCTGAGGAAAGCATAGGCCGGAAAGGGGAAAGGCCGGGTTTGCGAGCATGGTTAATGTGGAGGGCGCCGCGCCCGGACCGGGAGCCACGCCCTTGAAACCATCCCGTAATCTGAAACCATCCGGTCATCTGAGACCATTTCCGTCCTCCCCGTACAGGCGGGGATCCGGGATAATATGGGGCAATCGACGCAATCGCGCGCGGGGATGACGGAGGAAGGGGAAGAGGGAGGAAAGGGACTTGTCCGGGCGAGCAAGCGCCAAACAAACCCGGGGAATCAAGTCAATCGCGTAGGCAGCAGCCACCAGCCCCGGCCGGACAGCGCCGCCGCCGCCGCGTCGCGGCTCGCCTCGCTTTCGAACAGCGCGAAACAGGTCGCGCCCGAGCCGGACATCCGCACCAGCCCCGCCCCCGGTTGCGCGGCGAGCATGTCCAGCACCGCGTCGATCACCGGCGCGATGGCGCGGGCCGGCGGCTCGAGGTCGTTGCGGCCCGCGCGCGGATCCGCCGGAAGCGGCCCATGGTCCAGGCCGTCCCAGCGGCGGAACACCTCGGCGGTGGAGACGGCGACGCCCGGATTGACCAGCAGCACCGGCATGCCCGGCAGGCCGGCGACCGGTTCCAGCCGCTCGCCCCTGCCCCGCCCGATCGCGGTGCGGCTGAGCAGGCAGGCGGGAACGTCCGAGCCGAGCGCGGCGGCGATGGGGAACATCGCCTCCACCGATACGCCGTGCAGCCGCCCGAGCGCCCGCAGCGTCGCCGCCGCATCGGCCGAGCCGCCGCCGATGCCCGAGGCGACGGGCAGGCGCTTGTCGAGGGTGATCGCGTGCGCGCCATGGCCGAATTCGCGGGCGAATTCCGCGGCCGCGCGCGTGACGAGATTGTCGCCCTCCCCGTCCAGCGCCGCGGCGAAGGGGCCGGTGAGCGTGAAGCTGTCCGCCCCCGCACGCGCGACGCCGACGATGTCGCCATGCTCGACAAAGGCGAACAGCGTCTCCAGCTCGTGATAGCCATCGGGCCGCCGCGCGCGGACGTGCAGCGCCAGGTTCAGCTTGGCCCGCGCCGTCTCGACGATCATTGCGCCAGGCCGTCGGCGAGCTTGGCCTTGAGCCGGGCGAGGTCGTCCGGGTCGGCGGTGACTTCGGCGGCGCGCCAGGCATAGCGGGCCTCCACCCGGCGGCCGAGCCGCCAATAGGCGTCGCCCAGATGCTCGTTGGCGCGGGCGCCGCCCGGATCGGCGCGGACGGCCGCCTCGAGCAGCGGCACCGCCTTGGCCAGCTGGCCATCGGCATAATAGGCGCGGCCGAGCGCGTCGGTGATCTCGGGGTCGTCGGGCTTCAGCTTGCTGGCGCGCTCGAGCAGGGCCTGGGCCGCGGGCAGGTCGGCGCCGCGCTCGACCTGGGCATTGGCGAGCCAGGTCAGCGCCTGGGGCTCGTCGGGCGCGAGCTGGACGGCGCGCTGGAGCTCGGGCAGCGCCGCGTCCCAGCGGCCGGCACGGTCGAGCGCGGCGCCGCGCAGGTAATGGAGCTCCCAGCCGCCATCGCCGCCCGCCCTGGCGAGCGCCCGGGCGAAGACGTCGGCCGCCTCGCCATAGCGCTCGATCTGGACCAGCAGCTCGCCATAGTCGCGGATCTCCTGCGCGGTCGCGCCTTCCGGCGCGGCCAGCGCCCGGGCGTCCGCGAGCGCTTCGGGCAGGCGGCCGGCGCGGCGGAGCGCGGCGACCCGGCCGGCGGCGGCGCCGCGCGCGAACGGGCCGTCGGGGCGGATCGCGGCCAGCGTCGTCAGCGCCAGGTCGGTCGCGTCGCTGCGCGACAGGGCATCGGCGAGCCGCAGCCGCGCCCGCTCCTCCTGCGGATCGAGCAGCAGCGCCGCGCGGGCGAGCACGATCGAGAGCGGGGCGATGTCCTCGCTGCCCAGGTCGCCGGCAAGGCTGAGGAAGACGTGCGCAGCGCCGAAGGCGGCATCGGGCCGGCCGGCCTTCGCTTCGCGCTGGCGCCACGCCCGGGACGCGCCGGCAAGGTCGCCCAGGACGAAATCCGCCTTGTCGCCCCTGCCGGCGCGGAGCAGCGCGATGCCGGCATCGATGCGCCGGTCGGACGCATCCTCGGCCCCGCGCGCGGCGGCGAGCGCGAACAGGCCCTGATCGGCCTTGCCCGACGCGATCAGCAGCAGCGCGCGATTGCGATCGGCGAAGCGGGAGGCAAGCGCATTGCCGCGCGCGGTGTCGAGCAGCGGCAGCGGATCCTGCCCGCGATCGAGCGCGAGCCAGGCGCCGAGCACGGGCACCATGAAGTCGAGCTGCGCGCGCGACAGCCGCTCCAGCGCCTTTTCGGCGCCGAGCCGGTCCTTGCCGTGCAGCGCGACGGCGAAGGCGAGCAGGTCGGCGTCCGGCGGCGCGGTGCCCGCCTTGGCCAGCACGGCGGCGGCGCGGGTGGCCAGGGCGAAGTCGCCGGCCGCCAGCCCCTGGCGATAGGCGCGCATCGCCAGCACCGGATCGCCGGGCACCGCGGCAAGCGCGCGGGCATAGCCGGCGGCGGCGAGCACGGGCTCCCCCGCCGCGTCGGCGGCGCGCGCTCGGGCATAGTCGCGCAGCTCGTCCTGCGGCACGGCCCGCTGCGCCGCCGCCGGCAGCGCCGCCAGCAGCGCGAGCGCCAGGCTACATGTTCGGATAATTGGGGCCGCCCCCGCCTTCGGGGACCACCCAGTTGATGTTCTGGGTGGGATCCTTGATGTCGCACGTCTTGCAGTGGACGCAATTCTGCGCGTTGATCTGGAAGCGCAGATCGTCGCCCTCGCCGACAACTTCGTACACACCCGCCGGACAGTAGCGCTGCGCCGGCTCGGCGTACACCGGAAGATTGTAGCCGATCGGGATTTCCGGATCCTTCAGCGTCAGATGGACCGGCTGGTCCTCCTCATGATTGGTGTTCGAGAGGAACACCGAGGTGAGACGATCGAAGGTGAGCACATTGTCGGGCTTGGGATAGTCGATCTTCGGCGCCACCGAAGCGTGCCACATCCCCTCATTGTCGGGCTTGTGCTTCATGGTGAAGGGCCAGCGCAGGCCGAGCAGCTCCATCCACATCGCCGCGCCGGCGAGGAGCGTGCCCCAGGTGTCGCCGAACTTCTTGACCAAGGGCGCCACGTTGCGGACGCCGCGCAGCTCCTTGTAGACCCAGCTCCGCGCATAGGCCTCGGGATAGGCGGCCAGCTCGTCCGCCTCGCGGCCGGCGCCGACCGCGGCAAAGGCCGCCTCCGCCGCCATCATGCCGCTCTTCATCGAGGTGTGCGTGCCCTTGATGCGCGGCACGTTGAGGAACCCCGCCGCGTCGCCGATCAGCGCGGCGCCGGGCGCGACCAGCTTCGGCACCGACTGGAAGCCGCCGTCCGAGATGGCGCGGGCGCCATAGGAGACGCGCTTGCCGCCCTTCAGGATCGCCGCGATCTCCGGATGGGTCTTCCAGCGCTGCATCTCCTGGAACGGAGACAGATACGGGTTCTTGTAGTTGAGCCAGGTGACGAAGCCGAGCGCGACCTGCCCGTCCGCCTGGTGATAGAGGAAGCCGCCGCCATTGGCGCCGTCGGTGAGCGGCCAGCCCTGGGTGTGGATCACCCGGCCCGGCACGTGATTGGCGGGATCGATGTCCCACAGCTCCTTGATGCCGATGCCGTAGATCTGCGGCTGGCTGTCCGCGTCGAGCGCGAAGTTGCGGATCAGCTGCTTGGTCAGGTGCCCGCGGCATCCCTCGGCGAAGAAGGTGTATTTGGCGTGCAGCTCGAGGCCCGGCTGATAGTCCGGCTTGTGCTCGCCATCGCGCGCCACGCCCATGTCGCCGGTGGCGACGCCCTTCACGCTGCCATTGTCGTGATAGAGGATCTCGGCCGCGGCGAAGCCCGGGAAGATCTCGACGCCCATTTCCTGCGCCTTGTCGGCCAGCCAGCGGCAGAGATTGCCGAGCGAGCCGGTATAGGTGCCCTTGTTGTGCAGGAACGGCGGGGTGATGAACTCGGGAAAGCCCGACTTGCCCTTCTCGCTGAGCACCCAATGGTGATTCTCGGTCACCGGCGTCCGCGCCAGCGGGCAGCCATCGTCGCGCCAGGTCGGCAGCAGCTCGTCGAGCGCCCTGGGATCGATCACCGCGCCGGAAAGGATATGGGCGCCCACCTCCGAGCCCTTTTCGAGGATGCAGACCGAAAGCTCGCTGCCCGCTTCCCCGGCCAGCTGCTTCAGCCGGATCGCCGCCGAAAGGCCCGCGGGGCCCGCGCCGACGATCACGACGTCATAGGGCATCGACTCCCGTTCGCTCATCATCCCATCCTTCTTAATCTTGGCCTGGCGCCCGCCGCTTCGCTTGTCGTCGCATGCTGGCAACGTCCTGTCCCTTGGTCGATGAAGGCAGATTGACCCGCCCGTCAAGGCATGACTCTTAGGCAGCGTGGGAGGCGAGTACACAGCGGATTGGGGGCGTACCCTGGCGAGCGCGCTCGAATGGTGGCGCGACGCGGGGGTCGAAACCCTTCAGGAGGACGAGGCTCGCGACTGGCTCGCGCGGCCCGCGCCGGTGCAGCCGGCACAGGCTGCCGTAACGTCGCCCCAGCCCGAAAGCCTGCCCGATACGCTCGCCGCCTTCACGGCCTGGCGCACCGGCGAGACGGTTCCCGAGGCCGCCTGGCTGACTCCGCGGATCGGCCCCGGCGGCCCCGCCGATGCGGCGCTCGTGGTGCTCACCGACATGCCCGAAAGCGACGATCAGGACGCGCTCCTGGCCGATGGCGCGGCCGGCAAGCTGTTCTCGCGCATGCTCACCGCCGCCGGAGTCGCGCGCGATTCGGTCTATTTCCTCTCGCTCGCCGTCGCCCGCCCGCTGGCCGGCCGGATCCCGCCGGACCAGGAAGGCCGGCTGATCGAGATCGCCAGGCACCATTTGAAGCTGCTCCAGCCCGCCCGGCTGCTGATCCTGGGCCAGGCGGCGAGCCGTGTCGTGGCCGAGGCGGACGACGCCGCGCCGGCCAATGGTTTAGTCGATGTTAACCATTTCGGCGGAAAAACACAGGCAGTGGCGAGCCTGCACCCGCGCTTCCTGCTGGAGCGCCCCGCCGCCAAAAGCGAAGCCTGGAAGCACCTGCTGCTGTTGACCCGGGGGAGCCTGTGACCATGCGTATCCTGATTGCCGCCGCCCTGCTCGCGACACCGGCGTTCGCCCATGCCGCCGATCTTCCGGCCGGCGCGGACGGTTCCGCCACCGCCGCCGAGGACGGCGTCGCCGCCCCGGCCCCGCGCGAGGGCGACGGCATTCCCGATCAGCTCGATTCGGACCAGAAGGCCGGATATCGCAAGGTGTTCGCCGCCATCCGTGCCCAGCGCTGGCAGGACGCGCAGCTCCAGCTCGATTCGATGAAGCCGGGCCCGCTCCACGCGATCGCGCGCGCCGAGCTCTACACCGCGAAAAACTCGCCCAAGGTCGAGCTGGCCCCGCTGCTCCAGCTGATCGGCGACGCGCCCGAGCTGCCCCAGGCCGACCAGCTCAGCCGCATGGCCAGGACGCGCGGCGCGATGACCACCCCCGCCATCCCGGCGGCGGCGCGGCTGATCTGGTATGACGGCGCGCCGGTCCGCCAGCGCGCCCGCTCGATCAAGAGCGATACCGCCGCCACCGAGATCGCGCTCGCCATCCAGCCCTATGTGAAGGCCGATCAGGGCGCCGAGGCCGAAGGCGTGGTCGCGAAGTTCGAAGCCGACCTGACGCCCGAGGCCCGGACCGAGTGGCAGCAGAAGGTCGCCTGGATCTATTATGTCGCCGGCGACGACGACAATGCCCGCCGCGTCGCCGCCAAGGCGCAGGACGGCACGGGCGACTGGGCGCCCCAGGCCGATTGGGTCGCCGGGCTCGCCGCCTGGCGCGAACAGGATTGCGCGGGCGCCACCGCCGCCTTCGAACGCGTCGCCACGCGCGCCGCCGATACCGAGCTGCGCTCCGCCGGCCTTTACTGGGGCTCGCGCGCCGAAATGGCGTGCGGCCGCCCCGAGAAGGTCGCGGTGAAGCTGCGGGCGGCCACCCAATATGGCGAGACCTTTTACGGCCTGCTCGCCAAATCGGCGCTCGGCATCGAGGACAAGCCGGGCAAGGGAGAGAGGTTCGTCGCCGAGGACTGGCGCGCGCTGGAGCGCCGCCCGAACGTCCGCGTCGCCGCCGCGCTGGTCGAGATCGACGAGGACGGCCTGGCCGACGAGGTGCTGCGCTACCAGGCCAAGATCGGCAGCCCTTCCGAGCATATCGCCCTCACCCGCCTGGCCGGCCGGCTGAGCCTGCCCGCCACCCAGCTCTGGCTCACCCATAATTGCCCGCAGGGCACCCAGCCGCTCACCGCGGCGCGCTATCCGGCGCCGAACTGGACGCCCGCGGGCGGCTGGCGCGTCGACAAGGCGCTGGTGTTCGCCCACACGCTGCAGGAATCGCGCTTCAACTCGGAGATCCGCAGCGCGGCCGGGGCGATGGGGCTGATGCAGGTGAAGACGGGCGCGGCGATCGACATCGGCCGGCGCAACGGCGTGAACTATGCCGCGAGCGACCTGACCAAGCCGTCGGTCAACATGGAGATCGGCCAGTCCTATCTCGAGCAGCTGCGCGACCAGCCCTTCACCGGCGGGCTGCTGCCCAAGGTGATCGCTTCCTACAATGCCGGCCCCACCCCGGTCGCCAACTGGAACGCGATGATCAAGGACGGTGGCGACCCGCTGCTCTATATCGAGAGCATCCCCTATTGGGAGACGCGCGGCTATGTGATGACGGTGCTGCGCAACTATTGGATGTACGAGAATCAGGAAGGCCGGAAATCGAGCAGCCGCGAGGCGCTGGCCCAGGGCATGTGGCCGAAATTCCCCGGCATGCAGGGCCCGGCGGCCGTGAAGCTCGGCGTGCGCAAGCTCGCCTTCCATCAGGACGGCAATGCCAATCGATGAGACCATCGCGTTCCGCCCGGTGCGGATCGCGGTGCTGACGGTCTCCGACACGCGGACCCTGGCGGACGATCGCTCGGGCGACCGGCTGGTCGAGCGGCTGACGTCCGCCGGGCATGTGCTGGCGGACCGGGCGATCGTGCGCGACGATGCGGACGGGATCGTCGCCCGGCTCCATGGCTGGATCGACGATCCGCGGGTCGAGGTGGTACTCACCACCGGCGGCACCGGCGTGACCGGCCGCGACGTGACGCCCGAGGCGCTGGCGCGCGTCCGGGACAAGGAGATACCGGGTTTCGGCGAGCTGTTCCGCTGGCTCAGCTACCAGTCGATCGGCACGTCCACGATCCAGTCGCGCGCCACCGCTTGCGTGGCGCGCGGCACGTATATCTTCGCCCTGCCCGGCTCGACCGGCGCCGTCACCGACGCCTGGGACGGCATCCTGGCGACCCAGCTCGACATCCGCCACAAGCCCTGCAACTTCGTCGAGCTGCTGCCGCGGCTGGGGGAGCGGTGAATCTGCTCCCCTCCCTTGCAGGGAGGGGGAAAAAATGGGGCCTATTTCTTCCCGCCGGCCGCCTTCTCCTCCTCGTCGAGGAAGGTGAACAGGTCGCCGGTCATCGACGACCACCAGTCGATCGTGTCGGCGAAATTCGCATAGCTCACCTTGCCGACGGTGGTGACGTCCATCCAGGTGGAGAGGTCGCCGTCCTTGTCGATCACGATGCGCAGGAAACGCTTCTTGGCGTTCCAGCGATTGGCCAGTCCGGCATCGTACCAGGGCTTCTTCTTGTACCAGGAGAAGAACTGCATCGAAGTGCAGCCCTTGGCCGTGCCGCAATCATAGAATTCGATCGTGAAGGGCGATCCGTTAGCGGCGCTGCCGATATAGGGATCGCCGCTGTCCTCATGCTTCTTCAGCTCGGCCTTATAGCCTTCGCCCTGGAGCAGCTTCACCACTTCCTCGGGATGCGCGATGTCGACCATCCGCGCCGGATCGCCCTTCTGCGCCGCCGCGGGCATCGCCCACAGGCCGGCCGCCAGCGCGACCGCGATCAAAGCCTTGCCCATCACTCCCCCTTTCATTGCCTCGGTTTCCGGCTGGGGAAGTCCGCCGCGACGGCCGCCGGCGCCGGGCCCATCGGAATTTCCCCAGGACCCGCACCCTATCACGCCGTCGCGGCGCGGCAATCATTCCGGCTCGTTGACGAACACGCCCAGCTCGTTCCCCGCCGGATCGCGGAAATGGAAGCGGCGGCCGCCGGGAAAGGCGAAGATCGGCACGGTGATCGCGCCGCCCGCGCCCCGCACGCGCTCGAACGCCGCCTCGAGGTCGTCCACCTCGACGATCGGCAGCAGCAGCGGAATCGCCTGCTCGTCGGAGCCGTTGATGCCCAGATCGGTGTCGCCCGTGGTGGTCGCCGCGTAATGCGGGGCGAAATCGGTGAACTGCCAGGCAAACGCCCGGGCATAGAAGTCGCGGGTGCCGGCCACATCCTTGGCGGGCAGTTCGAGATAGCTGATCCGTGCCATAAATCCTCCAATGTTCTTGCTATGTTCTAGTTGTGCGCCTAGGTTTTGGCAATGGCGAAGAATCGTCCGGTGCGCGGCGCCACCCTCAACCGGGAGAGCGGCCGCTTCAACCTCCCCGCGCGCGAGGCGGACGGCGACTGGCTCGACGCGCGGGCGGCGCTGGACGACGCCCCGCCGCCGCTGCGCACCACCGTGACGGTGGAGCGGGCGCGGACGATCATCACGCGCAACCAGTCGCCCGACATCGCCTTTGATCGCTCGATCAATCCCTATCGCGGCTGCGAGCATGGCTGCATCTATTGCTTCGCCCGGCCGACCCATGCCTATCTCGACCTGTCGCCGGGGCTCGATTTCGAGAGCAGGCTGTTCGCCAAGCCCGATGCGCCCGCGCTGCTGCGCGCGGAGCTGGGCAAGCGCGGCTATGTGTGCCGGCCGATCGCCTTCGGGACGAACACCGATCCCTATCAGCCGATCGAGGCCGAATGGCGGATCACCCGCGGCTGCATCGAAGTGCTTGCCGAGCATGATCATCCGCTGACGATCACCACCAAGTCCAACCGGGTGACGCGCGACCTGGACCTGCTCGCGCCGATGGCGGCGAAGGGGCTGGCGGCGGTGATGCTCTCCATCACTTCGCTCGACCCCAGGATCGCGATGACGGTGGAGCCCCGCGCCCCGCATCCCGAGAAGCGGCTGGCGGCGATGCGGCAGCTGGCCGATGCGGGGGTGCCGGTGTTCGTCTCGCTGGCGCCGGTGATCCCCCAGGTGACCGATCACGAGATCGAGCACATCCTCGAGCGCGCCGCCGAAGCCGGGGCGCGGACCGCCTTCTTCCTGCCGGTGCGCCTGCCGCACGAAGTCTCGCCGCTGTTCCGCGCCTGGCTCGAGACGCATTTTCCCGATCGCGCCGGCAAGGTGATGGCGACGATCCAGTCGATCCGCGGCGGCCGGGACAATGACCCCGACTGGCACACGCGCTTCCGCGGCCAGGGCCCCTGGGCCGAGCTGCTGCGCACCCGGTTCCGGATGGCGGCGAAACGCCATGGGCTGGACCGGGAAGTGCTGCGGCTGCGGACCGACCTGTTCCGCCCACCGGCGGGGGCGCAGGGAGAATTGTTCTGAAACTCCCTCTCCCCGGCCCTATCCCCTGAAGGAGAGAGGGAGAACTACCGGCACATCGTCTCCAGCGGCAGCAGCGCGGGCGCCTGCGGCGCCTTGAGGCCCCTGGCCGCCATCGCGCCGTCGAGGCCCTGGGGCTGCGGGGGCAGCGCGGGGTCGATCTCGGGCGCGTAATAGGGATCCCGGCCCGCCGCCTCGACCGAGACGAACCGATAGCCCTTCTCGCGATAGAGCGCGACGAGCCGCGGCATCATCCGCGCGTCGAAAGCGCCCAGGTGCAGCAGCAGCACATAGGGAATGTCGCGGCCGTAAAGCGCATGGCTCATCGCCCGGGCGCGATCGGCCTGGACCGAGGCGGCGCCGAGCCAGGCATGCTCCATCTTCAGGATCGCATCCTCATCGCCCCTGGCCAGGCAACGGGCATAGGCGCCGTTATAGGCCCAGTCGGAGAAATCCATCGTCACCGTGGCGACCTTGTAGCCGCGCCCGGCCAGCAGCTTGCGGATGCGGGCGCGCCGCCCGGGATCGGCCGCGCCCTCGGAAAGAAAGGGATAGCGGAACCAGCGCCAGTCGGCCGTGCCCATGCGGGCCTTGAGGATGGGCTCGTTCCTCTCGAGCTCGTCCAGGAACTGCGCGTCGCTCAGCTGGTCGAGATTGGCATGGCTCCAGCCATGGTTGCCCAGCGTCAGCCCCGCCGCCCGCCATTTGTCGAGCACCGGCGCCGAGGCGGGCTCACGCTCGAGCTGCACGCCGTTGACGAAGCCCATCGCCGGCGCGCCGCCCGCCTTCAGCGCGGCGATGACCTGCTCGGCGATGCCGACCCGGCTCTGCCCCTCGGGCAGGGGCGCATGGGCAGTGAGATCGTCGAAGGTGAAGGCGATCATCGGCGCGGGAGCGACCGGCGCGGCGGCCACCCCGCCCGCATCCCGCACCCGGTCCGAGAGGAGCGACAGCGGCACCGCATCGGCCATCGCCCGATAGCCGTCGAGCGAGGGATGGAGGCCGTCATTGTCATATTCCTTGCGCAGCCGGGTCGGTGCCGCGGGATCGCGCAGCGCGGCGTCGAAGTCGATCACGCCGTCGAAATTGCCGGGCGCGCGAATCCAGGCGTTCACCGCGGCGCGATCGGCCTCGTTCTGCGCATCGGGGTGATAATAGGCCGAGCCGCCATAGGGCAGGATCGTCGCGCCGATCACCTTGATCCCGCGTGCGCGGGCCCGGGCGACCATCTGGCGATAGGCGCCGATCATCCCCTCCACGAGGGCGGCATGCGCCTCGGGCGTCGCCGGCGCATCGCGGGTGAGCGTGCCGAGATCGTTGACTCCCTCCAGGATCACGAGATGAGTGACGCCCGGATAGCTCAGCACCTCGCGGTCGAACCGGGCCAGCGCATTGGGGCCCAGCCCGTCGTTGAGCAGCCGGTTACCGCCGATGCCGGCATTGAGCACCGCCATATCGGCCAGCACCGGCGTGGCGCGCAGGCGCAGCTGGAGCGCGTCGGTCCAGCGCTGATTGCCATTGGCCGGCACGCCATAGCCGTCGGTGATCGAATCGCCCAGGATCACCACCGCCGATGCCTTGGCCGACACGGTCTCGATCGCGCCGATCTGCACCCAGCGATCGGCCTTGCCGGCGCCCGGCAGGTCGGGATCGCCCACATGGTCGCCATGGAGATGATAGCTGGTCGCGCGCGAGCCGGGATGGCCGGTCTGCTGCGCCGGCGCCTCGGGCAGATAGAGCGTGATCGCGAGGTCCGCCCCCGCCCGCACCGGCAGGGTGACCGGATCGGACCAATAGTCCGCGCCCGCCGGGATGGTGACGCCCTTCGCCCCGCCGAAGCGCAGCGCCACCAGGCTTGCGGCATCGATCCGCGGCGAGGCCGGGTCGAGCGCCCGCGCGATCGTCGCCGCGCCGAGCCGCAGCGGCTGGGTGCCATAGGCATTGGTGAAGCGCACGCGCAGCCGGATGCCGGCGATCTGGACGCGCACCACCTGGCGCAGCGTCGCGTCCTTCAGATCCTCCGCCGGCAGCGCGTTGCTGCCCGGGATCATCTGCGCGGTGGCCCAGGCCGTCACCCAGCGCTCGCCCGGCGGCGCCGCGGCACCAAGCAGCAGGACCAGCGCCGCCAGGCGCGCGATCAGTCCCATATCCCTCTCCCTATTTGCGTCTGCGCGCGATGATAGCGCTACCATAACCAGGTCACACCGGTGCGCAATGGCCAAGTGAAGAGTGTCGACAGGGAAAATGGTGGCCACCGCACGGAGGCAGGTGGCCCCAGAGTCGGGACCGGGCAGCGGAAAGAGGGAATCCAAACGCCGCCCGGCCACCTTCACACACCATAGCCGCCCTCAAGACAGACACAATATGGAAACATACTATAGTCGAACGGAAACATGTGGCCGATTGCAGGTGCCCGGCACCGAGCCTAGGCCAGGAACGGATCATAAGGACTCTTCATGCGCGCGCTTGCCTTCGCTTTCGCCCTCACGCTTCCCGCCGTCGCACATGCCCAGGACGCCCAGCCCACCGGCAAGCTGCCGGATACGGTGACTCCCCTCGCCTATCGGCTCGACCTGACGATCGTTCCCGAAAAGCCGCGCTTCAGCGGCCACACCGAGATCGACGTGCAGCTCAACCGGGCGGCGCAGACGGTGTGGATGCACGGCCGCAACCTCAACGTCACCAGGGCGGTGGCGGTGGTCGCGGGCAAGGAGATTCGGCTCGGCTTCACCCAGAAGAGCCCCCATGGCCTGGCCCAGATCGACTTCGGCAGGACGGTGCAGCCCGGCAAGCTGACCCTGAAGTTCGACTATGACGCGGCGTTCGGCACCGGCGCCTCGGGCCCCTATCGCATCAACGTGGCGGGCAGCTGGTACAGCTGGACCCAGTTCGAATCGATCGACGCGCGCGCGGCCTTTCCCGGCTTCGACGAGCCGGGCTTCAAGACTCCCTTCACCGTGTCGCTCACCACCAAGCCGGGCTTCGTCGCGCTGAGCAACGCGCCCGAGACGGGCAAGCCGGCCAAGGTCGGCGCGCTGGTCAGGCACCGCTTCATCGCCACCAAGCCGCTGCCGACCTATCTGGTCGCCTTCGTCGTCGGCCCCTTCTCGACCGTTAGCGCCAAGGTGCCGTCCACGCCCGAGCGCAGGACGCCGCTGCCGCTGCGCATCGTCGGCACCCAGCCCTACAAGGACCGGATGCAGTTCGCGCTCGACAATTCGGGCCCGATCGTCGCGCTGCTCGAGAAATATTTCGGCCAGGCATTTCCCTTTCCCAAGCTCGACCAGATCGGCTCGCCGGTGATGCCCGGCGCGATGGAGAATGCCGGTGCCGACATCTATGGCGACTCCATCCTGTTCGTCGACGAGGACGATGCCACGTCGAGCAAGCAGACCTTCGGCATGGTCGTGGCGCACGAGCTTTCGCACCAATGGTTCGGCGATCTCGTCACGCCCGCCTGGTGGGACGATATCTGGCTGAACGAGAGCTTCGCCAACTGGATGGGCTATCGCATCGGCAACGAATGGCGGCCCGATCTCGACATCGGCGTCGACGCCATTTCCGAGGGGTTCGAGGCGATGGACCTCGACGCGCTGGTCGCCGGCCGGCCGATCCACCAGAAGATCACCAACGATGCGGACATCGACGCCGCGTTCGACCAGATCACCTATGGCAAGGGCGGCCAGGTCGTCGGCATGATCGCCGCCTATATGGGCGACGAGAAGTTCCGCGACGGCGTGCGCCTGCACATGTCGCGCCACAAATATGGCAATGCGAGCACCGAGCAGTTCTTCGCTTCGCTGGCCGACGCCGCCCATGATCCGCGCGTGCTCGAATCGCTGCGCGGCTTCGTCGACCAGCAGGGCGTGCCGGTCGTGACCTTCCACCGCGCCAATGGCGTGCTCACCGCCAGCCAGCAGCGCTTCGCCTATTTCGGCACCAATGCGCCCGCGGAGCAGTGGATCATCCCGCTCTGCATCCGCCAGGGCGATACCAAGAGCTGCACGCTGCTCGACAAGCCGAGAGCGCCGATCGTCGCCGGCGGCACGGGTGCGATCGTCCCCAATGCCGGCGGCTGGGGCTATTACCGCTTCGACCTCGATCCCGCCGACTGGGATTCGCTGATCACCGCCGCCCCCACCCTGCCGACCGGCGAGGCGCTGGCGGTGGACGACAGCCTGTGGGCGAGCTTCTATGCCGGCAAGGCGGACACCGCCCGGCTCGTCGCGCTCGCCCGCGCGATGGCCCGGCATCCCAAGACCAAGATGCAGCTCGACAACGGCACCCGGCTCGCCGGGCTGCGCGACCGCGGGCTGATCGGCGCGGCGGCGCTGCCCGCCTATCGCAAGCTGTTCGTCGACCTTTATGGGCCGATGCTGGCCAAGATCGGCTTCGACCCCAAGGCCGGCGCGCATGCGAACGACAATGCCGATACCACGGAACTGCGCGAGCAGCTGGTCGGCTTCGTGGCGGACAACGGCCATGACGCCGCGCTGCGCGCCAGGCTGATCGCCGCCGCCGATGCCCGGCTCGCCGGCGACGCGCATGCGCTCGACGATGATTTCACGCCGCTGGCCCTGGCCGTCGCGGTCGGCGATCGCGGCGTGCCCTTCGCCAGGACGCTGGCCGAGGCGGCGCTGGCAGGCAAGGCGCCCGACCTGCGCCAGGCCGCGTTCCGCGCCATCGCCTCTTCCGGCAATGCCGATGTCGCGAAATGGTATTTCACCGAGTTCGACGATCCCCGCTACACGCCGCGCGAGCGGCTGTTCGCCGCGTCGCTCTTCCTGAACGACGCCGATACCCGCGACGCGGCGCTCGCCTATATGCTCGCCCATTTCGACGAATTCTCGAAGCTCACCGGCGGCGGCGGCATCTTCTCGGGCCGCTCGGCGGAGATGTTCAAGTCGCAATGCTCGCTCGCCGCCGCCGACACGGTCGACGCCAAGCTGCGGGCCGAGGGCGGCAGCACGCTGGCGCTCGACCGGGCAGTGGAGGGCATCCGCAACTGCGCCCGCTTCAAGGACGCCAAGGCAGGCGAGGTCACCGCGGCGTTCGCGGGGATGTGATGCCCAATTCCTCCCCGAGCAAGCTGGGGGAAGAACTACAGGCCCGAGGTTGAGAACCCGGACGAGTATCTGATTTTCTACGTCATCCCGGCGCAGGCGGGGATGACGCTGGAGAATATGAGTCCCCAGCCTAGGTTGAGAACCCAAACAAGTATGTGATCTTTCACCGTCATCCCGGCCTTGAGCCGGGATCCCGCTTCTTCCTGTGCTGGCGAGATAGCGGGACCCCGGCTCAAGGCCGGGGTGACGAAGGAAGAATAGGAGTCCTCAACCTAAGCCGCCGCCAGCTTGAAATCCTTGTACTGCTCGCGGATCGCGGTCTTGAGCAGCTTGCCCGTGGCGGTGTGCGGCAGGCTCTCGACGAAGAGCACTTCGTCGGGCAGCCACCATTTGGCGACGTGCTGCGCGAGATGCGCCTGCACTTCCTCCGCCGTCACGTCGCTGCCCGGCTTGCGGACCACCAGCAGGATCGGCCGCTCGTCCCATTTGGGGTGGTGCACGCCGATCGCCGCGGCCTCGGCCACGCCCGCGCAGCCGATCGCGGCATTTTCCAGATCGACCGAGCTGATCCACTCGCCGCCCGACTTGATCACGTCCTTGGCGCGATCGGTGATCTGCATCGTGCCGTCGGGATAGAGGACCGACACGTCGCCCGTATCGAACCAGTTGTCGGCATCGACCGCCGGCGCGTCCGCCTTGAAATAGCGCTCGACGATCCAGGGCCCGCGCACCTGGAGCCGGCCCGAGCTCTTGCCGTCGCGCGGCTGCACCCGCCCCTCGTCGTCGACCACGCGCAGCTCGACGCCATAGGGCACCTTGCCCTGCTTGCAGACCTGGTCGACCTGCTGCTCGAAGCTCAGCTCGTCCCAGTTCCACGATGGAGCGCCCATCGTGCCGATCGGGCTCGTCTCGGTCATGCCCCAGGCATGGTTGACGCGGATGCCCATCTTCATCAGCCGCTCGATCATCGCGCGCGGGGCGGCCGAACCGCCGATGGTGACGATCTTGAGGAATTCCGGCTCCTCGCCGGTGGCGTCCATATGCTGGAACATCGCGAACCAGACGGTAGGCACCCCGGCGGTGTGCGTCACCTTCTCGCGGTTCATCAGCTCGCACAGGACGAGCGGATCGTTCACCGCCGAGAAGACGAACTTGATCCCCGCCGCGGCGCCGGCCCAGGGCAGGCCCCAGCCCACCGCATGGAACATCGGCACGATCGGCATCGCCACCGCGCGGGCGGAGAGATCGAACACATCGGGCTGCATCTCGGCGATCGCATGGATCACGCTCGATCGGTGGGTGTAGATCACGCCCTTGGGATTGCCCGTGGTGCCGCTGGTGTAACAGATCATGCAGGGCTCGCGCTCGCTGCCGGTAACCCAGCTGTAATTGCCGTCCTCGGCGGCCAGCAGCGCCTCGAACCCGTCCGGCCCGTCGCTGTCGAAGCAGTAATAATGCTCGATCGACTTCCAGTGCGGCTTCAGTCGCTCGACCAGCGGCGCGAAGGCGCGATCGTAGAACAGTATCTTGTCCTCGGCATGGTTGGCGATGAAGATCAGCTGGTCGTCGAACAGGCGCGGGTTGATCGTGTGGACCACCCCGCCCATGCCGGCGGCGCCGTACCAGGTGACGAGGTGGCGGCCATGGTTCATCGCCAGGGTGGCGACGCGGTCGCCCTTCTGGAGACCCAGCCGCTCCAGCGCCTGGGCCAGCTTGCGGGCATCGCGGGCGATGCCGGCCCAGGTGGTGCGCGTCTCGCTGCCGTCCGCCCAGCGGGTGACGATCTCGCGCCCCCAATGCTCGCGCGCGGCGTGATCGAGCAGACTGGTGACGCGCAGCTCGAAATCCTGCATTCCTCCAAGCATCCCGGCTCTCCATACCGATTTTTCGAGAGCGTAACCCGCGATGCGCGCGAGTGTCGAGAGCGGGGAATGTAAGGAAGGATTTCGGCGGCGGGCCGCCCACGCGGCCTGCTTCCCGAAAGGAGAGAATGTCGACGGTGCGGGCGCTATCTCGACTGCTCGTCATCTTCGATTTTCACGCGGAGGCGCGGAGATTTTGTTCGCGCGGAGGCGCAGAGAGCGCAGAGATGTTCAGCGCCGTGCAACGGCGCCTTCCATCGCAAGGTTTCCACCTTTCCTGCCGCTGACGCGGCGCCGGAACGCGCCGCGAGCGAAACTTCTCTGCGCTCTCTGCGCCTCCGCGTGAACAAATAATCTTTCCACGCGCGATCACCTGAGATCCCGGCCCTCACCGGGATCATGGCAGTCAGGCCTACGCCGCCTCGGCCAGCTTCGCCGCCGCGCTCTTGAGCGAGGCCCAGCGGATGCCGGGGACATTCTCGATCTTCTGGGCCAGCTCGCCGTCCAGCCGGAAGTCGCGGCCCAGCACCAGCTCGGCCTCGCCGCCGGGAATCCCGACATGCGCCAGCACCTCGCCGCGTCCGCCGCGCTGGTCGCCGATGATGCCGGCGAGGATGGGGATCGCCTGGACATCGTCGATGGTCACATCGAGCACGAGCCGCGCCGTGTTGGCCAGCCCCTCGAAGGGCTGGACGCGCTTGATCGAGACGCGCGGCGTGTCCTCGCCTGCCCGCTTGTCAAGCTCGACGGTCAGCACCGCGCAGCCGCCTTCGCGGGCGCAGCGCTCGAGATCGGGGACGGCGCTGTCCTCGAAGCAGGTGGCGATGGTCTGCGCCGATTTGTCCGAGATCGTCGCCATCATATATTTGTTGCCGCGCGCCGAGGTGCGCGGGCGGCAATCCTCGACCAGCGCCGCGATCGTCGCGCCGATCCGGGCGCCGGGGGGGATGTCGATCTCGCCCAGCGAAACGATATCGCGCGCGCCGAAACTCTTGGCGAGGTGCTGATAGCGATCGAGGGGATGCGCCTGGAAATAGAAGCCAAAGGCTTCCCTTTCATGCCCCGTCCGATCGGCCGTCGACCAATAGACATCCTCAGAGAGGCGGATCTCATCGCCGGCGGGCTTGGTGACCATGTCGAACGACGCCTGGAAGCTGTTGCGCTCTCCGTGCGAGCGCTGGCAGACCGCCATGATGCGTTCCGCCGCGCCATAGACGCCGGCACGATTGTCGTTGATGGAGTCGAAGGCTCCGGCAGCGGCAAGGGTTTCCAGCTGCCGCTTGTTGATCAGCTGGGGATTGGTGCGCAGCGCGAAGTCGTCGAGCGACTTGAACACCCCGCGCTCCTCCCGGTCGCGCACCAGCTCTTCCATCGCGCCCTCGCCGACGCCCTTGAGCGCGCCCAGCGCATAGCGGACCGCCAGCCCCTCCTCGGTCTTCTCGACGAAGAAATCGGCCTGACTGCGATTGATGTCGGGCGAGAGATAGCGGACGCCCAGCCGCTTCATGTCGTCGGCGAAGATCGCCAGCTTGTCGGTCTGGTGGATGTCGTACGCCATCGAGGCGGCGAAGAATTCGTGCGGATGGTGCGCCTTGAGCCAGGCGGTCTGATAGGCGAGCAGCGCATAGGCGGCGGCGTGCGACTTGTTGAAGCCATAGCCGGCGAACTTGTCGATCAGGTCGAACAGCTCGTTGGCCTTGGCCGGCTTGATGTTGTTGTGCTCGGCGCAGCCCTTCACGAAGGTCTCGCGCTGGGCGTCCATCTCCGCCTTGATCTTCTTGCCCATCGCGCGGCGGAGCATGTCCGCGCCGCCCAGGGAATAGCCCGCCAGGATCTGGGCGGCCTGCATCACCTGCTCCTGATAGACGAAGATCCCATAGGTCTCGTTCAGGATCGGCTCGAGCAGGTCGTGCGGATAGACGATCTCCTCGCGCCCGCCCTTGCGGTGGCCGAAGCTCGGGATGTTGTCCATCGGGCCGGGGCGATAGAGCGAGACGAGCGCGATGATGTCGCCGAAGTTCGTCGGGCGCACCGCGGTCAGCGTGCGCCGCATGCCTTCCGATTCCAGCTGGAACACGCCCACCGTGTCGCCGCGCTGGAGCAGGTCATAGACTTCGGTATCGTCCCAGGCGAGCGCGTCGAGATCGACATCGATGCCCCGGTCGGAGAGCAGCTCCACTGCCTTTTTCAGCACCGACAGCGTCTTGAGGCCGAGAAAGTCGAACTTCACCAGGCCCGCGCCCTCGACATATTTCATGTCGAACTGGGTGACCGGCATGTCCGAGCGCGGATCGCGGTAGAGCGGCACGAGCTGCGACAGCGGCCGGTCGCCGATCACCACGCCGGCGGCGTGCGTCGACGAGTGGCTCGGCAACCCCTCGAGCCGCATCGACAGGTCGACCAGATATTTGATGTCCTTGTGCGCGTTATACTCGGCAAGGAACTCCCCGACGCCGTTCAGCGTGCGCTCCAGCGTCCAGGGATCGGTCGGGTGGTTCGGGATCTGCTTGGCGAGCCGGTCGATCTGGCCATAGCTCATCTGCAGCACGCGGCCGACGTTCTTGACCACCGCGCGCGCCTTCATCGTGCCGAAGGTGATGATCTGCGCGACGTGATCGGCGCCGTATTTCTGCTGCACGTAGCGGATCACCTCGCCACGCCGGGTTTCGCAGAAATCGATGTCGAAGTCGGGCATCGAGACGCGTTCCGGGTTGAGGAAGCGCTCGAAGAGCAGGCCGAGCTTCAGCGGATCGAGATCGGTGATGGTCAGCGCCCAGGCAACCGCCGAGCCCGCGCCCGAGCCACGGCCCGGGCCCACGGGAATGTCGTGCGCCTTCGCCCATTGGATGAAGTCGGCGACGATCAGGAAATAGCCCGGGAAGCCCATCTGGATGATGACGTCGAGTTCGAACTGGAGCCGCTCGTCATAGGCTTCGCGCTCGGCCGGATCGGTGATGCCGGCCTTTTCCAGCCGCTTCTCCAGCCCCTGCCAGCTCCGCTCGCGCAGCATCGCCGCCTCGCCCTCGCGGTCACCGGCCAGGCTGGGCAGGATCGGCTTGCGCTTGGGCGCGGCATAGGCACAGCGCTGGGCGACGACGAGCGTGTTGGCGATGGCCTCGGGCAGGTCCGCGAACAGGCTCCGCATCTCGTTCGCCGGCTTCATCCACGCATCGGGCGAGGAACGCGGGCGATCGTCCGAGGCGACATAGGAGCTGTTGGCGATGCACAGCATCGCGTCATGCGCCTCGTGGAAGGTCGGCTCGGCGAAGCAGCTCGGATTGGTCGCGACCAGCGGCAGGTTCCGGTCATAGGCAAGGTCGAGCAGCCTGGCCTCGGCCCGGCCCTCCACCTCGTCGAGCCGGCGGACGATCTCGATATAGAGCCGCTCCGGAAACAGTGCCTCGAGCCGGCGGGCATAGGAATCCGCCGCCCTGTCCTGCTGCTCGGCATAGAGCCGCGCCAGCGCGCCTTCGCGCCCGGCGGTCAGGCAGAGCAGCCCTTCCGTCCGCCCCTCGAGCGCGTCGAACGGGATGTGCGCATCCTCCTCGGTCGGGCGGTCGAGATGCGCCATCGAGACGAGGTCGCACAGGTTCAGATAGCCGGCCTCGTCCTGGGCATAGAGCGCCAGCCAGTCGATCGGCGCCGCGACGCCGTCGGGCATGTCGGGCCGCTTGACCGCCAGCAGCGTGCCGATGATCGGCTGGATGCCAGACTTGATGCAAGCATCGCCGAAGCTCATCGAGGCATAGAGCCCGTTGCGATCCGCCACCGCGACCGCCGGAAAACCCAGTTCCTTCGCGCGCTTGGCGATCGCCTTCGGCTCGATCGCGCCCTCCAGCATGGTGAAGGACGAGAAGACCCGAAGCGGAACGAAGCCGGAATGCATGGCCCGAGTGTAGGGAGCCGCCCCGCGCGGCGCCACCCATGGGGAGCGTTGTCCACAATTTTCAAGCCGTTGGGCTCAGGATTCTCCCCTACGCGCGGACTCGGACGGGTGCTCTCCTGAATGGCGGCTTCGTTACCGATCGTTCACATCATGGTTAACGCCAGTAAACATTTCGCCGACGGAACGGAACGGTTCATCGGCGGATCAGAATTAGGCGTTATTATGGCAAACATAAGGCAAGCAAGGAAACCATTTGCGGTTTCAGTGACTTACCAGAACAGAATCACCCCTTTCTGACGAGTCGATGCCCATGAATGCCCTTTACCATGGTAGCGAGCTCTGCGAGGTGGACGCGGACGGGAACGTCGCGGTGCCGGCCTTTCTCGAAGCCGCGCTTTCTCCCGAGGCCGAGCCCGAGATCATCCTTGCCAGGCATGGCACCGATCGCTGCCTGATCGGCTATGGCCGCGCCCATCTCGCCACTCTTGCCGCGCGCGCCGAGCGCCGCCGCATGGCGGAGGAGGATCGCGGCGACGAGGCGCGCGGCCATTATCGCCGCATGCGCAGCACCTTCGGCCTTTCCGAGCGGATGCCGCGCGCGGGCGCCGGGCTGCGCATCCCGGCCGCGATGCGCCATCTCGGCCGTATCGAGGACCTCGCCCTCTTCGTCGGCGCCGGCGACAGTTTCGAGATCTGGAACCCGGCCCTCGCCCTGGAGAGCGAGGACGAGCATTTCCGCGCCCTGGCCGAATTTCGCCTGCGGATGCGCGGCAGCAAATCCAAGGGAGTGCAGTGAGATGCGTATCCGTTGCAGCGTAATGGGCCATGCCGCCGGCACCACCCATCATCACAATCAGGGCCTGGACTTCGCGGTCTGCCACCGTTGCGGCCGCGACCTGGTCCGCCCCGCGGGCGGCGAGTGGAGCGAAGTGCCGGACGGCTTCCAGATAGTGTGGCGCGAATTCGGCCGCGCGAGCGACGCGGCCTCGGTTGCCGAGCGGATGACCCGCATCGCGCCCCCGCCCCGCCGCCGCGCGCCCCGCAATGCCCGGCCGGCACCGCGCCGCGACCCGCGCGGCCGCCGGTTCAGCGCCGGCTTCGGCATGGTCGGCGCGCTCGCCAATCTCGGCAAGCTCGTGCGCGCCGAGGCGGAGGACGACACCAGCGGCATCGAGCCGAGCGGCCAGCATGTGATCCGCCTGCCGCATACCGGCACGACCCACTGAGTTCCGGCACCGGGCCGGCACAGCCCGATGTCCGAAGCGCCGGCGACGGGGCGTCCTCCTCCCGCTCCGTCACCGGCGATTTTCCTAGGCGATGCCGACCCGCAGCATCCCGTGCTCGGCCGCCGGCTCGGCCTTGTCCGACACGGTGCCCGCCGCGCCGAGCGCGCTCGGCAAGCCGAGCAGGCTGAGCAGATAGCCGACGATCGCGCTGCCCCCATAGCCCACCAGCGGCGTCGGATAGTTGCCCAGCGCCGCCGCCAGCACGATCGCCAGCCACAGCGCGCCGAACACCGCATAGGCGGGGTCGCGGCGCCATCCGGCGAGCGCCGGCACCAGCAGCAGCGCCGATCCGGCGACCACCATCAGCCCGGCAAGCGGATGCACGCCGAAGGCCGTGAACAGGATCTGGTCGACATAGGGCATCGCGGGCTGCACGTCCGGCTGGAGCAGCGCCGCGACGAACCCGGCCAGCGCCGCGATCAGCGCCGCCAGCACATTGCGCTCCGGGCGGAGCAGCGCCAGCGCGGCGAGCCCCGCGGCAAGCCCGCCGGCCATCGCGCGGTCCGGCTGCAGCGCCAGCGCCGCCGCCGCCGCGATCACGCCCAAGGTGGAAAGCCGATCCCGCACGCCCGCATAGCCGATGCCCAGCACCGGCATCAGGATCAGGCTCGGCTGGATGCCCAGCCCGCCGATCGACACCCAGCGAGTCGCGCCGTCATGCGTGATACCGAACAGGCTAGTTGCCAGCAGCGCCAGCCCGAGGGCGATCAACACCGGCCCCGGCACAAGCCAGCGGCTACGCGGCAGGTGCGTGACGATCCCGAGCGCGAGAAAACCGATCAGCAGCGCCGCGACATTGCGCAATGGATAGCTCAGCGGCGCACCGCCGATCGTCATATATCCGATGCCCAGTCCTGTAGCGCCGATCGCGCAGAGTCCCACCAGCCGCCTGCCCCACCACATCGCCATTTTCCCGCCTCCCGATTGCACTCGGATCATCTCGCAGATCGCACCCCATAGGCAGCCGGCGGCGAAGCGCAGCGCTTCGCCCGGCGCCTCGATCGCCGCCACTTCGCAGCGCATCCGCTCGCCCCAGTGCCGTAACCGCGCCGGCATCAGCGCCGCCGCGAGATCGACCAGCGCCGCCGCCATCAGCCGGATCACGCGGGCTTCCCCACCAGACCGGGCGCCTCGCCGCGCAGCAGCTCGGCCGCAAAGACCCGCCCCGCCGCGCTCAGCCGATAGGCGTGGCGCGCCGGCCTGCCCGGCTCGCTGGGCGGCTGCCACTGCGCTTCCAGATGTCCCTGCTCCTCGAGGCGGATCAGCAGCGGATAGAGCGTGCCCGACTGGATTCCCGCCGCCCGGCCCAACGCATAGCCATGCGACCAGTCCTCCCCGGCTTCGAGGAGGATGGCGAGCACGTTGCGCGCGGTCGGGGAAAGCGATCTGCTTCGAGCCATGTCGATTAAATCTACCTAGGTAGAGTTATAGTCAAGTGGCGCCGGGCGAAGTTATCCCCAGCTTTCCCTCGCGTGCGCGCTCGCGCGCACGCGCGCTCCTGCTCACACGCGGGCGCGGGGTTGGCAGGATGCATCGGCATCGTTAGAGCCGTAAGACACACTCAAGAACCCGAAAGCGGTGAACACTTTGACCGACGAGACCATCCTCGCCGACGACCCCTCCGACATTACGCCGATCTCGATCGTCGACGAGATGAAGACGAGCTACCTCGATTACGCGATGAGCGTGATCGTGGCGCGCGCGCTCCCGGACGTTCGCGACGGCCTGAAGCCCGTCCACCGCCGTATCCTCTATGCCGCGCAGGAAGGCGGCTATGTCGCCGGCCGCGCCTATCGCAAGTCGGCCCGCCTGGTCGGCGACGTGATGGGTAAATACCACCCGCACGGCGACAGCTCGATCTACGACGCGATGGCGCGCATGGCCCAGGACTGGGCCATGCGGGTGCCGCTGATCGACGGCCAGGGCAATTTCGGCTCGATGGATCCCGATCCGCCCGCCGCGATGCGCTACACCGAAGCGCGCCTGGCCAAGGTCGCCTCGGCGCTGCTCGACGACATCGAGAAGGACACGGTCGACTTCGTCCCGAACTATGACGGGTCGGAGAGCGAGCCGGCGGTCCTTCCGGCACGCTTCCCGAACCTGCTGGTCAACGGCGCCGGCGGCATCGCGGTCGGCATGGCGACCAACATCCCGCCGCACAATCTCGGCGAAGTGGTCGATGCCTGCCTCGAGCATATCAAGGCGATGCTGGGCCAGCGCGAGCCGCTCACGCTCGAGGAGCTGATGGAGATCGTCCCCGGTCCGGACTTCCCGACCGGCGCGCTGATCCTCGGCCGTTCGGGCTGCCGCAATGCCTATCAGACCGGGCGCGGCTCGATCATCGTCCGCTCGCGCCACGAATTCGAGCAGCGCGGCGACCGCCGCTCGATCGTGCTCACCGAGATCCCGTACCAGCAGGGCAAGAACGCGCTGGTCGAGAAGATCGCCGAGGCCGCCAAGGACAAGCGCATCGAAGGCGTGAGCGACATCCGCGACGAATCGTCGCGCGAGGGCGTCCGCATCGTCATCGACCTGAAGCGCGACGCGACTCCCGAGGTCGTGCTCAACCAAGTCTGGCGGAACACCCCCGCCCAGTCGAGCTTCCCGGCCAACATGCTCGCGATCCGCGGCGGCCGCCCGGAACTGCTCAACCTGCAGGACATCATCCAGGCCTTCGTCAAGTTCCGCGAGGAGGTCATCACCCGCCGCTCGAAGTTCGAGCTGGCCAAGGCCCGCGAGCGCGCGCACATCTTGCTCGGCCTGGTGATCGCGGTCACCAACCTGGACGAGGTGGTGCGGATCATCCGCGGCTCGTCGAGCCCGGCGGACGCCCGCGACAAGCTGCTCGCGCGCGAATGGCCGATCGCGGAGATCGCCCAGTATATCAAGCTGGTCGAAGCGGTCGAAACCGAGATCACCGGCGACAGCTATCGCCTGTCGGACGCTCAGGTCCGCGCGATCCTCGACCTGCGCCTGCACCGCCTTACCGCGCTCGGCCGCGACGAGATCGGCGACGAGCTCAAGGAACTGGCCGATTCGATCGCCGAGCTGCTCGAGATCCTCGGCAATCGCGCGAAACTGTACGAAGTGATGGTGGAGGAGCTGACCACGGTCCGCGCCCTCTATGCCACCCCGCGCCGCACCGAGATCGCCCCCGCCGCCGACGGCATCGAGGACGAGGACCTGATCGAGCGCGAGGACATGGTCGTCACCGTGACCGTGCAGGGCTATATCAAGCGCACCAGCCTCGACACCTTCCGCGCGCAGAATCGCGGCGGCAAGGGCCGCGCCGGCATGGCGACCAAGGACGAGGATGCCGTCACCGAGCTGTTCGTCACTTCGACGCACACGCCGGTGCTGTTCTTCTCGACCCTCGGCAAGGTCTATCGCATGAAGGTCTGGAAGCTGCCCGAGGGCGGCCCGGCCACGCGCGGCCGGCCGATGATCAACATCCTGCCGCTGGCGGCGGGCGAGACCATCTCCACCGTGCTGCCGCTCCCGGAGGACGAGAGCGAATGGGGCAAGCTCCACGTCATGTTCGCTACCGCCAAGGGCTCGGCGCGCCGCAACTCGATGGACGCGTTCAACAACGTGCCCTCGAACGGCAAGATCGCGATGAAGTTCGAGGGCGAGGATGCCGATGACCGGCTGATCGGCGTGGCGCTGCTCGACGAGGGCGACGACGTGCTGCTCGCCACTCGCCAGGGCAAGGCGATTCGCTTCGCCGCGGACGATGTCCGCGAGTTCCAGAGCCGCAACTCCACCGGCGTGCGCGGCATGAAGCTGGCCGGGGGCGACGAGGTGATCTCGCTGTCGATCCTCCACCGCGTCGGCACCACCAGCGAGGAGCGCGAGGCCTATCTCCGCTTCGCGCCGTGGAAGGCCGAGAAGGAAGGCGAGCCCGATCTGGCGGCGGATCGCTTCGAGGAACTCAAGAGCCGCGAGCAGTTCATCCTCACCGTCTGCGCGAACGGCTATGGCAAGCTGAGCTCGGCCTATGAGTATCGGCGCACCGGCCGCGGCGGCCAGGGCATCACCAATATCGACAATATCGGCCGCAACGGTCCGGTGGTGGCGAGCTTCCCGGCAAGCAAGGGGCACCAGCTGATGCTGGTCACCGACCAGGCCAAGATGATCCGCATGTCGCTGGGCGACCTGCGCGTGATCGGCCGCGGCTCGGCGGGCGTGCGCCTGTTCAACGTGGCGGACAACGAGCATGTCGTCTCCGCCGCGCGGATCGAGGAGAGCGAAGGCGATGCCGAGGCGGAGCTGGGTGACGGCCCCGCCACCGGCGAACCCACGCCGGACGGCACCACGAGCGAAGACCTCGCCCAGGGCCCCGAGGACGGACAGTAGGACGGCATGGCGTGACTGTTCCCCGGCGAAGGCCGGGGGCCGGTTGCGATGTCGATCGAGAGGTTGGCGCAGCTCGCCCGTTGCGTCGAAGCTGGGCCCCGGCCTTTGCCGGGGAGCAGCAAGGCTCAGGATAGCGCCAATGCCCGACACCATTGCCTACAAGATCCTCACCGCGGATCAGATGCACGTCCTCGAGCATGAGGGCGTCTTCGCGGGCGCGCCGATCGACCTGGCGGACGGCTATGTCCACCTCTCCACCGCCGCGCAGGTGGCGGAGACGCTAGACAAGCATTTTGCCGGCCAGGCCGGCCTCTGGCTCGTCGCGGTCGATCTGGAGGCAATGGGCGACGCGGTGCGATGGGAGCCGTCGCGCGGCGGCCAGCTGTTCCCGCATCTCTATGCGCCTTTGCCGCTGGTCGCGGTGACGGCCTATAGCGAGGTGCATTATGAACCAGACGGCACGCTGCGCCTGCCGGTCGCCGGGTGAGACCACCGCGCGGGAAATAAAATTGCCGGTGCATCCGGAAGGCGCTTGACGGGCACAGAAGCTGCCCGTAATTGCCCGCTTCCGCAGCGCTAACGGCCCCTTCGTCTAGCGGTCAGGACGTCGCCCTCTCACGGCGAAAACACGAGTTCGATTCTCGTAGGGGTCACCAGCGATTTCAGGCACTTAGCTGCCTGATAGCTGCATATTCGTGCAATTTACTGCAGATTTACTGCAAAACCGTAGCTGGAAATCGGCGGATTTTCTCGGATTGTTCCGCACAGCAGTTGGTTCGCTGGCGCGTCGCCAATGTCTGATTCGCGCTCCAAAAGCGGTCATTCAAGCTGATGCTGGATGATCCCGAAAGCGGCCCTTCGTCCGGCCGAACGCCACGCGGTTTGCGACGGACCGCACGCGCGCCTTGCGGGCGGTACGAAGGTTGACGATCGCTTGCTCCCTCGGCTCCGGTTGCGCCTCGCTTATCCGCCCGCCCCCGGCTCCGCCGAGAAATATTTCTCATATTTCCCCGCCTCGCCGCGATGCGCGTCCGCTTCCGCCGGGGTTTCTCCGCGCAGTGAGATGACCGGCCACACCGCGGACCAGCGCTTGTTCACTTCCATCCACGGCGCCGCTTCGCGATCGATATCCGGCACGATCGCATCGGCGGGGCATTCGGGAACGCATGCGCCGCAATCGATGCATACGTCCGGATTGATCACCAGCATGTTCGCGCCTTCGTGAAACGCCTCGACCGGGCATATTTCGACGCAATCCATGAATTTGCACCGGATGCAGGCGTCGGTGACGACATAGGTCATGGCAAAATGCTCCATCCTTCTAGAAGGGGCGCCCCGGATAGGCCATGCCATTGAACCGAAAAAACTGGAATTTTGGGCACTAATCATTGATAAACCGGGTTATGCGATTCAGCCTCCGTCATCTTCAGGTCTTCGCCGCAGTGGCGCGCGACGGGAATGTCTCGGCGGCGGCGGCCGATCTGGCGATGTCGCAATCGGCCGCGAGCGCGGCGCTGCTCGAACTCGAGCGGCGCTATGGCCGGCCGCTGTTCGATCGCGCCGGCAAGCGGCTGCGCATCAATGAAACCGGCCGCGCCCTGCTGCCCGCGGCGCGCGACCTGCTCGACCGGGCGAAGGAAGTCGACGCGCTGCTCGCCGGACGGAAGGGGCCGGGATCGATCCGGCTGGGCGCCACGCAGACCATCGGCAATCACGTCATGCCGCGGCTGATCGAAATCTATGCGCGGCGCTATCCGGAAAGCGCCGTCGCACTGGAAATAGGCAATACCGCAGGCATCGCCGCCAGGATCGCCGACTTCTCGCTCGATCTCGCGCTGGTGGAGGGCGAATGCGCGCAGTCCGGCCTGACCCTGACCGACTGGATCGAGGACCGGCTGGTGCTGATCTGCAACCCCGCGCACCCGCTCGCCACACGCAATCCCTGCCCGATCGACGCGCTGCTCGCCGAGCGCTGGGTGGTGCGCGAAGCCGGATCGGGCACCCGCCAGACGCTCGACCATGCGATGCGCGCCTGGCGGAGCAAATGGCGGATCGGCATGGAGCTGCAGCAGCTGGAAGCCATCGTCGAAACCGTCGCCGTCAGCGGCATGATCGGCTGCGTATCCGAACTCGCGGCCTATGCGCCACTGCAACAGGGCCGCGTCGTCCGCCTGCACGCCCCCGACCTCGATCTTTGCCGCCGCTCCTATCTGGTGATGCATGCGGAGAAATACCGCAGCGCCAGCATCCGCGCCTTTATCGACATCTGCACGGGCATCCGGGTCGATGCCTTGCGGCGTCCGGCGAAGAATTGGGTGCCGGCGCGGCGGTGAGAGCGGCGGCCCGGAGGGACTGTTTTGCGCTCCAATATCGGTCGTTCGATCCTATCAAAGACGATCCTGAAAGTCGCCATTCATTCAGGGAGCGGTTACGGCAGACCAATTGCGTCAGTCGCTATGCCAAACTGCATTCTATAGCCGCCCTGGCTGACGCCGGAGACGGTGGTTCAATTGGATATGACTTATACGCAAGGAATGATTTTATCATAATAGGGTTGCCATGTTTACTGTGATGCACGCCGCGTCGGCCTTTCTGCGAACGCGCTGGCTGGCCGTCCAGCTGAAGACGCCGGAGGATGTGCGCCGCTGGCAGGATCGGCGGCTCGCGGACTGGTTGGCGACGGCGGTGCCGCAAGTCGGCGCCTATGCGGGGCGGCCGGTGGCGCGGCTCAAGGACCTGCCGGTGATTGACAAGGCGATCCTGACCGGCAGTTTCGCCGCCTATAACCGGCCCGGCATCACCGCTGCGGAGGTGCGCGCCGCGATCGACGCGGGGGAGGAGCGGGTGCGCGGCTGCCCGATCGGCCAGAGCACCGGGACCAGCGGCAATCGCGGCTATTATGTGATCAGCGATGCCGAGCGGTTCGTCTGGCTGGGCACGATCCTCGCCAAGGCCTTGCCCGACGTGCTGCGGCAGCGGCACCGGGTCGCGCTGGCGTTGCCGGTTGCACCATTTTGGTTCAATCCGTTTATGGACCTATCTCCTTCTCGAAAATAGCCTGCGCTTGATCGGCAGGATTCGGGGCATTTTCTGTGACCTGATCGATGCAGAAGGGGCACGACTTCAGTAGCCCTCAAAGGGAGGGCATATGCGTCTTCGCTTGTTGGCGTGCACGAGCACGCTGGCCATAGGTTTCGCGTCGCTGCCGGCGCATGCGCAGGAAACCACGACCTATCAATATGATCAGCTGGGGCGGCTGGTGCGGTCATCGATCAGCGGCGGGCCGAACAGCGCGGTGACGATGGCGACCTGCTTCGATCCAGCCGGCAATCGCGCGCAATATTTCACCGGCACCGGGGCGCCGCCCGTCTGCGCCACGCCAGTGCCGACGCCCACCCCGACCCCCACGCCAACCCCGACACCTACTCCAACGCCCACACCCACGCCTACTCCGACGCCGCCGGTCGCAGTGAACGACTCGACCTCGTTCGTCTGCTCGACGACGAAGACGGTGGACCTGTTGGCGAACGACTATGACCCGAACGGCAATGTTCCGCTGACGCTGGTCTCGATCAACCCGTCCTCGGGGTCGATCTATGCCTCGATCGTCAGCAGTACCTCGGTGACGTTCAGCGCGGCCTATACCGGCACCGCGAGCTTCACCTACACGATCGCGAACAGTCTGGGCGCGACGGCCACGGGCATCGTCACCGTCACCGCCACCGGCAACAACAACAGCTGCATCGGCGAGCCGCCCGTCTGAGGCATCGCGCCCTCCCGGACAAAGACCGTTGGGTGTATCCGAAAGGTCTGCGATCCCCGAACCGGAGGGCGAATATGCGCTAGACGGTGACCTGAATATCAAAATAGCGCGATAATGCAGGATTCTCGCCTAACACCAACACCGAATACCAGGAGTTGTAATGCTGGCTCGTTCTAAATGGCGCAGTAGAGATTTGTACCGCTCGTATTCGCGCATCGCCATTTGCTCCGCGTTTTTAGGTTTTATGCCTAGCGCAGCATCAGCACAGGATAATCCCTACCAGTATCTTACAGCAACGAAGCCCGCGATCAGCACATTGGATGAAAACGGCGTGGATATAGTGTCTGGGAAGGCACACATTGAAATCCCGTTGTTGAGCTTCGCCAAGGATCTCACCGCGCTAGAACTGAAGGTTGATATTACCCAGCCGGGCGACGTGGCATTGTCATTGAACAGTATCGAGAATTATGGGCTTCAACATAACTTCGATTTCTCGGAAAATACTTTCGTATCAGAGAGTATCGGTCTCATTAGCGCAGTCAGTACTCCGATGGGCGCTGGGATGAATCGTGCTGGCTATGATTGGCGCATAATCAATTCGGATGGCTCTATTTATTCTCCGAGTATCGGCCCGACCAATGTTATCTATTTGAGAAACACTGCTCGCGGTGAAGGATATTACACGGCGGAAGGCATCAGGGTGCGTCCGGGGCAGATCGACTTTCCGAACGGCGAAGTCTGGCGGCTCTATATCCAGACTGCCTTCGATCCTAACACGCAGGCGCATGTGGGGCGCCTGCGATCGGTGAGCTCCAATCGTGGCGTGACGATAGAGATCCAATATCAGTCCGATGATGTAACGCAGCTGGCCTGGGGTGGGGTGACTCGCGTGCTGTCCTTCAACAAGGCGCAGGTCTATTGCGACGAGAGCGCGATGGCCTTGTGTTCGAATACTACTACCGCGCTTGATTATGTGGATTTCGTCTCCAACGACAGTACGCGGAGCGTGATGTTTCGCCGCAAGGGACAAACACAGGGCCGTAAGATCACCTTCGCCCCTGGAAATCCGATATCGGCCGATATTCAGAAGGTCGAAGATTCTGGCGTGCCCGGATCGGAAGTCAGCTATACCTATGCGGCAGCAGGGAACGATAACGACGGATACAATATCCGCCACGTGGCATCGGTTACGAAGGGTGGTGGCACCTGGGACTATACCTATTGGCGAAACATGGAGGAAGGACGCATCACTGCATACAGCATGATGTATGTCTACGGCCCTCTTGGAGCTAATTATAGCGCTTCGGGAAACCTGGCATTTGGGGCGGTTGAGTGGATCACCGACGCGCTCGGCCGCACCTACGGACAGGGCCTTGATAGCTACATCCGACAGGATTTCCGCATATTATCGGATAGCCTGCCAGATGGAACCGCACGCGAATATCAACGCGATGGGCGGAACAACATTACGAAGTTGCGCTTCCTTCCTAAGTCGGGCTCAAGCGATCCAGCCATCGAGATCAACGCGACCTACCCAGGCGATTGCGCGAACCCCAAGACGTGCAACAAGCCATTGACTGTCACGGACGCTCGCGGCGCGATCACCACCTACACCTATGATCAGAATCACGGTGGCGTACTGACCAAAACATTACCAGCGGTGAACGGAATCTCACCGGTAACGCGCTATGCCTATGTCCAGCGCTACCCTTGGCTGAAGAACTCGAGCGGAGGATTCAGTCAGGCGGCAGAGCCGATCTGGTTGCTGAGTGAGGAGCGAATCTGCCGGACTACGGCGACAGTTGCCGGTGGTTGCGCGGGCGGCTCAGCCGACGAGGTGGTCACCAGCTACGACTATGGCGCGGACGGAGTGGCCAACAATCTGATGCTCCGTGGCACGGCGATCACCGCCGACGGACAAACGCTGCGAACCTGTTACGTCCACAACTACCGCGGCGACATCATCAGCCGGACCAGTCCGCGCGGTACCGGTGCTGCATGTCAGTGAAACCCAAGCTGTCCGGAGATCTCATGCGATTTGCTCTCAAGGCGGCGCTTGGCTGCCTCTTGCTCCTGCCGTGCGTGAGCCACGGCCAGGATAGCCCCGGGTTTACCACTGACACCCGGTATGATTCTGCGGGCCGCAAGACGGGTGAAATGCTACCCGATCCAGACGGCGCGGGGCCGCTCCACAATAACGGAACCCGCTACACCTATGACTCAGCAGATCGCCTGACGAGCGTCGAGCAAGGAGAATTGCTCAGTTGGCCTGATGCCAGCGTTGCGCCGGCGGACTGGCCTAATTTTAATGTGAGCAAGAGAATCGATTATCTATATGACAGCTTTGGCCGCAAGATCCGAGAAACGCTGAGTGGCACTGGTACGATCTATTCTGTCACGCAGTACAACTATGACGTGTTCGGCCGCCTGATTTGTACCGCGGTCCGCATGAATTCGAGCCAATTTGGCGGATTGCTGCCAGATGCCTGTACTCTAGCGGATCAGAGTCAGGACCGGATCACGAAGAATATCTATGATGTGGCCGGGCAACTGCTACAGGTCCGCAAAGCGGTGGGGACGAGCCTTGAGCAGGCCTATGTTACCTATAGCTACACGCAGACGGGCAAGCAGGAATATGTCGTCGACGCGAACGGCAACAAGGCGCGGATGGTCTATGACGGCCATGGCCGCCAGGTGCAGTGGCAGTTCCCTTCGACGAGCGTGCCGGGCAGCTACGACGGCTCCACGCCAGCCAATGCGCTGGCGACTTCGGGGGCGGTCAACACGAACGACCGCGAGGAATATGGCTATGACGCCAACGGCAACCGCACGAGCCTAAGGAAGCGCGACGGGCGGACATTCACCTACGCCTTCGATAGTCTCAACCGGATGGCATCGAAGACCGTCCCGACGGCGTGCGTATCGGGCTATGCCTGCACCAATGTCCCCGCCTCGATGGTGCGCAGTGTCTACTATGCCTATGACCTGCGGGGCCTGCAGACGGCGGCGCGGTTCGACAGCGCGAGTGGCGCGGATGCGGTGACGCAGGTCTATGACGGGTTCGGACGGATCACGTCGAGCACGACCAGCATGGGCGGCGTGAGCCGGACGCTGGGCTATCAATATGACGCCGAAGGCAACCGGACACAGGTGATATTCCCGGACGGCAACTACGCCGGCTATCATTATGACGGGCTGAACCGGCTCGACACGGCGGGCGTGAACACGACGAGCGGCCTGCTGATCCGTTATTATGACAATGCCGGGCGCCTTGCGCAGAATCTGTCAGGCAGCTGGACCTATTATGCCTATGACGGTGTAGGCCGGCTGACCGGGCAGAACGAGGCACTGACCGGCAGCGGCGCGGGCAGCGTCAATACGGTGCTGGGCTATAATCCGGCCAACCAGATCACGAGCCGGACGCGGTCGAATAACGCCTATAGCTTCACCGGCTATGCCAACGCCAACCGCGCCTATACGGTCAACGGGCTCAACCAATATGGTTCGGCGGGCGGAGTCGGCTTCGGCTATGATTCGAATGGCAACCTGACGGCGAGCGGGAGTACAGCCTATACCTATGACGCCGAGAACCGGCTTGTGGTGGCTTCGAGCGGGGTGCAGTTGACCTGGGATCCGCTAGGCAGACTCTACGAGACCTATAGCCCCACCACCGGCACCACGCGCTTCCTTTATTCGGGCGACGAACTGGTGGCGGAATATGACGGCGCGGGGACGATGCTGCGTCGCTATATCCATGGCCCGGGCGAGGACGATCCGCTGGCCTGGTTCGAGGGCCCGAGCTTGGGCGGAAGCTGGTCGAACGCGCGGCTGCCCAAGACGGACCATCAGGGCTCGATCGTGGTATGGACCGACTGGAACGGCGCGCTCGGCCAGATCAACAGTTATGACGAATATGGCATCCCGGCCGCGGCCAATATCGGGCGCTTTCAATATACCGGCCAAGCCTGGATCCCCGAGCTGGGCATGTACCACTACAAGGCTCGCATCTACTCGCCAACGCTCGGGCGGTTCCTCCAGACCGATCCCGTAGGGTACAAAGATCAGGTCAACCTATACGCCTATGTCGCAAACGATCCGGTCAATAACACCGATCCGGATGGTGAGTTTGCCAACTTTATAGTAGGAGCCGCGTTCGGCGTTGGATTGGATGTGGCCGCTCAGTTAATTACGACCGGGAGAGTGGATCTCAGCGCTCGAGGGATTGCAAGGCTAGCAGTATCCGGTGCAAGCGGCGCTGTCGGTGCGGGGATCGGAGCGGGAGTGGCCAGAGTTACCGCTAGCTTTGCTGCCCGAGCCGCAGCGAATGGTGCCGCTGGTGCCGCTGTGGGTGCTGCGGGAGCCGCTGCCAATGCTCGGATATCGGGTCGCGCTGCTAGCGGACGCGAGCTGGTGAAGGGAGCAGCGGTCGGTGCTGTTGCGGGAGCCGCAGGCTCCGCTACAGCAGACACGATTAAGGGCGGCGCTCGCGTACTCGCCGAGAAGACTGGCGTTTCCATCATAGCGCCGCGCGGAACCATAACTACGGCAACGCCCAATTCCCGCACAGACGCCGCAGTGCGCGGAGCCGCAAACGCCGTCGGGAACGCGAAAGCTAACGCCGGACCCGTAGCCGATGCAGTATGTCAGCGAGCCGGACAATGCCGATGAAACAGGACGTTCTATTTCTTCTAAAGCTCAGTCTTCTTATAGTTGTGGCCATGACTACGCTGGGGCTAATTATAGACGGCGCGAGGATTGTTATATATGGAGCCAGCTTTGATTGGAAAGGCACCTTCACATTTACGTTGTCTATGGCGGTGCTTGGTATAGTAATTGCGATCGCAAATGTTCTGAAGTTTTTTGTGAGTAGTCGTTAACGAATTAACGGGTCGGCGAACAATGCCTATGCCGCAAACGATCCGATCAATCGACGTGATCCGACTGGATTACAGGAAGAGTACGTTTGGTTATCTTCAAATATCTTGCAGATTGTAGTCCCGATCAGGATGGCCCCCTCCTCCACCGGTTCGCTCGGCTATGTAATCGCACTTGGATGGGAATACCTGGCAGTTCCGATTGGAAGAGCGCTGCTTGGTGGTGGGATGCAATTCACCATGTCGGGTGCCCAGTTTGGCATGAAGGCAGTCTCGCACATGCGCGACTTTGGGCTCAACGTGGCAAGCGCAGCGGATCGAACCGCGTTTCGCAACATAATAACTAATATTGTTACAAAAGCCGATAAATCCGTGGCCGGAACGTTTGCTGGTCAAGGAGCGGGGGGGGCGCGCGTGGCGCTGTGCAATTCTTCATCAAGGGTAAGGATGTCGTCGTTACTACTCCAAAGGGAGAATTCGTGACTATCCTTAAGAACGGAACTAGCAGCAAGAGCGTGCAAAATGCTCTTGAGGCATCCAAGCGTAGCTGGTGGCTGTTCTAGCATTGGGAGGTTACAGAAATAGATATGGATGATATTCTAAAGAGCGACGTTGTTATGTCATTAATAAAGGGTGGTGTAATATCCGATGCAAGAGCATTAATTCATGTGCTTGAGCGTCACGAGTCCTTAATTACTATTGAAATTGTTATAGGCGAGTTTTCTTACGATTTCCGGTGCTCTGAAAACGGTCGCGGCGTATCCGTGTCGAGGCGGCAAGGGGTTTCATTCAATAGCATTGACATGGAGGAATTTGGCGCGGCTATATATAAGGAAAAATGGGAAGGATTTGATTTCAATTCGATATGTAACCAAGGAATTATTGAAGTTATATTTGATAGTGAGGACAATATATCGTTGAATCTGGTCGAACGGAGTGTTTCGATCAGAAATCTGGACGACAATCTGCTCATTAGTATCGAGGGGTAGTCGCGTATTTTCGGCCGACGTGGCTTCGGGTTAGCGGCTATGTGGTTGAGGACTGTACCGTCGGCCTAATTGAGCGGATGGATATCGCGGCATGATAATATTCCGAAGTTATCATCTCCTGGAAGCGTGACTAGCGGTTTGTACCAGAAGCGGCTTGGCAGCTCGCGACCAATTCGGTCATATAGGACGCCCCTGATCGAAAATTTATCCGCGCAACCCCTATTGTCCATAACGTTGCAAATGGCAGGTTCCGATTAGCTATCGCCGGCTGACAAGCCTTGGTTCGATCGGAATGCGTCCGCGGTCGCTGGAGTACCCAGCGCTGGTGCGGATGGATCCGGCGCTGTTCGGCAGCCTGCCCGCGAGTGCTTGCGCCCAGAGCAACCCGTCCAATCCGCTCGAACATCGCTTATCGGCCCAGCGTTTTGAGGCGCTACCCCTGCGCGCGCATTGGCAAGAAGGGTTGGCAGATACGATCGCCGCTTCCAGACCTGATCCTCGAGCGGATTACCGGCGGAATCCACTACGATGTGATATCCGGAGGCGGAGCCGTTCGCGACGACTATAGTCGTCGGTTTGAGGAATATGCCCTGCGCTATTTAGTTGCGATGATGCCGGGCCTACAAGCTGTGCCGGAGCGGAGTTGCAAGATTGCGCGCAATCGGTTCGAGACTCCCGATATTGTGGCGGAGCCTCAGCCGGGACATGGAGTGGCGCTTGCCATTGAGTGCAAAGCGTCGCGCATGTCATTCAGCGCGCGCTACGCGGATGAGCCAGCGAGCGACCGTGGCTATGACGATATCGCTAAGGCGGTTTTCCAACTGTGGCGCTTCTTCTCTCATTGCCGGCACGGTCTAACCGGCCAGGCCGCCAGGGACGATGCCGTCGGCCTAGTCCTTACGCTCGACAGCTGGATGGTCATGGGAAATGCGCTATTCGAAGAGGTCTTCGCGCGTGCCGAGGTTCATGCCGCGCGGGATCCGCAGATCGAGGCGCAAGATCGCCGGCCGATTGCCTTCTGCTCGATCACCGACCTCGAATCCGCCTGTGCGATCGGGTCCGCTGATACCCTCCTCGCGGCGTTGCGGACCGCCGCGATGCCGACAAGCAGAGGCGGTTATTTGAGCGCGATTCACTGCCAGGCAAATCCGGAGGTGGCGGAACGCAAATATCCGTTCGATGACCTTGCGACGTATTTGCCATGGTGGGGCAAACTCAACAGGCCGACGCCGCGGGCCAACTAATTTCTCCCGGTTAAGTTTTCGGTTCGACCACAAGCGCGGGCGCTGAGGTCGCACGCTGCGGCCCCTGCGGGGCCGACAGGGTGCGGCTTCTAATTTAGCCCGCGCGAGCACACTTGGCTCGGGCCGGAGCAGAAGCCGCCCCATCTGCAAGGGCGTCTGCTTTCGACCCGTCACGCCCCAACAGCCGACTGCCAGCTCACGGCCCAATAGCCGCCTTCCCCCTCTCCTTTCACGGCTGAAACACGGGTTCGATTCCCGTAGGGGTCACCATTGTTTTCAATGGGTTAGTAGCCAACGCGATCCGCGTGTCAAATATTCATCAAATATCTTTCTACGGATACGCGTGGTCTCACGCGGACAAATTGGCAGGTTGCGGGTGCGACCGTCCTGCTCTTCGCGTTGCGATTCGAAAGCAAAGTTCGCGGTCGAATCCCTTCGGCTCGCGCGCACTTCTGAAGAATGAGGAAGCCCGCTCAGGCATTTTGTTCAGCCTGCCCGCAGAAACCGTTCACCGATAATATTCGCCTTCCTCAAGTGACGACATACCGCTCTGAAGCGTCTGGAGGCCTACCTGATTATCCGTTTGGATGAACAGAGTGCGAAAATCGTCTAACGTTCCGTCACCAAGCAACGGCGGCTGCCCGCCCTCACTGATCATGAACTGGCGAAATCGGTGCCGCATAGAGACGTCCAGCCTGCGCTGATGACGATCGGCGAGCAACTCTGCCACTGGCTCGGGTGCAATCTCGGCCAGCGCTGTGGGTGCGAACTGCGGCGTGCCACGCTCGGCGAGCCGCGCAATCAGGATAGTACGAACGCACCATATCATTCTGCGCAGGACGATCTGCGAGTTGAACGCACCGGCATGACGGTCGAGCAACCAGCCAAGTTCGCGGGCGTGTGCTATCTCGCGAGCATAGCTTGTCCGTAACCTGAACGATGATCGCAACTGGTCGAGTTGCTGAAGCGGGTCAAACACCGGTTTGGCTTCACGCACGATATGGCAGACGAACAGATCGCCAGCCCGCGCATCCTCGACTAGCTTCTCCCAAGGGTAGAAGAACATCGATAGATGGCCGATCGACTTGTGCCGCGGTACACTCGGGGGAGCAATCAATAGCAGGTCGGTATCCGAACCCCGGCTGTTATCATCTCGGGCGCGGCTGCCGAAGAGCAGGATCGCCGAAACGCCGGACTGGTCAGCTATCATGCTGGCCGCGACGCGCGCTCGATTGCATCGATCGACAGCTTGCGGGCCGTCGCGCGAGCGTTGACCACCTCGTCGTGATTGAGAAGCACAAGCTGCTGCTTGCCCGGCGGCAGCGTGCCGACCGGCACGTCCAGATTATGCTCGGTCATCAGGTAGAAGCTCTGGCTCAGCCGCATGGTGACGACCAGGCGCCCATCGACCATGCCATATTCAGCTTCGATCGCGGCGCGCTGGCTATCGGACAACGCCGGATTTGGTGTCAGGATCAGGTCGGTCCTGTGCAGCCACTCGAAGTCGAGCGATGGATCTGCCGCAGCGGCCTGGAGGTCGCTGGCACGATCGATGCGAAACAGATTATAGTCGCGGAAGTCCTTGTGTTCCGCCGACCACGCCCGGACGTACCAACGGCCGTGCGCATGGAATAGCGCATGCGGCGCAATGATGCGCCGCGGCTCGGGTGAGCCAGTGATCGACTTATACTCGATCTCGACCTGGCAGCTCTGGTTGATCGCATCGAGCAGGTGCAAAAGGACCTGCGCATCAGTGCGCTTGCGCAGCAGCGAAATGTTCTCGATCGGCGGGCGACTATCGAACCAGGTATCTTCCTTACGCATCCAGCGATTTTCGATTGCGACGAGTTGCAAAAGGTACCGCTCGGCGGAGGCGTGCAGGAGCTTTGGCTCATAGGTCGGCGCCCGAAGATAGGCCTTGAGCGCCGAATCATAGACTAGGTTGCCAGGAGCGCGGTCGGTGTAGAGCGCGATGTCGGCAGACGCTTGCTGCGCAGAGATGCCGAAGGTCTCGGCCAAATCCCGGCGATTGAAGCGTCCATCCCAAAACAACCGGAAATCAATGAACTCCAGGCGCCGTTGCAGACCCCAGCGCACCACTTCGCCTGTTTCATCTGTCACGCAAACCTCCAATAACCCGACTAGCAAAAAATATCCCGTCGCGTTTCTTGACGGGTGAAAAAGCGATTCCCATATTTCATGGACGCGATGATCCTTTGGATCAACGGTGAAGCACGATCAAGCGGCATAAAGGGCAGAAATTATGGCGAAAAATACTGGCAACGGCTTTCGACGCGGCGCGGTGACTGGCCGCACCCAGTTCCAACGTCCCGATGGGCATTGGCAGAAGCGCGACGAAGGCACGGGTCACCTGATGGGCGTCAAGAACGATGGCACGCCGTTCAAGGGTGTCGCGCGCGAACCCGACGGGCGCGATGGCGCGGACTAACGGCGACGCACGCCTGACCGATTGAAAGATACAGCACCCAACGAAACGGAGGCGCCTCGATGCGCGGTGACTATAAGTTGACGGCATTCGCGGCTGGCTGCGGTGATAGCATCCTGCTCGAGGCGCACCACAAGACCGTGTTGACCGACATCCACTACCGGGCGGGCGGCGCACAGGACGACACGAATGACGACGTGCCGGACTTTGCGCCCGACATCCGGAAGGCATGCGGCAACAACCATCTCGACATCTTCGTCTCGACGCATCCCGACAAAGACCATGTCGGCGGGTTCTGCGAGGTCTTCCACTGCGGTCCGCCCGGAGATTGGGTCGCCGATCCGGAGGATGGTGAGCCGAAGATCATCGTCGATGAGATCTGGTGTTCGCCCTATGGCGCCAATCCTCATTATGAGACTGCGCAGTCGAAGCCGCTGGTCGACGAGATAAAGCGGCGCAAGGCTTTGCAGGGAAGCTGGCAGGCGGACCTCGCCGGCAACCGCCTGGTCATCATGGACACCACCACACACACGACAGGGACCGTCACGAGCGGGCTGGAATGGCGCCTGCTCGCGCCGACGCCCGCCGAATGGGACATTCCCAAGGCCGAAGAGGGCTGCGCTCAGACCTCGTCCAATCCGACCAGCCTCGTCATCCAGTGGTCCGTGACGCGAAGCTGGGGGAAGAACCATATCCTGATCGCAGGCGACACGTCGGTCGAGGTGCTGGAGCGCCTGGAGGCCGAGGTTCATGCCAAGAACCCCGATCATCTCGCATGGCATATCCTGATCTCGCCGCATCATTGCTCGCGCCGCTCGATCGGTCGCGTGTGGAACGGCGGCTGCATCGACGAAGAGTTCGAGGAGTCTGCGGAGGCTCTGACTGCACTGGGCGAACAGCGGGGCGACGGCTATGTCATCGCAAGCAGCCGACGAGTTATTCGCGGCGGCGGCACCCCGCCGTCCTATCACGCCAAGCTGCGTTACCTGCGCATCCTCGCGCGTGGCGGCGAGGTGACCGATGCGGTGAGGGCGCGCTTCCGCTGCACGGGTGGCAATGCCGCAAGCGACAAGCCGGCGCATATCGTGTTCAATCTCAATGCGACCGGCCCCAGCCTCGCCGCGACCAGTGCGCCGGCGACCGTTGGCTTGGGCGGTGGTGGCGGGTCGGTCGGCGGCGGGGGCGGATACGGCTGATGGCAGACCCCAAAGGCGGCGCCTATTCCCATCAGTTGGAAGCACGGCGGATCGAGATCTCGGCGGGGGTGGTGGCGGGCTCGCTCGAGCTGCTGGTTGCGGATGACGGCGAGGTGCTCGAGTTCGACATTGCCAGCGAGCCGACGGTAAATGCGCCCGTCGCGGACATCCGTGACGTGGAGCGCATTTGTTTTGTCTACAAGCACGGCGGTCGGTTCGGCGAGACGGCCCCCTCGCACGTGCTCTGCAAGCGCCAGGACTTTCCGCGCGACCTAGTGCATCTATGTTCCACCGGCCCTGGCGGTCCGGCCGCTCCTTGTCTTGCTTTGGGCGGGCTGCAGCCGCTCTATGAGCGCGTCGGGATCGAGGCGGTGATGGAACGGCTGCGCAAGTTCCTACGAGACGCGAAGACCGGGACTCTGACGATCGACGGCTGGGAGCCGGTACCTTTCGGCATCGGCCAGCAGCCTTGCGGTGGGGAGGTCATCCCGCACTTCTTTCAGGATCATGCGCAGGCCAATCTGGAGGACGGTGTCGCCATGGGCACCGCGATCAACATCGAGGTGGCTGGGAGGCGCTTCGTTTCAGTATTCCCTCAGATCATCGCGCCCGACGACATGGCTAACGCCCTCGCCTTTCGCAACAAGAATGCAGGTGGCAAGCGGCGTGGCATACCCTGGATCTTCCTGTGGCCAAAGACGGTCACTCCCGAAAGCGATCCGATCTTCGACGACTGGCGAACCGGCGGCGAGTTGCTCAACGGGATGAAGCGCATCGGGGTCGACAAAGCGTTCGACGCAGCAATCGGCGACCTGCTCCGACGAGATATCGACTGCAAGTGCGAGCGCGAGCCGGCAGGCGGCAAGGGATTGGTCGTGGTACTCGGCATATGGCGGCCTGAGCCGATCATGCGCGAATTTTTCGGCTATTCCGAGAATCCCGAAGCGCGACGCCTTGAATTGCGCGCCTTCCGGGTATCCCAAGATTTGCTCAAGGAGATCGTCGCCCCCGATGCGAGGGTCGAGACGATCATCGGCGACTATCCCGGTAGCCCGGAACTCTACCGATGGGTTGCCGGCGTCGATCCCATGCCAGCCATCGCACTGCTCGGGGGCGGCGCCATCGGTAGCGCAGTGTTTAATCATCTCGCACGCTCCGGGCTGGATGACGCCGTGATCTATGATCACGACCTCCTGCGACCCCACAATCTGACCAGGCATACGGCGGACACCGACAGCCTCTACAAGCCGAAGGGCGATGCCGTATCCGGCCTCATGCATGGCCTTGTCCGCGAGATGTCGCTCCAGGTGGAAGCGATACAGCGGGACGTGACGGAGATCCCGGTCGATGAACTCGCCGCGGCGATCGAGAACCGCCTGGTGATCGACGCGACGGCCGACGAGCGGGTCCGCCTTCGCCTCGACGAACTCCGAGGCAAGGCATCGCTTTCCGTCATCCGGACCGAGATGTTCCATGAAGGACGTCTGGGCGTGACGTTCGTCGCGCCTCCGAACGGCCCCGGCCTCGCCGACATGATGCGGGCATTGGTTACCTCGGCGCCGGAAAACCCGGCCGTGGCGGCCTGGCTCGAACATGAAGAGATGCATCCGCTCGGTCCCGATCCGCTACTGGCCGGATTCGGCTGCACCTCACAGACCATCCACCTGCCGCTTCACGCGATCGAACAGCATGCATCGGTCGCTACCGCAACGATCCTCGGCGATCGCACGCAAGCGGGGATTGCCATCAACCCCGTCGACGAAAGCTATCGTCCGACGGGATGGCAATGGCTGGCCGTTCCCCGTTTTACGACGCTCGTGCCTGCGACCGAGCCGGAGTGGAGCATCAGGATTGCCGGACCGGCGCTGGAGCGCATCACTGCCGCGCGGGCGGAGGCGCTGCCCGCCGAGGCGGGTGGGTATCTTTACGGCGCCTGGGACCCGAACCAGAAAGCGATTACGGTAACTCTGGCAACGACGCTCCCGCCGGGTTCGGTTGCGACGCCGACATCGCTCCAACTCGGCCCGGCCGGCACCACGTTGGAGGAGCGTCGGCTCCTGCGGAAGACACGGGGCCGTATCTATCTCTGCGGTACCTGGCACAGCCATCCGAACGGGTCCGCAAGCATGTCCGGGCGCGACTATACCACGATGATGGAACATCATGCGCGGGACGCCGCGACGCTGAGCCCAACCCTGATCGTCATCGCCGCCGAGGGCGATGTCCAGGCCCATCTGAAGCTTCCCTGATCCCATGCCAGATTTCTTCGAAATCGACTTTCTCGACGTCGAAACCCGCAAGAGCGGCGATGCCATCGCTCTTCGTTATGAGATCGCTGGCGAGCGGGCGATCCATGTAGTTGATGGTGGCTTCGACGCGATGTCAGAGCGGATCATCGCCCATATCGTCACCCATTATGACAACAAGCCAATCGACCATGTCGTCGTAACTCATCCCGATGGCGATCACGCGTGCGGGCTGCGCGGCGTCATCGAGAGATGCAATGTCGGCACACTGTGGATGTTGCGTCCCTGGATTTATGCCGAGGCCCTGTTGCCATATTTTACGACTTACAATTCGGCCGAGCGGCTGGCGAGCCGACTGCGAGCGCTCTATCCCTATATCGCGGATCTGGAGCGCATTGCCATCGAGCGCGACATCCCGATCGCCGAACCATTTCAGGGTGCCCGGATCGGTGCATTCACGGTGCTCGCTCCCTCTCCCCAACGCTATATCGACTGCCTGTTGACGTCGGATAAGACGCCTGAGGTGGGCGATGAGCGGGATGCCATCGCGGCATTGTTCGAGGAGATCGCCCAGTTCGGCAAAGCGGTGGTCAATTTTGCGCGCGGCGCCTGGGGATATGAGGTCTTCTCCACAGGAGAGACCAGTGCGGAGAACGAGATGAGCGTGGTCCAGGCGGCCATCATCGGTGGCCAGCGTATCGTACTCACCGGAGATGCAGGGCGCCAGGCGCTTGCAGAGGCGGCGGACTTTGCTCCGACCGCCGGCATCAATCTGCCGGGCGTGCACCGATTCCAAGTCCCGCATCACGGCTCGCGCCGCAATGTATCGACGGAGCTTCTCGACCGGTGGCTGGGACCTCGTCTGGACCGGCAACTACCCGAGGGGTATGAAGTGTTCACCGCCGTGTGCAGTTCGGCCAAGGCCGATCCGGACCATCCTCGCAAATCCGTCGAGCGGGCGTTCCTGCATCGAGGCGCACGCTTCATTACTACGGAAGATGGCGACGTACGCACCCAATGGAACGCTCCCGAGCGGCTAGGATGGGGGCCACTACCGCATCGCCCCTATCCCGAGGCCTATGAGGAATAAGTAGGCTTCCTGGAGATTACGGAGCGACCGGGGCCGGCGGTAGTGATACGACCTTATCGTACGTACGAAATACCTCGCGCCCATAGGCTGCATAGAATTTAACGAACCGACCGAACAAACCGATCGCCAATATCATGGCAGCGATCGCGAGCGACCAGTCAAGCCGATCACAGGTATGGGCTGCCCGCCAGGTCATCAGCACAGCCGCAATCGTCGAAGCAAAAGAGACGTTTCGACACATGCCGTATTGGTTCATGAAATTGTCGAGGCGAGTGGCGCTATCGGAGACACTCCGCGCGTGCGGAAACGCACAGTGAAACGCTACCTCTCCGTCCACATTGGCCACTGGCACCGACAGAGCCGCCGCAATCTTTCGAAGCACGCTGTTGCGCGTGGCCGTGGGAAGCGGTTCGTATTCACGCGCGCCGAACGCCCAACGAACACAAATCTCGCGCCATCGCGGCGCGTCCAATCCTAGCAGGATTCGTGAAGGCGAACGCAGCCATTTACGGGCCAACAAATGTTCGAGAAGCGTCGATGAGGGTATCGCGAGTATCTGCCCTATCAGATAGGAAATCGCGGTCCAGAACGCGCCATTCACCACCGTCCAGCTCGCTTGGCTGGCGAGCATTGAGTCAAAGAACGCGCGGTCGACTGCAGCCAGCGTTACCATCCCCGCTGTCAAATAAGCGTAGAAATCATAGCTGGTAAACGGGAACCAGTCCTTCATGGGGAAATTCCTGAGCGGGGTTCAAGCCCAGGACAATACCGTGGCTGTGATTTAATTTGAACACGGTGTCCGACATTTCACGGCCCTCCCGAGTTCGACCTTGCCTAATGAAAATTGCCTGAACCATGGGTTAGTAGTGCGGATCCACACCAAGCAGGAATTGCCCTTGTGATGATGGAAATTCCGCCGTCAGGCTGCCTCGCTCGTTTCGTCATGCGGCGCGTAGAGCGCCGCGATCATTCGCTCAACGATGCCGTCCTCTGCCTTCGATCGCGTTCCACCATCCTTCGACAATAAGTCATGGCGAACTGATGCAGATGTTCCGGCGATGCTCGCCGTCAGTATAGCGTTTGCCAGAAAAGGGTGCATCGCATCAGCCAGACTGCATCGCTCGCGTTCGGCTATCCGTCCGCGGCCACGCTCTAGCAGTGCTTGGATGCCGGACATCGGCACGAGGGTGATCGCGCCCACCTTGATCACCTCAATCTCGCCAGCCTTGATCAGCTCATAGAACTTCGAGCGGCTAATGCCGGTGATGCGGCATGCGTCCGCAATCCTGAGCGTGATGGGCGACAGATTACTGCGCGGGCGACGTGGCAAGTGGTGCATGATGCCTTCCTTCATTTGTCTATCCCCATTTCTGGGGAATTGACGATGGATAAGCCTTGCGTCGACGCCTCGCGGGCGAGCATCCGGCCGACGCGCTTCATGAACTCGTCGTAGCGAAGGCGGCCAAGCCGGTTGGTCTCGGCATCGAACGCCGGCTGATGCGCGGTGAGGGTAAGCTGATAACGTACGAACAACCCGAGCGCCTCGGTGAGGAAATCGAGCTTCTGCTCCGTCCGGTCGGCGATCCGGTTCTGGCGGTCGAGCCGCGTCCCGAACCGCTGGTCCAGTTCGTGGCCGGCGCGGCGATCGAACCAGGCGGTCAGCGCATCGGTAAGGATCGCGGTCTTGGACGAGCCGGGCTGCGCCGCCATCGCATCGAGCTTCGCCGACAGTTCATCGGGAAGGTAGAATTGGTGGCGGGTCTTGCTCGTCTGCATGAGACGCAGAGTCCGCGCTTCTTCGTTCGGAAAACAGTACCTCGCTGGTGCCTCCAGATGCGTTTTCGAGGCATCTCAGACCCCGCCCATCTCCGGACCCGAGCGCTGGCGTCCGAACGTCCAGCTTATGGAACCAGCGCGCTCGACCCCGGCGACACGACGGCCGATCTGCTTCTCGAGCACCGGGCGCCAGGGCACGAGCGTGAACTCCTTAGATTTCTCGATCACCGCATATTTCGCGATACCAACCTGCACCGCTTTGCGATACGTGCCCTCGATCGCTCCGCCGCGATGCTCGACATAGCCGAGCCCCATCTCCTTCGAGATCTGCCCGGCTACCTGATGCAGCTCGCGTCGATGAAGCTCGGCCATCATGCCGGGGCGGAAGTGGATCAGGTTTCCGTCGCGCCACGCGAGATCCTGCCCGATCAGCCATTGACGACGGAGCGCCATTGCCCGCCGCACCTCTGCCCCGAACCCGCGCTCAAGGGCCTCGGGCTCTTTCGTCGCCTGTTGCTCGTCGAGCCAAGTCACGCCGTCGTGACGGACGAGCTGGGCTAACGGGCGCTCGGCCAGCGTTGCGACCTCGACCGGCCGCGCGGCAGCCGCACTGCGCTCGTGCGCCAGCGCCCGGTCGAGATGATCGGGCGCGATCTTCCAGCTACCATCGGGCAACCGCTCGACCTCCCCTCGGGTCCGCCGGATTGCTTCGAGCCGCCGCACATGCGCTTCGGCAAAGCGCCGGGTCGCGGTCGGATCGTGGCGAAGATGCCGCTCGACGCTATAAATTCCATCATTGGCCGAGGCGACTTCGACAGTGATGCGGTCCGCCTCACGGACGGTCGGCACCACCGGGTTCACCTTCACGATCTCTGGATGCTCTAGCATCTCCGAAAGCGCCCGATCGCCGAGCTCGACATAGTGGCTGTGCCCGTCGGTCGCCGCGACGATCATGTAGTGGTGATCGTTGTGCTCGTCGGAGAGCCCGCGCGTGACGACGCGACCGACCAGCGCCTTGCCCTCGGTTGGATCGTAGATCGCATAGTCCTGCGGTGGTGTTTCAGGCGCCCGCTGCTTCATCTGCTCGTGCATGGCGGCGATGATGTCGCCGCGCCGGCCCATGGTGCGGAGCGCCTCCTCCAGATCGTCGGCGAGCCGGTAGCGTCCTTTCGCTTCCTCCGTCGCCAGCCCCATGCGCGCCAGCGTGCCGAGGCGCCCGGCGCGCAGGCTCTGCTCGATGCCATCGCTGTGCCACGACGACACCAGCCCGTCGGCCTCACGCGCGAGCACCAGCTTGCGGTCGATATTGGTGAATCGCTCCTGCGCAATCTCGCGCCGGCTTGCCGCGAGGATCTCGCGATCGGTTCGCGGTCCAAGGTCGAGATTGACCAACTCGGTGGCGCGCCCGGCGAGGCCCCGGCTGATATACTCGCGGGCGATGATCAGATCCTTGCCGCGATCGTCGATGCCGCGGACCAAGACATGGCTATGCGGATGGCCGGTGTTGAAGTGGTCGACAGCGACCCATTCGAGCTTGGTGCCGAGGTCCTGTTCGACCTGGGCCATCCAGCGCCGCACCAGCGGCTTCAGATCTTCATATTGCGCGCCGTCCTCGGGTGCGACGATGAAGCGGAACTGCTGACGGTCGCCGGCCCCGCGTTCGAGGAATGCCTTGCCATCGGCGACATCGCGATCAGCGGAATAAAGCGTGCCGCGTTCGCCCTCTCGCGTGGTGCCGTCCCGCTGCAGGTACCGCAGGTGCGCGACGGCCGCCTTGGCGCCCTTGCCGGCAAGCTTCACGAACCGCGCCTTCACGACCACGCGGCGCCCCCTAAATCCGGCGAAGCGATCGGACGATCCAAGCACCCGTCCAACACCGGCGCCACGCCCGATGCGGCTGCCGTCGAAGCGCCGCGCCCGGGCGGCCGAAGATCGGTGCGCGCCGCCGGCGAGATTGGCGGCCTTGCGGACCTGTTGCGCGAACGGACGATCCTTGCCGATGTGCCCTAACCAAAGCTCGAAATCATCCTGGGCCATGACGCTTCCTCACTGAAAAGCGTCAGATGAGGGTGTGCCAGGACGGCCCTTCAAGGGCCTCCAATCGACAACCTCGGAGAGCCGCAGAAATGCTAGTGTTTCGAAGGATCACCCCAACAATTGGAGGCATGGCCATGGGCATGCCTCCATAGAAAACGACGTGCAGACGCCACTTCCGGCGCCTCGTGGAGGCACCGCTTTTAACTTGCCTTACCTTCCTCCTCTCCCAGCGCCCTGACCGCTCCTCCCACTGTTCCTGATATGTTCTAAATCTGATGGCTTTCCGAGTCGCCAAGGAAGGGCCGATATGTCGATCAGAATCGCACCGCTTGAGAATGCCCGGCTGAAGCTTTCCGGCGATGTCGAAGACGAGATTCGCCTCTCGGCACGTGCGTTGGATGATGGCTTTGCGATCGCGATCTCGGACGGAACGCTGGTGCGCGGAAGCTACGATTCCTGGCTGGAGGAGTATCGTTTCGCGATCGTCGTAGAAGGTGCTGGCATCACCAAGATCGGCCGCGCGGAGCGCGGCGACGTGATCGATCTGGCCTGGAAAATCGAGTGGATCAGCATCGCAGTGGTCACAGATACGCGCTGCCCGGAAGGCAGCGAGACGCACCGAACGCAGCGCGATTTCCGTTCAGTGACAATGCGAGAATGGCCGCTTAAGCGGCAGCGCTGCGCTCCAATGCCGCGATGCGCTCCTCGCAAATGAATTGCACGGCCTGACCGAGCGCCTCGACGCGCTCACCCAGCCACGCAAGTTCCTCGGCCGCGATGCGGTAGTGCTTCGAGTAGCGCGCCTTCACATAGGCTTCTTTCAGCTTCTCGAAGCGGGCACGATCAGTGCGATTGTCGCGGGGCCATGCATCGATGAGGCGCGAATCAATGCGCTCGGCCTGCGTACGCAGGAACCCGAGATTGTGCACATGTGGCGTGTAGAAAGTGCAGACGAGCAGGACGCAATGGTAGAGGCGTTCCGTTGCTTGATGCAGCAGGAAAGCCGCGAGTTTAAGGTCGCCGTCCCGCTCGGCATAGCCAGCGTTCCGTCTAAAGCCGGCTGCGGTCGGGAACCAGTCGCCAAAATACTCCCGCGCCATCGCGAGCGCCTGGTCAGGCGTCTTCGGCTTGGGCTCGTGGAACTCGGTGTCCTCGCTCTGGTAAAGCGCGATGCCGTCGCGAGCGATGTCCATGAAGAAATAGCGCCCGTGGGCGAGCCCATCGTTAACTTCGTGCATCGTGTGAACGATGAAATTGACCGGGGTCCGCAGCGTCTTGGTGATCGCGAGTTCTCGGTTGAGGCGGTCCTCAGCGGTGGCCCAGAACTCGATGCGGTCGGTCAGCTTGTCGTTGTTGACGATGACGAGCAGGTCGAAATCCGACTGATAGCCCTTGGCCGTGTGTGGTTCATCGACCCAGCCGCCCCGCGCATAGCTGCCGTACAGGATCACCTTGAGGATGCGCGCCTGCTTCTTCCAGTCAGACGTCGCGATGGCCCTCGCGTCGTCGAACTCCTCGAACAGGACCTGGACGACGCGCTCCAGCTCGCGCTGCTTAGCAGGCGGCAGATGATCGAGGCTGGTCTTCATGGCTTCAGTCTCATGCCAATGGCTTAGAATACCAAGCGCAGAAGGAAAAGCGGTGGGCTCAAGGCCCGCCGCCGTCCGTGCAGCGGAGGATATGCAGCATCGCGGCGGCAAGTTGGCGCTCCACCTCCGCGACGCTGATGTCCAGTTCCACCGCGATCCGGTGATAATCCAGATCGCGATAACGATGCAGATCGAACACCGCACGAGGCAGTGCGTCCATGGTGTCCAGCGCGCGCTGGATGCGCCGGAGGGCCTCTGCGAGTGGAAGTTCCTGTTCCATGATCCAAGCTCCGGGAGGGAGCCAGCGGCACCTGGGCGTCGCTGGCATGGACAGAATGATCACGCGGCTTCGCGGACCGGCTCGATGTGCGGCTCCGCCGTCCCCGGCTCCGGGGCGACCAGCGACGCCACCGCGACCGAGCGATCGGCAGCACCGACACCGCCGCGCGACGTGTAGCTGGACGCGGGAAACCGCAGCCAGCGGGGCACCCAGCCCTCGACCTTGGTCCGGCCGTTGGTACCGTTCAGGCAGTCCCGGATGATCGCCTTCAGAACCTTGCCGGGTTCTTTGGCATTGCCCGCGACGACCTGCCTGTCCGAGACTTCCTCGACCATGGCGAGCAGTACCTCACGGTCGCGGATCAGGTCGAACAGGGCATCGTCGGGCTGCCAGACTGATGCCATGTCCACCGAGAGATGCGCCCCGAGCAGGTCCACCAAGTCGCTACGCGCCCAAAGGGTCTCGGCCATGACGATAGCGAGAACGGACACCACCTGCGCGTCGTCGAGCGGCAGGAGCCGGGCAAGCATCGCGGCCAGTCTCTCCCCTTCCCCGCCGGTGAGCGTCGGGGTGTCGCCGTCGAAGCCGAGCAGCGACAGCATCTCGCGCCGCTTGGCATCGAAGTCCGTCTCCGAGGCGGAAAGCTCGACGCTCTCGGTCACCACCTCGCTGGTGCTGCGCTGCTGCTGAACCTTCACCGACCAGAGCGGCGAGCCGGTGATCATGTGCGCCACCGCCACCCGCAGCGCCACTCCCGGGGACCCTGCCAGCTTGGCCCGCACCGCCGCATGGCGATGACGATCGACATAGTCGTTGCCGACAGCGGTTATCTCGGGCCTGCTCGGTTTCTCGACGGCGGCTTCGACCGCCGCGCCCTTTGCGAGCATCCGCGCCTCCTTGAGGCTGATGTAACCTTCATGGAAGGCGACATCGCCGCGATGGCCGATGGCGATATGGACCTTGCCGCCCTTACGCTTGGCGCGCTTTTCATGCTCCCAGCTCTGGAAGAACTGACCCGGCTCGAGGGTCACGACCTCGCGCCATCCCGCCTCGCGATATGCCTCGGCACGCTCGGCGATGGCGGCGTTCTGGGCCTCCCAAAATTGCTCCGCGCTGGCGAAATAGCTGTCCTCTCCGAACAGGTCGGCGACGATCTCGCCGCCAAACGTGGCCAAGTCGAACAACGCAACCTTGGTCGAGATCGACGCGCCGCCGAACAGCCAGGACTTGAGCGCCTGCCCGACCGGAGCCCGGGTCTCCGGATCGTCCAACATCGCCAGCCACTCGCGCTGCCGCGCCTTGGCCGCGAGGGTCAAGTGCCGCACCGTGACGGCATCGATCTTCTCCTCGCGGTAGAGGCTGCGGATACGTGGAAGCAGGTTGCCCAGCGCCAGCGTGCGCTTCACCTGCACGTCGGTCAGCCCGAAGACGATGGCTATGTGCTCCGGCTTGCGGCCCTCACGGACCAGCCGGGTGAAGGTCTCCCACCGGGTCACCTCATCGGGATCCAGCCGCGCGATGTTCTCGATCAGCGAAGCTTCCAGCGCCGCCGCGTCGTCCCCGGCGTCCATGACGGCGCAGGGCAGCGCCTCCACGTCCCCGCCCTCCCCGGCCACTGCGAGCGCCGCATGGTAGCGCCGCTTGCCCGCCACGATCTCGTAGGTGTCGGGGCTGCCTCCTTCGGCAGGCTCAGGAAAGGGTTTGGCCCGCACGATTAGCGGCACCAATACGCCGCGAGCCCGCACAGACGGCAGGATATTGGTCAGGTCCGACGCCTTCCTGCCTGCACGCATGTTGACGGGCGAGACGCTCAGCTTGGCGATGTCGATATGCTTGAGTTCCATTGTCCTTGCTCCTCTTCAAACACCGCACCGGCCCCGGAAAAGGGGGGTGGGCGGTAAGGAGCGGACCGGCAGTCCCGCTTGAGCGGCGGGCAGCACCCGCAGGGCCGAAACACCGTGGAGGACCCGCGCAGCGGGTTGCGGCCCGCCGCGACGGGACTAGAGGGTAGCGACGCCCACCCCCCTAGGCCGCGGCCGGCAGGCGACGCCAGCGCGCAAGCGCTGTCCGCCTTTGCCGGCGTGCCGCCGGCCCCCGCGTTATGTGATCGTCACCGCGCCAGAGGCCGAGACCTGCCAGGGCTCGGTGGAGCGAAGCGGAATAGAGCACGGTCGCACCGGTGGCGCGAAACGCTCTTTGCACTTGCTCCCTCACTGCCGCTTTGCGGTCATTCGGTCTGATGGCGGGCACCTCGAAAGCAGTCGTTTGGACGAACGATCGGATGACGGCTCTAGTCCCGATGCCGACAGTATCAAGCTGGGTCACCGTTGCGCCGTAGCGCCGAAACGTCACCAAGTTCTGAGACTTACCTGTTCGCAGCTTCAAGCGAATTGGGCGGCGCCAATAGGATGCAGCGGGCATAGCGAGCCCAGTTAACGGTGATACCAAATTAGACCCCGAATGACACAATCCCCAAGGTCCGTAGAAAAGCAGTACTTGGCTAAATCTTGAAGAACACTGCATACTGTCCTTAACGAGGATTAGTCGATATCCGGGGAGGGGGTTCATGGCGGACGGCGTCGAGCGCGAACTCGCGCAAATCTCGATCTACCTTGCGAAGCCGGAGACGAGTTTCGAGGGTGCGTTAGATTGGGATAAGGTGGTCAAGAAGGCGAAGTTCACTCAAGCTGATTTCAATGTTTCAGGAACACTGTGTCGCTTCGTCTATTTTGAGAGCGAGGCGCCCAAGGCAAATCCACCTTGGCTGGATTTCGCGAATGAGCAACTGGAAGCGCCAATCGTATTTGCGGGGATGAGCAGGAACGCCAACGCTCTGCTCGGTCTGACTATCGACGATCGGCAGCTTATCGCAGCATTCGGGCGTAGCGCTTCGGCCTTGCTCCAACGTAAGCAGCTTGAGCGTGACTTCGGTATTCGAACCGCAATGAACCTGTGCGGGAACGAGGGCATTCGCCAAACCCGGACACAGAGTCACTCGCTCACGCCTACGTTGATCGACCGCCAGGTGGGGCAGCCAACGAACAGCTTTGTCTTTGGTCTCAGCGAGGCTGAGGACCTAAAATCGATGGCTGCACATCTGAAGGACAACCCTTTGATCACCCTTCAAGGTCGCGATCACCTGACATTCAAGGGCATGGGAAGCGAGAAGCTGACGTGGGAGAAGCTGATCGAGCATTGCGAAAGCTTCCTCACCGCCTACGCGAAGGACGACTTCGCCAAGCTCTTTCCTAACTACCGAAACTTCAAACCCGCCGCTGACGAAGACGTCGAACTGCTGGACGCAGAGCTACTGAAAGTTCTCCAGGCAGGTGATGTTGATCAGATCATGCTTTGGATTCCGGAGTTCCTTGCCGCTGAGGAATTCAGCTTCTCCTACAGCGACCATGAGGTCACAGAAAATCATATCTATGCGCATCTGGACCCCGTTCAGCTCAAAGCGGCCTTGAAGCTCGGCCAGCTCACAATCAAGAAACTGCACAACAAGCGAATCTGGGCATATTCGCACGTCGACGAGCGTGTACTCTCGAACAAGTGGTGGTCCCTGTACGATTGCATCATCTTCGAGCATAAACTCGGTAAGCGGCACTTCATCCTGACCGATGGTGAATGGAAGATTGTCGCCGGTGACTTCTACAAGAGTGTAGTTGATTTCGTAGCCAAGGAGGTTCGCCAGGAACCGGCCGAGGCTCTCTATATCGACATCCCTATTTTTGATCCCAAGCAAGGGAAGAACCGGGAAGGCATCTTCAACGACGAGGCTTGCAAGCGGCGGCCGAAGAGTATCAAGTTCGATACGGCTAAATTGCGGATTGGTAGCAGTCGAAAGGATAAGGAGTTCTGTGACATTCTCGACCTCACCGACGACGGGGTGATGCGAATTGTAAATGCAAGCCCTATGGCGGCTCGTCATCGATTAGCTACCTGTTCGCACAGACCCGCTTCTACTGCGAAAGTTTCGTACGCGATCAGGCGTTTCTCGGCGAGATTCGCAAGCATATCGGCACATCCGCATCTCCCTCCAAGCAAAACTACTTGGACCACATCCCGGAGCATATGAAGGATAATTCCGGGGACCGGTATCGTGTGTGCCTATGGATACTGTGTGATAAAAAGAAGAAGCTGCCGACTGCTTCCGAGCTCCCCTTCATGGCCCAGTATGAGCTGAAACTGCTGCACGATCAGCTCCAGCACATCTGCAAGTACCAAGATATCGTTCTGCGCTTTGTTCCAGTAGAGACCAAGCCGTATATGAAAGCTGTCGCGGCGACCAAGCCGAAGAAGCCGTCAGCGCCGGATCTCGGCCTTCAGCTCTAATACGAACCGATAGTGCCTGCTGGCTCGTGAGTTGAGGGCGCTTCGACGGCCCGCCCTCGGGCAGCGTTCAACTCAGGCGCGGACCTTGTATCTGTGGCTAAACGTCAGCGCGCGTCACAATCGTTCGTGCATCGGCCCAAATCATGAAGCGGCGCGATACGCCATCGATCCTCCACCAGCGTCCCGCCCCGCCTCCCCGGCCCCCACTAGCGCCTCGCTCGGCTCCCAACTAGGCATTGGCGCGGAGGAGATGGACTCGATGGTGACGAGAACCACGACCGCTGATAGCAACGCCATCGTGTCGCTCGCCTTCTGGCTGGACCTGCGCCGCTACGGCGCGATGCTGAACGAAGCCCGTTTCGACCCCACGTGCCCGGAGGCGAAGGCCGCGTTGGGACGACTTCGCCGTTTCCAAGAGGTCGTGGCGGCCCATAGCCGCACCACGTTTCCGACCCTTGTCATTAACGACGGGGTGGTCGCTTATCGCGACGTTGGCCTGACCGTCACGGACCGCGTCTGGCCCTTCGTAGAGCGATGCTGGAAACTGTATCAGGAAACCACCGACGCCGATCGGAGGCTGGGAGGGCACGGTTTGAGGGGAGTGCTGGCGGCAGGAATGCGCGCGAAAGGAAGCAACCGCGGGATTCTTGCACAGAACGACGCCGTTGCCAGGATCATCGGCGACCTGGCCGACGGTCGGATCTCCCGCAGGGAGGCGGTCGGGGCGGCTTGGCGGGTCCGACGTGTAAACGACATCGTACCGCAGTTGCAGGCAAACTTTGCGTTCTCTCGGGCCTATACAGCGGAGCAGGGTGCGAGGAAGGGAAAGCTGGAGGGATCTCGCTTCTATCTCGAGACCAAGGTGCTGCGTGCAGGCGTGCCCGGTTGGCTGACCACGGGCGATCCTATTGAGTGGGAGCCTTCGGTCGATTGGCTGTCCACGCTCTCGACCACCTTCGTTGAGGTGCAGGCAGTCGCAGAATCACCAGACCGTGAGACCGCCTTTCGTACTGGCCGCGAGATGCTGGCTTCGCTTCGGATGGATTGACTCGCGCGCAGGTACTTGCCGGCCGCCTCCCCGCGAATTCACGTCACGACTGTCTAATGCACCAAGCGCAGGCCTATTGGCTTCTGGACAATGCCATAGTCCCCCAGCCCTGCCCGCACAGCGTCGCGAACGTAGGACGGGCACAGATGCGCGTAGTGCTTGCGCGTTATCCGCTCGTCGGCATGGCCAAGCGCTTCCGCAATGACTGCCATCGGCACGCCGGCCATCGCCAACCGGGATCCGTAGGTATGCCGAAGGATGTGGAACCCCGCAGGCTCCACGCCCGCCGCCTCGCACGTATCGCGCATCGGCCTGATCTGGTGCGAGGTACCGAGCTCGCGGTCATGCTGGTTCAGGAAGACGAGCTGGTCGGTCCTCTTGCCCATGCACAGTCCACGGAAGAGCTGGATGCCCTCATCGCTCAGGTGCACGAAGCGGGGCCTGCCGCTCTTGGTGTCCGGGAACGTCAGCACACCGCTCATCAAGTCGACATCGCGGACGCGCACGCGGTGGATTTCGGACCAGCGCGCGCCCGTTAGCAACGCGGCCTGGATCAGCGGCCGGAACCAGTCGGGCGCATGCTCGACCAGCCGGTGGATCTCGGGCCCGGTGAAGTATCGAATGCGAGGCGCGCTCACCTTGGCGTACGGCTTCACCCGGCGCCAGGCGGTGTCATCGGCGACCTTGCCCAGCGCGAACGCGCGGTTCAGCGCGGCGCGAAGCGGCGTGAACGCACGGTTGGCGTTCGCCTGCTGGACCCGCGCGGCATCGTCGCGGATAGGCCGCTCCTTGCGCACGCCCTTCTTGTTCGCGCGATAGACCGAGCGCCGAGCAGCGAGCTTCGCCATGAACTCGCGCAGTCGCTCAGTGGTGAGGTCGCTCACCTGCACATTCTTGAACTCGGGGCGCACCAGCCGGTCAATGACGTAGCGGGTCTTCTCGAGCGACTTGCCGGCGAAGTTGCCGATATAGTCATCGAGGGCATCCTCGACCGTGTAGCGCGGACGCCGCCTGCCGGCGTCGCGGTCCAACGCCTCGAACCAGTCGCGCGCCTTCCCTTGCGCGGCGGCGAAGCGCAGCACGTCGAAGGTCTCGCCGTCGAAGGCGTCGTCGGCGGGACCTAGGAGCAGCTGTTCACGCTTGCCGTCGGCGGTGCGGTACTTGGCGATCCAGATACCGCCCTTGGCGCCCTTGCGATAGCCGAGCGCCCTGCCCCGCGTCAGCGGGTGCCAATAGGGGGCGTGGCGCTTCGGCAGCAGTGCTCGCGCGCTCCTGCTGTCGAGCCGTTGGTTGCGAATGATGCGCGCCATGCTCAGCCTCACGGACTTACTGCAAATTTACTGCAAAACCGTAGCAGAATTGGGCTGGACGCGGAAGGACCGAAATCTCCATAACCGATTGAATTACAACGAATACATAGGCGTCCACCTGGACCGCCAGACCCCCATCCGGCCGTACTCTCACGGCGAAAACACGAGTTCGATTCTCGTAGGGGTCACCAGCGGCTGGAACGTGCCGTTCCCGCCATCCGGCGCACCGCCCTCCTCGCCTCTCAAAAACGCTGCTGGGTGCTCTGCGCGCCCTGCGCAATCCGATAATCGACCGGGCCGGCCATGGCCAGCGTCTGCTGCCAGACCTGTCCGGCATAGAGCCGCTTCGCCGGCAGCGTCACGCACACCGTCGGCCGCGCGGGATTGCACTGCCTTCCCTCATAGACCTCGACATTGCTGTTGCCGGCATTGCGCAGCGTCAGCACATTGCCGCTGCGCTCGCCGACGACGTTCACTGTCGGCCGCGCGGGACGATAGATGACGAGCACGTCATAGCCGATGAGCAGCTTCAACGCAGTGACCGGCGCGCTGACGGGCCCCGCCACGGGCTTGACGGCGACGCGGTAGATCCGGTCCGTCGCCCCGCGCGGCACGATCGCCGCGATGCGGATGAGCTTGTGCTCCCCGGGCTGCAGGATCAGCCGCTGCGGCGTGACGAGCAACCCGCCGATGCCGGGATCCGTGATCGGCGTCCTGGTTTCGCCCGGATGGCCCGGAGACACGATCTCGGCCGGCTCGACCGTCACATAGGAGACTTCGGTCCCGTCATTCCATATGTCGATGTCCTGCGCGATCGCGCCGGACGGCAATATGTCGACCACCGCCTGGCTGAGCACGATCCCGGCCCTGGCCGGCAGCGCGGCCAGCCCCATCGCCGCAAGCACGGCGAGAATGCGCGGGTTCGGGGAGAAATGCTTCAAGGTCGGCATTGGACGTCTCCGATTGCGGAATAGTCGTTCTGCGAGGGTTTCGCGTCGAGCGTTGCCCGGCATGTCCGGCCGTCGGTCGCGTGCACCATGATTTGCGCATTGCCCGGCGCCTGCAACTGGAAATAGCCCCGCATGTCGGTCGCGGCGACGGCGCCGTCGGCGACGATGTCGGCATTGGCGACGGGGCTGCCATCAGGCCATGTCAGCCGTCCGAACATCGCCAGGACCAGATTCGCCTTCCAGTCCAGCGCGGCGACCGTGCCCGGATAGACGTCGACCGATCGGGTCTGCGCGTCGAAACTGACCAGTTCGCTGCCGACCGGGCGGATCCGGACCTTGTATCGCCGATAGGGCGTGACCGCCAGGTTCAGATGCTCGCCCGTCCGGATCTCGCCGCGCGGCGCATCGTCGACCAGCACGACGAAGCGCGCGGCGCGGGCATTGCCGCGCACCCCCACGCTGATGACGCTGTCATTCTGGTCGCGCGCCCCGATATGGAACATCCCCCCGCCCGCCGCCAGCGCGGTCTGCGCGGTCAGGGCATATTGGCTGGCACCGCCCGTTCCTCCCATCCGGTGGACGAAGCTCGCCGAGGCAAAGCCGGTGGCATTGCGCTCGCTGGCCGAGGCCTGGAGCACGGTGCCGTCGCCGCTGTGCTGGACGGTGCCCGACGCATCGAACTCGCCGCCCAGCACCCCGCTGCGATGGATCGAGGCCGACACCTCCTCCACATCGTCCAGCCGGCGCTGCCGATCGCCGAGCCCGGTCTGGGCGCCAGTTTGCACGCTGAATGAGGATCTGTTTCCAAATACCTGTAATTGAAGTCCGAATGCGACAGATCGCCCATGGTTTGTAGCGGCATATGCGCCATTGAAGGTGAGCTGGAGCTGCCGGCGGCGCAGCACCGTCCATCGTACCATCGGGCCGATCGCATAGGATGTCGGGCGCCCTTCGTCATGGCGCAGATAGGCGCTGACGCCGATCTGCCCACCGCCGACGAAATAGGAGACATTTCCGATCGCCTGGGCAAAGTTCGCGCTAGCTCCCTGAAAACCCTGAATAATAGGATTGGCCGATGAGAAATTGTCATAGACATAGTCGGCAAGCGGGATCAGCGGCGCGCGATCGCGGCTGTGCACATAGCGCAAGTCGAAATTATAGCCGAATGCGCCCCCCGTCGTGGAGCCCGCCTGCCCGACAATGCCATAGTCGCCCGCGCTCGATCCCAGCACCGCGAGGCGCGTCTGGAAATTGGGGGCGAGATAGGTGATCCCGACCTCGGTCAGCGCCTTGCGGTCCGTCATCATCACGGTCGCGTCCCAGGCGATGGTGGGGCCGGCACGCCCGGCCAGCCCCGCCGTCAGCAGGGGCACGCGCGCGACGGACAGCCACTTGTCCTTCCGGTCCGCCGCCAGCAGGCCCGCATTGGCGAAGAAGGAAAGATGCCCCACCGGGGCAATGGCAGTGCTCTTGGTGAAGAAACGCCGCTCGATGCGCGTCGCCCCGCTCGCTTCCTGGACGCGGATCTCGACCGGATAGGAGCCGTCGGGCAGCGCGGCGGTGTCGAGCGTCTGGTTGCCGGCCTCGAAGCTGTGCGAGCTCACCAGCCGGCCCTCGACATAGATGTCGACGCGCGATCGCTGGCCCAGGAAGACGACGAGCGGGCTGCCGAACAGCTGCATCCGATCCGCCCGCGTGTCGAACTGCGAGGCGATGCCGACGCCGAGGATACGCCTGCGGCCCACCAGATCGGCACCGGGCGCATAGAACAGCCCCGCGCTGTACCGCGTGCCCGGCCGGTCGAGCTGGGCCGCGAGCGTATCGACATCGAGCCCGCGCCCGGACGAGACCGAAGCCTCGGAGACGAGGCGCGCATTCCCGGCGCCGATGATCGCGCGATTGTAGAAATTATAGTTGAGCGCCTGTCCGTCGCCGCCCGCAATGGCCCCGCCCACCACGTCGACGAAGGTCAGGCCCTTGCTATAGGGCTGGAGGAAGCGATCGGCAGTCACCGCGCGCACCGCCAGCAGGCGCGAATTCACATACAGATCGATGCGGAAGCGCCGCGGATCGAACACGATCGCGGCCGCTTCGGGCTTCGGGGCTTCGCAGGGGCTGGACGTGTCGGCGCACAGGAACCGCGCATTCGCATCCAGCACGCCGGTCAGGGCATGCGTGACGGCGCCGGCATCGGCGACATTCGGGATCGCCGCGACGACGCTCTCGGGGCGCGCGAACCGGACCTCTCCGGGCCGGGCCTCGACATCGAACTGCCCGATCCGGGTGCCGCCGAAAAAGACGTCGGCGACCAGCCTTTGCGTTTGCGCGAGCTCGGCGAAGTCGCTGGGCATCGCGGCCGTCACCATCACGGGCCTGGCCGGGCCTGCCGGCGAGGAAGTACCCCGTTCGACGCCGCCGACCTGCCGGTCGCCCTGCGCCGCTGCCGAGGGAATGGAACCGATGCCCGCCGCGGCCAGCAGCGAGAGCAGCGCACCGCCGATCGCGCGGCGCATCCGCATCAGTTCGCCGAGAGCATGATGGTGAGCGTGCCGCTATAGTTCCCGGCGGTGGCCGTGGTCAGCGCGGCACCGCGCAGGATGATGATGAGGCTTGAATTGGTGGTCTGGAGAATCGGACAGCTCAGCAGCGCCGTCTGCCCGGTCAGCGCCGTGCCCGATACGAGGTTGGTGCCCGAGCTCTGCCCGGCGGCGGAGCCGTTCCACTGGACTTCATAGGGCAGCACGCTCGCACCGCTGGCAAGCGTGAACGCGCCGCCGGCGCCGGATCCCGTCGCCGTCAGCGAATAGCGCCCTCCCAGCAGCCCGCTATAGGCGCACACCGACTGGCTCCGAATCTGATCGGCGCCGACATTGGCGATCGTGCCGAACGACACGTCGCTGAGCTGCGTTATCTGCACATTCTGGGCGCAAGCCGGCACGGGCATTGCCGCCAGGAGAATGGTTGCGAGCAACCCCGCCGCCACGGATCGGGAACGGGAGCGACCCTGCATGGCCGGACCCTCCCTGATCATCCAGGGGCTATTGCGGCGTCACCAGCAGGGTCAGCGTGCCCGTATAGCTGACTCCCGCCTCCATCCCCTGCAGGTTCGGCGCGGAAATCGAGACGATGAGGCTCGAGGTCGTCGCGGCGCCGGTGCTGCAGGTCGGGTTGGCGGCGGTCGTGGTCAGCCCGCCGAGCGCGGTTCCCGCGGTCAGCGCGCTGCCGCTGGTCTGCCCGGTGCTCGCCGCCCATTGCACGGAATAGGGCACGGTCAGCGAGCCGTTGGCGAGCGTGAACGCCCCACTGGTGCCACTGCCGGTCGCGGTGATGCTGTACCCCTTGGTCGCGGTGTTGCTCCAGACGCAATCGCTCTGCGAGCTGGTCGCCGCGGTGGCCGGATCGACGGCGGCGAAGGAGATGTCGGTCAGGCCGGTGATCTGCGCGCGATTCGCGACGCTCGCCGTAATGCTGACCGATCCCGTCGAAGTTGCGCCAAGCGTTCCCTGGGTGGAGGAAAATGCCGGCGGGCCCGCCGTCAGTGCCCCTGCCGCCGCGCACAAATATGCAGCCCGGCGGACGGTGATGGAAATCTTGCCGATATTGGTCGCCATCATACTCTACCTCGTTCCTGAGGTGCTACGAAAACTTCTCGTTTCTGGCGCCAGACTATAGAATCCGGATTAAGCTATCGTCGCTCCGCGATCTCGGTAAAATCCGTATTATCAGGATAGTTAGCGCCGGAATGAGAATCCCGGCCGCCACCGCGCCCGCGCATGGCCTCGCCGCACCATGGCATTCATAAGCCCCCGGATTCCGCCGCCGGCGCCTGCCATGGGAATAGCGTAATTTACGGCATGCCCGCCCGGGATCGACGAACGGCGAACACACTGGACCGGAGCCCCCGCGATCGCCCCCGCGCCACGAGAAAAATTGCGACACATTCATCGGCGGAATAGTACCGATCCGGAGGAAATTGCCGGAAAATCAAGAGCTGGACGGGTTCCGAACCTTCCCAACTTTGATACATATTTGCACCTAGACCGGTAGCTTCATTGCGCGTCTAATATCGCAGGAACAACCTGACAGCACGAAAGGTGCGCTGGTGACAGGCTTCAAGCTGACCCCGCTCCGCTGGCGCGCCATCGGCATCGTCCTTGTCCTGCTTCTGGTCATATTCGCGGCATGGCGGTGGAACGCGTCCCGCGAAGGCGCGCCGGGCGGGCGGCACCGCGGCGGCGCGGGCCAGCCGATCACGGTGGGCGTCGCCCATGTCGGGCGGATCGACATGCCGATCCGCCTGGCCGCGATCGGCACCGTCCAGCCGCTGACCACCGCCACGGTGCGCACCCAGATCGCCGGCACGCTGTTCAGCCTGCACTTCACCGAGGGGCAGATGGTGGCGAAGGGGCAGCTCATCGCCCAGATCGACCCGCGCCCGTACAAGCTCGCGCTCGCCCAGGCGCGCGCCAACCTCGCCCGCGACCTGGCCCAGCGCGACATGGCCGCGACCGACCTCAAGCGCTACCAGGGATTGCTGGCGCAGGATTCGATCGCGCGCCAGCAGGTCGAGACCCAGGCTGCGACGCTCAAGCAGCTGGACGGCACCATCGGCGCCGACCGCGCGGCGATCGGCACGGCCGCGCTCAACCTCGCCTATACTTCGATCCGCGCGCCGGTGAGCGGGCGGATCGGCCTGCGCCAGGTCGATATCGGCAATTACGTGACGCCTTCGGACACGACGGGGCTGGCGGTGATCACCCAGATCGATCCGATCGACGTTACCTTCTCCCTGCCCCAGAACCAGATCGCGACGCTGCAGGCGCGGCTGGCGAGCGGCGGCGACATGCCCGTCAACGCCACCGATTCCACCGGCGCGTCCACGCTCGCCCAGGGCCGTTTCCTGACGCTCGACAACCAGATCGACCCGACCAGCGGCACGGTGAAGGCGAAGGCACGCTTCGGCAATGGGGGCGGCGCGCTCTTCCCGAGCCAGTTCGTCAACGTCTCGGCCGAGATCGGCACCGTACATCAGGGGCTCGCCGTGCCGGTCAATTCGGTGCGGCACGGCGCGAACGGCGATTTCGTCTTCGTGATCCAGCCCGATCGCACGGTGAAGCTCACGCTGGTGAAGCTGGGGCCGAGCGACGGCACCAACATCATCGTCGCCAGCGGGCTTCCGCAGGGCGCGATGGTGGTGACGGACGGGGCCGATACCCTGGATGACGGCGCCAGCGTCACGCTGCCGGGCAAGCAGGGCACCGGCGGCGGCAGGGGCGGCACGGGCCAGCCTGGCGGCGGGCACAGGCACCGGCACGGCGCGGGCCAGTGAGCGCGGACGAACAGCCCGGCCCGGTCGAGCGGGCGGGCCCCTGGCACGTCTTCATCCTGCGGCCGGTGGCGACCACGCTGCTGGCGGTGGCCGTGCTGCTCGCCGGGCTGGTCGCCTATCGCGTGCTGCCGCTGTCCGCGCTGCCCGAAGTCGATTACCCGACGATCGAGGTGCGCACCCTCTATCCCGGCGCCAGCCCGGACGTGATGGCGCTCACGGTCACCAGCCCGCTCGAGCGCCAGTTCGGCCAGATGGCGGGCCTGGCGCGGATGTCGTCGCAATCCTCGGCCGGCGCTTCGGTGATCACGCTCCAGTTCAAGCTCGACCTGTCGCTCGACGTCGCCGAGCAGGAAGTGCAGGCGGCGATCAACGCGGCGGGCACCTTGCTCCCGTCGGACCTCCCCGCCCCGCCCATCTACGCCAAGGTCAATCCCGCCGACGCGCCGATCGTGACGCTGGGCCTGACTTCGCGCACGCGAACCCTGGCCCAGATCGAGGATCTGGCCGACCAGCGCCTCGCCGCCAAGATCTCCCAGATGAGCGGCGTCGGCCTGGTGACGCTGTCGGGCGGCCAGCGGCCGGCGGTGCGCATCCAGGCCAATGTCCAGGCGCTGGCGTCGTACGGGCTCTCCACGGAGACGCTGCGCGCCGCGATCACCGCCGCGAACGCCAATGCCGCCAAGGGCAGCTTCGACGGACCCACCCGCTCCTGGTCGATCGACGGCAACGACCAGCTCGGCACGGCGCAGGAATATCGCGACCTGATCGTCGCCTGGCGCAACAATGCGCCGGTCAAGCTGAGCGACGTGGCGAATGTAGTCGATTCGACCGAGAATGTGCGCCTCGCCGCCTGGATGAACCGCACGCCGGCGGTGATCGTCGACGTCCAGCGCCAGCCCGGCGCCAATGTGATCGCGACGGTGGACGCGATCAAGGCGACGCTGCCCGCGCTCGAGGCCCAGCTTCCGCCCGACGTGCACGTGACCCTGCTCACCGATCGCACCGCCGGCATCCGCGCCTCGGTGGCGGACGTGCAGATTGAGCTCGCCTTCGCGGTCGTGCTGGTCACGCTGGCGATGTTCCTGTTCCTGGGCAGCCCGCGCGCCACCTTCGTCGCCAGCCTCGCCGTGCCGCTCTCGCTCGTCGGCGCCTTCGCCGCGATGTACCAGCTCGGCTATTCGATCAACAATCTGACGCTGATGGCGATGACGATCGCGGCGGGCTTCGTGGTCGACGACGCGATCGTCGTCATCGAGAACATCCAGCGCCATATCGAGGAAGGCGACACGCCGCTCCAGGCGGCGCTCAAGGGATCGGGCGAGATCGGCTTCACGATCGTTTCGCTCACCGTCAGCCTGATCGCGGCGCTGGTGCCGCTGCTGTTCATGGGCGACGTGGTCGGCCGGCTCTTCCGCGAGTTCGCCGTGACGCTGTCGGTGACGATCGTGATCTCGGCCGGCGTCGCGCTCACGCTGGTGCCGATGCTTTCGGGCCGCTGGCTGCGGCGCGAATCGGAGGAACATCTCATTGCCCCGGTCCGCTGGTCGCTCGCGACGTTCGACCGGGTGGCGCACGGCTATGCCCGCGGCCTCGCCTGGGTGCTGGAGCGCCAGCGGCTGGTGCTGCTGCTCTTCGCCGGCACGCTGGCGCTCACCGGGCTGCTCGCCTTCGCCATTCCGAAGGGGCTGTTCCCCGAACAGGATACCGGCCAGCTCCAGGCAGTGGTGGTCGGGCCGCAGGAAGCCTCGTTCGCGCGGATGCAGGCGATCCAGACCCAGGTGGCCGACGCGGTGCTGCGCGATCCCGACGTGGACAGCCTGAGCGGCAATGTCGGCGTGGACGGCGTCAACCCCTCGCTCAACCAGGGGCGGATGCTGATCAACCTGAAGCCCCAGTCCGAGCGCGGCAGCCAGGCCGCGCTGCTCGACCGGCTGGCGGAGCGCGTCCATGGCATCCCCGGCGTCCAGGTCTATTTCCGCCCGGTCCAGGATCTCACCATCGATTCTGAGGGCGGGCCGACGCGCTATCGCTTCGCGCTGCAGGGCGCGAACCAGGCGCAGGTCAACCAATGGGCGCAGCGGCTGACCGCGGCGCTGCGCCGCGAGCCCGCGCTCGCCAACGTCACGTCCGACGTGCTCGACCAGGGTCGGGCCGTGACGGTGACGATCGATCGCGAGAGCGCCGGGCGGCTGGGCATCAGCGCCTCGACGATCGACAGCGCGCTCTACGACGCGTTCGGCCAGCGCATCGTCTCGACGATCTTCACCGCCGCCAGCCAGTATCGGGTGATCCTGGAGAGCCAGCCCGGCATGCTCACCTCGCCGGACGCGCTGAACAGCCTCTATGTCCCCACCTCGAGCGGCACCTCGGTCCCGCTCGGCACGGTGGCGCGGTTCGACAAGGGCACCGCGCCGCTCCTCATCACGCGGGTCGGCCAGTTTCCCGCCGCGACGATCGGCTTCGATCCGGCGCCGGGCGTCTCGCTGGGCGCCGCGGTGGACGCCGTGGCGCGGGTGGAGGCGAAGATCCGCGTGCCCGCGTCGCTCGACACCCATTTCCAGGGCGCGGCGGAAGCGTTCCGCAGCTCGCTCGGCAACGAGTTCTGGCTGATCCTCGCCGCGGTGGTGATCGTCTATATCGTGCTGGGCGTGCTCTATGAGAGCTTCATCCACCCGCTCACCATCCTCTCCACCCTGCCCGCCGCCGCGGTGGGAGCGCTGCTCGCGCTGATCCTGTCGGGCGAGGGGCTGGGCGTGATCGGGATCATCGGCATCGTGCTGCTGATCGGCATCGTCAAGAAGAACGCGATCATGATGATCGACTTCGCGATCCGGGCCCAGCGCGAGGAAGGAATGGAGGCCGATGCCGCGATCCGCCAGGCGGCGCGGCTGCGCTTCCGCCCGATCCTGATGACCACCTTCGCCGCCCTGTTCGCCGCGCTGCCGATGATCTTCGGATCGGGCATGGGCTCCGAGCTGCGCCAGCCGCTCGGCCTCGCCATCGCGGGCGGGCTGATCGTCAGCCAGCTGCTCACCCTGTTCACCACGCCGGTGATCTTCCTGGCGTTCGAGCGGCTGGGTGCCCGCTTCGGCCGGGCCGGGCCGCCCGCGGAAGCACCGGCGGCGGCATGAACCTCTCCGCCCCCTTCATCCGCCGGCCGGTCGGCACGCTGCTGCTGACGCTCGGGCTGATGCTGGCCGGGGTGGCGGCGACGCTTTCAATCCCGGTATCGCCCCTGCCGCAGATCGACCTGCCGACGATCAGCGTCACCGCGACGCTGAACGGCGCCAGCCCGTCGAACATGGCCTCCAGCGTCGCCGCGCCCCTGGAGAAGCGGCTGGGCACGATCGCGGGGGTGACGCAGATGACATCCGCCTCGTCCACCGGATCGACGCGGATCACGCTGCAATTCGACCTGAGCCGCGACATCGACGGTGCCGCGCGCGACGTGCAGGCGGCGATCAACGCGGCCCGCGCCGACCTGCCGGCGACGCTGCGCACCAACCCCACCTATCGCAAGGTCAATCCCGCCGACGCGCCGATCATGATCCTGGCGCTCACGTCGGACCGGCGCAGCCCCGCCGAGATCTTCGACACCGTCTCCGCCATCGTGCAGCAGCGCCTGCTCCAGGTGGAGGGCGTGGGCGATGTCGAGCTGGGCGGCGCGGCGCTCCCCTCTGTGCGGGTCGACGTCAATCCGCTCGCCGTGGCCCGCTACGGCATCCCGCTCGAGGACGTGCGCGCGGCCCTGTCCGCCAGCGCCGCCAATCGCCCGCGCGGCCTGATCGAGGGATCGGGGCTGGCCTGGCAGATCTATGCCGACACGCCGGGCGTGCGCGCCGAGGATTTCCGCGACCTGCCCATCGCCAGCCGCAGCGGGACGCTGGTGCGGCTCCAGGACATCGCCAATGTCCATGACGGGCCCGAGGACGTGCGCACCATGGGCCTGTTCAACGGCCAGCGCGCCGTCATGGTGGTGATCACCCGCCAGCCGGGCGCCAACATCGTGGCGACCGTGAACGCCGTGAAGGCGGCCCTGCCCCGGCTCCAGGCGTCGATCCCCGCCGATGTGAAGCTCCATCTCGCCAGCGACCGCACCACCACGATCCGCGCCTCGTTGCGCGAAGTGGAGATCACCCTGCTGATCGCCACGCTGCTGGTGGTGGGGGTGGTGAGCCTGTTCCTGCGCTCGCTGCGCGCCACGCTGGTGCCCGCCATGGCCGTGCTCACCTCGCTGCTCGGCACGGTGGCGGTGATCTACATGCTGGGCTTCTCGCTCAACAACCTCTCGCTGATGGCGCTCACCGTGGCGACCGGCTTCGTCGTCGACGACGCCATCGTGGTGGTGGAGAACATCGCCCGCCATATCGAGCGCGGGATGAAGCCGGTGCAGGCCGCGCTCACCGGCGCGCGCGAAGTGGGTTTCACCGTGCTCTCGATCTCGGCGAGCCTGATCGCGGTGTTCATCCCGCTGCTGTTCATGGGCGGCGTGGTCGGGCGGCTGTTCCGCGAGTTCGCGGTGACCATGTCGGTGGCGGTCGCGATCAGCCTGGTGATCTCGCTCACCGCCACGCCGATGCTCGCCGCGCTAGTGCTGCGCCGCGAGGAACGCACGCCCCGCTTCGCGCAATGGTTCGAGCGCGGCTTCGAGCATGTGCGCGCACGCTATTCCCACGGGCTCGACCGCGCCCTCGCGCATCGCGGCATCACGCTGGCGCTGCTCGCCGCGACGGTCGCGCTCAACGTTGCGCTGATCGTCCAGGCGCCCAAGGGCCTGTTCCCCGAACAGGATACCGGCTCGCTGATGGGCGGCGTGCATGTCGACCAGAGCATGTCGTTCAGCGCGGTGCAGTCCCGGCTGATCCAGATCGTCGGGATGGTGAAGCGCGATCCCGCGGTGGCCGATGTCGTGGCCTTTACCGGCGGCTCGCGCACGGGCGGCGCGTTCCTGTTCATCATGCTGAAGCAGGGCAAGCGCGATCCCGCCCGCACGGTGATCAACCGGCTGCGCCCCCAGCTCGGCCGGGTCACCGGCGTCACCGCCTTCCTCAACCCGGTGCAGGACCTGCAGACCGGCGGCCGCAGCGCCAACAGCAGCTATCAATATACACTCCAGGCCAACGACCCCGTCACGCTGCGCGCGGCCGGCACCAAGCTGGTGGAGCTGATGAAGCGCGAGCCCCAGACCTTCACCGATGTCGATATCGACCAGCAGGACGGCGGCTCCGAGACCTATCTCACGGTCGACCGCGTCGCCGCGGCACGGCTGGGGATCACCAACCAGGCGATCGACAACGCCCTGTACGATGCCTTTGGCCAGCGCCAGGCAGTGACGCTCTATTCGGGGCTCAACCAATATCATGTCGTGCTGGGCGTCGCGCCCGAATTCAGCACCTCGCCCGAGGCATTGAACGGCACCTATGTTCCCGCCGGCGCGGGCAGCGCGGCGGCGGCGGCGGGCTCCGTGCCGGTGTCGACCACGGGCGCGGGCCGCGATGCCTCGACGGGCAATGCAGTGAACACCACGCCCGCCACGATCGTGCCGATCTCCACCATCGCGCGCTGGCAGAACAACTCGACCCCGGCGATCGTGAACCATCAGGGCGGCGAGCCCTCGGCCACCGTCTCGTTCAACCTGCCGAACGGCGTCACGCTCGGCCAGGCGGCGGCGCGGCTGATCGCGATCCAGCGCGGCGCCGGGCTGCCCGCCACCGTGCATGGCGGCTTCGCCGGCAATGCCCAGCTGCTCCAGCAATCCATGGGATCGATGCCGCTGCTGATCCTCGCCGCGCTGGTCGCCATCTATCTGGTGCTCGGCATCCTCTACGAAAGCGCGATCCACCCGATCACCATCCTCTCGACCATCCCCTCGGCCGGCGTCGGCGCGGTGGTGGCGCTGATGCTGGCGGGAATGCAGCTCGACGTGATCGGGCTGATCGCGATCATCCTGCTGATCGGTATCGTCAAGAAGAACGCGATCCTGATCATCGACTTCGCGCTGGACGCCGAGCGCGGGCGCGGCCTCGCTCCGGTCGACGCCATCCGCGAGGCGGCGCTGCAGCGCTTCCGCCCGATCGTGATGACCACCCTCGCGGCGGCGCTGGGCGCGCTGCCGCTGGCGATCGGCTTCGGCGAGGGCGCGGAGATGCGCCAGCCGCTGGGCGTCGCCATCGTCGGCGGGCTGGTCGCCGCGCAATTCCTGACCCTGTTCACCACACCGGTGGTGTTCCTCGCCCTCGACCGGTTCCGCCGCCGCAGCCCGCACGAGCGGCTGCTGGCACGGCACGACCCGGGCGACCCCGGACTGGAGCCCGCATGACCCGAACCCGCCCCCTGCTCGCCCTGCCCGCGCTCGCCGCGACGCTGCTCTCCGGGTGCAACCTGGCGCCGCCCTACGCGCGGCCGAGCACCGCCACCGTCCCGGCGAGCTTCAAGGAAGCGCCGGGATGGCGCCCCGCCACCCCTTCGGATGCCATGGCCAAGGGCGAATGGTGGACGATGTTCGGCGATCCCGTGCTCGACGATCTCGAGCGGCGGGTGATCGTCTCCAACCAGAATCTCGCCGCGGCCAAGGCCACCTATGACGCGGCCCGGGCGCTGGTGCGCGAGCAGCGTGCCGCCGCGCTCCCCACGGTCAGCCTGCAGGCCAATGCGAACGACAGCGGGGGGCTGGCGGCGAACAGCAGCATCAAGCCCGCGGGCTCGATCCAGCTCGGGCTGCAAGCGAGCTGGGAGCCCGATCTGTGGGGCAAGATCGGCAACACCGTGTCGCAGGCCCGGGCGCAGGCACAGGGGAGCGAGGCCGATCTCGCCAACGCCACGCTGTCGGCCCAGGCCGAGCTGGCGCTCGACTATGTCCAGCTGCGCGGGATCGAAGCCCAGAAAGTCGCGCTCGACGCGACGGTGGTGGATTATGAGCGCGCGCTCACCATCACCACCAATCTCTACAATGCCGGCGTATCGGCGCGCGCGGACGTGCTCCAGGCGGAGACCGCCCTGCGCAACGCGCGCGGCGATGCCGCCGACCTGATCCGCCAGCGCGCGCTGCTCGAACATGCGATCGCGGTGCTGGTGGGCGAGAATCCCTCCACCTTCTCGATCGCGCCCGCCGCGACCTGGAACCGCGCGGTGCCCGAAGTGCCCGCGATCCTGCCCGGCGAGCTGATCGAGCGCAGGCCCGACATCGCCTCGGCCGAGCGCGGCGTGGCGGCGGCCAATGCCAATATCGGCGTCCAGCGCGCCGCCTTCTTCCCCACGATCGGGCTCACCGGCCAGATCGGGCAGCAATCCTCCGCGCTCGGCGCATTGTTCGGAGTGGCGAGCAGCGCCTGGTCGCTGGGGCTCACCGGCGCGCTGACCTTGCTCGATTTCGGCGCGCGCACGGCCAAGGTCGATCAGGCGCGCGCGCAATATGCCCAGACGGTGGCGGCGTATCGCCAGGCCGTGCTCACGGCCTTTCAGCAGGTGGAGGATCAGCTCGCCGCCGTGCGCGTGCTCGATACCGTCGCGACCGAGCGCGCGGCGGCCGCCACCGCCGCCAATGCGGCCGAGCGGATCGCGCGCAACCAATATGGGGCGGGCACGGTCGCCTATTCGAGCGTGATCGTGGCACAGAACACCGCGCTGGCGGCGCGCAACACCGATATCCTCGCCGTGGTCAACCGGCAGGTTGCCGCCGTCTCGCTGGTCCAGGCGATCGGCGGCGGCTGGCATGCGCCCGATCCGCGCACGCCGCTGCCCCGCTGACCGCACCCTCGCCGGCACGGCAAGGGTGCGGGCCGTGGCTTACCGGCGCTTGACCACGCGCTGCTCGACCACCTGATCGAGGGTCCAGCGAATGGAAGAGGCATCCGCCGGCGGATTGGCGATCTTCTCCTCGATGATCCGGATGCGATATTCGATCCCCGGCTGCGGCTCGAAGCCGACAATGCCGCCATAATGGAGCTGCCAGGGATCGCTTTCCTTGGTGCGCACCTGGAGGCAGGTCATCGGCGCGACGCCGGTGCACGGCCTGGTCTCGGCCGAGACGTAGATGAACTTGCGCAGCGCGTTCGCGGCGGGCTTGTGCGCGGCGCGATAGGTCAGGGTGGCGCCGTTCGCGGTCCGCAGCACGAGGCGGTTGCCATCGATCCGGTAGGAACGGACCGCGGCGAGGCTGGCGACATAGGCGCGCTCGGTCGCCATTGCCGGCTCGGGGCAGGCCATGAGCGTGCTCGCGAACTGGCCCTTGCCGTCGCCGAGCCGGATCGTCCGCCCCTTCACCCGATAGGCGCCGCCGGCGCGATTGCATCCCGTGTCCGCGGAGAAGCTGTGGCGGCCGGCGTCGAAATCGAGCCGGAGCGGCCTGCCCTCCGGCAGCTTGCGGCCGCTCCAGGCCACGAGGTCCCAGTGATGCGCGGCCAGGGCGGCCGTCCCGGTGCGCTGCGGCGCGGGTGCCGCCACTGCGGCGGTCGCGCCGGCAGAGGCCAGGGCAAGGAGACCAATCGCGGCCCGACCGGCCGGATGCGAGAAAATCATGTCAAACTCCCGTTGATACTGGCGCCGCCTGTGGACGCGGCGGAATGAACGAGACGTGTCCCCGCCGTTGCCGGCCTGAAAGGAGCGGCGCCCCGCCAGGGCCCGGATCAGCCGGTGGTGACGGCGCGATCCTATGCCAGGCCGGCGCGATTGACGAGCGGCGCCGGCTTCCCAATGATCGGACTCGTTCAGGCGCATCGATCAACGATGGCCGCAGCATGGGCGCGGGCCGGCACCATCGGCGCGCGGAGAGGATGAGGACAGGCGTGACGACGGACGAGCCACCGGTCTTTCCCGACAGCTTCAACATGGCGGATTACTTCGTGTTCGCGAACCTGGCGGCGGGGCGCGGATCGAAGACCGCCCTGCTGTTCGAGGACCAGGCGATCACCTATGACGAAGTGGCGGCCCGAGTGACGCAGGTCGCCGAGCGGCTCCTCGCATCGGGCCTGCTGCCCGAGCAGCGCGTGCTGCTGTGCATGCGCGACTGCCCCGAATTCGTCTATGCCTGGTTCGGCGCGCTCAAGGCGGGCGCGGTCGTCACGCAGGTCAACCCGATGCTGCCGGCGGCCGACTATTCCTATTATCTCGGCTATGTGAAGCCGCAATTCGCGTTCATCGACGAGACCAGCCTGGAGGCCTTCCAGGCGGCGCGCGCCCAGGCCCGGCATTGCCGGGATCCGAACGCGGTCATCCTGGTCGGCGAGGCGCCCGGCCTGCCCAGCTTCGACGCCTGGATCGCGGCCCCCGCGCCGGCCGCGCCGCCGCCCTGGCCGACGCGCCGGGACGATCCGGCGGTCTGGCTCTTCACCAGCGGCACCACCGGGCAGAGCAAGGGCGCCGTCCATTGCCATTTCCACTTCGCCTACAACACCGAAGTCTATGCCAAGCGCTTCATCGGCATGACGGCGGACGACATCACCTTGTCCGGCCCGCGGCTTTATTTCGGCTATGCCACCGGCACCAACCTGATGTTCCCCTTCGCCATGGGCGCGACCGCGATCCTGTTCCGCGAGCAGCCGACGCCGGACCATATCTTCGCGCTGATCGAGCGCCACCGCCCCACGGTGCTCACCAACGTGCCCACGCTGATCAACAAGATGCTCGAGGCGGAGGCGCGCGCGCCGGACCTGTCCAGCATCCGGCTGATGTGGAGCGCCGGGGAGGCATTGCCGCGCGAGCTCCACGCGCGCTGGAACGCGCGTTTCGGCGTGCCGATCATCGACGGGATCGGCAGCGCCGAGAGCTTCCACATCTATATCAGCAACCGCCCCGGCGACATCCGCCCGGGCAGCCTCGGCAAGCTGGTGCCCGGCTATGAAGCCGATCTGCTCGACGACAGCGGCATGCCGATCGCGGGCGGCGAGATCGGCGTGCTGCGCATCCGCGGGGATTCCGCCGCGCTCTATTATCATGGCGATTATGCCAAGTCGAAACGCCACCTGGGCGGCGGCGCGATCGTCAGCGGCGACCTGTTCCGGCGCGATGCCGAGGGCTATTGGTATTATGAAGGCCGCGGCGACGACATGATCAAGAGCGGCGGCATCTATGTCAGCCCGCTGGAAGTGGAAGGCTGCCTGAGCGAGCATCCGGCGGTGCTCGAATGCTGCGTGTTCGGCCGCGCCGATGCCAATGGCCTCGAAAAGCCGGTGGTGGTCGTGGTCCCGCGCCCGGACGCCCCGGCGAGCGAGATGCTGCAGGCGGAGCTGCTCGGCTTTGCGCGCGCGCGCCTCGCCCATTACAAGGTGCCGCATCACGTCTTCTTCTCGCCCGATCCCCTGCCCCGGAACGATCGCGACAAGATGGATCGCAAGAAGCTGCGGGAGATCTGGCGATGATGCTCGGCGACCAGCCCTGGACGCGGGTGCAGGCCGCGCTGCGAAGCGGCGCGCCGGTGGTGGCGATCCTGCCGCTCGGCGCCGTGGAGGCCCATGGGCCGCACCTGCCGCTGTGCACCGACGTGATCATTTCCGAGGGCATGGCGCGCCGCGCCACCGTGCTGCTCGCCCGGGAAGGCCTGCACGCCTTCGTGCTGCCCGCCCTCGCTTATGCCCCCGCCCATTATGCGGCCGAATTCCCCGGCACCATCTCGATCGGCGAAGCCACGGCCCGGGCGGCGATCCTCGACATCGCCGCGAGCCTGAAGGCCCAGGGCTTCGCCTGTCTGGCGCTGGCGAACAGCCATTTCGATCCGGCCAATGTCGCGATGCTGCGGGGCCTCGCCGCGGAGGTCGCCGCGCTCGGGCTTCCGCTTGCCTTTCCCGACTTCACCCGGCGCGCGCTGGCGGCGGAGCTGACCGAGGAGTTCGTTTCCGGCGCCTGCCATGCCGGCCAGTTCGAGACCAGCCTGGTCCTTGCCGATCGGCCCGACCTGGTGGACGAGCCCGCGCGCGCAGCGCTCGCCGACAATCCGGCCAGCCTCGTCACCGCCTTCGCCGCCGGCGCGACGACCTTCACCGAGGCGGGCGGGCCCCAGGCCTATTTCGGCTATCCTGCCCGCGCCACGGCACGGGAAGGCGCCGAGACTTCCGCGATCATGGCCGAGGCGATCGTGCGCGCGGTTCGCGCGGCGATCTAGCAGCGCTTCGCAAACCCTTGTGCGTGCGGCCCGGTCGCGCGCCGCGACAGGTTCGTCGCAGCCAAATTGCCGCATGCCGGCCCCGGGCCGCATGCCGTCGCCGTCCGGGCCTTAGCAAAGGCTGCTGCAACCCTTCGGAGGCTAAGACCCCGCCATCCGGAGGAGTCTTTGTGCCCAACCCGGACAAGGGCGGCGCTGCGTTTGGTTCCGCGGCGTCGCCCGACCCGGCCGCCGCGTCACTCGAATTCGAGGATCGCGGCATCCACGGCCAGGCTGTCGCCGGGGCCGAAATTCGCCGCCTTCACCACTCCGGCCCGCTCGGCGCGCAGGATATTCTCCATCTTCATCGCCTCCACCACGGCGAGCGGCTGGCCGGCCTCGACCCTGTCGCCCGGCGCGACATGGAGCCGGGTGAGCAGGCCCGGCATCGGCGCGAGCAGGAACCTGCTCATGTCCGGCGGGATCTTCTCGATCATGTGGTGCCGATATTGCGCGACGTGCGGGGGATGAACCTCGACAAGATGCGAAGCGCCATGCGCGGTCAGCTTCCAGGCCGATCCCCTGCGATCGACCGCGACGCTGAGCGGCGCGCCGTCGATCTCGGCATCGAGCTGGATATCGCCGAGCCGCCAGTCGCTGTCGAACGCCACTTCGGCGCCGTCGAGGAAGAGCCGGCCGGCATCGGCCGATATCGCGAACCGCTCGCCGTCGATCGTTACCACCCGCTCGCCCGGGATCGGCTGGTGCGCCGCGAGCTGGCCGGAGATGCAGGCCCCGCGCTCGGCCCGCTGCAGGTCGATCGCCGCGGCGACCACCGCCAATTTGCGCTTCAGCGCCTCCGAAGCCGGCGCGCCGTGGAACCCCTCCGGATATTCCTCCGCGATGAACCCGGTGGTGATCGCGCCCGAGCGGAAGCGCGGATGCTGCATCAGCGCCGAGAGGAAATCGATATTGTGGCCGATTCCGTCGATCCGGAACCGGTCGAGCGCCGCCACCTGCAGATCGGCCGCTTCGTCGCGCGTCTCGCCCCAGGTGATCAGCTTGGCGATCATCGGATCATAGAACATCGAGATCTCGCTGCCCTCGGTCACGCCGTCATCGACCCGGACATAGCCATGGTCGCCGCGCGTGCCCGGGGCGCCATAGGGCGTCTCCTCGCTCGCCGGCGGGCGATAGCGCACCAGCCGGCCCGTGCTCGGCAGGAAGCCGCGATAGGGATCCTCGGCATAGACGCGGTTCTCGATCGCCCAGCCGGTGAGCTTCACGTCTTCCTGGGCGAAGGCCAGCTTCTCGCCGGCCGCGACGCGGATCATCTGCTCGACCAGATCGATGCCGGTCACCGCCTCGGTCACCGGATGCTCGACCTGCAGGCGCGTGTTCATTTCGAGGAAGTAGAAGCCCGCGCCGGTCCTGTCGGCGCCCGAGACGATCAGCTCGACCGTGCCGGCGCTGAAATAGCCCACCGCCCGCGCCAGCGCGACGGCCTGCTCGCCCATCGCCTTGCGCATCTCGGGCGAGACGAAGGGCGACGGCGCCTCCTCGACCACTTTCTGGTGGCGGCGCTGGATCGAGCATTCGCGCTCGCCCAGATAGACGATGTTGCCGTGCTGGTCGCCCAGCACCTGGATCTCGATGTGGCGCGGGCTCTCGATGAACTTCTCGATGAACACCCGGTCGTCGCCGAAGCTCGCCAGGCCCTCACGCTTGGTCGCCTCGAAGCCCTCGCGCACATCGGTCTCGCTCCAGGCCAGCCGCATGCCCTTGCCGCCACCGCCGGCCGAGGCCTTCATCATCACCGGATAGCCGATCTCGTTCGAGATGCGCACGGCGTGCTCGGTATCCTCGATCACCCCGACAAAACCCGGCACGACGTTCACGCCCGCCGCCTTGGCGAGCTTCTTGGACTCGATCTTGTCGCCCATCGCCGCGATGGCACCCGGCGGCGGCCCGACAAAGGCGATCCCGGCCTCGGCACAGGCCCTGGCGAAGCTCTCGCGCTCCGAGAGGAAGCCATAGCCCGGATGGATGCAATCGGCCCCGGTCTCCCTGGCCGCGAGCAGGATCAGCTCGGCCTTGAGATAGCTCTCCGCCGCCGGCGCCGGCCCGAGCCGCACCGCCTCGTCCGCCATCAGCACGTGCGGCGCGCGCGCATCGGCATCCGAATAGACCGCCACGGTGGCGATCCCCATCTTCTTGGCGGTGCGCATCACGCGGCACGCGATCTCGCCGCGATTGGCGACCAGGATCTTCTTGAACATCAGGGTTCCTTGAATCCGCTTTGAATGTCTTTGAGCTTGAGCACCCGCTCGCGCGTCATCAGCGTCAGGCAGCGCCCGACAAGGACGGGTTCGAGCGAACCGCCCTGCGCCCATCCCGCCTCGGCGGCGCACTGGGCGTTACGAAAAGCGAGCCAGGCAGGTTGCGAGGCCAGCAGATCATTCCCGGCGCCCGGCCGATCCCGGCGCGGCGTCGGGCGGAAGCGTTTGTCCGCCGCCCGCGCCTCAGCCAGCACGCCCGGCCAGACCCGGTTAAGCTGCGCATCGGCCTTGCGATAGGCCGTATCCCAGCATTCGGCGGCGGCGACGTCGCCTTCCCGGTCATCGCATTCCTGTGACGGCGCGGCGAGCGACAGCAGGAGATACAGGATCATTCAGTATCTCGCTTTCGCAAGATCGCGAACAGCCCAAGCATCATGGCCAGCCCGAAAATGCCGAATGCCAGCCAGTAGAACTGGCCATAGTCGGAGCAGATGAAGCCGACCGCCTGATCATCGAGGGTACAGTCCTGGCGCGGTTTCGCTGCTCGTGCCAGCACGAGCGACAGCAGCGCGGGCGCTCCATGCAGCAGGAGCGCAAGCCCAGCCCGGATCGCCCGCCCCGATTTCACTCCGCCGCCTCCAGCTCGACCTTCACCTCGGCCTGCATCGGCTTGACGCCCAGCCGGGCGAACAGCGCCGCGTCCTTGTCGTCGCCGGCATTGCCCGCGGTCAGCAGCTTGTCGCCGGTGAAGATCGAGTTGGCGCCGGCCAGGAAGCACAGCGCCTGGGTGGCGTCGCTCATGCTCTCGCGGCCCGCGCTCAGCCGCACCATGCTCTCCGGCATGGTGATCCGCGCCACCGCGATCGTGCGGACGAACTCGATATCGTCGATCTGGGCGAGCGGCGTGTCGGCCAGCATGTTGCCCAGCACCGTGCCCTTGATCGGCACCAGCGCGTTCACCGGCACGCTGCCCGGATGCACCGGCAAAGTCGCCAGCGCATGGATGAAGCCGACACGGTCCGGTCGCGTCTCGCCCATGCCGACGATGCCGCCGCAGCACACATTGATCCCCGCCTCGCGGACATGCTCGAGCGTGTCGAGCCGGTCCTCGAAGCTGCGCGTGGTGATCACCTCGGCGTAGCGCTCGGGCGACGTGTCGATATTGTGGTTGTAATAGTCGAGCCCGGCATCGGCGAGCATCCGGGCCTGCTTCTCGCTGAGCATGCCCAGCGTCATGCAGGTCTCCATGCCCATGGCGCGGACGCCCTGCACCATCTCGACGATGGCGGGCATGTCGCGATCCTTGGGATTGCGCCAGGCGGCGCCCATGCAGAAGCGCGACGAGCCATGGTCCTTGGCCTGGGCCGCCGCCTGGAGCACCTGGCGCACGTCCATCAGCTTGGTCGCCTTGAGCCCGGTCTCGGCCGAGACGGACTGGCTGCAATAGCCGCAATCCTCCGGGCAGCCGCCGGTCTTGATGCTGAGCAGGGTGGAGAGCTGGACCTCGTTCGGCGCGTGATGCTGGCGGTGGACGGTCTGCGCCCGGAACACGAGCTCGGTGAACGGCAGGTCGAACAGCGCCGCAATCTCTTCGCGGGTCCAGTCGGTACGGACGCGGCTCTCCCCCGAGAGACTGGAGGCGGCCATTGCATGCTTCATTCGATAATCTCCTCGCCCCGGATCCCGGGGATATTGCGCACGGCTTGCCCTCAGGATGCCGGCGCCGCAAGCAGTCCGAGCGCCGCCTTGAGCGTCTTGTCGTCGCCCTTCTCCTGCCCGGCGGGCGTTTCGATATCCGGCTTCACGCCGACTTCCTGGATGGGTGCGCCCGAACCCCGGAAATACTGCCCCGTGGTTATCCGGATCGCCGCATGGCTGCTGAGCGGCACGATGCTCTGAATCAGCCCGTTCCCAAATGTCTTCTGGCCCACGATCCGCGCACGATGCGTGTCCTGCAGGGCGGCCGCGACGATCTCGGCACCGGATCCCGTCTGGCGATCGGTCAGGACGACCAACGGCAGGCCCCGGATATCGTCGCCGCGCTTGGCGGCATATCGCTCGATGTCATAGGGCTCACGACCGCGTTGCATGCCAATTGGCCCGCTCGCCATGAAGATGTCGGCCAGGTCCGATGCCACCGAGAGGAGCCCGCCGCCATTGCCGCGCAGATCGAGAATATAGCCCTCGGGCTTGCGGGACGAATCCCGAAGCGCGACGATTGCTTGCTTCACTTGCGACGTCACATCGGGGCCGAGCGATGAGACGGTTATGATCCCGACCGCGCCCTCCATCCGCCAACTGACCGGCTTGGCGATATTGACCTTGCGCGCCAGCCGGATCTCGGCCGGATCGACACCGGGTCTTTGGACAGTGAGGGTAACAATGCTGTCCGGCTCTCCGCGGAGACGCGCGACGAACCGATCGAGCCCTATTCCGATCGTGCTCTCCCCGTCGATCCGCGTGATCACATCCCCTTCGTGAAGTATATCGGCGCTTGGGGATCCCGGAGCTGTCAGCACAACCACCGGCATTCCGCCCACCAGGCTTGCCGAAACGCCGATCGACGCCGCGCAATTGCACTTGAGCTCCCTTTGGGCGTCGAGGTCGATATAGCCATCGCGCGCGCCGGAAGACGCGGCCATCCCGTTGATGGCCGCTTCCACCAGCCGGCGCTCGTCCAGCTTTCCGTTCGCGCTCGTCCGCAGGGCCCTGAAATAGGCAAGCAGCTTGGGCAGGTCTCTCACATCCGCTGGCGATATGGCATCCGGCTGCAGCTCGGGAATCATGCTCATGAACCGCGCCGCCTCGGAAGCCATCCTGTCCTCGGCAATGGGGACGAGGCTGTTCTCCTTGATCAACTGGAATGCGTGGGAAAGGTCGCCACTGGACCCATCATGCGCATCCTGTGCGACCGGGAATGCCAGTACCAGTGCCAGCAACAGGCTCATTCCGCAGCTTCCTCGGCCGGGGGCATGTTGTGCCCGAGCAGCCTCAGCACTTCCTCGGCAGCTTTGACAAGGTTGGTGCCCGGCCCGAAGATCGCCTGCACGCCCGCCTCGCGCAGGAACTCATAGTCCTGCGCCGGGATCACGCCGCCGGCGACCACCTTGATGTCCGCCCTGCCCGCGGCCTGCAGCTCGCGGATCAGCTCCGGGATCAGCGTCTTGTGCCCGGCGGCGAGGCTGGAGGCGCCCACCACGTCGACATCGCGCGCGATCGCCAGCGCGGCGGCTTCCTGCGGGGTCTGGAACAGCGGCCCCGGCACGACTTCGAAGCCCAGGTCGCCAAATGCCGAGGACACGAGATTGGCACCGCGATCATGCCCGTCCTGCCCCATCTTGGCGACCAGCATGCGCGGGCGGCGGCCCAGGCGCCGCCCGGTGGCATCCACGCCGTCCTTGAGCCGCGCCCAGACCGTGTCGTCGGCATAGGCGCCGCCATAGACGCCCTGCACCGGGTTGGGCTGAGTGGCGTAGCGGCCGAACCCGGCTTCCATCGCCGCGCTGATCTCGCCCAGCGTGGCACGGGCGCGCGCCGCCTCGACGGCGAGCGCCAGCAGGTTGTCGCTGCCCCGGGCACCCTGTTGCAGCGCGAACAGCGCCGCCTGGCAGGCCGCCTCGTCGCGCTCCGCCCGCACGCGCCGGATCCGCGCGATCTGCGCCTCGCGCACGGCGTGATTGTCGACGTCGAGGATGTCGATCGGCTCTTCCTCGGCCTTGCGATATTTGTTGACGCCGACGATCACCTGCTCGCCGCGATCGATCCGCGCCGCGGTGGCCGCGGCCGCCTCCTCGATCATCGCCTTGGGCCAGCCCGCCGCCACTGCCTTGGCCATGCCGCCCTCGGCCTCGACCCGCTCGATGATCTCCCAGGCCTTGTCGACCAGTTCCTGGGTCAGGCTCTCGATATAATAGCTGCCGCCCAGCGGATCGACGACGTTGCACATGCCGGTCTCCTCCTGGATGACCAGCTGGGTGTTGCGCGCGATCCGGGCGGAAAAGTCGGTCGGCAGCGCGATCGCTTCGTCGAGCGCGTTGGTGTGCAGGCTCTGCGTGCCGCCCAGCATCGCCGCCATCGCCTCGATCGTGGTGCGGATGACGTTGTTGTACGGATCCTGCTCGGTCAGCGACACGCCCGAGGTCTGGCAGTGGGTGCGCAGCATCTTGCTCCGCTCGTCCTGCGCGCCCAGCCTGGTCATCACCCGGTGCCAGAGCACACGGGCCGCGCGCAGCTTCGACACTTCCATGAAGAAGTTCATGCCGATCGCGAAGAAGAAGCTCAAACGCCCGGCGAACTTGTCGATATCCAGGCCGCTGGCGACGCCGTACTTCACATATTCCATGCCGTCGGCGATGGTGAAGGCGAGCTCCTGCACCTGCGTCGCCCCGGCTTCCTGCATATGATAGCCGGAAATCGAAATACTGTTGAATTTCGGCATGTTCGCGCTGGTATATGCGAAGATGTCCGAAATGATCCGCATGCTCGGCTCGGGCGGGTAGATATAGGTGTTGCGGACCATGAACTCCTTGAGGATGTCGTTCTGGATGGTCCCGTCGAGCAGGCTCCTGTCGACGCCCTGCTCCTCGCCCGCGACGATGAAGAAGGCCAGCACCGGGATCACCGCGCCGTTCATCGTCATCGAGACGGACATCTGATCGAGCGGAATGCCGTCGAACAGGATCTTCATGTCCTCGACGCTGTCGATCGCCACGCCGGCCTTGCCGACATCGCCAGTGACGCGCGGATGGTCGCTGTCATAGCCGCGGTGGGTGGCGAGATCGAAGGCGACGCTCAGCCCCTTCTGCCCGGCCGCGAGGTTGCGGCGGTAAAAGGCGTTGGACTCCTCGGCGGTCGAGAAGCCGGCGTACTGGCGGATCGTCCAGGGCCGCCCGGCATACATCGACGCGCGCACCCCGCGGGTGAACGGCGCGACACCCGGCAGGCCGGGATCGATCCCGACGACATCCTCGGCCGTGTAGAGCGGCTTGACCTCGATGCCCTCGGGCGTGTGCCAGGTCAGGTCGCGACCCTTCACTTCCTTCGAAGCAAGGGCTTCCCAATCGGCGGGAGTGGGTTTGTTGCTCAAACTCCTTCTCCCCTTGTGGGAGAAGGAAGGAGCCCGCTGATGCAATCAGCGGGAAGGATGAGGGGGACGTAGGGAGATACAGCCCCCTCACCCTTCCGCGACTGCGTCGCTCCCTCCCTCTCCCACAAGGGGAGAGGGAATGCAGGATCAATGATCACGCGGCGTCTCCATGATCTCGGTCAGCACCCCGCCCATGTCCTTGGGATGGACGAAGAAGATCGGCGTGCCATGCGCGCCGATGCGCGGTTCGCCGAGCACCTTGGCGCCCTTCGCCTCGAACCACGCCTTGGCCTCGTGGATGTCGGGAACTTCGTAGCAGAGGTGATGCTGCCCGCCCGCCGGGTTCTTGGCGAGGAAGCCATGGATCGGCGAGCTTTCGCCCAGCGGCTCGATCAGCTCGATCTGGCTGTTCGGCGTATCGACGAAGCACACTTTCACGCCCTGCGCCGGCAGGTCGAACGGCTCGCGGATCACCTCCGCGCCCATCACGTCGCGATAAAGGGCGATCGACGCTTCGATCGAAGGCGTCGCGACGCCGACATGGTTGAGGCGGCCGAGTTTCATTGGGCAAACCATCCCAGATAGACCAGAATAACGAGGATACAGAGATACAACGCCGAAATGCCCACCCTCCGCGCGGACTCCGATGTCCCCGCGAACAGAACCTGCCCGAGATTGGGCTTCCCGTTCAGGTTCAAAAAGCCATCGATCGCAGTGAAGACGATGACGACGATCCAGAGGATATCGCGCACCTGGCTCTCCTAGAGCGGGATGTTGTCATGCTTCTTCCACGGGTTCTCGAGCTGCTTGTTCCGCAGCTTGCGAAGCCCCAGCGCCACGCGGCGGCGCGTGGAATGCGGCATGATCACCTCGTCCACGAACCCCTTCGATGCCGCAACGAACGGATTGGCGAAACGTGCCTCATATTCGGCGGTGCGCTCGGCGATTTCCTCGGGCGTCTTGCCGCGGAAGATGATCTCCACCGCGCCCTTGGCGCCCATCACCGCGATCTCGGCAGTCGGCCAGGCATAATTCAAGTCGCCGCGCAGATGCTTGGAGGCCATCACGTCGTACGCGCCGCCATAGGCCTTGCGGGTGATCACCGTGATCTTGGGCACCGTCGCCTCGGCATAGGCGAAGAGCAGCTTGGCGCCGTGCTTGATGATCCCCGAATGCTCCTGGCCGACGCCCGGCAGGAAGCCCGGCACATCGACAAAGGTCACGATCGGGATCTCGAACGCGTCGCAGAAGCGCACGAAGCGCGCGCCCTTCTTCGACGAATTGATGTCCAGGCACCCGGCCAGCACCATCGGCTGGTTCGCCACCACGCCCACCGTGCGCCCCTCGATCCGGCCGAAGCCGATCAGGATGTTGCCGGCATGGCTCGGCTGCAGCTCGAAGAACTCGCCCTCGTCGAGCGTCTTCCTGATGAGCTCGTGCATGTCATAGGGCTGGTTCGCGCTCGGCGGGATCAGGGTGTCGAGGCTCGGCTCCATGCGATCCCAGGGATCGTCGCACGGACGCTCGGGCACTTCCTCGCGGTTCGAGGCGGGAAGGAAGTCCACGAAGTCGCGGGCCGCGAGCAGCGCCTCGATATCGTTGTCGAAGGCCACATCGGCGACCCCCGACTTCGTGGTATGCGTCACCGCACCACCCAGTTCCTCCTGCGTGACGATCTCGTTGGTAACGGTCTTCACTACATCCGGGCCGGTGACGAACATGTACGACGAGTCCTTCACCATGAAGATGAAGTCGGTCATCGCGGGGGAATAGACCGCGCCGCCGGCGCACGGGCCCATGATCAGCGAGAGCTGCGGCACCACGCCCGATGCCAGCACGTTGCGCTGAAACACCTCGGCATAGCCGCCGAGCGACGCGACACCCTCCTGGATGCGCGCGCCGCCGCTATCGTTCAGCCCGATCACCGGCGCGCCGACCTTCATCGCCATGTCCATGATCTTGCAGATCTTCTGCGCATGGCGCTCGCTGAGCGAGCCGCCGAACACGGTAAAGTCCTGGCTGAACACGAAGACGAGGCGGCCGTTGACCGTGCCCGATCCGGTGACGACGCCGTCGCCGGGGACGATCTGGTCCTGCATGCCGAAGTCGACACAATTATGCTCGACATACATGTCGAGCTCCTCGAACGAGCCCTGGTCGAGCAGCACTTCGATCCGCTCCCGCGCGGTGAGCTTGCCCTTGGCGTGCTGCGCGTCGATCCGCTTCTGCCCTCCGCCCAGGCGGGCGGCGGCGCGGCGGCGTTCCAGTTCCTCGATCGTCGACGACATGCGGTTCCCCATTGGATAGCGGCGGCTTCTGCATCGGGACATGCGGCGACCGCAAATGCAATGTTGCGAAGTTGCGGGAAGCTGGTTTGCAGATATACTGCGGCCATGCGCAGATCGTTCCGCCCCGCCAGCCCCTCCCTGCCAGGGAGGGGAATCAAGTGAGCAGCCCCCGCCGCCGCCTGTTCGAAGGGTTCCGCCTGCGCGAGCTGCGCCGGCGCACGGGGATGAGCCAGGCGGCGATGGCCGCGAGGCTCGGCATCTCCGTCTCCTATTTGTCGCAGATCGAGAATAACGACCGCCCGATCACCGACATCGTCCTCGTCGCGCTCAGCCGCGAGTTCCCGCTCGAGGCGTTCGGCGATGCCGACGAGAGCGCCTCGCTGCTGCGCACGATCGACGCCGCCACCGATGCCGGCGTGCCGGCCGAGCGGATGGGCGAGGCGGACGTGCGCCGCGGCATCGAGCAGCAGCCCTTGCTCGCGAAGCGCATGGTCGCGCTGCACGAGGCCTGGCGCCGCAGCCAGGAGCAGCTCCGCGTGCTCGACGACCGCTATGACAGCGGCTCCACCGATGCGGCCCCGCTGCCCTGGGAAGAGGTTCGCGACTGGTTCCAGGCCGAAGGCAATTATATCGACGCGATCGACCGCTCGGCCGAGACGCTCGCCGCCGATCTCGACCCCTATCGGCCGACCCGCGGGCTCGAGGATCGCCTGCGCTGGCACGGGGTGCAGGTCGCCGCGGAGGATGGCGATGGCAGCGAGCTCAGCCGGTTCGACTCCCGGGCACGCCGCCTCGCGATCAACAGCGCGCTCCCGCCGGAGAGCCGTGCCTTCCTGCTCGCCCACCGGCTGGTCCGCTACGAGTTCGAGAACGAGATGCGGCAGGTGGTGCAGGCGTCGGGCCTCGCCTCCCCCGCCGCGCGCGAGCTGCTCAGCATCGGCCTCGCCAACTATGCCGCCGGAGCGCTGCTGATGCCCTATGGCGCGTTCAGGGACACCGCCCGCGACGTCCGCCACGATATCGACCGGCTGCGCCAGCGTTTCGGCGTGAGCTTCGAACAGGCCTGCCACCGGCTCTCGACGCTCCAGCGCCCGGGCGCGCAGGGGCTGCCCTTCTTCTTCTGCCGGGTCGACATGGCCGGCAACGTCACCAAGCGCCACTCGGCGACGCGCCTCCAGTTCGCCGCGCTTGGCGGCGCCTGCCCGCTCTGGGTGGTGCACGAAGCAGTGGCGATCCCGGACCGGATCCTCGTCCAGCATGCCGAGATGCCCGACGGCACGCGCTACGTCTCGATGGCCAAGGGGCTGGTGAAGCCGTCGGGCAGCTATGCCCGCCCGCCGCGCCGCTATGCCGTGGCGCTGGGCTGCGAGGAGCTGCACGCGGCGGACTTCGTCTATGCCGACGATCTCAGGCCGGGCGGCGCGGCCACCCCGATCGGCGCCAGCTGCCGCATCTGCCCGCGCGCGGACTGCGACCAGCGCGCCTTCCCGCCCGCCGCCTCGGCGATCGCGATCGATCCGGATCGGCGCAGCGTGGTGCCCTACGGGTTCGGATGAACCGCCTGCCGCACCCGATCGAAGCGGCCCGAAGGCATCGCGAATGCACCGAAACGACCGCGATTCCGATTGTCGGCGACTGGCACCTCAAGCAGCCTTTCCCGGCCGCGTGACCGGCCTGCACCATCGCCGGACACGGAGACTCCCATGCACGAGACTGTGAGCAAATACGCCGGAAAGATCGGCGGCGAGGGCATCAATCCGCTGGCCGCGCTTGCCCCGGACCCCGCTCCGCACGCCAAGCCGCTGAGCGACCTCGAAATCTACAATGTCTTCCGCGACTATATCAAACATGAGGACGGCCTGATGAATACCCGGCTGTCCTCGTTCCTCAGCATGAATTCCTTCCTGATCGGCTTTTCCGTGCTGATCCTCGGCGGCATGCTCAGCGCAGCTTCGCGAATGAGCGTGGATGCCAAGCTCCTCGCGCTGCTGGCGCTCGGAACCTTGGTTCATTCGATACTTGCCTATATCGGCTATGACGCCGCGCGGCTCACCCGATCGTCCATCCAGGCCGCCACCGACTCCCTCAAAATATTGCGGGAAAAGGGAAATGCACGGCTTGCCGCCCCCATCGCGAATGGCGACTTCCCGCATCTGACGGATGCTCGGGAACTCAGCCGCCGGGAAAAGGCCGCTCTCGAGAAGGGCAGCGGCATCATGCGCGGCTTCCCGCGCCATATGCAGCGCATGTGGTTCATCATGGGGATCACGCCCGTGCTCGTAACGGGTCTCGCCGCATATCTGCGGTTCGGCCCGGCGCATTTCTAGAACGCGCCGCAAGGCGCCCGCCGCGAGCGACAACAGTTGCGGGCGCCGTCAAGGGCATGGCATACCCGATCCACGAAAAAGCCTTGGGAGAGGTATGATGGCCACCGCGCTGCGCAATTCCACCATGACCGAAGCCGAATGGGAGGCCCGCCAGCAGCTCGCCGCCTGCTACCGCGTGTTCGACATGCTCGGCTGGTCCGAGATGATCTACAACCACATCACGCTGAAGGTGCCGGGCGAGGAAGGCGCCTTCCTGATCAACCCGTTCGGGCTGCACTTCAGCGAAGTGAAGGCGTCGAACCTGGTCAAGATCGACATCGACGGCAACAAGCTCGACGATTCACCCTATCCGGTGAACCGTGCCGGCTTCGTCCAGCACGCGCTGTTCCACCGCCATCTGCCCGATGCGCATTGCATCGCGCACACCCACACCACGGCGGGCATGGCGGTCGCCAGCGTCGAAGGGGGCCTGCGCCCCACCAACTTCTATGCCTGCAACTTCGCCGGCCAGATCGCCTATCATGATTTCGAGGGTGTGACGGTGCGCGACGAGGAAGGCGAGCGGCTGCTCGAGCATCTCGGCGACAAGCGCGTGATGCTGCTCAGGAACCACGGCATCCTGGTAATGGGCAGGACGGTGCCCGAGGCGTTCATCAAGCACTGGTCGCTCCAGCGTGCCTGCGAGATCCAGATCGCCACCGCCAGCATGGGCGCGCCGATCACGGTCCCGGACGAAGTCGTCGCCGTCCACCAGCGCGACCTGCACATGGCCCAGGTCCCCGGCGGCCCCGGCGCGGCCGATTTCGCGGCGATGGTGCGGCTGGTGGACCGCACGGACAAGAGCTGGCGGGATTAGGTTGAGGATCCAGACAAGCCATTGAAAATACGTCCGTCATCCCCGCCTGCGCGGGGATGACGAGATGCGTCCGGAACGGAGCGACTACTCAGCCAATATGGGATTCCGCGTGCTTCCGTCCCGGAATGCGCGCCGCTCGCCCCATGTCATCCCGGTGGACGACGGTCGGGTCCATGCGGCGGCCGAAATCCCGGCCCGCGTGCCGTAAATTTCCGGCCGGCGAATCGTCAGCCGAACCGATACCCAGATACCGTCCATCCCAGCACATGGTCGCGATAGTCCCGCACCGCCGGCCCCTCCCCGCCCGCGCCGAGCGCGACCATCAGGGGCAGGAGATGTTCCTCGCGCGGATGGGCGAAGCGGGCATGGGGCAGGTCGTCCCAGGCCGCGACCCGGGCCGCGCGCCGCGCCGGGTCGGGGTCGGTCGCCGCCGCGGCGAGCGCCTCGTCCCATTCGTCGGCCAGCGGCGTCACCTGCGGCCCGCGGGCGCGCAAATTGTGGAAGCTCATGCCCGAGCCGACGATCAGCACGCCCTCGTCGCGCAGCGGCGCGAGCGCCCTGCCGATCGCGATATGATCCGCTGGGTCGAGGTCCTTGCGCAGCGAGAGTTGGGCGAGCGGGATGTCCGCCCCGGGCACCGCGACCATCATCGGGATGAACACCCCATGGTCCCAGCCGCGCTCGCGCTCCTCCCCGACGGGGAAGCCGGCGCCTTTGAGCAGCGCCTTCGCCCGCGCCGCCACCTGCGGCGCGCCCGGCGCGTCCCAGCGCAGGCGATAGGTATGCTCGGGGAAGCCATGATAGTCGAACAGCAGCGGCTGGCCGCTCCCGGCATGGACGGTGACGACTTCCTCCTCCCAATGGCCCGAGACCAGCAGGATCGCCCTGGGCTTCTCGGGCAGCGAGCCGATCAGCCCGGCCAGATAGGTCTGCATGCGAACCCACATCGGATCCGGCGGGCCGCCATTGGGGTCCATGAAGAAGCAGGGCCCGCCGCCATGCGGAATGAAGAGTGCAGGAAGTGTCATGCCGGATGATGTCGCCACCCGCGCAGTTCGGCGCAATGGCGGTTTCGGAAACGGCGCGTTTCCCGCTACACCCCCGGCATGACTCGCTTCACCGTCAACAACCAGCCGGTCGCCTACAAGATGGATCCGCGCACGCCCCTGCTCTGGGCCTTGCGCGACGCCTCGAACCTCACCGGCACCAAATATGGCTGCGGCACCGGCGATTGCGGGGCCTGCACGGTGGACGTGGACGGCACTGCCCGCCTGGCCTGCCAGGAGACGATCGGCGCGCTCGAGGGCACGTTCGTCACCACGATCGAGGGCCTGTCCAAGGATCGCAGCCATCCGGTGCAGCAGGCGCTGATCGCGGCGAACGTGCCGCAATGCGGCTATTGCATCCCGGGCGTGGTGATGGCGGCCGCCGTGCTGCTGCGGGACAACCGGAATCCGAGCGAGCAGGAGATCGCGGACGCGATCCCCAATATCTGCCGCTGCGGCATCTATCCGCGGTTGACCGAAGCGATCCAGAACGCCGCCCGCATCGCCCGGGGCGACGTCGCCGCGCCCGAGGCGGGACAGGACACGCCGGCCGCGCCCCATGCGGAACCCTGAATCGTTCCGGATGCTTTCAATATGCTGACAGGCGAATTCAGAGTCGCGTCAGTTGCCGGGGCCTAAAGAGGGCATACCCCGAAAGCCCGGCCTGTTGCCGGTCCCAGCGGAGACATTCAGATGAAGAAGACCTTGCTCGCGGCGATCATCGCCGCAACGGCCCTGGTCCCGCCGGCACTGGCGCAGGACCGCGGGCATCGCTGGGGCGGCGGCGACCGTTCCGGCGGCAATGCGGGCGCCTCGCAGCCCGCCCAGGATCGCGGCGACCGCGGCGACCGCGGCGGCGATCGTGGTGGCGACCGCGGCGACGACCGTGGCGGCTGGCGCCCGTCCCCGGGCCAGCCGCAACAGCCCGCGCAACCCTCGCAGCCGCGCCCGGAATGGCATGGCGGCGGCGGCAACACGCCTCCCAATGGCTGGAACCGCGGCGGCTGGAACCGTGGCGGCCAGCCCGGCGGCGGCCAGGTCTCCCCGCCCCAGGATCGCCCGCAGCCGCCGCGCTGGGACGGCAATCGCGGCGGCAACGATCGTCGCGACTGGAACCGCGACGGCAATCGCGGCGGCCAGTGGGACCGCGGCAATCCGAACTGGAACCGCAATAACGATCGCGGCTGGAACGACCGCAACCGCGGCTGGGACAATAACCGCGGCTGGCGCGGCAACGATCGCGGCCGCTGGAACAATGGCTGGCGCAACGACCGCCGCTACGACTGGCGCGACTATCGCAACAGCAACCGCGGCATCTATCGCCTGCCGCGCTATTACGCGCCGTCGGGCTGGGGCTATGGCTATCGCCGCTTCACGATCGGCTACACGCTGAACTCGATCCTGTTCTCGTCGCAATACTGGATCAACGATCCGTATTATTATCGCCTGCCGGAGGTCTACGGGCCCTATCGCTGGGTGCGCTACTATAACGACGCGCTGCTGGTCGATGTCGAGACCGGCGAGGTGGTCGACACCATCTACGACATCTTCTGGTAAGCGAGCCCGCATCTTGCCAGAAACGGGAGGCCCGGCCCATCAGGACCGGGCCTCTTGCTTTTGACTCCGCAGGTCGCATGCTGGCGGCGATGACGAGCCCCATGGCCCCCGACCCCGTCCGCGCCGAGACCGGCCGCCGCGCCACCACCCGGATCGAGGCCAACCCCCTGGTTCGCCACGCCGGCCTCGACATGCTCCAGCTCTATCATCTGCCCAATTTCCTCAGCCGCACCGAGTGCAGGGCGCTGGCCCGGATGATCGACGCCGATGCGAAGCCGTCCACGGTGCTCGCGCGATATCAGGAGCCCGGCCTGCGCACGAGCTACACCTGCGACCTCGAGCGGCAGGATCCGGAGATCCGCCGGCTCGACGCGCGCCTCGCCGAGCTGCTGGGCATCCCCCTCGATCATGGCGAGCCGGTACAGGGGCAGCGCTATGCGGTGGGCCAGCACTTCCGCGCGCATTGCGACTGGTTCCGCGACGATGTGGACTATTGGCCGGAGATGGAGGCGCAGGGCGGCCAGCGCATCTGGACGGCGATGATCTACCTCAACGATGTCGAGGATGGCGGCGAGACCTGGTTCCCCCGCGCCGGCATCCGCCTCACGCCGACGCGCGGCCTGCTGGTCGCCTGGAACAACATGGCCGCCGACGGCAGCCCGAACGACGCGACGCTGCACGAGGCGCGGCCGGTGCTGGCCGGCAGCAAGTACATCATCACCAAATGGTTCCGCGAACGCCCCTGGACGCCCATCGGCGCGCGGACGACCTATTGACCGCGAGCCCCGCAGGCGCAAATTGGCCGTCGTGAGCAAGAATATCGGCAGAGTATCGGGAACGCCCTCCCCCAATCGCGCGCGGATCGGCCGCGAGGTGGTGGCGAGGCTGGAGGGCAATCCGCACATCAGGCGCGCCAAGGTGGAGAACGCGCAGATGTTCACCTATCCCGACTTTCTGAGCATCGCCGAGTGCGACATGCTCGTCGGCCTGATCGAGGCGGCGGCGCGCCCCTCGACGCTGCTGGCGATGCATGAGGACCCCGAGTTCCGCACCAGCAGCTCGACCGACCTCGATCGCTGGTCGGAGGAGATCTGGCCGATCGACGACCGCATCGCCGATGTGCTCGGCCTGCCGCCGGCAAATGCCGAGACGATGCAGGGCCAGCGCTATACCCCCGGCCAGCAGTTCCGCGCGCATTGCGACTATTTCCACGAGGGCGCGGAATATTGGGACAAGATGGTCGAATATGGCGGCCAGCGCACCTGGACCGCGATGATCTATCTCAACGAGGTCGAGGAAGGCGGCGCGACCTGGTTCCCGCGCGCCGGCGTCCGCTTCAAGCCCCGAAAGGGGCTGATGCTGATCTGGAACAACATGATGGAAGACGGCACGCCCAACTACGACACGCTGCACGAGGGCATGCGCGTGCTCGAGGGAACGAAGTATATCGTCACCAAATGGTTCCGCGAGAATGCCTGGATCCGCGGCCATGTGCCCACTTATTATGCAGGCGGCGAGCAGCGGACCTAGTTCCCGGAAGGGCGGGGAAGCTCAGGCGAGAACCCAGGCAACTATCTGATTTTCTGCCGTCACCCCGGCCTTGCCCCGGGATGACGAAGCAAGAATATGAGTCCCCAATCTGGGACGAGAACCCAAACAAGCCCTTGGGACCATTTCCGTCCTCCCCGCGCAGGCGGGGATCCAGGGTAGCAGGGGATAATCGCAGCAATCACGGGCATGCTCGCCGGCACCGGCAAAACGCGCCTCACGCACCTTGCCCCTGGCCCTGGATCCCCGCCTTCGCGGGGATGACGAGGAAGGGAAGCGAGGAAGGGAAGCGGGGATGACGCGGAAGGGATGGCGGCGACGCCGGGGCTTGCCGAGCGAGTCGCGACTCTAGATCAGCCCCGCATGCGCCAGCGCGGCATCGACCGCCGCGCGGCTCGCCTCGCCCGCCGGAGTCATCGGCAGCCGCAGTTCCCCGGGGAATCCCGGGCGAACCCGCGTCATCGCGTATTTCACCGGGCCCGGCGAGGCGTCGGTGAACATCGCGATATGGAGGGGATAGAGCCGGTCGTGCAATGCGAGCGCCCCGGCATTGTCCCCCGCCGCCCAGGCCGCCTGGAACTCAGCGCAGAGCCGCGGCGCGACGTTCGCCGTCACCGAGATGCAGCCCGTGCCGCCCATCGCGTTGAAGGCGAGCGCGGTCTCGTCATTGCCCGAGAGCTGGATGAAGCCATGCCCGCAGCCGGCACGCTGCTCGGTCACCCGGGCGAGCGCGCCGGTCGCGTCCTTGACGCCGAGGAACTTGCCCGGAAACGCCTTGACGATCCGCGCCATCGTCGCCGGCTGGATGTCGGTCACCGTCCTGCCCGGCACGTTGTAGAGCACGATCGGCAGGTCGGTCTTTTCCGCCACCGCCTCGAAATGCCGGAAGATGCCCTCCTGGCTCGGGCGATTATAATAGGGCGGGACCATCAGCACCGCATCGGCGCCCGCGTCCCGCGCGGCCTTCACATTCTCGATCGCGACCAGCGTATCGTTCGAGCCGGCGCCGGCGAGCACGGGCACCCGGCCCCCGGCCTGGTCGGCGCAGACGCGCACGACTTCGAAATGCTCGTCCTTCGGCATGGTCGCCGCCTCGCCGGTGGTGCCGCACGGCACCAGCGCGGCGGAGCCTTCGGCAATCTGCCATTCAACCAGCGCGCGATAATCTTCCTCCGCGAAGCTGCCGTTACGGAACGGCGTCACCAGCGCGGGAATGGAGCCCGAAAACATGGTCCCAGAATCTTCCTTAATTCCCCAATTCGGGGCTGGCAGATAGGGGCGACACGCGTATCATGTCCAGTATGCTTGCTCCGCTACTCAAAAGTGCGTTGCTGTTTGCCGGCGTTTCGGGGCTCGCCGTCTCTTCGCAGCTCACGCAGGAACAGATCCAGTGGTACAAGGTGGCGCTGGAAGCCGGCGTCCCCCGCGTGCCGCCGCCCTATATCCAGGCCAATCAGCTCGCCGATGCGCTGGTGGAATGGAAGCGACTCCAGCAGTCGGACAATTATCCCTTTTCCGACTATGCCAATTTCCTGCTGCTCCATCCCGGCTGGCCCGGCGAGAAGAGCCGCCGCGCCGCCGCCGAGACGGTGCTGGAAAGCGGCACCTGGGCGCCCGGCCTGGTCATCCGTTATTTCGAGCGTTTCCCGCCGCTGACCGCCGCCGGGCGTACGCGCTATGCCGAAGCGCTCGCCGCCTCGGGCCGCCGCGCCGATGCCGAGGAACAGGCCCGCCGCGCCTGGCGCAACGGCGTGCTGCGCCCCCGCGACGAAACCGCGCTGCTCGCCGGCTTCGCTTCCGCGTTCACCCCGGCCGATCATGATGCCCGGATGGACAGGCTGCTCTGGGCCGGCGCGCTCACCGCCGCGCAGCGCCAGCTCGCCTATGTCTCGCCCGGCATGCGCCCGGTGTTCGATGCCCGCATCGCCTTCCGCACCAAGGCGCCGGACGCCGATGCCCGGGGTGCCGCCGCGCTCGCCATCGGCCGCGCCAATCCCGGCTTCATCGCCGATCGCGCCCTGTGGCTGCGCGACACCGGCCAGAGCCCGGCGATGCGATCCTATCTCGCCCAGCCGCGCCAGCTCGCCTCCTATCCCGGCGACGCCGAGAAATGGTACGAGGCGCTGCTCACCGGCGCGCGCGGCGCCCAGTCGGACGGCCAGTTCAGCCTGGCCTATCAGATCGCCAGCCAGGTGGACGACGCCTACCCGCCGGGCACCGACGTCAGCGAGCAGTCCCTGGGCGAGCGCGACGACTATACCAGCCTTACCTGGCTGGCCGGATCGGTGGCGCTCAACAATCTCGGCCGCGCGCGCGACGCGGTGGGGATGTTCGATCGCTACGGCCATGGCTCCAAGACGCCGACCACCCAGTCCAAGGGCTTCTACTGGGCCGGGCGCGCCGCCGAGGCTTCGGGCGATCAGGCGACGGCGACGCGCTTCTATGGCAAGGCGGCCGGCTTCCCGGACGTCTATTACGGCCAGCTCGCCACCGAGCGGCTGGGCCAGCCGCTGAAGCGCCCGCCCGATTTCAACGCCAAGGTCGCCGATCCGGCGGTTCGCGATGCCTTTTTCAAGAAGGAAACGGTCCGCGCCGCGCAACTGCTCGGCACCATGGGCAATCGCCAGGACCAGGGCCTGTTCATCCGCCAGATCGCCAACGACGCGACGAGCGACACCGATCACATCCTCGCCGCCGAGCTGAGCCGCGCGATCGGCCGCCCGGACCTGGGCGTGCTGGTCGGCAAGAGCGCGCTGCAGAACGGCCTGTCCGACTATACCGCGGCGGGCTATCCGACGGTGGCGGTGCCGGCGTCGCAGCAGGATTACTGGACGATCGTCCACGCCATCGCCCGCCAGGAAAGCCAGTTCGACCGCGATGCGGTGAGCCATGCCGGCGCGCGCGGGCTGATGCAGCTGATGCCGGGCACCGCGCGCGAAGTCTCGACCAAGCTCGGCATGAGCTACAATCCGGGCTCGCTGAACTCCGACACCGATTACAACATCCAGCTCGGCTCGACCTATTTCCAGCGGATGTACAATCTCTACGGCAGCTACCCGCTGGCGATCGCGGCCTATAATGCCGGCCCGGGCAATGTGAACAAATGGATCGCCGCCAATGGCGACCCGCGGCTGCCGGGCGGCGACATCGTTCAATGGATCGAGAAGATCCCGATCTTCGAGACCAAGAACTATGTCCAGCGCGTGATCGAGAACGCCGTGGTCTACGACCTGCTCAACCCCGAGCGCTCGCGCTCCAGGGGGCCGGCGAACACGAGCTGGTATCTGGGGAAGAACAAGCCGGGCTGATTTTACCGGCCGCCCGAAATCATCGTCACCCTGAACTTGTTTCAGGGTCCAATCTTCCACAGGCGATTCCGTCGCCGGTGGCACCTTGGATGCTGAAACAAGTTCAGCATGGCGAACTGGACGCTAGAAGAGGCCGATGGACCGCCCCAACTACATCACCCCCGCCGGCTATGCCGCGCTCCGGGCCGAGTATGACACGCTCTTCGCCACCGAGCGCCCCGCCCTGGTCGAGACCATCTCCTGGGCCGCCGGCAATGGCGACCGCTCGGAGAATGGCGACTATATCTATGGCCGCAAGCGCCTGCGCGAGATCGACCGGCGGCTGGGCTGGCTGTCGAGGCGGATGAAGGCGGCCAAGGTCGTCGATCCGGCGCAGCAGGCGGACAAGAGCCGCGCCTATTTCGGCGCCACCGTCACCATCGCCGACGAGGACGACAATCACCGCACGCTCACCCTGGTCGGCGACGACGAGGCCGATGCGGCCAAGGGCCTGGTCGGCTGGAACGCTCCCCTCGCCCGCGCGCTGCGCGGTGCCGGGATCGGCGACCTGCGCCGCGTCAGCCTGCCCGCCGGCGAGCGCGAATATGAAGTGATTGCGATCACCTACCCCTAGCGCGCGACGAGCCGCATCCCTGCCCGATTCCCTCGCATCTTCAAATTGATAGAGTCGCACCCAGGCCGAATAGGGATGCGGCCGGGTAAAAAAGTGAGCGTGGGGACATATGACGGCACAGCGTATCTATGTGTCGGGGCGCGTGCAGCGCGTCGGCTATCGCGACTGGACGGTGCGCGTTGCCAAGCAGCTCGGCGTGCGCGGTTGGGTTCGCAACCTGAACGACGGGCGCGTGGAACTGCTCGCCGAAGGGGATGACGAGGCCTTGACCTCGCTCACCGAAGCCTTGCGCGAAGGCCCGCCCATGGCGGTGGTCGACCATGTCGAGGCCTTCCAGACCGCGGGCGACAAGCATGCCAAGGGCTTCACCAAGCGCTTCACCGCCTGAGGGCCGGCGCGCGCCCGGAAACGATCGGTTTCCGGGGCTTCGGTTGACCGGATGGGCATGAGATGAAACATTTCAGCCTCGAAACGGCGCGCAGGGGCGTGTCCGGCGAGGAGATACAACCATGCCCATTCCCGCAAGCTGGTCCGACAAGCTGCTGAGCGTCCTGCGCATCGTCGCGGGCCTCGCCTTCCTGCAGCACGGCACGTCGAAATTCTTCGGCCTCCCGCCCTTTCCCTATCCACTCAGCCCGGTGCTCTATGCGGCGGGCACGATCGAGCTCGTCGGCGGCGCCCTGCTGGTGATCGGCCTGTTCACCCGGCCGGCGGCGTTCCTCGCCTCGGGCATGTGCGCGGTCGGCTATTTCATGGCGCACTTCCCCAAGGGCTTCTTCCCCGCCGAGAATGGCGGCGAGGCGATCCTGCTCTACTGCTTCATCTTCCTCTACCTCGCGGCTGCCGGCGGCGGCGCGTGGAGCGCGGACGCGGCGACCAGAAACGCCTGATGCGCCCATCATGCCGACCGTGCCGGCACCCCGGCACGGTCAGCAGCGATAGGCGGCCAGCGCGGCCTCCAGCTTCGCCTTCACCTGCTCCGGCGGCAGCCTGGCCAGCGCATCCAGCGTCATGGTGCCGCCCAGCCGCTTCGCCAGCACATAGCCCAGATAATAGCCGAAGCGCGGCGGCCAGCTGCCCTGCGCCTTGCCGCCCTTGCCGAAGAAGAAGGTGGCATAGTCGTCCTGGTCGGTCGAGCCGAGCCTGGCGCGCACGAAGCACATCGCCTGGGCAAGCTTCGGCTCCACTTCCGGCCGGATCGGGCGCGGGATGGTGAGCAGCAATGCGCGGTCGTCCGCGCCCGGGTTCATCCGCGCGGCGACATAGACGGCCAGCCCCTCCTGCCAGAGCGAGCACCATAGCGCCGGGCAGTCCGGGAAATATCGCGCATGGTGGAAGTGGAACAGCTCGTGATCCAGGAACGGCCCGATCGTGCCGCCGTCATGGATCTTCGCGATCATGTCCGCCCCGAAGATCGCCACCGTCCTCCCGCGGAGCTCGCGCGTGCCGCCGTCCATCTCGCCCAGCGAATGGATCAGGTAGATCGGCATGGTCGGCGCATAATCGGGGAAGACACCGCGGAAATGCGCGCTGGCGGTCGCATAGGCCCCGGCGAATTCGCGCGCGGCGGCAAGGACCTTGTCGCGCGTCGGCGGATAGGCCTCGAGCGCCTTCTGGACGCGCGCGTCATATTGCGCCTCGGTGGCGCCGAAGCGCGGCTCGTAGAAGCCCGGGAGCAGCGCGTCGAACTTCGCGCGGAACGCCTTCACCCGCTCGGCGGCCGGCATGCTCGCGCTCGCCGTCGCGAAATCGTCGAACGCCTCCACCTGGGACTGGAAGGCCGGCACCTGCGCCGCGGCCGGCGATGCCGCGAGGAGCGCGGCCGCCAGGAGTATCGATCGCTTCACCGGAGCCCCTTTTCCGTTCACATCAACAACGCAATGCACCACGTCGCATCCGGGGAGGCAAGCGCCGGCCCCAGGATCGCCAGCGCGGTCAGGCGGACACTGTTCTCCCCGATCCACCCGCGCATCGCCTCTCCCCCTTTTGGGCCAACGCTACCGCGCGGTTCGGGGACCGTCTATGTATCCGTCATGAAACGCTCGTTCCTTCTGGCCACCGCGACGCTCGCCGGGATCGGCACCGCCCAGGCGCAGGACATGCGCCCGCTCTGCCCCGACCGCCCCGGGCTCGACACTCCCGCCTGCACGGTGGACCGGGGCCATTTCGTGATGGAGAGCGGCGCGGTCGACTGGTCGCTCGATCGCGATTCCGCCCAGCGCAGCGACAGCTGGACCTTCGGCGACCTGCTGATCCGCTACGGCGTGACCCAGGACATGGAAGTGCAACTCGGCTGGACCGCCCTGGGCGCAGTGCGGACCCACGACCGGGCGAGCGGCACGGTGACCCATGCCAGCGGCACCGGCGACCTCACCCTGGCGATGCGCCGCAACCTCTCCCATCCCGACGGGTCGGGTTTCGCCGTGGCGGTGATGCCCTATGCCGCCCTGCCCACCGGCGGCGCGACCATCGGGGCCGGCGACTGGGGCGCCGGCCTGATCGTACCGGTCAGCTACAGCCTGACCGACAGGCTCGGCCTGTCCCTCACGCCGGAGGTCGATGCCGCGGTGGACGGCGACCGGCGCGGACGCCACCTCGCTTATGGCAGCGCGATCGGCCTGAGCACTGTCCTCACCGCCTCATTGAGCGGCGCATTCGAGCTGCAGGCGATACGTGACGAGGATCCCGACGGACACGCTACCCAGGCGCTTGCCAGCCTGTCCTTCGCCTGGCAGCCGCGGCGCGATCTCCAGCTCGACCTGGGCGCCGTCGCCGGGCTCAATGCCGCCAGCCCGGACCTGGAGCTCTATCTGGGGATCGCGCGCCGCTTCTGAGCCGCGCCTCAGGCGAGCGTCTTGCGCTGGATCACTACCGGGATGCCCTGCGCATCGGTCTCGAAGCCGGTGACATGGAACCCATGGCGCAGGTTGAGCAGGATCATCGGGTTGTTCGCGGCACGGGTACGCGTCTCGACGAAGCGATAGCCCTCCGCCACGGCCTGCGCATGCTGCAGCCGCATCAGTTCGGAGGCCACGCCCCGGCCGCGAAGCGCGGGCGTGACGCCGCCCAGCCAGCTGTAGAGCAGCGCGTCGCCGCGGCGATAGGCCAGCTTGAAGCCCTGCCAGCGGCCCGCCTCGATCGCCAGCCACAACATGGGCGCGTCCAGCTTCGGCAGCCGATCATGCAGATAGGCGTCCGAAAAATCGGGGAAGACCGATCGGCAGAGCGCCAGCAGCGGCGCGGCGGCATCGGCCACCGCGCCCTGCCAGCGTTCATATGCGATCGGCACCCCGATCAGCGCGTCAGCTTCTTATAGGCCAGCGCGGTCGGGCGGTCGGCCGCGTCGCCCAGGCGGCGGCGCTTGTCTTCCTCATAGGCTTCGAAATTGCCTTCGAACCATTCGACATGGCTGTTGCCTTCGAAGGCCAGGATATGCGTGGCGAGACGATCGAGGAAGAAGCGATCGTGGCTGATCACCACGGCGCAGCCCGCGAAATTCTCGATCGCCTCCTCCAGCGCGCCCAGCGTTTCCACGTCGAGGTCGTTGGTCGGCTCGTCGAGCAGCAGCACGTTGCCGCCACGCTTCAGCATCTTGGCGATGTTCACGCGGTTGCGCTCACCGCCGGAGAGCTTGCCGACATTCTTCTGCTGGTCGGCACCCTTGAAGTTGAAGGCGCCGACATAGGCGCGGGTCGACTGATCGTGCCCGTTGATCTTCATGTAATCGAGCCCGTCCGAGATTTCCTCCCAGACGTTCTTCTTGTCGTCCAGGTGATCGCGGCTCTGGTCGACATAGCCGAGACGCACCGTGGTGCCGATCTCGACCGTGCCGGTGTCCGGCGTCTCCTGGCCGGTGATCAGCTTGAACAGAGTCGACTTGCCGGCGCCGTTCGGGCCGATCACGCCGACGATGCCGCCGGCGGGGAGCGTGAACGAGAGATTCTCGAACAGCAGCTTGTCGCCATAAGCCTTGGAGATGTTCTCCACTTCGATCACCTTGCCGCCCAGGCGCTCGGGCACCTGGATGACGATCTGGGCCCCGCTCGGCTTGCGGTTCTCCTGGCTGGCGACGAGCTGGTCGAACTTGGCGATACGCGCCTTCGACTTGGTCTGGCGGCCCTTCGGGCCCTGGCGGATCCACTCGAGCTCGTCCTTGATCGCCTTCTGGCGGCCGGATTCCTCGCGATCCTCCTGCTCCAGGCGCTTGGCCTTCTTCTCCAGATAGGTCGAGTAATTGCCCTCGTACGGGAAATACTTGCCGCGATCGATCTCGAGGATCCAGCCGACGACGTTATCGAGGAAATAGCGGTCGTGGGTGATCATCAGCACCGCGCCGGCATATTCCTTGAGGTGGTTCTCCAGCCATTCGACGCTTTCGGCGTCGAGATGGTTGGTCGGTTCGTCGAGCAGCAGGATATCCGGCTTCTGGATGAGCAGCCGGGTGAGCGCGATGCGACGCTTCTCGCCGCCCGAAAGGTTGTCGACCGCCCAGTCCGACGGCGGGCAGCGCAGCGCTTCCATCGCGATCTCGAGCTGGTTGTCCAGCGTCCAGCCGTCGACCGCGTCGATCTTGGTCTGGAGCTCGCCCATCTCCTCCATCAGCGCGTCGAAATCGGTGTCGTCCTTCGGGTCGCCCATCTCGGCCGAGATCGCGTTGAAGCGATCAACCATGTCGGCCACTTCGCGCGCGCCGTCCTTGACGTTCTCGAGCACGTTCTTGGTCGGATCGAGCTGCGGCTCCTGCGGCAGATAGCCGACCGTGATATACTCGCCCGGCCAGGCCTCGCCCGAGAAATCCTTGTCGATGCCCGCCATGATCTTCATCAGCGTCGACTTGCCGGCGCCGTTCGGGCCGACGATGCCGATCTTGGCGCCCTGATAGAATTGCAGGTTGATGTTGTTCAGCACCGGCTTGGGAGCGCCGGGGAAGGTCTTGGTCATGTCCTTCATGACGAAGGCGTATTGGGCGGCCACGTGGCGGTCTCCGTTCGCAGGTCTGGATATGCAGGAAGTTTGGCGGCGATGTAGCGAGCGGACGGTCAAATGGCAACGCGGCGCCGCGCGGGCCGCCTCGACGCCGCGCTCCCATCCCCGCTACCTGCCCGCCCCCCTTACCTATCGTCTCGTCATCCCCGCGCGGGCGTGGATCCAGGGCCGTTCGGGAAACGCCGCAAGATCGAGCGCGGGAAGGAGAGGTATCAGCTGCCGCCACAGCCACCCCGTCTTGCAATGTAGGAACCGGTCTGCTGCGCTTCTCCGGCGCCTGACAGGCAGTGGCGGGGCAATGCTCAACCAACTGGTTGAACGATCGCCGCATGGTCGTGGCCAGTCAACGGAGTCAATGAATTGCAAAACCAGTCGGTTGAATATCGGCACGGCACGGTTTCGGAAACGCGGCGGAAACCCGCGCCGCATTGCCGAACGTTTCGGCTGCGGCTAGCGTCGCCGGCCATGACCAAGCGCATCCTGCTCGCGGCGGTGGCCGCCCTCGCCCTTCCCCTCCCCGCCCTGGCCCAGGGCGCCGCGCATGACCCGGCGGCGCTGCGCGATGCCGCGCTGAAGGACGATTTCGCCTGGGAGATCACCGAGGGCCTGACCACGGAGATCGGCCAGCGCCTCGCGGCGACCGAGGCGGAAGCGCGTGCCCGCGCCTGGGCGGTGAAGAAGCTCACCGCGCTAGGCTTCCGGAACGTGCGCATCGAGACCTACCGGATGCCAGTATGGGTGCGCGGCGCGGAGACCGCCGAAGTGCTCGGTGGTTCGGCGCAGAAGCTGGCCATCGCCGCGCTCGGCAATTCGGGCTCGACCGGCGCCAAGGGCGTCGAGGCCGAGATCGCCTTCTTCCCCACGCTCGCCGACCTGCAGGCCGCGCCGGCCGAGGCGGTGAAGGGCAAGATCGTCTTCATCAGCAACGCGATGACGCCCACCCAGGACGGCTCGCAATATGGCTATTATGGCGGCGCCCGCCGTTTCGGCCCGAATCTGGCGGCCAGCAAGGGCGCGGTTGCCGTGCTGATCCGCTCGATCGGCACCGATCATCACCGCAACCCGCATACCGGCGTGACCAACTGGGCCAAGGACGTGAAGCCGATCGCCGCCGCGGCGCTCTCGCTGCCCGACGCCGATCAGCTCGAGCGGCTGCTCAAGCGCGGCCCGGTGCGGCTCAGGCTGCTGGTCACGCCCGAATTCAAGGGCGAGGCCGAATCGGGCAACGTCATCGCCGAAGTGCCCGGCAGCGATCCCTCGGCGGGGATCATCGTGGTGGGCGGCCATCTCGACAGCTGGGACCTCGGCACCGGCGCGATCGACGATGCCGCGGGCGTGGCGATCACCACCGCCGCCGCCAAGCGGATCATGGACGCGGGCCAGCCGAAGCGCACGATCCGCGTCGTGTGGTTCGGCGCGGAGGAAGTCGGCGGCTTTGGCGGCGCGGCCTATGCCAAGGCGCATGCGAACGAGCGCCATGTGCTCGCCCAGGAATCGGATTTCGGCGCCGATCGCGTGTGGAAGTTCGAAGTGAACCTGCCCGAAGGCGCCAGGCCGATCGCCGATCGCCTGGCCACCGTCCTCTCTCCGCTGGGGATTGCGCGCGGCCGCGGCACGGCGCATGGCGGCACCGATGTCGGGCCGATCATCAATACCGGCGTGGGCGTGATCGATCTCAGCCAGTCGGGCCTGCGCTATTTCGACTATCACCACACGCCCGACGACACGCTGGACAAGATCGATCCCGAGCAGCTCCGCCAGAATGTGGCGGCATGGACGGCGATGCTGGCGGTGACGGCGAACGCGCCCGAGGATATCGGGCCGATCGCCAAGGGCGGCGGCGAGTGAGGGAACCTTCTGGCGGCCACCCGCATTGATGGCCGCCAATGGGCAAGATTTAGGCAAAAAAATGTCCTAAATTTTGCCATCGGGTGAATTTGCGATTGACGCATACGCAACGACCGCTATGCCAACGGTTCGCGACGGCAATCGGGCCGGCTGCGAAACGTTTGAGTTCCTCTAGGAGCACCACATGAAGAAGATCCTCATTGTTGCTGCGACCGCCGGCCTGATGTCGCTCGCGGCTTGCAACGGCGGCACCACCAACACCACCGCCGAGAACGTTGCCGACTCGCACGAGGCGAATGCCGCCGCGTACGAAGCCGCTGCCGACAACACCACCAACGCCGCTGCCGAGGCGACCCTCGAGAACGCCGCGAACGTGGAAGAGAACAAGGCCGACGCCGCCGCGGCGAACGCGCACTGATCTCCGTTCGGCGCCGGCCCCATGGCCGGACCGAGGAATAGGAAGGGCGCTCCCGAAAGGGGGCGCCCTTTCCTGTTGGGGGCCATCGCGCGCTCCGCTATGCCGGTGGGATCAAGGGGAAGGATGGATGGGCGCAATCGCAACGAGCCATGCCGGCGGGCCGGCCAAGCCGCAGCGCTGGTGGCGGATGCTCTATGTGCAGGTGCTGATCGGCATCGTGGCCGGGGCGCTGGTCGGCGCGATCTGGCCGGATGTCGGCGCATCGCTCGAGTGGCTGGGCCTCGCCTTCGTCAACCTGGTCAAGATGATCATCGCCCCGGTGATCTTCCTTACCCTGGTGACGGGCATCGCCGGGGCCCGCGAGCTGGGCTCGCTCGGCCGGGTGGTGCTGAAGGCGCTGGGCTATTTCCTGTTCTTCTCCACCCTGGCGCTGATCCTGGGCCTTGTCGTCGCCCATGTCGTCCAGCCCGGCGCGGGCATGCACATCGATCCGCACGGCCTGAGCGAGGCCAAGGTCGCCGGCTTCGAGAAGCAGGCCCATGAGACCAGCGTCACCGGCTTCGTGATGGCGATCATCCCCACCACGCTGGCGTCGGCGCTCACCTCCGGGTCGATCCTCCAGGTGCTGTTCGTCGCCATCCTGTGCGGCATTGCGCTGGCGAGCATCGGCGAGCGGGTCCGTCCGCTGGTCGACCTGCTCGAGCAGGCATCGGAAATGGTGTTCCGCATCGTCGCCGTGCTGATGCGCGCCGCGCCGGTGGGCGCGTTCGGCGCGATGGCGTTCACCATCGGCAAATACGGCCTCACCGCCCTATTCAGCCTGGGCGGGCTGGTGGCGACCTTCTATCTCACGTCGATCCTGTTCATCCTGGGCGTGCTGGGCGTGGTCGGCTGGCTGGCGGGCTTCTCGATCCTCAAGCTGCTGCGCTATCTGAAGGCCGAGCTGCTGCTCGTCCTCGGCGCCTCTTCCTCCGAAGCCGCGCTGCCCGCGCTGATCGACAAGCTGGAGCGGGCCGGCTGCGACAAGGAAGTGGTCGGCGTGGTGGTGCCGGCGGGCTATTCGTTCAACCTGGACGGCACCAACATCTACATGACGCTCGCCGCGCTGTTCATTGCCCAGGCGACCGGCGTGCACCTGTCGCTCGGCGAGCAGCTTGTCCTGCTCGGCACCGCCATGCTCACTTCCAAGGGCGCGGCGGGCGTCACCGGCGCGGGCTTCGCGACCCTGGCAGCGACGCTGATGGTGGTGCCCTCGATTCCCGTGGCGGGCATGGCGCTGATCCTGGGCGTCGACCGCTTCATGAGCGAATGCCGCAGCCTCACCAACTTCATCGGCAATGCCGTGGCGACGATCGTGGTGGCGCGCTGGGAGGGCCGGCTCGACCGCGAAGCCCTGCAACGGGCGCTCGACGGCAAGCCCGCCGCCGCCCCCGCTCACGCCGCCATCGCAACCGATGCGGACTGAAAGCGGGAAATGGTCGGGGAGACAGGATTCGAACCTGCGACATCTTGCTCCCAAAGCAAGCGCGCTACCGGGCTGCGCCACTCCCCGACGCGGATTGCGGCCCTAGGCGCAAGACGCACCGGACACAAGACCGCTGCTGGTGGGCCCGGCAGGACTTGAACCCGCAACCTAGCCGTTATGAGCGGCCAGCTCTAACCAATTGAGCTACAGGCCCCCAGCAAACCGGCCCTAGCGGAACCTCAGGCCGGGCCGCAAGTCGCAGTGACGATCTGATCCACGGATGCCGCCCGCACGCCCAGCCGGTCAAGCAGGGCGAGCACCTCGTCCCACCAGCGCAGGAACGCCGCCAGATCCGCCGCGGTACGCACATAGGGCGTATGGCCGGGCTCCACCGAAGGCGAATGAAAGGCGAAGTTGAGCAGCCGCAGCCCCTCTCCCACGGCGACGCGAATCGCTTCCTTGGCCTCGCCCAGCGGCATGTCTTCCGGTGTGAGCGACACGCGCGAGAGCAGGCCCAGGCGCGACGCAATGCCGATCCCGTGCGGGAACCGGCCCAGGCCGCGGTGCAGCCCCGCCCCACCGCGGCGCATGCGGCCGGTGAAGACCGTGGTGAAGGGCAACTCGATCAGTTCGCCCAGGCGAAAGGCGTGATTGGGCACCGCCAGGAAATCGGGCCCGCCCTCTCCGGAATAGTCATAGGCCGATCGCATCGAGCTATCGATCCGATAGCCGAGCTCGGCAAGCAGAGCCGGCGTCTCCGGCCCGATTCCATAGCGGCCGGCACGATAGACCAGCGGACGGCGCCCGAAGGCGCGCTCCACCGCATCGGTGAGCATCCCGAGCTTGGCACGCTGGAGATCGATCGGAAGATTACCCGTGAAGCTGTTGAACCCGTTCACTTCCTCGCGGTGCGGAGGATTTACCCAGGGATGGAGCTGCGTGCCGATCGCCGAGCGCCCATCCTTGATGACCTCGCGCAGCACGTCGATGGCGAGCGGCGAGGTCGCGATCGGATAGTCGACGAGATAGGTGAGCGGCACGCCCGCCGCGGCGAAACGTGCGTGCACCGGGGGCAGCGCGGCCATGTGCCGCGTCCCGTCCGCATCGGAACTGAGCGGCGCGCCCCAGTCAAACTCCTCCTCGGTGTCCACGAAGATGGTGAAGCGGGTGCCGAAATCGTCCGGCCATTGCAGGTGCGCGCGCGGATCGGGCGCAGGCACGCGATAACCGCCGCGATTTGGAGCGTCGCCCCCCACTTCAGCTTAGATGTGCCTGGCCCACTTGCTCGTTTACGGCGGCCGGAAGCCGCAAAGTCAAGCTCTCGCGGCCGATGACGAGCCCGCCGCCCAGTTCGCGGGAGAGGTTCCGCGCGAGCCGAAGCGCGAAACCGGTGCCCAGCAACGTCGTGTCCTCGCGCTCGTCATCGATATCGAGCACCGAATCGCCGGGATAGTCGGCAAGCGCCTGGGGACGATCGATCGTGATCGACACCGCCTCGGCAGACTCCAGCGCCATGTGCACGCCGATCCGCTCACCCTGCCCGCTGGCCGATACGAGCGTAGCGAGGAGACGCGCGAGCAATCGCTCGATCGCGCGGCGATCGCCGGTGACGGAGAGATCGGCGATCGGCAGCGCGATCACGGAGCCGCGCAGCTCGGCCAGTGGAGCGAGGTCGTCGGCAATCGTCGCGAGCACGGGCCGCAGCGCGATCTGGCCGGGCACCAGCGAAAGCGCGGCGCTGTCGATGCGCGCGGCGAGATCGAGATCATCGATCGCACCCAGCAATTCGCGCGCCTGCGAACGGATCACCTGCGCCCGGTCGCGATAGGCATCGCCCACCGGGCCGAGCATCTGCGCCTCGATCATCTCCGCGAAGCCCGCGATCGCATTGGTCGGCGTGCGCAGTTCATGCACGAGCTGACGGAGCGAATCGGCCGGCATCGCCGGTGCCGGCGCGGTGCGCAGCGGCTCGGCCCGCTCGTCGACGCGCGGCCGGCGAGCGGTGCCGCGATAGCCGGTGAAACGGCCGTTGCCGGGATCGAAGACGGGAATCGCCGAAATCAGCCAGTCGCCCGCCGCATCCGATTCGCCTTCCACCGAGAGACGGGCATTGGAGAAGCCGGCGCGGCGACGGAAAGCCCCCGCGGCGACACCATCCACCCGCGATGCCTCCGATGCGCCGGGAGCGGCCTGGCTATCGAGCGACACGCCGATCAACGGCGCGCGGCTGACGCCGTCGACCCAGCGGATCATGCCCTTGGCATCGGTCTCGAAGCGGAAATCGTCGGCCAGGCGTGGCGCGGGCGGATCCTTCGGGCCGGTTTCCTCGCGATGGCGCCAGAACGCGTCGATCCGCGCCACGACATCGGCGATCTCGAAGGTGCCGTCGTCATCGCCCGCAGCTTCTGCCGCAATCTGCCGCACTTCTGCGGCCAGGCTATCGCTATGCTCCATGGCCGGACCCTGCGCGCCTGCCTCCGGCAGCGCAATCGCTTCGGCGGAAACGCCTGACTCGCCTGTCCCGGATTGGACCGGGTGGATCGGAATTTGGGGCTCCTCGGCCACTTGCGTTGCCGGAACGGTGATCGACGGCGCGACGCCGGCGAGCGCGACGAAGGAAAGGTCCTCGATTTCGGGCGTAGCGGACGCGGCGGCCGCAACTTCGGGCTCCGGATCGCCCGTCGGCACGGGCTCGACAAATGCCTGCGCCTCTTCGAGGCCGGCGCCCACTGGGCCGAGATCCCCGGCCGCCAGTTCCTCCCCCGCTCCCGCGGCCGGAACCGTCACGGGCAGGCGGCCCAGCAAGGTGGCGAGGGTCGCCTCATGCGCCGGCAGGCGCTGGGGCGTGGTGGAGCTCCAATAGACGAGCGGCTTGCCCCCGGCCTCGGTCTCGGGTTCAGGTTCGGCCTCGGCTTCGGGCTCGGGCTCGGCTTCGGGCAGGTCTGCGAGAGCGGGCTCGGCAAGAGGCTCGGTCGCCTCGACCTCGACTGCCGCCGGTGCCGGCTCGGCCGGGCGCGCCTCGACGACCTCGGACCAGTCGATCGCGATGACCTCGGCCATCGCTTCGGTTTCCGCTTCGGGAACGACGGCTTCGACCGGCGGCGCTTTCACCGTCTCGTCCGGCAGCACGAAATCGATCGGGCCGAAACTGTCGAGCGCACGGCGCACCGCCGGGCTGAGGTCGCGCCGGTTGCGCAATATCGCGCGCGCCGCCGGTGCGAGTTCGGGCAGCAGCTGGATCCACTCGACCGAGTTCATCCGCGCGCTGCGCAGCACGGGCAGCGCCACCTGGAGCTCGTCGAGCGCGAACAGGCGCACGAGCGGCGGGGGCGGATCGGCATGTTCGAGCGCGCGGGCGCTGGCGGCGCGAACCGGCAGCGGCACGGATTCGCGAATCGAACGAAGCACGCCCATCGCGCGATTGCCCGCGGCGGCACGGCGACGACCGATCAGGTCGACGAGCTGGCGCCAGGCGGACTGGACGCCATAAGGCGAGCCCAGGTCCGAGGCGAGCACCGTCTCCAATGTATCGTCGAAGCGCAACGCCTGCCTACCCTTGCCCGGCGCCACAACGCACGCCGTAAGGAATCCTTAACTCGCGAAACGCCGGTTCGGAACTGTCGATTTCGGCACGTCGCATTGTGGGACAATTGCGTTGCGGCGTAATAATATTATGTCTAAACGCAACACACGGAAACGAATCAAAAGATAGAAGGAACATAAATGCGATTCGACGATATCGACGTACGGATCCTCGGCCTGTTGCAGGACAATGGCCGCATGACCAATGTCGAGCTTGCCGAACGCGTTGGGCTGACAGCGCCGCCCTGCCTCAGGCGGGTGCGGGCCCTGGAGCAGCAGGGGGCGATCACCGGCTATCATGCCGCGCTCGATCCGGCCGCGCTGGGCTACAACCTCACCGTGTTCGCCATGGTGAGCCTGAAGAGCCAGGCGGAAGCAGACCTGCGCGCCTTCGAGCAGATGATGGCGGACATTCCCGAAGTCCGCGAATGCCACATGCTCAATGGCGAGATCGATTTCATCCTGAAGATCGTCGCCCCCGACCTGCAGAGCTTCCAGCACATCCTGACGACGCGGCTCACTCCGGCGCCGAACGTCGAGCATGTGAAGACCTCGCTCACCATCCGGACGTCCAAGGCGCTGCCCGGCGTGCCGGTCGCCTGATACGAGAAGGGGCGGCATCGCTGCCGCCCCTTCCCTGTTCGGCATGAGAAGCCGCGCTCAGCTGAGCGGCGGCGTGTCGAGCGAGACCTGCCAGAGCAGCGCGACGTTGACGTACGGGCCGGTCTTCACCGCCTGGAACGCCGCTTTCGCCTCTTCCTTGCGGCCCAGACGCTGCAGCGCGATGCCGCGGTGCAGGTTGATCTCATTGGCATCCGCGCCGCCCTTGGCGAGCGCGGCGTCATAGAGTTCGAGCGCGCGGGCATTGTCGCCGGCGGCGAGCAGCGCGTCGGCATTGCCGGCGCCGCCCTGCTTGGCCAGCGTGTCGAGCGGCGGGCTGCTCTTCACGCCGGCCTGGGCCGCCGTATAGGTGCGGTTGCCGTCGGCATCGGTCGTCGGCAGCTTGCCGTTCTTGCGCCCTTCCTCGATCACCGAGATCGCTTCCCAGGGCAGGCCCGAGGACTGCGCCGCATAGGCATAATCGGCATAGTCGCCGCGATCGGCCAGCGAGTTCGTGATGCGACGAAGGCGGTAGAGATCGATACGCTCGGTCTTGGCGGCGCGATCCGTGCCCTTGGCACCCTGGCCAAGCACTTCGATCGCCCAGCGCCAGTTCTTCACCGCCGGATAGTCCTTCAGATAATAGGCGAGCCAGTCATAGGTCGCCTCGCGATTGCCGCTGGCGGTCACCTTCGGGATGGCGAACTGATACCAGGCCTCCGGCGCCTTCTGGCCCGTCGACTTGGCGAACTCGATGGCATTGCGCGCTTCGGCGGCCGCCTCGGCATTCTTGCCGGTGGCGGCGTAGGAATTCGCCAGCATCAGCGGGATGTCGACGTTCTTCTCGCCCAGCTGGCGGGCCTTGGTCATGTAGGTGATGACATCGGCGTGCTTCTTCTGCGACGCCGCCGCCTTGCCGAGCAGGAAGTTCAGGCGGGCATTATAGGGGCCCACCGCGTCCGGCGCGCTGCGCGGGCTGGCCACCAGCACCTGCAGCGGCGCGATCTGCCCGGCTTCATTGCCGCGCCCCAGCTCGAGCTGGAGACGCATCGAGGCCGCGAAGAACTTCTCGTCGTCATTTTTCGCCGCTGCCTCGGCGGCTGCGATCTGCGGCTCGGCAGTCGCCCAGTCCTTGGCCTTCACCGCGGCTTCGGCGGCGGCGGCGGGCTTGCGAAACTCGTCGCTGACCTGAAGCTGGTTCGCGGCCGGGGCGTTCTTGTCGTCCTTCTTCTTCTGCGCGGCGGCTGGAGCCACCGTCAGCGCAGTGGTGCCCAGCGACAGCACGGCGGCCAGCGCGAGCTTGGAAGCGAAGTTCATGCGAAACTCTCCTAAACGGGGAAAGGGCGGGGCTTTCGGCGCACCTCTAGTTGCCCCACACGCGCCGTTCAAGCCGATCCCCGTCGGCGATGCCGGTTCTGCGATGAACGCCATTTTAACGGCCACGCCCTCCCTGAGGCAACGGAGGCTCCCGCCCGCGCGTCCCGTCTCGGGAATCCAACGGCCCGACCCACAATTCGAACGCCTCGTCCGCAAATTTTGGTTGATGTGCGTTAACCCTGTGGATAAGCCTGTGGACGGTACGAGTAACTCGTTGCGTTGGAAGGGGTAAAATGAGTTCCCTGTATCTTGGGTGCGCGCTTTGCGAAGTCGATGCGGACGGCAATGTCCTGCTTGCCGACACCATGGCCAGGGCGCTGGGTCTTCCCGCCCCCGAAGAGCCGCTGTTTCTCTCCACGCATGAGCGCGATCAGTGCCTGGTCGGCTATGCCAGGTCGCATCTCCAGGAAATTCGCACGCGCACCGAACGCTGGCGCCTCGCCGACGAGGATGCCGGCCGCGATGCGCAGCAGCATCACCAGCGCATGCGCCGGCTGTTCGGCATCGTCGAAGTGGCGCCGCGCAGCGAGCGGGGACTGACGCTCCCAGCGGTGATGCGCCATCTCGGCCGGATCGAGAGCATGGCGCTGATCGTCGGCACCGGCGACCGGTTCGAGATCTGGAATCCGCGGCTCGCGGTGACGCATGTCGACAGCCGGTTCCGCGAGCTCGTCAGCTGGCAAGTGACGCATCGCCACTTGCCCCGCGCCGGCTCGCGCCGCGCGCGCCCGGCTCGCCGCTGATGGGGGCGCTGCGCTGCCGGCTGCTCGGCCATGCCGCGATGCCGACGCACTATCGCAGCGGCGAGCGGGAATTCTCGCTGTGCATCCGCTGCGGCGACGATCTGCTCCGCGCGACCGGAGCCGAGGATTGGGAAGAGGTTCCTGCCGGGCAGAAAGTGGTCTGGCGGCGGCGCGACCGGGGCGGAAGCGCCGCGGCGGTTGCCGAGCGTATGGCCCTGCCCCCCGCCCCGCGTCGCCATCGCCCGCGCAACGCAGCGCCGGTCGAGATTCGCGGTCAGCGGCGCGCCCGCCCGCGCCGCGCCGGCATGACGATGCTGCTGGGCCTGACCGGCCGCTTCGTGATGGCCAGCATCTTCGATCGCCTGCGCCGCCCGGCCCGGCCCGCGCTACCACCGATGCCTCTGCTGCCGGCACCGAGCCGGATTACAGCAGCTTCTCGATCTCGGGGCCAATCGCGTCGGGGCTGGTAGTCGGCGCGAACCGCTCGACCTTCGTGCCCGTCCGATCGACGAGGAACTTGGTGAAGTTCCACTTGATCCCCTTCGAACCGAGCACGCCCGGGGCGGCGCGCTTCAGCGCATCGAACAGGGGCGCGGCATCGGGGCCGTTGACGTCGATCTTGGCGTAGACCGGGAAGGTCACGTCATAGGTGAGCGAGCAGAAGCTGGCGATTTCCGCCGCATCGCCCGGCTCCTGCGCGCCGAACTGGTTGCAGGGAAAGGCGAGCACCGAGAAGCCGCGGTCCTTGTACGCGCGATGCAATGCCTCGAGCCCGGCATATTGCGGGGTGAAGCCGCATTTGGAGGCGGTGTTGACGATGAGCAGGACTTCGCCGGCGTGATCGGCGAGCGTGGTCTCCTCGCCGCCGGGCTTGCGGACGGGAATGTCGGTGATCGCGTTCATGCGGCCTCTCCTTCGTAGCGGGCCATCAATAGCTCGATATTGCGGCGAACGCCGGGCCATTCCTGCGCGAGGATCGAATAGACCACGCTGTCCCGCATATGCCCCTTCAGGATCAGGTGGCCGCGCAGCACGCCGTCCATCCGCGCGCCCAGCCGCTCGATCGCGCGGCGCGAGGCCTGATTGAGGAAATCGGTGCGGATCTGCACGCAATTCACCTGAAGCACCTCGAAGGCATGGCGAAGCAGCAGATACTTGGCCTCGGTGTTGAGCCCGGTGCGCTGGACGCGCGGCGCATAGAGCGTGCCGCCGATCTCGACGCGGCGATGCCCCTCGCTCATCCGCAGGAAGCGCGTGGCGCCCGATATCCGCCCCTCGGCGTCGAGCACGGTGAAGGGCAGCCCCCGCCCAACCGCCGCTTCATTCTCGATCCGGCCCATCCAGGCGTCGATGCTGGCCTCGTCCGGCACGGTCGTGTGGAAGAGATGGCGGAGCCCGGCAAAGGCCAGGAGCAGATCGGCACGATCCGCGCGGTCCATCGGACGCAGCGTGACGTGACGGCCGGAGAGCGTCGGGATCTCGCGCCAGGCGGTCACTTGTCGATCCTGGCGATCGGACGATCGAAGCGGCCCGGGCGCTCCATCGACCAGGATATGAAATCGACGCGCCCAAGCGCATCCTTCGCCGGCAGCATGCCGACACCGAAGCTGTCGCGCGGGAACCGGCTGTCCGAGCTGTTGTCGCGATTGTCGCCCATCACGAAGAGGTGCCCGGCGGGAACGACGACGGCGGCGAAATCGTCCTGGGGCGTCGCACGCTGATCCAGGATGGCATGCGGCTGCGCCTCCCCCGGAAATTGCTCCAGCAGTTTCCGGGCGGGCACGCCCGGCTCCCCGGCGATTTCCGTGCCGATCTGCTTCTGCGGCACCGGCCTGCCATTGATCGAGACGATACCGCCCGCCAGCGCGACGCTGTCGCCGGCAAGGCCGATGACGCGCCCGACGCGCATCTCCTCGCCCAGTCGATAGACGATGACCTCGCCCCGTGCCGGCCCCTGCGGGCCGATATCGCGCGGCGAGAATCGATCGCCGATCTGGAGCGTAGGCTGCATCGATTGGGAGGGAATGTAGAGCGAGCGAAGCTGGCGCCCGGGGTCGAAGGCATGCCGCGCCACCGGCCAGGCAAACCAGGCGCCTGTTGCCAGCACGAGCGCTCCGAGCCCCAGGGTGATCGGGATCCAGCGCTCGCGATGCTTCACTCCAGATGCCCCTCGTGCAGCCGCACCACGCGGTCCATCCGCGCGGCGAGGCGCTCATTGTGAGTGGCGATCAGCGCGGCCGAACCCTGGGTGCGGACCAGGCCGAGGAACTCGGCGAGCACCTTGTCCGAAGTCACTTCGTCGAGGTTGCCGGTGGGCTCGTCCGCCAGCACCAGCGCCGGCTTGTTGGCGAGCGCGCGGGCAACGGCGACGCGCTGCTGCTCGCCGCCCGAAAGCTGGCTCGGCCGGTGCGCCAGCCGATGCCCGAGGCCCAGCGCGGTGAGCAGTTCCTCGGCGCGCTTGTCCGCATCGGCGCGCAGCGCGCCGTGGATCATCTGCGGCAGCACGACATTCTCGAGCGCGTTGAAGTCGGGCAGCAGGTGATGGAACTGATAGACGAAGCCCAGATGGTCGCGGCGCACGGCGGTGCGGCTCGGGCTGTCGAGCTGGGCGGCTTCCTTGCCGACGATGCGGATCGACCCCTCGAACCCGCCCTCGAGCAGGCCCACCGCCTGGAGCAGAGTCGACTTGCCCGAACCCGAGGGGCCGAGCAGCGCGACGATCTCGCCCGGCTGCACCGCGAGATCGATGCCGCGCAGCACCTCGATCGTCTCGCCGCCCTGGCTGAAGCTGCGCTTGAGGCCGTGCGTCTGGAGGACCGCTTCACTCATAGCGCAGCACCTGCACCGGATCGGTGCTCGCGGCCTTCCACGCCGGATACAGCGTGGCAAGGAAGCAGAAGATTAGCGCCATCACGCAGATGCCTATCGTCTGGAATGGATCGGTCTTGGCCGGCAGCTCGGTCAGGAAGCGCATTTGCGGATCCCAGATATTCTGGCCGGTCACCAGCCCGATGAACTTCACCACCGCCTCGCGGAAAGTGATGAAGAGGAAGCCCAGCACGCCGCCCGCCGCCACGCCCAGCGCGCCGATCGTGGTGCCCACGGTCACGAAGATGCGCATCAGCCCGCCCCGCGTGGCGCCCATCGTGCGCAACACCGCGATGTCCCGCGTCTTGGCGCGCACCAGCATGATCAGCGACGAGACGATGTTGAAGGCGGCGACCACCAGGATGATCGACAGGATGGTGAAGGAGACGGTGCGGTCCACCGCCAGCGCCTCGAACAGTTCGGAGTTCATCATCCGCCAGTCGGTGATCTGGCCGACGCCGCTCACCTTGTCGTTCAGCGGCTGGAGGATCTGCGCCACCCGGTCCGGATCGACGGTCTCCAGCTCGATCATCGAAACGCCGTCGCCGAGCAGCAGCAGCGTCTGCGCATCCTCGATCGGCATGACCGCGAAGACCTTGTCGTAATCGTACACGCCCACTTCGAATATCGCGGCGACCTTGTATTTCACGATGCGCGGCATGGTGCCGAAGGGCGTCGCCGCCCCGGCGGGGTTGAGGATCGATATCTCGCTGCCCACCGTGGCCCCCAGCGATTCCGCCAGGCGCGAGCCGATCGCGACCTGCTCTCCGCCCGGCTTCAGGCTCTTGAGCGATCCGACGACTTCCTTGCCCTTCAGCGTGGGGTTGCTGAGGATGTCCTCCATCCGCATGCCGCGCAGCTGGATGAACTCGGCCCGGCCATTATAGGTGGCGAAGAGCGGCTGCTCGATCAGCGGCGTGGCGCTGGTGACGCCCGGCGTCTTCCGCGCCTCTTCCAGCACTCCGCGCCAGTTGCGCAACTGGCCGCCATAGCCCTGGACCACGGCATGGCCGTTCAACCCGGTGATCTTGTCGAACAATTCGGCGCGAAAGCCGTTCATCACACTCATCACCACGATCAGCGCGGCGACGCCGAGCATGACGGCGACAAGGCTGAATCCGGCAACGACGGCGATGAACGCCTCGCTCCGCCCGGGCAGCAGGTAGCGGCGGGCGATCATCCGCTCATAGCGTGAAATCAGCAGCATGCGGGTCTTGTAACTCGCCGAGAAAACAGGTCTCCGGCCGATCTAGGGCAGATGGCGGCGAATTCCTACTGCGAACCGCTATGTTGCCGATTCAACACAGGGTGAGACCAATCTGCGCCTACCCCTTGTAATGCCAGTGACAAAGCGGGTGCGGACGCTTAGCAAAACTCCTGTCGAAGCGCAGGCGAAAGGCCGTGGTTCGGGGAGGCCCCAAGCCCCGCTCGTAGGCAAGTACGAGTGTGCGGGCTGGGCCTGACAAAGGGGGCTGACGAGCATTCGTCACGCAGGCGCCCGGATCGGAAACGGTCCGGGCGTTTGCCGTTTCCGGCCCCTGGAAATCCGGCGTCTTTCAGCGCGGCTCCGAAAGCGGACGGTAGCTCGCCTGCTGCTCGGGCGTCGGCAGGCTCATGATATGCGTGACTACGCCCGGATGCAGCGGCGTAACGAATTGCAGGCCGGCCGCTGCGCGATTGCTCCAGACCACCCGGGCGGGCAGCGGCTTGAAGCCGGGCAGCCGCAGCACCGTCTCCATTCCCAGCTCGAGCAGGAAGCCCGTCTCGAGCCGGCAGCCCAGGCGCGAAATCTCCACCAGGCGCACGTCCTGGAAGCAGAAACGCGATTCCTTCACCGCCACGGCAATCGATACCGGCCAGCGCATCGCCTCACGCCGGTCCACGCCCTGCGTAATCTTCAGTCCTCTTCGATCACCACGCATTCCCCAACCCCAACTCAGATCCCCTACCCAACCAAGATCGGCTTGCCGCAACGCAGACCGTTCACGCGCACGTCCGCCTGCCCGACGCTGACCCCCAGCAGCCCGGTGAGATCGCCCAGCAGCGAATCCAGCGGCGCCGCCGCCCCCTGAAGCACCGTCCCCACCGCGGAAGTGACGAGCGACAGATTGATCCCGAGCCCCAGCGTGTTCACCTGCAAATCCATGTCGCGCACCAGCGATGCCGCCACGCCGGCGGCGATGTCGTTGGTCGACACGGTGTGCGTCTTGCCGGCGGCGATCTCCTGCGCCGTGAACGTCACCTGCTGCGCGCCCGCGCCGCCCAGATTGACGTTCGACTGGCCCGTCACCTCGGCCAGCAGCAGCACTTTTACCAGCGTCGTCCGGCGGGGCGTGATCGCGGCGTTGAAATTGCCCAGCGCCGAAGTGTCGACATCGCCGATCGCCACCTGTCCCGCCGAAGTGGTGACGTCGAGACCGACCGTCGCGGTCGCCGGCGTCGGGCACGAGATGCTCCGCAGCGACGCCTCGGCCTTGGCCAGCTCGACGAAGAGCGGCAGATGGATCGAAGCCGCGCCCAGCAGGCCCGAACCGCCCACCTTGGTATCGACATAGAGGCGAGTCTGGGCGGTGCGCACCTTGACGCTGCGGTCCTTGGCGACGGCGAGCCAGGGCGATTGCGCCGGCCGCTCGCCGATCGCCAGCGAAACCTTGGTGGAAAGAAGCCCCGGGACGCCCGCCGCCAGGTCGAGATCGACCTGGCGCTTGCCCGTGGCGGTCTGAAGCATCTCGCGCACAAGCGCATAGCCATCGGCCTTGATCGGGCGCGCCGGATCGGTCTTGGTCTCGCCGGACAGCGGGCCGAGATCGATCAGCTTCGAGAGCTGCACCGTGACCGGGGGCACGCGCGCGGCGATGCCCCGCAACGCCGATTGCGCGCTCGCATTCCCCGTCGCGGCCGCCATGGCACTGAGCGCCTTGGGCAGGCTGACATCGGTCGCGAGCGTCTCGCCAAAGGTCAGGCCTTGAAGATTGGCCTGGGTACGCAACGCATCGATGAAGGCAAGGAGATCGACATCGGCGCTCACCAGCCCCTGCGCATCCATCACGTTGAGGTTGAGATCCGTTCCAGCCAACCCCGAGAGCAGCTGGCCGGGCAGCCCGCCGCTCACCGACGCCAGGCGCGAGCCGATCGAGAAGGATGCGAGATCCACCCGCGCCGCCGTCGCCGTCACCGACACGCGCGCCGTCGGGCGCCCGGTGAGGAACTTGCCGAAGAACAGCGGCACGTCGCGGCCCATGGTGAGGCGAATGGCGTTGCCGTCGCCAGAGGCGATGAAGCGGGCAGCCGGCGCCACCGTGCTGTCGGCGGAATACGTGCCGCGCTCGAGCTTCTCGATGCTCGCGTCATTCGCCTGGTTCGCCGCCATTGCCTGGCGCGCCGCGGCGTCCGCCGCCTGGCTGTTCGCCGCGCTCAGCGCCGCTGCGTCCGCCACGCCCTGCAGCCGCCGCTTCTCGAGATAGAGCGAGCCGGTATCGACCGCGAACGCCGCCGATCCCGCCAGCATCACGAAGCCGCCGGCGAAGATCATGGTGACGTTGCCACCGCGATCACGCCTGAAACGGCGAAACCCGGACAGGATGGCCATGGCGCGCCTCATGGGGGAGTGAGCGTCACCGTCGAGCTGCGCTCGATCACCTTACTGGGCAACGGCACCAGCTTGATCGAAAGCAGCGGATCGTTCGACGCGTCATAGGATAGGTGAACCGTCAGCGTACGCCCGTCATCGTCGATGAGCGTGTCGACACGATCGGGGTTGAGCGTGCCGGTCTTGCGCAGATTGGCGTCCAGGGCGGTGCGGGCCAGGGTGGCGCGCTCATTGGGGTCGAGCCCGCCGATCGCCGCGCGCGCCGCCTCGTTCGCCGCCTGCTGCACGCTGTTGGCGCAAAGGAACCAGCCGCCATAGGTGACGATCCCGCAGATCAGCATCAGCAGGATCGGCAGCGAGAACGCCATCTCGATAGCGGCGGCGCCGCGCCGTTCGCGCCAAAGCCGGAGGCCGGCACGGAGCGGCTTCTTGGCCAGGGAAGGCGAACGCATGCACATGCGCGATTCTTCGCACATGAGAGCTTCCAAATCGCTCGCGTCGCCGCCGGCGGGATATCCGGATTTTCAGTAAACCTCGGCCACGAAGGCGCGAACCCGGAGCCGCCCGGATCGGGGCGATCCCCTTGATTTTTAACACCATTTTCGACCTAGGCGGTCTTGATTTGTGTTAACTTTGTTGTATTCTACATGTCAAACTGAAATTGAGCAAATTACGCAATTCTCGAATCTACAGCGGTCGCAACGTAAAAAACTGCCGTCGTCCCCAAAACGTTCGAGAGCAATCAACTATGCAACGCTCATCAGTGCAGACTGTTTCATCAGCTGAACTTACGCGCAATTTTGCATATTGGCAGGATCGCGCCATGCATGGCCCCGTCACGATCACCTATCACGGGCGCCCCCGCTACGTGCTGCTCGCGGCCGAGAGCTGGGACGCCGAACAGGGGACCGGCGAACGGGACAGCACCCATCGGGAGCTCGAATATCAGTTCCTCGTCGAGCATATGGACGGCGGGCTGCTGGTGATCGATCCCGAGCTGAAGGTCACCGATGCGTCGAGCGCCGCCGCGCTGATCCTGGGGCGCACGCCCGCCGCGCTGATTGGCGCGCCGGCCACCGATGCCTTGCCGGCATCCACCCATGCCACCCTGGTTTCCAGCCTGCGCCACGTGCTACGCAGCGGCGAGCAGGCCCAGTTCGACCTGGCGCTCGACGAGGAGAGCGGCACGCGGCTGCGCATCCGTGCCTTTCCCTGGGTGGAGGGCGTCGCGCTGCTGGTGCGGCTGAGCTATGAGGGCGACGAGGAAGCCAGGCTGGCCGAGCAGACCGCGCTCGAGAAGGCCCGCGCCGCGCATGGCAGGATCGAGGTGATCCGCCTGACGGTGCGTGGCACGGTGACGATGGTCGAGGCCGAATTCGCCCGGATGGTCGGGCTCGCACGGGAACGTATCCTGGGGCTTCGCTTCGTCGATCTGCTCGCGGTGCGCGACCGCACCACCGCCCGCGACGCGATCGAGCGGGTCCTGAGCGGCCGTTCCGAGGCGGAGGCATTCGATGCGCGATTGCTGTGCGGCGGCGCGGAGGAACTCGGCGCGCGCGTCTCGATCGCACCGCTCGCCAGCGGCTATGCCGTGGGCGGGGCGATCGTGATCGTCACGCTCGATCCGAGCGCGGAAACGGTTCAGTAACAGGACGGCCGCTGCAGCGCCGCGGTCCGCGAGATCGAGCGCTTGAACGTTCCAACCACCTGGTTGGTAAGGCCGTCCGTGTGGTTCCCCACCGCGCTCAGGCGCCCGCAGGAAAGCGTCACCCCCGCCCAGGTGACGGCCCAGCCGATGCGCGGGCTGCCGATATTGCCGCCCTCGAGCGTGACATTGCCATGGATCTCCGCAGGCGCGCCGCCCGCGATCTGGACGCGGGCGGCATCGTTGAGCCGCTCGGCCCAGCCCGCATCCCCGCCCTCGCCCGGCCGCAGATCGATGCGCGCCGGCGAAGCGGAACTTCGCCTCGCCTGCCCGACGACCTGCTCCTCGGGCATCACGACGCCGTTCGGGCGCCCGCCCACCGCGGCCGAGACGATCTCGCTCACCTGCTTCACCCCGGTAATGTCGCCGCGCACCGCCACGCCGAGCAGCACCGTGATCACGCCGAGCACCAGCGATGCGCGGACGCCATTGGGGATGGTGAGCCGCGAGAGCACGAGCACGGAGATGCAGAGCGACGCGATCAACGCGACATTGGCATAGCCCGACGGCGTGAAGGCGGCGGAGTTCACCCAGATCAGCCCACCGCAGATCTGACAGGCAGAGACCAGCGTGGCGAGCAGGCCCGCATTGCTGAAACTCGGCAAGGATCCCGTGGCTACACGCATGATCTTCCCAATATAGGAGATCAGGATAGTTGATGTTGGTTAAGCTTGGCTCAAATTGTGTGGAGCAAATCGACAGGAAAAGAAGGGAGGCGGTGCGGGCGCCGCCTCCCTTCCCCAACCTCCCCCGGCCATGGCAGGAGGTCAGTCTCGCAAGCTTCAGAAATTCTTGCTGATCGTCAGGCCATAGGTTCTCGGATCGCCCGGCTGACCGACGATCAGGCCGGTGCTGCCCGACTGGACCGAAAGCAGCTCGAAATACTGCTTGTCGAAGACGTTGCGCACCCAGCCATAGATGTTGAGGTCCGAACGCCGCCAGCCGAGACGGACATTGGACAGCGAATAGGCGTCGATCCAGGTATAGGCGGAAGGCGACGGGTTGGACGAGAATCTCGAGCGCCAGTTGCCGTCATAGCCCAGATAGACATTGCCGTCGCCCAGCGGCTGGCGCACCTCGCCGCCCCAGCTGAGCGACCATTTCGAGATGCCCGGCAGTACCTGGCCCGAAATGTCGCAGAAAGCGGGGCTGCGGCCGCCGGGCGTCCCCGCCGGATCGGTCACGCCGCCGGGTGCGGTCGCGGTGCCGCCGGAAAGCTCGGGCGGGCACGGCGCGTTCTTGAAATCGGTATATTTGGCGTCGGTATAGGCGCCGTTGAAATAGAGGTTGAACCGCTGGCTCGGGCGCGCCGCCAGGTCCCATTCGAACCCGCGCACCCGCACCTTGCCGGCATTGGCGAGATAGCCGCGGATCACGTTGATCGCGTTGTTGTTCACCGTCGCCTGATAGTCCTTGATCTCGGTCCAGAACGCGGCGGTATTGAAGGTCACTCGGCGATCGAGGAACTGGGTCTTGAGCCCCAGTTCGAAGTGATCGACCTTTTCAGGCTTCACGGTCTGGGTGGAGAGGTCGACTCCGGTGCTGGTCGAGTTGAGCGGCAGGCCGGAAAGGTTGATGCCGCCCGACTTGAAGCTGCGCGCATAGGTCGCATAGGCATGGATGTCGCGCGAGAAGTCATAGGAGACGGTGATGTCGCCCGAGACGTTCCAGTCGCTGAAGCGCGGGCTGTAGCGCTGCGGCGCAAGCGTGTTCAACTGGTCCGCGGTCGCCGTGCCGTTCGCCAGCAGCGCCGCGACATTGTCCGCCGTCGCGACATAATTGTAGCGGGCGTTGTGAATGCTGACGACCGCCTCGTAGAAACCGGACTTCTTGTCATAGTTGAGACGCAGGCCAGGCTGGATATGGAGGCCGTCCACCGGCTGCCAGTTGAGCTTGCCGAACAGTGCGAAGCTGGTGTTGTCGAAGTTGATCGTGTTGGTCGATGTCAGGCCGTTCAGCACCAGCGGATTGCAGGCCGCGGCCGTCGCCGTCGCGCACCCCGTGGCCCCGAGCGGAACATTGCCCGGATTGAGCAGCCAGCGGCTCGCCGCCGAGCCCTGGACCTGCGAGCCCTGGGTGTTGATGGTCTGATGGAAGAAGAACGCGCCGAGCGTGTAGTTCAGCCGGCCATCGCCGTTCGAGCTCAGGCGGAATTCCTGGCTGAACTGCCGCTGCTGCGACGGATTCTGCGAGACGGTGGTGATCGGCAGACCGGTGAAGTCGCGGTCGTTCTTCGGCTGCCAGTCCCAATAGCGCCAGGCGCTGACCGAGGTCAGCGTCGCCGGGCCGAGATTCCAGTTGGCGACCAGCGAAGCGCCGCCGATCTCCTGCTGCGATTTGATCGCCGCATCGAGATCGGTCTTACGGTCGAACGGATCGGTGCTCGGCGGCGTATAGCCGAACGCCGCCGCCAATGCCGCATATTGGCGGGAGAGCGGCCGCTGGGTGGCGCCGACCCGGGCATAATATTGCACGCAGCACAGCGGATTCTGGAGGTTCCAGTCGCCTGCCAGCGTGAAGTCGAGATCGTCGTTCACTTTCCAGAGGAGCTGGCCGCGGAAACTGCTGGTGCGCTGCTTGTGGAGATCCTCGCCGGTGCGGACATTCTCGATCGTCCCCTCGCGGCTGGTGACCGCGCTGGAGATGCGGATCGCGAGCTTGTCGCTGAGCGGACCCGAGACCGAGGCCTTGGCCGAGATCAGGTCGTAATTGCCGAGGCTCAGCTCGACCTTGGTCTCCGGCGTGAAGCTGGGCGCCCGGGTAGTGATGTTGATCGCGCCGGCGGTGGTGTTCTTGCCATAGAGCGTGCCCTGCGGCCCGCGCAGCACTTCCACGCGCTCGACATCGACGAAATCGAACGTCGAGGCGCCGATGCGGCCGATATAGACCTGGTCGAGATAGAAGCCGACGCCCTGCTCGATGCCGTCATTGGTGAGGCCGAAGGGTGCGCCCAAGCCGCGGATGTTGATCGCCGAGTTGCGCGGGTTGCTCGAATAGAATTGCACCGCCGGCAGCGCAGTCTGGAGGCGGTTGAGATTGGTCGCACCGGTCTGCTCGATCGTCGAGCCGCCGATCACCGACATGGCGATCGGCACGTCCTGCGCCTTCTCCTCGCGGCGGCGCGCGGTGACGACGATCTCGCCGCTGCCGCTCTCCTGTGCCGGCCGGGCCTGCTGCTCGTCCCTGGCGTTCGCGGCGACCGGATCGTCGCGCAGCGCCCCGGCGGGTGCCGGCGCAGTACTGGCAAGAAGCAGTAGCGAAAGCGAAGCAAGGCTCATCATCATCCCCTTTGGCCGTGTCGCGCTTAATCTCCACTCATTTAATGGATATTAGCGAACAAGGAGATGTTTAGCGATGCCTAGCCTGGGTTGGCCGGCGTCCGCGGCCCTCGTCCCGGCGCACCTTGAAAGCCGTCCGATCCAACACGATCTGAACGTCAGGCGGCGCCCAGCAGGGGCCGCCGGCCGGGCGTCGCGGCTCACCGGATGCCAGGCACATCGATCAATTCGCTTCGCATGGAGGTCTTGATATGCGTCAGTTCGATTTCACTCCCTTCCGCCGATCGACCATCGGGTTCGACCGGCTGTTCGACCTGCTCGAGGCCAGCGCCCGGGCGCAGGCTTCCGAAAACTATCCCCCGTTCAACCTCGAGCGCGTCGCCGAGGACCGCTACCGGATCACGATCGCCGTTGCCGGCTTCAAGGCCGATGAGGTCGACATCACCGCGCAACAGAACCTGTTGCTCGTGGCCGGCAAGCGTCGCGAGGAGAATGAGAACAACCAGGGTGCCTATCTGCACCTGGGCATCGCCACCCGCAGCTTCGAGCGCCGCTTCGAGCTGGCCGACTTCGTCCGGGTCGAGAGCGCCGACCTGGCCGACGGCCTGCTGGTGATCGAGCTGGTGCGCGAAGTGCCCGAGGCGATGAAGCCCAAGAAGATCGCGGTGAATGCCGGCGGCCAGCCGCGCCCGATCGCGCACCGCGAGGCCGACGCGGCCTGACGGACCGGCCAGGGCTCGCGACGTCTTCCTCCCTTTGGACGTCGCAGCGGGGGGCGCTCGGACCCTGGTCCGGGCGCCCTTTGTCGTCGTACGACGGACTCCGGCCCAAACCACAAGAAAAGAGGGGAAAGCTTTCGCCCTCCCCTCTCCAATGCTCGCACTAATTATATAGCGCTACGCCCCTGTTTTTTCAAATTTCAAATCGATTTTCTTATATGAATTATCAGAATGAAGCCCAGTCGTCGGCGCGGGTGAGCGCGGAGACGGCAGCGGCGGGCAGCGGCTTGACCGGCGATACATAGCCAGGTGCGACCTTCTCGCGAATATCGCTGGTGGATGCGGCCGGGCGGCGCAGCGGCGCCTGGGCCGTGCCGATGTTGAACGCCGAAGCCTGTTCCGAGAGGAGCTGGACTTCCGAGCTCAGGTTACGCGAGGCGGCCGAGGTCTCCTCGACCATCGCGGCGTTCTGCTGGGTCGCCTGGTCCATGGTGCCGATCGCCACGGCGATCTGGGTGACCGCCGAGGATTGCGCCTCATTGTCGGCGGCGATGTTGGCGAGCAGATCATGCACTTCGTCGACATCCCCCGAAATGGCGACCAGCGCGCCGTCCACCTTCTGCACCATCGCCACGGCATCGACGATGTCCGCCTGAGTCGCAGTCAGCTGGTCGCGGGCGCGGCCGGCTTCCTCCTCGGCGCGCATCGCCAGCGCCGAGACGAGATCGGCGACCACGGCGAAGCCGCGCCCCGCCTCGCCCGCGCGGCCCGCTTCCACCGCGGCGTTCATCGCGAGCACCCGGGTCTGGAAGGCGATCTTGTCGAGGCCCTCGATCACCGAATCGATGCCCTTGGCGCTTTCCGACACGCGAGTCATCGCCTGGACGGCATCGTCCGCGACCGAGCGGCCGTCACCGACCGTCGCGATCGCCTGATTGGCGCGCGAGAGCGTGCTGCCCGCCGCCTTGGCCGTCGCCTTGAGCCGGTCGTCCATCTGGCTGATCGCGGCCGAGGTCTCCTCGAGCGACGCGGCATTGCTCTCGGTGCGGCGGGCCAGATCCTCGGAGGCCTGGGCGATCTCGCCCGAGCCCGTGCGGATGCTCGCCGCCCCTTCGACGACCGAACCGATCAGAGTGCGCAGCGCAGTGAGCGCCGAGTTGAAATTGGTCTTGAGCGCGCCGTATTCGGACGCGAAGTTGCTCGAGATTTCCGAGGTGAGATCGCCCTTCGCCAGATTGTCGAGCCCCGTGGTGAGCTCGGCGACGACGTGCTGCTGCTCCGCATCGGCGACCAGCTTCGCCGCATCGGCCTTTTCCTTGGCGACCGCGGCGTCGCGGAAGACGAGCACTGCCTTGGCCATGCCGCCCACTTCGTCCTTGCGATCGGTGCCCGGCACCTCGATCGTGTTCTCGCCGCCGGCCAGGCGACCCATCAGCGTGGTCATCCCCTTGATCGGGCGTGCGATCATCCGGGTGAGCAGCCAGCCGAGGAGCACCGCCATGGCGATGCCGAACGCGCCGCCAAAGGTGAGCGCGGCCACCGCTCCGGCACGGGCATCGGCTTCCACCTTCTTGGTCGAGGCCACGCGCTCCGCCTGGATCTGGCTGATCTCGCCCATCACTTCGCGGATCGCGCCGAGCTGCTTGACGCCGGCGAGCTGCTGCGCCTCGGCCTGGGTCGCCGGGTTCCGGGCGAGCGCGATCATGTTGTCGAGCTTGCCGTCGAGCTCGCGGACCGCGTTCATCAGCTTCTCGAGCCGCGCCCGCTGCTCGGGCAGCTTGGTGTCGCGCCGAAAGGCGTCGGCGGCCTCGTCGATCTTCTTGCGCGCATCCTTGTAGGTGACCAGGAAATCCGCGTTCCGCAGGATGACATAGGCGCGGACAGCGCTCTGCTCCTCGAGGACCTGCGTCATGATCTGGTCGGCGCTGGCAGTGACGTCGAACGCGCGCTCCTTGTCCTCGGAGGCGGTTCCGACCGTCTGCAGGCTCGAGAAGAGCAGCCAGCCGATGCCGGCGAAGATGCAGACGAGCGTGATGAAGGCGACCGCAAGCTTGCGCGGTATCGGCATGTCCTGAATAATCATCAATTCCCTCCCTGCCGGACCGGGGGGCCGGCATCCGAAACTATTTTTCGGGCCAGACGCGAGAAGCCTGCGAGCGGAGGGCGTTTCGATCTAATCCCAATCCTCGTCATAGGAGAGGACCAGGCCGATCGAACCAAATCGGGGGAATATATTTTGCCGGTTTGTGTCCAGGGGCGATCCTGGATTTCCCCGTAGCGGGAAACTACCGCGATGCCGGCCCGAACAGCCAGGGCTTTGCATAGCCGGAGGGCCGGGCGACACCGTCCAGCCGCTCGACGCGCAGGATCCGGACCGGCTGCAGGATCATCTGGTCCTTCATCGCATCGCGACCGCCGCCGGTGGGGAGCGCGAGGATGCGCTTCACCACGTCCATGCCGGAGATCACCTTCCCGAACGCCGCGAAGCCGCGATAGGCGCCACGCGCGTCCAGCCCGGGATTCGGCCCGACCATGATCGAGAAGTTGCAATTGGCGCCGTCGGGATTGGGGCCGTGCGCCATCGAGATGGTGGCGTCGAGGTGGCGGATGCCGGTCTGGCTGGTCGGTTCGAGCAGGACCGAGGGCAGCATGCGCCGCGCATCGGTGCCGATGCCGCCCTGGACGAAGCCCTGGGTCGGCGCGCCCTTGCGCCGGGCCGATCGATAGAATTGCGTGCCGTCGAGCCGGCCATCATCGACATAGGCCATGAAGTTGGCGACCGTCTTCGGGGCACGCTTCGCATCGAGCGCGAGCGTGATGTTGCCCGCCGAGGTGACGACGCGGACACGGACCGTGGCAGGCTCCTGCGGCGCGGCGGCGGCAATGAGAAACGGGGCGAGGACGGCGAACAGGATACGCATGGGCCGCTCGCTAATCGATGCGGGCGAGGATTTGGAGGGGGTTTCGGCGCCGAGTGCCGGTTTCGGGGGAATGATCGCGCCGCGGCCGCCGGGGCGGGTCCTGCGGCCATAGGGCCCGGACCTTACCCCGGCAGCGTTGGAGATCAGGTGAGCTTCAGGTCACAAAGCTCGATCCAGGCGCCGTTCTCGCAATATATCTCGATCCGCATGTCCTCGCAGTCGGCAGGCGCCGGGAATGCGAGCAGGAGCGGTTGCCAGGCGGAACCGAACTGGTTTTCCATGCCCAGGAAAATGTCGCTCGTGGCCGTGGGAGCAGCTACGCCGAACCGATAGAAATAGGCGCGAATCCGGATATTCGCGCTGCTGGCGCCGGTGCGGATGAAGCCGCGGAGCAGCTCCAGCCCGTCATGCTTGGAGTGGAGGATCGGCGTCTGTGCCGATATCGTGCCGCCGCCGGCCACGCTCTCCAGCCGAAGTGCGCTGGCAACCGGAATCCCGGCGATGCTGGGCAGCCCGGCGGTGACGAAGCCATAGCCGCACGGCCCCGCGACCGTGAGGTTCCAGCCGCCGACTGTCGCCGAGGTGCGCGACATCGCGAATGCCCCCATCGACGCACCGTTTCGATCGACCGCGCCCATCAGTCGATCCTCGCCATCGTGCAGCCGGTATCGGTACAGGATGTTCGCTTCGGGAAAGGAGCGGGACAGAAGCTCGCAATCGCGAAAGATCGAGCGCAGCCCCTTCACGATCGGCCGATACCCGCCGCTGAAGCTGACAGGCGCGCCGTCCAGCGAAACCTTGTCGAACTTGCAGACGAAGTTGAGGTTGATGGCCGTTTCCCCCGCGAGGCCGGATACCGCCCGAAATCCGGGACCATCCGTACCCACGCGGCCATAGGGCCAGAGGATGGGGCTGTTCGAGATCTCGAAGGTCCCGGTGGCGCCGGAATGCACCTCGAGATAACCGCGCGTGACTGCGTTCAGCCCGTTATTCTGGATATGGGTGAGGCGAAGCACGCCGGAACCCGCCACATAATGCGACACGGTGGTCTCGATGGTCACATTGTTCGCGTGGAGCGTCCCGTCGAGGACCTTCAGGCACGCGCCGTCCTCGCCCCCCTGCACATGTTCGACAGTCCCGCCGACCAGCGAAAGCTCGGATCCGGCGTTGGCGATCTCCACGGCATAGGTCTGAGTGGTGTCATATCCCGCCCAATGCTTGCTTTCGCTATGGATGCGGCCGCCGACGATCGTGACCTTTCCATTGGGCTGTTCCATGCGAAGCCCCTTCGGGCAGAACTCTATCTTCGGATTGGTATAGGTGAGTTCGGACAAGGGGGCGTCGATCGCCACGTCATCCGGCGCGTGGACGTTCTGATCGGGAATCTGCTTCGGGATCACCCCGCCCTGACTCGGCAGCGCGCCGATCGCCCAGCCAAGCTCGAAGCCCTCCACATAGGCGTCGTGCACGTCGAGATAGCCGGGATTATACAGCGCCAGATCGTTCGTATAGTGATGCACGCCGCACTCGTAGGCGGTCGCGGAGAAGGGCCCCTTAACCTTGAGGCCATAGTGCCAGGACTGCCCCGCACGCAGATCGACGGCACTTTTCTTCGGGGAAATCGCGGTTCCGATCAGGATGGCCTGGTCGAACTCGTGCCTGGCCCCGGCCATGTCGAACCGCAACTGGTCGATACAATAGCCGCCATAGGGGAAACGGGTTCGATAGAAGCCCGTGCTGCCAGAGCCACCCATCGCCGCGAGCATCGCGTTGATCGCCGCCGTATCGTTCACAACGCCGTCGCCGACGGCGCCAAAGTCCCGAACGCTGACCGTTTCGCGCAATTTGCCTTCCACCGTCGCCGGGACTGCCCCCGCCTTGGCTTGCACAAAGCCGACCATGGAAGCGCCCTGCCCGGCACCGGTGCCGGCCAGATCCGCGGAATCCACATATGCCATTTGAGGTCTCCTCGCTTGTTGAGAACAAACGAAGAACATTCCAAATCCTACATTGCAAGCGGGTGCCCGAACGCCGCCCCTTTCGTCATTCCGGCGAAAGCCGGGATCTCAGGCCGCATCGCACTATCGCAAGACTTTGGTCGAGCGCGCGCCTGCGCGAACGCAAAAAGGCCGGGCACCCGGCCCGGCCTTTCGCGTCTCGATGCAGCCGGGGTCAGACCAGCCGGCTCTGCCGCACCGCCGCCTGGATGAAACTGGCGAACAGGGGATGGGGATCGAAGGGCTTCGACTTGAGCTCAGGATGGAACTGCACGCCGACGAACCAGGGATGGTCCGGCCGCTCGACGATCTCGGGCAGCGAACCGTCCGGCGACATGCCCGAGAAGACCAGCCCGCCTTGCTCGAGCACCGGCTTGTAGGCGGTGTTGACCTCGTAGCGATGGCGATGGCGCTCGCTGATTTCCTCCGCTCCGTAGATCGACGCGACCACCGAATTGCCCCCGAGCTTCGCGGGATAGGCGCCGAGGCGCATCGTGCCGCCCAGGTCGCCGCCCGCCTCGCGCGTCTGCAGGCCTTCCGAGGTCATCCACTCGGTGATCATGCCGACCACCGGCTGCTCGGTCGGGCCGAACTCGGTGGTGGAGGCGTCGGCTACGCCACCGGCCCGGGCGCCCTCGATACAGGCCATCTGCATGCCGAGGCAGATGCCGAAGAACGGCACGCTGCGCTCGCGGGCGAACTTCACGCCGGCGATCTTGCCCTCGCTGCCGCGCTCGCCGAAGCCGCCGGGGACGAGGATGCCATGCAGCGGCTCGAGCGCCGCGGTGATCTCTTCCTCCTTGTCGTGCTCGAACAGCTCGGCGTCGAGCCAGCGGATATTGACCTTCACCCGGTTGGCGATGCCGCCATGCGTGAGCGCCTCGGTGAGCGACTTATAGGCGTCGGGCACGCCCATATATTTGCCGACCACGCCGATCGTGACTTCGCCCTCGGGATTGAGGACGCGGTCGACGATCTCTTCCCAGCGGCTGAGGTCGGGCGAGCCCTGGACGTCGATGCCGAAGGCCTTGAGCACTTCGACGTCGAGGCCCTCGGCATGATATTGGAGCGGCACGCCGTAGATGCTCGGCGCGTCGAGCGCCGGAATGACCGACGAGGCGGGCACGTTGCAGAACAGCGCGATCTTGGCGCGGTCGCTCGCCGGCAGCGGCTTCTCGCTACGGCAGACGATCACATCGGCATGGACGCCGAGCGAAGCGAGCTCGCGCACGCTGTGCTGAGTCGGCTTGGTCTTCAGCTCGCCGGCAGCGGCGATGTACGGCACCAGCGTCAGATGGACGCTGACCGACTGGTTGCGGCCCAGGTCGTTACGGAGCTGGCGGATCGCCTCGACAAAGGGCAGCGACTCGATGTCGCCGACGGTGCCGCCGATCTCGCACAGCACGAAATCGAGATCCTCGGTATCTTCCTGGGCGAACGCCTTGATCGCATCCGTCACGTGCGGGATCACCTGGACGGTGGCGCCCAGATAGTCGCCGCGGCGCTCGCGCTCGATGATCGTCTTGTAGATCCGGCCCGAGGTGATGTTGTCCGACTGGCGCGATGCGACGCCGGTGAAGCGCTCATAATGCCCCAGGTCGAGATCGGTCTCGGCGCCGTCGTCGGTCACGTACACCTCACCATGCTGGTGCGGCGACATCGTGCCGGGATCGACGTTGAGATAGGGATCGAACTTGCGGATGCGGACCCGATAGCCACGCGCCTGGAGCAAAGCCGCGAGGCTCGCCGCCATGAGACCCTTGCCTAGCGAGGAGACCACGCCGCCGGTGATGAAGATATACCGCGCCATGGGAGAAAACGCCTAACGTGAATGGGCGCGCACCGGCAAGCGTGCGACTCACGCCGGTGCGCAGATTTTTTGTGGACAGGCCCCGGACGCGCCGGGGCCGGCGAAGCTTATTGGGCCAGCGGAACCGTGCTGTTGCCCTGCGCCGGCGACGGCGCGGCCGGAGCCGTGCTGTTGCCCGGGGCGAACGGCACCGCGCCACCCGGAGGCGCCGTGGTCGGCAGCGCCTGCGGCGCCGCGGCCGGCGCGGCGCGCTGGAGCGAGGCGTCGATCGTCGCGCCGTGGCGATTCGCGGCCAGGAAGGCCAGCAGGATCGACATGGCGATGAACGCCGTGGCGAGGATCGCGGTGGTGCGCGTCAGGAAGTCCGCCGCGCTGCGCGCCGACATCAGGCCCGAGGGGCTGCCGCTCGAGGTGAGGCCGCCGCCCTCCGACTTCTGCAGGAGAATCACGCCGACGAGACCCGCGGCGATGAAGGCCTGGACGATGAGCAGGAAGGTGAACATGAAATGCGCGGACCTCTTGAAGAAAGGCGGCACATAGGGGAGCCGCCCGCTCCGATCAACCGTTGGAAGGCCCAGCTGGCCCCGCCGGTTCAACAAAGCCGTAACATTTCGCATCCGGACTGAAACCGGATCGGTTCACGCGCGTTATGAGCTTCAGCCCCGGCGTATCGGGGGCAAAACAACAGAGTAGATGCCGTGAACGCAATGACCGACAGCTCGCTTTCTTCCTGGAAGAACACGCTCGTCGACTATGTGCGATCGGGCGAACCGGACCTGACCAATCGGCAAATGGCGCTGCTGATGCTCGTCTATCTGGATCCCGGCCCCCATACCGTGCGCGGATTGGCCCGGGCTTTGAACGTCTCGAAGCCCGTCGTCACGCGTGCCTTGAATCGTCTGGGCACGCTCGGCTATCTGCGCCGTCAACGCGACGATACCGACAAGCGGAACATCTTCGTCGCAAAGACCGCGGAAGGGGCAGAGTTTCTTGCAGAATTCGGGCATTTCCTCACTGGCCAGCACATCGAGCCAGTCGCCCGCAGGGCCAGCGCGTAAGCGTTTCTCGCTGAAGGGCCGTTCGGTTCCCATCGATCCCAGGGTCGATGCCGTTCGTCGTGACCTGGCAGACGTACGTCTGGCGGATCGGGTGTTCGCACCCCATTATGCGGCGCCTATGCCTCGCATCATCGCCTCGCCCATAGCGCTCCATGCCGGCCCCAAGCCCGATTCGGAGACTCTCGCCCAGCTTTCGGCGGGGGATTCGTTCGAAGTGCTCGAATTCGCCGGCGACCACGCCTGGGGCGTCGCGCCCGGGCACAATCTGGTCGGCTATGTGCCCGCCGCGATGCTGGAGCGCCCGGCGGCATGACGATTCGCGTCTTCATCGACGGCGCCGTGGGCACCACGGGCCTGGAAATCCGCGAGCGGCTCGACGGCCGCGAGGGGATCGAGCAGATCATCCTGAGCGACAAGGACCGCAAGGATGCCGCGAAGCGCGAGGATGCGCTCAATTCGGCGGACTTCGTGATCCTCTGCCTGCCCGACGACGCCGCGCGCGAGGCGGTGGAGATGATCAAGGCCGCCAAGGTTCGCGTGATCGACGCTTCGAGCGCGCACCGCGTGGCCGATGGCTGGTCCTATGGCTTTCCCGAGCTGGAACCCGGCCAGGCCGCCCAGATCGCCGAGGCGGCGCGAGTCTCCAATCCGGGCTGCTATCCCACCGGCTTCCTCGCGCTGGTCCGCCCGCTGATTCGCGCGGGCCTGGTGCCGCACGACCATCCGCTGACCGTCAACGCGGTCTCCGGCTATTCGGGCGGCGGCAAGTCGATGATCGCCGAGTTCGAGGATGCGGGCGCGCCGAATCACACCGGCACCGCGTTCCGCAACTATGGCCTCAACCTCGCGCACAAGCATGTGCCGGAGATGACCAAGCACGCGCGCATCGTCCATCCGCCGATCTTCCAGCCGGCGGTGGCGCGGACCTATCGCGGCATGCTGGTCGAAGTCCCCCTGCCCCTTCAGGCATTCACGCGCCGGCCGTCGCTGGACGCCATCGAGAATGCGCTGCGCGAGGCATACAGGGATTCGCCGATCGTGCGGGTGCTGCCCGGCGACGCGGCGACAGTGTGCATCGAGGAGGACGCGGGAACCGATCGGCTTTCGCTGCGGGTCTTCGGCAATCCCGAGACCGGCCAGGCACGGCTGGTGGCGACCCTCGACAATCTCGGCAAGGGCGCGGCCGGCGCGGCGGTGCAGAACCTCAACATCATGGCGGGGTTCGACCAGACCGCGGGACTGGTGCTGTAGGACTTGTTTGCCTGCGGGTTTAGCTGGGCCGGGCGTGATGCCCGGCCTTTTCCTTAGTTCGCGCCGAGATGCTTTCACGCCGGCCAAAGCCGGGATCTCGTGCGGCAATGCGATGCGGCTTGAGATCCCGGTCTTCGCCGGGATGACGAATGGGGCAGCGCCGGCCAGGCACACAACGCCTCCGCGCGCTCTGCGCCAACCGCCTTGTCTCTGCGCGAACCGCCTTCCGCTTCTTCGTCGCGTCATAGCGTCGTTGCGCGAACAAACCCCCTCCCCGGCTTGCCGTTGCCACCGGTTACCTTAGCTAGGACCGGCCACCCGGCCTTGATCTTTGCGCCTCATTGGTGTCTCGCGGGCCCGAAACGACGACAGAGAGGCGATCCATGCGACAGCCCGCGGGCAAATTGCTTTTGTTCGGTGCCACCGGCGACCTTTCCCAGCGGATGCTGCTCCCCTCGCTTTATGGTCTTCATGCCGACGGCCTGCTGCCCGAAGGGCTGACCATCACGGGCACCGCCCGCTCGGACTATGACGATGCCGGCTTCCGCGCATTCGCCCGCGAAGCGCTCGATCATTTCGTGCCGGCCGACAGGAAGGATGACAGCGCTGTCGGCAGCTTTCTCGAGCGGATCTTCTATCAGCGGCTCGATGCCTCGAAGACGGAAGGCTTCGCCGCGCTGGCCGAGAAGCTCGGCGACATCTCCAGCGGGCTCGCCATCTTCCTGTCGACCGCACCTTCGCTGTTCGGGCCCACGATCAAGGGGCTCGAATCCGCCGGGCTGACCGGCGCCAATGTCCGCATCGGGCTGGAGAAACCGCTGGGCGTCGACCTCCAGTCGAGCCGCATCGTCAACGACATCGTCGCCGAGGCGTTTCCGGAGGATCGCACCTTCCGGATCGACCATTATCTGGGCAAGGAGACGGTGCAGAACATCCTGGCGCTGCGCTTCGGCAATTCGCTGTTCGAGCCGGTGTGGAACGCGCAGGGGATCGATCATGTCCAGATCACCGTCTCCGAGACGGTCGGCCTCGAAGGTCGCGCGGGCTATTATGACGATGTCGGCGCGCTGCGCGACATGGTGCAGAACCACATGCTCCAGCTGCTCGCGCTGATCGCGATGGAGCCGCCGGCCCGCTTCGACGGCACCTCGATCCGCGACGAGAAGGTGAAGGTGCTGCGCTCGCTGCGCCCGGTCGCCGGGGCCGATGTGCCCAACCTGACCGTGACCGGCCAATATGGCGGCGGCGCGGTGAAGGGCGAGATCGTGCGCTCCTACGACACCGATCTGGAAAAGCCCTCGGACACCGAGACCTTCGTCGCGATCAAGGCGCATGTCGATAATTGGCGCTGGCACGGCGTGCCCTTCTATCTGCGCACCGGCAAGCGGCTGGCGGAACGGCGCAGCGAGATCGTGATCCAGTTCAAGCCGGTGCCGCACTCCATCTTCGAGGATCGCGGCGGCGCGCTGAAGCCGAACGTGCTGGTGATCCGCCTCCAGCCCGAGGAATATATCCAGCTGCTGGTGATGGCGAAGGAGCCCGGGCTCGACCGCGACGGCATCCGCCTGAAGGAAGTGCCGCTGAACCTGAGCCTGGAGCATGAGTTCGCCGGCACTCGCCGCCGCATCGCCTATGAGCGGCTGTTCCTCGACCTTATCGAAGGCGATCCCACGCTGTTCGTGCGCCGCGACGAGGTGGAGGCGCAATGGGCGTGGATCGACGCGATCCGCGAAGGCTGGAAAGCCGGGAATGTGAAGCCCAAGCCCTATGCCTCGGGCAGCTGGGGTCCGAGCGCCGCCATCGCGCTGACCGAGCGCGACGGCGTGACGTGGAACGAGTGAGTTGCCGTAAGGCAGTGCCGCGAACTTAACCGTCCCCCCGCCTTCGCGGGGATGACGAACATGGGATATTTGGCGCGAGACGATCGTCGGGCAGTTCGGCAGGACGATGATTTTCGAGCCGGGAATACCCATCTGAAACGCAAGGAACGAACATGACGACCGAAATCGAATGGTGGGACTATGACAGCGCCGACGAGATGGCAGAGGCCGTCGCCGGCGACATCGGCTTCATCATCGAGAGCGCGATCGACGCGCGCGGCGCTGCGGTGATCGCGCTGGGCGGGGGCAAGACCCCGCTGCCGATCTACGAGAAGCTGGCCGGCGCCAAGATCGACTGGAAGCGCGTGACGATCCTTCCCGGCGACGATCGCATCGTGCCGCTGGGCGATCCGCTCTCCAACGTCACCGCGATCGGCAAGATCTTCATTCCCAAGGGCGCGCGGGTGATCCCGCTGGTGAGCGACAAGGCGCCGGACTACAAGGCAGCGGGCCGCTCGGCCGACGCGCTGCTCCAGGACGTGCACTGGCCGCTGGATCTCTGCCTGCTCGGCATCGGCACCGACGGGCATTGCGCCTCGATCTTCCCGGGCCCCGATTTCGACGAGGCGCTGAACGGACCGAAGGAGCGGCGCGCGCTGGGCGTGATGCCCGATCCCCTGCCGCCGGAAGCGCCGGTCGCCCGCGTGACTTTGTCGCGCGCCGCCATCGTCTCCGCCCGCGCGCTGATGATCGCGATCACCGGCGAGGCGAAGAAGGAAGTGCTGGAAGCGGCGATCGAGCAGGGCGCTTCGTCGAGCTATCCGGTCGGCCGCGTCCTCGCCGATGTCGAGCTGCCGGTGGATATCCACTGGGCGGCATGACGCCTTGCCCGGTTCCCGGCAAAGCCAGCCCCGAGCGTCCGCCCCGCGGGCGCTCGCGGCGGCCGGGGCCCGGTCGCGATGTCGTTCGAGAGGTTCGGGCGCCTCGACAATCAGCCCGATATCGGGCCCCGGCCGCAGCCGGGGAGCAGCCAGTACAAGCGGAATAGGCACATGACCCAGCTCCACACCGAAATCGCCGCCGTCACCGATCGGGTGATCGAACGCTCCAAGGCGCGCCGCCGCGCCTATCTCGCGCTGGTCGAGGCCGAGCGCGAGTCGGGCAACGACCGGCCCAAGCTCGGCTGCGCCAATCTCGCCCATGCCTATGCCGGCACCGATGAGCAGCGCGACCAGCTGAAGGCCGGGCACTCGATGAATATCGGCATCGTCACCGCCTATAACGACATGCTGTCGGCGCATGCGGTCTATTACCGCTATCCCGAGCAGATGAAGGTCTGGGCGCACGAGGCCGGGGCCACCGCGCAGGTGGCGGGCGGCGTGCCGGCGATGTGCGACGGCGTGACCCAGGGCTATCAGGGCATGGAGCTCTCGCTGTTCAGCCGCGACACGATCGCGCTGAGCACCGCGGTCGCCCTCTCCCACCGCACCTTCGAAGGCGCGGCGCTGCTCGGCATCTGCGACAAGATCGTGCCCGGGCTGGTAATGGGCGCGCTGCGCTTCGGCCATCTGCCGATGGTGCTGGTGCCGGGCGGCCCGATGCGCTCGGGCCTGGCCAACAAGGAGAAGGCGCGGATCCGCGAGCTCTATGCCGAGGGCAAGGTGGGCCGCGACGAACTGCTCGACGCCGAGATCGCCGCCTATCACTCCAAGGGCACCTGCACCTTCTACGGCACCGCGAACTCCAACCAGATGATGATGGAGGCGATGGGCCTGCACATGCCGGGCGCGGCCTTCGCCAATCCCGGCACCAAGCTACGCCAGGAGCTGACCCGCGCCGCCGTCCACCGGCTCGCCGAGATCGGCTGGAACGGCGACGACTATCGCCCGATCGGCCATGTCGTCGATGAGAAGGCGATCGTGAACGCCGCCATCGTGCTGCTGGCGACGGGCGGCTCGACCAACCATCTGATCCATGTGCCGGCGTTCGCGCGCGCGGCCGGGATCACGATCGACTGGGACGATTTCGACCGGCTCTCGCGCGTGGTGCCGCTGCTGGCGCGCGTCTATCCCAACGGCTCGGCCGATGTGAACGGCTTCGAGGATGTCGGCGGCCCGACCTTCGTGATCCGCGAACTGCTCCGCGCCGGGCTGATGCATGCCGACACGCTGACTGTCGGCAAGGGCGGCATGGCGGACTATGGCCGCAAGCCGGAGATGGCCGGCGACGAACTGATATGGGTCGATCACGGCGCCGAGAGCGGCGACGACACCATCCTGCGCACTGCCGAGGCACCTTTTTCGCCCGAGGGCGGCTTCCGCATCCTCAAGGGCAATCTGGGCCGCGCCTGCATCAAGGTGAGCGCGGTGGAGCGCGAGCGCTGGACGATCGAGGCGCCGTGCCGCGTCTTCCAGGACCAGGCCGAGGTGCAGCAGGCCTTCAAGGCGGGCGAGCTCGATCGCGATGTGGTGGTGGTCGTGCGCTTCCAGGGCCCCAAGGCCAATGGCATGCCCGAGCTGCACAAGCTCACCCCGCCGCTGGGCGTCCTCCAGAATCGCGGATACAAGGTCGCGCTGGTGACCGACGGGCGGATGTCGGGCGCGAGCGGCAAGGTGCCTTGCGCGATCCATCTCAGCCCCGAGGCGCTGGGAGGCGGGCCGATCGGCAAGCTGCGCGACGGCGATGTGGTGCGGCTCTGCGCCGAGACGGGCGAGCTGAGCGCGCTGGTCGACGCAGCGGAATGGGACGCGCGCGCGCATGTGGCGCCGCCCCCGCCGGCGATCGGCACCGGCCGCGAGCTGTTCGCGATGCTGCGCCACCATTGCGACGAAGCCGAGCAGGGCGCTTCCGCGATGCTGGCCGAAGCAGGGCTTTAAGCCAAAGCCGTCATCCCGGCGAAAGCCGGGATCTCGTGCGGCTCTCGCCCCGCGCCTTTGCCTCAGATCCCGCCTTTCGCCGGGACGACGGAAATATCACGGGACGGTTGTCCTTTACTTCTGCGTCGCACGGGGGAAGAAGGGCGCAGCCGGGCATGGCAACGTTGACAGGCCCAGGCGGATGAGAGGATCAGGAGCCCGAATGGAAGTCGTCGCGGTCGATATCGGGGGCACGCACGCCCGCTTCGCCATTGCCGAAGTGGCAAAGGGCCGCGTGGTCTCGATCAGCGAGCCGATCACACAGAAGGTGGCGGAACATGCCAGCCTGCAGCTCGCCTGGCAGGCCTATGGCGAGACGCTGGGTCGGGACTTGCCCAAGGCGGCGGCGCTGGCCGTGGCCTCGCCGGTGGGCGGCGACATCATCAAGCTCACCAACAATCCCTGGATCATCCGTCCTGCCCTGATCCCCGAGCGGCTGGGCGCCGACAGCTGGACGGTGGTCAATGATTTCGAGGCGATCGGCCATGCCGTCGCGCAGATGGGCGAGGAGCATTTCCTCCATCTGTGCGGGCCGGACCAGGCGCTGCCGGAAAAGGGGTCGATCACCGTGTGCGGCCCCGGCACCGGCCTGGGCGTGGCCCAGGTCTTCCGCCACCGCGCCGGATATGACGTGATCGCCACCGAAGGCGGGCACAGCGATTTCGCGCCGCTCGACCCGATCGAGGATGCGCTCGTGAAGCGCCTGCGCAAGACCTATACCCGCGTCTCCAAGGAGCGCGTGGTGGCCGGCCCGGCGATCGTCTCGCTCTATGAGACGCTGGCGGAGCTCGAGGGCAAGCCGGTCCACCGGCTCGACGACAAGGCGATCTGGGGTCTCGCGCTGGAGGGCAAGGACGAACTGGCGGTGGCCGCGCTCGACCGCTTCTGCCTGAGCCTGGGCGCAGTTGCCGGCGACCTGGCGCTGTGCCACGGCCCAAGCGGCGTGGTGATTGCCGGCGGTCTGGGGTTGCGACTCAAGGACCATCTGTTGCAGTCGGGCTTCGGCCAGCGGTTCGTCGCCAAGGGCCGGTTCCAGGGGCTGATGTCTTCCATTCCGGTGAAGCTCATCACGCACCCGCAGCCGGGCCTGTACGGCGCCGCCGCGGCGTTCGCGCAGGAGCATGCCCTTTGAATATCGAAGCCATCATGAAGACCGCGCCGGTGATCCCGGTGCTCGTGATCGAAGACGCCGCCACGGCCCGGCCGCTGGCGGAGGCGCTGGTGAAGGGCGGCCTGCGCGTGCTCGAGGTGACGCTGCGCACCGGGGCCGCACTGGAGGCGATCGCCGAGATGAAGAAGGTCGAGGGCGCGATCGTCGGCGCGGGCACGGTGGTGAACACCGAGCAGTTCGAGCAGGTGATGAAGGCCGATGCCGAGTTCATCGTCTCGCCGGGCCTGACCGACCGGCTGGGCGACGCGATCGTGCGCAGCGGCGTGCCTTATCTGCCGGGCGTGGCCAATGCCGGCGACATCATGCGCGGGCTCGACCTGGGCCTGGCGCATTTCAAGTTCTTCCCGGCCGAGACTTCGGGCGGGCTGAAGGCTCTGAAGGCGCTCGCCGCGCCCTTCTACCAGTGCAAATTCTGCCCGACCGGCGGCATCTCGGCCGCGACCGCGCCGGAATGGCTGGCGTTCGATCCGATCCTGTGCGTCGGCGGCTCCTGGGTCACCCCCAAGGGCGCGAGCTACGAGCAGGTCGAGGCACTGGCGCGCGAAGCGGCGACGCTGAAGGGCTGATCGCCTGAGACCCCGGCTTTCGCCGGGCGACGGCCCTCAAACAAATATCGTATCCCGGCGAAAGCCCGGGATCTCGGGCGGCTCCATTCCCGAATGTCGTCGAACAATCGCGCCATTCGGGATTGGAGCGCTCGATCCACTCGAGCTTCCATTCTCGCCTCCACTCCTTGAGCGAGCTTCTCGCGACGGATCGCGTCGTCGATCATGTCATGGGGCTCGGGCTGGAAGCTGTACCGAGCGCGGAATTTCGAGCCCTTGCCTTCGCGGTGCTGCTGGACGCGTTGGGCGGGCGAGGCTGCGACCCCGATGCACGGCACGCCGTGCGACTTGTGGTCCAGCCGGCCGCCCTGCCCCTTCATCGCCCGAGATCCCGGCTTTCGCCGGGATGACGGTATAGTAGCCATGGCCGCACATCTGGGACGGAATGCCCCATTTCCATCGCGGGCTATCCACACCACATACCCGCCATGGAAAAGACCGGCACACCCTCCGCCCATGCCATCGCGATGCGCGACGAGAAGCGGCGGACGGCGGCGGAGATGGGGATCGACGATGCCTATGTCTCCGAGCTGGTCGAGCGCTTCTATGGTCGCGTGCAAGCCGATCCGGTGCTGGGCCCGGTCTTCGGCGCGCGGATCACCGATTGGGAGCCGCATCTCGCCCAGATGAAGCGCTTCTGGCGCTCGGTCCTGTTCAGCAGCGGCGAGTATCTGGGGCGGCCGATGCCGCTGCACCTCGCCATGCCGGGGCTCGATAAGCCGATGTTCGCGCGCTGGCTCGACCTGTTCGCCGCGACCCTGGCCGAGATCGGTGGCGGGGACGCCGCCGAGCATGTCCATGAGCGCGCCCGGAGATCGCGAACAGCTTCCTGAACGGCATCGCCGTCCACCACCACGGCAAGCTTGGATTGGGGCCGGGCGAAGGCTTCGCCTGAAGCCGTACCCGAACCCTCTCGTCAGTTCTTGCCGGCCTTGGCCTCCGGACGCGCCGGCGGGCTGCTCGAGGCCGCGGCGCGCAGCGCATCGTCATACCAGGTCGCGAGATCGCGGTGCATCTCGGGCAGCGTGTCCGGATTCAGATACACCATGTGCCCGGCATGATAGTAAGTGAAGCGGATGTTCTTCTGGAGCTGCGAATCCAGCAACATGTGGCTGACATCGAACTCCGCGCCGTAAAAGGGCGTGGCGAAGTCGAAATAGCCGTTGATGAACAACACCTTGAGATAGGGATTGGTGCGCATGGTATAGGCGAGGTCGACGGCGCTGTCCGGCGCCAGATGGGTACCGTCGCCCGGCGCGCGATGCTTCCAGTCCCATTCGAAGCCCGGGCCCCGCGCGCTCATGCGATAGGGCATGTCCGTCTTGTAGCCGAGCACGCGCGTCGCATAGTCTTGGAACGTCGCGACAAAGGCACCCGAGACCGCGGTCGAGGCGGGATCGTCCTCGGGGCTGTCGGCATTGGCATCGGTAACGTTCAGCAGGTAGCGGGAGTCGAGCCGGCCCACGGCCAGGCGGCGATCCCGCAGCAGCTCGGTCTGGAAGCGCGGCAGAGTGAGGCGCAGGTCGGCGCGCAGGATATAGGCTTGGCCGATGCCGGTATATTCGGCCATCTTTGCCGCGACCGCGGCCTTTTCCTCCGGCGAGATCGTCGATCCCTTGGCCAGCGCCGCGGCATAGGGGCCGCTGGTGAAGGCTCGCACTTCGTCGAGAAAGGCGCCCAGGTCCGCCGGGCGGTTCTGCAGGCGGTTGTGATACCAGGCCGTCGCCGCCATCGTCGGGAACAGGGTAAGATAATTCTGGTCATAGCCCGGCTGGCGCACGCCATAGTTCATGATCGTCGAGAACTGGACGATGCCGTTGAGGCTGAGGCCCGCGGATTCGAGCTTGGCGGCAACCACCGGGTTGCGCAGCGTGCCATAGCTTTCGCCGAACAGGAATTTCGGGGAGGCCCAGCGGTTGAACTTGCTGGTGTAGCGCAGGATCGCGCGGGCGAAGCCATCGGCGTCCTGGTCGACGCCCCAGAAATCCTTGCCGGTCTTGTCGCCCAGCGGCCGCGACCAGCCGGCGCCGATCGCGTCGACGAACACCATGTCGGTCTTGTCGATCAGCGAATGGGAATTGGGGCCGAAGCCATAGGGTGCTGGGCGGATATATTCGGGATTGGCGGTGGTCACGCGCACCGGCGCGAAGCTGCCCATGTGCAGCCAGATCGTCGGTGAGCCAGGGCCGCCATTGTAGAAGAAGGTAACCGGGCGCGGCCCCTTCCCCACCCCATCCCGGGTATAGGCGGTGTAGAAATAGGATGCGGTGGGCTTGCCCTCGTCATCGCGGACGGTGAGCGTGCCGGCGGTGGCGGTATAGGCGATGTTCTGCCCCGCCACCGTCACGGCGCCATGGCTGACCGCGCTGGCTTCCGCGACGGGCGGACGCGCCCATGCCGCCTCGGCCTCCGCCTTCAGCTGCTCGCGATAGCCCTGCCCCTTGGCGGCCGGCGGCTCGGCCTTGTCCTGTGCCCAGGCCGGCGCGGCGGTGGCAAGCAGAAGGCTGGGCAGGACAAGGCGATGCATGCGGCGATTCCCCGGTTTCGTAGCGATGACGAAACAATGTTACACGCCGCGATTTGGGAGACAAGCGGACGGGGATGTCCTGCGGATATCCCTCGCCGGGGAAGCGGCACGGCGGAATGCAGATCCACCCACTGCCCTCCCTCTTCCACGCGACGAGGCCCGCCTGGCGGCAAAGGCATCAGAAGGGATAGTCGCCTTCGTCTTCGCGGAACAGCGTTCCCGATTGGAACTCCACCAATAGCCGGGTTCGACTATCCACTGTGCCGAAAATCAGCACCCGGTCCCGATAGAGATAGGAACCACCGACATAGCAGGGCACCCCATCCAACAGCCTCTCAAGGAAACCGGGTACGGCGATCGCGATCGCTTCGCCATCCTCAAGCACAAGCGTCGCATTGTCGCCGATGACCCGCAGTTCGCCGCGCAACTCTTGCACGGCCCGGATCACATCTCTCCCCGCGCCCGGCGGATCGCGTACCATTTCTGCACATTGGCGTTGTGCTGCTCGAGCGTGTCCGCGAACACGTGCCCGCTGGTGCCGTCCGCCACGAAATACAGCGCCGACGAAGTCGCGGGATCGAGCACCGCGTCGATGCTCGCCCGGCCCGGATTGGTGATCGGGCCGATCGGCAGGCCCACCTTCTCATAGGTGTTGTAGTCGTTCTTCGCATGCACCTCGGAGAGGAGCGGACGGCGGCCGAGCGGCTTGCCCTTGGTGATCGGGTAGATGAAGGTCGGGTCGGCCTGGAGCATCATGTTCTGGCGCAGGCGGTTCGAATAGACCGCGGCGACGGTGCGGCGCTCCTCGGGCTTGCCGGTTTCCTTCTCGACGATCGAGGCGAGCGTGAGCGCGTCGCGCGGATCGTTCACCGCGATGCCGGGCTTGCGCGCCTCCCAGGCCTTGGCGAGGTAAGTCGCCATCGCCTTCTGCATGCGATCGAGCACCGACTGGCGGGTATCGCCGCGATTATAGGCATAGCTGTCCGGCAGCACCGTGCCTTCCACCGGCACCTGGATCTCGCCGGTGAGCTGCGGCGCCTTCATCAGCGTCTCGTAGACGAGGATCGAAGGCGTGCCTTCGGGAATCGTGACGAAGCGCTGGAGCGTGCGGCCGCCCTGCATCATCTTGAGAATGTCGGACTGGCTGAGATGCGCCGGCACGCGATATTCGCCCGCCTTGATCGCATCCTTGCTGCCCAGCAGCTTGGCGAGCACGAGGAACTGGCGAGCCGAGCCGATCGCACCGGCCTTTTCCAGCTCGGTGGCGGCGCGCGACAGGCTCGCCCCTTCCGGGATCATCACCGTCAGATTCTGCTTCGCCGGACCGGCCCCGCCCCAGAGCTGGAGCACGCCCATGCCGAGCGCGACCAGCACCAGGATCGCGACCAGAACGGCACAGCCGCCAAGCCGCTTGCGGGGCTTGGCAGGCTGTTCCGCCGGCGCTGGCGCTTCCTCAGACAGACTTCATCACCAGGCTGGCATTGGTGCCACCGAAGCCGAACGAGTTGTTCAGCACCGCGCGGACCTTGCGCTGCTTGGCGATGTGCGGAACGAGATCGACGCCCGCGCAATTCTCGCTCGGATTGTCGAGGTTCAGCGTCGGCGGCACGATCTGGTCGCGCAGCGCCAGGATGCAGAAGATGCTCTCCACTGCGCCCGCGCCGCCCAGCAGGTGGCCGATCGCCGACTTGGTCGAGCTCATCGAGAGGCCGCCGATCGCGTCGCCGAACAGGCGGCGCACCGCGCCGAGCTCCAGCTCGTCGCCCAGCGGCGTCGAGGTGCCGTGCGCGTTGATATAGTCGATGTCGCCAAGGTCGAGGCCCGACTTCTTCATCGCCATCTGCATCGAGCGGAAGGCGCCCGAGCCCTCGGGATGCGGCGCCGTGACGTGATAGGCGTCGCCCGACAGGCCATAGCCGACGACTTCGGCATAGATCTTCGCGCCGCGGCGCTTGGCATGCTCATATTCCTCGAGCACGACGATGCCCGCGCCCTCACCCATGACGAAGCCGTCGCGATCCTGGTCCCAAGGGCGGCTGGCCTTGGTGGGGTCGTCGCGGAAACCGGTCGACAGCGCGCGCGCCTGGCCGAAGCCGGCGATGCCGATCGGGCAGACCGTGCTCTCGGCGCCGCCGGCGAGCATGATGTCGGCATCGTCCATCGCGATCATGCGCGCGGCGTCGCCGATCGAGTGGGCGCCGGTCGAGCAGGCGGTCACCACCGCATGGTTCGGGCCCATCAGGCCATATTTGATCGAGACCTGGCCCGAGATCAGGTTGATCAGGCGGCCATGGACGAAATGCGGGCTGACGCGCTTCGGGCCCTTCTCGGCCAGGACGAGCGATTCGCTCTCGATGCCCGGCAGGCCGCCGATGCCCGAGCCGATCGAGCAGCCGGCGCGGAAGCGCATCTCCTCCGGCATGTCGGTGAGGCCGGCATCCTCGATCGCCTGGCCGGCGGCATCGATGCCGTAGACGATGAACGGATCGACCTGGCGCTGGACCTTGTGATCGACGCGCTTGCCCGGATCGAAGCCATATTCATGGTCCGGACCCTTCACTTCGCAGGCATAGTTGCTCTGGAAATCGGTCGCGTCGAAGCGGGTGATCGTGCCCGCGCCGGACTTGGCGGCGATGATGTTCTTCCAGGCAGTCTCGACATCCGCGCCCAGCGGGGTGACGAGGCCAAGGCCGGTGACAACTACACGGCGCATCCGCTTTCTCCGTCAAACTTCTCGAAATTCGCACATGAAAGCAGGCGAAATACCTGATTTCATGGCAAAAACAAAACGGCTCCCCGCCCAACTCTCTTCGAGCCCGGGACGGGGAGCCGCTGGATTCTCAAGCTCGGCCCATAAGGGCGCGATCGCCCGGGGGCGATCAGCCTGCCTGGTGCTCGGAGATGTAGGAGACCGCGTCGCCGACGGTGCTGATCTTCTCAGCCGCGTCGTCGGGAATCTCGACGCCGAATTCCTCTTCGAACGCCATCACCAGCTCGACGATGTCGAGGCTGTCGGCGCCCAGGTCATCAATGAAGCTCGCCGTCGGCGAAACGTCGCCTGCGTCGACACCGAGGTGATCGACGACGAGCGCAGTCACGCGGGTGGTGATCTCTTCCTGAGTGGCCATGGTCCCTGTTTTCCTTTGTAGCTAGGGGCTCAATATCGTTGGAACGCACCTAGATCGCACATGATGTCGTTGCAAGAGGGTGCGCGTGGGTGCCGTTGCGGTCAGGCCTGCGAAAACTGCCAGGCCGCGTAGCGGACGGTGCTGAGGAAGAGGAAATATTTATTGAGCAGCGCCGCATTGGCGCGCGTCTGCTTCGCTTCGTCGGTGACCGAGGCGATCACCAGCTGCTGCATTTCCTCGGTGGTGAGCGGACGGTTGCGCGCATCCTCGGGCAGCGCGTCGAACCGGGTCTCGAGCTCGTTGGGGTCGAATCCCTGGTCGACAACGGCCTTTTCGGCGATCGGCTGGCCGAGCCTGGCGAGCGTGTAGACCCGCGCGGCCTCCAGTGCCGCCTCGGACCATTTGTGCGCATCGGCGCATTCCTTGGCGGCGATCGAGATGCCGCTGCCGACCGCCGGATCATAGGTGGGGCGCACTGCGGCGCCCTCCCCCATGTTGCGCGTGACGTCCTTGCCGATCTGCTCGGTCAGGGCAGGCTTGAGCTTGCCGATCACGCAATCGATCGTCGCGAGATCCGCGGCCCTGGCCGGGATTGCGAAGGCTGCGGCCATGAGAGCCGCGATTCCGAAAAGACGCATAGACATCACACTCCAGCCGCTAGCGCAGCGATGTTGGGCCCGTGATACTTGCCCATCTCCAAGAGCGCTCACAAGGTCTTCCAGATTTCGATCATCCGGGGGGCTCGCACGCTGAAGAGCATGTACATCGTTCCCATTTCGAGATCGGTGGCGTCCGTCGTCAAACCAGCCGCACGGATTTCATCGCGCATCCATTGCTTGTCTGCGGAAGTGAGCGCCTTGGAGATGAGGCGATCGCGTCGGTCGGCGGGCATGTTCGCGACGGACACGTTGATGCGATCAAGCACTCCATCGTGCTTGCCGAGCTCGGTGGCCAGGTAATCCCGCATCACGATTGTCTCGAAATATCGGCCCGCCGCGTCGCCAACCGCTCCGTTCCACCGATAGCGATCGAGGCACGGTTTGGCCTTGGCCTGGATCATACGGCCGAACGCCTCCAGCGATGGACCGCCGCCATGCGCCACTTGAAACGCCACGCTTCCCACGGCGGAGGTTTCCAAGGCATCGAGACATTGCAACTCGCTCGCATCCCGCGCAAACGACACATTAGGCAATGTGGTCGCCAACAGGATCGCCGTAGTCAACGCTTTCATCTTATGCCCCCTGCCAGCCCCGCCAGGCTCACAGCATCGCCATACCGCCATTCACATGCAAGGTCTGGCCGGTGACGTAGCTTGCCTCCCTGCTGGCGAGATAGACGACGGCGGCGCCGATGTCCTCGCCCTCGCCCAGCTTGCCCGCGGGGATGCGGCCGAGCAGCGCTTCCTTCTGCGCCTCAGGCAGCACATCGGTCATCGCCGAGCGGATGAAGCCCGGGGCAACGCAGTTCACCGTGATGTTGCGGCTGGCCAGTTCCTGGGCAAGCGCCTTGGACATGCCGACAAGGCCGGCCTTGGACGCGGCATAATTGGCCTGGCCGGGGTTCCCGGTCGCGCCCACGACGGAGGTGATCGAGACGACGCGGCCGAATCGCGCCTTCATCATCGGCTTGGCGGCGGCGCGGATCAGGCGGAAGGCGGCCTCAAGGTTCACGGTGATGACCTGCTCCCACTCCTCGTCCTTCATTCGCATCGCAAGATTGTCGCGCGTGACGCCGGCATTGTTGACGAGGATGTCGAGCTGGCCGAGCGCCTCGACCGCCTGGGGCACCAGGGCATCGACCTGGGCCTTGTCGGAAAGATTGCAGGGGAGCGCGACATGATCGCCGCCCAGGCTGGCGCGAAAGGCCTCGAGCTTCTCGGCATTGCTGCCCGACACGGCGAGCCGGGCGCCTTGCGCGGCCAGCGCCCTGGCGATCGCGGAGCCGATGCCGCCGGAAGCGCCGGTAACGAGTGCGGTCATGCCTGTGAGGTCGAACATTGGGGGTCTCCAGAGGAAAGAAGTTATTGGTTCACGCGGAGGCGCGGAGACGCGGAGGGGGAATAATCGTTCACGATTCGCCTGAGCCCCTCCTTCAGCGTTGCGCCGCCGAAGTTGATCAGCAGCCCTACGGGCTGTTTGGTCAGACGCAAATAGGTGAGAAGCTGCTTTCCGTGCACGGCGGTCAAACGCTCGACCGACTTGATCTCGACCAGCAAGCGCTCTCCCACCAGCAAATCTATGCGGAACGCTCCCTCGAACCGAAGGCCGTCAAACTCGATGTCGATCGGCCGCTGACGTGCAACGGCATATCCCATTGAAGCCAGCTTGCTGGCAAGAATAGCCTCGTAGACGCTTTCGAGCAGGCCGGGGCCGAGTTCACGATGCAACCGCAACGCGACATCCACGACGTCGCCGCTGATCTGCTCAATGTCCCTCAAGCCCAATCTCCGCGCCTCCGCGTCTCTGCGTGAACCACTCTCTGCCTGTTTACAGCCCCTTCGCCAGCGCCTCGATATCGTCCATCGTCACCACGCTCACCGGCGCGGCATCGGGGGCGATGCGCTTGACCATGCCGCCCAGCACCTTGCCGCCGAACTCGACATAATCGGTCACGCCCGCCGCAAACATCGCCAGCACCGATTCGCGCCAGCGGACCATGCCGGTCACCTGCTCCACGAGCAGCGCGCGGATCGTGTCGGGATCGGCGACCGGCGCTGCCGTGACATTGGCATAGACCGGCACCAGCGGCGCTTGGATCGAGACCGCCGCCAGCGCCTCGGCCATCGCGTCGGCGGCAGGCTGCATCAGCGGGCAGTGAAACGGCGCCGAGACCGGCAGGAGCAGCGCCCGCTTGGCGCCCATCTCCTTGGCGATCGGGAGCGCGCGCTCGATCGCCTCGCGGTGCCCCGAGATCACCACCTGCGACGGATCATTGTCGTTGGCGACGGTGCAGACCTGGCCCTCGGCCGCCGCGTCCGCGATAGCCTGGGCCTTTTCGCGGTCGGCACCGAGGATCGCGGCCATCGCGCCGACGCCGACGGGCACGGCCGCCTGCATCGCATCGCCGCGGATGCGGAGCAGCTTCGCGGTAGTCGCGAGGTCCAGGGCACCGGCGGCGCAGAGCGCGGTATATTCGCCGAGCGAATGGCCCGCGACGAAATCGGCCTTGTCGGCAAGGCGGATGCCGCCTTCCTTCTCGAGCACGCGCAGCACCGCGACGGCATTGGCCATGATCGCCGGCTGGGCATTGGCGGTGAGGGTCAGCTGATCCTCGGGCCCCTCCACCATCAGCTGGAACAGCTTCTGGCCCAGCGCCTCGTCGACTTCCTGGAAGACTTCGCGGGCGGTGGCACTCGCTTCGGCCAGGGCCTTGCCCATGCCGACGGCCTGGCTGCCCTGGCCGGGGAAGATGAAGGCGCGCATGTCTCTCTCCTGTCGGCGGCGCTGCAATGGGGCCGCGCGTTAGAACCGCGCCCTGCCCGACGCAACCCCGGGCGCGCCGCGCCGAAACTGAACGAAGCCGCCGCGCTTGCGAAACATTGCGACCATTTCGCGTATCGAACGGGAAACACCTGCGACACGGCCTGCCCAGATTGCCTCCGACGCCAGAGCAATCCGGCGCCACCGACAAGAGGAGTGCAGTCATGAAGAAGTTCGTTCTCGCCGCCGTCGCCGCGTCGCTGGTCGCGACCCCGGTGCTCGCCGCCGCCCCGCAGCACGGCCGTCTGCCGGCGCAGCAACAGGTGGTCGTCAAGAAGAAGGTCGTCGTCACCAGGCCGGGCTATCGCAACTGGCGCAAAGGCGAGCGCTTCGACAGCCGCTATGCCCGCAACTATCGCCAGATCGACTATCGCCACTATCGCGGCCTGAAGGCCCCGCCGCGCGGCTATCGCTATGTCCAGTCGGGCAACGACGCAGTGCTGGTGGGCATCACCTCGGGCATCATCGCGGCGGTGTTCGCGGGCGCGATCCGCTGAAGCAGAACCCGGGACGGACGCACGAAACGGCAGGGCCATGCCCTGCCGTTTTACGTTCGCGCGAAGAATCCGACTCCTCGTTTCGGCTCCGTTAGTGTTATGGTTAACGAGCGTCGACAGGGAGGAATGCAGGATGTTCAGGGCAGCAGCCCTCACGGCCCTTGCCGCGGCCGTGTTGATGCCATTCGCCACGATTGCGGCGGACCGCGACGATGGCGGCCTCGCCCCCGATTTCGAAGGCCAGGTCGCCTATTTCGGCAATTATACCGGCAAGACCTCGGTCACCGCCGATCTGCGCCGCCGCGAGCAGGCCCCCTGCCCCTATCCCGACCAGCGCTGCTATCAGCAGGTCGTCGGCGGCGGCGTGAAGGTGGTGCTCAGCTTCGATGGCGAGCACGTCACCGGCTTCTATTATTCGGTCGGCGGGTTCGAGGGGCCGAACGGGCTGCGCGAAGGCACGCTGATCGGCCGGCGCACCGCGGTGGGCTGCGAACTCTACGAGGCGGACGGCACGATGTGGCAGGCGACGACCTGCGGCGCCAAGGGCTTCCAGGGCCAGATCGTCTCGGTGCGCGGCATTCCGAAACAGTCCGAAGTGACCTTCTCCACCGTCGGCATGTTCGTGCGCGACACCGGCTGGATCACCAAGCTGGGCGAGGAAGAGGCGCGGCGCGACCGCCGGATCAACTGGCTGACCCCCCGGCTCGACGGACCGGGATCGCCGGAAAGCCGCTTCCGCGCCGCGGTCGAGCTCGACAGCTTCTCGCGCCATTTTCGCGGCATCGACATGGGGCGGGTTGCCGAGCCGGTGCGCTCGGGCAAGCCGCGGAAGAACCGCGAATGGTATCTCGACAGCAGCTATGCCCGGCCGGACGGCAGCACCGGCAACGTCCGGGGCGTGGTCTATAATGACCGGATCCGCTGCATCCAGTGGGACGACGAATCCTGCGGCCCGATCCATCCGCCGGCGGACTTCCCCAAGCCCCGGCTCGACGATGATGGCGGCTGGCTCTCGCGCAGCCCGGCACCGATCGTGGCGAGCGACACCCGGCCGATGCCGCGGCCGCGGGGGAATGGCGACCGGTATTGAGCGGGGCCGATGGGAGCAAGGCTTGCGGCCTGGCCCGGATGCGTCTCCCTCCTCCCTAAGCACCGGCGGGGTTTAGCGCTTGCCTCTCCTGCCCGCCTCCGCTAAGGGCGCGCCTTCGTTCGAGCAGGAAGTGGTTCCCGTTCGCGCGATACCATTGACTTGAGACGACAGCCGGAGGGGCGCCGCATGGGGTGGCGTCAGCGATCGGCCAACATGGAAGAGAATACATGGCTCTTTACGAGCACGTGTTCCTTGCGCGCCAGGATCTGGCCCAGGCGCAAGTGGACGCTCTGGCGGAAGCCGCCACCAAGATCGTCGAGGACAACAACGGCAAGGTCGTCAAGACCGAGACTTGGGGCCTTCGTTCGCTCGCCTATCGCATCGCCAAGAACCGCAAGGCGCATTACGTGATGCTCGAGATCGACGCGCCGGCCGGCGTGGTCGCCGAGCTGGAGCGCCAGACCCAGATCAACGAAGACGTGATCCGCTACATGACCGTCAAGGTCGACGAGCTGGAGCAGGGCCCGTCGGTGATGATGCGCAAGGGCGACCGTGAGCGCGGCCGTGGCCGTCGCGACCGTGACGAGGCCGGCAACACCGGTTTCGGCGAGTAAGGGAGTAGAGAGAACATGGCACGCCCGTTTTTCCGCCGTCGCAAGAGCTGCCCCTTCTCCGCGAAGGACGCTCCCCGGATCGACTATAAGGACGTCCGTCTGCTCCAGGGCTTCGTCTCTGAGCGCGGCAAGATCGTCCCGTCGCGCATCACCTCGGTGAGCGCCAAGAAGCAGCGCGAGCTGGCCCAGGCCATCAAGCGCGCCCGCCACCTGGGCCTGCTGCCCTACATCGTTAAGTAAGGAGCGCACCCCATGGACGTTATTCTGCTTGAGCGCGTCGAGAAGCTCGGCGGCATCGGCGACGTGGTGAAGGTCAAGGACGGCTTCGCCCGTAACTACCTGCTGCCGCGCAAGAAGGCGCTGCGCGCCAACGAAGCCAACAAGAAGGTCTTCGAGGCCAACCGCGCCCGCATCGAGGCCGAGAACGCTTCGCGCCGCACGGACGCGGAGAAGGAAGCCGGCTCGTTCAACGACGTGTCCGTCACTCTGATCCGCCAGGCGTCGAACACCGGCCAGCTCTACGGCTCGGTCGCGGTGCGCGACCTGGTCGAGGCGCTCGTCGCCGACGGCCACAAGGTCACCAAGGCGCAGGTCGTGCTCGACAAGCCGATCAAGGCGATCGGCGTGTACGAAGTGCGCGTCGCGCTGCACCCCGAGGTGTCGGTGACCGTCAAGGTCAACGTCGCCCGTTCGCCGGAAGAGGCCGACATGCAGGCCCAGGGCGTCGACGTGATGGCCCAGATGTTCGAGGAAGGCCGCGACACCACCGGCTTCGTCGAGGATTATGATCCGAACGCCGAGCCGGGCGCGACTGCCGAGGTCCGCGAGGAAGCTCCGGCCGCCGACGAAGGCGAGACCGCCGAGGGCTGATCGCCCCCGTCACGGGAAAATGAAAGGGCCGCCCCGGAATGCCGGGGCGGCCCTTTTCTTGTGCGACCCATTGGAGACTTCAGCACTCCGGAGAAATCCCAAGTAAAACCCAGGCATCAACCAGAACTCATGAATGCAACCATTGCATCACGGGCAAGAAACGCAAGCACCAATCACCGCCGCCAACGGGATCAAGGCCAATACCACGGGCAAAACCTTGTTCATCTTGATCAGAACCTTGCCTGTTGTTCACCGCATAGAACGAGCTGGGCCGAGCAAGGTTGCAGCGTGCGTTAATCTTTTGTTCGGGAGGCATTCACCCCGATACCGTCTATAGGGAGCGGGATGCCACCTTTCCTCCCCCTTGCGCTCGCGATCGTCGCGCCGCCCCAGGCCGGGCTGGAGGCCGCGATACTCACCGAGATCAATTTCGCCCGCACTCGGCCACACGACTATGCCGAACGCCTCCGCGCCTATCGCAAGCTCTTCAAGGGCAGGATCGTCCGCTATCCCGGCAATCCGGACGGGCTGCGCACCAACGAGGGCACACGGGCAGTGGACGAAGCGATCCATTTCCTCGAGCGTCAGGCGCCCCTGGAACCGATCGAACCGTCCGCCCTGCTCGCCCGCGCCGCGCGCGACCATGTCCGCGAGCAGGGACCGAGCGGGCGCACCGGGCATATCTCGGCCGATGGCGGCAATCCGCGCGTCCGCGTGCAGCGCCGGGGCGGCGGCGACTATGTCGCCGAAGTGATAACCTATGGTCCGCCCAGCGCCGTCGAGGTGGTCCGCCAGCTGATCGTCGATGACGGCGTGCCCGGCCGCGGGCACCGCCGGACGCTGTTCGCGGCCGAGATGCGCCATGCCGGCGTCGCCTGCGGGCCGCACAAGGGGTATCGGGTGATGTGCGTCGCCGATCTCGGCCGGCAGGCCGACGGCCGCCCCTAAGGTTAACTCCCGAATATCCGCTTGCCTTCTCAGGCGGTTAAGCGGATGTCACTATCCGTGACGCAACGGACGGGCGCGGGGCCCGGCCGGCTCCGGGGGGAGCCCGATCGTGATTGCCAAGAGCCGCTGGATCGCCGCGCTCGGCGCGGGCGCCCTGTTGCTGGCCGGCGGCACCGCCGCTTCGGCCGGCGAGCGCGCCACCAATGCCTCGCGCCTCGAGCATGACGTACTCACCGAGATCAATCGCGCGCGCGCGAACCCCCGCGAATATGCCGAGACGCTGCGGGAATATCGCGACTTTTTCGACGGCCGGGTGCTGTTCCTGCCGGGCGACCAGAACGGCGTGATCACCAACGAGGGCGTCGACGCAGTCGATGAGGCGATCGATTTTCTGGAGCGTCAGGAGCCGTTGCCGCCGCTCGGCCGGGCTGAGTTGCTGACGCTGGCGGCACAGGATCATGCCGACGACCAGGGCGCCACCGGCGGCAACGGCCATGTCTCGCGCGACGGGCTGAGCCCCGGCGAGCGCGTGCGGCGGCATGGCGGCGACATCTATGTCGGCGAAGGCATCTGGTATGGCAGCGGCGACGCAGGCGCGGTCGTCCGCAGCCTGATCATCGACGACGGCGTGCGCGGCCGGGGGCATCGCGCGCTGCTGTTCCAGTCGGACTTCCGCTTCGCCGGCGTCGGCTGCGGCGCGCATCGACGCTTCGGCAGCATCTGCGTGGTCGATTTCAGCGGCACCGCCGACGGCTCGCCGGTGGTGCCGGAATGGGCCCGGGCACGCGGCGGCCAGGTTTTTCGGATGCCGGCGACGACGAAGCGCTGAGGCGCATTGCCAGACGCTCTCTTATCGGTGAGGATCGTGCCTAAATGGCTTATCTGGTGCTGTTCCTCGCGGGGGCGCTGCTCTGCAACGCGATCCCCCATCTCGCCGCCGGCCTGCGCGGCGAACCCTTCCCCACGCCCTTTTCCCGCCCGCGCGGCGTGGGGCTCTCAACGCCGCTGATGAACTTCTACTGGGGCTCGGCGAACCTGCTGATCGGCATCTCGGCGCTGCTCAGCTATTCGCTGCGGATCTATGGCATATGGCCGGTGATCGCCGGCTGGCTGGTACTGGGAAGCTATTGCGCGTGGCACTTCGGGAAGGTGCGGCGATAGGCCGATGCATGCGCCCTGGTTCAGAGGCTGGGCAGGCTTTGTATATTGTCGCCTCGTGGCGGGGCTGGCTCGCCACCATTTCCTGCCTGGCAGTCGGAGGCGCGCTGGCGCGGGACCGCTGACCGGGCACAGCCCCCGGACAACAAGCCTATCTGAAGAAAATGATCGGCTCTTCGAAGAAAATCCGCTTCGGCGGGCCACCGGTCGAGAAGCGGACCGCCGCTGGAGCGGCACCCGCAAAGCTGTCGCCGACGGCAGGCGACAATATCAGCTTGCCGCCGCGGATCGTCACGCGCACCCCATAGTCGAGAACGCCATATTGCCCGATGTAACGGCCATGCGTCATGACGATTATTCGCCGGCCCCCATGGCTGGCGCACTCCGGGCAAACGGGCCGCAACTTGTAACGATAATCGTAAATGGCGAAGCTGCGCCCGCCGGCCCGGATATTCCCGATCTTGCGGACGGCGATCTGGTCTCGCCCGCAGTCGATCGAGCCCGAAAATGCGCCCGCGATCAATGCAGGGGCGAGCCCCTTCAGGCATTTCGCCCCGGATCGATCATCCGCCGCCGGTCCATGGATCGACCAAAGGGACAGGATCATCGCGGCGAATGTGCTGAGAATCATCTCACTTCCGCCCGAACAATTTCTCGATATGACGGCGAACAAGCGCTACCCAGTCGCCGGCCGGGCGCTTATCGGGACCTGCCACGACATAGAACGCGTTCGAAGGCGGCGGGATGCGCAGTTCCCAGCCGAACGCGACAGCAACCGCCTTGGCCAGTTCACGGATCCGCTCCCAAGTCGGATGCGTCCGAAGCGCCTCCTCCGTCCAGAAGCCGGTAGGGCCGCTCATCGATACGAGCACCGCATCCAGCGCATCGATCGCCCCGCGCTGTTCGGCGGTGACCTCATGCTCATGCCCGACCAACTCGTACAGGCCATCCTCGAAATCCAGCGCGAGCTCGTCCGCCTTGCAGACGAAATCGGGGAACAGCGAAAGCTGCACTTCGGCCGGCTGCGCCAATGCGAGGATGGCGCGCTGCATCGCGTCTCGCGCCATCACTTCCGCCCGAACAGTTTCTCGATATCGCCATGCGCCAGCTTCACCCAGGTCGGGCGGCCATGGTTGCACTGGCCCGAATGCGGCGTGACTTCCATCTCGCGGAGCAGCGCGTTCATCTCGGCCACCGACAGCACGCGCCCTGCCCGCACCGAGCCATGGCAGGCCATGGTCGCCGCGACATGGTCGAGCTTCTCCTTGAGACTGAGCGCCTCGTCGAAGCTGGCGAGTTCGTCGGCGAGATCGGTGACGAGCGCGTGCACGTCGCCCTTGCCGAGCGCGGCCGGCACCGCGCGGACCAGCATCGCCCGCGGACCGAAACGCTCGAGATCCAGGCCGAACTCGGAAAGCTCGGCGGCGCGGGCCTCCAGCCGGTCGCAGCCGGGCTCGTCCAGCTCCACGACTTCGGGGACGAGCAACCCCTGCGACGCCACGCCGCCCTCGGACATGGCACGGCGCATCCGCTCGAGCACGAGCCGCTCATGCGCGGCATGCTGGTCGACCAGGACCAGGCCGTCCTCGGCCTCGGCGACGATATAGGTCCTGGCGACCTGGCCACGCGCCACACCGAGCGGATGCTGGACGCTCTGCGGCACGGGCTCGACCGCCGGCTCGGCGCGCGCGAGCGGCGGCGGGGCCGAGAAGCTCGGGCGACGATCCTGGACGCTCGCGTAACTATAGGTCGGCGCCGGGTGGTACTGCGGTGCCGGCGCGAGGCCGGGTCCGGCATCCCATAGCTGCGGCGCAGGCGCCACCGGCACATTGGTCTCGCTGGTCCACATCCCCAAAGCCGCCTCGCTCGGGCGCTGGGCGCTGCGATGGCCCGCGTCGTCCAGCGCGCGGCGCAGGCCCGAGACGATCATCCCGCGCACCAGCGCCGGATCGCGGAAGCGAACCTCGGTCTTGGCCGGATGGACGTTCACATCGACCTGGTCGGGCGGCACGTCCAGGAACAGGGCGACCACCGGATGGCGATCGCGCGCCAGCATCTCGGCATAGGCGCCGCGCAGCGCGCCGATGAGCAGCCGGTCCTTCACCGGGCGGCCGTTGACGAACAGATATTGGTGATCGGCCACGCCGCGATTGAAGGTCGGCAGGCCGGCAACGCCGCCCAGCGTGATCCCCTCGCGCTCGAAATCCACCGCGACGCTGTTCTCGGCCAGCGCGCGATCGGTGAGCCCGGCCACCCGCTCCGGCCCGGTCTCCCCGCCCTGCACCTGCAGCGCCCGGCGGCCGTCATGCTCCACCGAGAAGGCGATATCGGGCCGCGCCATGGCGAGGCGCTTCATCACGTCGAGGCTGGCGGCATATTCCGCACGCGGCGAGCGCAGGAACTTGCGGCGCGCCGGCACACGGCCGAACAGCGCCTCGACTCGCACGCGCGTGCCCGGGGGAAGCGCCGCCGGGCCTTCGGAGACGAGCGCGCCATTGTCGACCACCCGGCTCCAGCCCTCGGCGCCGCGCACCCGGCTCTCCAGCGTCATCCGCGCCACGCTGGCGATCGAGGGCAATGCCTCGCCGCGAAAGCCCAGGGTCGTGACCTGGTCGATCTCGTCGTCGGGGAGCTTGGACGTGGCGTGGCGCTCCAGCGCGAGCGCCATTTCGGGCGGAGACATGCCGCAGCCGTCATCCGTGACCTCGATCAGGTCGGTGCCGCCGCCGGCCAGTTTGACGGCGATCCGGGTGGCTCCGGCGTCGATTGCGTTTTCGACCAGTTCTTTCAGCGCGCTGGCGGGGCGTTCGACCACTTCTCCCGCTGCAATTCGGTTGACAAGGTGTTCGGGCAGACGGCGTATTGACATGGTCGTTGCTCTAGCCCAAGCGGCGGCATCCCGCGACCCCAACCGCATGGCAACCAGGCCGGATTCTCCAGTCCGTCCCGGAAAGGTCCCGGACTAGATATTTTGTGCGATTAGCCGGCGGCGGGCGCCCGCCTGGCAGGACGGAAACATAGATGGCATTTCCCCGCTTGTTCAATTTCATGTCCCACGACATGGCGATCGACCTCGGCACCGCGAACACGGTGGTGTACCTCCGCGGCCGCGGCGTTGTCCTCAACGAACCGTCGGTGGTGGCGGTCGAGACGCTCAACGGCGTCAAGCGCGTCAAGGCGGTCGGCGACGACGCCAAGCTGATGATGGGCAAGACCCCGGGCAGCATCGAGGCGATCCGCCCGCTGCGCGACGGCGTGATCGCCGACATCGACATCGCCGAGGAGATGATCAAGCACTTCATCCGCAAGGTGCACGGCCAGCGGCGCTTCATGCGCTGGCCGCAGATCGTGATCTGCGTGCCCTCGGGCTCGACCTCGGTCGAGCGCCGCGCGATCCGTGACGCCGCGTCGAACGCCGGCGCATCGCAGGTGTGGCTGATCGAGGAGCCGATGGCGGCCGCGATCGGCGCCGACATGCCGGTGACCGAGCCGATCGGCTCGATGGTGGTCGATATCGGCGGCGGCACCACCGAAGTCGCGGTGCTCTCCCTGCGCGGCCTCGCCTATTCCACGAGCGTGCGCGTCGGCGGCGACAAGATGGACGAGTCGATCGTCTCCTATGTGCGCCGCAACCACAATCTGCTGATCGGCGAAGCCACGGCCGAGCGCATCAAGCAGGAAGTCGGCGTCGCCAAGCCGCCGGCGGACGGCATCGGCCAGACGATCCACATCAAGGGCCGCGACCTGGTCAACGGCGTTCCCAAGGAAATCCAGATCAACCAGGGCCAGATCGCCGAGGCGTTGTCGGAGCCGGTCGGCACGATCGTCGAGGGCGTGCGCATCGCGCTGGAGAACACCGCGCCGGAGCTGGCGGCGGACATCGTCGACCAGGGCATCGTGCTCACCGGCGGCGGCGCGCTGCTGCAGGGGATCGACGAAGTGCTGCGCGACGAGACCGGCCTGCCGGTCACGATCGCCGAGGATCCGCTGACCTGCGTGGCGCTCGGCACCGGGCGTGCGCTGGAAGATCCGGTGTTCCGCGGCGTCCTCATCTCGGTCTAATCGGAGCAAAGGGGTATGGCGCCGCCACGCAACCGGCGCCCGGGGTTTTCGCGGCGGGCGCAATACGGGCTCTTCCTCGGCTATGTGGGGCTGGTCGGCGGAATGCTGATCGCGGCGGGCCTCTTGCTGCTTTCGATATTCAATCCACCGGCCTTTGGCGCGGTGCGTGGCTTCTTCTCCGAGATCACCACGCCCATCGCCTCCGCCTTCACCTGGGTGCGCACCAGCGTCGCGGGCGTGCCCGAGGGCGTCTCCAGCTATGTGAACGTTCGCGGCGAGAATGCGCGGCTCAAGAAGCAGATCGCCGATAACGAGCTGCTGGTCGAGCGCGCGCGCACGCTCAACCAGGAGAACCGGCACCTGCGCGAGATGCTCAAGCTGCACGACGTCTCCACCGATGCCGTGGTGGTGGCGCGGCTGGTGGCGAGCTCGATGGGCAGCACCCGGCGCTATGCCACGCTCAACGCGGGCGGCTGGCAGGGCGTGAAGGCGGGGCAGCCCGTGCGCCAGCCCGACGGGCTGATCGGCCAGGTGGTGGAGACCAGCCCCAATACGGCGCGCGTGCTCCTGATCGTCGATCCGGAAAGCATCGTCCCGGTGCGCCGCACCCGCGACGGCCTGCCCGCGATCGCCACCGGGCGCGGCGACGGGCTGCTCGACGTGCGCTCGGCGAGCGTGGCGACGATGATCTTCCAGCCGGGCGACACCTTCGTCACCTCGGGCACGGGCGGCATCTTCTCGCCGAACATTCCCGTCGCGCGGGTGATCCGCACCTCGCGCGACATCGCGGTGGCCCAGCCCTCGGCCAATCCCGACGCGCTCGATTTCGCGCTCGTCCAGGCGACGTTCCTGCCCGATCCCACGCCGGCACCGTCCCCTCGCCCCTCGGCCAGCGCAAAGCCCAAGGCCGAGAAGAAATAGCGGTGACCGACTATATCCCCCTCGGTCGCAGCGAGAAGATGCCGCGCAGCATCTGGCTGGCGCCGCTCTCGGTGATGCTGGGGTCGATGACGACCCTGTTGCCGGTGGTGGCGACCGTGCCGTTCCTGCCGCCCTTCGGGCTGCTGCTGCTGCTCGCCTGGCGGCTGATGCGGGCCGATGCCATGAAGGTGTGGATGCCCGTGCCGCTGGGTTTCTTCGACGACATGCTGAGCGGCCAGCCCCTGGGCAGCGCGATGCTGCTCTGGTCGGCGGCGGTGCTGATGGTGGACGTGCTCGATACGCGGCTGGTGTGGCGCGACTTCTGGCAGGACTGGCTGATCGCCAGCGGCGCGATCGCCTTCGTGCTGATCGGCGGGCGACTAGTCGCGGTCCCCTTCACGGCGCATGTCGACACGGCGCTGCTCATCCAGATTCTCGTCTCCGCGGCGCTGTTTCCCGTGGTTGCCCGGTTCTGCGCATGGCTCGATCGGGATAAGAAGCGACAATAATGGCCCGGATCACCGAAGCAGCGCAGGCTTATAGTTTCTCCCGCCGCGCGCTGGTGCTCGGCGGGATCCAGGGCGCGGCCGCGCTGGTGCTGGCCGGGCGGATGACCTGGCTCGCCGTGTTCGAGAACGAGCGCTACCGGCTGACCGCCGAGAGCAACCGGGTGCGCCTCACGCTCACGCCGCCGCGGCGGGGCTGGATCGTCGACCGCAGCGGCATCCCGATCGCCAACAACCGCACCGCGTTCCGCGTCGACATGATCCCCGACCGGATGGAGGACAAGGAGAAGACGCTGGGCATGCTCCAGCAGATCCTGAGCCTCTCCGAGGAAGAAATGTCGCGCATCCGCACCGACCTGAAGCGGGCGGCGGGCTTCCAGCCGGTGCAGGTCTCGGACAATCTCGACTGGGAGCGCTTCGCCGCGGTGAGCGTGCGCGTGCCGGAGATGCCCGGCGTGCAGCCGACCCGCGGCTTTTCGCGCAACTATCCGCTCGCGGCCGGTGTCGCCCATCTCGTCGGCTATGTCGGCACCGCTTCGGCCGAGCAGTATCAGAAGGAAAAGGACCCGCTGCTCGTCGCTCCAGGCTTCAAGCTGGGCAAGGACGGGCTGGAGAAGACGCTGGAGGATCGCCTGCGCGGCACTCCGGGCGCCAAGCGCGTCGAGGTCACGGCGCATGGCCGGCTGGTCAAGGAACTCGCCACCCGGCCCGACCAGCCGGGCGAGACGGTGAAGCTCACCATCGACGCGCTGCTCCAGGAATATGTCGCGCGCCGGCTGGGCACCAATTCCGGCTCGGCCGTGGTGATCGACGTGAGCAATGGCGACATCCTCGCCATGGTCTCGATGCCCGCTTATGATCCCAACAGCTTCTCCGACGGCATCAGCCGCAACGAATGGAAGATGCTGAGCGAGGACGACCATGTGCCCTTGATGAACAAGGTGCTGCAGGGCCTCTATCCGCCGGGCTCCACGGTGAAGCCGATGAACGGGCTGGCGCTGTTGCACGCGGGCGTCGATCCCAATGCCCGGGTGGTCTGCTCGGGCGCGCTGCGCGTGGGCAACGGCGTGTTCCACTGCCACAAGCGCGGGGGGCATGGCGCGCTCGACCTCAAGCATGCCATCATGCAGAGCTGCGACATCTATTTCTACGAGATGGTCCGCCGCGTCGGCTATGACGCGGTGGCTCCGATGGCGCGCGCGCTCGGCCTTGGCCAGAAGTTCGACCTGCCCTTCACCACCCAGCGCTTCGGCACCGTGCCCGACAGCGCCTGGAAGCTGAAGCGCTACAAGCAGCAATGGACCGTCGCCGATTCGCTCAACGCCTCGATCGGCCAGGGCTATGTGCTCGCCAATCCGCTGCAGCTGGCGGTGATGGCGAGCCGGCTGGCGTCCGGGCGCCAGCTCATTCCGCGGCTGCTCGCGGATGCTCCGCACCAGGATGCCCCGCCCCTCGCCTCCACGCCCGAGCAGCTGGCGATCATCCGCGACGCGATGTTCGGCGTGATCAATTCGGGCGGCACCGGCGGCGCCGCGCGGATCCAGGTTCCCGGGGTCACCCTGGCCGGCAAGACCGGCACCGCGCAGGTCCGCCGCATCACCATGGCGGAGCGCGCATCCGGCGTGCTCAAGAACGCCTCGCTGCCGTTCAAGCTGCGCGACCACGCACTGCTCGTCTGCTTCGCCCCGGCGGACAATCCGAAATATGCCGCCGGCATCGTGCTCGAGCATAACGGCCACACCGTCCGCAATCTCGACACGCCGATGATCGGCCGCGACATCATGACCTTCCTGTTCGACCGGAAGCTCGCGATGGAATCGCTGCACCGCGAGGAGCCGACCTGGGGCGGCGACTATCGCACCCGGATGGCCGAGCAGGCGCGGGCCTTCAAGGCGGCCCAGAGCGCGCCGCCGCCGGAGGCGCCCGAGGATGCGGCCGAGGCGGCGAGCACCGTCGCGTCCGAAGCCGCCAACGCCACGACCAGCAACACGATCGACAGCAGCGCGGCCGAACGCGGCAGCGTGGAGGCAGACTGATGGCCACGCTCCAATCCTCGGGCCTCGGCCCCTCCGGCATCGTTCCCGGGCCGCTCGCGCAGCTGCCCTGGCGGATCATCGGGCTGGTGGTGGCGATCGGCATGTTCGGGCTGGTCGTGCTCTATTCGGCCGCGAGCGGCAGCATGACGCCCTGGGCGTTCAACCAGGGGCTGCGCTTCTTCGTCTTCCTCGCCATGGCCATCGGCCTGTCGCGCGTGCCGGAGAGCTTCTGGGCGCTGGGCGCCTTCCCCATGTACATCGTCATCGTGGTGATGCTGGTCGGCGTGGAGCTGCTGGGCGCGGTGGCGGGCGGCAGCCAGCGATGGCTCGACCTGGGCTTTATCCGACTGCAGCCTTCCGAGCTGATGAAGCCGGTGATCGTGATGGCGATGGCGCGTTTCTACGAGATATTGCCCGCGGGCGAGATCCGGAAGTTCGGGGCGATCTGGCCCGCCGGCGTGCTGATCGGCATTCCGGCCGGCCTGGTCATGCTCCAGCCCGATCTCGGCACCGCGCTGATGATCACCGCGGGCGGCGTGACGGTGATGTTCCTGGCCGGCATCCCGCTGCGGCTGTTCATCGGCGGCGCGCTGGCGCTGGCGGTGGCGGCGCCGCTGGCGGTGAACTTCGTCCTGCACGACTATCAGCGCAACCGCGTGCTGATCTTCCTCGATCCCGAGAGCGATCCGCTGGGCACCGGCTATCACATCAGCCAGTCCAAGGTGGCGATCGGATCGGGCGGGGTGTTCGGCAAGGGCTTCCTGCAGGGCACCCAGAGCCATCTCGACTATCTGCCCGAGGGGCATACCGATTTCGCGCTGGCGACGATGATGGAGGAATGGGGGCTGATGGGCGGCTTCTTCCTGATCGTCGGCTTCGGCATCCTGATCCGCTGGGGGATCGGCGTGAGCATGCGCGCGCAGAGCCGCTTCGCCCGGCTGACGGCGGCGGGGCTCTCCGCCACGATCTTCTTCTACTGCGCGATCAACATGGCGATGGTGATGGGCCTGGCGCCGGTGGTGGGCGTGCCGCTGCCGCTGATCAGCTTCGGCGGCACGGCCGTGATGACGTTCATGATCTGCTTCGGAATCCTGCTCTCGATCGACCGCCAGAGCCGCCGCGTGCAGCGCTGGTGATTTTTTTGTGATTGGGGGTTTACAAGCCGCGAAGCGCGCCGCTAAAGGCGCTCCTCCACTGCGGAGGCGCACCCACCAAGGGCGCCGAAACAAGCCGGAATGGACGCATAGCTCAGTTGGTAGAGCAGCTGACTCTTAATCAGCGGGTCCTAGGTTCGAGCCCTAGTGCGTCCACCATTTTCCTCAGTGCTTTGACGCCCATCGCGAGCGGCGATCATTCTCCAGACCGATATCGAAGGCAGCAGCCGGCATGCGAAGCTGCCTGACGGCTCCGGCCTGCGATGTCAGGCGCCCGCCGCCAACCAGCCCCGGCCGCGCATTTCCCGGGCCCGCGCGGCCGCTCCCCGGTCACCTGTCGCGAACCGCATCGCCCGACACGCGCCGTACCAGATGGCAGCCGTCCGGCTGCTGCTCGAACCCCCAGCGCTGCCCGGTGAAGCGCGCGATCACATCCGCCGCGGTCCGCGCGTGCTGGCTCGGCTTGACCGTCGTGAAGCTTCCTCCCTCCGCAATCGCGAAAGGCAGCAATAGCTGATCGGCCAGATACGGCCCGGCGAACGCCCGCGATTCCAGAAACCCGGCCATGCGATGCGCCGCGGTCTTGGCAAGCGCCTCCGCCGATACGCCCAGCCGGCCGAAGCCGGTGACGATCTCCGTCGCATGCTCGAAGACCGCCTCGAGCAGCAACGCATTGCCCGGCCCCTGCGCGTCAGGAAGCTCGCGAACCGCGAAGGACCGTTCGGGCCAGTCCGGCAGCAGCTTGCGCGCGGTGGCGAGTTCGCGCTCCGCGATGCCGTGCGGCAACGCCGCGAACAATGCCGTACCGGTCACCGACAGCAGCGCGCCGCGATCGAGGCAGTGGATCGGAGCCAGCGCGCGCGGGATGAGATCGACCTCGATCCGGCCGCCGCCGCGCGGGTAGAAACCGTGGCGCACCAGCCGCATCTCGATCCCCGCGCCCATACGCCGCACCACGGGCGCGAACGCCTTCGCCACGAAGTCGAACGGCGGCGCCAGCATGTTGTGAGTGCCCCCCTCGAGGACCAGCCGCGAGGGGCCGCCGGCGAGGAGCAAAGGCATCAGCACCGTCTGCAGGACCAGCCCAGTGCTGCCCGCGGTGCCCACCGCGAAATGATATTCGCCCGGCGCGACGCGGCCCGGCGTGAAGCTGAAGTCGGAGGCACCGACCGCCACGCCCTCGCAAGTCGCGCCGCCGATCGCGCACGCCGCCTCGATCGCGGTGACGTGCTGGCGCATCAGCCCGGGCTTCTCGCGCTTGCCGCGAGTATTGATGATGCGGAAGGGCTGCCCGGTGACGAGCGACAGTGCGCAGGAATTGCGCACGATCTGGCCGCCGCCTTCGCCTTCCGATCCGTCAATGATGATCATGTATTCACCAGTTCGAGAAAAAGTTGGTTGGCGCGATCGACGAAGCGGTCGCGCAGCTTGCGCGCGGGCAGTTCGCCCGCGCGCCCGAGCTCGCCGCGGATCAGCGCGTCGATCTCGGGCAGGCGGGTGCCGTTGGCGCGCTCGTTGGTGCGTGCCTTGGCCTCGACCAGCGCCTCGACCTGCTCGACCAGCACGGCCGGCAGATCGCTGGCAGCGACCAGCGCCTGCAGGTTCATCGGCGGGCGGGCATCCGGGTTCAGCCGGATCGCGCGGATCGCCAGCGCGGGACGCAGGGCGTAGAAATATTTCTTCACCGGCACGTCCCCCGCGCCGTCTAGCCAGCGGTCCGCCGCCAGCTTGCCCGAGCGCGCATAATGATAGGCGATCGCCCGCGGATCGAGCAGATCGTCCGCCAGTTCGGCGAGCCGGGCGATGCAGGGGTCGTCGGTCCGGTAGCGGATCGGCGAGAGCATCCATTCGCTCACCACGGCGTTCGACTTGAGCAGCAGGCCGAGCGCCTTGCGCACGTCCCAGCCGTTCAGGTCGATCTCGTCCTCGATCGGCGTCTCGATCACGTCGCGCCCCGGCGCGAGCGACAGATACCAGTCGCGCGGGCGCACATAGAGGAAGCGCACATCGTAATCGCTGTCGGGCGAGGGAAAGCCCCAGGCCCGCGAGCCGGACTCGATCGCGAGCAGCAGGCGCACGCCATGCGTCGCCTCGATCGCGTCGAGCCGGGTCTCAATCTCCTGCCGGACGGCGGGAGGGATGGCATTGCATGTGTCGAGGGCAGTCATGGTTCGTCGATCCAGGTGGTTTTCGTCGGTTCGGGAATAAACAGGCGCGGCGACCAGCAATCGGTGCGCAAGGTCCCGATCTCCGCGCCGCATCGGCACATCTGGTTGGGCCCGTCGATACCGGCGAGGCCGCAACAGCCGCCCAGCCGGTTTCGATTGCGGGTCAGGCGTACCGCCGCGGTGAGATCTTCCGGGTTCAGCCAATATTGCGGCGTGAAACCCGGTTGCACGCAGTCCCCGAACACAGGTGTCGGCTCGTACGACTTGAAGCCGATCCCGCGCGCCGTCAGCGGCTTGCCATTCTCGAAATCCGGCTCGGGTACCGCCGGATCCTTTCCCGAAAGGATCTCCAGCGGCGCGCTGAGCCGGGCGCCGCACGCGGCGCAGTGCAGGGACTTTCGCATCATGGGTTCCAAGTCCGGGGAAATGGCGGTGTGCGCCAAAGGCTGACGAGAGCTTTTAGCCCTTCACGCACACCACCTGCTTGAGCGTATGGACGATCTCGACCAGGTCGGCCTGCGCCGCCATCACGGCCTCGATCGGCTTGTACGCCTTCGGCGTTTCATCGATCACGCCTTCGTCCTTGCGGCACTCGACGCCCGCGGTGTCGCGGATATGCTCGTCGAGGCTCACCAGCTTCTTGGCCGCGGTGCGGGACATGATGCGCCCCGCGCCGTGGCTACAGCTGTCGAACGATTCCGCATTGCCCAGGCCGCGCACGATGAACGACTTGGCGCCCATCGAGCCGGGGATGATCCCCAGCGCGCCCTTGGCCGCGCGGACCGCGCCCTTGCGGGTGACCAGCACATTCTCACCGAAGTGATTCTCACGCTGGACGTAATTATGGTGGCAATTGACTGCCTCCATCTCCGCATCGAACGGCTTGGCGATCTGCCCGCGCAGCGCACGGATGACGTTGGTCATCATCGTCCGCCGATTGAGCGCCGCGAAGTCCTGGGCCCAGCCGACCGCCTCGACATAGTCGTCGAAATGGTCGGTCCCTTCCGGGAAATAGGCCAGGTCCTGATCGGGCAGGTTGATGTGCCACTTGCGCATGTCCTGCTTGGCCAGTTCGATGAAGAACGTGCCGATCGCATTGCCCACGCCGCGCGACCCCGAATGGAGCATCACCCACACGCGCTGCTCCTGATCCAGGCACAGCTCGATGAAGTGGTTGCCCGTGCCCAGCGTCCCCAGATGCACCAGGTGATTGGTGTTCTTGAGCCGCGGATACTTCTCCGTGATCCGCTCGAAGCGCTGCGCCAGCGTGGCCCAAGCCTCGACGATCGCCGCGGGCGGATCGCCCCAGCTGCCCTGGTCACGCTTGCCGCGGCCGACCGAGCGGCCATGCGGCACCGCCTGCTCGATGGCACTGCGGACGCCCTCCAGATTGTCGGGCAGGTCGCTCGCCACCAGCGAGGTGCGCGCCGCCATCATGCCGCAGCCGATGTCGACGCCCACCGCCGCCGGGATCACCGCGCCCTTGGTCGGGATCACCGAGCCCACGGTCGCGCCGATACCGACATGGACGTCGGGCATCGCCGCCACATGCTTGAACACGAACGGCATCTGCGCCGCCCGCGCCAACTGCGCGCGCGCGCCATCTTCCACGGGCACGCCGCGGGTCCACATCTTGATCGGCACGCCGCCTTCGACGTGCTGGAAATCGTACAAAGTCTCGGTCATTTCGACCTCCTGCAAACGCGATCATGGTGCCGGCGACGAGCAGTGACGAGACGTTTTTTACTGAGCTATCCGGTTGCCCGGAGGCGGAATTGAACCGCCGACCTCCCGCATCGCTGCGGGTGCTCTACCCTGTAGTCCCGCCGGCATTCGCCAGCATGAATTCGGTCACGGCGACGAGGATTGGGAAAGACTGCCCCGAAGGGCCGGTGCTCTATCCGCTGAGCTACTGTCCCCCGAAAGGGACAGGCGGGATTTGAACCCGCGACACCCGCATTACCAATGTAGTCCTTGCCCGGCATTCGCCGTGATGTTGATGTTGGGCCGTGGCGACGAGATCGGTGAGATCGGTCGTTATGCTACCTTCGCCAGGCGGGGCTCGAACCCGCATCTCTTCAGTCCCTTGCGGGTGCTGAAGCGCATTATCCTGACCTAGTTTGGCGCGATGTAATCCCACCAGCATTCGCCACGGCCCTGTTCTTCAGATCTCCACCTGCTTGACGATGCCCACCCAGTCGCGCGTGTCGCCCGAGACGAAGCGCGCGATGGTGTCGAACACCGCGTCGGAGAAGCCCCCGACATTGAGAATGTCCGCCCGCCCCTGCGGCGCCTGGCCGGTGCCGTAGGGCTGGATGTCGATGCAGACGAGCTTGGCGGCCGGGTTGCGGCGCTTGATCTCGTTCCACTCGCGCAGCGTCGCGGTCGCCCCGCCTTTGGTGGAGTCCACCCAGGACTGGTTGTCCGAGACGATCACCACCAGGTCGACGGCGGCACGCATCGCGTTGAGCGTCGCCAGCGGCGCCGAGACATTGGTCCCGCCCCCGCCGATCGCCGCCAGCTTCGCCGCATTCACGGCGAGCCGCGCACGCGGATCGAGCCTCACGCCCACGACGTGGTTCTCGAACGGCACCACCTGGGTATCGCGGTTGGTCCGCAGCATCGCCGCCGCGACCAGGGCCGCGACATCGATGCAGCGCACCGCCGAGGAAGCCCCCTTGCGATAGCCCGTCACCGGCGAAGACATCGATCCCGACACATCGGGGCAGACGACCACATGGCCCGGCACCTTCGGCACGCGGACGAGCGACTGCTCGAGCGCATCCTCCAGCGCCGCCTGGACCTTGAGCGGCACGCTCGCGCGCGCCTGGTCCAGCGCCACCATCAGCTGGTACGGCATCGGTCGCACCTTCGCGATCGCCTCCGCATCCGAGAGCCGCGCGGCCACCGCCTCGGTGACTCCCTTCACGTCGAACGTGCCGTTGCGCGCCAGCGTGTTGAGGTTCATCCGCAGCGCCTGCCACCCGATCCGGGTCGCCAGCACCGCCCAGTCTTCCGCGGTCAGCGAAAAGGCGGTCAGCCACTCGAACGGCACCGGCGGCAGCGGGAGCGACCGATCGGCCTTCCACGCCTCGAACGCCGCGACCTCGGCGGGCAAAGCGGCCACGTCATAAGGACGCCCGATCAGCCAGCCATAGAAAGCGCGCCGGCCCGCATCGGCGGGCTTGGGGTGCACCATGCGCACCACGTCCGCCAGGCTCGGATCCTTGCCGGTCGCCGCCGCCATCAGCTGCGGCATCGACGCCCGCTCCAGCCAGTGCTGGACCAGTCGCTTCGGCCGCGAGCCAAGCGAGGTGCGCCCCACCTGCCCCGAGCGCAGGATCTGCACGAAGTTGCGCAGCATCCGCCCATTGTCGATCACCCGGTCGAACACCGGGATCGCCAGATCGGGCTCCGCCACCGTGAGATAGGCCGCCAGCAGCGCCGGCATGTCCTTCATCGCGCCGGACCGGCGGGCATAGACCGCCGCCTGCGCCACGAAGGCCGGGTCGCAGGCCTGGGCCGCCGCCAGCACATCGGCCAGCTGCGCCTCGGCTCCGCCATAGAAAGTGTCGGCCAGCGTGCCGGTCGCGGCCAGCTGGGCAAGCTTGTGCTCGGGCCCATAGGCATAGGCCGGCGCGCCCTCGCGGTTTACCGTGTCCGCCACGGGCATCAGCCTTGCGATCGCCGAAGCGAACAGTCCCTTGTTGGCCATCGTCCAACTCCTCAACATGGTCAGGGCGGCAGGACTCGAACCTGCGACCTCCCGCTCCCAAGGCGGGCGCTCTGCGCAGCCTGAGCTACGCCCTGTGAAATTTCCCGGGGGCGGCCAGCCCATTCCGGCCGCCCCGCGTTTCCGCTGCCGGACCGGGAGGTTCGACAACTCCCCGTTCGACGCCACAAGCATTGCAGCGGACGTGCCAGTTTCTTCGAACGGCAGACTAGAAAATAACAAGACATTGTTATTACGTAATTTTATTTCTGAAATCGCTGGATCCGGGATTTCATCGTCATCGTGCGATCCAGCATTTTTCTATCGCAAGGGATCGTTATTTATCCTATGGGATAATGATGAAGCCCATCACCGTGATCGGATTCCTTGGCTCCACGCTCGATGCGAGCAAGTTCGGCCCGTCGCGCTGGAACAAGTGGCGCCCCTCGGTCGCGCTCGCCATGCACGAGGACCTGCGCGTCGATCGCTTCATCCTGCTGCACGGCTCGCTGCACCGCCGGCTGGCCGAATATGTCGCCGAGGACATCGCGTCGGTCTCTCCCGAGACCCGCGTCGAAATGCGCCTGCTCGATTTCGGCGATCCATGGGATTTCGAGCAGGTGTACGGCAAGTTGCTCGACTTCGCCCGGGCCGAGCCCCTTGATCCCGATGCCGAGGACTATCTGATCCACATCACCACCGGCACCCATGTCGCGCAGATCTGCCTCTTCCTGCTGACGGAGGCGCGCTACCTGCCCGGCCGCCTGATCCAGACCCAGCCGCGGCGCGGCACGCCGGGAGACGCGGCGGGGCAGTGGAACGTGATCGACCTCGATCTGTCACGCTATGACAGCATCGCCACGCGCTTCGCCGCCGCCGCCGAGGAAGGCACCTCGTTCCTCAAGTCCGGCATCGAGACCCGGAACACTGCCTTCAACCGGATGATCGACGAGATCGAGCGCGTGGCGCTGCGCTCCAAGGCACCGATCCTGCTGATGGGGCCCACGGGAGCGGGCAAGAGCCAGCTCGCGCGGCGCATCTACGAGCTGAAGCGGCTCAAGCACCAGATCGCCGGCACCTTCGTCGAAGTGAATTGCGCGACGCTGAAGGGCGACGGGGCGATGTCGGCCTTGTTCGGCCACCGCAAGGGCGCCTTCACCGGCGCGGTCGCCGATCGGCCCGGGCTGCTGCGCGCCGCCGACAAGGGCATGCTGTTCCTCGACGAGATCGGCGAGCTCGGGCTGGACGAGCAGGCGATGATCCTGCGGGCGATCGAGGACAAGCGCTTCCTGCCCGTCGGCTCGGACAAGGAAGCGGCGTCGGAGTTCCAGCTGATCGCCGGCACCAATCGCAGTCTGGGCGAGGCCGTGGCCACCGGCGGGTTTCGCGACGATCTCTATGCGCGCCTGAACCTGTGGACCTTCCAATTGCCCGGCCTGGCCGAGCGGCGCGAGGACATCGAGCCCAATCTCGACTATGAGCTGGATCGCTTCGCCGAGCGCGAGGGCAGCCGCGCCAGCTTCAACAAGGAGGCGCGGCAACGCTATGTGGCGTTCGCGACCGGCCCGGATGCCCATTGGCCCGGCAATTTCCGCGACCTCGCGGCCAGCATCACCCGGATGGCGACGCTCAGCCCCACGGGCCGGATCGACATGGAGTGCGTCGAGGCGGAGATTCAGCGCCTGAAGCGGCTCTGGTCCGGCCAGGGCGACGAGGGCGCGGACCTGCTGGCGGAAATTCTCGCGCCCGACATTCTGGCCGGCATCGACCTTTTCGATCGGGTGCAGCTTGCCGAAGCCATCCGGATCTGCCGGAAGAGCCGGTCCCTCTCCGAAGCCGGGCGCACGCTCTTCGCGGCATCGCGCGCGCGCAGGACATCGGCGAACGATGCCGATCGGCTGCGCAAATATCTCGCGCGCTTCGGGCTGGACTGGGCGAGCGCGTCGTCCGGGTAAGCAGGTCCGCGCCGCTCAGGCCGCGCGGCTGACCCTCGAGCGCAGCGTAGCATAGGCCTGGAACAGCTCGGCGAAATGCATGTCCATCGTTCGCGGCGCCTCGTCCAGCGCGCGGGGCACGATGGCGGAGCGATCCGCAACGAAGCCGAGAATGGCGTCGCGGAGCGACTGGACGTCCCCCGCGCGATATCGCCGGCTCGGCGCGCGATCGGCATGGTCGGCGGCGCCCCCGCGATCGGGCACGATCACCGGCAGTCCGCTCGCCCGCGCCTCGGCCGCGGCCATGCAGAAGGTCTCGGCCTCGCAACCATGGACCAGCGCATCCGCGCTCGCCATCAGGCGCGCGAGCGCCGCCCGATCGGCGACCGGCCCCGGGATCCGGATATGGGGGGAGCCCCCCGCGCGCGCCACCAGCCGGCCCCGCAACCGCCCCTCGCCCACCAGCAGCAGCGCGATCGGATGCAATGTGCCCGCGGAAAGCGCCGCGTCGATCACCATGCCCCAGCGCTTCTCCGCCGCGTGGCGGCCGACTCCCAGCAACAGCGTCGCGGAAGGATCGAGATCGCATTCGGCGAGCAGCGCGGCACGATATTGGGCATCCCGATGCCAGGGCGCGAAGATCCCGGGCTCGACGCCCATCGGGATGGTGACAACGCCGGGCATCCCGCCCGCGCTCAGCCGCGCCGCGAATTCCCCGCTGGCGCTGACCACCAGGTCATAGGCCGTGCCCAGGCGACGGAGATGCCGCCAGAAGAAGTCGAACCCGCGATCGATCGTCTCGATGCTCGCGACCGGTCCGAACCAGCGATAGGCATAGGCGGACAGCGGATCGGCGTGCATGACCAGCGCGCGCGGCGCGGCCCCGTCCCAGCGCGCCACCATCGACGCGCTGCTCCAGGGCGACGACGCCTCGACGAAATCGGGACGCCAGCGATCCAGCGCGCGGTGCAGGGTCTTTTCGTTGTCGAAGTAGCGATAGCGCCGATCGAGCGGAAATGGCGGGGACGCCAGCGTCTCCAATACCGCGCCGGCACCGCGCCGGATCACGGCATCGTGCTTGCCGGGGGCCAGCACGATGACCTCATGGCCCAGCGCCGCCGCGGCCGCGAGCTTCCGATCGACATAAGACCGCACGCCCCCGCCCAGGGGGGCGTAAAAGGCGCTGACATCGACGATCCTCATCTCGCACCGGCTCCGTCACCGACGCGATCAGGGCCTGGCTGCCGCAGAACAGGCATGAATTCCGCTCGTTTCTCCATTACTGGAGCAAGGACGCCGCCGGTTACGCTGCACCGCAGTAGACCGTGAAATTTTTTGTCTTCCGTCTCCGCTTGCCCGGCAAGAGGACATGGGGCAAATGCCGCGATCGGAAGGAGTCGACCGATCCATTCTCCTGCTTCCGGGCTCACGCAGCTTTACGAGGAACTGCGCGGCGAACTGCTGCGCTTCCTCGTCGCGCGTACCGGCAATCCGGTCGAGGCCGAGGACCTGCTCCAGGAGCTGTGGCTGCGCACCCGCGACACCCCGCCCGGCCCGATCGCGAATGGCCGCGCCTATCTCTACCGCGCCGCCCAGAATCTCGTGCTCGACCGCGTCCGCGAGGCACGCCGCCGCGAGACGCGCGACAAGGACTGGAGCGATAGCCAGGCCGAGACGATCGGCGGCGACCGCGTCGATCCGCAGCCCCGGGTGCTCGATGCCCTGATCGCCCAGGAGGACAGCGCGGCGCTGCACGCGGCGATCGCGAACCTGCCGGAGGGCGCGGGCCGCGCGTTTCGCCTCCACAAGCTCGAAGGGCTGCCCCATGCCGAAGTGGCGGCGCGGCTGGGCATCAGCCGCAGCGGCGTCGAAAAGCACATCGCCGTCGCGATGACGCATCTGCGCCGCGCGCTGGAGAACTGAGGTGCCACCGTTATGGTGGCGTCTTATGCGACAACAGGGAGGCATCGGCTCGAACCGGTGCCGGGAATCGGGCGATGAACGAGGATATCCACGAGGCGGCAGCGCGCTGGCATTGCGCGCAACAGCATGACGACATGAAGTGGCGGGGCTTCACCACCTGGCTGGAGGCCGATCCGCGCCACCGCCTCGCCTATGACGAGATCGCGCTGCTCGACGCGCGGATCGACGCGACGCTTCCGATTCCCTCCGCCGGCATGGGAACACCGGAGATGCCCGCGCGCAGCTTCCCGCGCTGGGCGATCGGCTCGGGCATCGCCGTCGCGGCGGCGGTCACCCTCGCCATCGGCATCGGCATCCGCGACGAGCAGCCGGATGCGCCGGCCGCGCGGGAATTCGCCAGCGCGCCCAAGGCGACGCGCACCGTGCGGCTTGCCCATGACGTCACCGCCACGCTCGGCGCCGGCTCGCGACTCTCGGAGCCCGAAGCGGGCGGCCCGATGCGGCTGAGCGGCAGCGCCTTCTTCAACATCCGCCACGATCCCACGCGCAGCGTCGTCGTCGAGGTGGATGGCTATCGCATCCGCGACGTGGGCACCCGCTTCGCGATCAACTCCGCCGATGGCGTGCTGAGCCTCTCCGTCGAGGAGGGCAAGGTCGCGCTCCAATTGCCCGGGCAGACCTCGGAAACGCTGGTCGCGGCCGGCCAGGAGGCGATCGCCCAGGCCGGCAGGGTGATGCTGCGCCCGGCTCGCATGACCGGCATCGCTTCGTGGCGGAGCGGACGTTTCGTCTATGATCAGACGCCGCTCGCACTGGTCGCCGCCGATATCGCCCGCTACACGGGGCAGCCCGTTTCGGTATCCGGCTCCGCTGCCCAGCGCTCCTTCTCGGGCGTGCTCGCGCCCGGCGACCGACAGGCAATGGTTTCCACCCTCACCCAATTGACGGGGCTGCATGCGGACAGCGATGGTCAGACGGTCCGGCTGGTCGATCGTACTGGCAGCTAGCGTACTGGTGCCGCCGCCCGCCCAGGCGCGGGACGAACGTTTCGCGATTTCCCTGCCCGCCGGCAACCCTGCCGATATTCTGGAGGCGCTTTCGGCCCAGACCGGCGTGTCGTTCGTCTATGACGTCCGCCTGCCCGCCGGGCCCACGCGCGCGGCGCGCGGGCGCATGTCCGTGCGCGAAGCGCTCGACCGCATATTGCAGGGCACGCCAGTCCATGCGGTGCGGATCGGCCCCAGGGCCTTCCGGATCGCCGCACGCCCCCGCCCCCCGCGCCGGGTCGCGCCGCCGGCCCCGTTGGAGCCCATGGGCGCCGCCACGCTCGATGAAGAGATCGTGGTCACCGCGCGAAAGCTACCCGAGGCCCTGTCATCGATCGCCGGGGCGATCGCGGTCTATGTGCCCCGCGACCCCACGCGGCGGGACCGCGCGACCCGCGCCAGCGACGTCGCCCGCACCATCGAGGGGCTGAACGTGGCCAATGGCGGGCTCGGCCGCGAAAGGCCCTTCATCCGTGGTCTCGCGGACAGCCCCTTCAACGGCTTCAGCCAGTCCACGGTGAGCGTTCAGATCGACGAGGGCCGAGTCACCTATGACGCGGCCGAGCCCGGCCTCTATCTCACCGACATCGCCCGGGTCGAAGTCCTGAAGGGCCCGCAGGGGCCGCTCTACGGCACCGGCGCGCTCGGCGGCGTCTATCGCATCGTGACCAACCGGCCGGTGATCGGCTCCACATCGGCGGCGGCGACCCTCGGCACGCAGAAGGTGGGATCGGGCGGCGTGGGCGCGAGCGCCGAGGCGATGCTCAACCTGCCGCTCGTCAGCGACCGCGCGGCGCTGCGCCTGGTGGGCTATGCGCGCAGCGACGCCGGCTGGGTCGACGACGCCAACGGCCCGTCGGACGTGAATCGCACCCGCATCGCCGGCGGGCGCGCCGCGCTCCGGGTCGCGCCGGCGACCGGATGGACCGCCGATCTGATCGGCGCCTATCAGTTGAGCCGGACGGCCGACAGCCAATATGTCGATCGCGACTATGAGGACCTGACCCGCAACATCTCCCAGCGGGAGCCGCGCCAGGGCGCTTTCGGGCTGGCACAGGGAATCATCGCCGGCCCGATCGGCGCATTGCGGCTCACCGCGGTCACCAGCCATGCCTGGCAGGACCAGCATGACGTGTTCGATGCCAGCACCGCGGCCGTGCAGCTGGGCGTGCCCGGCGCGCTGCGCTATCGCGATGGCCGTACCTATCGCGTCCTCGACCAGGAGGTGCGGCTGGCCTCGGCGCCCGGCAGCGCCTTCACCTGGACGGCAGGCGTCTCCTATATCTCGGCGGTGACGCGCGCGACGGGCACGGTGGAAACGGCGACCGGCACCGTACCCGATTATTTCGTCCTGCATCGCCGCGTTACCGAGACATCGCTGTTCGCCGACGGCGCCTATCCGCTCACCGCGCGCCTGAAGCTGGCGATCGGCATGCGCCTGTTCCGCGCCACGACCGAGGACGAGCGCCAGGAGGAACTCGACGCGCGCAAGGTGAACCACGCGGTGATCGGCTTTACTCCCAGCGCCTCGCTTTCCTATCAGCTCGCGGACGATCGCCTTCTCTATGTCCGGCTCGGCACCGCGTACCGGCCGGGCGGCATCGATCCCAGCAACAGCCGGACCGGCCGCTACGTCGGGGATTCCGTCCGCAGCATCGAAGCCGGCGGACGGGCGAGTTTCGACGGCGGCCGGCTGGACCTCGCCTTTGCCGGTTTTCATGTCGGCTGGCACAATATCCAGTCGGACTATCTCGAGACCGCGGGCCTGGTCGCCACGCACAATGCCGGCGACGCGATGATATTCGGGGTGGAGGGAAGCGCGTCCTGGCGGCCGGGCGGCGGCTGGCAATTGCGCGGCGGCTTCACCATCCAGCGCCCGCGGCTGATCAATGCGGCGGACGGCACCCGCCTGCCCAGGGATCGCCGCCTGCCCGTCGTCCCCGACCTTGCCGGCGACTTCACCATAGCGCGCGCCCTCCGCCTGTTCGGGCACGAGGTAACGCCCTATGCCGCGCTCAACTATGTCGGAGCTTCGCGGCTGAGCTTCGACGACGGCCTGGATCGCGGCATGGGCGACTATGCGCTGGCCCGCATCGGCGTCACGACCATGATCGGCCCCTTCACCCTGGCGCTCGACCTCGACAATGCGCTCGACGCGCGCGCGGACAGCTTCGCCTATGGCAACCCCTTCTCGATCCGCAGCGAACATCAGTACACGCCGCTTCGGCCGCGCACCTTCTCGCTTTCCCTCTCGCGCAGCTTCTGACGAAAAAAATCGCGTCATGGCTGCGGCATTGGCCGGCGGCGGCGTCTTGCCCATGTGACCCGACCCGGAACAGCATCGCCCCGCAGGCTCCTGGCCTCGATCCACGACGTGTCGCCGCGGCACGAGCCGGCGATCGATCGGCTCTTCGGCGAGCTCGCATCGGTGGGCGTGCAGCGCCCGGCCCTGCTCGTGGTGCCGGACTTCTGGCGCGAGGCGGAGATCCGGCCGGGCTCCCCCTTCGCCGCCCGCCTGCGCGGCTGGGCCGAAGACGGGGTGGAGATGTTCCTCCATGGCTATAGCCATCGGGACGAGGCCGAGCATGCTTCCTGGCAGGATCGCGTGAAGGCGAGCCGGATGACGGCGGGCGAAGGGGAGTTCCTCGGCCTCGACGCCGAAGAGGCCGAGCGTCGCATCCGCGCCGGCCAATCCCTGGTTCTGGCTGTGCTTCGCGCTCTTCTATGCGCTGGGCCCCGCGATGGAGTGGCTGATCCTCCGCCGGCTGTGGAAGCTGCGCGCGGATGCCTTCCCGGCCCTGTTCCGCAAGCAGGTCGCGAACGAGATCGTCTTCGGCTATTCGGGCGACGCGCAATTCTATCTCTGGGCGCGGCAGCATCAGCCGCTCAAGGGCTCCGCCTTCGGCACGCTGCGCGACGTCGCCGTCCTTTCCGCGCTGGCCGGCAATCTCGCCACGCTCGCGATGATGGCGATCAATGCCCCGCTGCTCTACGCGGTCGCCGGCGGCACGCTGCTCAACAGCTTCGCCGCATCCGTCGCCGTCATCATTCTCTCCTCGCTGGGGATATTGGTGATGCGGCGCTTCGTCTCGCTGCTCACGCTTTCGCGGCGCGATCTGATCGTCACTTTCGGCCTGCACAGCCTCCGGATCGTGCTGGGCCTGATATTCACGGCCTTGCTCTGGAAGCTGCTGCTCCCCGGCCTTTCGCCGATGATCCTCATCGCGGTGGCGACGCTGCGCATGATGGTCCATCGCTTGCCGCTGGTGCCAGCCCGCGACGCGCTGCTGGCGCCGCTGGTCCTCGCGCTGCTGGGGCCGGGATCCGGCCTCGCGGCCGCCACCATGCTGGTCGCGGCGCTGACGCTGGTCACCCATCTCGCCGTGGGGGCGATCACGTCGATCGCGACGTTCCTGCCCGCCGCCCGGACTTCGGCCTGAAGTCCGTTCGATCGCCCGGCCGGAGCATCGCTCTGTGCCCGCGGCAACCTTCGCATCTCGTATAGTTCCGGCGGAAATCCGCGAAGCTGCCGCCCGCTAGACCCCGGCCACGGATTCCATGTGGAGGGTTGCGGATGCTTCTCGAACTCGCGCTCCAGGCGCCGGCCGGTGGGCGGAGATGCCTTGCGCGATTCCGCCATTTCCGGCGGCGCGGCGGCATGCTGCGGATCGCCCTGCACGGCTTCGCGTCGTGCCCGGCCCTGCTGGCCCTCTCCGCCTGTGGCGGCCCTGGCGCTCCCCAGGGTGCCATCAAGCCGGCGAAGGTCGACCCCGTAGCGCATGAATCCGAGCTCATGCGGATAACGCTGACGCCGGAGGCGGAGCGCCGGCTGGGCATTGCCGTTGCCGCCGCCTCCCCCGACCAGGCGCAGGACCGGGTGGCGACGCACGGCGAGGTGGTCGTTCCCCCCGCCGCGAGCGGAGGCGTTCCGATCACCGCCACGACCGACCTGATGACGCTCGCCGCCAATCAGGCCCGCGCCGATGGCGATATCGCCCGTGCCGCGGCACAGGCGCGCGTGGCGCAGGTCAATGCGCAGCGTGCCGAAGCCCTGGTCCGGGAGGAGGCCGGAAGCATCAAGGCGCGCGACGACGCGCTCGCCGCCGCCGCAGTCGCCCGGGCCGATCTGGCAGCCGCCCGCGCCCAGCGCCACCTGCTCGGCGCGCCGGTCGCTTCGCTTGGGCGCCAGAACATCCTGTGGGTGCGCGTGCCGGTGCTCGCCGCCGACCTGACCCGTGTCGATCGCGGCGCGCCCGCCATGATCCGGCCGCTGGGTGGAATGGCCGGAGCCCTGTCGGGGCGCCCGGTGGCCGCGCCGCCCTCTTCCAACGTCACCGCGGGCAGCATCGATCTCTATTACGCGATCCCGAATACCCGCGCGCTCGGCGTCGGCCAGCGCGTCGCCGTCGAGCTGCCGGCGGCGGGCGATGCCGCGCCCGGCCTCAGCGTCGCCGCATCAGCAATCCTGCACGACGCCTATGGCGGCGAATGGGTCTATGTTCGAACCGCCCCGCGCACGTTCGAGCGCCGGCGCGTCCAGCTTGCCGGAATCCGCGGAGACAGAGCCATGCTCGCCATGGGCCTCAAGCCCGGCGACCAGGCCGTGACCGCCGGTGCCGCCGAGCTGTTCGGCACCGAATTCGGCGCGAAGTGAGGGTCCCGCCGTGCTGAACTGGCTCATCACCGCCGCGCTCCGGCAGCGCGTGCTCGTCATCGCGCTGGCGCTCGTCCTGGTCTTTTTCGGCATCCGCGCCGGCCGGGACGTGCCGCTCGACGTGTTCCCCGAATTCGCGCCGCCGATGGTCGAAGTGCAGACCGAGGCGCCGGGACTGTCGACCGAGGAGGTCGAGGCGCTCGTCACCACCCCGCTCGAGTTCGCGGTGAACGGCACGCCGGGCCTGGGGACGCTGCGCTCGAAATCGGTGCTCGGCCTGTCCTCGGTGCAGTTGATATTCCAGGAGGGCACCGACATCGTCCGCGCCCGCCAGCTCGTGCAGGAGCGCATCGCGGTCGCCGCCCCGCGCCTTCCCGCCAATGTCCGCCCCCCGGTGATGCTGCCGCCGCTTTCGGCCACGAGCCGCGCGATGAAGATCGGGATCACATCCTCCCGGCTCAGCCAGATCCAGCTCTCGGAACTGGTGCGCTGGACGATCCGGCCCAAGCTGATGGGTGTTCCGGGCGTCGCCAATGTCGCGGTCTGGGGGCAGCGGGACCGGCAGCTTCAGGTGCTCGTCGATTCGAACCGCCTGCAGCAGATGGGCGTGACAATGGCCGAAGTAGAGAAGGCCGCGGGCGATGCCGCGGTGACGCTCGGCGGCGGGTTCGTCGATACGCCCAACCAGCGCCTCGCCGTGCGCCACCTCTCGCCAATCGCCGGTGCCGAGGACCTCGGCAACACAGTGATCCGGCTCGCCGGCACCGCCCCGGTCCGGCTGCGTGACGTCGCGACCGTGATCGAGGGCCATGCCGCGCCGATCGGCAGCGCGATCGTCAACGACGGCGCCGGCATCCTGCTGATCGTCGAGAAGCAGCAGGGCGGCAACACGCTCGCGGTGACGCGCGGCGTCGAGGCGGCGCTGAAGGAGCTGCGGCCCGGGCTCAAGGACGTCGAGATCGACTCGACGATCTTCCGCCCGGCCACCTTCATCGAGCGCTCGATCGGAAACCTCACCGAAGCACTGTGGATCGGCTGCATCCTCGTCGCGGCGGTGCTCGTCCTGTTCACGCGCGACTGGCGCTCGGCGGCCATCAGCCTGACCGCGATCCCCCTCTCGCTGCTCGGCGCCGCGCTCGTCCTCGCCAAATCGGGGATGAGCATCAATACCATGGTGATCGCCGGCCTGGTGATCGCGCTGGGCGAGATCGTCGACGACGCGATCATCGATGTCGAGAATATCGGGCGAAGGCTGCGCCTCAATCGCGAGGCCGGGTCGCCCCGCTCGCCGTTCGCGGTGGTGCTCGCCGCCTCGCTCGAGGTGCGGACCGCGGTGGTGTTCGCCAGCCTGATCGTCATGCTGGTGTTCCTGCCGATCTTCTTCCTCGACGGCGTGTCGGGAACTTTCTTCAGGCCGCTGGCCACCGCCTATGTCCTTGCGATCGGCTGCTCGCTGCTGGTCGCGCTCACCGTCACCCCGGCGCTCTGCCTGATGCTGCTGCCAAACGGCACCCAGGTCCACAAGGAGACGCGCCTGGTCGCTCGCCTGAAGTCCGCCTATCGCCGCTTCCTGCCCATCGTCATCGCGCGGCCGGGCGGGGCCATCGGCGTCGTCGCGGGCGGGCTGCTGCTCGCGGGGATCGGCTATGCCGGCCTCAAGGACCAGTTCCTCCCCAATTTCCGCGAGACCGACTTCCTGATGCACTTCGTCGAGAAGCCCGGCACTTCGGTGGAAGCGATGGAGCGGATCACCGTCCGCGCCTCGAAGGAGCTGCGCGCAATCCCCGGCGTGCGCAATTTCGGCGCGCATATCGGCCGCGCCGAGGCCGGCGACGAAGTCTATGGCCCCAATTTCACCGAGCTGTGGATCAGCCTGGACGAGAAGGCCGATTATGACGGCTCGGTCCGCAAGATCCAGGAAGTGATCGACGGCTATCCCGGCCTCTATCGCGACGTGCTCACCTATCTGCGCGAACGCATCAAGGAAGTGCTGAGCGGCGCCGGCGCCAGCATCGTCGTGCGCGTCTACGGACCCGACATCGCGACGCTCCGCCAGACCGCCGACCGGCTCAAGAAGGAGCTGGAGGGCATTCCGGGCACCAGCGAGCTGAAGGTGGAGATGCAGACCGCTATCCCGCAGATCCAGGTGCGTCCGCGCCCCGCCGACCTGGCCACCTATGGCCTGACGACCGGCGATGTCCGCCGCACCGCCGCCACGTTGATCCAGGGCAGCAAGGCAGGCGAGCTCTACGAGGGCAATCGCTCGACCGATGTGGTGGTATGGGGCGTTCCCGCGGCACGGGCGGACGTGCAATCGATCCGCGATGCGCTGATCCAGCTGCCCGGCGGCGGCGCGGTGCGGCTATCGCAGGTCGCCGACGTCATGGTCATGCCCGCGGCGAACGAGATCAAGCGCGAGAACGGCTCGCGCCGCATCGACGTGACGATGAACGTGTCGGGATCGGACCTGGGCGCGGTCGCCCGGGCTGTGCAGGCGAAAGTGGACGGCTTCGCCTTCGGCACCGGCTATCATCCCGAGCTGATCGGCGAGTTCGAAGCGCTGCAGAAATCGCGGCGGCAGCTGGCGACGCTGGGCGCGCTCTGCCTGCTCGGCATCCTCCTGCTCGTCTGGCTCGAGTTTCGCTCGCTGCGGGTGACGGCGCTGGTCGGCATCAGCCTGCCCTTTGCCCTGGTGGGCGGCGTGGTCGCGGTGCTGCTGTCGGGCGGGGTCCTCTCGCTCGGCTCGCTGGTCGGGTTCGTCACGGTGCTCGGAATCTCCGCGCGCAACGGCATCATGCTGGTCAGCCATTATCGCCATCTCCAGCATGAGGAAGGCGAGCCCTGGGGCCCCGAACTGCTGCTGCGCGGCGCGGAGGAGCGGCTGGTGCCGATCCTGATGACCGCTACCTGCGCGGCGCTGGCGCTGCTGCCGCTGGTCGTGCGCGGGGACGCCCCGGGGCACGAGATCGAGCATCCGATGGCGCTCGTCATCCTGGGTGGCCTGGTCAGCTCGACCGCGCTCAACCTGCTGCTGATGCCTTCGCTCTACGGCCGCTTCGGCCGCGAGGACCGCAAGCCTCGCGAGGAGCAGGGCATGGCGGCCGAAGGAAAGGTCGTACCGGCATGAACATCCGTTTCCCCCAGGCCGCCCTGGCCGGCGCGCTCGCTCTGACGGCGGGCTGCGCGGTGGGGCCCCGGCACGTCGCTCCCACCGCGCCGCCTTCCGCGCAGGGGCCGTTCCTCGGCGCTTCGGAGGCGGGAATCGCCGCGGCCCCGATGCCCGACGACTGGTGGCGGCTGTTCGACGATCCGGCGCTCGACGCGCATGTCGCGCGCGCGCTGGCCGCCAATGCGGATATCCGCGTGGCGCTCGCCAATCTCGAAGCAGCCCGCGCCGCTGCGCGCGGCGCCCGGGCGGCCCAGCTTCCGAACACCATGCTCGAAAGCGGCGCGGGCCCGAGCCCGGCGCAACGGCAACCGAGCACCAGCGCCGTCCCGAAATCCAGCTACGACCTCGCCGCGACCATTGCCTACGAAGTCGATCTGTTCGGCCGGCTGCGCGCGACCACCGAAGCCGCCCGCGCCGACCTCGAGGCGAGCGAGGCCGCGCGCGACACGGTGCGCGTCGCCGTCGCCGCCGATACCGCGGCGGCCTATGCGGCGGCGTGCGGCGCCACCGCCGGCAAGCGGATCGCCGAGGCGCAGCTCGCGGCGCAGCAGCGGAGCTACGACCTGATCGCCCGTCAGCTTGACGCGGGCGAAGTCTCTCCTCTCGAGCTCGCCCAGTCCAGGACCCTGCTCGACCGTGCCCGCGCCGCGTTGCCGGCATTCGACGCGGACCGAGCACGCGCGCTGTTCCAGCTCGCCACGCTCGAGGGCCTGCCGCCAAGGGAGGCACCGCGCCTGGCGCCGCCTTGCATGGCCGCGCCAATCGCGCGCCACGCCCTGCCGGTGGGCGACGGCAACGCCCTGCTGGCGCGGCGCCCGGACATTCGCGAGGCCGAGCGCAAGCTCGCCGCCGCGACAGCGCGGATCGGTGTCGCCACCGCCGATCTCTATCCGCGTTTCCAGCTTGGCGGTTCGGCCGGCCTGCTCGGCGGCGATTTCACCGGCTTCCTGACCCCGCTGATCAGCTGGGCCTTTCCCAACCAGAGCGCCGCGCGCGCCAGGATCGCCGCGGCCAGGGGAATCCAGGCGGCGGCCCTGGCCGGCTGGGACGTCGCGGTGCTGCGCGCCCTGCGGGAAGTCGAGACCGCGCTTGCGGACTATCAGGCGGAGAAACGGCGCAACGCCGAGTTGCGCGGCGCGCTCGCGGCATCCGAGAAGGTCGTGACTCGCGCCGAAGCGCGCTTCCGCCTGGGCGCCGACAGCTATCTGCAGGTCGTCGACGCCGAACGCACCCGCAACGACACCGGGGCGCTGCTGGTCGCGTCGGACCTCAGGATCGCCCTCACCCAGGTCGCCCTGTTCCGGGCGCTGGGTGGAGGCTGGGGTTCACAGCCGGGCGCGGCATCCACTAGGGGGGAAGCGCTTCCCGTCGGCAGCAGATAGAGTCGCACGTCGCCATGAAGATCCTGATCGCCGAAGACGACCGCGAAACCGCCGATTACCTCGCCAAGGGACTGGCGGAATCCGGGATGAACGTCACTGTCGTCGCAAACGGCCCGGATGCGCTGTTCCATGCGACGCAGCAGCAGTTCGACGCGATCATACTCGATCGGATGCTGCCGGGGATCGACGGCCTGGCGATCCTCAGGATGATCCGGGCCGGCGGGATCGCTACGCCGGTCCTGCTCCTCACCGCGATGGCCAAGATCGCGGAGCGGGTCGAGGGGCTGGAGAGCGGCGCCGACGACTATCTCGTCAAGCCCTTCGCCTTTTCGGAGCTGCGCGCCAGGCTCAACGTGCTGATCCGTCGCCCCGCCGCCTCCGCCATGCCCGCCGAAACCATGCTGCGGGTCCGCGATCTCGAGCTGGATCTGCGGCGGCGGCGCGTGACGCGCGGCGGAATTCCGATCGATCTCCAGCCGCGCGAGGTGCTGATGCTCGAGGAGCTGATGCGCAATTCCGACCGGATCATGACGAAGACGATGCTGCTCGAACGGGTCTGGGAGTTCGATTTCGATCCCCGCACCAACATCGTCGAGACCCATATCAGCCGGTTGCGCGCGAAGCTCAACGCCGGGTTCGACACCGACGCGATCCTGACCGTGCGGGGCGCCGGCTACACGATCCGCACCGAATGAAGCTGCACCTGCCCCGCTCCACCTTCGGGCTCGCCGCGCTCGCCAGCCTCACGCTCTGCATCGCCACCATCCTGCTCGGCGGGATCGTCTATTTCGTGTCGCACGAGGCGCTGGAGCAACAGCTCGACCACCGTATCGCCGCCGAGACCAGCAGCCTGAAGACCGTCGCCGAACAGGACGGGATCCCTGCGCTCCGGACCGCCATCGCGCGGCGCGAGGACGGCCACAACACGAACGGGCTGGGCTATATGCTCTTCGCCGGTTCCGGCACCAAGGTCGCGGGCAAGTTCGATGCGGCGCTGCCGCGTCCCGGCTGGCACGAGCTGCTGCCCTTCCATGACGCCCGCGAGCGCGCGAACATTGCCCAGGCCCTCGCGACGCCGCTGCGCGACGGATATGTGCTGGTGGTGGCGGCGGACCGCACGCCGATCGACGAGATCGACCGCTCGATCCTCATGATCTTCGCCGCAGCGTTCGGCGCGATGCTGCTGATCGGCGCCACCTGCGCCTGGGGGCTCGGTTTCGTGGTCCGACGCCGCCTCGGGCGCATCCATGCGACGGCGGAGGCGATCATCGACGGCGATCTGAGCCGCCGCGTCGACCGCGACGAGGTTCCGAACGAATTCGACAAGCTGGCCGAAACCCTCAACCGCATGCTCGATCGCATCGGCTCGCTGCTCGAGAATCTGCAACAGGTCACCACCGACATCGCGCATGACCTGCGGACGCCGCTCGCGCGCCAGCAGCAGATCCTCGAAGCCGCGCTCGACGCCGATCTCGACGCGGACGCATGCCGTGACGCAATCCGCCGCGCCGCGGATTCCAGCGAGGAGATACTGAACATCTTCACGGCCATGCTGCGGATTTCCGAAGTGGAGACCTATCAGGTCCGCGAGGGGTTCCGGCCCGTGGACCTGTCGGAAGTGGCCGAGCGGGTCGCCGACGCCTTTCGCGCGAGCGCGGAGGCGACCGGGCACGAAATCGCACTGGATATCGAGGGAGAGGCAATCGTCGAGGGCGATCGGCACCTGCTCGCGCAGATGTGTGCGAACCTGGTCGAGAATGCGCTCCGGCACACGCCTGCCGGCACGCGGATCGCGATTGGCGTGCAGCGACGGGCGGATGCCGTGCGCCTCGTCGTCGCCGACACCGGACCGGGCATTCCGCCCGCGGAGCGCGCGCGCGTCCTCCAGCGCTTCGTCCGGCTGGAGCGCAGCCGCTCGACTCCGGGACACGGACTGGGCTTGAGCCTGGCGGCGGCCATTGCCCGCGCGCATTTCGCGACGATGGAATTGTCCGACGCGGGCCCCGGCCTGCGGATCGTCATCCGCTTCGACGGCTGAGCCCGCCCGATCGGGAGAAGGCGGCGGCCCTGCGCGGAGCCGCCGCCCTCTCGCCTCAGGCGAAGATCGCCTCAAGATCGGAAGGCGCGATGCCCTCCTTGAGCTGACGCAGCTCGACATAGATGCTCGCCTGCACCGCCACCATGACCATGCTGGCGAGCGCGCTTGTCGCAGCACCGACCAAAGCGGTCAGGAAGGCATTGCCGATCGCCTCCATCGCCGCGGTGAGGAAGCTCACCGGGATGCTCAGCACCCAGAGCAGGACGAGGACGATGAGCATCGTCAGGAAGATGCGCCAGCGCGCGCCGCTGGTCAGCGCCGCGCTGCGGCTGAACGCATCGAGGATCCCGATCTTCTCCTGGACATAGGCCGGCGTGACCACCGCCCATACCAGCCACAGGATGACCCCCGGTACGATCAGCAGCATAAAGCCGATAATCACGCCGACGCCGGCGAGCAGGCCGATCGCGATCATCGGCAGGATCATGCTGATCCCGACGGCGAGCAGCTGGCCGAACTGCGGCGTCTCGCCCGACAGGTGCATCACCGTCGCGCGGGTGAGCCCGGCCTGGAGGATCGCCCCGGTGACGATCGAGACCAGCCAGGTGAGGCCCAGCATGCCCCAATAGGAGCCGCTGGAGAACATGCTGGAGCTCGCCGAGGCGCCCTGCAGGGTGAAATTGCTCGCCTGCCAATATCCCAGCACGAACTGGGGCGTACCCGCCAGTACCAGCGCAAGCCCGCAGAATAGCAGGAAATTAGACCCGATGGTTTCGAACGCGCGCGAAATGACCGCGCCGATTTCGTAGCGCGCTCCGCCAATATCCGCTTCAGCCATGATTCCCCTCTTTCATAGAAGTGCAATCGACGCTGAAGAAAGACTGAACAAAAAACGGTCGCAAAGTCCAGTCTTACCGGGGTTTCCCGGGGCAGGCTGTTCCGGTAGCAAAGGGCGCGTGGGGGATTCGACGTGACCGTACAGGGATCGACTGCGCAGTCCGTCGCCAGGGCGCACGAGGCCTTGCGCGCGCGTTCCGACATCCAGTTCGAGATGAGCGCCGCCAAGCCGCCCGAGATTCCGCCATGGATGCGCTGGCTGGCCAGGCAGCTCGGCGAAGTCGCGCCCTATATGGGCTGGATCCTCCTGACCTGCGTGGTCATCGGCGCGGCCATCATCCTCTATCTCGTCATCAGCTCGCTGATCCGTGCCCGCCCCTCGGGCGATGCCGAGGCCGCGGCGGCCCAGGACGTCGCCGCCTGGCGCCCCACCGAAAAGGCCGCGCGCGCGCTGCTCGCCGATGCGGAGGCGCTGGCCGCCCAGGGGCGTTACGAAGAGGCGGTCCATCTGCTGCTGTGGCGCAGCCTGGAGGACATTCAGCGCCATCGCCCGCGGCTGCTCCGTCCCGCGCTCACCAGTCGCGAGATCGCCGGATCCGACTGGATGCCCGGCATCGTCCGCCGGGCTTTCGCCGCCATGGCCGCGCCGGTGGAGCGCAGCCTGTTCGGCGGCCGCAGCCTGGCCCGGACGGACTGGGAGGAAGCCCGCGCCGCCTATGGCGAGTTCGCGCTGCCGGGAGCATGGCGATGAGCGGCGAATCCGCGGCCACGCCCTTCACGCTGCGCACCGTGCTGGTCCTCGTGCTGCTCGGCGTGGTCGGCTTCGTCGCCTTTCTGCTGCTCACCGCCTATGCCGACGACCTGCAACCCGCGCAGCGCCCGGGCAACCACGCGCTCGCCACTTCGGCGGTGGGCTTTGCCGGCGCGGCGGACCTGGTGCGGCGCGTGCACGGCTCGGTGAAGATGGTGCGCCGCGACAGCGACCTCGACACCGGCGACATATTGGTGGTGACGCTGGAACCGACGACCAGCCCCGACATGATCAAGCGGATCATCGATCGCCGCACCTCGCAGCCGACGATCCTGGTATTGCCCAAATGGCTGACCATGCCCCGCCCGGACAAGCCGGCCTGGGTGAATTCGCTCGGCAACCTTCCGCCCGGCGCGGCCTCGCGGCAAATCGCCCAGGTCACCGAAGCCCGGGTGCAGGAAAATGCCCAGGGCCTGCGGACCATCTCCGGCGACGGGCTCGAGCCCGTGATCGACGACGGACAGGGCGGCGCGCTGGTCGCCACGCTGAAGAACCAGCCGACGCTGATCGTCGCCGATCCCGATCTGCTCGACAATCAGGGCCTCAGCACGCTCGCGGGCGCCGAGCGGGCGATGGAATTGCTCGACTGGTTCGACGATGGCGAGCGCGGCATCGCCTTCGACCTCACTCTCCACGGCTTCGGGAGCAATCCCAACCTGCTCAAGCTGGCGTTCGAGCCGCCCTTCCTGCCGCTCACCCTGTGCCTGCTGATCGCGGCGCTGCTCGCCGGCTGGCACGCGATGCTGCGCTTCGGCCCCGCCCTGCCCGAGGCTCGCGGCATCGCCTTCGGCAAGCGCGCGATCGCGGAGAATGGCGCGGCGCTGCTGCGCCTGGCCGGGCGGCGGCATCGCACCGGCGATCGCTATGCCGCGCTGATCCGCGAGGCGGCGGCGAACGCCACCGGCGCGCCGGCCAATCTGCAGCCGGACGCGCTCGACCGCTATCTCGACCGGCTCGACAAGAATGGCGAGCCCTTCACTGCCCTCGCTTCCAGCGCGGGCCATGCCCAGGACACGCGCGCGCTGCTCGATGCCGCCCGCGCCCTCTATCAATGGAAAAGGACCGTCACGCGTGAACATTGAGGAAGTGAAGGCGCTGGGCGATGCGATCCGCGCCGAAGTGGGCAAGGCCGTGGTCGGACTGGACGAAGCGGTGGAGCTGATGCTCGTCGCGCTGTTCGCCTCGGGGCACATCCTGCTCGAAGGCCCGCCGGGGACTGCGAAGACCTTCCTCGCCCAGTGCTTCGCGCGCGCGGCCGGGCTCGACTATGGCCGCATCCAGTTCACGCCCGATCTGCTGCCTGGCGACATATTGGGCTCCAACCTGTTCAACTTCCAGACGAGCCAGTTCACCCTGACGCACGGGCCGATCTTCACCGAGCTGCTGCTCGCCGACGAGATCAACCGCACTCCGCCCAAGACGCAGGCGGCGCTGCTGGAGGCGATGCAGGAGCGCACCGTCACGATCGACGGGATCGACCACAAGCTCTCGGACCGGTTCATGGTCGTCGCGACGCAGAACCCGATCGAGAGCCAGGGCGTCTATCCGCTGCCCGAGGCACAGCTCGACCGTTTCCTGTTCAAGTTCGAGGTCGGCTATCCGAGCCTGGAACAGGAACGCGCGATCGTGGCGCAGCAGGGCAGCCGCTTCGGCATGCCCCGGCCCGAGCAATGGGGCGTGGCGCGGGTCGCCGATCACGCGACGATCGGCGCGGCCGCCGACGCGGTGGCCGGCGCCCGGCTGGCCGAGGAAGTGGTGGACTATGTCGTCCGCCTCGTCCGCGCGACCCGCGCCACCGGCGACCTGCAGATCGGCGCGAGCCCCCGCGCGGCGGCCACGCTCGCCGCGGCGGCGCGCGCGCATGCCGCGCTGGACGGGCGCGACTTCGTGCTGCCCGACGATGTGAAGAAGCTCGCTCCGGCGGCGCTGCGCCACCGCGTGATCCTCTCGCCCGCCGCCGAGATCGACGGCCGCACCGCCGATGCGGTGGTCGCGGGCCTGATCGAGCAGGTCGAGGCGCCGCGTTGATTCGACCCAGCATCCGCTGCGTGCTGCTGGCGGCGGCGGGAGCGCCGCTGGCGCTGCTCGTCGGCGTGTTCGCGCCGCAGCTCTGGTTCGCCGGGCTGGTGTGGGTGCCGATGATCCTCGCCTTTGCCGCGATCGACGGGCTGCTCGCGCCGCGCGCGCCGGTGCTGAAGACCTCCTGCCCGGGCACGATCGAGATCGGCGCGCCGCTGATCGTCGAGATCCTGGTGGCGGACAGGCCGGTCGACGGGCTGGAGCTGGCGGTGGCGACCGGCCCCAGGCTGGCGCCCCGCGCCAGGGGGCGCCTCCGGCTGGCGCGCGGCGATAACCATGCCGCGATCGCCTTCCTCCCCGTGCGAAGGGGCACCGAGAAGGTGGAGGCGCTGTGGAGCCGCTGGACCGGCCCGTTCGGCCTGGTCTGGCGCCAGCGGGTGGAGAAGCTCGATCGCCTGGTGGTGATCACGCCGGACATCCGGCCGGTGCGCAACTCGGCGCATCTGCTGCTGCGCGACGCGCAGATGGGCGAGATGGCGCGAGTAGATCGCGGCGAGGGCAGCGAGTTCGAGGCGCTCACCGAATGGCGCTCGGGCATGGAGCGCCGCACGATCGACTGGAACCACAGCGCGCGCCACCTCAAGCTGCTCGCCCGCGAGAACCGGATCGAGCGCAACAACCAGATCGTCTTCGCGATCGATACCGGCCGGGTGATGTGCGAGCCGATCGACGGCCTGCCGCGCGTCGACCGGGCGATCACCGCGGCGCTGCTCGGCGCCTATGCCGCGTTGAAGCTCGGGGACCGGGTGGCGCTGTTCGGCTTCGATTCGCAGCCGCGGGTGGCCTCGGGCGCGGTCTCGGGCACCCGCGCCTTTCCGCTGATGCAGCGGCTGGCCGGCCAGCTCGACTACAGCACGGCCGAGACCAACTACACGCTCGGGCTCGCCACGCTGGCGGGCGACCTCACCCGGCGATCGCTGGTGGTGATCTTCACCGAGTTCACCGATCCCACCGGGGCCGAGCTGATGCTGCGCGCCGCGGTGAACCTGCTGCGCGGGCACCTGGTGCTGTTCGTGATCCTCGCCGATGACGAGCTGGAGGCGCTGGCCGCCGCCGAGCCCCTGGCGATCGACGATGTATCGCGCGCGGTGATCGCCGCCTCGATGCTGCGCGAGCGGCGGATCGTCCAGGCGCGGCTCCGCCATGCCGGCATCCATGTGCTGGAAGCGCGGCACGATCAGGTCGGCCCGGCGCTCGTCCGCCAATATCTCGATTTCAAGCGGAGGAACCTGTTGTGAGCGGCGGCGCATTGTCCCAGTTCGCCAGCGCCCGCTTCCGCGAGGCGCGCACGGTGGACTGGCTGGAGCTGGAGCAGCGCATCCATCAGATCGAGCGCGGCCGGGCCGGATCGCTTTCGGACGAGGATCTGCTCGAGCTGCCGGTGCTCTATCGGGCCGCGCTTTCCTCGCTCTCGGTCGCGCGCGAGACTTCGCTCGACGCCGATCTGGTCGCCTATCTCGAGGCGCTGTGCGCGCGCTCCTATTTCGTGCTCTACGGGGTCCAGCCTCCCCTGCGCCGGCGCATCGCGGCATTTTTCGGGGCAAGCTGGCCGCTGGCGCTGCGCAGCCTGGCGCGCGAGACGCTGATCGCCGTGCTGATGATGCTGCTCGGCGGCATCGCGGCCTATTGCCTCGTCGCCAGCGATCCCAGCTGGTATCACTCGATCGTGCCCGAGGGACTGGCAGGCGGGCGAGGGCCGCAATCGAGCGCGGCGGAGCTGCGCCAGGGCCTTTATGACGGCGGGGGCGATGACGGGAACATGCTCGGCGCCTTCGCCACCTATCTGTTCACCCACAATGCCCAGATCGCGCTGATGTGCTTTGCGCTGGGCTTCGCGTTCGGGGTGCCGACGCTGCTGCTGCTCGTCTACAATGGCTGCATCATCGGGGCTTTCCTCGCGGTGTTCGTCTCCAAGGGACTCGGCTTGCCGCTCCTCGCCTGGCTGACGATCCACGGCACCACCGAGCTGTTCGCCATCGCCATCGCCGGTGCGGCCGGGCTGCGCATCGGCATGGCCCTGGCCTTTCCGGGCGAGCGCTCGCGCACCGCCGCCACCGCCCAGGCGGGGCGCACCGCCGCCTTCGCCATGATCGGCGTGGTGCTGATGCTCGCCGTGGCCGGGCTGCTCGAAGGCGTGGGGCGGCAGATGATCACCTCCGACCTGGTTCGCGTGGCGATCGGCGGCGCCGCGCTGCTCGGCTGGCTGCTCTATTTCTACGTCGTGCCGGTACGCAGCGGAGATTCGGATGGCTGAGGCGCACACGGCAACGGGCGGGAGCCGGGCGCAGGACGGCAATCGCCGCACCTTCGTCACGCCCGAAGGCGTGGACCTGAAGCTCGACATCGCCACCATCGGCGAGCGGGCCGGCGCCTTCATGCTCGACCTGGCGGTGATCATACTCACGCTGATGGTGCTCACCATCGTCCTGCTGCTGGTGCTGGTGGGCACCGGAAAGGCGCTGGCGCAGATCCTGGCGATGATCTGGCTGCTCGGCTTCTTCACGCTGCGCAACGGCTATTTCGCGATCTTCGAGCTGGGCCCGCGCGCGGCGACGCCGGGCAAGCGGCTGATGCGGCTGCGCGTGGTGGCCCGGGACGGATCGCGCCTGCGCGGGCATCAGGTGGTGGCGCGCAACGCGATGCGCGAGCTGGAGCTGTTCCTGCCCCTCTCCTTCCTGGCCTATCAGAGCTCGGCGGGCATGGCGACCTTCGCCACCGGTCTGTTCGGGCTGCTCTGGACCGGCATCTTCCTGCTCTTCCCCTTCTTCAACCGCGACCGGCTGCGCGTCGGCGACCTGATCGCCGGCACCTGGGTGGTTCGCTTGCCGCGCCGCAGCCTGAACCACAGCGTCGCGTCACGCGCCGAGCCCGAACAGGCCCGCTATGGCTTCACCGACGCCCAGCTGAACGTCTATGGCGAGTTCGAGCTGCAGAAACTCGAGGAAGTGCTGCGGCGGAACGACGAATATTCGATGATCGTCGTCGCGCGGACGATCCGCGAGCGGCTCGGCATGGCGGGAGACGGGGGCGACGAGCATGCCTTCCTCGAGGCCTATTACACCGCGCTCTGCCAGCGATTGGAACGCAACATGCTGTTCGGCAAGCGCAAGAAGGACAAATATCAACGCTAGGCCGAAGGCCCGAACAAGCTGTTGGAATTACTTCCGTCATCCCCGTACGGGCAGGGATGACGCCGGAGGATATGAGCCCCCGGCCCAAGTTGGGAACGCGTGTCCCTCTCCCGTCGATCAGTCGTGGCCCTAAATGGCGAAGAGCTGCCCCAAATCCCGGAATGCCTTGAATTCCAGCGCATTGCCGGCCGGATCGAAGAAGAACATCGTCGCCTGCTCGCCGGGCTTGCCCGGAAAGCGGACGTGCGGCTCGATCGCGAATTCGGTGCCCGCGGCGCGCAGCCGCCCGGCAAGCGCCTCCCATTCCTCCCAGCCGAGCACCAGCCCGAAATGCGGCACGGGCACCGCGTCGCCGTCGACGGCATTGCGCGCCTTCACGCCTGCGCCCGCCGCCTTGTGGACCACGAGCTGGTGTCCGCGGAAATCGAAGTCGATCCAGTGGCCCGGATCCTCCCGCCCCTGCGGACAGCCGAGCGTGCCGCCATAGAAGGCGCGCGCCGCCTCGATATCGTCGACGGGAATGGCGAGATGGAAGAGCGGCGCGGTCATGCACGCCAGCATAGGAAAGCCCGCGCGATCGCGGAAGCATGGAAACCGGTTTCCATGACTGGTGCGCGGCCTTATACCGGGTGCCATGATCCCTGCCCTGTTCCGCATCGCCCCCGACGACAGTACCGCCACGGCGCTGCGCGACATGGCTGCCGGCGAGGAAGCGCTGGGCGTCACGCTCGCCGGGCCGGTGGCGAAGGGGCACAAGGTCGCGGTGAAGCCGATCGCGGCGGGCGAGCCGGTGCTCAAATTCGGTTTCCCGATCGGCCTGGCCACCCGCGCGATCGCGCCGGGCGAGCATGTCCACACCCATAATGTCGCGACCGCGCTCGGCGGCGGCGGCGACTATGCCTTCACGCCCGCCGCGCGCGCGCCGGCCCGGATCGAGGGCCCGGCCTTTCTGGGCTATCGTCGCGCCGATGGCCGGGTGGGCACCCGCAACGAGATCTGGGTGATCCCCACCGTCGGCTGTGTCGCGCGCACCGCGCAGAAGATCGCCGAGCGCGCCGCGGCGCTGCACGCGGGCGGGATCGACGGCATCCATGCCTTCCCGCATCCGTTCGGCTGCTCGCAGCTGGGCGACGACCTGCAGGGCACTCGCGCCATTCTCGCGGCGCTGGCCAGTCATCCCAATGCCGGCGGCGTGCTGATCGTGGGGCTCGGCTGCGAAAACAACCAGATCAGGGGCATGCTGGAGGAGATCGACCACCCCAATCTGCGCACCCTGGGCGCGCAGATGGCGGATGACGAAGTGGAGGACGGCCTGGCGCTGGTCGCCGAGCTGGTCGAGGGCGCCCGGGCCGAGCGCACGCCCGCGCCGCTCTCCGAGCTGGTGCTCGGCGTGAAATGCGGCGGCTCGGACGGTTTTTCCGGGCTCACCGCCAATCCGCTGGTCGGGCGCATGGCGGATGCGGTGACCGCCGCCGGCGGCACGGCGATCCTCACCGAGATTCCCGAGATCTTCGGCGCCGAGCAACTGCTGATGGCGCGCGCCCGCGACGAGGCGGTGTTCGGGGCGATCGTCACCCTGGTCAACGACTTCAAGGCCTATTTCACGCGCCACGGCGAACCGGTCTCGGAGAACCCCTCGCCCGGCAACATCGCCGGCGGCATCACCACGCTGGAGGAAAAGTCGCTCGGCGCGGTGCAGAAGGCCGGGCATGCCATGGTCACCGACGTGATTCCCTATGGCGGGCGGGTGCGCCGCCCCGGCCTGACGCTGCTCGAGGCGCCCGGCAACGATGCGGTCTCCTCCACCGCGCTGGCGGCGGCGGGCGCGACCGCGATCCTGTTCACCACCGGGCGCGGCACGCCGCTCGGCTTTCCGGTGCCGACGGTCAAGATCGCCTCCAACCGCGACCTTGCCGCGCGCAAGCCCGGCTGGATCGACTTCGATGCCGGCCGGGTGCTGGAGGACGGGATGGAGAACGCCGCCGACGCGCTGCTCGAGGCGATCGCCGCGATCGCATCGGGCAGGGAAACCGCCGCCGAGCGCAACGGGGAGCGAGAGATCGCGATCTGGAAGCGGGGCGTCACGCTCTGACGCGCGGCGATCTTCTCAAGGATTGAAACATCTCCGTTTCGAAACGGGCGAGTCATGACTGTGCTGCCCGCCGGTTTCTGTTAACCATATCGCGCGCGACTCAGGGGGAATAGCGTGGCGATCATTCTGGCTTCGATCGGCAGTCTTGCAGGGGGCGCGGCGCATGCCGCGGCCGCCCGGCCGATCAGCGCCGAGGCAATCTACTGGCCCGCCTGGATCCTGGTGGGCGGCGTGCTGATCGCGCTGCTGGCCGTGATCGGCGTGCTCACCTCGCTCAAGGCCGCGCTGCTCGCCAAGCCGAGGAAGCGGGACGAGGAATTCACCCGCATGCTCTGCAAGCAGGTGTGGAAGCACACGGCCATCGTGACCGACATCTTCGCCCAGCGCCTGCGCCAGCCCCAGCGCGACGTGGTGACGCTGCGGGTTCTCCTGCGCCTGCTGCGCGAGGACATTGCCGGGCCGGTCAACTTCGTCGAGCAGATGCGCCCGCATGCGCCCGCGACCTGGCCGGACTATGAGCTGTTCGCCGCCTTCAACAATTGGGGCGGCCAGATCCGCGCGATGGAATCGCAGCTGGCGGACCTGCAGCAGATGCTGAGCTATCCGGCGGTGAAGGAACCGGTCGACGCGCACCGCGACGCGATGCTGGTCCATTTCTACGCCACCGAGCAGGTGGCGATGGGCCAGACGGTGTCGACGCTCGGCAATCATGCGATCGCGGTGTGCGACGCGGCGCGGAAGCTGCTCAAGAAGGAGCCGTCCGGCGGCTTCAGGTTCGGCGGCGGCGATCACGATCCGGACGCGCAGGAGCCTGGCTGCCCGGCCTGTGGCGGGGGCCAGCACAGCGTCTATGCCGGTGCCAATGCCCGCGACCTGCTGCCCCTGCCCGATCCGCCCGAAAAGCCGAAGAAGAAGGAAGAGCCCAAGCCCGTCCCCGCGCAGATCTGCTATTGCGTGACGCCGCGGCCCTGCCATTGCGCCCCGGTGCCCTGCGCCTGCGCCTGCAGCTGCAAGGCGGATGCGCCGGCACCGGCCCATCACTGATCGTTTCGGCGGCGACGGAACATTGCTGCACCGCGATAAACCGGAGGTGCCCGGCATTGAAGCGTTAACGCTCCTCCCCTAGGGTCGCCCCCAGGGGTTTTCCGGGTGGGTTGATGACCGAGTTTCTCGTCTTCGCTTATGCGATGCTGGCAATGTTCGTGATCCAGTCGCTGCAGCGCAACAAGCGCGAGCAACGCGCCGATTCGCAGATGGTCACCATGGTCGGCTGGGGGCTGTTCTCGCTCTCGTCGACGCTGGCGGTGCTGCTCGGCTCGGTCGCGCTCGCACTCGCGCTGGGCGCCAATATCCCCCTTCCCCCGGGCTTCGAAGCGCCGCTATTCTGAGCGGCATGCCGCTTTACGAATTCGCGGGGCACCGCCCCCAGATCGCCGAAGATGCCTGGATCGCGCCGAGCGCCGACCTGATCGGCGACGTGCGCCTGGCCGCGCTGGCCTCGATATGGTTCGGCGCGGTCATCCGTGCGGACAATACGCCGATCCTGGTGGGAGCGCGCTCGAACATCCAGGACGGGGCGATGCTCCATTCGGACCCCGACGCGCCCTGTACCGTGGGCGAGGACGTGACCGTGGGCCATCATGCGATCCTGCACGGCTGCACGATCGGCGACCGCACGCTGATCGGCATGGGCGCGACGATCCTGAACCGCGCGGCGATCGGCGAGGATTGCCTGGTCGGCGCGGGCGCGCTGGTGACCGAGGGCAAGACCTTCCCCGCCGGCCATCTGATCGTCGGCTCGCCCGCCAAGGCGATCCGGCCGCTGGACGACATGCAGAAGGCGCTGCTCAAGGCCAGCGCCGCGCTCTACGCCGCCAAGCAGCGCGAATATGCCGCAGGGCTGAAACGGGTCGACTGATCCGCCGCCCGTCGCTCGGACAACCGTCACAATATCGCCCTAGCCCGGACCTCTTTCGAATCGGGTCGGGGGTTGCGATGGGTTTGTTCGACTGGTGGAAACGCCGCGCCCGGGCGCAGGCCCCCCTGCCCGCGCCGATCGCGCCGCCGCCCGCCGTTGCCGAGCCCGAGCCCGAGCCCGAGGGCCGGTGGCAGACCGGCGTGGAAGCCGATCGCCTCTGGGTCCGCGATCCCGAAGGCGGGCGCCGGGCTGCCGCGCTCGACGCGCTCATGGCGATCGCGATCGAGACCAGCGATGCCGGCCCGGACGGGCGCGGCGCCTGGTGGCTGTTCTACGGACCGGACGAGGATGTCGCCTTCACCCTGCCGCTGGGCGCGCGCGGCGAAGGCACGATGGTCGAGCGGATCGCCGCGCTGCCGGATTTCCGCCACGATGCCTATGCCAATGCGATCCGCTCCACCGACATCGATACCTTCGTGATCTGGCAGCGGCCGTTCGACTAGGGCCAATCGACGTTCAGGTAAGGGCGTGGCTGGCGGATCGGAAAACTTTGAACCAACTCCTTCGTCACCCTGAACTTGTTTCAGGGTCCAAGGTGCCACGAGCGATATCACGGGTGGAGAATTGGATGCTGAAAGAGTTCAGCATGACGGAAGAAAGGCTCGACCTTCAATTCCTTCCCTCGCCACCTGGAGTGGAAGGGACAGAACCGAAGGTCGATTCGTCCTAAGCGGCACCCGCCCGAGTCGGCTCCACCGACATAGGCCAAGACCACGTCGCGAGCGGGGTTGCCGTAGCGTCGCTGGCATCGGGCTGGACGGCCATTCCGGTTTCGCTACAAAACTGGTCCATGGCATTGCCCCCGCTCTTCGATCGCCTGCGCCTTCCCGTCATCGGATCGCCGCTGTTCATCATCTCCGTGCCCGAACTGGTCATCGCCCAGTGCAAGGCGGGGATCGTCGGCTCCTTCCCGGCGCTCAACGCGCGGCCGGACACCAGGCTTGACGAATGGCTCCACCAGGTCACCGAGGAACTGGCCGCCTGGGACCGCGATCATCCGGACACGCCCGCCGCGCCCTTCGCGGTCAACCAGATCGTCCACCGCTCCAATCCGCGCCTCGAGCATGACGTGGCGGCCTGCGCCAAATGGAAAGTGCCGATCGTCATCACTTCGCTCGGCGCGCGGCCCGAGCTCAACGACGCGGTGCATGGCTGGGGCGGCATCACGCTGCACGACGTGATCGACGATCGCTTCGCCCACAAGGCGATCGAAAAGGGCGCGGACGGGCTGATCCTGGTCGCGGCGGGCGCCGGCGGCCATGCCGGGCGCCTCAGCCCTTTCGCGCTCGTCCAGGAAGTGCGCGAATGGTTCGAAGGGCCGGTGGTGCTGTCGGGTGCGATCGCCAATGGCCGCTCGGTGCTGGCCGCCCAGGCGATGGGCGCCGACCTCGCCTATATCGGCTCGCCCTTCATCGCCACCGACGAGGCCAATGCCGCCCCCGCCTACAAGCAGGGCATCGTCGACGGGACGGCGGACGACATCGTCTATTCGAACCTCTTCACCGGGGTGCACGGCAATTATCTGAAGGCGTCGATCGTCAATGCCGGGCTCGATCCGGACAATCTTCCCGAAAGCGACCCCAGCGCGATGAATTTCGGCGGGGCCAAGGCCTGGAAGGATATCTGGGGATCGGGCCAGGGCATCGGCGCGGTGCACGCGATCGAGCCCGCCACGGTGAAGATCGAGCGGATGAAGCGGGAATATGCCGCGGCCAGGGCGGCGCTCTGCGGCTAAGGCTCTGCGGCTGAGCCGCCGCCGCCCCGGCCGCGGCGGCGTGCCAAGGGTCAGAAGGCGGCCGCCAGCCGATCCATCATCGAGCGCGCCGGGCTCTCGATCGTCACCGTCTCCTCGAGCGACTCGTCGAGCCGCGCGACTCGGCGATACAGATCGATGCTGGTGTTGATGATCGCCACGGCCTGGGCCGGCATCGCGGCGAGCAGCGCTTCCTCGGTCTCGGGCGCGTCCCCCAGCCGGCGCGAGGAGGAAAGCGCGTCGTGCGGCGTCAGTTCGCCGGCATCGACCGCGCGCTGGGTGAGCAGCCAGGCGATGATGTGCATCAGCCGCGTCGTCACCTTGAGCGACTCGCAGGAAAAGGCGACCCGGTTCAGCGCTTCCAGCGCCTCGCGCTCGTCCCGGCCAAGCTCGTCGAAATAGGCGCGGGCCTCGTCGGCCAGCAGCATCGCCTCGACATAGAGCGTGTCGATCAGCTTGCGATGGATCGTCGTCGCGCCCTGTTTCTTCATGAAGATGACGCTGCCACAGCCCGCATGGTAACGAAATGCTTAATTTCGCAGTGATTTCGTCCCGATCCGGATCAGGCGATTATATCGGGGATCAACTGGTCCTCGAGCAGCACGATCTCGTCGCGCAGCATCAGCTTGCGCTTCTTGAGGCGCGCGATCTGAAGCTGGTCGGACGTGCCCGTGGCGAGCAGCGCATCGATCGCCGCATCCAGGTCGCGATGCTCGGTCCGCACCGCTTCGAGCCGTCGCACAATCTCTTTCTCGTCCATCGCGAAAGCCCCCGTAGCGGGATCTCCCTGCACCAGCCCGCGAGGCTCCGCAACGGATCATCGCGCGATTTCCGCAGGCTGTCGATTAGCCGCCGGTTAGCCGCGTTTCCCCCGCGACAAAGCTGTGGAAAAGTGATCTAGTCATGCGTTCCGGCCACCCGAAGAAGGAGACTGCTTCGATGCAGAACGCGCATTTCTCGGCACTTTCGGCCAAGCACTCAGTGCTCGACCAGCGAATCGCCGCCGAATCGCAAAGGCCCCGCCCAGACCAGCTGGTTCTGGCTTCCCTGAAGAAGCAGAAGCTTCGCATCAAGGAAGAAATGGCGCGCTAGCAGCGCCGCGCAACAGGGGTGTGGCCCAAGCCGCACCCCGACTGCGCGAAATCTCCAAAACCCGGTTCCGAAATGCTTCGAGCCGATGGATATCCGGCTCGGGAAAATATCCGGCTCGCGAAGAGGTCAGCGGCGCGTGAAGATCGGCTTCACGAAGGTCGGCGTCTGCGTGCCCCCGCCCACCGGCTTGCGGGCGAGCAGCGGATCGATCGGCGTGTCGAAGGCGATGCCGACGCGGCCGTCGGTCGCCCAGGCGATCCGGCCGCTGACCCAGCCCACGCCGCGCACTTCCACTTCCACCGGCGCGCCCCGCTCGATCGGCTGGGTATATTCGGCCATCAGCCCGCCCTGCGAGAGATTGCGCACCCGCACCTGCTCGTCCGGACGCCCCGCCACGCGGAACTGCGCGGCCAGCATCAGGCTGTCGCGCGAACCGTTGCGCTGGCTGGCGGCGAAATCGTCCGCAGAGAGCGCAGTGAGAGGGTCAAAGGAAAACTGGTCCATCGTGTCGCTCGAAACGCAAGGGGGTTACGCGCGCAGAATAGAGCAGCAAACCTTGTCGAAACGGTAAACAAAGGCCGAAAATGTGCCCCCGCCGCCGAACGGAGGAGGCACAAAAAAGGAGGCCTTCAGCCCCCCGCTATTCGTCCCGCGATACCTTCTCGTTGCGCTCGTGGCGTTCCTGCGCCTCGACGGTCATCGTCGCGATCGGCCGCGCCTCCAGCCGGCCGAGGCTGATCGGCTCGCCGGTCACCTCGCAATAGCCATATTCGCCGTCCTCGATCCGGCGCAGCGCCGCGTCGATCTTGGAGATCAGCTTGCGCTGGCGATCGCGGGTGCGCAGCTCGATCGACCAGTCGGTCTCGCTCGAGGCGCGATCGGTGAGATCGGCCTCGCGCAGCGAGTCGGTCTGCAGCTGGTTGAGCGTCCCCGCGGCCTCGCGGTAGATGTCGTCCTTCCACGCGTTCAGCTTGTTGCGGAAATATTCCAGCTGGCGCGGGTTCATGAAGGGTTCGTCGTTGCTCGGCCGATAGCCGTCGTCGCCGTCATTTGCGGCGGGAGGAACGCGTTTACCCGGTTCGTCGAAGCGATCCAAAACAGTAGCCATCCCCACTCTCCACTACGGTCCTCAATAAGGCCCGAGCCTTACGGAGACCGTTTGCCCTGCGCGGCCCTATACTTACGCGCGGCGGCGTTAACAAGCGCGCCGTCATTTTAATCCACAGGCGTAATACCCCGTAAATGGAGGGAAATTAGCGGCGGCTGAATTGGGGGCCCGTCCACCGGGAATTAACCGACAATGCTCGCGGGCCGGCGGGCAGGAAGCGCCCGTTCCGTACCGAAGTAGAACATTAACCATCGCGAGACAAATCCGGAGCCCGAAAAATACGCGTAAATATGGTTAAGCGGCCTTAACGGCATTGCACTTAACAATTTGTTTTGCACTTTTCGCGCATTGACGAGCGTGAAGCTGCTGACGGTCCCGCGGGGAGCGACACGCCAGCAACGGGAAGAGTGGGAACAATGTCGGTTCGCATGGCCTTGGCTAAACTGTGCGCCTGCACTTGCGGGGGCGCAGTGATCGGCGGCGGTGGCGTCTACGTCACCGAACGCATCCACCAGCCGCGCGTGGTGAAGCACGTCACCGTCACGAAGAAGCGCGTCGTGAAGCGCACCGTGGCGCGCCCGGTGAAGCGAGTCGTCAAGCGCACGGTCACCACCACCACCCAGGGCCAGCCCCAGGTCGTAGTCGTCGCCGCGCAGGGCGCGCCGATCCCGGTGCCTCCGCCCTATGGCGAGATGCCGGTGGTTTCGTCGAGCAGCAGCGGCTCCTCCTCGGGCGTGATCGGCGGCTCGGGCGGCGGCGGCTTCATGGGCGGCTTCTTCGCCGGCGGCTTTTTCGGCGGCTCGAGCAGTTCCGGCGGATCGAGCGGGTCCAGCGGCATCAACATCGAGATCTCGTCGTCCAACTCGTCCTCGTCGGGCGGCTCGACTTCCACCTCCACCGGCGGCTCCTCGACCTCGACGGGCGGTTCCTCGACCTCGACCTCCACCGGCGGCTCGTCGACCTCCACCTCCACGGGCGGCTCCTCCACCTCCACTTCGAGCGGCCAGATCAGCTCGACCTCGACCTCGTCGTCGAGCGGCGACGTCTCGTCCTCCACCTCGACCAGCTCGAGCACCTCGTCGTCCAACAGCTCCTCGACCAGCTCGTCCAACTCGTCGTCGACTTCGTCCTCGTCGAGCGGCCATTGGAGCAATTCGAGCGGCTGGAGCTCGAACGGCGGGCATGGATCGAGCAGCCATGGCGGCTGCCGGCGCGACTGCGGCGGCAGCAGCTCAGGCGGTCCGGCACCGGTGCCGGCCCCGCCGATGATCCTGCTGTTCGGCGGCGCCGCGGCGGCGCTGGTCGCCCGCAAGCGCTTCATGAAGAAGAAGGCGCCGGACGACCAGCCGCAGGACTGAGCCCGTCCCGGCCGGCCCGTCGCCCGCCCTATTCGGCGTTGATCAGCGCTTCCTCGATCTGCGGCACCGTGTGGCGGGTCAGGTCCTTGGCGATCTCGGCCCGCAGGCGGTCGCTCACTTCCTTGTGATAATGTTTGCGGAGCTCGCCCAGCGTGCGCGGCGGAGCGACAATGATCAGCGATTCGAACTCGTTGCGCAGCGCCCGCGCCTTGAGCAGGGCCGCGGCGTCGGCCGCGAAGCGATCCTCCTCGAGCTGGTGGAAATCGGTCTCCTCATAGGCGCTGCGCCGCGCGCCGACGCTCTGGAAGGAGCGGCCGGGCGCATCGCTCGCCTGCGCGCCATTGGCCGGGTTCTCCTGCTCCTCCTTGCGCTCCACCTGCAGGTTCGGGCGCAGCCCGTCGCCCTCGTTGCGCAGCATCAGCAGCTTGCGACCATCGGCAACCAGAACGATCGCATCATGGGGAACCCGCATATCCTGTCTCCTTCGTTGATCCTGCCACATTGAACGCCGCCACGCGCGCCAGGGTTGCGCCCGGGCGGGAGCCCGGTCATACGCCCGGCATGCACGACATCCGCGCCATCCGAGAGAATCCCGCTGCCTTCGACGCCGGCCTGGCGAAGCGCGGACTGGAGCCGCAGGCGGCCACGCTCGTCGCCCTGGACGAGAAGCGGCGCGCGCTGATCACCGAAGTGCAGGCCGGCCTGGCCCGCCGCAACGAAGCCTCCAAGGCGATCGGCGCGGCCAAGGCGGCGAAGGACGAAGCGGCCGCGGCGGCGCTGATGGCCGAAGTAGCCGGCCTCAAGGAGCGCCTGCCCGCGCTCGAGGCCGAGGAGAAGGAAGCCGGCGAGGCGCTGGAGGCCCGGCTCGCCAGCCTGCCCAACCTTCCCTATGACGACGTGCCCCAGGGCGCGGACGAGGACGACAATGCCCTGATGGCCGCGGTCGGCGCGCCGACCGTCCTCGCCTTCGCGGCGAAGGAGCATGACGCGATCGGCCCGGCGCTCGGCCTGGATTTCGAGACGGGCGCGATGCTCTCCGGCGCGCGCTTCACGCTGGTGCGCGGCGCCGCCGCCAGGCTGCACCGCGCGCTCGGCCAGTTCATGCTCGATACGCTGGAGGCCCAGGGCTATGAGCAGACCGTCCCGCCGCTGCTGGTGCGCGACGAGGCGGTATTCGGCACGGGCCAGCTGCCCAAGTTCGCCGAGGACCTGTTCCGGACCACCGACGGCCGCTGGCTGATCCCCACCGCCGAGGTCTCGCTGACCAATATCGTGCGCGAGCAGATCCTCGCCGAGGAGGAACTGCCGCTGCGCTTCACTGCGCTCACCGCCTGTTTCCGCTCGGAAGCCGGCGCCGCGGGCCGCGACACGCGCGGCTTCATCCGCCAGCACCAGTTCGAGAAGGTCGAGATGGTCTCGATCACCACGCCCGAGCAGAGCGAGGCGGAGCATGAGCGCATGACCGGGTGCGCCGAGGGCATCCTGACCGCGCTCGGCCTGCCCTTCCGCCGCATGAAGCTGTGCACCGGCGACATGGGCTTCACCGCGGCGCGCACCTATGACCTGGAAGTGTGGCTGCCCGGCCAGGGCCGCTATCGCGAGATCTCGTCCTGCTCGACCTGCGGCGATTTCCAGGCGCGCCGGATGAACGCGCGCTACCGGCCCGCGGGCGAGCCGGCCGGCGGTGCCGGATCCTCCAAAAGCCCGACCCGCTTCGTCCACACGCTCAACGGCTCCGGCCTGGCGGTGGGCCGCACGCTCGTCGCCGTGCTGGAGAACTACCAGCAGGAAGACGGATCGGTGGCGATCCCCGAGGCGCTCAAGCCCTATCTCAAGGGGCTGAACCGGCTCGAACCGGCAAACTGAGCACCTCCGCATTCAGACGTACCTGACGCGCGCGGAAATGCGCGATATGGTATGACCGGATATGGTTAATTTGGGGGTCGGGATGATGGGGGCAAGGCCGATGGCGCCGGTGGCGCTGCTGATGCTGGCCGCCTGCATTCCGCAGACCGGCGGCGGCTATCGCGATCGGGGTTATGATGCCCCGCCCACGCAGCGGCAGGACCGTCGCCCGCGCTCCCAGCCGGAGCAGGACGGATGGGAGCGCCCCGCGCTCGGCAACGAGCAGGACGTCCGCCGCCTCCCCGCCCCGCCGCCCGCCTGGCAGGCGCGCAAGGTGCAGGCGGATTCGCGAGTCGTGGCGGGCAGCAGCTACACCGTCCAGCCCGGCGACTCGCTGCGTTCGATCTCGGTGAAGACCGGCGCCGGATCGGAAGCGATCGCGCGCGCCAACAACATCCCCTCGCCCTTCGTGATCCGCGTCGGCCAGAAGCTGACGATCCCGGGCGGCCGCTATCACCTGGTCCGCGACGGCGAGACCGGCATCGCCATCGCCATCGCCTATGGGGTCGACTGGTCGCGAATCATCGCGGTCAACGATCTGGAGGAGCCGTACATCCTGCGCACCGGCCAGCGGCTGCTGATCCCCGACACCGCTTCGCCCTCGGGCCGGCCCGAGACGATCGAGCAGCGCGCCGCGCGCTTCCATCTCGATCTGGGCGTCGACGATATCGTCACCGGCGGCCAGCCCGCCATTGCCGAGAAGGCCAGGCCGGCCCAGCCGACCGCTTCCTCCGCGCGCGTGCTGGCGCCCACCACCCCGGTGGCGGCGCCGGCACGGCTCGCGGGCGGTTTCCAATGGCCGCTTCGGGGCAATGTGATCCGGCACTTCGGCCCGGGGGCAAGCGGGGAGCGCAATGACGGCATCAAGATCGCCGTGCCGCTCGACACGCCCGTGCTCGCCGCGGCGGACGGCGTGGTCGCCTATGTCGGCTCGGACATCCCGGCGCTGGGCGGCCTGGTGATCCTTCGCCATGGCGATGGCTGGACGACCGTCTATGGTCATGCCGGCCAGCTGCTCGTGCAGCGCGGCCAGGCAGTGAAGAAGGGCCAGATGATCGCGCTATCCGGCAATTCGGGCTTTGCGGACCGCCCCGAGCTCCATTTCGAGATCCGTCAGGGCCGCAATCCCGTCGATCCGCTGCCGAGGCTGCCCGCGCGCTGATGGCGCTCAGGCCGTCCTCCATGCTGAAGCGCAAGTCGAGCCTGCCCGTCTGGGCCTCGATCGGATGGCGCGTGCTGGCGGTGCTGGCCCTGCTCGCGCTGGCGGTGGGCGTCCATTGGATCGAGCGCGACGGGCTGAAGGATTCGGCGGACGGGCAGGTCAGCTTCCTCGACATCCTCTATTTCACGTCGATCTCGATAACCACGACCGGCTATGGCGACATCGTGCCGGTGAGCAATTCGGCGCGGATGTTCGACGCGTTCGTCGTCACGCCGATCCGCATCTTCGTGGTGCTGCTCTTCCTCGGCACCGCCTATAATTTCGTGCTCAAGCGCACCTGGGAAAAATGGCGTATGGCAGTGATCCAGCGGACCCTTTCGGGGCACATCATCGTGGCGGGATACGGCACCACCGGCTCGGAGACCGTCGACGAGCTGATCGCGCGCGGCCGCCAGCCGGGCAGCATCGTGGTGATCGACCAGAACGAGGCCAATATCGCCCGTGCCGAGGAACGCGGCTGCATCGTCCTGCAGGCGGACGCGACGCGCGACCAGGTGCTCCAGGACGTGCACATCACGAGCGCCGAATCGATGATCGTCTGCGCCGGCCGCGACGACACGTCGATCCTGATCACCCTTACCGCGCGGCACCTGGCGGCCGGCGTCCCGATCAGCGTGATCGTGCGCAACGAGGACAATGAGCTCCCGGCACGGGCAGCGGGCGCGACGACGGTGGTGAACCCGGTGAGCTTCGCCGGGCTGCTGCTGGCCAGCTCGTGCCAGGGCCGCCACCTCGCCGACTATCTGACCGACCTCGCCTCGATCCACGGCACGGTCGAGCTTGCCGAGCGCAAGGTGCGGCCGGAGGAAATCGGCAAGCCGCTATCGGCGATCGCGACCGGGCTGGGCGTGCGCATCTATCGCGGCGGCGCGCCCCATGGCCACAAGGCGCCCGAGGCACAGGCGCTGCAGTCCGGGGACACGATCCTGGAGATCGTGACGGGATAGGACGGGGAGCCTCAGGCTCGCCGCCGCCGCCCCGGCCATTCTCTAGCTCATCCCAGCCATTCTCCACCGTCATCCCCGCGCAGGCGGGGATCCAGGACCACGGGCGGATTGCGCGCGATCAAGCCCTGGGCTCCCCGGAGAGCGGCTCACCCGGTGGCATCGCTGTCCCGCGACTACCCTGGATCCCCGCCTGCGCAGGGATGACGAGAGAGGGATATGAGTCCTCAACCCAAGCCACATGCCCGCCCCCCCTGGCAGCCACAGCTTGCAATGTAGGATTTCGCCTGCTGGGCTCACACAGCCGTGGTCGTGCCTCGGCGGCTCTTTGACCCTGTTGGAAAGATAGGATCGCGCTCGCGCAAGGATGTTACGAGATGGCTGGCATTGCCGGGAAGATAGGGAAAACAAGCCCGCGCCGAAATCGGCGCAGGGTACGACCTTCGGGACCTTTGTCGAGCGGATCCGGCGCAAGATGTAGGGCATCCGGGCCGCCTTGCGACGAGCCTGATGCCGAAGCTCAAAGGCTCTCCCGCGCCTCGTCGCACTCCTCGCAGCCTTCCTCGGCGCCGTGCAGGAACAGCAGCGGATCGGCACGGACCTTCTCGGCGGCGATCCGCACCAGATCCTCGGCGTCCATCAGCCGGGCCTCGGCATGGCCGACCCTGCCCTCGCGCAGCAGGCCCGCCGCGCTCAGCCAGGCATTGGCCAGCTCGAACTTCTCGCAGCAGCTGTCATTCTCGCCATAATGCACCTCGGCGCCGCCGGCATCGATATAGTGGAAGTCGCTGCGATAGGGCGCGCCGCCGACCAGTTCGGCCAGGTGCAGCATGGTGTTGGCGTGATGGCCGATGCCGAGCAGCAGCACCTGCCCGCCGGCCCGGCGGATACGGTCGATCGCGCTGTCCGGCGCGGCGGGCGGCAGCACGAAGGGGCCGCCGGTGATCCATTCGGCCCTGGGGCCGCGCGCCGAGACCGCGTCGAAATGCGCGCTGCGCAATACCCCGGGCATGCGCCAGAACAGGTCGGCGACGATGCCCAGATCGTCGCGATTGGGCGTGGCCGCCGGATCGAAGGGCGCATCGTCGTCGCCGGTCGCCGAGGGCATGGCGAGCGTGCCCTCCGGCCCCAGCACCGCGGTGAGCGCTTCGATCAGCCCCTCGGGCCCGCCCGCGACCGGGCGGACGGCGCGATAGCTCATATGGACGAGCAGCACGCCGCCTTCGCGCACGCCCAGCTCGCGCAGCTGGGCGCGCAGCTTCTCTTGGGAAATCGTCTCCATCTTGACCCTGATGCCATCCCGGCCATGGTCGCGCCATGTCCGAAATGCTCCTTGCCCGCCTTCTGCCGATCCTGCTGCTGATCGGCTCGAACGTGTTCATGACCTTCGCCTGGTACGGGCATCTGAAGTTCAAGCAGGCGCCGCTGCTGCTCGTCATCCTGGCGAGCTGGAGCATCGCCTTCGTCGAATATTGCCTGGCGGTGCCGGCCAATCGCTGGGGCAGCGCGGTCTATTCGGCGGCGCAGCTCAAGGCGATGCAGGAAGTGATCACCCTCACCGTGTTCGTCGGCTTCTCGATCCTCTATCTCGGCCAGAGGATCACGGTGAATCACCTGATCGGCTTCACGCTGATCGCGGCGGGTGCCTGGTTCATCTTCCGCGCGCCCGGCTGACCCCGCGGCACCGGCCGAATCGCTCCCCGAAAGCATCGGCCTAGCTTTTTCGGCGAAAATCCCTATGTCGCCCGCCAATCATGGCAACCAAACTCCCCGAGGCGCCCCGCGTGGGCATGGTGTCGCTCGGCTGTCCCAAGAACCTTGTCGACAGCGAGCGGATCCTCACCAAGCTGCGCAGCGACGGCTATGCGATGTCGCCCGACTATGCCGGCGCCGACGTCGTGCTCGTCAACACCTGTGGCTTTCTGGACAGCGCCAAGGAAGAATCGCTCGAGGCGATCGGCGAGGCGATCGCCGAGAATGGCCGGGTGATCGTCACCGGCTGCATGGGCAAGGAAGCCGAGACGATCCGCGCCCGCTTCCCCAATGTGCTCGCCGTCACCGGCGCGCATCAATATGAGGAAGTGGTCGGCGCGGTGCACGAGGCGGCGCCGATGCCGCCCTCGCCCTTCGTCAACCTGGTGCCGGACGCGGGCCTGAAGCTCACGCCGCGCCACTACAGCTATCTGAAGATCTCCGAGGGCTGCAACCATCGCTGCGCCTTCTGCATCATCCCGGCGCTGCGCGGCGACCTGGTAAGCCGCCGCCCCGACGCGATCCTGCGCGAGGCGGAGAAGCTGGTGGAGGCCGGGACGAAGGAGCTGCTGGTCATCAGCCAGGACACTTCGGCTTACGGCGTCGACATCCGCAAGGAGCCGCGGATGTGGAAGGGCCAGGAAGTCATCCCCCACATGACCGATCTCGCCCGCGAGCTCGGCAGGATCGCCCCCTGGGTGCGGCTGCACTATGTCTATCCCTATCCCCATGTCGACCAGGTCATCCCGCTGATGGCCGAGGGGCTGGTCCTCCCCTATCTCGACATTCCGTTCCAGCATGCCAGCCCGTCGGTGCTCCGTTCGATGAAGCGCCCGGCCAATGAGGCCAAGGTGCTCGAGCGGCTGCGCAACTGGCGCGCGATCGCGCCGGACCTGACGATCCGCTCGACCTTCGTCGTCGGCTTTCCCGGTGAGACCGAGGCGGATTTCCAGTATCTGCTCGACTGGCTCGACGAGGCCCAGCTCGACCGGGTCGGCGCGTTCCGCTTCGAGCCGGTCGAAGGCGCCGCCGCCAACGACCTGCCCGGCGCGGTGCCCGAGGAAGTCAAGGAAGAACGCTATGCCCGGATCATGGAGAAGACCGCGGCGATCAGCGCGGCCAAGCTCCAGGCCAGGATCGGCCGCACGCTCGAAGTGATCATCGACGAGGTCGGTGAGGAAGGCGGCGCCACCGGCCGCAGCCAGGCCGATGCGCCGGAGATCGACGGCGAAGTGTTCCTGCGCGACGCGGGGCATCTTCGCCAGGGCGATATCGTGCGGGTCGAGATCGAGGACGCGGACGAGCACGACCTCTATGGCGTGCCGCTGGCCTGACGCGAGCAAGGCGGTGCCGCGGGGGCACCGCCCGCCCCCTAGAGCTCAGCGCGCCTTGGCGTTCAGCCCCATCACCGACTCGACGACGGTCGCGACGGCGAGGCCGCCGAAGAACGCGGTCAGGCCGGTGGTGATCAGCCCCTGATCGCGCAGCATCGGCTCGAACAGATTGACGGCGATCACGCCGCCCGCCGCGCCGAGAATGCCGTCGACCAGCCGCCACCAGGGCTCGGGATCCGGATGTGGCGGCCGTGGCCAGCGCCACCAGCCCGGCCATTTGGTGCCACACCACCCCATCATCGCTGCAAATGCAAATAACATGGCAATTCCCCTCTCAATCGAGGTGAGTAAAATGCTTCGTATATGCTGCAACCCCGCTGCGATCATAACAGCTATCTACTTCAAGTAGAACATATTAGATTTTGCATTACCGGGAGGCGATCTCCGATGTTACTAACAGGCAATTACACCGTTTCGGCGCAACATGTGACGATACTTAGCCGATTCCATGCCGGGTGCGCATGGCGCGCGCGCCAAACGGAAAGATGACGGAAACGGCAGGCTGGCCTAAGCTTGCGCGACCACGCTCCGGAGGCCCCATGTTCCGACCCGCCCTCGCCGCCGCCCTTCTCATCGCCACCCCCGCCGCCGCGCAGCAGCTCTCCGCCGACGAGACCGCCAGGGTCGACACCATCGTCGCCGATGCGCTCAAATCGTCGGGCGTGCCCTCGGCCTCGGTCGCGATCGTGCGCGACGGTCGGATCGTCTTCGCCAAGGCCTATGGCGATCAGGGCCCGGGCATGAAGGCGACCAGCCCGGCGGCGAAATACCAGATCGCCTCGATCTCCAAGCAATTCACCGCCGCGGCGATCCTGCTGCTCGAGGACGAGGGCAAGCTCGGCCTCGACGACAAGGTGTCGAAATGGGTGCCGGACATCACGGGCGCGGACCGGATCAGCATCCGCCAGCTGCTCAGCCACACCGCCGGCATCCAGGACTATTGGCCGCAGGATTATGACTTCGCCGCGATGGAGAAGCCGGTGACGCCGCGGCAGATCCTCGATCGCTGGGCGAAGAAGCCGCTCGATTTCGAGCCCGGCACCGCCTGGCAATATTCGAACACCGGCTATGTCGTCGCCGGCATGATCATCGAGAAGGCCTCGGGCATGAAGCTGCTCGACTATCTCCAGAAGAAGATCTTCAAGCCGCTCGGCATCGACGCGATGGATCAGGACTATGCGGTGGGCAAGGGTTTCCCCCAGGGCAACCACCGCTTCGCGCTCGGCCCCGTCCGCGCGGCCCGGCCGGCGGCGCATGGCTGGCTATGGGCGGCGGGCGAGCTGGCCATGTCGGCCAGCGACCTTGCCAAATGGGACATCGCCCGGATCGACCGCAAGATCCTGAGCCCCGAGGACTGGGCGACGCAGGAAACCGCGATCAAGCTCACCAACGGCAGCGATACCCATTATGGCCTCGGCGTGTCGCTCGGCAATCGCGCGGGTGACAAGACCGTCGCGCATGGCGGCGAGGCGGTGGGCTTCCTCTCCGACAATTTCGTGATGCCCGGCAAGCGCTTCGCCGTGGTCGCCTTGGTCAATGCCGATTTCGGCGGCGCGCAGGACGCGATCACCGGCGGGATCACCGATCTCCTCTATCCCGTCCCCCAGCCCGCTCCCGTCATCTCGGAGGACCTCTATCGCGACCAGCTCGCGCGCAAGCTGTTCGACCAACTCCGCGCCGGCACGCTCGACCGGTCGCAGCTCACCGAGGACGCCAGCTATTATTTCACCGCCCAGGCGACCGGGGACTATCACGCCAGCCTCGCCCCGCTGGGCGATCCGGCGAGCTTCACCGCGCGCGGCAAGCCGCGGCTGCGCGGCGGCTTCGTCAACCGCAACTACGACATCGTCTATGCCGATGGCCGCAAGCTGATCGCCATCACCTATGCCGAGCCGGGCAAGGAAGGGAAGTTCGAGCAGTTCCTGGTCCAGCCGAGGGACTGATGCGCCTTCCCGCCCTGGTTGCCGCCCTATTGTTCACCGCCAGCCCGCCCGACGCCGCAACGGTGCGGCCAGTCGATCCGCTGAGCGTGCGGGACGACGATTTCGCCCGGCACCGCGACCCGGCGGAATGGCGGGGACTGGCCGTCTCGGCCGTGGAATTCCGCGAGGAGCGGGCCCGCTGGCGCCTGTGGCGCATCGCCAATGCGGAGCGCCCCCGGGGGCCGCTCTTCTTCGTGCCGCACGACAATGAGAATGCCGGGTTCGAGGCCGGGCTGATGGCCGTGCGGAAATATGGCGGCGTGCTGATCGCGATCGACTCCGGCATCTCGCCCGGCAGCGACGGCAAGCGGCTGAACGAGGCGGTGGACTATGGCAGGCCGATCGACCCCAATCGCAATTTCGACACCGCGCTCCCCGGCTATGCACGCAACGTCCTGGCCGATCTCGCGCATGGCGCCTGGCCGATCATCGCGCTCCACACCAACGCCAAGGGCTTCGAAACGGCCGGCTCGCGCTGCAACAAGGGGGATCAGGAGGGCAGCGGGATCATCTCGATCCGCTATTGCGACGACACGCTGATCCCGAGCCCCTCGCTATCGAAGGCCTGGCCGTTCGACGATGACGACACCGTCGCCTTCGCCACCTTCCTCGCCAGGGATCCGCCCGGCGCCGCCTTTTGCCGCGACGCGATGGTCGGCGCGGATTTCAACGTCGTGCAGGAGCGCGTGGTGACCAGCGACGGCTCGCTCTCCAACTATGCCGTGCTGCACGGGCTCGCCTATCTCAACTTCGAGACACTCGACCGCGGGCTGGATCCCGCCGAGCTCGCCCAGGCGCGCGACCGGCTCGGCTTCATGATCGACCGCGCGATCGCCCTGTGCGCGCCGGGAGTGAAGGCACTGCGCTGAACGCCGGCGGTCACCTGGGCCGTATCGACGCTCAGCTCTATTCCCTCCACTCGCGGCGGCGAGGGAAGGAAGCCGAATGCCGAAATCCCAGGTCGCGGAGGCGCTCGCTCCGTCGCGCCGCCCGAAGGGGGATCGGGGGAGCTACTGCCCGAACCCCGCCTCGCCGGCCTGGCGGACCGCCTCGCGCGCCGCCGCGAACAAGGCGCCCGCCTTGGCCTCGCATTCGCGCTGCTCGTATGCCGGATCGCTGTCCGCGACGATGCCGGCGCCGGCCTGGACGTGCATCGTGCCGTCCTTCACCAGCGCGGTACGGAGCACGATGCAGCTGTCCATCGATCCGTCGGGCGAGAAATAGCCGACGCCGCCGGCATAGGGGCCGCGTGTCTCGGGCTCCAGCTCGGCAATGATCTCGCAGGCCCGCACCTTGGGCGCGCCGCTCACCGTGCCCGCCGGGAAGCCGGCGAACAGCGCATCGAGCGCGTCCTTGCCCGGCGCCAGCTTGCCGACCACGTTCGAGACGATGTGCATGACGTGGCTGTAGAACTCGACCGTGTAGCTGTCGGTCACCCGCACGCTGCCTGCCTCGGCCACCCGGCCGACATCGTTGCGGCCCAGGTCGAGCAGCATCAGATGCTCGGCGCGTTCCTTGGGATCGGCGAGCAGGCTGGCGCGGTTCTCTTCGTCCTCCGCCGCGGTCTTGCCGCGGGGGCGCGTGCCGGCGATCGGCCGGATCGTCACTTCGCCGTCGCGCACCCGCACGAGGATCTCCGGGCTCGATCCGGTGAGCGCGAAGCCCGGCAGGTCGAGATGATAGAGGAAGGGCGAGGGATTGATCCGGCGCAGCGCGCGATAGAGCTCGAAGGGCGGCAGCGCGAAGGGCGTGGTGAAACGCTGGGCGAGCACCACCTGGAAGATGTCGCCCGCCGAGATATATTCCTTCGCCGCGGCGACCATCTCGCCATAGCGGCCCGGACGCAGCACCGGGGTGAGCCGCACTTCCTCGGGCTCGGCGCGCACTGGAGCGGGGAGCGCCGCGCCGGCGAGCTGCGCAGCCACCGCATCGATCCGCTCGGCCGCCAGGTCCACGTCTCCGTCCGGCCAGACCGGAGCGACCAGGAACAGCGCATCGGCGAGCCGGTCGAACACCAGCACCACGGTGGGGCGCACGAACATCATGTCCGGCACGCTGATCGGGTTCTCGGGCGGGCGCGGCAGCTTCTCGACCAGGCCCACCGTCTCGTAGCTGAAATAGCCGACCAGGCAGGCGAGCGCGCGCGGCAGCTCGGGCGGCACTTCGGTGCGGCAGCGCGCGGCAAGCCCGCGCAAGGCGTCGAGCGCGGGCTCGGCGCAGGGCCGGAAAGCGTGCCGGTCGGTCAGCCATTCGGCATTGATCGCCGCTTCGTTGCCGGTGGCGCGGAAGACGAGGTCGGGCGCCAGTCCGATCAGGCTGTGGCGCCCGCGCACCGATCCGCCCTCGACCGATTCGAGCAGGAAATCGCCCCGGCCGGGCTCGATGAGCTTGAGCGCGGCGGCAACCGGCGTCTCGGTATCCGCGATCTGGCGCCGCCAGAGCAGCGCCGGCCGCCCGGCGGCGAGCGCCGCGCGGGCGGCTTCGATGCCCTCGATCACCGGCTCAGCGCACGCCCTGGCGGGTCAGGTCCGCGCGCAGGCGGGCGATCGCCGCCTCGTTGCGGGTGACCTTCATGTCGCCGCGGATCGCGCGGATGAACTCGCGGGCATATTCCGCCGGGATCTGCTGCTGCAGCGCGCTGCGCATGCCGGCCATCGCCATGGCATCGCCCGATGCGTCATGCGGCTCCACCGTGCCGAGATACACGATGTAGAAGCCGTCGCGGTTGGGCGCGTCGAGCATGCGGGCGGTCTTCGGCTGCATGCTGAAGGCCATCTTGATGAAATTTTCCTTCTGCGCGATTTCCTGGCGCTTGAAGTCGAACGGCTTGGGCGCCGGCCCCTTGGCGCCGGCATCGGCCAGGGCCTTTTCCATCGGCACGCCCTTGTTGAGCGCGGCGACGACCGCGGTGGCGACGGCCTTTGCCTTTTCCAGCGCCTTGTCGGTCAGATAGTCGCCCTTCACCTTGTCGCGGATGCCGGCGAGCGGCCGCGGCGCGGCGGGGACGATCCGGTCGAGCTTCACGATCGCGAAGCCGCCCTCGGGCGAGATCTGCACGATCTGCGAATCGTCGTCCGGATTCTCCATGGCGAAGCCGCCGCGCATGATCGCGACCATCGCGGGATCGGGCTTATAGGCTTCATTGTCCGGATCGGTGCCGCCCGCGGCGAGCGCCGGAGTGACCTGCGCGGTCAGCTTGGCATCGGCCAGCAGCTCGGCGAAGTTCTTGCCGTCGCCCACGCCGTCCTCGATCTTCTGGCGGGTGTCCGCCAGCGCCTGCGCCGTCTTGCGCTGGGTGATCTCGGTCGAAAGCTCCTCGCGCGCCTGGTCGAGCGACTTGGCGGCGACCTTCTCGATCTTTTCGACGACCAGGATGTGCCAGCCGAGCTGCGACTTGATCGGGCCGACGATGCCGCCCTGCGCCGCGGCGAAGGCGGCATCCGCGATCGCGGCGGTGGTCTGGCGGCCGAGCTCGGCCTTCTGGATGCCTTCGAAATTGCTCGGCTCGAGGCCGGCGGCCTGCGCGGCGGCGGTCAGCGCCTTGCCGCCCTTCACTTCGCCGGCGATCCGGTTGGCGGTTGCCTGGTCGAGCACGACCAGCTGGCGCACGCCGCGCTTCTCGGTCGCGGCGAAGCGGGCGCCGGCCTTCTTGTAGGCATCGGCGATCTCGGCCTCGGTCGCGGTCTGCTGGGCGCGGATCTGGTCCGGCATCACCGTCGCGTAGCGGACGATGCGGCGCTGGGGCACCAGATAGCGGGCGCGGTGGCTGACATAATAGGCGTTCAGCGTCTTGTCGTCGGGATCGGCGCCCGGATCCATCTGGGCGGTGTTGACCATGCCGACGACACCGGCACGGCGCTCGAGCAGCAGCGAGGCATAGGGCGCGACCACGCCGTTCGGAATATCGGTGCCGATCGTCGCCCGGTTGACCAGCCAGGTGCCGAACCGCTCCCGCATCATGCTCTCGCGGAAGAGAGCGGGAGCCAGGCGATTGTCGGCGAGCAGCTTCTCGAACGCCTGCTGGCTGAACTTGCCGTCGATGCCGGCGAAGGAGGGGTTGCTGGCGATCTCGGTGTCGATCAGCTTCTTCGAGACCTGCATGCCCGATTTCTTGGCGAATTCCACCAGCGCGGCCTGGTTGATCATCTCGTCGATCGCGATGTCGAGCCCGCCCTGCGCGAGGAACTGCGCCATCGTGACGCTCTGGCCCTCGCGCTGGAGGTTGCGGATGAACCGGTCGATCCGGTCCTTCACATCGGTGTCGCTGATCTTCTCGCCGCCCACCGTGGCCAGCGTGCTGCTCGTCGCGCCGCCGCCCGAGTTGCGGATGCCGGTGATGTCGCCGGCGGCAAAGGCGATGGCGATGAGGCCGAGGAAAAGGAACACCGCGATCAGGCCGTAGCGCGACTTGGTGAAATTGCGGAAGAAGCTGAGCATGAAGGGCCGATCGTTGGAGACGCGTTTCCCGGTGCTTTAGGGCGCTCATCCGCCGCCATCAAGCTTGTGCGAACGCCCGCGCCTGCTATCCGCGAGTGAAATAATCAAAACGGGAGGTTGGGTGATGCGCCGCAAGCTGGTGGCCGGGAACTGGAAGATGCATGGGCTGCGCGCGCAGCTGCCCGAGGTCGAGGCGATCGCGGCGGCGGCCGCGGCGGCACCGGCGGTGGACGTGGCGCTGTGCGTGCCGTTCACGCTGATTCACCCGGCGGCCCAGGTCGCGGGCGGCCTGCCGATCGGGGCGCAGGACCTGCACGAGGCCGATCAGGGCGCGCATACCGGCTGCATCTCCGCGCCGATGCTGGTGGAGGAAGGAGCCACCCTCACCATCGTCGGCCATAGCGAGCGCCGCGGCGACCAGCACGAGACCAGCCACGATGCCTATATGAAGGCCGCCGCCGCGCATCGGCACGGCCTGGGGGTCATCCTGTGCTGCGGCGAGCTGGAGGCCGAGCGCGCGGCGGGGCGGGCCGAGCGCATCGTCCAGTCGCAGATCGAGAAATCGCTGCCCGACGATGCCGATCCGAGCTGGCTGACGCTCGCCTATGAGCCGCGCTGGGCGATCGGCACCGGCAAGACGCCGACGCCCGACGAGATCGCCTCGATGCACGCGATCCTGCGCGCCAAGCTGCGCATGATGATCGGCGAGGCCAAGGCCGACGGCATCCGCATCCTCTATGGCGGATCGGTGACCGGGGCCAATGCCGCGCAGATCCTTGCCCTCGACAATGTCGACGGCGCGCTGGTCGGCGGCGCGAGCCTCACCGCCGAGAAGTTCGTGCCGATCATTCGGGGGGCTGCGTCGGTTTCCTGACTTCACCCAGGGTAAGATACGCGGTCACGCCCGAGAGCGCGGCCGCGGCGGCGCCGACCAGCGCACCCATGTGGAAGGCGCTGATCAGCCCCGCGCCGGCGGCCGCGATCACCGCGCCGGCGATCGCGGTGGCGATCAGCCCGCCGGTGCGGGCGATCGCGCTGTTGAAGCCCGACGCGGTGCCGGTATGCGTCTCGTCGACCGAGGCGAGCACTGCCGTGGTGAGCGGCGCGGCGACGCTCGCCATGCCGATCGCGATGGCGAGCGCGCCGGGGAATACCGAGCTCCAATAGGGCGCGTCCGCATCGACCCGCAGCAGCAGCGCGAAGCCGATCGCGACGATCAGCGGGCCGATGGTGAGCGGCCAGCGCGGGCCCACCCGCGCGGTCACCTTGCCCATCACCCGGCTGGCGATCCCCATGCCGAGCGGCATCGGCAGCAGCGCGAATCCGGCGTGGAGCGCCGAATAGCCGCCGGCCTGGATGAGGACATAGGGGAGCAGCAGCAGCACCCCGCCCAGCGCGCCGTAGAGCAGGAAGGTGAGCAGGGTGAGCCCGGCAAAGGCGCGCGAGCCGAACATCGCCACCGGCATCATCGCCCGGTCGCCGCGCGCATGCTCGATCCACAGGAACAGGCCGATGGCGAGCGCGCCGGTGGCGAGGCCGATCGCCACCGGCGCGTCCAGCGCGTGGTGGCTCGACCAGAGCGTGAGCGCCCAGGTGATCGCGCCCAGCGCCAGCGTCGCGGCGGCGGCGCCGGGCAGATCGAGCGGCAAGTCGCCCTCGGCGCTTTCCTCGACATAGCGCATCGCGATGAAGATCGCGGCGAGCGCCACCGGCACGTTGACATAGAAGATCGCGCGCCAGCCGATCGCGTCGACCAGCCAGCCGCCGAGCGGCGGGCCGACCGCGCCCGCGATCGCGCCGACTCCGGCCCAGGTGCCGATCGCCTTGCCGCGCGCCTCGCCGGTAAAGGCATGGCCGAGCGTGGCGAGGCTGTTGGGCAGCAGGATCGCCGCGCCGATGCCCTGCGCGGCGCGGGCGGCGAGCAGCAGGGTGAGGTCCGCCGCCACGGCGCAGGCGATCGAAGCGAGCGTGAACATGCCGATGCCGAGCACCAGCAGCCGGCGCCGCCCGAAATGATCCCCCGCCGCGCCGCCGATCAGCAGCAGGGCCGAGAGCGGCAGCATATAGGCGTTGATCGTCCATTGCAGCTCGGCGGGCGTGGCGCGCAGGTCCGCCCCGATCGCCGGCAGCGCCACATTGGTCACCGATCCGTCGATGAAGGCGAGGCTGGAGGCCAGGATGCAGGCGGTGAGAATGAGGTTGGGATGCCTGGCCTGCATGGCGCTTCCGTAGCAGATCGCACCGTCCTGGTGGAGCGGGCTTGTGCCGTGCCGCCATCCGCATAGCATGCGCGCGGTTCACGGGAGGGTTCGATGCCGCTTCTCGCCTGGTTCGCCTGCCTGCTCGCCCTGGTCGCCACGCCCGCCGCTGCCGCGAGCACGCTCGATCACGGCCGGATCGACGCCGCCAGCCTGAGGGGCAACGCCGCCGGATTGCCGAGCGCGCGCGGCGTCACCGTCTATCTGCCCGACGGCTATGCCGCGAACCGCGCGAAGCGCTTCCCGGTGGTCTATTATCTCGGCAATTTCTTCGAGGACGATCGGGCGCCCTGGTCGAACAACGGGGCGCAGGCGCTGTTCGACCGGGCAATCGCGCGCGGCGTGATCGGCGGCGTGATCGTCGTGACGGTCGACTGCACCACGCCGGCGGGCGGCTCCTGGTACGTCAACTCGCCGGCGACCGGGAATTGGGAGGATTTCCTGTCCCGCGAGCTCATTGCCTGGGTGGATGCGCGCTACCGCACCCTGGCTTCGCCGGCTTCGCGCGGGATTGCGGGCGACCGCATGGGCGGGCACGGCGCGATCCGCCTGGCGATGCGCCATCCCGAGGTCTTCGGCGCGGTCTATGCGCTCCATCCGATCGGCATGGGGCCGGGGCTGCAGACGATGTTCTCGCGGCCCAATTGGCGGCTGCTCCAGGACGCCAGGGGAATCGACGATCTGCGCGGCGACGGCTTCTCGCTGATCTTCACCTCGATCTTCCAGGCGCATCTGCCCGATCCGGCACGCCCGCCGCTGTTCTTCGATCCGCCGGCGCGGCTGAAGGACGGCGGGCTGGAAGTGGATGCGGCGCTGACCGAGCGGCTCAACGCCAGCTTCTTCCTCGAGCGCCAGGTGCCGGCGCATGCCGACAATCTCAGGCGCCTGCGCGGCTTCATGTTCGACTGGGCGCGAGGGGACGCCAATCCCGACCATATCGTCTCGCTCCAGGCCTTTACCCACACGCTCGATGCGTTCGGCGTGCCCTATGAAGCCGAGGAATATCGCGGCGGCTGGGGAGAGCGGCACTGGGGCGAGGACGGGCGCATCTACATGGAGATGCTGCCCTTCTTCGCGCGGAAGCTGGTGTTCTAGCGCAACCTGTCTGCTCCCCTCCCTGCAAGGGAGGGGAGCCGAGACTTACTTCCCGTAGCGGTCCTTCAGCACCTTCCACACGGCGCGCAGGCTCACTGCCTCGGCGCCCTTGGGGCGGCCGGGCTTGTGGCTGCCGTTCCAGCAGAAGATGTCGAGATGCGCCCATTGCGCCTTTTCGGGGACGAACTCCTTGAGGAACAGCGCAGCGGTCAGCGCGCCGCCGAACGGCGCCTCGGCGGCGTTGACCATATCGGCCACGTCCGACTTCAGCATCTCCTTGTACGGATCGTAGAGCGGCAGGCGCCACATCGGATCCGACTCGGTCTCCGCCGCGGCCAGCAGCTCGCTCGCCAGCGTGTCGTCATTGGCGAACAGCGCCTGCAGGTCGGCGCCCAGCGCGACCCGGGCGGCGCCGGTGAGCGTCGCATAGTCGATCACCAGCTCCGGCCCCTTCTCCTCGGCCTTGGTCAGCGCATCGGCCAGGATCAGGCGGCCTTCCGCGTCGGTGTTGCTGTTCTCCACCGTGATGCCCTTGCGCGAGCGCATGATGTCGCCCGGGCGCGTCGCCTCGCCGTTGATCGAGTTCTCGACGGCGGGGACCAGCATGTGCAGCCGCACCGGCAGGCGCGACGCCATGATCAGCTCGGCGGTGGCCAGCGCGTGCGCCGCGCCGCCCATGTCCTTCTTCATCAGGCGCATGCCGGCGGCCGGCTTGATGTCGAGGCCGCCCGAATCGAAGCACACGCCCTTGCCGATGATCGCGATCTTCGGATGCTCGGGATTGCCCCATTCGATCTCGATCAGGCGCGGCTCGCGGCCCTTGCCGGCGGCCTTGCCGACGGCCCAGAGCAGGCCGTAACCCTTCGCGACCTCATCGCCCTTCACCACCGTCAGCTGGCCGCCATGCGCCTTGACCAGCTCGGCCGCGGCGGCCTCGAGATCGGCGGGCCCCATGTCGTTGGCACCGGTGTTGATCCGGTCGCGCAGCTTGTAGGTGGCATTGGCCATGCGCACCGCTTCCTCGATCCGCGCGGGCTCGGACGTGAGCAGCACGCGCGGGCCGACGGGCGCCTTCTCGTCCTTCTTATAGGCATCGAACTTATACTGGGCGGCCAGCCAGCCATGGATCGCCTTGCCGGGCTCGACGCCCTCGACGCGGTACGTCCCTTCCGGAAGCGTCTCGGCGAGCTTGGCCAGGCACCAGGCCGACAGGCGCTCGACGTTGGCGACGACGCTCACCACCGACCAGTCCTCGGCGCCGTCGCCGGGCAGGATCGCGCTGGCATGGGCGCTGGGCGCCAGCTTCTGCGCGGCGGCGGCGGTGCGGTGGCGCGGCGGCTGGGCGGCGAGCCACGCGTCGAACCCCTTGGCGTCGATCACGTGGATGGTGCGGGCGGGCTGGCCCTTGTCGGGCTGAACGAGCGTGTTGGGATCAGGCATGGGCGTTGATCTAGGTAATGGCGGCGGCGAGGGCTAGGGGCTTTTGCGTTTCTCCGGGCCGTCACTTCGGCTTTCGACGGGGCGACCGCATCGAACATGAATTTTGGTGCGCGAGGGAACCCAATCGTTGCGCCCCCGGTTTCCAGTCCGTCCGCGGGCAACAGGGAGCAAGCGATGACCGACACGCGCTATGAAGGGGAGCGCATCCCCTATCTCGAGCCGGTGGAGGAAACGCCCCGGCGGCGCAGCATCGCCGCGATGATCGTCGGCGCGGTGATCGGCCTGATCGGGCTGGTGCTGGCGGTCGGCGGGGTCTGGCTCGCCGTGCTGGGCGGCTCGCTCTACTATCTTCTCACCGGCGCGCTGATGCTCTGGTCCGGCTGGCTGCTGATCCGCGGGCGGATGGGCGGAGGCTGGCTCTATCTCGCCATCGTCGTGGCCAGCATCCTCTGGGCCTGGTGGGAAGTCGGGTCCAATCCCTGGGCGCAGGTGCCCCGCGTGATCGCACCCGTCGTGCTCGCCGTCGCGGTGATCCTGGTGCTGCCGACGCTCACCCCTGCGCCGGGCAAGTGGCGGCTGGCGCTGGGCGGCGTCGCGGTGGCGCTGGTGCTCACCGTGATCAACTTCTGGGCCGCCGCAGCCGGCCAGCCCGATCCGGTGCGCGCTGGCCTGCCCGCGCCCGGCACCGCGGGGATGCTGGACCCCTCGGGCCAGCAGACCGGGGCCGACTGGCCCGTCTATGGCGGTACCACCAGCGCCCGGCGCTACTCGCCGCTCGTTCAGATCACGCCGGCGAACGTCGCGAAGCTCAAGCAGGTCTGGCTCACCCACACCGGCGACCTGCCATCCTCCGCGATGATCCGGAAGACCTATGGCGCGGAGAATACGCCGCTCAAGGTGGGCGACAGCCTGTATATCTGCACGCCCAAGAACATCCTGCTCGCGCTCGACGCCGCCACCGGCATGGAGAAGTGGCGCTACGATCCCAAGGTGCCGGACGACGCGATCCCCTATACGGCGGCGTGCCGCGGCGTGGTCTATTATGCGGTTCCCAACGCGCCGGCGAACCAGGCCTGCGCGACGCGGGTGATCGAGGGCACGCTCGACGCGCGGCTGATCGCCGTCGATGCGAGGAACGGCAGGCCCTGCGCCGATTTCGGCACGGACGGCCAGGTCGACGCCAAGCAGGGCATGGGCAAGGTTCCGGCGGGCTTCGTCTCGATCAACTCGCCGCCGACGCTGGTTCGCGGCGTGCTCGTCACCGGTCATCAGGTGCTGGACGGGCAGGATCGCTGGGCGCCGTCGGGGGTGATCCAAGGGTTCGACGTCGTCACCGGCCAGCTGCGCTGGGCCTGGGACATGATGCATCCGCACTGGAACGGCGCCCCGCCCGCCGGGCAGGAATGGGCGCGCGGCACGCCGAACATGTGGACGATGGCGAGCGGCGACGAGCAGCTGGGGCTGGTCTATCTCCCGATGGGCAATGCCGCGGCCGACTATTATTCGTCGCTGCGCCGGCCGGAGGAGAATTTCTACGCCACGTCGCTGGTGGCGCTCGACGTGACCACCGGCAAGCCGAAATGGCGCTTCCAGGCGGTGCGCGGCGATGTGTGGGACTATGATTTCGGCGCCCAGGCGACCCTGGTCGACTATAAGGGGGCGCCCGCGCTGATCCTCCCCTCGAAGCAGGGCGACATCTACATCCTCGACCGCCGCACCGGCCAGCCGCTTACTCCGGTCGGCGAGATGAAGGTGCCGGGCGGCGGCGTCGAGCCGGAGCAGCGCGCGGCCACCCAGCGCGTCTCGCTCTGGCATACGCTGCGCAAGCCCGACCTGACCGAGCGCGACATGTGGGGCATGTCGCCGATCGACCAGATGCTGTGCCGCATCAACTTCCGCCGGGCGAGCTACAAGGGCTTCTTCACGCCGCCCGAGGCCGATCGGCACTCGATCCAATATCCCGGCTATAATGGCGGCACCGATTGGGGCGGCGTCGCGGTCGACCCGCAGCGCGGAGTGATCGTCGCCAACTACAACGACATGCCTAACTATGTCCGGCTCGTCCCGCGCGCGGAGGCGGACCGGCTCGGCTGGGCCCCGCGCGACCAGGCCCGCGGCAGGATCGGCGGTGCCGAAGGAGCGGGCGATCCCCAGGCGAACACGCCCTATGCGATCAACGTCAATGCCGGCTGGCGGATGCCGTTCACCGGGCTGCTCTGCAAGCAGCCGCCCTATGGCGGGATCCGCGCGATCGACATGGCCAGCGGCAAGACGATCTGGGACCGCCCCTTCGGCGAGGCGCGCACCAACGGGCCGTTCGGCATCCCCTCGATGCTGCCGATCAGCATCGGCACGCCGAACAATGGCGGCGCGGTGGTGACGGCGGGCGGGCTGATCTTCGTGGCGGCGGCGACGGACAATCTGATCCGCGCGATCGACCTGAAGACCGGCAGGACGCTGTGGAAGGCAGTGCTGCCCGCGGGCGGCCAGGCGACGCCGATCACCTATGAGGCGAACGGCAGGCAGTATCTCGTCATCTATGCCGGCGGCCATCATTTCATGGAGACGCCGATCGGCGACGAGGTGGTCGCCTACGCGCTGCCGTAATTCGCGATCGTCGGGCGGGCCGGATTGTCCGGGAGCGCCTTTCCCCGGGCGATGGCGGCGCACGGCCTTGCGGGCTCGCGGGCGGACGCTAGGCTTCTTCGCGCAAGAAGGAGAGGCATTCGTGAACCCATCCCGCAATCCTGGACTCAGTTGTCCCCAGTGCGGCCATTATATCGAGGTCAAGATCACCCAGCTCCTGGACGGGAGCGGCGTGACCTGCCCAAGCTGCCAGCTTCACCTTGCCATCAACAGCAAGCCCGGCGGAGCAGCGGCCTTCGACAAGATCCGAAGGATGCACGACGACGAGACCGGGCACGAGCCGGGCTAGGGCCAATCGGCATTCAGGCTGAGGATGTGGCTTGGCGGGCGGGAGCACGCCGAACCAACCTCGTTCGTCACCCTGAACTTGTTCGGCGCTTGTCCCCTTGAGACGAGGAATGCCCAATGGCCGTCATCCCCGCGAAAGCAGGGATGACGGGAAGGAGACAAGCCGGCGGCTTCGTCCACCCTCCTTCCCCCACCCCCGCTGCGCGAGGAAGAGTCCTACCCGCTCAAGGAACCTGCGCGTCCTTGGCCTTCTGGTCGAGCCGCTCCTGATACCATTGGCGGATCATCTGGCGGGTGCAGCCGGTCTGGCCACCCGTACCCACCGGCGAGCAGCTATTGGGCAGCCCGGCGCGGTTCACTTCTTCCACCGTCTCCACCCGGTTGGTCCAGGCCTGGGAAGCGGCGTCCTGCTTGGGCTGGTTCCGGAACTGCTTGGGGATGCGATAGGGCGATTCGCCGGCATTGGCGCACACGACGATCTCCTCCTCGCTCTGCGGCTTCGGGCATTCCTCCTGCCCGTAGAGCAGGATGCTGCGCACCCGCTTTGGCGGGCCGCTGCTCTCGGTATCCTGCGACTGCTTGCTGTCCTGCGCCATGGCGGGCCCCGCGAGCAGCGCGGCGGCAACGAGCAAACGAACGATCATGAACACTCCTTCCGGCGCAACAACGCCCCTCGCCGCCCGGCGTGCCGCCTCACTGTGGCAAGCCCAAGGCACGCGGCGCCTTGCCTCCGCGTCTTTTGCCCCTAAGTGGCAGGGATGATCCGGCCGATCGCCCCTGCCGGCGCCCTCCTGCTGCTCGCCGCCTGCGCCTCCAACGGAGGCATCGACGCTGCGTGCCGCGACATTCGCTTCGAAGGCACGCGCTTCACCGTGTGCCGCGCCGATCCGCAGAAGCACGCGCTGATGCTGGTCGACAAGGGCAAGGACGGCCGCCCGATGCGCGACTTCACCGGGCTCGAGCCGCGGCTGGGCCCGCGCTACCCGCGCATTGCCTTCGCGATGAACGCCGGCATGTTCGACGCCTCCGGCCTGCCGATCGGCTATTATGTCGAGGACGGCGCCGAGCAGAAGCCGCTCAACCGGCGCCCCGGGCCCGGCAATTTCCACATGCAGCCGAACGGCGTGTTCTGGGGCGACGCCAAGGGCTGGCACGTCGCCACCACCGACGATTTCGCGCGGAACAAGCCCGATCACGTCCGTTTCGCCACCCAGTCCGGGCCGATGCTGCTGATCGACGGCCAGCTCCACCCCAAGCTGGCCGAGAACGGCACCTCGCTCCAGGTGCGCAACGCGGTGGGCGTCGGCATGAACGGCAGCGCCTGGTTCGCGATCAGCAACGAACCGGTGTCGTTCGGCCGCTTCGCCCGGCTGTTCCGCGACAGGCTCGCCGCGCCCGATGCCCTTTATCTCGACGGCGCCGTCTCGCGCCTGTGGGATCCGGTGGCGGACCGCATGGACGGCGGCGCGCCGATCGGGCCGATCGTGGTGGCGCTGCAGCGTTGACCCGGGTTCGCCACGCCGCTTTCGCGGGAAGGACGAAGGCGCTAGGGGCATTCCCATGATCCTCGTCATCGACAATTACGACAGCTTCACCTGGAACCTGGTCCATTATCTGATGGAGCTGGGCACCGATGTGCAGGTGGTGCGCAACGACGCGCTCACCGCGCGGGATGCCGTCGCCAGCAATGCCCAGGCCTTCCTGATCTCGCCGGGCCCCTGCACGCCCAACGAAGCCGGGATCAGCCTCGATCTCGTCGCCGCCTGTGCCGATCTCGGCAAGCCGCTGCTCGGCGTCTGCCTGGGCCATCAGGCGATCGGCCAGCATTTCGGCGGATCGGTGGTGCGCGGCGGGCTGATGCACGGCAAGACGAGCCCGGTGAACCATGACGGCACCGGCCTGTTCGAAGGCCTGCCCTCGCCGTTCACCGCGACGCGCTATCATTCGCTGATCGTCACCGACATTCCCGAGGATCTGGTGGTCAACGCCACCGCCGACGACGCGCATGTGATGGGCTTCCGGCACAAGTCGCTGCCGATCCACGGCGTGCAGTTCCATCCGGAGAGCATCGCCACCGAGCATGGCCATGCGATGCTGGCGAATTTCCTGCGCATCGCCGGGATCGAGGCGCGCGCGATCGCCTGACGCGCGGATAATTTGCGACAAATTCGGTCATCCGACGACATAGACGCGCGACGTTCGCCGGCGATTTTCTCCAGCCTGGCCCGATTCCGGGCGGGAAGGAGAACGCAATGAACCACAAGCTGCAGCTGGTCAGCGCGACGCTCGCGGGTGTGTTGGTCACGGTGGCGGCGGGCGGCATCGCCTCCGCCAGCATGGGTCACGGCCGAAATGGGGACCTAGGCCGGTTCGCCAGCGCCGATACCGATGGCGACGGCACGATCACTCGCGCCGAATGGATCGCGGCGGCCAATGCCCGCTTCGACAAGCTCGACATCAAAAAGGATGGCAAGCTCACCCCCGACGAGCTGCCCGCGCGCCACGGCTGGCACCGTGGCGGGTGCGGCCAGGACGGCGGCGGGGACGCTCCCCCCGGCAACGCGAGCTGATACCCGCGCCACCGCCGCTCATGGAAACGCCGTGATGCTGCCGTCGAGCGGCAGCGCGTCGCGGCGCATGCGCGCGCCGGCCGCCCGCACGGGAACCGGCACCGCCGAGTCGAAGCTGTCCTCGATCCTCGCCTCGCCGAGCAGCGTGAACCGGTCGATGACGAAGGGAAGCCCCTCCGATCGCTCGAAGCCCGGCCGGTCGCTGACATGGAAATGGAGATGCGGGGCGCCCGCGCTTCCGGTCTGGCCGAGGCGGCCGATCACCATGCCGCGGCGCACGCGCTGGCCAGGCCGCACCCGCACGCTGCCGGCCCGCAGATGCGCGTAATGCGCATAGACGCCCGGCGCGATCCGCAGGACGACGAAATTCCCGTACAGGATCCGCGCGGTGAGGTCGTCCGGCACCTGCTGGGGCGCCAGCGGGGTGCCGTTCGGGATGCCATCCCGCGCATCGACCACCACGCCGTCGCGCACCGCGAGCACGTCGCGGCCATAGCCGATCCAGTCCGCATCCATGGTCGCCGCCGGCGAGGCATGGACGCCGCGGATCGAATGGTTGCCGCCGTCCAGCCCGAACCAGTCGATGGCGTAGCGCTGCGGGATGCTCAGCATGCCGTCGATCGCGACCATGCTGCCCCAGTGATGCGACAGATGGTTGCCCGGCCCCTCGACCGCCAGCCAGCGCCCGCCGCGCAGGGGCGGCCCGATCCGCACCGGCGCCGCCGCGATCACCGGGGTCCGCACATCGTCGGCGCGCTGGATCGCCCCCTTGTCGGCGCGGAAGCTGAGCTGGTGCCGCAGGGTCGCGGGAGGCGCGCCGGGCGGCAAAGCGAGCCAGAGGAAGAATGTCCGGCTCGTCCCGTCGGCGATCGGGATGCCGTCCTGCGGGGCCTCGTCCGCCGCCCGCGCGCCGAGCCGCGCCCGCAATGCCGCGCCCTCCAGCGTCGCCAGCGGCGTCCGGGCATCGCCCGCGAAGATCGCCAGGCGCGTCAGCCGGAGCGGTGCGTCGCCCGCATAATGGCTGGTCACCTGCAATTCATAGGCGAGGTGCCGCCTGCCGTCGCTGCCGGTGACCGGGCGCGGCGCCGCGCGGATCCGCGCCTCCATCTGTGCCTGATGGACCGGCTCGCCCCGATCCTGCCCCACCGGCACCGCGATCGACAGCAGCAGGGCCAGCCCCTGCACCAGATGGGAGACCATATCGACGCCACGCCCCGAAGTTGCGCTTCTTCAAGACGCCGCCGCGGCGGTCCGGTCAAGCCGCTTCCACGCCCCCAGCGGGGCTTCATGCCGCCTCCAGCAGGATTTGCTCGACTTCGCCCCGCCCCTGGGCCGATAGAGCCCGCGTGACGCCCTTTGCCCTCCTCCCCGATCCGGCGACGCCGCTCGCCCGCGAATCCGCCGCCCAGGCATTTGCCGACATTCTCGACGGCAAGGTGCCCGAGCCCGAGATCGAACGCTTCCTGATCGACCTGTCGGTGCGCGGCGAGACCAGCATCGAGATCGCCGAGGCCGCACGGGCGATGCGGGCCCGGCTGATCCCGATCACCGCCCCGGCGGGCGCGATCGACGTGTGCGGCACGGGCGGCGACGGGCATCACACGCTCAACGTCTCCACCGCCGTCAGCCTGGTCGTCGCCGCGGCGGGCGTGCCGGTCGCCAAGCATGGCAATCGCGCCGCCTCGTCCAAATCGGGCGCCGCCGATACGCTGGAGGCGCTTGGCCTCGATCTCGACCGCGCCGGCGCCCGGGCCGAGGAATCGCTCCACGAGCTCGGCATCGCCTTCCTGTTCGCCCAGGCGCACCATCCCTCGCTGGCGCGGATCGGGCCGCTGCGCCGCCGCATCGCCCGCCGCACCATCTTCAACCTGATGGGCCCGCTGGCCAATCCGGCCCATGTCCGCCGCCAGCTGATCGGCATCGCCCGCCCCGATTACGCGCCGATCTATGCCGAGGCGCTCCGGCAGCTCGGCGTGGATTCCGCCGCGATCGTCTCGGGCGAGGAAGGGCTGGACGAGCTCTCGACCGAGCATGCCAGCGTCGTGGTGAGCATCGGCAGCTCCGGCCTGCCGGCGCGGATCGCCCCCGAAGACGCCGGCCTGCCCCGCCACCCCCTGGCGGCCATTCGCGGCGGCGGCCCGGAGTATAACGCCCTCGCCCTGCGCCGCCTGCTCCAGGGGGAGCCCGGCCCCTATCGCGACGCCGTCCTGCTCAACGCCGCCGCCGCGCTGGTGATCGCCGGCCAGGCGGGCGACCTGCGCGAGGGCGCCGAGGAAGCCGCCGAAGTGATCGACAAGGGCCTTGCCAAGGCGCTGCTCGACTGCTGGATCGCCTTTTGATGTCCACGATCCTCGACAAGATCATCGCCACCAAGCACGACGAGGTCGCCGCGCGGCGCCGCGCCGCCTCCGTCGCCGACCTGCACGGCCTCGCCCTCACCCGCACGCCGCCGCGCGGCTTCCGCGCCGCGCTCGACGCCAGGGCCGCGGCGGGCGGCTATGGCCTGATCGCCGAGATCAAGAAGGCCAGCCCCTCCAAGGGGCTGATCCGCGCCGATTTCGATCCGCCCGCCCATGCCCGCGCCTATCAGGCCGGCGGCGCCGCCTGCCTGTCGGTGCTCACCGATCTCGAATATTTCCAGGGGCATGAGGAATATCTGATCGCCGCGCGCGCCGCCTGCGACCTGCCGGTGATCCGCAAGGACTTCATGGTCGATCCCTGGCAGGCGCTCGAATCGCGCGCGATCGGCGCGGATGCGATACTGATCATCGTCGCCGCGCTCGAGGATGCGCAGATGGCCGAGATCGAGGATGCGGCGCTGGGCCTGGGCATGGACGTGCTGGTCGAGGTGCACGATGCCGCCGAGCTCGAACGGGCGCTTCGGCTCCGCTCGCGATTGATCGGCGTGAACAACCGCAATCTCAAGACCTTCGAGGTCGATGTCCAGAAAACCTACGAACTCGTCGCCCATGCGCCAGCCGATTGCACCTTCGTCGCCGAGAGCGGGCTGAACGGCCGCGCCGACCTGGACGCGATGGCCGCGCACGGCATTCGCTGCTTCCTGATCGGCGAGTCGCTGATGCGCCAAGACGATGTGGAAGCCGCGACCCGGGCACTGGTGGGATGAACGGGGTGGGCCCGTTCTCCCGCGCCTCCTCGAGGAGAGGGAAATGACCGACCTCACCCATCTCGACGAAACCGGCGCGGCGCGCATGGTCGATGTTGCCGGCAAGGCCGTCACCGCGCGCGAGGCCGTCGCCACCGGGCGCATCGCGATGTCGGCGGAGGCCGCCGCCGCGATCCGCGCCGGGGCAGTGAAGAAGGGCGACGTGCTCGGCACTGCCCGCATCGCCGGGATCATGGCCGCCAAGCGCACCGCCGAGCTGATCCCGCTCTGCCATCCGCTGCCGCTTACCCGGGTCGCGGTCGAACTGGTGCCGGACGAGACCGGTGTGACGGTCACCGCCACCGCCGCCACCGAAGCGCAGACCGGCGTCGAGATGGAAGCGCTCACCGCCGTCTCCACCGCGCTGCTCACGCTCTACGACATGGCCAAGGCGCTCGACCGGACGATGGTGATCGGCGAGATCCGGCTGCTCGCCAAGAAGGGCGGCAAATCGGGCGACTGGGCGGCCTGAGCGCCTATTCCCCTTGCGCTCCCCTCCCTGGAAGGGAGGGGCTGGGAGCGAGTAGCGTCCAGGCGTCCTGCCGACGGGCCATCTTCCCTTGGGCGCTTATCCCGTAAAGACAGGTACACCCCATTCCGTCGTCCCCGCGCAGGCGGGGATGACGGCTATCGGGCACTCCTTGTCCCGAGAGGATAAACGCCAAACAAGTTCAAGGTGACCAAGGAGGTTGGTTCGAACTGTTCCGGCCTTCCACTCCGCTCCCTTAGCCCGAATGGCGATTGGCCCTAACCCCTCCTCCACGGAGGGGAATGGCTGAAGAAAGCACGTGACAGCGCCTCCATGCCAATATAGTTAGCTTTAAACCTAACTATCAGAGGATGCCATGTCGCTTCAGCTCTTCGGCCACCCCTTCTCGTCCTATACCTGGAAGGCGCTGATCCCGCTCTACGAGAACGCCACTCCCTTCACCTTCCGCAGCCTGGAGGATGCCGGGGCCAATGCCGAGCTGGAGGCGCGCTGGCCGCTCAAGCTCTTCCCGGTCCTGGTCGAGGGCGCACGCACGGTGCTCGAGGCGACGGCGATCATCGAATATCTCCATGTCCATCACCCCGGCCCGGTGCCGATGATCCCGGCCGACGCCGATGTCGCGGTGCAGGCCCGGATGCTCGACCGGGTCTTCGACAATTATGTGATGGGCACGATGCAGCGGCCGGTGCTCGACGCGCTGCTGCCCGAGGAACGGCGCGATCCCATCGGCCTCGACGAGGCGATGGCGCGGCTCGACAAGGTCTATGCCTGGCTCGATGCCCATCTGGCCGGGCGGGTCTGGGCAGTGGGAGACAGTTTCACCCTCGCCGATTGCGCCGCCGCGCCTTCGCTCTTCTATGCCGATTGGGTGCGCCCGATCCCCGAGGCGCTGGCCAATCTGCGCGCCTATCGCGCCCGCCTGCTCGCCCGCCCCTCGGTCTCCCGCTGCGTCGAGGAAGCCCGGCCCTATCGCGCCTATTTCCCGCTGGGGGCGCCGGACCGCGATTAGGCTGGAGCCTCTATCCTTCCCCGTCATCCCCGCGCGGGCGGGGATGACGGCCGGGCGGCCATTAGGAATTCCGCAACCCTGCGGATTAACCCCGCCTTCAGATCCTGGGTCGCACTATCCGCCTGGGCCGGGGCGGGAAAAATCATTTATGCGACAAGGACTTGCGTCCTCCACTATTTTCAGCCTGTCGGCCGAGCCGCCGGGCACCCAGCTCCTTGCCGAGCCGGGCGAGCACGCGGCGTTCGATTCGGCCTTCCTGGCCGGCGAGACCGGCCGCCTCGCCTGTGCGATCCGCAAGCTCAGCGCGGTCGGCGCCATGCTCCAGCTCGACGACGAAGTGGTGGAGGAAGAGGGGCTCCGGCTGGAGCTCGCCAACGGCCAGTCGCTGCCCGGCCGCATCGCCTGGACCGAGCAGGGCTCGGCGGGCTTTCTGTTCGACTTGCCGATCGACGTGATCGGCACGCTCGCCCGCAATCTCGCCGCCCTTCCCGCCGAGCGCCGCTCCGTGCCGCGCGTCGAGCTGCATCAGACGATCTGCGTGCGCCGCGGCAACCAGGTCGAGTTCACGCGCAGCCGCAACCTCTCCCAGGGCGGCTGCGGCTTCGAGACCGACATCGCGCTCCAGCTCGGCGATCTGGTGCAGATCAATTTCGACGGCTTGCGGCCGCTCGACGGCGCAGTGAAATGGTCGCAGGGCAATCTCGCCGGCGTCGCCTTTGACGAGGACCTGCCCTGGCAGGTGCTGATGCCGTGGCTGCGCCAGGTGCAGCAGACTCCGTCGCATCACACGCGCATGGCGATGATGCACGAGCCCGTCGGCCTGATCCCGGACAAGCAGGCGATCCGCCTCGATACGCCGGCGCGCGTGCGCGAAGGCGTGCGCTGGTGGAACGTCAAGCTGCGCGCGATCACGCCCCAGCTCGTCGAATTCGAGACGCGTGCGCCCTTCGCGACCGGCGCCCAGCTGTGGATCTCGCTGCCGAACATCGGCGGCGGCCCGGCCGCGGTGATCGAAACCGACGATCGCCACCGCTTTCTCTGCGAATTCCGCCTGCCGCTGAAGCAGCACGACCTGGGACGGATCGCCGGCCGGTCCTGAAGGCTGGCGCCGCGCGCGGTGCTGGCCTAGGCCGGATCCATGCCCGCGCTCCTCCCCGTCGCCGAAGCCCAGCGCCGCCTGCTGGCGCTCGCCGAGCCGGTGCCGGAGGAGGCCTGCCCCCTGGCCGCGGCGGCGGGGCGGTGGGCGGCCGGGGACGTGGCGGCATTGCGCACCCAGCCCGCCGCCGATCTCTCCTCGATGGACGGCTATGCGATTCGCTTCGCCGACCTGCCCGGCCCCTGGGAAGTGATCGGCGAGAGCGCCGCCGGCCATGGCTTTGGCGGCGGGATCGGCGCCGGCCAGGCGCTGCGCATCTTCACCGGCGCCCCGCTCCCGCCTGGCGCCGACACCGTGCTGGTGCAGGAGGAAGCCGCGCGCGACGGCAGCCGCCTCGCGCTCGCCGGCGAAGGCCCGCCGCATCCGGGCAGCAGCGTCCGCCCGCGCGGGCTCGATTTCACCGGCGGCGACCTGCTGATCCGCGCCGGGGAGGCGATCTCCCCCGCCCGGCTCGCGCTCGCCGCGATCGCCGGCCATGCCGTGCTGCCCGTCCGCCGCAAGGTGCGCGTCGCGCTGCTTTCGACCGGCGACGAGCTGGTGCCGCCCGGCGCCCCGCTCGGCCCGGGCCAGATCCCCGAGACCAACCGCCTGCTCCTCGCCGCGCTGCTGGCCGGCCCGGCAGTGGAGCTGATCGACCTCGGCATCCTGCCCGATCGCCGGGACGCGCTCGAAGCCGCGTTCCGCGCGCTCGATTGCGACCTGCTCGTCACCACCGGCGGCGCCTCGGTCGGCGATCACGACCTGGTCCGCCCCGCGCTCGAGGCGGCCGGCGCCGCGATCGATTTCTGGAAAGTGGCGCTGCGCCCCGGCAAGCCGATGATGGCCGGCCGGCTGGGCGATGCCGCGGTGCTCGGCCTGCCGGGCAATCCCGTCTCGGCCTTCGTCACCGCGACGCTGTTCGTCCGCCCGCTGATCGCGCATCTCGCCGGGGCCGCCGATCCACTGCCGCGCACCCGCATCGTCCCCCTGGGCGAGCCCCTGCCCGCCACCGGCGTCCGCGCCGACTATCTCCGCGCCGAGCTGATCGGCGGCCGCGCCCATGCCGCGACGATCCAGGACTCCTCGATGCTGCGCACGCTGGCGCGCGCCACCTGCCTGATCGTCCGCCCGGCGGGGGCCCTGGAGGCGAAAACCGGCGACTCGGCGGAAATCCTCGACATCGCTTGACAAGCAGGCGGAACATTGCAAAAACGTTCCCAGTCTGTTCCAGACCGGGAGAAACTGGATGCTCACGCGCAAGCAGCACGAGCTCATCTGCTTCATTGCCGATCGGCTTGCCGAGACTGGCGTGTCGCCTTCGTTCGAGGAAATGAAGGAGGCGCTCGACCTCAAGTCGAAGTCGGGCGTTCATCGGCTGATCTCGGCGCTGGAAGAGCGCGAGTTCATCCGCCGCCTGCCCAACCGCGCCCGCGCGCTCGAAGTGCTGCGCATGCCGGAACGGGGCGAGGCGAAGAAGCCCGCGAGCCCGAAGAATATGGCCCCCGTGGCGCCAGCTTCGTCAACTTCCGCGACACCTCCGGCCCCCGCCAACGACGTGGTCGAGATCCCGCTGCACGGCCGCATCGCCGCCGGCACGCCGATCGAGGCGCTGCAGGATTCGACCATGCTGCCGGTTCCCGCCGCCCTGCTCGGCGCGGGCGAGCATTATGCGCTCGAGGTGGCGGGCGATTCGATGGTGGAGGCCGGCATCCTCGATGGCGATTTCGCGCTGATCCGCCGCACCGAGACTGCGCGCGAGGGCGAGATCGTGGTGGCGCTGATCGACGAGAACGAGGCGACGCTGAAATATTTCCGCAAGGAAGGCGGGATGATCCGGCTGGACCCGGCCAATCGCGACTATAATCCCCAGCGCTATCGCCCCGATCAGGTCCGCGTGCAGGGCCGCCTCGCCGGGCTGCTCCGCCGCTACTGACGGCTCAGGCCAGGAACTCGGCCCAGGTGACCTTGCCGTCACCGTTGCGGTCGAGTTCCTGGAAGGGTGCCAGGTCGGGCTGCTTGCCGCGGAAGCTGAACAGGCTCCAGGCCGCCGCATATTCGCCCGGCGTCAGCATGCCGTCATGGTCTGCATCGAGCAGGCCGAATCCTGCCCGGAACATCCGCAATCGTTGCGCCGCATATTCGGCAAAGCTCACCTTGCCGTCCTTGTTCGCGTCGGCCCTGGCAAGGTCGAAGTCCCGCGCCGAGAGGATGAAGGGCCGAATGCCGCGCGCCTCCGGCATAGCGGCACGGCGCAGTGGCAGCGCCAGCACCCGATGGGGCGCGCAATCGATACCCGTAGCCTGCGGGCGAGGACCAAATTCGTCGGGGGTCAGCAGCCCGTCATGATTGCGGTCGATCGCGGCGAAGGCCGGCCGCAGGTCCGGTGCGGCCGATATCGCACCGGGGATGGCGAGCGCCAGCGCCCCGAGCATCGCCGCCGCGGCGATGGGCCGGGACCAGCGGCGCGGGGCCGGCACCGCCCTCGCCTCGCCGGAAAGGCGCGCCGCAACGAAGCCCCGCACCACGTCGCTCGCGGTGCGCCCTTCGGCACGGCATTGCTCCATGAAGGCGCGCTTCACCGCATGGGGCAGCCGCACTTCGATCGTGTCGCTCTTCTTGGGAGGCCGGATCATGACGGAAAGAGAAGGGCGATCCGGGCCGAAAGCGAGGGATTTCGTGTCCCGACAGCAGGAATTGCATCCGGCACATGGAATGGCTGCACCCTGGGCGGGTCGATCCAGGGATGCCGGCTCGCCCCGCGCACCATCGTCACGCGCCCGCCGGCAAAGGCGATCGCCACCCCGCCGGTCTTCGCCAGCGCCGGCCGGTCGAGCTTGAGCCAGCGCGGAGTGCAGGCAGCCGGCAGGCGGCGGTCGCTGATCATCACGTCGACGCTGCGGCACAGCGCCGTGAATTCGGCCCAGGGCAAGGCATAGCCGCTTCGTGTCGCCGCCACGCGCCAGACGCGGCCGCCGGCCCGATGCTCGATCATGCACAGGTCCAGGCTGCACCGCGCACCCGGCTGGTCGGCGAGCGCGACCGGCTCGGCATCCGATCCGCCCGTCTCGGCCAGCATGTCGCGGGTATAGTCGCCCGCCCGGTCGCGCAGCAGGGCCATGCCCCCATCGGGCATGCGGATCGCGAGATGCCGCCCGTCGCCGGTGACGATCAGGTCGGGCGCGGGCGTGGCGAGCATCCAGGCCAGGCCGATCGCCAGCGGCGCCATGCCCGCCCAGCGCGCGCCGGTGCGCCACAGCGCCAGCCACAGGCCGCCCGCCGCCATCAGCGCGAAGGCGCCCCGCGGCATGGCCGGCAGCGCCGCCACCGCGCCCGGCGCCGCGGCGGTGGTCCTCGCCAGCCAGAGCAGCAGGTCGAGCGTCCGCGCAGTGAGCCACCAGGCGGGATCGCCGAGCCCGACCAGGTCGAGCAGCAGCGCCAGCGCCTCGATCGGCATGATCACGAAGGTGGTGAGCGGGATGGCGACGATGTTGGCGAGCGCGCCGTAGAGCCCGGCCTGATGGAAATGGAACAGCCCGATCGGCATCAGCGCCAGCTCGACCACGACCCCGGTGAGCAGCAGCGCGCCGGCACCGCGCAGCAGCGCCGCCGCCCGGCCTTCCTCGCGCTTGCCGAACCAGCGGTGCATGCGCGGGCTCTCGTGCAGCGCGACGATCGCGGTGACCGCGGCGAAGCTCAGCTGGAAACTGGCTCCCGCCAGCACTTCGGGCCAGAGCAGCAGCACGAGCAGCGCCCCCGCCGCGACGAGCCGCAGCGTGATCGCCTCGCGCCCCAGGCTGAGCGCCAGCAGCACCAGCAGCGCGGCGACACAGGAGCGGATCGTCGGCACCTCGGCGCCGGTGAGCCAGGTATAGCCGATCGCCGCCAGCGCCCCCGCGCCGGCCGCGACCAGCGGCAGCCGCCAGCGCAGCGCCAGCGTGGGGCTGAGGGCGAGCAGCTTCAGCACCAGCAGCATCGCCGCCGCGGTCACCGCCGTCACGTGCAGCCCGCTCACCGAAAGCAGATGCGCCAGGCCCGAGCGCTGCATCGCCTCGACATCGGCTTCGGCGATCGCGCCTTCGTCGCCCGTGGCGAGCGCCGAGGCGATGCCGCCGCCGCTGCCGGGGATGCGCGACTGGATATGCGCCGAGAGCGCGGCGCGCAGGCCTCCGCCCGATGCTTCGGCCGGCGTCACCACCGTCACCGGGGCAAAGCCCTTGCCCGTCGCCCCCAGGCCGTTGAACCAGGCGGCGCGGGCAAAGTCATACCCGCCCGGCACCGACGCGCCGGCGGGCGGCATCAGCCGCGCCCGCAGCCGCACCACCGCGCCGCGCGCCACCCCTTGGGGCACATCCTTCGCCGCCAGGTTCACGCGCACCCGGGGCGGCAGGTCGCGCCGCTCCGGCAGCAAAGTCACCCGCACCAGCGCCCGTGCCGGCAAGGGTTCGACCGCCGCCACCCGGCCGGTGATCTCCACCACCGCGGGCCGCGCCAGCACCGGCGCCGCGACGCGCTCCGCCCGCCACCAGATCAGCGCGCACCCGGCCGCCAGGGCAAGCCCGCCGAGCAGCAGCACCCGCCCCAGCCGCCCCGGCAGTGCCAGGCCGAGCAGCGCCACCGCGCCCGCCGCGAGCAGGAAGGCGATCCAGCGCGTCAGGTCGGGAAGCAGGAGCCAGGCGGTGATCCCGCCCCCCAGCGCCACCGGCAGCCAGAGCGGCAGCTGCGCGCGTTCCGCCTCGAGCCAGCGCTCGATCGCCTCCCCTGTCTGGCGGAACAGCGCCGCGCCCCCCATTTGAAGGGAGGAAAACCCCGTGCTAGGGGCGCCCATGGCGGCTGAATGGGCCATCGAAAATCTAGTCTGGGAGCAAGCGCGGTTGGGCGCAACATCTGATACGGGTGCGAAACGGGTCGTCACGCGGTTCGCGCCGTCGCCTACGGGTTTCCTCCACATCGGCGGTGCGCGCACCGCCCTGTTCAACCTGCTGTTCGCCCGTCACCATGGCGGCAAGTTCCTGCTGCGCATCGAGGATACCGATCGCGCGCGCTCGACCGAGCCGGCGATCGCCGCGATCCTCGACGGGATGCGCTGGCTGAACCTCGATTGGGACGGCGAGGAGGTCTATCAGTTCGCCCGCGCCGAGCGGCACGCCGAAGTCGCGCGCGCGATGCTCGCGAGCGGCCATGCCTATAAATGCTTCGCCACGGCCGAGGAGCTGGAGGCGATGCGCGCCGAGCAGAAGGCGAACAAGCAGCCGCTGCGCTATGACGGCCGCTGGCGCGACCGCGACCCCGCGGAGGGCGGCAACGCGCCCTATGTCATCCGCCTGAAGGCGCCGCGGGAAGGCGCGGTGACGATCGAGGATCACGTCCAGGGGCCGGTCACGGTCAACAACAGCGAGCTGGACGATCTCGTCCTGCTCCGCTCGGACGGCACGCCGACCTATATGCTCGCGGTGGTGGTCGACGATCACGACATGGGCGTGACGCACGTGATCCGCGGCGACGACCACCTGAACAACGCCTTCCGCCAGCTGCCGATCTATCGCGCGATGGCGTGGGAAGAGCCCGAATACGCGCACATCCCGCTGATCTTCAATCCCGACGGCACCAAGATGTCGAAGCGCAAGAACGCCGTGGCGGTCGACGAATATCGCGACCAGCTCGGCATCCTGCCCGAGGCGCTGGGCAATTATCTGCTCCGCCTCGGCTGGGGGCATGGCGACGACGAGATCATCAGCCGCGAGCAGGCGATCCAATGGTTCGAGCTGTCCGGCGTCGGCAAGTCGCCTTCCCGCTTCGACCTCAAGAAGCTGGAGAATCTCAACGGCCATTACATCCGCGCCGCGGACGATGATCGCCTCGCCGATCTGGTGGCCGCGCGAATCGGTTTCGAACTTTCGGAATCGCAGCGGGATCTTCTGCGCCGCAGCATGGCCGCGCTGAAGCCGCGCGCCGCGAATCTCCTCGAATTGGCAGACGGAGCGGCCTTCCTGTTTCGCACTCGCCCACTGGAATTGGACGACGGTGCCCAGGCTCTGCTAGAGGGCGACGCGCGGGCGCTGCTGGCCCAGCTCCACGCCGCGCTTGACGGCGTGGAAAGCTGGGATACGGAAGCGCTCGAAGCGGCGGTACGCACCGTTGCGGAAGATGCGGGTGTCAAGCTCGGTGCGGCCGCGCAGCCTTTGCGCGCGGCGCTCACCGGGCGCCGGACGTCCCCGGGCATCTTCGACGTCCTGGCTCTGCTGGGGCGCGAGGAAAGCCTGGCCCGTATCGCTGATCAGATGACCGTGCCGGCCTGATTCCAGGTCCGGCCCAAAGATAGGACGACGTTTATGAGCGATACCGCGAAGCTGCAGGTTCCGGGGAAGGATGTCGAGTATCCGGTCCTGTCGGGCAGCGTCGGACCGGACGTCATCGACATCCGCAAGCTCTATGGCCAGACCGGCATGTTCACCTACGACCCTGGCTTCACCTCGACGGCGTCGTGCGAATCGGGCCTGACCTATATCGATGGCGACGAGGGCGTGCTGCTCCACCGCGGCTATCCGATCGGCCAGCTCGCCGAGCAGTCGAGCTTCATGGAGGTCAGCTACCTCCTGCTGAACGGCGAGCTTCCCTCGCAGGACGAGCTCGACAAGTTCAGCCACACGATCACGCGCCACACCATGCTGCACGAGCAGCTGGCGACCTTCTATCGCGGTTTCCGCCGCGACGCGCACCCGATGGCGGTGATGTGCGGCGTGGTCGGCGCGCTTTCGGCCTTCTATCACGATTCGACCGACATCACCGATCCGCAGCAGCGCATGATCGCGTCGCACCGCCTGATCGCCAAGATGCCGACGATCGCGGCGATGGCCTATAAGTACAGCGTCGGCCAGCCGTTCCTCTATCCGCAGAACGACCTGAGCTACACCGGCAACTTCCTGCGCATGACCTTCGGCGTGCCGGCCGAGCCCTATGAAGTGAACCCGGTCGTCGAGAAGGCGCTGGACCGCATCTTCATCCTCCACGCCGATCACGAGCAGAACGCCTCGACCTCGACCGTGCGCCTCGCCGGCTCGTCGGGCGCCAATCCCTTTGCCTGCATCGCGGCGGGCATCGCCTGCCTGTGGGGCCCGGCGCATGGCGGCGCCAACGAGGCGGCGCTCAACATGCTGCGCGAGATCGGCCGTCCGGAGCGCATCCCCGAATATATCGCCCGCGCCAAGGACAAGAACGATCCGTTCCGCCTGATGGGCTTCGGCCACCGCGTCTACAAGAACTACGATCCGCGCGCGACCGTGATGCAGAAGACGGTGCGCGAGGTGTTCGACGCGCTCAAGGTCAACGACCCGGTGTTCGAAGTGGCGCTGCAGCTCGAGGAAATGGCGCTCAACGACCCCTATTTCATCGAGAAGAAGCTCTTCCCGAACGTCGACTTCTATTCGGGCGTGATCCTCTCGGCGATCGGCTTCCCGACCACCATGTTCACCGCGCTGTTCGCGCTGGCCCGCACCGTGGGCTGGGTGGCGCAGTGGAACGAGATGATCTCGGACCCCGAGCAGAAGATCGGCCGTCCGCGCCAGCTCTACACCGGCCCCGTGCAGCGCGACTACGTGCCCGTCGGCCAGCGCTGAGGCACCTTCCCGATTATCGGCCCGATTTCGCCGTCCCTGCCTTCGCGGGGGCGGCGATTTCGGTTAAGGCGCTCCTGACCATCACCAGGGAGCCGCCGGAATGCGCCAGACCATCCTGATCCTTGCCGGCATGCTCGGCATCATCGCCGGCCTGGTGTTCCTGCTCCAGGGCCTCGGCATTCTCCATCTGCCCGCCGACAGCCCGATGATCGGCAGCCGGACCTGGGCGATCCGCGGCGGCATCATCGCCGTGCTGAGCGCGATCCTGGTCGGCGGCGTCCGCCTCGTCCCCACCAGCGCCGAACGCAAGGCTGCCCGCCGGGCCGAGCGCGAGGAGCGCCAACCTTAACCGCAGCATACCAACGGGTTCAGCAACGCGACTCAATCGCTTCTCTATCGTTCTGCCCATGCGGGAAGAGAGGAATGGAGAACCGAAATGTACCTTGCCAAGCTGATTGCCGCGGCCGCGCTCGCCACCGTCGGCGTCGCCAGCGCCGCCACGCCGGCTGCTGCCGCACCGGTGCCCACCACCAGCGTGATCGCGCTGGCGGCCGCCGCGCCCGCGGCGCAGGACTGGCGCTATCGGGATCGTGATCGCCGCCACTGGAACCGCGACCGCCGCCATTGGGATCGCGGCCGCCATCGCGGCTGGGATCGCGGCCGCTATCATCGCGGCAATCGCTATTGCCGCACCGAATGGCGCCATCATCGCCGCGTGACGGTCTGCTATCGCCGCTGAGCGGGCCTGAGGAGGCCGCTGGGGCGTCCGCCGGGTTCCGGCGGGCGCCCTATTGCCGGATCGGCATGCTGAACACGAAGCGGGCGCCCTGCCCCGGCGCGCTGTCCACCACCAGGTCGCCGCCCATCGCCCGGGCAAGCCGGCGGGCGATGTAGAGGCCCAGCCCCGATCCGCCCGGCTCGCTCGGATCGACGCGGCCGAACTTCTCGAAGATCTTCTCCTGATCGGCATGGGCGATGCCCTTGCCCTGATCGGCGACGATCACATGGCCGCGCGCCTCGTCGCGCTCCAGCCGGATCCACACCATCCCGCCCTGCGGCGAATAGCGCACCGCGTTGCCGATCAGGTTGACCAGCACCTGCAGCGCGCGGCGAAACTCGCCCCGCACCGGAATGCTCTCGTCCATCGACGGCCGGTCGATCCGCACCTCGGCCTGGGCGGCGCGCACCGCCAGCAGCCCGGCGGCGCGGCGCGCGACATCGGCCAGGTCGATCTCCTCGTCCGCCGTGCCGAAATCGTCGCGCTCGATCGCCTGCAGGTCGACCAGATCGTCGACCAGCCCGAGCAGGTGCCGCCCGGCATTGGCGATGTCGCTCGCATATTCGGCATAATCGGGCTTGAGCGGCCCCTCGGTCTGCGCGCTGATCGAATCGGCATTGGCAATGATCTTGCCGAGCGGCCCGCGCAGCGCCCGGTCGAGCCGCTGGCTGAACGAATCGGGGAAGCCGCCAAAGGGCACCGCGGCGGCAGGCACCGGCGCATCCACCTTGGGCGCGGCCGGCATCGCCTGGTCGAGCATGTGCGCCGCCCCGACAAAGCCGGCGAAGCGGCCGCCCGGATCGGCGCGCGGCGTGGCCGCCAGGCGCACCATCCGGCCGGTGCCGCGCAGCTCGGCCTTCTGCCCGTCGAACCGGCCCTGGGCCGCCACCGCCGAAAGGATCGGCAATTCGCCGGCCTCGTCCTGTTCGAGCCGGAACAGCCGGGTGAGCGGCTGGCCCAGCATCATCGAGCTGTCGAACCCGTAGCGCGCGCCCGCCTCGATCGAGAGGAAGGTGATGCGCAGCGACGCGTCGGTCTCCCACAGCCAGTCGGCCGCCGAGCGGAAGAAATCGCCGTCGCGCTCGGGCTCGCCCGCCGGCGCGCGCCAGCCCGGCCGCAGCCGCCAGCCGCTGACCTCGAGGCGCACGCCGCCCTGCTCGGGCTCGGCCCGCACCCACAATTCCAGATCGTCCTCGCCGTCCGCCGCGATGACGTTGCGCGAGATGGCGATGCCCAGCCGCTGCGAGAGCCGCGCCAGGGTGGCGATCTGGGGCACCGCGAGCGGCGCGCCGATCATGCCGCCGGCGCGCATGTTGAGCTCGAACAGCCGCGCCTCGGCATCGATCAGCCGCCCCTCGGCGTCCAGCCGGGCGATCGACAGCGGCAGCGTGGGATCGATCACGTTCATTTCGCCCCTCCCCGCTGCAAGGCGATCCGGGCCGCGCGATAATCGGGATCGAGGCGAAGCGGCGCCAGCGCGTTGCGCGCCTCGCCCGGTGCGATCGCGGCGATGGAATCGAGCGTGTCGGCGAATTTCTCCAGGTCGCGCCGCGGATCCGCCTCGCTCAGCGCATAGCCGATCTGGGCGACGCCCTCCCGGCCGATCTCGAGCGCGCGCAGCGCCAGCCACAGCCGTTCGGCGGCGGGATCGAGCACGAGATCGCGGGCAAGCGCATAGGGCACGCCCATCGCATGGGCGAGCAGCGCGATGAACAGCACCACCCGCCGGTCCCCCAGCGATTCGACGAGCATGCCCGAAAGCTCGCCCGGCTGGGCGTCGATCGCCGCGGCGAAGCGCATCGCGGCGGCCTCGAGCCGATCGCCCTCGTCATACGCGGCAAGGCTGCGCTGGGCCGCTTCGCAAAGCGCCCGGTCGAGCGCCTCGTTGATGCCCTCCACCCCTTCGCGGAGCGCGGCGGCCGTCCACCACACCAGCTTGTGATGCAGCTCGGCGGGCAGCTCGGTCTGGAATTGTCCCACTTCGGGACTCGTCCTGCGGCGACTTTCGGCGATCAGTACCGCCATGGCACTGGCGGCGACCACCCGATCGGGATGCTGGACGAATCGGTTGATCAGGCTGGGCCGCTCGGGATCGTCCGGCGCGCTCATCGGCAGCGCCGTGCCCAGCATCTCCTGGCGCACCCGGGCGATCAGCTCGGCCATCAGCTCGCCGTCGCGCAGCAGGCCCGAGGACCATAGCCGGGCGAGCACGGCGGTGCCCGGCTCGATCAGCGCGCCGACCAGCTCGGCCTCGCCGCGTCCGGTGAGCAGGCGCACCGCGTGCTCGCGAATCTCGCCCTCCACCGTCTCCACGAGCCCGCGGAGCAGCGCGGCCAGGCCTGCGCGGCTATGCTCGTCGAGCCGTGCCTCCTCGGGCAGGAAGAAATCTTCGACCGCGATCATCAGCCCCTTATAGGCGCGCAGCTCCGCAGCCGCCGCGCGTGCGAGCAGCTCCCGAGCGCCAACGGCCGAGCCATCGCGCATGCCGACGGGATTATCCGACATCGACCTCAAGCTAGCGGAAATGTCCTTAAGACGAGACTAAGCTTTTTCGCGTGCGCCCTCAACCGCCGCGGCGAGCGTCGCGAAGGAATATATCGCAGCCGCAGCAAGGCCGATCGTGGCGAATCCGGCCAGCGCGAACGGGGTCAGGATGAGCAGATGCGCCGACGGGCTGGCCCACCAGCGCTTCGGCCGGGAAGGCGCCCGCTCGACGAGCAACTGGGCGGCCATGGCCACCAGGGCGAGTACGGGCGGCGTGGTGTTGGCCGTGGCGGCGAACTCTCCCCAGCCGATGAGCAGCGCGACCAGGGCGAACAGCGCGAAGATCGCCCATTCGAGCAGGCGCGCCCGCTTGTCCTCGCCACGCAGCACCGCCATCGCCGCGCCGGTGGCCAGCGTCGCGGTGCCGGCCAGCGCGGTGACGGTGCCCGCCCCCGGCCAGCGCATCGCGGTAAGGACGAGCGCCAGCGCGGCGATCGCGCCGCCGGCGACGCTCACCGTCCAGCCGGGCACGTTGCGGCCGACCAGCTCGGGCAGCGCGATCCGCGCGGCGCGAGTGAATATCCAGCGGTCCGCCCAGTCGGTGCGGCGCTCGGTGAGCGCGGCGAGCACGCCGGTGTTGCGCGCCGCCAGCCCCTCGACGCTGCGCTCCACCGCATGGCCGCTCTTGAGCCAGCCCGCGGTGAGCGGCACATGCTCGGCGCCCGACTGGGCGGCGACGCGCAGCAGCGCCGACTGGAAGTCGTAATCCTCGGGCATCTGCGCGATCTGGGCGAGCTGCTCCACGGTGATCCGGGCGACGCCGGCCCAGCTGTCGCGCATGTCGAGCCGCTCGATCGCGGCGGGCGACGCCGGATCGTCGGTGACGAGCAGCGCCTCGCCGCTCGTCGTCGCCATCTTGTCCATCACCGGATCGGTGGTGACCAGCCCATCGGCCATCACCAGCACCTGCGCGCCGGGCGCGATCTTCTCGGCGGCTTCCTCGGCCGAGCGGACGATCTCGATCCGAGGATGGCGCTTGGCGGCGCGGTTGACCGCGGTGAGCAGGGCCGGCGTCATCTTGCCCACCGCGACGAGCACCTGCTCGGCCCCGGCGCCGAACAGCAGCCGCGCCTGATATTCGAGCAGGGTCATCCCGCCAAAGGGCAGTGTCGCCATCAGCGTCCCCGGCCGGCCTTCGGCCTCCTCGACTGCGAATATGAGCCCCGCGAGCATCCTGGGGTGGTTAAGGGGTTCATGCACGACAATCAAATCCCGCTGCTTCCCCTCCCTGCAAGGGAGGGGTTAGGGGTGGGTGGAGGCTTGGCGATACTGCCGATGCCACGCATGCTTCACCGTATCGCGGTCAAACACCCACCCCCAACCCCTCCCTTCCAGGGAGGGGAGTGGAGTCAGTAAATCAGATGCGGTGCCCGCGCCGCTTCCCAGGCCGCCTCGTCCGGCGCGGTCCGCGCGTCGAGGTCGCCAGGCTCCGCGCCCGCATCGTCGACCCATTCGCGCAGGTCCGGGCCGCCGTTGATCACGTCGATCGCCAGCTTGTCGAAGACATATTCATAGGGGAAGTCGCGCCACAGCGGGTAATCGCCGTAAAGTCGGCGGATCGCCTTGAAGCCCAGCGCCTGGAGCCGCCACGGGCGGAACGCGGCGTGATCATAGCCCGGCCCCTCGGCATGGATGAACACGCCCGAGCAGAGCTGGCCGACATGCTTGTGGAACGTCGGCTGGAACCACAGGTCGCGCAGCGTGCAGCCGGCGAGCCAGGCGGGGGCCAGCGCGCGCATCTCGGCGATCACCGCCTTCGCATCGATATCGGGCGCGCCGAACAGCTCGAGCGGGTGCGTGGTGCCGCGCCCTTCGGAAAGCAGCGTTCCCTCCAGCATCACCGTGCCGGCATAGGCGCGGGCCATGTTGACGTTGGCGGCATTGGGGCTCGGGTTGATCCAGGGCCGCTCGGGCGGCCAGCCGAAGCCGGGCGCGGCATCGGGCTGCCAGCCCTCCATCGCGATCACGCGATAGTCGAGGTCCAGCTTGAACTGCGCGATGAACCAGTGCCCCATCTCGCCCAGCGTCATGCCGTGGCGCATCGGCATCGGCCCGGCGCCGACGAAGCTCTCCCAGCCGGGCAGCAGCGTCGTGCCCTCCACCGGCCGGCCGGCGGGGTTGGGCCGGTCGAGCACCCACACGCTCTTGCCATGCGCCGCCGCCGCCTCGAGCACATAGAGCAGCGTCGTCACGAAGGTGTAGATGCGGCAGCCGACGTCCTGCAGGTCGACCAGCAGCACGTCGAACGTGCCCATCGACTGGCCGGTCGGCCGCCGGACCTCGCCATAGAGGCTGAACACCGGCATGCCATAGGTGGGATCGGTGAAGTCGGGCGACTCCATCATATTGTCCTGCAGGTCGCCGCGCACGCCGTGCTGCGGGCCGAACACCGCCGAGACGTCGAGCCCGGCGGCGACCAGCGCGTCCAGCGAATGGGTCAGGTCCGCGGTCACCGAGGCGGGATGCGCGAGCAGCGCCACGCGCTTGCCCTGGAGGGGGCGACGAAGCTCAGGGTCGGCGAGCAGCCGGTCGATGCCGAATTTCATGGCGCAGCAGGTGCCGGGAGTTCGGCGGCGACGCAAGCCGGATCGTCGCGCGCAACCGGCGGATCATCCCGCCGGCACCTCGATCGCGAAGCCGCCGGGCGCATGGAAATCGGGCGCCCCCGGGGCGTGCGCGACGGACCAATAGGATTTGGCGCCGTCCGCCTCCTCGATCACCGCGGTGACGGCGACCTGCCAGACGCCCGCCGGCAGTCCGCCCAGGTCGACCCGCACGCGGATGCCGTCCGCCAGCGGCTCGATCGCCGGCGCGGCGAGCGGCTGGTCGCGCATGCCCTCGCGATACCCGTCGAATCGATAGGCCGCCCACTGGGTGGAGGGCGAGAAATTATACTCGAAATAGCCCTCGCCGCCCGCCGGCCGCACGAACAGCTCGAAGCAGGTGTGCCGCCACAGCCCGTCGGTCCGCTCCGGCGGGGCGGGCGCCGGCAGCTTCGGCATCCCTCCCGTCACGCGATAGGCAAGCACGCTCGGGCCGTGCCGGATATCGGCGGAAACCTCGACGCGCTCCACCATGTGCGGCGGATGGGAGGGATGCGGGACCAGCGGGATGTGCAGCGCCATGCGCCCTGCCCTAGCCCAGTTCGCCGCATCGGCGAAGCAGCCTCAGAAACGGAAGCTGACCCAGCCGGACAGGAAATCGGAGCTGCGATACCCCGCCTTGGTGAGCGACGGGCCCGCCGCCAGATGCTCGTACCGGCCGGTGACGGAGAGGCGCGGCGAGATCGTCCAGACCAGCTGTGCCCGGCTGACATCGGCGATCTTGCGATCCGCGACCTTCTGGGTGCCGGCAAAGGGCTGGCCATTGGCGCGGTACACCGCGTCGCGCGCATCGTCGCGCCAGGCCAGCGCATATTCCGCCGTCAGCCGCACTCCCTTCACCGGCGAAAAGGCCAGTGTCGGCGCCACCGTGACCAGGTTCGAGGGGGTCAGGAACAGCTGGTAGCTGTAGTAGATGTTGTTGCCGAACGGCGCATAGGCGTTGCGCAGCTTGCCGTCGCCATAGCCGCCGCCGCCGCTGGCATAATCGGCATGGAAGCCGATGCGCGGCGCCGTGGCGGATCTGCCGAGGCGATAGCTCTGGGCGAAGAATGCCTGCCACGCATCGATGTCCTGGCCGATATAGCGGCCCCATTGATGGTTGACCGACCAGTCGATCGCCACGCGCCCGACATCGCCCCACAGCCGCGCGCCCGCATAATAGCGCCGCGCCGGCCCCACCCGGCCGCCCCAGGCGCCGACATCGTTGCGCCGGCGCCAGAGAAAGGGATCGAAATAGAGCTTCGAGCCCCCCAGCCAGGCCTTGGGCAGCGCCACGCCGAACGTCACGCCCGAGAAGCGGCGCGCCGGATCGTTGACGTCGTCGTCGGGGCCGAGATCGCCATAGGCGGTGGGCCGCAGATCGAACAGGTCGACCCGCAGCCAGCTGCTCCGCGCCCAGGCCCGGATGCCGTTCAGCGTATAGCGGATCGTGTTGTTGTCGCGCTGCGAGACCAGCAGGTTGGGCCCGTCGGTGAATTCCTGCCGCCCATAGCGCGCGCCGATCGCCACCCCGCCCAGCTCGGCGGTCGCCTCGGCGAAATATTGCTGGAAGACGAGGTCGTTGCGCAGCGAGGCCGCCGGCACCCCCAGCTCCCGCCCCGAAATGCCGCCATGCGCGACTTCGCCGTACAGGCGCAGATGCGGCCCGAGATGGAGATCGGCCCCGGCGACCAGCCGGTTGATGTCCTGCCGCTGGTGCGGCGCCTCGCGCAGGCCGGGATTGCTCGTCAGGTTGACGCGCAGCCGCGCCTCGCCCGACAGCGTCAGATAGATGTCGCCATCCTTGTCGAGCGGCAGGAATTTGAGCCGGTCGAGCGGATCGTCGCGCCGCGCCGGATCGCGCATCGCCCGCCAGTCCTCGGCCCAGCGCGACAGGCTGTAGCCGCCCGTGACCGCGCCATCGCCGGCCGCCGCCGCCGGATAGCCGGCGCCGTCCGCCTTTTCCCGCGGCGCCGGAGCCGGGACCTCGCGGACGGTCTGCGCCGCCGCGCCGCCGGTCAGCAGCATGGCAAGCGGCACGGTGCCGCCGGCTAGGGCGCGCAGCGCTATGGGCACGGAATCGAATCCTCTCTCGGATACTCGGCCGGTTTCGTGTCGGACGATGTTGATGTCCGGCCATTGTACAGCCACGCGCCCAAACGTGCCGCCTGGCAATGAATCCGAAATAATTCACATTTTCACAGATACTTATCCATATCCCCCATCCAGCGGGAGGCTCAAAACATGCGGAAATGGTGACACGCCTTCCCGCAGCCATGCGGAATTCCGCACATCGAACATGCCCGACCCATGTTCGCGCCGGGGATGACGCGCCCGCGCGCCTCGGCTATGCGGCCCGCATCATGACCGAATTCAAGTCCGATCTGCTCCGCCTGCTCTCCACGCGTGGTTACGTCCACCAGGTCACCGACCCGGAGGCGCTCGACGATCTCGCCACGAAGCAGATCGTCCCCGGCTATATCGGCTTCGATCCCACGGCGCCGTCGCTGCACGTCGGCAGCCTCGTCCAGATCATGCTGCTGCGCCGGCTCCAGCAGGCCGGCCACAAGCCGATCGTCCTCATGGGCGGCGGCACCGGCAAGATCGGCGACCCCTCGTTCAAGGACGAGGCCCGCAAGCTGATGACCGACGAGGTGATCCGCGCCAACATCGCCTCGATCAAGACCGTGTTCGAGAAGTTCCTCACCTTCGGGGACGGCCCCAGCGACGCGGTGATGGTCGACAATGCCGACTGGCTCGACAAGCTCGAATATATCCCGTTCCTGCGCGACATCGGCCGGCATTTCTCGGTCAACCGGATGCTGAGCTTCGATTCGGTGAAGCTGCGCCTCGACCGCGAGCAGTCGCTCTCGTTCCTCGAGTTCAACTACATGATCCTCCAGGGCTATGACTTTCTGGAGCTGTCGCGCCGCGCCGCCTGCCGCCTGCAGATGGGCGGATCGGACCAGTGGGGCAATATCGTCAACGGCATCGAGCTGGCGCGCCGGGTCGACGGCACCGAGGTGTACGGCGTCACCACGCCGCTGATCACCACCGCCGATGGCGGCAAGATGGGCAAGACCATGTCGGGCGCGGTGTGGCTGAACGAGGACCAGCTCTCGGCATTCGATTACTGGCAGTTCTGGCGCAACACCGACGACCGCGACGTCGGCCGCTTCCTCCGCCTGTTCACCGACCTGCCGCTGGACGAGATCGCCCGGCTGGAGGCGCTGGAAGGCGCCGGGATCAACGAGGCCAAGAAGATCCTCGCCAACGAGGCGACCGCCATGTGCCGCGGCCGCGCCGCCGCCGAGGAAGCCGCCGAGACGGCCCGCAAGGTGTTCGAGGAAGGCTCCGCCGGCGGCGCGCTGCCCACCCATGCGGTGGCGGGCGGCAGCATCGCCGTGGTCGACGGGCTGATCGCGCTCGGCCTCTGCCCCTCCAAGGGAGAAGCCCGCCGCAAGGTCGCCGAGGGCGCGATCCGCGTCGACGATCAGGTGGTGAGCGATCCCGCGCTCGAGATCGCGGTGGCCGCGCCGGTCAAGCTCAGCTTCGGCCGGAAGAAGCACGGGATGCTCGTGCCCGCGTGACATTCCGCCGACGGCCCTGATAAGTCGCTGTTAAGCCTCTTCGTTGCAACGGGATTCACGCGGTAACGGTATCAATCGCAGACGTACCTCAAGCGTTTCGTGAGGCCGTGCGTGAATTTTGGATCGAACCTGGCTTATTCGGAGATCCGGCGGGAGGGGCGCGAGGACGTCTATTACCGCGCGCGTGCCTTCGGCCCCGACGCGAAGCAGCTGAACTTCATCATCGTCAACATCTCGCCGCACGGCCTGATGGCGCGGTGCGACGATCCGTTCGAGACGGGCGCGCGCATCCGCGTGGTGCTGCCGCATGCCGGCACCGTGGTGGCCGATGTGCGCTGGGCGCTGGGCGGCCGGATCGGCTGCCAGTTCGAGCGCGCGATCGATCTCGCCAGCTATTACGAGCTGATCTCGACCATGGTGAAGGCGAAATAGGCCCCGGGACGGAGGGGGCCGCCCGCTATTTCAACTGGCGCCAGACGCGATCCGCGGCCCTGCCGAGCACCACCGGCACGGCGACGGCCAGCAGGAGGATCACCCAATGGGGCATGTCCAGGCGCATCGCCGCCAGGGCCCCTTCGTAAACGCCGCCCACCAGGCCGATTGCGACCACCAGCAGCACCGCCGCCAACCACCATGACCTTTGCATAGAGGCCTCTCTTCCTGCGCCCGGCAGCGACCATAGCATGGATGCGGGGCCTGGGCATCCGTTGATGCCGTGGCCGTGGGAGTTCCGCCTTGCCCGATCGCTCCGTCGGCGGCTTCCAAAGACGCTGAAGACCGAACGGCCGCGCGAGCCCGGCAGGCGTTTCGCGCGATGGCCTGCCCGGATCGATCCCGGCAGGCCATCGGGATCATCAGACCGGCGGATCGCTGCAGCAGCGCTGGCCCGGGCACCTGGCCTCATCGCTGCAGCATATGGGGCCGGCGGAACAGCAGCGTATCGTCGAGCACGGGCTGCAACATATATTGATTACCTGATTTTTCTTCCTGGCGGACAGGAAGGAGACCGGCTTCTTCATGGCTGCCTTCCATTCGGAAACGCGCTTTTCCGAGCAGGCATTCTTTCCCCATGAGGTGACGTTCGTGGCCAGAGTATCCACGACCTCCACATTGTACGTCAAAACGACATTGCCGTACTTCGGGAGATTGTAGTGCATATCGACGCTTCGCCCGATCGTGGCGAAGATATTGGGCACGGCGACAAGCTCCCACCGGCCGTTGCTGGAGAAGTAAAGCTCCGTGGCGACATTGATCGATGAGGTCTTGATCCCGCCATCGGTTCCGGTCGACGTTCGCAGCGAATATTCGCCGTTGGTTGCCGTCATGATCGCCGAAGCGCCGGGCGTCATGATGAGGTTTGGCTTCCCGATGATCTTGCCGCCGCGCTCGATCTGCAGCGAGACCTTGTAATATTTGGGCAAAGCCTGGGTTGAAGCGCCTGCCGTCGTCAGAAAACAGGCAGAAAAAATCAAAAGGATTTTCGCCAGGAAGGACACAACACCTCCATGCTCAGAACGTGGATTTCGCCGACCGACGGAATGCACCGCGGACCGCACGATTCGAATATAGTTTTCATTAGTAATATTTCCGGGTCATGACACGAGGTCCGCGCACCATCGATCACTAAAGTCACCGGCCCTCGAGCTCGTTACAACTCTACGTGAAAACAACGGGATGGATTACTATCCAGCCAGGTTGGGATACGCATGTTCCCGTCCCGCCATTCTACCCGCTGCCGCCCCGCAGGCAGGAGCAAGGGCCACGAGGCCCGGATTGCCCCCCGATACCCGGCGCGATTGCCTGGATTGTTCCACGCTACCCTGAATCCCCGTCTGCGCGGGGATGACGGTGGAAGGCGCCATCGTCCATTCTCCGGACGCAGTGCCTCCCTGGCATCGAGATGCGGCGCGACACTGCCTCGACACCCAAGACAAGTGGCGCCTTTTCTTGCAAATTACGCATATCTTCTTTCCGTTACACAACAGATCGTTCAGCCTGCATAAGATCTATTGGTGAGAAGCTTTGCCTCCCACTAAAGGAGGGAAGCTGAAATGAAGGCATATATTGCAGGGACGGCATTGTTCGCGATGTCTGCTTGGGCGGCGCCGGCTTCGGCGGAACAGGTCCATACTTTCTCCAACGGGTGCACGCGCACCTGCTCCGGCACCTGGGTGAACGGATCGCTGCCGGGCTCGGTGGCGTGCTACAACAAGGATGGCACGCCGGGCACGGCGGGCCCGCTGAACTGCCCGAGCGGCCCGGAGAAGACGTTCAGCCCCAATATCTTCGACGCGGACGGGATCCCGCTGCCCGCGCGCGCGATCAAGGCAAATCCACGCCGCGCGGACTGAGCGGCACCGGACCGCCGCCGCCGATCCGTCGGCGGCGGCGAACCCGCGCACCGACGGTTCGGCACAAGCTCGGACAAGCCGTTGAAACTACTCCCGTCACCCCCGCCCGCGCGGGGAGGACGGGCTTTGTTGATTGAGTCGCGCGCGCAGGTTGGGAACCCAAACGAGTATCCGTTTCCCACCGTCATCCCGGCCTTGCGCCGGGATCCCGCTTCTTCTGCCCTCGGCAAGACAGCGGGACTCCGGCGCAAGGCCGGAGCGGCGAAGGAGGAATAGCGAGGCCCCAATCCAGGATAATAGCCCGATCAAGGCTTTGATTTTATTCGCAATCCCAGCGACTCCCTTCGTCATCCCCGCGCAGGCGGGGATCCAGGGCCAGGGGCGAGTTGCGCGCAGTCGAGTCCCGCGCGCTCCGGGGAGCGCTCGCCTGGCAGCATCCTTGTCCCGCGCTACCCTGGATCCCCGCCTCCGCGGGGATGACGGCTATTGGGGCACTCCTTCCTCAAGGGGATAGACGCCGAGGATAGGGGGTGGCGCCGAAGGATTGCGGGCATGACGGGAAAAACGGGAAGACGGCGGGGCCTATCGCCCCCTATCCCGCCCGCAACAGGCTCACCGCCGCGTCACGCTCGAACAGGTAGAGCGCGATCCGCGCCGCCTCGCCCCGCGCGGTGTGCAGCGCGCGGTCCTGGTCCTCCAGCAGCCGCGCATCGGCGTTCGCCGCCGCGATCAGCGTCGCCAGGCTCTCCGGCGTCGCCAGGCGGAAGCTCTGCTCGCCCGATTGGCGGGTGCCGAGGATCTCGCCCGCGCCGCGCAGCTCCAGGTCGCGCTCGGCGATCAGGAAGCCGTCGGTGGTGTCGCGCATCAGCGCCAGCCGCGCCCGCGACGTCTCGCTGAGCTTCTCCCCGCGCAGCAGGATGCAGTGGGACTGCCCCCCGCCCCGGCCCACGCGCCCGCGCAGCTGGTGGAGCTGGGCGAGGCCGAACCGGTCCGCCGCCTCGATCACGATCAGCGTGGCGTTGGGCACGTCCACCCCCACTTCGATCACCGTCGTCGCCACCAGCACGCCCAGCTCGCCCGCGGCGAAGCGCGCCATCACCGCGTCCTTCTCCGGCCCCTTCATCCGGCCATGGACCAGCCCGACCTTGTCGCCGAACCGCGCGGTGAGCGTGGCGGCGCGATGCTCGGCGGCGGCAAGGTCGGTCTTCTCGCTCTCCTCCACCAGCGGGCACACCCAATAGGCCTGCTTGCCCGCATCGAGATGCCGGCCCAGCCCGGCGATCACCGCGTCGAGCTTGTCCTCGGCGATCACTGTCGTCTGGATCGGCTGGCGGCCGGGCGGCATCTCGTCCAGCCGGCTCACGTCCATCTCGCCATGGCTGGCCAGCTGGAGCGTGCGCGGGATCGGCGTGGCGGTCATCACCAGCAGGTGCGGCGGCACCTGCGCCTTGGCCTGGAGCATCAGCCGCTCGGCCACGCCGAAGCGGTGCTGCTCGTCCACCACCACCAGTCCCAGGTCGCGATAGGTCACGCCCTGCTGGAAGATCGCATGGGTGCCCACCAATATGTCGATCTCGCCGGCGGCGAGCCCCATCAGAACGGCCTCGCGCACCTTGCCCTTGTCGCGCCCGGTGAGGATCGCGACGCGGATGTCGAGCCCGGCGAGCAGGCGCGAGAGATTGTCGTAATGCTGGCGGGCGAGGATCTCGGTGGGAGCCAGCATCGCGCCTTGCGCCCCGGCCTCGGCGGCGATCAGCAGCGCCATCGTCGCCACCAGCGTCTTGCCCGCGCCGACATCGCCCTGGAGCAGGCGCAGCATCGGCTGGCTCTGCGCCATGTCGCCCTCGATCTCGCGGATCGTGCGCGACTGGGCGCCGGTGGGGACATAGGGCAGCCGGAGCCGGTCGCGCAGCCGCCCGTCGCCGGTCAGCGGCCGGCCGCGCTTGGCGCGGGCCTCGCCGCGCACCAGCATCAGCGCGAGCTGGTTGGCGAACACTTCGTCATAGGCGAGCCGCTCGCGCGCCTTGGCGTCGGCGGGGTCGGCATGGATGCGGGCCAGCGCCTCCTTCCAGCCCGGCCATTGGTGGCGGTCCTTCAGGCTCGGCTCGATCCATTCGGGCAGATCGGGCGCGCGCGCGATCGCCTGGGCGGCCAGCGCCGCGATCCGCTTGGACGTGATGCCCTCGGAACAGGGATAGATCGCCTCGCGCCCGCCGCCTTCCGCCTCTTCGGGCAGCGCGACCTCGGGATGCACGATCTGCAGCTCCTGGCCATATTGGTCGAGCCGGCCCGAGACCCAGCGCTTCTCGTTCAGCGGGAGCAGCTTCTTCGCCCAGCCCGAATTGCCGCCGAAAAAGACGAGGCTGGCATGGTTGCCGTGCGCGTCCACCGCCTGCACCCGCGCGGGGGAGCGGGCGCTGCCGCCGAAGCGATATTGCACCGGGGTGAGCTCGATCGCGATGATCCTTCCGGCGTCGGACGCCATCAGCGCGTCGCGCGGAATGCGGTCGATGAAGCCGGTGGGGAGATGGAAAGCGACGTCGACGACGCGCGCCAGCCCCAGCCGCTCGAGCGGCCTGGCCAGGGCCGCGCCGATCCCCTTGAGCGCCGTGACTTCGGCGAAGAGCGGATTGAGGATCTCGGGGCGCATGGCGCCCGACCTAATCCTTGCGATGGCGCGCCGCTAGGGGGTGCGGGATCAGGCGATGCTGCGCGCGGGCGCGATCGCCTGGCCGGCCGCCTCGATCGCGGCATGCACTTCGATCACGGTCGAGCCGACCACCACTTCGTGCGCGCCGTCGAACGAAAGCACGCCGACATCGGCACCGGCCATGTTGATCGTGGCGACCGTCCGCACCGCGGCAATGTTGACCAGCATGGGGTCGCCGTTGATCGACTTGAGCATCACGAAACGCATTTTTGGACGGCCTTTACGCAGAGTATCTGCCCATCATAGCAAGATCGCCGGCCGGGCGGGCGGAAACGGCCGATTAAGTTGCGGCTGGCGTTCGCCGGCGCGGCAACCTATCTGGGAAATCGTATCCACCATTTTCGCCGACACGCATTTTTCGCGCTGCCGGCCATTTCCCGTTGAGGACCGAATGGACCGCGAAACCCGTCTCAAGCGCCTGCGCTTCCGCGCCTGGCATCGCGGCGTGAAGGAAGCAGACCTGCTGATCGGCGGCTTCTTCGATCGGCATGGCGCCGGCTGGAACGACGCCGAGATGGACCTGTTCGAGGAACTGCTCGAGGAGCAGGACGTCGATATCATGGCCTGGGCGATGGGCGTCGAACCCGCTCCCCCACGCTATGCCGGCACGGTAATGACCGCCCTCAAGACATTGAACTACGTGCCTATTTCTCGCTGATCCCGAATGCCCGACCTCAAGACCATCCTCTCCGCGCAACGGCCTCTCACCCTGTCGGGCGCTCCGACCGGCTTCCTCCCCTGGATGCTGGCCGATCTGGCGCGCACCGGGCGGATGACCGTCTTCGTCGCGCCCGACGAATCCGCGATGCGCGCCGTGGCCGGCACCGCGCCCTATTTCGCGCCCGAGCTCGAAATCCTCGGCTTTCCGGCCTGGGACTGCCTTCCCTATGACCGCGCCAGCCCGACCCTGCGGGTCATGGCCGAGCGGCTGGCGACGCTCCATGCCCTTCAGAACAAAGGCGAAAAGCCGCGCCTGCTGGTCACCACGGTAAACGCCGTCACCCAGCGCACGCTCACGCCCTTCCGCATCCGCCAGCTCGTCGCCCGCCTTGCGCCGGGCGAGCGTATCAGCCTGGAAAAGCTCGGAAACCTGCTCCAGGCAAATGGCTATATCCGCGTCGACACGGTGAACGACGCCGGCGAGTTCGCGGTGCGCGGCGGGCTGGTCGACCTCTTCCCCTCGGGCGCCGAACAGGCATTGCGGCTCGATTTCTTCGGCGACGAGATCGAGAGCGTCCGCACCTTCGATCCCTCGGACCAGCGCACCACCGGGCGGATCGACGGCTTCACGCTCCTCCCCGCTTCCGAGGCTCTGCTCGACGAGGAGTCGGTCAAGCGCTTCCGCACGCGCTATCGGGAAAAGTTCGGCGCCACCGCCACCGGCGACCCGCTCTACCAGGCGATCAGCGACGGCCGCCGCCTCGCCGGCATGGAGCATTGGCTGCCGCTGTTCGAGGAGCGGCTGGAGACGCTGTTCGAGCATCTTCCCGGCGATGCGATCCTGATCCGCGACGCCGGCGATGCCGGTGCCGCCGAAGCGCGGTTCGAAGCGATCGCCGACTATCAGTCGAACCGCGTCCGCGCCCAGTCCGCCGATCCGGGCAGCTATCGCCCGCTGGCCGCCGATGCGCTCTATCTTGTTGCGAACGAATGGGAAAAGCGGCTCGCCGACTGGCCGGCGCACACCAGCACGCCCTTTCACGAGCCGGTCAGCGCCACCGTCCTCGACTTCGACGTCGACGGCCCGCGCGACTTCGCGCCCGAGCGGGCCGCCGGTGCCAATGTCTATGAATCTGTCGTAGACCATATCGCCAAGCTACGGAAATCTAGCAAGAAACCGATACTCGCCAGCTATTCGAACGGCGCCCGCGAGCGCCTGACCGGGCTGCTCGCCGATCACGGCCTCAAGACGGCGCGCAAGGCGGACAGCTGGCACGAGGCGATGGGCATCGCCGACAGCGCGGTGGCGATGATCGTGCTGCCGCTCGATCACGGCTTCTCCGCCCCCGGCGTCGCGGTGCTCACCGAGCAGGACATGCTGGGCGACCGCCTCGTCCGCCGCTCGAAGCGCCGCAAGTCGACCGACGCCTTTCTCAACGAGCTGGCGACGCTCTCGCCGGGCGATCTGGTGGTGCACGTCGATCACGGCATCGGCCGCTATGAGGGCCTCACCCAGATCCCGGTGCAGAAGGCCCCGCACGACTGCGTCGCCCTCACTTATGCCGGCGGCGACAAGCTCTATGTTCCGGTGGAGAATCTCGAGGTCCTGAGCCGCTACGGCGCGGGCGAGGAGGGCGCGGCGCTGGACCGGCTGGGCGGCGAGGCCTGGCAGCGGCGCAAGAGCCGCATGAAGGAGCGGATCCGCGAGATCGCGGGCGAGCTCATCGCCACCGCCGCCAAGCGCGCCACTCGACCCGCCGAAGTCGCCGAGCCCGATGCCGGCGGCTATCCCGCCTTTGTCGACCGCTTCCCCTATGAGGAGACCGACGACCAGGACCGCGCGATCGGCGACGTGCTCGAGGATCTCGCCGCCGGCCGCCCGATGGACCGGCTGATCGTCGGCGATGTCGGCTTCGGCAAGACCGAGGTGGCGCTGCGCGCCGCCTTCGTCGCGGCGATGGCGGGCATGCAGGTCGCGGTGGTCTGCCCCACCACCCTGCTCGCCCGCCAGCATTTCAATAATTTCACCCAGCGCTTCGAGGGTTTCCCGATCAAGGTCGGCCGCCTCTCGCGCCTGGTGGGCAGCACCGAGATGAAGGCGACCAAGGACGGCGCCGCCGACGGCACGATCGACATCGTCGTCGGCACCCATGCCGTCCTCGCCAAGGGCGTCGAGTTCAAGCGGCTCGGCCTGGTCATCGTCGACGAGGAGCAGCGCTTCGGCGTCACCCACAAGGAACGGCTCAAGGCGATGAAGGCGGACGTCCACGTCCTCACCCTCACCGCCACGCCGATCCCGCGCACCCTCCAGATGGCGATGTCGGGCCTGCGCGAGCTCAGCGTGATCCAGACCCCGCCGGTCGATCGCCTGGCGGTGCGCACCTATGTGATGCCCTGGGATCCGGTGGTGCTGCGCGAGGCGCTGCTTCGCGAGCATTATCGCGGCGGCCAGGCCTATTTCGTCACCCCGCGCATCTCCGACCTGCCCGAGATCGAGGAATTCCTGCGCCACGACGTGCCCGAGATCCGCTATGTCGTCGCGCACGGCCAGATGGCGGCGGGCGAGGTCGAGGAGCGCATGTCCGCCTTCTACGATCGCAAATACGACCTGCTCGTCTCGACCACGATCATCGAGAGCGGCATCGACATTCCCAGCGCCAACACGCTGATCATCAACCGGGCGGACAAGTTCGGCCTCGCCCAGCTCTACCAGCTGCGCGGCCGGGTCGGGCGCTCCAAGACGCGCGCCTATGCCTATCTGACCACCCCGGCCCAGCGCCTGATGACCGAGGCGGCGGAAAAGCGCCTCAAGGTGCTGTCCGACCTGGAATCGCTGGGCGCCGGCTTCCAGCTGGCCAGCCACGATCTCGACATCCGCGGCGCCGGCAACCTGCTCGGCGACGAGCAGTCCGGCCATATCAAGGAGGTCGGCTACGAACTCTACCAGTCGATGCTGGAGGAGGCGATCCTCGACGCCAAGGCGGGCGGCCTGCGCGACGAGCGCCCGCGCGACCTGAGCCCGCAGATCACCGTCGACGCGCCGATCATGATCCCCGAGACCTATGTTCCCGATCTCGACCTGCGCATGGGCCTGTATCGCCGCCTCAACGACGTGGACGACCGCGCCGGCATCGAGGCCTTCGCCGCCGAGCTGATCGACCGGTTCGGCAAGCTGCCGGAGGCGACCGAGAACCTGATCACGCTGATCGAGGCCAAGCTGAACGCCAAGCGCGCCTGCATCGCCAAGCTCGATGTCGGCCCCAAGGGCGCGCTGGTGAGTTTCCACGACGACAAATTCCCCAATGTCGACGGCCTGCTCGCCTATGTCGACAAGCTGGAAGGCACGGCGAAGCTGCGCCCCGACATGAAGCTGGTGATCGCTCGCGCCTGGGCGACGCCCCAGGCCCGGCTCAACGGCGCGCTCCAGCTGTCGCGGGGCCTCGCGAAAGCGGCGGGATAAACCCGTAGCGACCCATGCTTCCGCCCTCGCGGCCTCCTAGAATGGGGGGAATGGCCCGCCGCCAGACCGGCGGGCCTCCCCCCAAGGAGTGCCGAGTGACCGACCCCATTTCTTCCCGTCTCGCGTTCATGGAGATGGATGCCGCCCAGCGCGCCACGCTTTCCGGAAACAGCGCGCTGATCCGCTCGGCGATCGGCAAGGCACTCGATCGTTTCTACGCCCGCGTCCGCGCCACGCCGGAGACCGCGCGCTTCTTCGCCAGCCCCGAGCATATGCGCAGCGCCCAGACGGCGCAGGAAGGCCATTGGAACCACCTCGCCACGGGGCAGTTCGATGCGCAATATCACCAGAGCGTGCGCCGCATCGGCGCCACCCATGCGCGCATCGGGCTCGAGCCGCGCTGGTATGTCGGCGGCTATGCGCTGGTGCTCGAGCAGCTGCTCCACGAGGCGATGGCGCGCACGCCCTGGTGGCGGCGCCTGCTCGGCACGCTGCGCCCGCGCGCGCTCGCGGTCCTGCCCGCCGCGCTGGTCAAGGCCGCGTTGCTCGACATGGAATTGTCGCTCTCGATCTATTTCGAGGAGGAGCAGGCGAGCCGCGAAGCCGCGATGGGCACGCTGGACGAGGCCCTGGCCGCGCTCGCCAGCGGCGACCTCACCCGCCAGCTTGCGGACACGCCGGGCGCCTATGCCTCGCTCGAGCATAGCTATAATCACACGCTCGCCCGGATGCGCGAGATGATCCAGGCCGTTGCCATCGGCACGCGGCGGATCAACGGCACCACCGACGAGATCGCGCAGGCCGCGGACGATCTCGCCCGGCGCACCCAGGCGAATGCCGCCAGCCTCGAGCAGACCAACGCCGCCGTCGCGCAGATGGGCGATCGCTCGCGCAGCACCGCCCAGGCCGCGAAGTCGACCGTCATGCGCGCCGATCAGGCGATCGCCACCGTCGATGGCGGGCGCGGCGTCGCCACCCAGGCGGTCGAGGCGATGAACCGGGTCTCGGAAAGCGCCAAGGGCATCGACGCGGTGATCGAGGGGCTGGACAAGATCGCGTTCCAGACGCGCGTGCTCGCGATGAACGCCGCGGTCGAGGCCGGGCGCGCCGGCGAGGCGGGGCGCGGCTTCGCCGTCGTCGCCGACCTGGTCAGCGCGCTGGCGATGCGCGCCGAGGAGGAAGCCGGCCGCGCCCGCGAGCAGCTCACCACCACCCAGGCGGAGGTCGTCACCGCGGTCGATGCGGTGATGCAGGTCGACGGCGCGCTGGCCAACATCGCGAGCGACGTCGGCGAAGTGCATGCGCTGCTCGGCAGCATGGCGCGGGACAATGGCGCCCAGGCGATCGCGATCGGCGAAGTCTCCACCGCGATCGGCGCCATGGACCAGGGCACGCAGCAGAACGCGGCCATGGTCGAGCAGACTTCGGCCGCCACTCGCACGCTCGCCCAGGAAGCCCGGACGCTCGCCGAGCGCACCGGCGCCTTCCGCACCGATGCGGCCGCCATGCCGCCTCCCCCCAATGGCAAGCACCCGATCTTCAGCGGCACGACGCGCGACTTGCCGCCCGCCGCCGTTTCGGCCCTGCGCGTGCGCGCCTAGCTTGGGGGCCTCATGCCTATCCGACTTTCACGGCACCGGTATTTTTGCGTAGTTGCGCATACTGGAACTCCGTTCAGGATGCAGGCGAAATGGTGCTGCTCGGCGCAATGCCCAGGCCGCCTGCTCCTCTGGTGCGCAGGCGACTGCGGGTCATCGCGTGGCTTCGTCGTGTTGAAGCCGATCCGATCTGGCGGATTTCGCGTTGAAACGTCTAGAACAAGGCTGCGTATCTGGCCGTGACCAATGGGATTGAGGCAGGCGAGACCCTGAACGGGTCCGCTCGTGAGGAGCGAGGCTTGAGGGAGCCGGACAGTTTCGAGCAACGCCGATTGTTGACCGAAGCGATGGCCCGGTTGTCGCATGCGACCTCGATCGACGAATTGGTCAACGTGCTGCGGGAATGCGCGCGCACGATCGCGCGCTGCGACGGCGTCACCGTCATCCGCCGCGAGGGCGACCGTGTTGCCTATGTCGCCGAGGATGCGATGACTCCGCTCTGGGCGGGCGAGCGCTTTCCGATCGAGAATTGCATATCGGGCCTCGCCATCCTCGAGGCGCGGCCGATCCACATTCCCGACATCTATGACGATCCGCGCGTTCCGGTGGATGCGTACAAGCCCACCTTCGTGCGCAGCATGTCGATGTATCCGATCGGGCTGATGGGGCCGAGCATGGCGATGGGCGCCTATTGGGCGGAAGCCGGGCCGATCGATCCGAGCACCAGCGCGCTGCTCGCCAGCCTGGCCCGCTATGCCGGGGTCACGCTGGGCCGCGTCACCGAAGGCCGGGGCGCCGACCCGGCCTGAGCTCACCGAAGCGCGAGGCTCTCCTCGCCCTCGGCTTCCAGCTCGTCCGCGGAGAATTTCTCGCGCTGCATGCTGAAGCCGCCATACGCCTGGTCCACCTTCCAGCTGCCGCTCGCCTCGGTGCCCTGGTCGTCCACGCTGCCTTCGTAGAAGACGGCATGGTCCCAGCGGCCGTGATATTGCTTCACGAACTGGATTCGCGCGCCGCTGCGCCGCCCCGCCACCGTGGCGCCGCGCACGCCGCCCTGCCCGTCCCGCTCGCTAATGCTGCCCGAGACGGCGCCGGCGGTCTCCTCGAGCAGGGCGATGAAGCCATTGTCCTGCGCGTCGACGCTGCTGACATAGCGGCCGTACCAGACGCCGCTCAGATCGCGCGGATCGCTCACCCGCGGCTCACCAGCTGGGCCAGCGCCGGCACGTCGACCGGCGCCGAACAGAGGAAGCCCTGGAAATATTGGCAGCCTTCCTTGGCGAGCAGGTCGAGCTGCTCGGCGGTCTCGACGCCTTCCGCCACCACCGCCAGCCCCAGCGAGCGCGCCATGTCGATCACGCCCCGCACCACCACCCGGTCGCGCGGCGAGCCGGTGATGTCCTGGCTGAGCTTCTTGTCGATCTTGAGATAGTCGAGCGGCAATGCCTTGAGATAGGCGAGGCTCGAATAGCCCGTGCCGAAATCGTCGATGGCGACGCGGCACCCCGCCGCGCGCAACAGGGTGAGCAGCCGCGCGGCTTCGCCCAGGTCCGACATGATGCCGCCCTCGGTGATCTCCACCGTCAGCCGATTGCGCGGGAAGTTGCTCGCGTCGATCCGGCCGAGCAGCGCATCGACGAAGCTCGCCCGCGCCACATCGGCCGCGGTCACGTTGATCGAGAGCCGCAGCTTGCTGAGCGACATGGGCCAGTTCGCCGCCGCCGCCAGCGCGCGGCGCTGAACATGATCGGAGAGCGTCGCGTCGAGCCCCGCCCGCTCGGCCGCGGCAAACAGCGTGTCGGCGCCCAGTTCGCCGAACTCGGGGTGGTTCCAGCGCGCCAGCGCCTCCACGCCCACGATCTGCCCGGTGGCGATCGAGACCTGGGGCTGGAACAGCACGCCGATCTCGCCGCGCTCCAGCGCGCGGTGCAGGCTGTCGACGAGCAGATCGACCGGGGGCGCGCCCTTCTCCAGCGGCACGTCGCCGAGCAGCGCTTCGCTGGTTCGGCGCAGCAGGGCCGCGGCATTGTCGCCGGCCAGGCTCTCTCCGGTCACCAGCCGGGCCCCGAGCGGGGCGATGTCGCCTCCCACCACGAAGGGCCGCGCCAGCGCGTCCTCGAGCCGGGCCACCGCCGCGCCGATCCGCGCGGCATCGGCATCGTCGCTGGCGACAAGGAACTCCGATCCGCCGATCCGCGCTACGATCGCGCCCTTGCCGAGCGTCTCGCGCGCCACTTCGCCCACCCGGCGCGAGACGCTGCGCAGCAGCTCGTCCCCCACGGCCCGGCCATAGGCGGTGTTCACTGTCTCGAAACGCGTCAGCCCGATCAGCACGACGCCGACACGGCCGCCCTCCGCCAGGCGCCGGTCGATCCAGCGCCGGGCACTGGGCCCGTCGCGCGCGCCGGTGAGCGCGTCGCGCACCGCCGCATTGGCATCGGGCGCCACGCCCAGCGCCTCGACGAGCGCGTGCAGCCGGTTGGTCTGCGCGTCATACTGAAGATGCTGCACCACCCGCCCCACGCCGGCCAGATCATGCGCGAAGGCAGTGGAGGGCGTGTCCGCGTTCAGGCGGCGCAGCGCGCTGCGCGCCAGCACCCGGTCCGCCGGATCGAGCCTGGCGAAGAAGGTCCGCGTGCCCGGCGCTTCGGGCAGGCCCAGCAGGCTCGCCAGCGCCGGCGTGAGCTGCAGCGAGCGCATCCCAGGATCGAATCGCCAGCCGAGCGGCTCGGGCGGCCCCTTCTCCTGCCCGTTCCACCCGGAGAGCCGCTCGACATGCCGCTGGGCGAAGCGGATCGCATGTGCCATCGCCGCCGAGGACATCGGGCTGGACAGGAAGTGGGTGGCGCCAGCATCGAAGAAATGGCGCATATGCACCGTGTCGCTCTGCGAGACCAGGATCAGCATCGCCGCGCCGTGCGCCTCGATCGTCGGCCCCAGCACCTTGGCCGCGTCCATCCCCTCGGACAGCGCGCCGCGTGCGTCGATCACCGCGACGGCGGCCCCGCTCGACAGGAATCGCCGCTCGAGCGCATCCGAGCGCCGCGCCGCCACCACCCGCCAGCCGCCCCCCGCCGCGGCCGCCGCGACTTCGTCGCGCTGGCGAAAGCTGAGGACGAACACCGGTGCAGCATCTGCGTTGGCGCTTTCGATGACTGTGAAATCTTCGGACATTCCCCTCTCGATAACGCGAACGCTTGCCCGCCGCCATCATCATGCGTAACTCGTCTTGCATGGCAGCCGCGCCCGCCTTGATCGACGCCCATGGCCGCGCGATCCAGTATTTGCGCATTTCGGTCACGGATCGCTGCGACCTGCGCTGCCGCTATTGCATGCCCGAGAAGATGCGCTTCCTGCCACGCGGCGCGCTGCTGAGCCTCGACGAGCTGGCGCTGGTCGCCGATCGCTTCGTCGCGCGCGGCGTGCGCAAGATCCGCCTGACCGGGGGGGAGCCGCTGGTCCGTGGCGACACGATGGCGCTGGTCCGCCGGATCGCCCGCCATCTCGGCGCGGGCCTCGACGAAATCACCCTCACCACCAACGGCACCCACCTCGCCGACCATGCCGAGGCGCTGCGCGACGCCGGGGTGCGCCGCATCAACGTCAGCCTCGACAGCCGCGATCCGGAGACCTTCCGGCACATCACCCGGCATGGCGAGCTGGCAAAGGTGCTGGCCGGCATCGCCGCCGCGCGGGCCGCCGGCATCGCGATCAAGCTCAACATGGTCGCATTGAAGGGCCTCAACGAAAGCGAGATCCCCGCGATGCTCGCCTGGGCGGCGGCGGAGGGCATGGATCTCACCCTGATCGAGACGATGCCGCTGGGCGAGGTGGAGGAAGATCGCACCGATCGCTTCCTGCCGCTCACCGGCGTGCTGGCCGCGCTGCGCGCGCGCTTCGCATTGATCCCCGACACGCATCGCACCGGCGGCCCCGCACGCTACTGGCGCGTCGCGGACACCGGCACGCGGCTGGGCCTGATCACGCCGCTCAGCGCCAATTTCTGCGACGGATGCAACCGCGTCCGCCTCGCCAGCGACGGAAAGCTCTATATGTGCCTCGGCCATGACGCGGCAGTCGACATCAAGGCCGCGCTGCGCGGCAGCGGCCCTGCCGGCCTCGACGAAGCGATCGATGCCGCGCTGCGGCGCAAGCCGGCCCGGCACGATTTCCGCATCGCGGCCGGAGCCGCCCCGGCAACGCGCCGCCATATGAGCGTCACCGGCGGATGAGCCAGCTCCGCGCGCTCGTCGTCTCGCCCACCGAACCCGCCCAGCTCGCCGCCGACGAGCTGCGCGAGGCATATGAATGGGTTCCCGTCGAACAGGCCGAGGTGATCGTCGCCCTGGGCGGCGACGGCTTCATGCTCCAGACGCTCCACAACCTGCTGGAGAGCCGCCGCAGCGTTCCGGTGTTCGGCATGAATCTGGGCACGGTCGGCTTCCTGATGAACGACTGGCGGCGCGAGGGGCTCGACGAGCGGCTCGCCCGCGCCAAGCCGTTCAAGGTGAGTCCGCTCAAGATGAACGCGATCAACGCCGCCGGCGAGCGTTTCGAACTGCCGGCGATCAACGAAGTCTCGTTCCTGCGCGAGACGCGCCAGACTGCGAAGCTCGAAGTCACCGTCAATGATCGCGTCGTGCTGCCGGAGCTGGTGTGCGACGGCCTGCTCGTCGCCACGCCCGCCGGCTCCACCGCGTACAACCTGTCCGTCCAGGGGCCGATCCTGCCGCTCGGCTCCGCGATGCTGGCGATGACGCCGATCAGCCCGTTCCGCCCGCGGCGCTGGCGCGGCGCGATCCTGCCCGACAAGGCCCGTATCGCGATTCGCGTGCTGGAGGCGGACAAGCGGCCGGTGAGCGCCGTGGCGGACCAGCGCGAAGTGCGCGATGTCGCCAGGGTGGAGATAGCGATCGACCATCACCGCGACCTCACCTTGCTCTTCGATCCGGAGCATGCGCTGGATGATCGGATAACGATGGAACAATTCGTCGCCTGACCCCTTGCAATCCGCAGAAACCCGCTGCATAGGGCCGCCTCCGTCGCGGTTCGCCGGGCGGAGAGATGGTGATCCCTGATAGCTCAGCGGTAGAGCTCTCGACTGTTAATCGAGCGGCCGTAGGTTCGAATCCTACTCAGGGAGCCATCCTCCAGCATAGCGCGAAACAGCCGAAATCCGGGCTGGGATTTCGCTGCTGCTTCGGCGATTTGCGCCGATCCGGGATGCTGTTTCGCTCTCGGCCAGAGTAGAAAATCGGGCTTGGCCTAGGCTTGATGCACCTGATTTCCACATCCTCCCCCGCCACCACCGGGTTCGACACGCACTCTCCCGCCATGGGCCGCAATTCCTTGCTGCGTCGGCGGAGCTTCTGATCTGCCTTCGGGAGCAATTTGGCGAGGCGCGGCTGGCCGGGAAAGAGCTATGGGGCGCCGATCGTGGTTTCGGCGGCGATGGCGATGGCGGAAGAATGTCCACGGATGGCGGATTTGCGCCCCAGCTGTCACCATTCGCCCTATCGGCTTGGGATCCTGAAAACTGTCGCTGGTTCATCCCGCGCGGAGCGGAAGCAAGAACGACCGATAGGAAGGATCTTGCGAGCGCCACCAGCGCGGCCCTGGCACGACCGGTGCCAGCGGCAAGCGCCAGTGAGAATCGAAGGTGGGCGATGCCTGCCCGTTCAACTGCGCTCAGCGGTCAGGTGCCGTCCGGACGCCAGCGTTTGAACCAGTCAGCGAACGCTTTCATCTCGGCCGGCACAGAGCTTGCGAGAACGGCCGCTCGCTCAGGCGCTTCCGGTGCCCAGAGCCTTCCGCCAGGCCAGATCCGGAGATGCCATCGGAACCTAGTCGCGCGGCGCAGGCATCTGCGCCAGATTGTTCCAGAGCATCGGCGCGAGTTGCGCGAAATCCAGCCTGTGCGGCGCGCCGGGTAATTTAAGCAAGCGCGCCTGCCTGGCAGCCGCGCGCAAGCGCTCCGCATGGGCAAAGGGCACGACCTCGTCGGCCGTGCCATGGATCAGGAGCACTGGCTTCTCGACCTGCGCGATCGCGCCGAGATTGTCGAAGCGGTTTCCGACGAAGGCACGTGTGACGGGCGAGGCGAGGTCGGCGATGCGCGTAAAGGCGCCGATCGTCACGATCCCGCGCACGCCGGGGGCCGTCCCCGTGTGCAGGGCGACTGCGCTGCCCAGCGAAAAGCCGCAGACATAGAGCCGCGCGCCCGGCGCGAGCGTCCCCGCGAGCCGGACAAACGCGTCGCCATCGGCATAGAGCCCCGTCTCTGACGGCTTGCCCGGATTGTCGCCATAGCCCCGATAGGAGGCGACCAGCACCCCCTGACCGTCGGTCACCAGCGCGGCCGCCATGGTCGCGGATTCGAAGCGGTTGCCGCTCTGGCCGTGGAAGAACACCAGCACGGGCGCGCCCACGCGCGTCGGCGCCCACCAATAGCCCTTGAGCTGAAGGCCGTCGGCCGTGGTGGTGGTGACCTCCGCCGGCGCCGGCCCCGCCCAGTGCACCTCGCGTGGCATCGGATCGGGCCGGAAGATGCGGCTGTCGATCTGCCCGGCCCAGCCGGGCGCCAGGCCGATCGACAGCCCGAGCAGCAACAGGGCGAGGACCGACTTGCCGTGCCCCATCAGAAGCGGACCGGCACGCCGACGAAGAACTGATGGGTCTGGTTGTCGACATGCTTGTAGTCGACCCGAATCCCGAGACGTGGCGAGATCCGGTATTCGACGCCCGCGCCGACTTCGAAGCTGCCGCCCCATTCGGACACGCCGGTGACCCCCGCGGTGTTGCGGATCCGATAGCGATTGCCGCCATAGCCACCGCTGGCATAGACGAAGAGCGCCGAGCCGATCACCGCCCCGCCGTGCAGCGAGACGCGATAGCCGTAGCGCGGCGCGAGACGCAGCTCCGATCCTCCCGCGAAGCGCACGACATTGTCGCCCCCGCCCGCGGTCACGCCGGCCTCGCCGCCGATGCGGAGATGTTCTCCCACCGCGATGTCATGGCCGACGAACACGCCCCCGCCCGCGCCCCAGGCGCGGTAATAGCGCCCTGCGGTCCCGTTGCCGCCCTGCGGTTCCAGATAGATATGGTGCTCGAGCGCGCCTGCCTCTACCCCGGCATAGGTGCCCGTGAACGGCGCCCCTGCCTGGGCCATTGCCGCGGCCGGCATCCACGCGGCCGCGACCGCAAACATCGTCATCGAAAAACGCATCTAGTCCGCTCCTGCCAATGTCGGATCGTGAAACAATGCCAATATGCTGCCGCGACCGCCGCCCTTGTCGATCCCCTGATAGAGCGTGTGGAAGAAGCACGTCGTCTTGATGAGCAGGATCGGGTCGGCATCTTCGGGAACGTAGCGCAAATCGAGCCCTTCGATCTTCATGCTCAACGCCGCGGCGATCGCCTCCGGCGCGGCATCGGCCCGGTAGATGACAAGCGCGTCCAGGTCGTTGGGCGCCTCGCCAGTCCCGACGAAGCTGCCACCGATCAGCGCGCACAATGGCATCACGCCCTGCACCCGGATCGCCTCGATCCGCGCCGCGAAGCGCTCCAGCAAAGCGCGGCGCTCGGGCGACCAGGCGAGATGCTCGAACAGCCAGGCGAAGCGCACGACATGCGGGCTGCTTGCGAACATGTTCGGCGCCGGTTCCGGCGCAAGCAGCATGCGGGCGGGCACAGCCAGCGCCTCGCCGCGCAGCATCGCCTGGCCGGCAATCGAAACGCCCGTCATGCCGCGGCCGCCGTGGCGGCACGGCGCGGCACCACCATCACGATTCCGCGATCCAGCGACCCTGTTCCCTTGTCATAGGCAAAAGTGTTGGAGAAATAGATCGCGCGCTTGATCAGCACTGCGGGATGCGCATCGGCAGGGCAGAGATGGAGATCTGCCATGTCGCCGCGCGCCATCGCCTGCGACAGTGCCGCCGCGCCTGCCTCGGGATCGCAGGTCAGCGTGTACACGCCCAGCGCATCGATATCGCGCGGCTCCTGGCCGAGGCGCAAGAAGCTGCCGCCGACGAGCAGCAGATCCACACGGATCCCGGCCTGCTCGAGCGCCGCGACCCGCGTCAGCAGCGCGGTCAGCAGCACCCGCCTCTGTTCCGAGCCGGCAAAGGCATCGGCGAAGCGCGCGACGTCGTAGACATAAGGCGAACTGTCGAGCGGTGTCTCCCGCCCGAGCGGCGCTGTGAACGGCGGAAGGCCGGCATCCCGCGCGGCCGGGTTCACCGTCATGCATGCGGTCAGGAAGCTGTCCACCCGCTCAAGCATGTCCGAGCACCAGCGAGGCGTTGAGGCCGCCAAAGGCGAAGGAATTGGAGACGATCGTGCGGATCCTGGCATCGCGGGCGACATTGGGGATGCAGTCGATCGGACATTCGGGGTCCGGCTCGACGAAGTTCGCGGTCGGCGCTAGCGTCTGCGCGCCGAGCGACTTCACCGCCATCACCAACTCGATCGCGCCCGAAGCGCCCAGGCAATGGCCGAGCACCGATTTGGTGGCGGTGACGGGAAGGCGCGTGGCGCGATCGCCGAACACCTGATGCAACGCCTGGCATTCGCTCGCATCGTTCATGTTGGTGCCGGTGCCATGCGCGTTCAGATGATCGACTGCGCCGGCGTCGGCTCCCGCGTCGGCGAGCGCCAGGCGCATCGCACGCGCCATGCCGGCGGGATCGGGCGAGGTCAGCGAGCCCGCATCCGAGCTCATCCCGAACCCGCGCAGTTCGCCCAATATGTCGGCCCCTCGCCTGCGCGCCGCTTCCATCTCCTCGAGCACCAGGATCGCGGCGCCTTCGCCGAGCATCAGCCCGCGCCGCCCGAACGAGAAGGGCCGGCAAAGATCGTCGGAAAGCACGTGCAGCGCTTCCCAGCCCTTGAGGCAGCCAAAGGTCAGGCTCGCCTCGGTGCCGCCGGTCATCGCTATATCGGCCATTCCGTAACGGATCGCCTGATAGGCCTGTCCGACCGCATGGGCGGCCGACGCGCAGGCAGATGCGATCAGGAATACGCCGCCGCGGATCCCGAATTCGATCGCCAGCTGGCTCGCCGGCGCGCTCGCCATCAGCCGGGGCACGGTGAGCGGATGAAGCCGGTCGGCGCCGTGGCGGTAGATCCTTTCGGAACTCATGTCGTGCGTCGCTTCGCCCGCGGCGCCGCTGCCGATCACGCACATCGTGCGGTCCGGATCGTAATCGGCGAAATCGATGCCCGACTGGGCCAGCGCCTCGCGCCCGGCGACGATTGCATATTGCGCGGCGGGATCGAGCGCGCTCAGCCGGCGCCGGTCGAAATAGGTCTCGGGGTCATAGTCGCGCAGCTCCGCGACCCGGCTGACGCCCGTTGTCTTGTCGCCCAGCCGCGAAGGCGCGCCGAAGGGCTGGTGCGCATCGCGTACCGCCTGCCAGCTGCGCTCCGCATCGATGCCCCCGGCAGTGAGCGCGCCGATACCGGTGATCGCGACCCGTCTCACGCCTGCGCCGTCCGCTGCGAGATGAGTTGCCGGATCGCCGTCACGACATCGCGCACTTTGGCGAGGCCGGATTCGCCGACCGCATTGGCGTTGTAGGGCACGTCGATACCGAAACGGTCCTCGATCGCGAAGAGCAGCTCGACCATGTCGAGCGATTCGATTCCCAGCTGCTCCAGGCTGGTATCGAGATCGATCGGGACATCGCCGACGCGGGCCGCGTCGCGGACCAGCGAGATCACATCGGCTTCAATGTCTTCGTTCATCTCAGAGACCTTTCCGCTCGTGGATTGAAAGCTGTTCATAGGCGGCGTCGCGCGTCAGGCGCCCCGCTTCCATGCGGTAGACGGTGTCGCAGATCTCCAGGACCTGCGAGTCGTGCGAGGTGATCACCTTGGTGGAAGGATGCTCGGCGAGCGCCCGGATCATCCGGGTGGCGGTTTCCGCATCCAGGTTCGAAGTAACCTCGTCGAGCAGCAGCAAAGGGGGATCGCCATAGAGCGCGCGCGCCAGCATCAGACGGCGACGCTGCCCGCTGGAGAGCGTGCCGTTCTCTTCGCTCACCACCGTGTCGAGTCCGCGCGGCAATCCCTCGACTACGTCATCGAGACAGGCCACCCGCAGTGCCGAAAGCGCGCGGCCGCGGTCGGGGCTTTCCTCGAATCCGGTGACGTTCTCGAGGATCGAGCCGCGCACCAGCTTGTCCGCGCCGAGCACCAGTCCGACATTGGCGCGATAGGCCTTGAGACCCCAGGTCGTGAGACCGACGCCGTCCACTTCCATTGCGCCTTCGCTCGGCGTGTAGAGTCCGGCCAGGATCTTCAGCAGCGTCGTCTTGCCCGAGCCTGACGGACCCATGATCGCGATCGCGTTGCCCTGCTTCGCACCGAGCTCGAAATCGATGTCGGACAGGATCGGCGCGTCGGCGAATCCGGCGCGATAGGTCACGCCGCGCAGTTTGACCGCGTCGCGGATATGGCGCTCGATCGGCTGGTCGCTCGGCTCGGGCTCCTCCTCAAGGAAATCGGACAGCCGCGTCATGTTCGCGCCGAGCAGCGATACCTCGGTCATCGTCGTGACCAGATTGTCGATCCGGTCGAAGAAGATCGTGCGATAGGTGAAGAAGGCATAGAGCATGCCGACGGTCATTTGCTGGAGCAGCACCGCGGCGACGCCGTAATAGAGCGTCACCGCCATGCCCAGCGCCGTGACCAGCTCGACCAGCAGGACCGCATTGGCTTCGGTGATCTGGATGCGGAAACTGGCATTCACGTGCCGCACCAGACTGTCGTACCAGCGGTTGGTGGTGACGATCGTCGCATTGCCGGTCTTGATCGCGGCGACCGCGCGCAGATTGTCGATGAGGCGCGAGCGCTCGTCGGACTTGGCCTTGAGCGCGACTGCGCCCTGGCGGCGCATATAGGGATAGAGCGTGAGCCGGATCGCGATGACTATCAGGAAGATCGCGCTCACCAGTGCGGCCAGTCCGGGGGCGTAGAGAAACATGATCGCGCCGCTCAGCAGGATCATGATCAGGTCCACCGCCGCGGCGGAGAAGGATTTGGTGACGACATTGCGCACCGAATCGATCGAATCGAGCCGGGTGGCCACGTCGCCCGGATGGCGGCCCTCGAAATAGCGCAGCGGCAGCCGGAAGATATGGCCCACGGCGTTGCGCGTCAGCTGCGCGAAGAAGGCGCTGCCGGCATTGGCGATGACGCGCTTCTGGATCCAGGTCGCCACCGCGGTGCTGATCGAGACCAGCATAAGGCCGACCGCGAGCACCCATAGCAGGTCGAGGTCGTTGCGCGGCAGCACCGAATCGAGCGCGACCTGAACGATCATCGGCATCAGCATCGCGATGACGGCACCCGCGGTGGCAACGACGATCACCTGGATCAGCGAGGACTTCAAGCCGTGGGTGAGGTCGAAGATCCGCGACAGCGTGTATTTCTTGGCGCGCACGATCGTCTCGAACGCGCCGCCCGGCGAGACCTCGAGGACAGTGCCGCTGAAATGCTCGCCAAACTCGGCCATGTCATAGGTGCGCACGCCCATCGCGGGATTGTGGATGACGACGCGGCCGCGCCGGACCGACTTCAGCACGACGAAGTGATTGTTGTCCCAGTGCAGGATCGCCGGCGTGCGGACATGGGCGAGATCGGCGAAATCATCGACGCGGAAACCCCGCACATCGAAGCGCAGCTGGTCGGCGACACTGGCCAGGTCGGAAAGGCTGAGGCCGCGCCGCGTCGTGCGGTACTGGCTGCGCAGATAGGTCAAGTCGAGCCGGTGGCCGTGCCAGTGCGCGATCATCGCCATGCAGGCGATCCCGCACTCACCATTGGCCTCTTGCAGGATCATGGGCAGCGTCCGCCGCCCGGATTCGAACAGGTTCATCCCATGCGTCCCTTGAGTGCGACGAGCGGCTCCAGGAACCATTGCAGCAGGTTGCGCCGCTCGACTTCGATGTCGGCGGTCAGCGTCATCCCGACCTTGAGCGCGCGGCGGCGGCCATAGGCCTCGACCGCGTCGTCGGCGGGCGCCACTTCGACGATGAAGTTGCGCTCGATCTGCTTGGCGTCGTCGGGCTTCTGTGCGCCGGTGTCGATCGAGGCCTGCTCGACCCGGACGACCTTGCCGTAGCGCACGCCGAAGCTCTGATAGGGAAAGGCGTCGTACTTCAGCACGACGCGCTGGCCGACATCGATCATGCCGATCGCCTTGGACGGCACGGTGAGGACGGCGGTCAGCCGTGCCGCAGGCTGGCCGATGGCGAGGATGCGCGCGCCGGCCTCGATGCGCTCGCCCGGCCGCACCGAAACTGCCGCGACAACGCCGTCGGCGGGGGCGACGATCTCGCGCGTCTGCAGCGAGGTCTGGCCGTGCAGCTGGTTCTCGGTCTGCAGCCGCTGGGTGCTGAGGTTGAGCATCGCCTGGCGGATCTCGGCGATGCGGTTCTCGAGCGCGGTCACGCGATCGGCGCGGGAGCGCCGTACCTCCTGCAGGGTCAGTTCGGTGTCCGAGGCTTCCTGGTTGAGCTGCATGACCACGCCGCGCACCTGGTCCACGGCCATGTCGGTGATGAAGCCCTTGCTGGCGAGTTGCTCATAGCCGCGCAGGCGCCGCTCGGCCATCTGCTGGCGCTCCTTGGTCGCGCTGCCGCGATTGCGCGCCGAGGCGAGCGATGCCTGGGCGCTCGCCTCGACCTCGGTGATCTGGTGGCGCGCCTCCTCGCTCGACCGCGCATATTCGGCGAGTTGACTGTCCATGTTCGCGATGGACTCGCGCATGCGCTGGATGCTCTGCGCGATAGTGTCGCCGTCGCCGCTGATCACCGGCGGCAGGCTGAGCACCGCCAGCACCTGCCCCTTATGGACGCGCGTGCCCGAGGTGACTCGCAGTTGCGAGACGATCGCTCCCTGATCGGCGACGACCGCCGAGAAGCCCGAGACCGCGGCTATCTCGCCGGATACCGTCTCCTGCTTCGAATATTGCGTGGCCCAGCAGAAGATTCCCCCCACGATGAGCAGCGAGCCGAAGAATATGCTCAAGACATGGTCGAACACGGGCTGCGCGAGCAGCACTTTCGAATTCATGTCGGCCGCGCTACGCGGCTTGGTGAGGATGGCGGTCATGCCGCGCACCGCTGCCGCGCAGTGACGAACTCGTCGAAGCGCTGCCACATATGCCATTGCTCGGGGCAGCCGCGCACGGAGTTGGTGATGAAGGACGCGACCTTTCCGGTCGCACGGTCACGTTCGCCTTGTCGCGAAGGCACTTCGAGCAGGTCCGCCACGGTGACTTGGTCGCCCGTGCCCCGGGCCTCGGCCCGGAACAGCAGAAGCGGAACCTGACAAAGTGCCGCGATATCGACCGCACCCGCCGCGATCCGCGCCGGGGTCCAGAGCAAGTCGGCATCTACCGCACGGCCATAGCTTTCGGGCAGGTCAACCAGCGCGATCAGGATCGCCCCCATGCGCACTCGCTTGAGCAGCGCATGAAACTCCGCCGGCTCCGTCGGCGCCATCAGTGCCACGCGTACGCCCAGTTGATCGAGGCGGTTCATCGCCCGGCTCTCGTCATCATCCGCGGTTTGCGTCTTGACGATGATGACGTCGCGGTCGCGGAAATAGCGATGCAGCAGCCAGGCAAGCGCCAGCGAATAGGGCCCCATGTGCAGCGTCGCCAGAACCGCGCCGCGCTGGCGCGAAATCCAGCGCAGCGCATCATCATCTTCAGTCCGGACGTTTGCGGCATCGGCGAGCAGCCCAGGCAGCGAGCGATCGGCGAGCGCGAGCCATTCCATCTGGAAAAGCAGATCATGATAGCCGTTCTCGCCGGCCAGCTTCCACGCCTGCGCACGAGGCAACTGCAAGACCCTGGCCATCATCCACGCGCTCCTGCCGCAGGGCCGCAACAACCCGGATGCCCGCGAGAGGCTAAAGGCCGAGCGGAGCAGCTTCCGGCGTACCTGCATCGGGAGACGCGCCAATAGGCGGACACCACGTTCGGCCAGGGAGTAGGCGCCACGGCGATCAGCTTCGCTCTGCGACGGCAACGGAACGGGATCTGCCATGACACCACACTTGCAAAATGCGACGCCCCGGCGAACCGGGGCGTCGCGATCACATCAGCACTTCTTCGAGGCCTTGACGCCCACCGAGAAGCCGCCGTTCTGAGTCCAGCCGCCGGTAACCTCGACGCCCCAGCCATTGTCGGCTGCGGCACCGGCCTGAGCCGAATACTGCGCCTCGCTCACGACGAGCGAGTAGCTGCCATCGCCATTATCCGTGGCGACGCTGGCATAGCTTCCGGCATCGAACTCGCCATAGCCGCCGACGATCATTTCCAGCTCGACGAGAGAAAGATTACGCATCATATTTCCCCTTAGATTAGTCGAAAGCACCTGTTGCAATTCGACTAATGCTACATCCCATCTCAAGATACTTTGAGGAATACAGAATTTGCGTCGTTATTGACTGCATCCAATACTGGAGCTTTCTGATCAAAACTTGTCATACGCAATGGGGATACTTCATCCCCCTGCGCCCCCTCTGCGGAATCTTCGCGCATCTCGGTCAGCCTCATGTTGACCCGGAAACGCACCGCGCCGCCCGAGTGCTCAGCCTCAAGATGGGCGATCAGCTTTGCCCTGACCGATTCAGCAAGGCGCAGAAGGCGTCGGCGGCCATCGCTGGGGTCGGGTTGACTCACCACCAATCCGCGCTTCTCGATGCAGTTTAGGAGGCGGATAGCCGTGCTTTGCGGCCCACCCAGGCTGATGCACGCATTGCTGACGGGAACGGCCTCGCCGTCCATCTCGGCCAGCAGAAGCTCGAGCATAAGGCTCCAAAGCGCATTTCCGAAAAGATCGGGCGCCCCGAAGTTCGGCCGCGATTGCGACCGCGACAATGCAAGTTTCACATCGGATGCACTCAGGCTATCCGATAAGTTTGCACTAAAAATTGTAGCAGATGCATTTATTTGTTCTACAGATTGCTGCGCAAGGTCATCTAGTTTTAATTGTATCTCGCGCAAGCCCTTAGCGAAACGCTCAGCAGAACGAACAGCGCGAGTTATATCACGCGCCACATCAATATTTGACACCGAATTATCCCCCATCGGTCGCATCCATCATTAAAGGTTTGGATTTTTTTATGTCAAGCGCGATATAGATCAAATATCAGACCATAATCTACTTGACTCTTGTTCTAATTTATCTTAGGCGATCGATCCGCTCCCGTAATATAACCATTATGGTCTTATCGAAGGGTTTGCGTCGTTGCGCCAACGCGTCTGAATTGTCGCGCGCTCGTCCTGAATGCGTGTTCTTGCGCGCGTGGGCCTCGGTCGCTCTGGGAAGCATGGACCTCGACGCGCTGTTCGCGTGGGCGACATGCACGGCCTAGCCGGCGTCATAGTCGCGGGAAGACGGCTTTCGTCAGGCCCTACCCCGCGTGCCCGGCCTTGCATTTTCCCGTTTCCGAAAGGCCGCGAAAGGTGATCGACCACCGTGTCGCGGTACCGGGCACGATGCTGTGCTCCCATCCGTGCCGGACGTCTCCGTCGAGATGATAGATCGAGCGCGGCGGGAGGAAGATGGAGGCGCGATCATAGCGCTCCCCGTTGCGCCGCCGGAAACGCATGGTCGCCGGTGATCCGAGCGAGATGCCGATAACCGCATCGAGTTCGGGCCGATCCCTGTGCCAGCCGATGCCGGCGCCAGGCTCGTACTTGAGGATCGAGACCTGCACCACGTCATCGGCCGCGACACCGGCGAACGCCGCCGCCCGCGACTTCAGCGGCGACAGAAAAGCCGGGATCGGATCGGCCGGCCCGAACTCGGACTTGTCGAAATCATAATGCCAGCCGAACGAGCGGGTGCGACGCTTGCTCGTCCATCCCTGAAACGGGAAATGGGGAAGCTCGATCGCATCGATCTCGCGGATCAGCGCGCGCTCCTCCTCGGGAGAAATGATCGCATCCCGAAAGCCCAGGCCGGGAACGACAGCCGGCATATCGAACAATTCGGTCTGCACTCCGGCACCTCGACATCTCGGCCACGCCACGGATATGGCTGGCTCGTGTGGCGTCGCCTGCGGCGATCCACCGACATTCGACCGATATAGGGCGTATCCCCGCGCATGGCTGGCGGTTTTCGGACATGGTCGCGAGCGAACCGACGCGACGTTCCGCATTCCTGGATCTGAAAGCAGGAATCGGAGAGCGGAATGGGCGTAGAAAGGACAGGGTCGCCGCCTTCTCGGGAGCGGGCTCGTCCACCAGGGAGAATGCGATGCCATTGCAGAACCGGGTCGATCCCTTCGGCGCCATCCATGCCGCACCGGAGCGCGGCCTGTTCACCGGCAATCGCGGCATCATCCATGATCCCGAGACCAAGACGCTTCTCAAGAAGCGCTGGACCCTGCCGGCCTGGATCATCTGCACCTGCGAATATCGCGACTGGCGACGGGAGCCGATGGGCAGGAACCGGCCGGGCGGGAAAACCGGCTGGACGGAGTTGTTCTTTCTCGACGAGGTGACGGCACTGGCCGCAGGCCATCGCCCCTGCTTCTTCTGTCGACGCGATCGCGCGACCGATTTCGCGTCGAGGTTCGGCCAGGCATTCGACATCGAAAAGCCGCGCGCGCCGATGATCGACAGGCGGCTGCACGCGGAACGGACGGCCTCTGGCGGCCGGCTCCCTTTCGTGACGCTCGACGCGCTTGGCGATCTGCCCGACGGAACGATGATCGCCGCGACCCAGGCGGTCTATGCGCTCCGTGCGGGCAATGCGCACAAATGGTCGTTCGCCGGCTATTCCGGCCCGATCCCGCTTGATTGCCTTTCCGGACAGCAACTGCGCCTGGTGACCCCGCCCACTACGGTCGCGGTGTTGCGGGAGGGCTTCGTGCCGGTCTGGCATCCCACCGTCGGCGCGCCCGTCCGGCGATAGCCTCGCGCGATATCCCTGGCGGCGGTCGCGCGGCAATCCCTTTGATCCGACATGTTCCGGGCTGCGAGATACAAGGCCTGGGCCTCGCCCTGGTGCGAAGCCCGGACCCCTCCCTGTTCGCGAGCATTTGTCCGCGCAGCCGATAACGATCGCGGGAACAGGAAATCCGCGCGCGCCGAGCGCCTCGAAGTCCGACGCCTTCATATCGGGGCCGACGAGGATGACGTGGACCGGCTTGGGAGCGACAGGCCATGGCTGGCCTATGCGATCGCCTTGAAGCCCAGTTTCTCGAGTGCTTTCGCTTCACCCGGCGTCGCGGCATCGGGAAGAACGAAGAAACCGCCATGCAGCTTGCGCAAGGCTTGGCGCTTGGCGGTGGCGTTGGTCATCTCTCACTCCCGTCCCTGAAGACGACAGGAGATCGTCACGGGCCGGATCGGCCAACACTCCGTTTCTTGTCCTCACAGGGCACATCACCGAAACGCCACTATATGACATTGGTCCCGGTGCCCTGGCGGCTCGTCTTCGCGGCAGCGCATTCCGCGGGGAGTCGATTTGAAAGCAAGGATCGGAGTGTTCGGACCCTGGCATCGCGACACGTTGCGTGCGGACGTGATGGAAAGAACAAGAGCAATGACTGTTTCGCAACCCATATCATCGGCGCGCGGCCTGCCCGTCGCGGCCGAGGGCGATCCGCGCTGGGAGCGCATCGTCGCACGCGACAAGTCCGCCGATGATATTCTCTGGTATTCCGTCGCCACGACGGGGGTCTACTGCCGCCCGTCCTGCCCTTCGCGCACGGCGAACCCGCGCAACGTCACGCTTCACGACACGCTCGAAAGCGCGCAGGCGACCGGCTTTCGGCCGTGCAAGCGATGCCATCCCGATGGCCCGTCCCTCGAGAACGAGAATGCGGAGCTCGTCGCCAGGGCCTGCCGTTTCATCGAGGCGTGCGAGGAAGAGCCGTCGCTCGAGGAAGTGGCCGCGGCGATCGGCCGGAGCCCGAGCTATTTCCACCGGGTATTCAAGGCCGCAACCGGCTTGACCCCCAAGGCTTACGCGGCGGCCGATCGGGCGCGCAAGGCGCGCGAGGGCCTGGAATCGGGCGCGAGCGTCACCGGGGCGATGTATGATGCCGGGTTCAACTCGAGCGGTCGCTTCTACGAGAAATCGACCAGCATGCTCGGCATGACTCCCACGCAATATCGTGCCGGCGGCGTCAACGAGGAAATCAAGTTCGCAGTCGGCGCGTCATGTCTCGGTGCGATCCTGGTCGCCTCGAGCAAGAAGGGCGTCGCCTCGATCCTGCTCGGCGACGACCCGGATGCGCTGGTCCGCAACCTCCAGGACCGTTTCCCCAAGGCGCATCTGATCGGCATGGACCGCGACTATGAAGCGCTGATCGCGCGCGTGGTCGGCTTCGTCGAGGATCCCAGCATCGGCCTGGACCTGCCGCTCGATGTTCGCGGCACGGCGTTTCAACGCCGCGTCTGGCAAGCGCTTCAGGAGATTCCCGTAGGGGAGCGCGTGTCCTATGCCGAAATCGCGCGTCGCATCGGCTCGCCCAAGGCCGTGCGGGCAGTTGCGGGGGCCTGCGCCGCGAACAATCTGGCCGTGGCGATTCCCTGCCACCGCGTGGTGCGCAACGATGGCGCGATCTCCGGCTATGCATGGGGCGTCGAGAGGAAGCGCGCGATCCTCGGCCGCGAGGCGGCGCAGGTCGCATGAGTCTCTCGGCACGATATGATGCCTCGGTCGAATTCCTGGCTGGTGTCGACGCGGATTGGGCGCAGTTGATCGCGCAGATCGGCCCCTGTCGTCACGATCCCAAGGCCGCTCGCGAACCCTATGAGGCGCTGGTGCGCGCGATCGCGTATCAGCAGCTCACCGCCAAGGCCGGCGACGCCATGATCGGGCGGCTCATGGCGTTGTTCGGGGATCGCATCTTCCCGACGCCGCGAGATCTCGTCGATGCGGATGCCGGTCTTCTGCGTGCCTGCGGATTCTCGGCAAGCAAGACCGCCACCATCCAGGCCGTCGCGGCGGCGGCGATCGCCGGCGTCGTTCCGGCGCGCAAGACTGCCGTCACGATGGACGACGAGACGCTCATCGAGCGGATGATCAGCATCAAGGGCGTCGGCCGATGGACCGTGGAGATGCTGCTGATGTACTCGCTGGAGCGCATGGACGTACTTCCTGTCGACGATTTCGGAGTGCGCGAGGGCTATCGCGTGCTCAAGTCGCTGGACGCGCAACCCAAGCCGAAGGCGCTGCGCGAAATCGCGCGCGCATGGGCGCCGCATCGTACCGTCGCGGCCTGGTATCTCTGGCGCGTTCCTCGCGCGCGCGGAAACGTCCTGAAATAGCCGATCCCTTCCGAGAATGCCGATTTATCCCATGATGGACCTGTTCGAGAAACTGGAACCGACCGAACCGGTCAGCGAAATGCTGGCCGAGGGCGCCATGCTGCTGCGCGGCGAGGCACTCGCCTTCGACGGGGAGCTTCTCGCGGCGGTCGAGGACATTACCGGTCGATCGCCATTCCGGCACCTGGTCACGCCCGGCGGATATCCGATGTCGGTCGCCATGACGAACTGCGGCGCCGTCGGCTGGGTCTCCGACCGGACCGGCTATCGCTATGATCCCGAGGATCCACTCCATGGGCGCGCATGGCCGCCGATGCCGGATTGCTTCCGGGCGCTCGCCGCCCAGGCCGCGGCCCGTGCCGGCTATCCGAATTTCGCGCCGGATGCCTGCCTGGTCAATCGCTACGTACCCGGCGCCAGGCTCACGCTGCACCAGGACAGGAACGAGCGCGATTTTGCCAGCCCGATCGTCTCGGTCTCGCTCGGCCTGCCGGCGACCTTTCAGTTCGGCGGCCTGAAGCGCAACGATCCGGTGAAGCGATATGCGCTGCGCCATGGCGATGTCGCGGTCTGGGGAGGACCTTCGCGACTGCGCTTTCACGGCGTCTCGGAACTGAAGGCGGGCGACCATCCCCTGCTCGGCGCCGTGCGGATCAATCTCACTTTCCGCCACGCGCGCTAGCATTTGGCGGGGTTATTTGAATTTGACCGCAATAACCGGAGTGCCGGCGTTCCGCTTGTCGGGCTGGATAAGGCAGCATGGCCCCGCTCTGAATGATGAAGCCGGACTGGTGGGCGCGATGGCGCAAGACAGGGAAGCAGGGCGATGTTTTCGCAGAGCGGATATGACGCAAACGCGAAGCGGCGAAAATCGGTGGAGGCACGGAGAGCCTTTGACGACCTCGTCGCCTTTGCAGATGTCGATCCGGAAAAGAAGCTGGTCCTGAACCATATCGCCCAGATCGTCGCCGCCGGATATGCCGAGTTCACGGTGGAAACCCGTGGCGAGATCGAAGTGCGCTTCACCTCGGGCGATATCTATCTTCTCGGGCAGGCATCGATCCTGCGGCTCGCCTGATCGACAGCGCCGGCGCGCTCGGCGACTTCCTGGTCGCCATGTCCGACCGCGGTATCGTGGGGCTCGAGTTCAGCGAGAATCGAGCCGTGACGGAGCAGGCGTCCGGCGCAAGCGCGCATTGCCGGCCCGCGAGCGTCGATCGTCCCGCCATCCATTCCCGATTTGAAAACAAGGAACGGAGTTCGGCGCCGTGAAGGGCGCCCTAGCGTCGAGCCAGTGAACGCCAAGGAGTCACGGCAATGAACCTCATGACGAACGAAGATATGCAGGCGTCTTCCCGGGCAGCCACCCGCACGACAGCCGTCGACGCGATCGCCTACACCATCGTCGATGCCGATATCGGCAAGATACTGGTCGCGCGCAGCAGGCACGGCGTCTGCTCGATCCTGATCGGCAAGGCTGATCAGGAGCTCGAGGCGGATCTTGCCGGCCGCTTCCCGGCATCGAAGCGCCTCCGGATCGACGATGTGGCGAAGGATGATGCCTTCAGGGTCCTGAACTACATCCAGCGGCCCGCAAGGGGCCTCGATCTGGAGCTGGATATGCGCGGCACTCCGTTCCAGCGGAGCGTCTGGCAGGCGCTGCGTCGGATCAAGGCCGGCGAGACGACGACCTATGCGGCCCTGGCCAGCAGCATGACGCCCCCGTCGCATCCGCGTGCGGTCGCCAGCGCCTGCGCGGCCAATCCCATCGCACTGGCCATTCCTTGCCACCGGGTGGTCCGCAGCGACGGCGACCTTGCCGGCTATCGCTGGGGGATCGAGCGCAAGCGCGCATTGATCCAGCGGGAGACCCTGGCATGACCCCGCGGCTCACGGACGCGATCGCTCCGGTTGCCGGGAACATGCCGGCGGAGGCGCGCGTGGCTGCCTATTGCTGGGACACGGTTGCCGCGGAGCTGGACAATGCCGGCTGCGCCATGCTGCCGGGTCTCCTTTCTCCGGAAGAGTGCCGCGGGATCGCCGCCCTCTATCCGGAGGAAGATCATTTCCGCAGTCGCGTGGTCATGGCGCGTCATGGCTTCGGCAAAGGCGAATATCGCTATTTCAGCTATCCGCTGCCCAGCCTCATCGGGGATTTCCGCACCGCGCTCTATCCGCGCCTTGCCGGGATCGCGAACGGCTGGAACCGGCGTATGGGCATTGCGGAGCATTTTCCCGACACGCACGGAGCGTTCCTCGATCGCTGCCATGCCGCAGGCCAGACCAGGCCAACGCCGTTGCTGCTCCACTATGTCGAGGGTGACTATAACTGCCTGCACCAGGATCTGTACGGCGATATCTGGTTCCCGATCCAAGTGGCGATTCTGCTGTCCGAGCCGGGGGCCGATTTCACCGGTGGCGAGTTCGTGCTGACCGAACAGCGCCCGCGGATGCAGAGTCGCACGGAGGTCGTGCCGTTGCGCCAGGGCGATGCCGTGGCATTCGCGGTCAACCATCGCCCGGTTCGCGGCACGCGCGGCGACTATCGGGTCAATTTACGGCACGGCGTGAGCCGGCTGCGTTCGGGCATGCGCCATACCGTCGGCATCATTTTCCACGACGCGCGCTGAGCGGCGCCTGCCGCAATCGTCAGCGCGACCAATGACCATGTCCGAAAACCGCCAGACAGCCGGTGCCTTCCGGTACCATCTGTCGTCCATGATCCTGGACGCCGATGCTTGTTGTCGCGCGCTGTCGATGCGTGACGCCCGGTTCGACGGACGGTTGTTCGTCGGCGTCCGGACGACCGGCATCCATTGCCGGCCGATCTGCCCGATCCAGACGCCCAAGCGGCAGAACCTGACCTTCCATTCGAGCGCTGCCGCGGCGCAGGCGGCCGGCCAGGCTATCGGGAAAGCAAACGCGTCAGCCTCCGTTTTCTGCCGTCAAATCGAAGAAGGATTGAAAAGCACGATCCGGAGTGTCGGTCCGCCTCCCCTCCTCGAGTGAAACGTGCACGCAGCGGCCGCCCTGGCCGCCGGCGAGAATGCAGGGAGCCAGGCAGGTGACGAGGAAATCCACCCATATGGGATGTGCGGCGACATCGGCCGCTCGGCCGCGACCGGTGCTCTCGCGCGCGCTGATCGCAGCTGGTGGCGCGGGCGCGCTCGCCGCCGCGGATGACCCTGCGATCCGATTGACCAGCGAGGCCGAGCGGTCTGCATCGCTTCGCCTTTTCCTCCGGGATCGTCCGTCCGGCGATCTTTGGGTGTTTGCCTATGGTTCGCTCATCTGGAATCCCGCGCTCAGGATCGCCGAAGAGCGCCGCGCCCGGATTGACGGCTGGCATCGCGCATTTTGCCTGTCGATGCCCGTTGGCCGCGGCACGGCCGACAGGCCGGGGCTCGCGCTTGGCCTTGATCGGGGCGGCGGCTGCGAAGGCATGGCCTATCGCATCGCCGATACCGATCTCGAAACGGAATTGCCGATCCTGTGGAACCGCGAGATGCTGATCGCCGGCTATATCCCGCAATGGCTGGAGGTGAAGAACGCTGAAGGCATCGCCTTTGGATGGGCAATTGCTTTCGTCATCGATCGCGATGCCCCGCACTATGTCGATAATCTGCCGACCGGCACGCAAGTCATGCGGCTTGCGACTGCGGCCGGCAGTTGGGGGACGTCCGCGGACTATCTCTTTCGAACCGACGATGCCTTGCGAAGCCACGGAATCGTCGACCGCAACCTTGCGCGACTCGCGTTTCAGGTCTCGGGCGCGATCGGGGAAAGCCGGGCCCTTGCGCTCGCTGCCTGACCTCAGCGGTCGCGCGCGGGCGGCAATGCGACCGGCGGCGCCACCCGCATGCCGTTCTCGCACGCGCAGAAGACGCTCGCCTGGGATGCCTTCGCCTTTGCCGAGACGCGGCTCATGCAGCCGGTGATGATCGTGATCGGCGAGCAGGCCGCCGCGACCGAGATAGCAGGCGAACAGCGAGCGGGCGCGCCGGCCGCGAGCCATTCCCTGAAGGCTGCCCTGGAGCGCTCGCCGGCAGATCGCTTTTCGATTTCAGGACAAGAACCGGAGTTCGAGCCGATCGGCAGGGGCCTAGCCAGGTGCCGAGGCCGTCGAACACCGTCGATGAGCTTCACCCAAACTCCATGAGGATTGCTGCAATGAGCAAGGAAGAAGACAACAAGGCCGTGGTCGGCCGCTGGTTCACCGAATTCTGGGGCAAGGACGTCGACCTCGCCGTAGTCGACGAGATCGCCGCGCCCGACATGCTGCTCCAATATTCGCTGCATGCGCCGCGCCGCGGCCGCGACGATATCAAGGCGTTCATGACCGATTTCCGCGCGGCCTTCCCCGATCTCCATTTCTGGGGCACCGCCGACCTGATCGCCGAAGGCGATTATGTCGTCGGCCAATGGCGGGGCGGCGGCACGCATAGCGGCCCGGCCTTCAGCGACTTCCTGGTCGGCGGCCTGCCGGCGGCGACCGGCCGCAAGATGCACTTCACCGGCACCACCGTGCTCAAGGTGATCGACGGCAAGATCGTCGAGGAAATCGGCCTGGACGACGGCGTGGCCGCGCTCACCCAGCTTGGCCTGATCGAGGCCGCCGCGGCCGCCGCGGACGCCTGAGCCGGCCTGGCGGAGCATGACCTCCGCTCCCGAGGGGGCCTACGGGCCCCCTCGATCTCGCCCGATTGCCGGGATGATGCACGACGAGCTGCCCGTCGGAGTCGCCGGGCGTCCGCCAGCCAAAGCCGATGGCATTGGCGAGCATTCTGAACCCGGCGTCATTTTTTTGAGGGATGCCCGCCGGCCATGCGTACTCAATCGGGGGAATGCACAGAAATTTACGAGATAAGTATTTGAAATTACTTGTAGAATCCAGTTGACCTGTATATACAAATAATGCTTGTTTCCTCCCCAGGGCCAAAATTGCCGGGGGATGCGATGAAACTCTCGACCTTACTTCTCGCCGCCACTTTTCTCTCCACCGCCGCACCCGCGTTCGGGCAGGCCGTGGACACACCGCCGCCTGCCGACCAGGCCGGTGCGCAGGACGAGAATGGAAACGAAATCCTGGTGACCGGCAGCCGCATCCGCCGACAGGACATTGCCGGCGTGGGGCCGGCCACGGTGGTCTCCGCCGAGCAGATCGAGAGCACCGGCATCGTCAATGTCGAGACTCTGCTCCAGCGCCTGCCCGCCAATGCGGGCTTCGCGGGCAACCAGACCTCGGCCTATTGGACCGGGAACGGCTATGGCACCGCACAGGTCAACCTGCGCGGCCTCGGCATCAAGCGCACGCTGGTGCTGCTCAACAACCGCCGCCTCGTCGCCGGTGGAACCGGCGCGAACTCCTCGCCCGATCTCAACATGATCCCCACCGTCGCCCTGGCCCGTGCCGATGTGCTCAAGGACGGTGCCTCGGCGATCTACGGTGCCGATGCGATGGCGGGCGTCGTCAATCTGGTGACGCGAGCGGATTTCAATGGCATCGGCGTCAGCGGCCGCAGCGGCGTCACCGGGCGCGGCGATGGCGGCGACTATACGGTCGACCTGCTCGCCGGGAAGCGCGGCAGCCGCGGCGGCATCCTGCTTGCCGCCACCTATCAGAAGACCGAGCCGGTCAACATGGCGACCCGCGCGCCCTGCTCCTTGGCCGAGACCACGCCGGGATCGCTCAGCTGCGTCAACAGCGCCTCGACCATCGGCGGCCGCGCCGCGCTGCCGAACGGCCAGCAGATCAACTTCAACCAGGTCCCGGGCGGCAACGGCAATTTCTACGAGCCCTACAGCGCCGCGAAGCATAATTTCAATTCGAACCCGTTCCTCTACGCAGTCAGCCCGATCGAGCGCATCTCGACCGCGATATTCGGCGATTATGACCTGACCGACCGGATCGAGCTGTTCGGCGAGTTCCTCTACACCCACCGCACGTCGAACCAAATCGCGACGCCGGGGACGCTGCGCAACCTCAACATCGCGGCGACCAATCCGACGAACCCGACCGGCCAGAACCTCGTGCTGATCCAGCGGCGCCTCGCCGAGCCCGGGCCCCGCGAATTCTATCAGCGGACCGATACCTGGCAGGGCACGCTGGGCTTCCGCGGCAAGCTCGCCAACGACTGGGCCTGGGAAGTGGCCGGCGCCTATGGCCGCAACACCGGTGTCGAAGGTTCGACCAACGTCGCCAATCTCGACCATGTCCGCAACTCGCTCGACACCGCCAAATGCAGCTTCGCGGCCGGCGCCGCCATTCCCTGCGCGGACTATCTCGGCTTTGGCGACCTGACGCCGAAGGTGCTCGACTATATCCTGTTCACCTCGCGCGATACCGGCGGCAACTCGCTCCTGTCGCTGACCGGCGACCTCAACGGCTCGCTGTTCCGGCTGCCGGCGGGCGCGGTATCCTTCGCGACGGGCGTTTCCTATCGCGAGGAGAAGGGCTGGCGGAATCCCGATCCGCTCACCGTTGCCGGCGTGGCCAACACCAACCAGCAATCCCCCATCTCGGGCCGGGTCCGCGCCAAGGAAGCCTATCTCGAGCTGTCGGTTCCCGTCCTCGCCAACATACCCTTGTTCCGCGCGCTGACCCTTGACGGCGCGGTCCGCTATTCGAGCTACGACCTGTTCGGCGACGACTGGAACTACAAACTCAGCGCCGACTGGATGATCGTCGACGGCGTGCGCCTGCGCGGCACCTATGGCACCGGCTTCCGCGTCCCCAACGTCCCCGAACTGTTCGGCGGCGTCTCCGAAGGCAATCTCACCACCACCGATCCGTGCAGCCGCTATTCGAGCAGCAGCAACACCACCCTGGTCGCCAATTGCCGCGCCTCGGGCGTGCCGGCCGGCTATGTCCAGCTCGGCACCACCATATTGACCACGGTCGGCGGCAACCAGAACCTCAAGCCCGAGACCTCGAAGAGCTGGACCATCGGCACCGTCCTCCAGCCCAAGGGGATCGTGCCCGGGCTGTCGCTCACCGCCGACTGGTTCGACATCGACATCGCCGGTGCGATCCGCGCCATCCCCGGCTCGACCAAGCTCGCGGTCTGCTATGCCAGCGCCAATTTGTCGCATCCCTTCTGCCGCGACTTCACCCGCAGCGCGCTGACCGGCGAAGTCACTTATCTCTCCGCCCAGCCGATCAACACCGGCCGCGAGCGGATGAGCGGGCTGGATCTCGGGCTGGTCTATGCCCGCAAGCTCAACCGGCTCGAGCTGCAGGTCGATCTCAACGCCACCTATCTGAACCGCTACGTCGTCGAGCCCTTCCCGGGCGGCGCGCCAATCGTCTTCGACGGACGCATCGGCGGCGGCAATGGCGGCTATCCGAAATGGCGCGGCTATGGGGTGGCGACCGCCCGGCAGGACGGCGTGGCCCTTACCTGGTCGACCCAGTGGATCGGCAAGGCGCAGGACTTCAACGCGGCACCGACCGCGATCGGCTATCGCACGCCGGACATCTTCTATCACAATGTCCAACTCGCCTTCGAGATCGGCGCGAAGACCCGCTTCCAGCTGGGCGTCGACAATCTGTTCGACACCAGGGCGCCCTATATCGCCAGCTTCACCGACGGAAACACCGACACGATGACGTACGACCTGCTCGGACGCCGTTTCTATGTCGGCTTCCGCACGGCGTTCTGACGCGATGCGCGCGATCCGATGGCCGCAACTGGTGCGGCGGACGCACAAATGGCTGGCGCTGCTGATCGGGGTCCAGGTCGTCTTCTGGACGGCCACGGGCTTCTACATGGTGGTCGTCCATATCGACACCATCCATGGCGATCATCTCGTCCGCCCCGCGCCGGCGCCCGCCGTCGCACTTGCCGGACTGTCCCCACCGGGAGCAGCGGCAGCCGCGGTGCCCGGAGCGAGCGAAGTGCGGCTGATCTCCCGTCTCGGCCGCCCCGCCTGGCGGGTGCAGGGCGCAGCGGGTGTAGCAGTGTTCGACGCACGGTCCGGCGCGCGCCTGGGTGAATTGAGCGAGGGCGAGGTTCGTGCCGCCGCGAAGGCGCGCTTCACCGGCGATGCGGAGATCGTCCGCGCGACCCGCCTCACGGCGCCGGTTCAGGAAATGGGCAAGCGCCCCCTGCCCTATTGGCAGGTCGAGTTCGCCGGCTGGAACCGCCCCACCCTCTACATCGCGCCGCAGACCGGCGAACTGCTCGCCCGGCGGCACCTGTTGTGGCGAGTCTTCGACTTCGCCTGGATGCTCCACATCATGGACTATGGCGAGCGCACGGACGTCAACAACCCGCTGCTGCGCGTCGCCACCTGGACCGCGCTCGCCATGGCGCTGACCGGCGCCTGGCTGCTGGTCTGGGCCTTTCCCCGCCGCAAGAAGCGAAAGTCGATCTGATGCGCCTGCGCCTTTCCCAATTGCTGTTCCGCCGCATCCACAAATGGGTCGGCCTGGTGCTCGGCATCCAGTTCATCCTCTGGGCGCTCAGCGGCTCGATGATGGCGTTGCTCGACGCGGACGCCGTCGGCGGCCATGACGGCCCGGCGGCGCACGTCATGCCCGTCGCGACCGACGGGCTGATCGCCCCCGCCCGGATCGCGGGGGTGCAGGCGGTCAGCGGCATGGCGCTGCGCGACCTGGCCGGAACACCCGTCTATGAGTTGACCACGGCAGCGGGCGTCCGGCTCGTCGATGCCCGGTCGGGCGCGCCGGTGCGTATCGATGGCCCCCGTGCCGTCGCGATCGCCGGTGAAGGCGCCACCGCGCCGGTCCTGCGCACCACTCTGCTCGAGCGACCGAATCTGGAAGCGCGCGAGCATGCCGCGCCGATGTGGCGCATCGACCTTGGCGACGCCGAGCATTCCAGCATCTATGTCTCGGCGACGACCGGCCGGCACCTCGTCACTCGCGGCGACACCTGGCGCACCTGGGACTTCTTCTGGATGCTCCACAACATGGACTATGCCAGCCGGACCAGCTTCAACCACCCGCTGATCATCCTCGTCGCCTTCGGAGTGCTGTGGCTGTCGGGCACCGGCTTCTATCTGCTGTTCAAGAGCTTCCGGAAATCCGACTTCCGCTGGCTGCGCCGCCGCAAGCCCGCCATGCGCTGACCCGGTTCAGTCGAGCTTGACCTCGAAGGTGGCGGTCAGCGCGTAGCGGCTCGCCGGGTGCGTGAGCATTGCGTGCGAAACCAGCCGCTTCCCGCTCCAGGTCCGGCGGTGCATCACCAGGACGGGATCGTCCGCCTGCATGCCGAGCACCGCACGCACCCCGGGATCGGGCATCTCGGCGGTCACCCGATGCTCCACCCGGGCGATCGGCGCGATGCGAGTCAGATATTCATTGGGAGTCTGCAGGCGGAAATCCATGTCGCCATAGCCGGGCGCCATCGACGCCAGCACCAGCCGGTCCTCCAGCTGCAGCGGGAAATCGGCCTCGTGATGAACGATCAGGCTGTGGAACAGCCGCGTGCCCACCCGAACGTCGAGCAGCGCCGCATGCGCGGCATCGGCCTTGATCGCTTCGTTGCGCAGCACCCGCGCCCTGTAGCTGTGCCCGCGCGCGCGCACCTCATCGGCGATGTTGCGGATCTCGATCATGTGGCCGATCGGCTTGGGATCCGCAACGAACGTGCCCGCACCGGCGCGGCGCGTCAGGAAGCCGGCACCGGTCAGCTCGCGCAATGCGCGGTTCGCAGTCATCCGCGACACGCCGAACTGCTCGACGATCTCCGCTTCGGAAGCCACCCGATCGCCCGGCTTCAGCTTGCCGGAGCGGACCAATCCGATGATCGACCGCTTGATCTCGCGGTAGCGGGGTTCCGGCACATCGCTTGCCGGGGCTTCCTCGATTTCATGGGAATCCCGGGGGAGTGCTTCGGCGTGATCCATCGAAGCTGTATATAACGCTCGCGGCGGAGCGCCATGGCGCGTCCCCGAAATGGTGGCTTTTCACGGTGGATGGCTCCGGGCTCCGGCGCATCCCGACCCGCGGGGCGGCTGGTTATACCTTCGTATAGACCGAGGCGACCAAGAGATAGCGGCGACGCCGTTGGTATCTCTAGCTGATCGCCCTGCCGGAACCTAAGTCGCATGCTGCAATCCCGGGCTGGCTTCGCTTCGGATCGCACCGAGGAACCAACAACCATGCAATGCGACAGTAGTCGAGAAACCGCGCCACTGTCGCCGTCTGGTCGGAGCTGAGGTTCGGCTTCCTGCTGGCGGCGCGGTCGCGCCACAGCGAGGTGCCGGCATGAACATCCCTTGAAGCGGAACGCATCCGTGCCCCGCCGCCAGGCCGCCAGAGCGGCAATCCGCGCCGTCGCGCCGCCGATGCACGAAAGCGTATCCCCGACAACCCAATTCCGCCGCAGCGAGCCGGCTCGGGAAACGCGCATTCGCGGCGCGGACCCGGGCGGTGCTCCGGCGCAGCTCACATTGACGAAGCTCGCTTGGTCAAAGCCAGGAAGACGACATGACCCTGATGACGAAGGCCCCGCCGGGCGCGCCCAAACGGCCCCGCGATCCCAGGCTATCGGTGCGCGCGATCCGCGAGGCGCGCAACAGCGTGGGGACGACGCTGACCAATTTCCGCGCCAGCGGCGACGGACTGACCGAGGCGGAGGCGGCAGCGCGCCTGGCCAAGGATGGGCCGAACGAAGTAGCGCATGATCGCCGGCCGCCCGTATCCGTTCAGCTCCTGCATGCCTTCGCCAATCCCTTCATCGCGGTGCTGATGACGCTGGCGGCGATCTCGTCGATAACCGACATCATCATTCCGCTGCGCAACGGCGAGGCCGCGGACTATACCGGCGTCGTCATCATCGTGACGATGGTGATATTGAGCGCGTTGCTGCGCTTCTGGCAGGAATATCGCTCGGGCAAGGCCGCCGATGCGTTGAAGGCGATGGTGCGCACCACCGCCACGGTGCGGCGGCGCAGCAATGAAGATGCCGAGCCGCACACGGGCGAGATTCCGATGGCGGCGATCGTCGTCGGCGACATCGTCCAGCTTTCCGCCGGCGACATGATACCCGCCGACATACGCCTGCTCGAATCGCGCGACCTGTTCGTCAGCCAGGCCGCGCTGACCGGCGAGGCGCTGCCGGTGGAAAAATACGACACCCTGGGCGCGGTGGCCGGCAAATCGGCCACCGCCGCGGCCGACGACGACGCCAATGCGCTCGACCTGCCGACGATCTGCTTCATGGGCACCAATGTCGTGAGCGGCACCGCGACCGCAATCGTCGTCGCGACCGGGGCGAGGACCTATTTCGGCTCGCTGGCCAAGGCGATCGTCGGCTCGCGGGCGGAAACCGCGTTCGATCGCGGCGTGAACTCGGTCAGCTGGCTTCTGATCCGGTTCATGCTGGTGATGGTGCCGGTGGTGCTGCTGATCAACGGGTTCACCAAGGGCGACTGGACCAACGCCTTCCTGTTCGCCCTCGCCGTCGCGGTCGGCCTCACGCCCGAAATGCTGCCGATGATCGTCTCGTCGAATCTCGCCAAGGGCGCGGTGGCCATGGCGCGGCGCAAGGTTGTGGTGAAGCGGCTCAACGCGATCCAGAATTTCGGCGCGATGGACGTGCTGTGTACCGACAAGACCGGCACGCTGACCCAGGATCGCATCATCCTCGAGCAGCATCTCGATATCCATGGCGAGCGCGACGAAGCCGTGCTGCGCCATGCCTGGATCAACAGCCACCACCAGAGCGGCGTGCGCAACCTGATGGATCAGGCGGTGCTCCGCTTCGCAAGCGAATTGCCGGACGTGATCCGCCCGGTCGAGAGCTATCGCAAGATCGACGAGCTGCCGTTCGATTTCGTCCGCCGCCGCCTTTCAGTGGTGGTCGAGGACGCCGCGGGCCGGCAGCTGATCGTCTGCAAGGGCGCGGTGGAGGAAATGCTCGGCATCGCGCACGCCATCCGCGATGGCGGCGCGGTGCGTCCGCTCGGCGACGAGGAGCGCCATGCGCTGATCGCCCGCGCCCGCGCCATGAACGCGGAGGGTTTCCGCGTTCTGGTGGTCGCGACGCGGCGGGTGCCGCGGGACGAGCGCAAGCCGCTCTACGGGATCGCGGACGAGCGCGACCTCATCGTCGAGGGCTTCCTAACCTTTCTCGACCCGCCGAAGGAAAGCGCCGCGCCGGCGCTCGCCGCGCTCGCCGCGCATGGCGTGGTGGTGAAGGTGCTGACCGGCGACAATGAAGTGGTCACCGCGCGCATCTGCCGCGAGGTGGGGCTGGAGCCGGGTCAGCCGCTGCTCGGGCGCGAGATCGAAGCACTCGACGATGCCCGGCTGCGCAGGCTGGTCGACGAGCGGACGATCTTCGCCAAGCTTACCCCGCTCCAGAAATCGCGGGTGCTCAAGGCATTGCAGGCGAATGGCCATACCGTCGGCTTCCTCGGCGACGGGATCAACGACGCCCCCGCGCTGCGGGACGCCGATGTCGGCATCTCCGTCGACAGCGGCACCGACATCGCGAAGGAATCGGCCGATATCATCCTGCTCGAAAAGAGCCTGATGGTGCTGGAGGAAGGCGTGCTGAAGGGACGGGAGACCTTCGGCAACATCATCAAGTATCTCAACATGACGGCCAGCTCGAATTTCGGGAACGTCTTCTCGGTGCTGATCGCCAGCGCCTTCATCCCGTTCCTGCCGATGCTGGCGATTCAGATCCTGATCCAGAATCTGATGTACGATGTGTCTCAGCTCGCATTGCCGTGGGACAGGATGGACCGCGAGTTCCTCATGCGTCCGCGCAAGTGGGACGCGCGCAATATCGGGCGTTTCATGCTGTGGATCGGGCCGACCTCGTCGATCTTCGACGTGACCACCTTTGCGCTGCTGTGGTTCGTATTCGGCGCCAATTCGCCCGAGCATCAATCGCTGTTCCAGTCGGGCTGGTTCGTCGAAGGGCTGTTGTCGCAGACGCTGGTGGTACACATGCTGCGCACCCAGCGCATCCCTTTCCTGCAGAGCGTCGCGGCGTTGCCGGTATTGGTGATGACGGCGCTGATCTGCGCGCTCGGCGTGTTTCTCCCCTTCTCCGCGCTCGGGGCGATGGTGGGGTTTCAGCCGCTGCCCTGGCAGTATTTCCCCTGGCTGGCCGGCATCCTGCTGAGCTATTGCATCGTCGCCCAATCGATGAAGGCGCTCTACATCCGGCGGTTCGGGCAATGGTTCTGAATCGCGGTGCCTTGGCGTTCCGGGCCCCCTTCCCGCAGGAAGACTGGCACGACAATGGCCCGGGCGGACGACCCGAGGGATCCGGGCCCCCGCCCGAACCCTCGTGGCGGGCGCGCCTGGCCCGACTGGTCGCCTGGGCGATGGTCACCGGCGCGATGCACCTGCTCGCCATGGCCGCGATGCTCGCCCGGCGCGGCGCGATCTCCCGGCGGCAATGGCTGCACGCCTCGCGCTTCTGCCATCGTCTTCAACAGGCTGCCCTCGGCATCCTGCGCAGGAGCGGATGACCATGCGGACGGGCTTTCCGGGGCGCCGCCGCAGCGGACGGCGCAGAATGATCGACGGCAAGCGATCCGCGCGGCATAGAGAAGGAAGTCGACACGCACGGCGCAGGCATACCCGAAGGCTTCGCGATGAACTCAGGCACAATGTCGTGACGCGGCGGCTCGGAAGCGGCCCGGAGCGCGGGCCGGCAATCAGGATCGCCCTGCTGGTCGCCGCGATCGCCGCGATCTTCGTCGTCGATACCGTGACCAACTACGCCATTGCCGCGGCGGTATTCTACGTCGCGGTGATCCTGCTCGCCACGCGCTGGATGCGCCCCCGATCGGTCGTCATCCTGGCATCGGCCTGCGGGGCGCTGACGGTGATCAGCTTCACGCTCACCCATTCCGGGCTGTACGAGGTCGGCATCATCAACACCGGGATCAGCCTCGTCGCGATCGCGGTGACCACCTATCTCTCGCTCAAGCTGGTCGCGGCGGAGGCCGCGATCCACGACGCGCGCGAGCGGCTCACCCGCATCGCGCGAGTGACGAGCCTGGGGGAACTCACCGCTTCGATCGCGCACGAAGTGAACCAGCCCCTCGCCGCAGTGATGACGAGCGCCGGGGCGTGCCGGCGCTGGCTGGCCGCCGATCCTCCCAATATCGAAAAGGCGGAGCGCGCCGCCGAACGGATCGTCGCGGAAGCCAACCGCGCCAGCGAGGTGATAGCGCGCGTGCGGGGCCTTGCCAGCGGCAAGTCGCCGATACGTGGAGCATTCGATCTCGGCACGCTGGTGCAGGAGATCGTCGGACTGGCGCGCGGACAGATTGATCGCAACGGCATATTGCTGCGGCTCTACCTGCCGGAAGGCCTGCCGCGGGTCTTTGGCGATCGGGTGCAGATCGGCCAGGTCGTCGGCAATCTGCTGCTCAACGCCATCGACGCCGTGATGGCGGATCCGGCGCGCGGGCATGAGATAGAGGTGATCGCCTCCCTCGCCCCGGACGGGTCGAGCGTTACGCTCGAGGTTGCGGATTCCGGCATCGGCTTTCGTGGTCAGGAAGCGGAGCGGCTGTTCGATGCCTTCTGGACCACCAAGCAGGACGGCATCGGGCTCGGGCTCACCATCAGCCGCGCGATCGTCGAGGCCAATGGCGGCCGCATCTGGGTCGAGGAAAGCGAGCTGGACGGCGCGGCCCTGTTGTTCACCCTGCCGGTCGCGCCGGTCGATGGCGCGGAGGAAGCCGGAACATGACCGATCCCGAATCCCCGATCGTCTATATCGTCGACGATGACGGCTCCGTCCGCGAAGCGCTGGAGGATCTGCTGTCGTCCGTCGCGCTCGCTTCGCGCTCGTTCGCCTCGGTGCAGGAATTCGTCGGCGCGGCGCGCGCGGAGGTGCCGTCGTGCCTCGTGCTCGACGTCAGGATGCCGGGGCATAGCGGGATGGCGTTCCTCGCCCATATGGCCGAACGCGGCACCGCCCTGCCGACGGTGATGATCACCGGCCATGGCGATATCGCGATGAGCGTTCGCGCGATGAAGGACGGCGCGATCGAGTTTCTCACCAAGCCGTTCCGCGATCAGGACCTGCTCGACGCGATCAATCGCGGCATCGAGATCGATCGCGCGCGCCGCGCGACGGCGGCGGAAACGCGGCATGTGCGGCAATTGTGGGAAGCGCTCTCCCCGGGTGAGCGCGAGGTGGCGCGGCTGGTGGTGCGCGGATTGCTCAACAAGCAGGTCGCCGCCGAGCTCGGGCTGAGCGAGATCACGGTAAAGGTCCGCCGCGGCAACATGATGCGCAAGATGGAGGCGCGGACGCTGCCCGATCTCGTCCGCGCCTTCGATCGCATCCACGCCTAGGGCCGGCTGCTCCGGTCGCGACGGACCGCATGATGGATGCGGACATGTTCGGCATCGATCCATGCCAGCAGGTCCGCCGCCGCGCGGCTTCTTCGGCGATGGGGCAGCAACAGGACCTCCATGCCGGCCAGCAATCGCAATCGCAGCCGGAGCTTCAGTGGCATCGGCATAGGGTGATCTGGTGGCATGGCCGTTCTCCCGGTGTCAGATCTTCGCGTTCATGCTGAACAGGACGGTGCGCGGCGCGGCCCGCATGAACGTCTGATAGTCGCCCGAAACCGAATAGCCCCCGATCCCCACGGAGCCGATGTTGTTCCGGTCAAGGGCATTGGTGACATCCAGGCGGAACAGCAGCTCCGGCATGCCGGCGCGCTTCGGCAGCCGGTACGACGCGTGTGCGTTCACTTGCCAATAGGCGGGCACATATATGTCGTTGCTGTAGGTGAAGGGATCGTCGAGATAGAGCGTGCTGGTTGCCCCCGCCTCGAACCGGCCGCGCTTCGCCGAGACCTGGGAAATCAGCGAGACCCCCGGATAGCCCGGCTGGAAATGCCCCTTCAGCGGTGTCGCCTCCCCCGCCACCACCAGATCATCGGCGTAGCGCAGCTTGCTGACCGAAACGGACTGCGAGATGTCCAGCCAGGCGGCGGGTTTCAGGTCGATGATCGCATCCGCTCCGAGCAGCTCGGATCGCGGCACCACTCCGACGGTGCGCACCGGATTGAATTGCGGGCCGCTCGTTCCATTGAGCAGGCGATTGAGGATGATGCCGTAATAGGCGTCGACATTGATGCTCAGCGCGCCGAGCCGGTGATATCCGCCAATCGTGAAGTTCCAGTCCTTCTCCGGCTTGAGCGTGGCACGCGCCGCATCGAACAGTTCCTGGCTGTCGGCGGCCCAGGCGGAAGACACCGGCCCGATATTGCCGCGCGACGACACGCGATAGCCCACCGCCGTCTTGGCGATATCGAGATAGAGCGAGGTGCGGCCATCCGGATGCCAGTCGATCGACAGATGCGGCAGGAACGGATCGGTGGTCCTCAGCGTCCCGTTCGGCGCGCGGTCCGGGCCGATGCCGCCGCCCCTGGTCGAGAAATCCACCGATTTGAAACCGGCATCGATCGTCACGGTCTCGCTGGGCTTGAAGACGTCCCGCACATAGAGCTGGAAGGAATCGGTCCTCCAGCGCGAGTCATTGGCGATCTGAAAGGCTGGCCCATAGACATCATAGGGTCCGATCGCCCGCAGCGGCGCGCCCTGCCCCGGCAGCGGCTGATCATAATAGGCGAAACGCGAGGTGGACGAGCCGCGCTCCACCCAGACGCCGACGGAGACGGTGTGGCCCCCGCCCTTCCAGCCAAGGTTCGCCGCGCTCCCGAAACGCCGCGGGCGGGTCTGCCAGACCTGGGACGAGAATGGCGCGCCGGTTTGCGAGGGCGTCGAGACATCCGAGATCTCGATGTCCGACTTGCCGATCGCGGCATAGCCCATCACGCTTCCGGAGAGCCGCTCCGTCAGGTTGAAGCGATGAGTGACGTTTCCGACGAAATCGTCGGTCGCCTGGCCCGTGTCATAGGGGATGAGCGACGCCAGTTCCCCACAGCTATACGCTCCGCACGACTTGTTCGCATTCTCGGGCCCGGCAATGAAGACGGCACGCGCATAGTTCGGATAGAGGATGTCGGTCCCGTTCCAGCCGAGCTTGGCCAGCATGTCGAAGGATGTGTTGTTGTAGCCCCAGATCTCGGCGCGGGCGAAGGAGAAGAAGGCGGTGAGATCGCCCCAGGGCAGGTCCTGAACGAGCTTGGCGTTGGCGCGCAGCATATATTGGGTTCCGGCGCCGGTATATTTGTCCTTGGATATCCGCTCGATGCCGAACAGCATTCGCGGCCCCGCCTCGCCGATCCGGCCGGTATTGACCGTGGCGCTGCTCACCAGGCTATGATCCCCGCCGACGCCCTGCGTCATCTCGATCGCGAAATCGGCCTTGGGATCCGCGATGGCGTAGAGCATCTCGCCGCCATTTCCGGTGTTCGAGAAGGTGCTCACCGCGGCGGAGCCGGGCGATATCCTGACCGAATCGATATTGCCGGCGACACCGATGTTGAGCGGCGCGGTTCCGGTTACGCTGCCATAGCTGCCGTCGTTCAGCGGAACCCCCTCGAAGGTGATCGCCAGCTCGTTCTGGCGGAACCCGCGCACCAGCAGAAAGCCATCGGACAGATCGAGACCATAGGCATCGGTCGACGTGAAGGTTACGCCCGGCAGATTCTTGACCAGCGCCAGGGCGCTGCTGCCGGACAGCACGTCGGACCAGTCGCTTTTGGTAAGGGCATAATCGCCTGCCTCGACCGGGCGCTTCGTGCCGTCGGAGTGCGCCGCGCGCGTCGCGGTCACGGTGATCTCCGCGTCCAGCTGGGGTTCCGCGGCCGGCGCGGTCACCGCATCGGATGTCTGCGCCCGGGCCGGCGCGGCGACACCGCCGATCAGGCCGATCGCCAGCGCCGATCGACCGCAATGGATGAGGATTTTCGAGAATGGGAGCACGGGAATTCTTTCTTAAAACGGCGCACGCGCCATCCGTCCGCCGCGCGAACGGCAGATGATGAGGCGTGGGTAGGAAACAGGTTTCGCGACCGCCGCCGGCGGCGCGCTGGCGGCGATGAAATCAGGCGTTGCGCATTCTTGCCCCCTCGGGAACGGCCCGGAAGGCGAAGGCGATCAGCTCGTCGCCGGCACCGCGGCGTCGATGTTCATCGACCTTCCGTCATCGCACGATGCGGACCGTGGCGCTGAGCGCCCCTATTTGCCGCAATCGTCCGACGGATACCGGTTCGCAGGTTCATCTCATCCCCTTGACTGCATGGGCGCGAGATGCCCGATGCCGCGCTCGGACTATTCCCCGTGGTCGGTATGGCGCAACGCTACGATGGTATAGGCGCATGCCCGAAACCCATGCGAAGGTGATCCGCGGCGGCTGCGCGGCGCAATTCGGGGAAGCCATCCCGGCCGGGACTCTCAGGCGCCCGCCTCTGCCTCGTCATTGGCCAGGCGGGCGCGAAGCGCCTTCTTGTCCACCTTGCCGACGCTGGTCCGGGGAAGGCCGGCAAGCACGAGCACCCGCTCGGGAATGGCGTATCGGCTCAGCCGCCCGGCATCGACATGGTGCATCAGGCCGTTCCGCAGAAGCTCGGCGCTCGGTGCATCGCCGCGAGCGGCCGCGACGACGAAAGCGACGGGCCGCTCGCCCCATTTGCTGTCCGGAACCCCGATGACCGCGGCTTCCGCCACCGAGGGCAGCTCCATGAGAAGCGCCTCGAGGGCGATCGACGAGACCCACTCTCCGCCGGTCTTGATCACGTCCTTCAGGCGGTCGACGATCCGGATGGCCCCGTCCCGGTCCATCGCGGCGACATCGCCGGTGTGGAGCCAGCCTCCCTCCCAGAGCGTGTCGGAGGCGGCCTGGGCGCCATAGCCCTGCGTCAGCCAGGGCGCGCGCAGCATCAGCTCGCCGCCGCCTGCCTCGTCCATGCGCGCATGGACCAGCGGGATCGGAAAGCCGGCCCGGCACAGCTCCGCGGTATCGCCGCCCGGCGACCGCGCCAGCGCGACGACCGGTCCCGTCTCGGACATGCCGAAGCCGACCAGCGTCGACAGGCCGGCGCGGGCCGCCTCTTCCGCCAGCGACGGCGGCAGGGCGGAACCGCCGATGATCACCGTCCAGGGGCCCAGGGACTCCGCGCCTTCCCGCGCATCGAGCAACATGCGCAATATCGTCGGAACGCAATGCGAGAAGCTGACCCGCTCGCGCCGCTTGAGCGCCAGCAGGTGCTTCGGATCATAGCGCCCGGGATAGACCTGCTTGAGCCCCAGCATCGTCGCGACGAACGGCAGGCCCCATGCATGGACATGGAACATCGGCGTCATCGGCATATAGACGTCGTCACGCCGAAGGCCCTGGCCGACGGGCTGGCTCGCCAGGGTAGCCGCCAATGCCAGCGTGTGGAGGACGAGCTGCCGGTGGCTGAAGAAGACCTGCTTGGGGCTGCCGGTGGTGCCGGTCGTATGGAAGGTGGTCGCGATCGCATGCTCGTCGAAATCTGCGAACCGGAAGGAAGGCGGGGTCGCCGCGATCCGCGCCTCATAGCTGTCCGCGCTCGCTTCCTCCGCCATCAGGATCGCGTCGCGTACCGCGGGAAGGTTCGGCCGGATCCCGTCGAACAGCGGAACGAAATCGGCATGGTGGAGGACGAAGGAAGCGCCGGATTCGCGCAGCGTATATTCGATCTGGGCCGATGACAGCCGCACGTTCACGGTCTGCAGCACCGCCCCCATCATCGGAATGGCGAAATAGCATTCGAGATAGCGATGGCTGTCCCAGTCCATCACCGCGACCGTGTCGCCGGCCCGCACCCCGCGTTCGGAGAGCAGCGTCGCCAGGCGCGTCACGCGATCGAGCAGGTCGGCATAGCTGAAGCGCCGCCGGCCGCTCACGATCTCCGCGGTTGTCTGCTGCGCCACATTGGCGAGCAGGTGGCGCAGCAGGAGGGGATAGGCATAGGCATCCGCTGCCGGCGTCATCAGGATTCTCGGGGTGGTCACGGCTTCTCCGGCGGCAGTTGCGATCAATTGGGCGTGGTGCGCCGTGGCGGGCGGCAGGCACCGCGCCTGCTGGTGTCCATCCCGGTCACCGGCTTCGCGCCGAGGCTGGGGTCGCTGCCCTTGAGCATCGCCATCGGAACCCGATCCGCCTTGCGGATGACCTCGGCGAGCATCGCCGTCTGGCGCGCCGCCAGCCCGGCATCCAGCTTGTCCATATGTCCGTTGGCAGCGATGCTCAGCAGATAGCTGGGGCCGCCGATGAGCGCCATGTGCGGAACGCCGCTTTCATGGAACACCACGCCCGTGGTGACCCCGGGGCCCGGCTCGACGCCGTGCCGCAGCAGGTCGTGCCGCCTAATGCCCTCGATCACGATATCGGTCAGCGGCCCGGCGGACGTCGGACAGTTCATATATTCGTTGTGCCCGGTGGGCCCATAGCCCTTGCCGGGGATGTCCAGCCATTCGCTCGATCCCAGATGCTCGATCGTGAACGCCGCCGCCGCGCGCTTCATGAGCTCGGGGTGCGCCAGCGCCCAGCCCGGCGCCTCCGGCATCTCGCCCGTCATGTGGCCGGGCCAGCCCGCGAAGACCAGGCTCCGGCGCAGCCGCTCGCCCTTGGGCAGGCTGGCGAAGTGACGGGCGAGGTGCAGCAGGGTGATGCAGCCATTTTCCTCGACGAAATTCTGGCCATCGGTGTGGGTGTCGATGATCATCACCTCGTCGCTTTCGCCGGGCAGGATCGCGGTGAGCTGCGGCACGTCTCCGGTCGTCCATTCGGCATCGAGCGTGAGGCGGGCCGTCTTGCCGGCCTTGGCCGCGCGGCGGAGTTCCTCGCCCGCATCCTGGCCGACGAACAGCGCCGGTACCTTCGGCCGGTAATGGGAGGCATGGGGGGAATAATTGCCCTCGATCATCGCCGACGAGACGTCCATGATGATCGCCACGCCGGCGACGCCACGCTCGGCCAGCGCGTCGAGCGGAAATGCCGGGGTCGTCCACAGCCGGTGATAGGGCGCGTCGAGCGACGCGGCCGCCGGTTCGTCCCGCACATGGACGAAATGGGGATGAGTGAGCTTCCCCATCGTCATCCGCGGAAGCTGCCCGTCGAAGACGAGGATGCTGCCCTTCGGGAAATCGGGAAGCGCCTCGGGGCCGGTCGGCTTCAGCGAGCCGCCATAGACGAGCGGCCCGGTGACGCCTTCCGGACCGGTGGGCGCCGAACGGACGAAGAAGGTGACCTTGTCGACGGGCCTGCGCGCGCCGCCGTCCAGGACTTCGAGGCTGACGCGTTTGGGATCCCATCGCCGATAGCTGTACGATTCGCACGGGCCGAGCAGGAGGCCGGCGTCCTGGAACTGGCCGGCCATCCAGTCCACGAACGCGAGATGGTTGGCGTTGCCGGGAAGCCGGGGGCCGAAATCGACCATTTCCTGATAGTCCCGCCGGATATCCGCGGCGGACGGCAGCGGCACCGGCGCCCGGCGGAGCGGCATCGATGCGAGCGCGCGGGCCGGGGCACTCGCGCTCGCCAGCGCGCAGGCGGCGGCAAGGAGCGCGCTCCGGCGTGAAATGAGCGATTGGTCATGCATCGAGCGATCTCCCATTCGTGTTCGGCAGCGTTCTGGCGCCGGGCTAGAATTTGATGTTCACACCCGCCGTGAACTGGCGTCCAGTCACGTCGTAGAGCAGCGGATTGGTGGGGATGAACGTGAAGAGCGTACCGTTCGGCGCCAGCGGCGGAGCGCGATCGAACAGATTGTTGACCGTCAGGAAGAAGCGATAGCCATCCTTGAGCCGCACGGCGGCGGTCAGGTCGGTATAGAAGACGGACTTCACGCGATTGTTCTCGATGGTCTTCGGTTCCACCCGGGTGACGTCATAGGTTCCCGCGCCGATGAACCGCTCCTGCGCGAAGAGCTCGACCGGGCCGCTCTTCCAATCCAGGCCGGCGGTCGCGCTCCAGCGCGGATTGGCGCTGAGGCCGACTTCCCCGGCCCGGTCTATGGACGGGCCGTTGCGGATGTCCTGCCGCTGCTTGTCGAGATAGCTGGCGATGAATCTCAGGCTCGCGGCACCGCCAAGGACCTGCCCGCGCGGCCGGTAATTGAGCTCGATGTCGAGGCCGGATGTCGCCAGCCGGTTGAGGTTCAGCGTCGGGGACTCGATGCGGGTGATCTGCCCCGCCGGGTTGCGGGTGATGTTCGCGCAGAGGCTGGTGGCGCCGGCCAGGCATTGGTTCAGCGTCAGCTGCGGCGTCAGCGACGAGATGATGCCGGCGATGTCGATGGAATAATAGTCGACCGACAGGGTGAGCCCCGGCGCGAAGGCGGGGCTGAGGACGATACCCGCGGTATAGGTGTCGGCCTTTTCGGGCTGCAGCGAAGGGTTGCCCCGAGCCGCCTGGACGATGGGCACGGTGACGCCGTTATCGATCACCGAGCCGGTGTTCTGCACGATCCCGGCGAACAGCTCCGGCACGTTGGGCGCGCGGATATCGCGCGAGGCGGTACCGCGCAGGCGCACCCCGGCCACCGGCTCCCACACCGCGCCGGCCTTCCAGGTCGTCACTCCGCCGCTCGTGCTGTAGTTGGTATATCGCACGGCGCCGTTGATATCGAGCGCATGCAGGAAGGGCAGGTCGCGGGCGAGCGGCACCGCCGCCTCCGCGAACACTTCCCACAGATGATAGGCGCCCTTCACCGGAAAGACGTTGGTGAGCAGCCAGCCGCCGGGCTGGTTCTGATAGGCCGGGGGAAAGCCGCGCATGCCGGTGGCGTCGTTGATGCTCTGCGCGATATCGTCGGCAACCTGGTCCAGCGCGACGCGGCGATACTGGCCGCCGGCCGCGAGGGAGACCGGCCCCGCCCAGGTGGAGAAAGGCTGCGCGCGCAACGAAAGGTCGGCGACGTCCTGGGTGAAGTTGGTGGTGTAGCTCGAAGCCCCCTCGACATAGGCTATGGCAGCCTGGGAAGGCGCGCCGGCTCCGAACAGGTTGATCGGAACGCAGCCGGGATACAGGCCCGGGTTGGTGAGCGTGACCCGGCAGACGATCTGGCTGGTGGCAGGATCGCGCACCGCGTCCACCGCGGCATAGAGGCGTTCGAGCGCCACGTTGTTGTAGGTCCGGATGTTGGTCCGGTTCCTGCCATGCTCGAAATAGCCCTCGACCTGGAGCCCGCCCGCCCCGGCGAAGCGGAAGCCGGCGGTGAGATCGAGCGTGCGCGCCCGCGCCGTCGCGTTCGCCGGCTCGCCAAAGTCGAAATTCACCCGGCCCATCGCGAAGGCGGGCGTGTTCGTCGTGGTCAGCACCTGTTGCACCGCCGGATTCAGGAAGGCGTTGCCGCTGAAGATGGTGAAGCCGTTGAAGCCGCCCGGGTTGAACTGCTGGGCCTGGTTATAGTGGTTGCGCGCGAGTGCCAGGCTGCCCTGGGCATAGAGCGTGAGCGACGGCGTTACGTCGAACTCCGCGTGCCCGAAATAGCTGCGGGTGGTGACGTCGGCGGAAAGGTTGCTGAACACCTGGGCGCCGTCCCCGCCGACCTGGATCAGCCCCGATTGCGCCGACCCGCGCGAATAGGGAACCAGCGTTCCGCCGGGAGCGAATTGCTGGAACGCCAGCGGTCCGCTCAGGATCAGGCCGCCGGGAGACGCGGTCGACGACCGCAGATCGTCGCGGAAGATCAACTGGCCCGGAACCGCCGGGTTGCCTAGGAAGCCGGTGCCGCGCCGCCCCCAGTCCCGGTCGCCGACGCTCTGGATGCCGCCCATCTCGAAATAGGTGGCGCTGGCCACGATCCGCCCGCGCCCGTCGGCGAAGGACTGGCCGGCGGTGATGCTGGCCTTGTAGGTCGGGGCGTCGCCCTTGTCGGAGATGCCCGCCTGCGCGCTCGCCTTGATCCCGGTGAAGCGCGTGTCCAGCACGAAGTTCACGACGCCGGCCACGGCATCGGACCCATAGGCGGCCGAGGCACCGCCGGTCACGACATCGACGCGCTTCACCAGCTCTTGCGGGAACAGGTTGATGTCGGTCGAACCGTCGCGGGACGAAGGCGCCGCGCGGCGGCCGTCGATAAGCACCAGCGTGCGCTGCACGCCGAGATTGCGAAGGTTGAGATAGCTTCCGGACTGCGGCCCCACCGCCCCGGTAAAGGCACCTGCCGGGCGCGTCGATCCGCGGAACGACGGCAGCTGGTTGAGCGCCTCGCCGATCAGGCCGGGCTGGGCCTTGGCGAGATCCTCCGCGGCCATGACCGTGACGGGCGTGGGAGCCTGCGACCCGTCGCGGATCGCCCGCGATCCGGTCACGACGATATCCGCGCCGTCGGCGGGAGTCGCTCCCGCATCCTTCTGGGAGTCTTGCGGCAGCGTCTCCCCCGACGGGTTCGCTGCGGATTGCGCATATACGGGAGCCGCCATCAGCGCTGCCGAGCATGCGGACGCAAACAATATCGGCCTGATCATTGACCCGCCCCTTTTCAGCTTGGGCGCGACCATCGTCGTCTGCCCGTCCTCTCCATCCAATGACTCCGCCAACAGCGCCGCCAAGTCAATATCTTTCTTTTGTTAGGAAGGAATATGTTTCGCAACCGGTTCGCCCCTGGCGGCGAACCCCTTCGGAATCGGGGGCGAATCTATTTTCTTTCCTGGAAAAAAGTGCCTACCGAGAACGAGAGGCTTGGGCATCACCGCGAGTTTCTCCCCCGCCGGGAGAGGCGGGGCGGCAACAGTTTCAACTGGGGTTTGGACGTGACAACGCAACGGAAGTCGAGAAAGTCGCCGTCATCGCGGCGCTCGAACGCCGAACGTCGCGAAGAGTCGATGACGATCATTCTCGATCATGCCGAGGCGGAGTTCGCTTCCAAGGGATATGACGGCACGACATTTGTGAGCGTCGCCGAGGCCGCGGGCGTGGATGCCGCGCTAATGCGCTATTATTTCGGTGACAAGGAGCAACTGTTCGCCGCCGTCTTCCGCAGGCGCGGTCCCGTGGTCAACGCGCTGCGCGTGCAGGCGCTGGACGCCTATCGCGCCGCGACCGGCGGGCAAGGCACGCTCGAGGGGCTCCTCGAGGCATTTACCCGCCCGGGCTTCGAGTTCGGCATGCTGAGCGAGGGGCACCGCAACTACGCCGCCATCGTCGCGTTCGTGAACAGCTCGCGCGGCACCATGCATGCGCTGATGTCGGAAGTCTTCGACGAGGTCTCGCGCGTGCTGATCGACGACATGCAGCGGCTGATGCCCGAGGTTCCGCGCGAAACCCTATATTGGGGCTATCACTTCCTCACCGGCGCTTTCACCTTCTCGCTTGGCCAGACCGGCCGCATCGACCGAATCTCCGGAGGGTCCGTCTCCTCCGAGGATTTCGCGGGAATTGCCGACCGCCTGCCCGCCTTTGTCGCCGCCGGTATCAGGTCGCTGGCCGCGCGCTGACCGGGATGCGTCCTTGCGCCTGATCGCGAATGCCTTGCACCATTCGGCGTGGACGCTCGGCTGAGCGGCCTCAATAGCCGCCCGGGGCCAGTCTTTGCGAGAGCCACCAGATGTTGCCGGAGGGATCGGCCAGGCCGCCTTGCCGTTCTCCATAGGGCCGGAAACCCACCGGACTGACTTCGCGCCCGCCACCCGCAACGGCACGCGCCATGGCTTCCTTCGCATCGACGACATAGAGGTAGATGGCCGCGCGCGACGCGGCTTGCTCGCCCCGAGCCTCGCTGACCATGATGGTCGTGTCGCCGAAGCGAACATGCGCATTCAGGACGGTGCCGTCGGGCGCGGCGTGAATGTCGATGATTTCGCCGCCCAGGCCCTCGTCAAGGAATCCCAGATAGTCGCGGGCGTTCCTGACGAAGAGATAGGGGAAGACCCGCGTGAAGCCGGGCGGGATGAGCGGCTGCGATTCTTCCCTGGTCGATTGCTGCATTTCGGCCTCCTGAGAATTCCGATCGGTCGCCGGCATGCCCGGCCAGTTCGCCAGGTCCTGCCGGCGCGCCATGCTCAGCTTGAGCAGGATGTTCGCGAGATGAAATTTGACGGCCTCGACGCCGATTTCGAGCCGCTCGGCGATCTGCCGGTTCGTCATGCCGAACCGTGCCGCCTTCGCGACGCGCCACTCCCCCGGCGTCAGAATATCCGGATGGGCGGGCCGTCCTCTCTTCCGGTTGGCGTTCATGCCCGAAGCTTATCGACGCGAGACGGGAATTTCACTCCCCGCCTCCGAGGTCCGAAAGGCCGGTATAGGCGCTGACGCCGGCATATCGCCCAAGGGGAGGGAAAATCGGGTCACTGCACGATATCCTGGCCAAATATCGCGTCACCAGCATTCACGCGAAACCTAACCCGCGCAGCCGCGCCGAACTCGGGGATCGGATCGGCGACGCAACGATGGCTCACTCCATGCGAAGGGCACCGACAAAATGGCAACCCAGCTGGTCATCGGGCCGATCGGCCAGATTTCGCGCCAGGTAAAGGATATCGCCGCTGCACGGCATTGGTATGGCGAGGTGCTTGGGCTCGAGCATGTTTTCTCGCTCGGCGATCTGGCCGCTTTCGATTGTGGCGGCGTCAGATTGCTTCTGACCGAAGAGCCCGGCGGCGGCGGCGGAGAATCGATCCTCTATTTTCAAGTCGAGGATATCCGCCTGACGCTCGTCGCGCTCCAGTCCGCGGGCGTGGAATTCATGAACCCGCCGCGCAGGATCCATCGGTACGGAGACGGCACCGAGGAATGGATGGCCTTCTTCAAGGACAATGAGGGCCGCACGCTGGGGCTCACGACACGCATCAGGCCCCCGTTGGACATCTCGACAGGAGATCGTCCGCAAGGGGCCGTGACGACCTGACCGCTCATCCGGCAGGAACACACCAGGCGCGGCCTTCGGATGGCCGCCCCGATGCACCGCTCACCACTGAAAGCGCAGCGAACCCACCACTGTCCGCCCCGCGCCGAAATAGCAGCTGTTGCTGAAGGGGCAGGCAGACACATAGGTCTTGTCGAACAGGTTCGACGCGTTGAGCGCGAGCGAGAAGCCCCGCAGCGCCGGCGTCGCCCGCCCGAGATCATAGCCGAGCATCGCGTCGACCAGAGTGAAGCTCCCGGTCGTGAAGCGCTCGAACGTGGTGACGCCGTTGATCACCTTGTAGGCGGTGGTGCCGTCGGAGCTGCCGACATAGCGAACGCCGAAGCCTGTCCTGAGCCCGCCAAGAGGGCCGGCGATGCGCCCGCTCTTGCCGAAATCATAGGACAGGAATGTCGAGGCCGCCCATTCAGGCGTGCCGAGCTGACGGGTGCCGGTGGTGGTCGGCGTGCCGCTGCTGGTCGCGGTCGGCGCGACGGCGGGCGCGCCCTGGGTGATGATGGCGTCGGTATAGGCGGCGGCGACCACCACGTCGAAGCCCGGAGTCACTTCCCCCCGCCCCTCGAACTCGAGGCCGCGCACACGCACCTCGCCGATCTGGATCTGCGCCGTCGAGGGGATTCCGTTGGTGCCGGCGCGCGGATCGCCCACCGGAACCTTCTGGCGACGCAGGTCATAGGCAGAGACGGTGAACAGGGCATTGGTGCCGCGCGGCTGATATTTGATGCCCGCCTCATATTGGCGCCCGGAGACCGGATCGAACGGAACCCCGTCCCAGGTCGCGCCCGTCTGCGGCTCGAACGATTCCGAATAGCTCACATAGGGCGAGACGCCGAACGGCAGCTCGTACAGCGCGCCGAGCCGGCCGGTGAACGCGGTCTGGCCGAACGGCGTCATCGCATTGCTGCGCTTGTTGAGCGTCGTCTGGTCGTACCAGTCATAGCGTCCGCTGGCGATGAGCTGGAGCCGGCCGATCGCGATCTGGTCCTGCAGATACACGCCGACCTGATCGCGCTTGCTGTAGCTGTTGGTATAGGCGCTCGACAGCTTGGTCAGGTCGAAGCTCGGCAGGGTGCCGCCATAGGATGGACGATAGAGGTTCAGATTGGGGATGCTGGTGAGCGGATTGCTCGAAACCCCGGTGTTGAACTGCTGGAAATTCTCGCCCGCGATGTGCTGATAGTCGATGCCCGCCAGTATGTTGTGCCGGAGCGGTCCGGTCTCGAACCGGGCGTTGAAGCTGTTGTCGAGCGTCAGCGTGTCGAAATTCTCGTCCGCGCCGCCGCCGCCGCGAATGATCGTCGAATAGTCCGTATTGCGGTTCGCGCCCGTCCCGGTCGTCGCGAAGCCCGTCACATAGAGCTGGCGATAGCTCAGCCAGTTGTTCTGGAAGCGGGCGCTCGACCGGAACGAGAGGTTCGCGTTGAAATCGTGGCGGAACAGCGCCTCGATCGACTTGGCGCGGTGATCGTAGCGCTCATAGCCGGGATCGCCGGTGTTGATGTCGCGCGGCAGCCGGCCATTGGGATTGGGCAGGACCGAGCCATAGGCCGAAACGCCCGAATAGCCTCCGCCGCTCGGCGAGCGCTGGTAGGAGGCGATCAGCGTCAGGCTCGTCGCATCGTCGGGCGCGAAGGTCAGCATCGGGCTGACGTGATAGCGTTCGGAGAAGGTGCCGCGGGTCAGCCCGTCCCCCTTCTGCCAGCCGCCGACGATGCGCGCGCGCCACCGGCCGTCGGCATCGAGCGGCTGGTTGATGTCGGCCACCGCGCGGACCGTGTCGTAATTGCCCAGCTGCAACTCGAACCGGCCGGACGCCACGCGCTCGGGCATCTTGCTCGTCAGGTTGATCAGGCCACCCGGCGTCGAATTGCCGTACAGAACCGATGCGGGGCCCTTCACGACATCGATATGGTCTATGCGATTGAAGTCGATCTGCGGTGTCGAATAGGGACCGGCCAGCAGCCGCATGCCGTCGAGATACACCCCCGGCGCGAAACCGCGCAGGATGAGCTGGTCGTAGCGCGTGACCATGCCTCCGCGCTGATTGGCCGCCACGCCCGCGACATAGCCGAGCGCCTGGTTGATCGACAGCGCGTTGCGGCGAACCAGCTCGTCATTGTCGATCACGGTGATGGTCTGCGGCGTCTCCATCAGCGGCGTGTCGGTCTTGGTGCCGGACCCCGCCTGCTTCTCGCGCAGGCCCGTCACCACGATGGCGGAATCCTGGGCCTTGTCCTCGTCCGGCTCATCCTTGGCATGGGCGGGTGCGCACAGGAGCGCGAACGCCGGCACCCATGCCGAATGCATCAGGAATCCACGGAAACGCGAGCGACGGGAAGCAGCAGCCACAAAACCCCCTTTGTTATTGATAACGATTCGCATTTGCTGCTAGGAGGGATCGCCAGCCGATGCAAGGCGGGAAAAGGGGGAATGGAATGGCAAGGGCCCAGGGAGTCGGGCAGCGATGGTCGATGGCGGGGCGCTGCCTGACCGCGCTGGTCGGCGGCTATGCCGCGGCGGCGGCCTTGGCGACGCTGGCGGCTCGGTCGTTGCCGGTCGCGCGGGTCGAAGCCACCGTCTGGGGAATGATCCTTTCCTTCCTGCTCTATGCCATGTTCGGGCTATGGGCGTTTCACGAGCCGCGGCTCGTGCGGGTTGCGGGCCTGATCTGGGGCACGGCCATCGCCGCCGGCGGCACCGCGCTGCTGCTGGGGATCCGCCCGTGAGGGGCAAGGGCTTGCGCCAGTCGATGGCGTGGATCCATGGCTGGCTCGGACTGGTCGCCGGCTGGATCCTCTTCGCGATGTTCTTGACCGGCACCGCGAGCTATTTCCGCCCCGAGGTCACTCGGTGGATGCAACCGGAGTTCCGGCCGCGGCCCGTCGCCCAGTCCGAAGCGGCCCGCGGCGCTATCGCCTGGCTCCAGCGGAACGCGCCGCACGACGAGCAATGGACCATCTACCTCCCGACCGAGCGCACGCTCGTGACCCGGGTGTTCACACGCGCCCGGCCCAACTCCGATCCCAGGGCGCCGCGTGCGCCGCGCCGGCCGGAAATCCGCCTGGATCCGGCAAGCGGCCTCCCCGTCGAGGCGCGCGAGACCCGCGGCGGCGAATTCTTCTATCGCTTCCATTTCCAGCTGCAGCTGCCCCACCCCTGGGGCAGGTGGCTCGCCGGGCTGTGCGCGATGTTCATGCTCGGGGCGATCCTGTCCGGCGTGATCACGCACAAGCGCATATTCGTCGATTTCTTCACGCTGCGCTGGAGCAAGGGGCAGCGCAGCTGGCTGGACGCGCACAACGTCTCCGCGGTGCTCGCCCTGCCCTATCATGCGATGATCACCTATACCGGGCTGATCACGCTCGTCGTGATGTACATGCCCTGGCCGATCGCGGCCAATTATCCGCAGCCCGCCGCCTTTTCCGCGAGCCTCTATGGAGACACCGCCAATCAGCGCGCATCGGGGCGGCCGGGACAGCTCGCCGACATCGCACGGTTCGTCGAGGCGGCATCGGCGGAATGGCGGGGTGCCCGGGTCTCGCGGATCATCGTGGGCAATCCCGACGACGCATCCTCCACCGTCACGTTGCTCCGCTCGAGCGACGACAGGCTGAACGCGCGCGGTGCATCGATCACCTATGCCGGCGGCTCCGGCCAAAGGCTGGCCGCCTCTCCCGCGCCCGGCCCCGCCGTGGAGACCGCCGGCGTGATGCTCGGCCTGCACCTGGCCTGGTTCGCCGGGCCGTTGCTGCGCTGGGTCTGCTTCCTGCTCGGCCTTACCGGCGGCGCGATGGTCGCGACGGGCCTGGTGCTGTGGACCGTGAAGCGACGCAGGCCGGGCGCGAAGCCCTTCTTCGGCCTGTCGCTCGTCGAACGGCTCAATATCGGGGTGATCGCCTGCCTGCCCGCGGGAATGGCGGCCTATCTGCTCGCCAACCGGTTGCTGCCGCCGATGCTGCCCGGCCGTGCCGATCTGGAGGTCTCCGCCATGTTCTGGACCTGGTTCGGGCTGGCCGGGCTGTCGCTGCTCCGTCCGGCCCGCCGGGCGTGGATCGAGACGCTGGCGATCGCTGCCCTGGTCTTCGCGGCGATCCCCATCGCGGATCTGGCCGCCATGCGCGGGATTCCGTCGGCGCCGCAGCCGTTCGATGGCCTCTTCCTCGCGTTCGACGCCACCATGGCCCTGCTGGCCGCGGCGCTCGGCTTCGCGGCGTGGCGGCTGGCAAAGCGGCCGATCGCCGCGGCCCGGCCAAGCCGGCGCACCGTCCCTGCCCGGCCCGAGGTTGCCCGGCCCGAGGTTCGGGAGGCTGCCGATGTCGCTTGAAGTTGCCCTGCTCGGCTATGCGGGTCTCGCCAATCTCGCGCAGGGGAAGCAGCGACGCGCCGGATCGCTCCGCCCCGCTCAACCTCGGGCGCGGATCATCGGCTGGTTCCTGCTCCTCGCCTCGTTGTTCGCCGCGGCGCACAGATTTGGCCCCTATCAGGCCGTTCCCGCGTGGCTCGCGCTATTGTCGGCAAGCGGAGTGACACTCGTCCTCGTCCATTCGCGCTGGCCTGCGATCGCCACGGCTCCCTGGATGCCCATGGCGGCGATCGCGCTGACGCTTTGCCTTGTTTGACCAGCCAGCAGTGCCCACGAACCGCCGCTCGACTAGAGCGCCTTGCGCTGCGGCATCACATTGAACGCGGCCAGGCCCCGCGCCGCGGCGGTGTCCGCGCTCTGGGCGCCGTCGAAGTTCCAGTTCAGCTTGTCTTTCATCCGCAGGCAGACCCGATCGTAGAGTCGGCGCTGATGGTCGCTCAGAAAACCTACCATGATCTGGGCATAGATACGTTCCCCCGCCGGGGTGAGCGTGTAAAGCTGCCGATCGCGCGCGACATAGCCCGCACCCTCCAGCGCATTCAATTTCGCGGCGATGACCGTATCGATGCCGAGCTCCCGGGCCTCCGAGAGATCGGCGCGCGTGCGCTTGCCGAAATAGACATAGTGTTTCTCATAGGCATGGCCCGGCGTGGCCATGGCGATCGGCAGCCTGCGCTCCTCGAGCAGCGCCTGCGTATAGTTCCTCTCGAACTGATCGTTGCTGTAGGCCAGCCCCCTGAGCATGCTGTAGGCACCCGCCCCGACCCCGACGAACTCGTCGAAATAGCCGCCGTACACGATATCGAACATGTAGCGGCAACCCGGCATTCCCGGCTCCGAGAAGAAATACATGTTCTGGGCGTCATAGCCCCTGGCGAGCTCGGCACGGGCGTGATGGAAGAGCTCCCAGCGCCGCGCGCTCGGCGGCGGCGGCGGATATTCGCCACGGCGGACACGATCGAGGAAACTGGGCAAGGTGGCGAGATAATCGAGCGGGAAGACCGAGATATTCCCCACGTCGAGCGCCAGCGCGGCGGCCATGTCGTCCTCCACCTCGCGCTCGGTCTGGCCCGGATAGCCGACGATCATGTCGAAATTGGCGGCCTCGAACAGCTTGCGCGACCGGGCGGCCAATGCCTGGATCTGGTCGAGCGAGGCGGTGAGGTTCATCATCTCGCGATAGCGTGGGTTCAGCGTCTGGACGCCGAACGAAACGCGGTTCGCCCCCGCGCCCGCCGCTGCCGCGCAAAACGCCTCCGTCGCCGATTTCGGCTCGACCTCGATCGTCATTTCGAGATCGGACGACAGGCGGAAGGCGGAGCGGATATGCACCAGCAGCGCATCGATCTGGCGCGGGCTGAGCACCGACGGAGTCCCGCCGCCGAGATACACCGCATCGAACGTCCAGGACCCGCAAAGCGGCGTTTCCGCGAGCATCGAGATCTCGAGATGGAGCGCCTCGAGATAGCGTTCGATCCGCTCCAGCGTGCCGACCGATTTTATGAAGGGGCAGAAGGCGCAGACCGTCTCGCAGAACGGTATGTGGACATAGAGCCCGCGCTTGCCGCGCCCCGGCGTGGGATCGGGGGTGTTGTGGAACAGGCTCGCCATCGCCACCGGATCGACGGTGTAGTTGATGTCGAAGAAGGGGAAGGTGAAGGATTCGAGCAGGATGTCCTGCGGCAGAAACAACGAAAGATACTCGTCTCGCATGGCTTGCCCCCTATGACTCAATGCCAGTCCCATGGGGCGCGACGACACCGATGGCGGGCACGAAGCCGCCCACCCCCACGCGCAACGAGGGAATATCCAATCGATGCCGGTCCCCGGCCGCCGAGACGCACTTCGTCCGGCGAGTCACCGCGCAACCGCGACTGACCCGGACAACAGGAACGAGCGCCCCTCGCCCGATCCGAAATGCATTGCTTCACGGTGCATCCCGGTCGCGCGACGGGCGCTGCTGTGCGGGCATCTCAGCCCGCGATCGACAACCAGGCTCGCATAGCGCCCTCCCTTCCCAAAATGATCCGGCTCAACTGACGGTCATGCTCAAGCAAGGCCGAAGCGCGCGGCGATGGCATCGAGCGCGGCGACCGCTCCGGCGGAATCGGCTCCTTTCACGCACAAGGCCCCACGCGAATCGTTGCTGCCCACGGCGGAGTTGGAGAACTCGCTCACGACGCTGTAGGCGATCACGCGCCCGTCCTCGGCCAGGGTGGCGCGCTCGTCATTCCCCAGCATCGTCGCGGTCTTCCCGGGAGCGGAATAAAGGCTGCCGATCGCCACTTGCTCGGGAGCGGTCTTCGCTTCCCTCGCGATACGCACCAGCTCGTCCGCCATCGCAAAGCTGGCATAGACGTGCGCGGCACGCAGATCGACGCCCCATTTGGCCTTCACCATCTCGGGAATGAGCCCGCCGCCCGGACGGGTCATGAAATCGCTGAGTTGCGGCCCATTGCCGGTAACCCAGAATTCGGCATGGAACACGCAGTTCCGCACCCCGAGCTTCGCCGCCAGCTGCGCCGCCACATCGCGCGCGGCCTCGCGGACAGCGGGATCGAGATCATCGGAGGTGACGATGCGAAGATCTTCATAAGGCGGCTCGGAAGCGACGCGCGCCTTTTCCGAAAAGGCCGAGAAGACCAGTTCGCCATTCGCGAGAATGCCGTCGCAGCAGATCTCCGGCTTCGAGTCCTTCTGGCCGAGGAACGGCGCCACGATCAGGAGATGATCGGGAGAGGTCTTGGTCGCCGCTTCATAGATATCGACGGGCACGGCCGGGCTGCGCGAGACGTCGACGAGCCGCATGTCCGCGCACATCGGCGCCACGCTCGACTGGACGAGCGCACGCCCGGCGCTGCTCGCGACCTTGCCGATCGCGTCGCCAAGCGCCTTTGCCGATTCCACCACGACCGGCACCTCGGTCTGGCCGGGAAGCCCTTCGAGCGCGCGGAACACGTTCGTCCGGTCCGCGGCGGCAATGGCGGCCTGCGCCTGTGCCGAGGTCCAGGCGCCGGTGGCCGTGTTGAACATGACCGCCATCGGATAGCAGCCTTCGAGAAAGGCCACGACCGCCCCCGGCTCGCTTCGGGATTCGGCGGTCATCGCCTTGGCGGTGAACGCGGCGCCGAACTGCTGCCCGCCTCGTTCGCTCGCGCTCTGGATATCCTGGCCGCCGCTGGAGCTGGCAATTTCCTCCAGGGTAGAAAGCCCGCCCTGCGGCCGCCGGGGAAAGAACATCAGCTCGGAATGATTTTGCGGCCGCGAATAGACGATCATGTTATACGCGTTGGGATTATAGGCGTCTGGATTATAGGCCTCTGGCACGAATGCCACCGGATTCTTCGTGGACATGCCTTCCCTCCCGCTTGTCTATACGAATTCCCGTGAACTTGATTACCCAACCAGCATAACATCAAAGTTCCGGCATATCTATTATCCATATTAAGCATGAACTTCATGAAGTTCGGCTGATCCAGATCTATGTTTCATGGCATAAATCCATGATATTCAGCATCTTCTTCGCGGTCATCTCGGCGCTTCCTTCGGACAGAAGATCGAAATGATCGGCATCGACCTCATGCGTCGCGATATGGTCGAGGAAGTGCTCCCAGCTTCGGGACGTCGAGTCGTAATCGCCCAGCAGCGCGCCCGACAGATTGGGAAAGCCGCGACCGGCCTTGATCAATTCGACGCGACCGGAAAACCGCTCGGGAAAATAGCGGAGGAACGAGCGGAGATTCGCCTTCAGGATCGATGCGAGCCGATCGAGCAGCACGCCCTCCCCCACCGGTCCGGCACCCAGGAAATCGATGCCGTCGAACCCGGCATCGGCGTCGCCCTGCCGCGATGCCGATACGGGCGCGAGGACGAAGGAGTCGAGCAGGATCGTGGCTTCCACCGGCAGGCCCTGTTCCTGCCAGAGCCGCGCCATCTCGAGCGCAACCGCGCCGCCATAGGACCAGCCGGCCAGAATGATCCGGCGCCCCTCGGCCACCTGCTCCGCGATCCGGACATAGCGTTCGGCATAGGCTTGCACCGATCGCGGAATATCGCTCTCGTCGTCCAGGCCCGGCGCCTGGAAGCCGTAGACCGCGCAATCGCCGCGCAGTGCCTTTGCGAGATGGCGAAGCGGCACCGTGGTGCCGTCGGCGCCGTGCACCAGGAAGACCACCCGTCGCCCGGCTTCCGGGCCGCGCTCCATCGGAACCAGCGACAGCCGCTGGCTGGTCCGCACCGTCTCGATCTCGCGCGCGAGCCCCCGGACCGTGTCGTGCGTGAACAGCGCCTGCATCGACAGCACGATGCCGAATTCCCGCTCGCATGCCGCCGTCAGGCGGAACGCGAGCATCGAATGGCCGCCCATCTCGAAGAAGCTGCGCTCCGGATCGATGTCGGAGCGGCCCAGAATCTGCTCGTACAGGCGCTTGAGCCGTTGCTCGGTGTCGCTGAGCGCCGGCGCGCCGTCGCCCAGGGGCAAGGCGTCCGCCCGGGCGGCCCAGAGCCGGGCCAGCGCCGCATGGTCGATCTTGCCGTTGATCGAATGGGGAATCGCCGGGAGCGGAACGATCGCCGCGGGGATCATGTGCCGCGGTAACCGGCCCGCGACGCGATGCAGCACCGCCGCCGCCTCGATCCCGCCATCCTCCGGCACGACGAATGCCGCCAGCTGGCGATCCGTGCCGTCCCCGATCGCCGCGGCGACGACGGACCTTATCCCCGGCTCGTCCAGCAGCGCGGCCTCGATCTCGCCAAGCTCGACGCGCACGCCGCGGATCTTCACCTGGCGGTCTCCCCGCCCGAGATGCTCGAGCACGCCATCGGCGTAATAGCGGCACACGTCGCCGCTGCGGTACATGCGCGCGCCGGGCGAGCCGAACGGATCCGGGACGAAGCGCTCCGCCGTGAGCGCGGGCCTGCCCAGATAGCCGTGCGACACGCCGATATCGCCGCCGATATGGAGCTCGCCCACGACGCCGATCGGCACCGGCTCCAGCTCGCCGTCGAGAACATAGAGCCGATAGGCCGCGGATGGGCGGCCGAGCGGGACGAAGCCATTGCCCGGATCCCTCGGCACCACGATGTCGGTTACCGAATGCGTCTCCGTCGGCCCATAGAGATTGACGAGCGTCGCATGCGGCAGCAGCGCATGGCACCGATCGCGCAGCTGGGGCGAAAGCGCCTCTCCGCCGCTCAGCACCCAGCGCAGCGACGGGCAGCTCGCCGCCGGGGGCAGTTCGTCGAGCATGACCTGCAGCATGGACGGGACGAAATTGGCGCAGGTTACGCCATGCCGCTCGATCAGGCTGCGCAGATAGGCGGGATCGCGATGGCCGTCGGGCCCGCAAACCACCAGCGTGCCGCCATGGTAGAGCGGCCAGAATATCTCCCAGATGGACACGTCGAAACCGAACGGCGTCTTGAACAGATGATGATCGCCCGGCTCGACCGGATATTGGTGCTGGAGCCAGCGGATCGACAGGATCGCGGCATCGATGGGAAACTGCACCGCCTTGGGCCGTCCGGTGGAGCCCGAAGTGTACATGAGATAGGCGATTCCGCTCGATGGCTGGCGCAGCGCGATCGAGGTCTCGGGCATTGCGCGCAGGGCATCGGCGATCCCGTCCAGGTCCAGCACGCGCGCGCCGCCGGGTGCGACGCGTCCGGCCTGCGCCGATTGCGCGACGATGCAATCGACGCCGGCATCCGCGATCATGTCCAGGACCCGCGCATCGGGCAGGTCCGGATCGATCGGCACATAGGCCGCCCCCGCCTTCGCCACCGCGTAGAGCGCCACGACCATGTCGATGCCGCGATGCAGGAAGATGCC